>NZ_VCRN01000002.1 GCF_009849585.1 Bacillus sp. ZZV12-4809
CCAGCCCTCCTCCAATTTCAAACGAACTACTTCACGCTTTAATTCCTCAGTATACGAAGTAAATGTTTGTCCTTTTTTGGCCATAGAAAAATCCCCTCCAGGTAGACTATTAAGAACATCATATCATGTCCTCTTTTTTTCAAGTCTACCTAGTGGGGATAATACCAGCCCCTCCTCTTTTATAATTAGGCTATTATTGAAAGGTTTCCTTGATGCTTTTTGTTTACTGAGTTAATTGCAGCGGAAGGTGAGAGATCCTAGAAAATGCATACATTTTTTTCGTGCGGTGTGTACTCAAGTAAGCATATTCAATGTCCTGCGGGAGTAGCGGGACAGATGAGATCCAGCATACGAGTAGCGTCGAGGGGCTTAGGCGCCCGCCCCGCGATCATTGAGCATTCCTTTGCTGCAATCAACGGGAAAAAATGATAAGCAAAAGATAACATTTAAAGAGCCTTACAAAAAGAACCCTTAATTATTCCATTCAGAAACCCTTTCATCTGGGGGAAGCAATAAAGTCAGCAATCCCAAAACGGGAAGAAACCCTGTTAATATAATCATATTAACCAGACCAATAGTGTCGGCTATATAGCCCAAAGCAACGGAGCCTATTGCCCCCATGCCGAAAGCCAGCCCTACAGTCAGTCCAGCCATTGTGCCGATTTTGCCTGGGACGAGTTCCTGGGCGTATACAACAGTCACAGAAAAGCTTGACATAAGAATAAATCCGCCTGCCACCAGCATGATAAATGCAAGAGCGGAAGGCACTAATGGAATGAGAATTGAAAGAGGAACAGTCAGTATCATTGAAAGAAAAATAATCTGTTTCTTCCCAAACCGATCTGCAAGCGGGCCGCCAAAAAACGTACCCAGCGCCCCTGAGACTAAAAATGCAAATAAAAAGAGCTGTGCCTGACTAATTGTGAATGAATACTTCTCTATTGCATAAAAAGCATAGAAATTTGTCATCCCAGAGATATACCACGAACGGGCAAATATCAAAAAAAGAACCAATAGAAGGGCTCCCCACACCTTTTTAGAAATTCTTTTGTTTTGGTGTGCCCCTGAAGCTTTCCGAGGTTTTGTGACGGTCAGTTCCTTATGAAGCCGTCCTGTATACCAAAATGCAATATAAATAAGCAGTCCTACTGCAATTGCCGCAACTGCGGTAAACCATGCAGCCCCTATTTGTCCCAGGGGAACAAGTATGAGGGCTGTAATGATCGGAGCAAGTGCCTGTCCGGTATTTCCCCCAACTTGATAAATGGATTGAGCAAGTCCTCTGCGCTGGCCTGCTGCCATGTAGGCTACCCTTGAACCTTCAGGATGGAACACAGCTGAGCCCAACCCAATGAATAGAACTGAGAGAATGATCCATTTATAATCTGGTGCAAATGCCAGGCCTAATACACCAAATAAAGTTGAGGTAAGGCCTATTGGCAAGGCGAACGGGAAGGGTTTTTTATCAGTGGCCATCCCAATGACAGGCTGCATGATGGAAGAAACCATATTTAACGAAAAAGCAATCATGCCCAGCTGTGAATAGGTAAGTCCCATAGATTTTTCCAAAATGGGAAACATAGCCGGGATTACGGATTGGATAGAATCGTTCAACAGGTGGCAGAGCCCAATGATGAATAATATCCTGTAGGCTGTTTTCTGCTGCGGATCAGAATTTGGATTGATTGTAGCAGCGGTAGCACTCATAATGTAAGTCTCCTTCTTTCTGAACATTTCGTGAAGCTAAATATAGTGTACCTTATTCACAGGTCTATCAAAATAGCTATTTCGAAAATCTATTAAATATTATATAATTTACATTATTTAGAATAAAGGGAGAGCAGGGAAGCTAATGGAAAAAGCTGTTGATGCTTTAATGACGGACGAAATCCTCCATCATTTCTTAAGTATCTTTTCTTTGGATACCGTGAATTATAAAAAGCTGGGTGACTTTGAAAACTATGTCTATCAAACTTCAAAACATGGGGAAGAGCTTATTTTGAGAATTACCCATTCGTCCCATAGAAAGCTGCAGGAGCTATTATCAGAAGTTGACTGGATGAGCTTTTTAAGAGCAGAAGGTGTGAAGGTTCCGAGGGGTGTTCCTTCACAAGATGGAAATATGGTTGAAGCTTTGGAGGCTTATGACGGCTCTGTCTTTTATGCAAGTGTGTTTTCCAAAGCAGAGGGAAAGCCAATCAGTGTTCATGCACCGGTATTCAATAAGGAGTTATTTTATGTGTGGGGAAGAGCAGTGGGGAAAATGCATACAGCCACAAAGTCATATGTTCCTTCTGCTGGCACTATCCCGCGCATGCAATGGCATGAAGAAGAATTGCTTAACGTTGAAAAATATATACCTGAAAAAGATCAATTAATCGTTCAGAATACAAAGGAATTATTGAATCTGCTTCAAACATTGCCAAAACATAAAAACAATTATGGGCTTATTCATACGGATATTCATTCAGGAAACTTTTTTTATGACGGAAAAGAGATACAAGTGTTTGATTTTGATGACTGCTGTTATCATTGGTTTGCATCTGATATCGCCATTCCCCTATATTACTCACTCTTATATAAGTTCAAGGAGGCAGATCAATCAGAAATAAATGGTTTTGGAAGGGGGTTCCTGGACTCCTTTTTGGATGGCTATCAGCTGGAAAATGAAATTCCCGGTGACTTGGAAAAACATCTGCCGTTATTCCTGAGGCTTAGGGATATCACTCTGTATTCTGTTCTCCATAAAAAAATCGCACCTGAGGACAGGACTCCTCAGCTTTTAAAAATGATGAAGTCAATAAAGGACCGGATTGAGAGAAACGTTCCGATCTATATAAGTTAAAAGGGAAGGTGCATACGTTCATGCACCTTCCCTTTTTATGTGTTTTTGACTGGCAGAAAGATATCTACATGAGTACCCTTCGTTTCTTCGCTTGTAATAAATATTTCACCGCCGAAAGAATGGATAATGCGCCTGCATACCACTAGACCAAGACCTGTACCCATTTCCTTTGAAGTGTAAAAAGGATGAAATATCTTTTCTAATTCATTTTCTGGAATACCAGAGCCTGTATCCGCGATTTTAAGCTGGCATCTGGATTGCAATTTGGTTAGCTTAATTGTTAGTTTTCCGCCACTCTCCATTGATTCAAAAGCGTTTTTCATTAAATTCAGGATTACCTGTTTCATCTGATCTTTCGTACAGTCAACCATAACAGGCTCATCTGGAAGAACAGATTCGAAATTGACATTGTGTAAATTAGCTTCTGAAAGTATTAATGGCTCTAACTCCTTTACAATACCTCTTAAATCCATCGCTTCCGTTTTTAGCGCTGTAGGTTTACCCAGAATTAAAAACTCACTGACAATTTCATTAATTCTTCTTATCTCATCATTTATGACCGAGAAATAATACTGGTCCTGAGCATTCGTATATTTTTCGCTCAATAACTGTATAAGGCCTTTTATTCCCGTTAATGGGTTCCTGATTTCATGGGCTGTGCTGGCAGCCAGAGTGCCTACCAGTTCCAGCTTTTGCACCTCATTTTCCTTTTTTTCCTTTTCAGTCTGTTTTTTAAGCCTTAAATATTTAATAAAGAGAAATACAATATGCAATAAAATCGCTAAACCAAGGATTGCCCGGAAAGCATCCTTTATTATTTTCAGCATGTCTCTTGGCGGAAATTCCACTTTCACACTCCAAGGCAGCCTGTCAATCGGAATTGTAATGCTGTTTTGACTGGAAAAGGAGGAGTCTCCATTCATATTGATGTCCATGATTGTTTGCCTTTTAGAATTAAGAATACAAAGTCGGGCATCGGGAGTGAGAAGCCTCATAATATTTTGTACGTAATCCACCCTCATATGTGCCACAATAATAGCAATTACATCTCCATTGTCATTTACTACCGGCTTTGCTATCCCAACGACAGTTTGACCATTTGACAATGTTTCAGATGTATTTGAAATAACAATATCTTTCGTTAGCAAAACCTCTTTAAGATATTTCTTATCAGATAAATTTGAGTTTGCTAAAAATTGATTTGAGCCTGTAAGAACCATTCCGCTGGGGTTGAGAAGGTAAATCCCTCCATAACGCGGATCCATTTGATTGGCTTTTTGGAGCAGAGGCTCAAGCTTGTCCGTAGGCTTGTCAGCACTTCCCGCTGTCAGTGAAAGCATCTCAAGTGTGGTCACGGTCTCGGAAATAAATTGGTCCCAGCTTCGTTGATGTATGGAGCCAATCCATTTTGCTTCTTCCAGTCTTTCCATATCGTTTTGTTTAACAGAATCCATAAAGAAAAAGATGCTGCCGGCTAAAGTTGGAATAATAACTGCAAATAAATAAAGCAGGAAATTTCTGTTTCGGTTATTCATGAGGTTAGCTCCAGATTTATTAGGTTAATTTGTTCTTAGCTAGCTGACAATATCAATATTATACCATTTTGTGTTAAAAAAAGTGGTTTAATTCTTTCAAAGGAATGTTATTTTATATGTAAGGAGGGGTTTGATGAAATCCGAAGCTATACTCACAATTTTAGCTACAAGTGATATCCATGGACATGTTTATCCATATTTATATGGAACAGATGAAAATGCTGAGCATGGCCTGGGCAAGCTTGCAGCGTTAATAAAGAGAGAAAAGGAACAATCTGAAATCTCTATTCTTATTGATAATGGAGATTTGATACAGGGAACTCCTCTTACTTATTATTATTCCAGATACCTGAAAAACCAAAAAAATCCAATGATACAAATATTAAATAAACTTGAATATGATGCAGCTGTAATCGGAAATCATGAATTCAACTATGGAAAGAACATCCTTGCAAGAGCGGTCAGTGAATCAAATTTCCCTTGGCTTTCAGCTAATATCTTATTCAATTCAACAAAAGAAACTTATTTCGGGCTTCCTTATAAAATAAAAACCTTTGCAAATGGTTTGAAAACAGCCGTAATTGGTGTAACCACCCAGTATATTCCCAATTGGGAGAAAAGGCAGCATATTGAGCAGCTTTCCTTCGAGTCTGCGGTAGTTAGCTTGAAAAGGTGGGTTTCCTATATCCAGGAGGAAGAAAAGCCTGACTTAATTATCGTCTCTTATCATGGAGGCTTTGAAAAGGATCTTAGAACAGGAGAAATGACGGAAGAACAAACTGGAGAAAATGAAGCCTACAGAATCTGTACTGAGGTACCAGGAATTGATGTTTTGATTACCGGGCACCAGCACCGTTTTATCGAAGCGGAACAAGTGAATGGTGTATCTATTGTCCAGCCGGGGTTTAACGGTCAGGCGCTGGCAAAGATTACAGTCAAATTCAGAAAAAAACACAATGATTGGCTGATCGATGAAAAACATTCTTCTTTAATTTATCCCAATGGAATCATGCCTGATTGTGAGGTACTTCAGCTTGCCGGGTATTATGAATCTAAAACCCAAAATTGGCTGGATACGGTGATTGGTGAGATTGAAGGAGATATGGTGATTGATGATATTTTCAAAGCGCGCCTCACAGAGCATCCGCTGATTGAATTCATTAATAAAGTACAGATGGAAGCTGCAGGTTGTGATATTTCCTGTACTGCACTGTTTCATGAGGGAGCACCGGGCTTCAAATCTAAAGTAACGATGAGAGAAGTTGTTTCTAATTATATTTATCCGAATTCACTATGTGTGCTAAGAGTTTCAGGAAAGGACATTAAGGAGGCTTTGGAGCGGTCAGCATCTTATTTTGATTTGAACAGTGACGGGGAAATTGTTGTAAATCCTGAATTTTCATATCCAAAGCCCCAGCATTACAATTACGATATGTGGGAAGGAATTAAATATAAGATAGATGTTTCGCGCCAAAAGGGCAGCCGGATCACAAGTCTTCTTTATAAGGGAAATCCAGTCAGAGAGGATGAAGAGTACCGTGCAGTAATGAGCAATTACCGGGCTGCCGGAGGTGGAGGATATTATATGTTCAAGGGAAAACCAATAGAGAAAGAGATATTAACAGATATGACTGAATTGATTGCAGATTATTTTTCAGACAAGGGAAAGATAATTCCGACTCTGAACAGCAATTGGGAGGTAACTTCCGGCAAATGATTATAATCTGTTAAATTGACAGCTTTCTTCCTGTTTTCTATAATGGTTGAGAATTGATGTAAACGCTACTCATTAAAAGGTAAAGGGATTGGATAAAATGGGATCTGAACAAATTGACCAATCATTGAAATTATTTATTGTTCTGTCCAGGGCATACCGGGCTATAAATGAAAATGTTAATAAACTTATTCAAACTTACGGAGTAAATCCAACTGAATTTGCAGTTCTGGAGCTCCTGTACCATAAAGGTGACCAGCCTCTTCAGCAGATCGGCGGGAAAATACTATTGGCCAGCGGAAGCATTACGTATGTAGTGGACAAGCTTGAGCAGAAAGGTCTGTTAAAAAGGGTCGCCTGCCCTACCGACAGAAGAGTTACCTTTGCGCAAATAACAGATGAGGGAAAAGCATTTATCGAAAACATTTTTCCTGACCATGAAAAACATATACATTCACTTATGAACGAGCTGACTCCAGAAGAGAAAGGTACAGCCATTATATTATTAAAGAAATTGGGACTATCAATCTCCCATGATAAAAATAGCGGACTTGAATGACAGCCTTGACCGGCTGTTTTTTATTTTGGGCCAGATAAAGAATTGTTTAGAGGAGGAATCATCCAAATATTGTCGAATTAGTTTAGTGTTTCTTAATAAATCCATATACATAATACGAGGGGGCAATAATGTGAAATTTGAAGACTATACATATGTTCGTCCGAATCTTGAGAAGATAAAGGGACAATTTGAAGCAGCGCTTGAAAAGTTCGAAGGTGCAGCTTCCGCAGAACAGCAAACTCAGGCTATGAAAGAAATTAATGATATCCGCAATGATGTCGGTACGATGTTCAACCTGTGCTATATCCGGCACTCAGTAGATACGAATGATGAATTTTACAAAGCAGAGCAGGATTATATGGATGAGCTTCAGCCTGAAGTAGAAGGGTTGGTTACAAAGTATTATCAGGCTTTGGTTGATTCCAGGTTCAGGAGAGAGCTTGAAAAGCGCTGGGGAGATCAGCTGTTTTCGCTTGCAGAAGCACAATTGAAGGTGTTTTCGCCAGAGATTGTACCACTTTTGCAAAAAGAAAATAAACTTTCTTCGGAATATACGAAATTAATTGCTTCAGCGAAGATTGATTTTGAAGGTGAAGAACGCACTCTTGCCCAATTGGAGCCATTTACCCAATCTACAGAACGTGAAATGCGCAAAAAAGCAAGCGAGGCACGCTTTGGTTTTCTGGCTGAAAATGAATCTGAACTGGACCGTATTTATGATGAGCTTGTCAGTGTTAGAACAGAAATCGCCCATAAGCTTGGTTATAAGAATTTTGTTGAACTGGCGTACTTCCGTATGTACCGGACAGATTATAATGCCGAAATGGTTGCAAACTTCCGTAAACAGGTGAAGGATTTTATAGTTCCGATTGCGACAAGGCTAAAGGAGAGGCAAAGAGAGCGCATTGGCGTTGATAAACTGAAATACTACGATGAAGGATTTGAATTTAAAACAGGTAATGCCGTACCAAAAGGTAATCCTCTATGGATTATTGAAAACGGACAAAAAATGTATGATGAGTTATCCAGGGAAACAAGCGAATTTTTCTCATACATGAGGGAAAATAATTTAATGGATCTGGTGGCCAAAAAGGGAAAAGCTAGTGGCGGCTATTGCACTTACATTGAAAACTATAAATCCCCATTCATTTTCTCTAACTTCAATGGGACTTCAGGAGATATTGACGTGCTTACCCATGAAGCAGGCCATGCATTCCAGGTCTACTCAAGCAGTCATTTTGAAATACCTGAATATAACTGGCCAACCTATGAAGCAGCCGAAATTCATTCCATGAGCATGGAATTTTTTACATGGCCTTGGATGGAAGGCTTCTTTAAAGAGGATACTGAGAAATACAAGTTTTCACATTTAAGCGGAGGACTTCTTTTCCTGCCTTATGGCGTGTCAGTTGATGAATTCCAGCATTGGGTGTATGAAAACCCGCAAGCAACACCGGAGGAAAGAAAACAGGCATGGAGAGAGATCGAGAAGAAATACTTGCCGCATAAAGATTATGATGGCAACCAGTATTTAGAGAATGGAGGCTTCTGGCAGCGTCAGGGACATATCTACAATTCTCCATTCTATTATATTGATTATACGCTGGCCCAAATCTGCGCATTCCAGTTTTGGAAAAGGTCCAGGGAGAATCAGGAAGATGCATGGAAGGATTATTTAAAACTATGCCAGCTTGGCGGCAGCAAGCCTTTCACTGGACTTGTTAAAGAAGCTGGATTGATTTCTCCTTTTGAAGAGGGATGTGTAGAGTCGGTTATCGGGGAAATTGAGAAATGGCTGAATTCAGTGAATGATAAAGGTTTATAAAATAAAAGCTGTTTTCGGAATGTTTGCTGCTTTTTCATAACTTGTTTAATTTGCTGAGTTGATTATCAACGGACAGCATTGAAGCGAAAAACAATTAATTTATACGAAAAGGGCCTTAAAGAAGAGCCATAAAAAAAAGAGAGCCGGTTATGAATTCCGGCTCTTTGTCATCTTATTTGCGTAGTGAATTAATCACAATTATTCCGTTTTCCAGCTCAGCCTGTAAATGGCTATTACCGCCATGGTCAATGATGAAATCTGCAATTTTGTCCTCAAGCTCATCCTGGATAATTCTTCTCAATGGCCTTGCGCCAAAATCAGGGTGATACCCGTCTTCTGCTAATTTCTCCTTAACTTCCTGCGCAACAGTCAATTCAAGCTCCTGATCATTTAATGTTTTCTGCAGATCATTGAGCATGATATCGACTATTTCTAATAAATGTTCTTTTTCCAATGCTTTAAATTCAATAATGCCATCAAAACGATTCAGGAATTCCGGCTTAAAGAAGCTGCCGAGCGAATCCAGAATGTTTGAATCTTTGACGGCATCAGCTGCGCCAAATCCAACATGGATTTCTTTATGCCCAACACCTGCGTTGCTTGTCATAATAATAACTGTATCTTTAAAGCTGACAGTACGGCCCTGGCTATCTGTCAGGCGCCCATCCTCCAGAATTTGAAGGAACATGTGCTGTACATCTGGATGTGCTTTTTCTATCTCATCAAGCAGGATAATGCTGTACGGATTTCTGCGGACCTTTTCTGTCAGCTGTCCTGCTTCTTCATGTCCAACATATCCGGGAGGGGAACCGATAATTTTAGACACGCTGTGCTTTTCCATATATTCACTCATATCAAGCCTGATCATGCTGTCTTTTGAGCCGAACAGCTCCTCCGCAAGTGTTTTGGTTAATTCAGTTTTCCCAACACCTGTCGGCCCGACAAATAGGAAAGATCCAATTGGGCGGTGCTTGGATTTAAGTCCTGCACGGCTTCTGCGGATGGCTTTTGCAACTTTACGAACTGCTTCCGGCTGTCCAATTACATTTTGAGCAAGATTTTCCTCAAGGTTTTTCATTTTTTTCTGTTCATTTTCGGCTAATTTGCCGACCGGAATTCCCGTTTTCTTCTCGATGATCTCCTGAATAAGACTAGTTTCAATAACTGGCCTTTCAGCTTTGTTTTCTCCGTTTAATGCCTGCTGGAGTTTTAGTTCCTCTTCACGGAGTTTTGCAGCTTCTTCATATTTTTCTTCTTTTAATACAAGTTCCTTCTGCCTGCTGATTTCATTCAGCTGTTTCTCAATATTTTCTGCCGGAATATATCCTGACTGAAGATTCATTTTTGAACCTGCTTCATCCATTAAATCAATGGCTTTATCAGGAAGGAATCTGTCCTGAATATAGCGGCTTGACAGCTGTACACACGCTCTTATGGCGTCTTCTGTAAAAGAAACATCATGATAATCCTCATATTTTTGTTTCAGCCCCATCAAGATGTCAAAGGTCTCATCAGCAGTCGGCTCATTTACATGAACAGGCTGGAATCTGCGTTCGAGAGCTGGATCCTTTTCAATTTGGCGGTATTCTTTCAATGTTGTAGCTCCAACTACTTGCAGTTCTCCCCTTGCAAGGGCAGGCTTCAGTATATTGCCGGCATCCATTGAGCCTTCAGCTGACCCTGCTCCGACAAGCAGATGGATTTCATCAATAAAGAGAATAATATTCTTCCTGGTCTGAAGCTCTGAAATAAGCTGCTTCATTCGTTCCTCGAATTGGCCGCGAATGCCGGTATTTGCAACCAGGGATGCCACATCAAGCAAATAAACCTCTTTATTTAGAAGTTTCTTCGGGGCCCGCCCCTCGGCAATATTAACCGCCAGCCCTTCGGCAATAGCTGTTTTACCTACTCCCGGTTCACCTATTAAGACCGGATTATTTTTACTTCTTCTATTTAAAATTTCCGTCACACGATTTATTTCTTCGTCCCGTCCGATGACTGGGTCAATTAAACCAGCTTTTGCAAGCTGTGTAAGATTTCGTCCGAATTGATCGATAAATCCGCCGTTCCCCTGATTGTGTCCCGGCGCTTCTTTTAAAGGCTTGAAGTTTTCATTTCCTTGGGATGATGCCATTTTTTTAAAGAAATCCTCTAAAGGCATTTGGCCAAAACCTGAAAAGCCGCTCAAAGCAGGCCCAAAGGAAGTAAGACTTTTTTGCTTTTCAGTTTGATAACAGCTATGGCAAAGGTTAATGTTTCGTTCATTTCCATTCACATTCAGTCTTAATTGTACGTTTGCTTCTTTTGATTGACATTTTTGACAAAGCATTTTGCATACCTCCATTAAAAATTTGGTCTGACTTTGACTATATTTGACCTTATACCGATATTATAATTTGACCTTCTTTGACTTTCAAGAGATTTGTTTTGGAATTTGTATCCAAAATGTAGTTTGCGTTTAAATGCAAAAAAGCTCGTCTTTGTTTGTATCAGACTACATATATTGGAAAGGAAGGAGGAGATTAAGTGAAGACGAATTGGGGGGCAGCTTTTCAGATCGCTGCCGTTTATGTGGGAACCGTGGTAGGCGCGGGCTTTGCCACTGGCAGGGAGATTGTAGAGTTTTTTTCCCGATTTGGTTTTATCGGTTTAATTGGGATACTTATGAGCGGTTATATCTTTATATTTCTCGGTTCCAAGTTAATGAGAATCTCTGCACAGATAAAAGCAGCATCCTACCAGGAATTAAATGAATATTTATTTGGAAGATTTTTTGGTTCTGCCATTAATATACTAATGCTGTTTATGCTGCTTGGTGTATGTGCAGTTATGCTGTCAGGTGCAGGAGCAGTGTTTGAGGAACAGATTGGCATCAGCAAGACTGCAGGATTGCTCGTAACGATAGGGTTAACAATAATTACAATGATAGTGGGCATACGCGGATTATTTGCTGTAAATACATTCGTTGTTCCAATGATGATTGCATTTAGCTTTATTTTATTATTTATTAGCATGAAGCTTCCTAATTTTGCAGAACAGGTTCTGTTTATCCCATATGCTGAAGATGGGTGGAAGGCGGTTGTGGCTCCGTTTTCTTATACTGCTCTGAATTTAACATTGTCGCAGGCTGTCCTGGTGCCTGTGGCTTCTGAAATAAATGATGACCGGACAATCAAATGGGGCGGATACCTTGGTGGTGCCGCATTGACACTCATTCTGCTATCCAGCCATTTAACACTTATGATGCTGCCGAATCTAGAGGCATATGATATCCCGATGGCCGCTATTGTAAAGACATTGGCATCTTCATTCTATTGGATTTTTGTGTTTGTCATCTATGGAGAGATTTTCACTTCTGTTATTGGGAATGTATTTGGCATCGAGAGACAGGTAAAAAAGCACTTTTCGGTGCCGAGTATTTTTATAGTGGGCTTTATCTTTGTAGTTTGTTACTTTATCAGTTTGATCAATTATGGAACGTTGCTTTCCTATTTATATCCGGTTTTTGGATATGTAAGTTTGACATTTATCATTCTTCTATGGATGAAGCCATTTGATGATGGAAGTAAGGGCAGAAAAGCCTGATAATAACAAAAAAGAGATCCGCTTTACATGGATCTCTTTCAAATTCCTATTATTCCTGGGGCTTCTCTTTCATAATGGTTTTCGCCATCTGCAGGAATGCATCCTCATGGTCAGCATCTTCCTTATTGAATAGAGTGAGCTTAAGTGATAAATCATCGTTTTTCACAAGGTAGGCTGAAACCTTCTCACCGTTTCCTTCTGCTCTCATCACAGACGCATCTTTGTAAAAATCATCTGAAGGAGCATTTGATGTCTGCACATTTTCGCTGACAGCTTCAAGCTGTGCTTTGGTGTTCTCTTCAATCATGTCCCAGTCTGCATCATCCGGAAGAAGTTCAATCCTCATGAATACTTGATCATTTTCGGAAAGGTACAGCACATCCTTATTTGGTTCCTCGGCAGTTAATTCATATGCTGGCAGAACGTAAATCGAATAATTTTGATTATCACTGTGTTTCAGAAAGGCAGTGTCTTCCTTCGTTTCACCATTAGCGGAATAAGACATATTCTGTTCCATTATTCTGATAACATTACCTTCTTCATTATTGCCACCTTCTGATGGCTCCTCTTTTTCACTTTGTTCTTGTCCATCCTGTCGTTCCGAAGCTGTTTCTTCTTCATTTTTTCCAGGCTCCGCTCCATTGTCTGGATCATTTTGAGCTGTTCCGCATCCTGCCAGGACAGCAGCTACAATTCCCAGCATTAACATAAATTTTGCCATAGTTTTCATTATTGTTCCAACCTCCCGTTGCCTGCCTGCGCATTTGCCTAATTAGACGTAATTGAAATAAAAGAGTTACGTATAAATTCCTATTTAATTGTACATTACCATTTATGTAAAATATCGACAAGATTCACTAAAGAATAAAGGCTGTTTTCGCAAAGTTTGTTATTTGTATTATATTTACTGAGTTGATTGCAGCGGAAGGTGAGAGATCCTCGAAAATACATGGGTATTTTTGGGGTATGGTTTGTACTTAAGGAAGTTATTCAATATCCTGCGGGAATAGCGGTAAGGTGAGACTAGGCAGACGCACAGCGTCGAGGAGGCTCTGGCGCAAGCCCCGCAGCACGCTTGAGGATCCCTTCGCTGCAATCAGCGCACTGAATTCTAAATAATAACAACAATCTTTAGAAATGAGCCAATAAAAAAAGACAATTCATAAAGAATTGTCTCATCATCACTGCAGTATGTGGATGAACAACTATTTAAGGGGAAGAAGAACGAACAATAACAAGTCAAAAATCAGATGCGATACGATTACTAAGGGAATGCTTCTTTTCCAGGCATAAAGCCATCCCCAGAAGAGACCTGCGATTAATGCTGCAAAAGCGAGCATCCAGTATCCTGAATAAAAATGAACAGAAGTATAGAGCAGAGATGATATTATAATGCTTACCTTAACAGACGTATGTTTCATCAATCTTTTTTGAACGAATCCTCTCCAAAACACCTCTTCACCTGGAACGATGATTAAAATCAGCACAATATAGTGCCAGATAAACGAAGGTGAGAATCGGCCGTATAAATGTTCAACCTGATTAACGAAGGGGAGATTGAGCAAATCAAATAAATTGTATCCTGCCCAAAATAGTCCATACAATAGAAAACCGGAAAGGGTTCCGAAGGTAATATAAGTTCCAAAAGAAGCTTTGTCTTCCACTTCTTCCATGATAATTGAGTAACTGATTAGAAGCAGTAAAGTGGCTGAAAAGATGTACCAAAAAATTGATTTATCCTGAAATGTAAAATACATAAGCAGATGAGCAAGAACCAGACCGCCGATTAAGCGGACATCTGCAGCAATATTTTTCAAATTACTTAACTCCTTTCAAGCGAAAAAAATAACCAAACACTATTCTAACAAAAAACAAACATAAAAAGTAAGGAAAAGATTTCTTTGAAATCGTTAAGATAAATTAATGCAGAAATGCTAAACATAAGCCCATATGAAGGGAGGTATGTATAATGACAAAATCAAAAAGAGAAAAAGAGCGTGCCTGGACAGTCAGAAAGCAGGATCAGCATCCTCATGGAAAAGTGAAATCCTTCAAAGAGCTGTCAGGGGAAAAAGAATAAAGTTATGGCCTCCTGAAAGGAGGCCATAACTGTGGGATTTATAGTGCAGCTAAAAAATCCAGCTGGTATGGCCAGGGAAAAAAGACAAAAACAAAAAGCAGCAAAGGGAGCTGCTTTTAAAAGAATACGCTTTCATTTTTTCTTCTTTTATACTGCTGATTCTCTGACAACTTTATAATTTTTATGATTGACAACAGTTCTCTGATCTAATTCAAGATCACGGTAGTTATCCATGTACGTTAAATCCACAATCACGGAATTCTCATTTACTTTTTCTACAATTCCCTGTAGTCCATCACGAAATTCAATAATATTGCCAACCTCTGCTTTCTTCACAAATCATCTCTCCTTTTGTCCATTTCTTTCGCTGGTAGTAACAGTTTGCACTATATTTTAAAATGCGTAAAGAATTTTGCAATTTACTGCTGCTAAGGTAAAATGTTACATTCTTTAGGTTGGTAATATTATACCAGAAAAAATACTATTGTACATTAAAATTATTTAATATTCAGAAAAATAAGTCGTGTTTATATACTTCAAAATTGGCAGTACTTTATTTATGATTAAGAAAGAATGTAGAAAAAGGAGTTCTGGATAATGAATCATGAACAAATTCAGGAAGTGCTTGAACAATTAAAAAATGGAATCATCTCAGAGTATTATGTGTCAAAGGAGGACTTTCTTCCTTTTCGCAGTGTCATCGTACAAAGGGATGACTTTAAGCACTTCAGGGGAATTGCTCAAAGAGGCGGACATGTAATTTATCAATACTTAGATTCTCCACGAAGCTAATTAAGCGTTGAAAAAAATAGCACGCAGTAAAGACACTTGATCATTTCAGGTGTCTTTACTATGTGCATACAGTTTAATTGAAAAGAAATAAGGAAAATAAGCATTATGTCAACTTTGAAAGGATGAGCAAGTATGAACGACTTTAAAGGGAAAACAGTCATTGTTACCGGAGGAGCCAGCGGAATAGGGTTGAGTATTGCCGAGTCATTCGCGAGAAAAGAGGCAAATGTTGTTATCGCCGATATTGATGAAATGAATGGAAAACAATTAGAAGACCGTTTAAACAAGACAGGCCTTAATAGCCTATTCATTAAAACAGATGTTAAGAATGAAACTGATATTAAAGAACTAATTACAAAGTCATTTGAGACATTTGGATCCATAGATATCCTGATCAATAATGCAGGCATATCAAAATTTCATTCATTTTTTGAATTGAGTGTCGAAATGTGGGATGAGGTGATCAATACAAATCTTCGGAGTGTGTTCCTGTGCAGCAGGGAGGCTGCCAAATTGATGAAGCAAGGTTCCAGTATAATCAACCTTACTTCTACAAGAGCAATAATGTCAGAAAGCGGAACAGAAGCTTACTCAGCTTCTAAAGGAGGAATTAGGGCAATTACTCACGCGATGGCCAGTACACTCGCTGAAAAGGGGATCAGGGTTAATTGCATAAGCCCCGGCTGGATTGAAACAGGAGTATATGGAAATCTAAGGGAAATCGACCATAAACAGCATTTCTCAAACAGGGTTGGAAAGCCCGGGGATATTGCAAGGACTTGCTTATTTTTAGCCCATCCGAAAAATGACTTTATAACAGGTGAAAATATAACAGTGGACGGAGGCATGACAAGGAAAATGATTTATGAACAATAATTGTGATAGTAGGAAATTAAGTTAGAAATAGAAACAATTACCTTGTTCTAAATGGTTCTATAGGCTCATGTTCTATTAATGTTTTAGAACGATTTTAGGGAAGGGTTTAATGGGCATTACCATGATTAAGATTTCTTCCGAATACTTTGCCGTTGGGATTCTGCTGGGGTATTATATGTCCAGTACTCATTCTTATTTATTAGGGCCTGTTCATGTCCATATTAATTTACTTGGGTGGACGTCCTTGACTTTGGCAGGAATCCTATATTACCTATTTCCTGCTCTTGCAGTTGGGAAAGCTGGGATGT
Organism: Bacillus sp. ZZV12-4809; assembly: GCF_009849585.1. Taxonomy (GTDB): domain Bacteria; phylum Bacillota; class Bacilli; order Bacillales; family Cytobacillaceae; genus Cytobacillus. The sequence continues at coordinate 16,120 of NZ_VCRN01000002.1, forward strand.
GGCATTTTTGGCTTCATAATATTGGCCTGCCAATCATGATGCTGTCACTGTCTTTAGTCCCGGTAACAGAGAATAATGCTTTTCTTTCGGGTACAGCTGTTGGAGCCACTTTTACGGCAGTCGCCATAATGAGTTTCGTATGGAACTTACTGAAAAACCTAAAAGCAGACTAGTAACTAAATGTATCGGATGGAAGAGTATTAACGGGTTCGGTTTTGAAGAGCAGAATTCAGATTAGCAGTGCTTTTCGCAGTTGAGTCAGCAGCCGCTTTAACTGAGAAATTAGCACAAAAAAGCTCGGAGTCAATATGCTCTGAGCTTTTTAGGCATCATATAGCTAAGATTAGATTTCATCTCTATTACGGCAAATAATCCCCATGATGATTAGGGGAATTTTCGCCAGACCAGAAAAGAAAACATATACATTATCACCTTTATTTTTGCATAGGAAAGACTTCAGCATTATATCTTTTGTAAAAAATTAATTTTGCATTATTACCGTATATTCCGGTTTGGTCAGTTCCCATTATACCAGCGTACTTTTTATGAAAAAAATAACCTATTATTAATTCAACAAATAATAATATAATCATTCCTATTGAATAATAAATTTTCGGCATTTCCTCCACCTCATTAATTCTAACGTTAAACTGCCTGAAAGATGACTGCCTCTTTAACATTTTAACATTTTAACATTTTAACATTTCCAATAGTTTTTTTACTTTTTCATAGTTTAATCTTGTTAAAATCCTGACTGGCCTTTGTGATAAAGAGTGAACCTAGAGGGGAAAAGGAAATTGTGAGCTGGTTCATCATGAACACTAATCGCTTCCTTTAGGAAATTAAGCTTACAGCATTTCACTCTTATGTCCCGCATATAATTGAGAAATTAATCAAAAAGGCGGGATAAAGAATGAAACTTGAAAAAGAAAAAGCATACAGAGTGAAAAGCTTATCTCAGGATATACTTGAGCACCTAATGGAAGATAACACTACTTATCATTATGAAGACCTGAAACATGTCATAGAATTGATGGCCCGGTCGGTCGCGGATCTTGCAGCACTGTATACAGACATGGAAGGCGATCATGAAACAGCCCTGAAGGGAACTATTTCAAAAATGAGAATAGGCTATAATATCCTTCAATACAAAGAAACTTCAAAGCATGTTAGAAGACAGGATAAGTATCATGTTGAAAACCTTGGAAAATGAAAGCGTTTTACTCAAAAAAATATGAACAAACGTTAAAAATTAAGGGTTTTTCATTGTCTAAATGAATGTGAAGTGCTATTCTTTTGTCTGAGATGTAAGTTGTCCGATGACTTAATTACAGCCCGGTAATCCTACCTGATTCTATAGAAGTGTTCGAAAAGCTGAATAGTTACCTGAAGAAGTTAATGAAGTAATTTTTCTCAGCCTTTTTGCACAACTATATACATGAATAATAGGGCATTGGAAAAAATAAAACAGCATATAGGACGGAATTTAATGGATTCATCCTGCTGCTGGTTTTGCTGAAAATTCCAGTTCCCGTCATTAAGTTCGTGAGGCAACGCCTTGCACATCTTAATTCATATTCAAAAATACGAAGGAGATTGATCCCATATGGTACAAAAACAATTTAAAGTAACTGCAGAAACAGGAATTCACGCTCGTCCAGCTACAATGCTTGTACAAGCTGCCAGCAAATTTGACTCAGAAATTCACCTTGAGTACAAGGAAAAGAAAGTAAACCTTAAATCAATCATGGGCGTTATGTCTTTAGGTGTTGGACAAGGTGCTGATATTACAATTATTGCTGAAGGCAGTGATGAACAGGATGCGCTTAACAGCCTTGAAGAAACATTGAAAAAAGAAGGATTGGCTGAATAATGAGCTTCTTAACTGGAATTGCGGCGTCAAGCGGTATTGCAATCGCTAAAGCTTACCGTTTGGTTGAGCCGGATCTCTCTTTTAATAAATTGACTGTAGAAAATGCTGAACAGGAAGTGGAACGCTTTCAAGCAGCATTAGCTGAATCTAAAGGAGAATTGGAAGTTATCCGCGATAATGCACATAAAGAGCTTGGTGCAGATAAAGCAGCTATTTTCGATGCTCATCTTCTAGTATTGAGTGATCCGGAATTAATTTCGCCAATTGAAGATAAAATCAAAACAGATAAAGTTAACGCTGAATCTGCTTTAAAAGAGACTGCGGATATGTTCATTACAATGTTTGAACAAATGGACAATGAATACATGAAAGAACGTGCAGCGGATATCCGTGATGTAACGAAGCGTGTACTTTCACATTTGCTTGGAGTGCAAATCGTAAATCCCAGCATGATTGCAGAAGAAGTTATCATAATTGCTGAAGACTTGACACCATCTGATACTGCTCAGCTAAATCGCCAGTACGTAAAAGGATTTACAACTGACATCGGCGGCAGAACATCTCACTCGGCTATTATGGCCCGTTCCATGGAAATTCCAGCAGTAGTGGGAACAAAAGAATCCACAAAGCAAATTAAAAATGGCGACCTGATTATCGTGGATGGATTAAAAGGTTTAGTACATATTAATCCGACCCCGGAGGCAATCGCCGAATACAAAGAAGAGCACCGTAAATTCGAGGAGCAAAAAGCTGAATGGGCCAAGCTTGTCAACGAAAAATCAGTTACAGCTGATGACCATCATGTGGAATTGGCAGCGAATATTGGTACTCCGAAAGATTTGAAGGGTGTAGTTGAAAATGGCGGAGAAGGCGTTGGCCTTTACCGTACGGAATTTTTATATATGGGAAGGGATCAGCTTCCAACAGAAGAGGAGCAGTTTGACTCCTATAAAGCTGTACTGGAAGGGATGAGCGGAAAACCAGTTGTAGTCCGCACACTGGATATCGGCGGTGATAAAGAGCTTCCATATCTGAACCTTCCAAAGGAAATGAACCCATTCCTTGGCTTCCGGGCGATTCGCCTATGTTTGGAAGAGCAGGGCATGTTCAGGACGCAATTAAGAGCTTTATTAAGAGCCAGCACTTATGGAAACCTAAAAATTATGTTCCCAATGATTGCCACGCTGGATGAATTCCGTCAGGGCAAAGCAATCCTTGAGGAAGAAAAGCAAAAACTTATTAGCGAGGGCGTACAGGTTGCCGACAACATTGAAATCGGAATTATGGTTGAAATTCCTTCAACGGCTGTTATGGCTGAGCAATTCGCTAAAGAAGTTGATTTCTTCAGTGTAGGCACTAATGATCTTATTCAGTACACAATGGCTGCAGATCGCATGAATGAACGTGTTTCTTACCTTTACCAGCCGTACAACCCTGCAATCCTGCGTTTAGTAAAAATGGTTATTGATGCAGCGCATAAAGAAGGAAAGTGGGCAGGAATGTGCGGTGAAATGGCTGGGGACGAAACGGCAATTCCATTACTGCTGGGATTAGGACTTGACGAGTTCTCCATGAGTGCTACTTCAATCCTTAAAGCTCGTTCTCAAATCAGCCGCCTGAACAAAAAGGACATGGAAGCACTGGCTGAAAGAGCGCTTCATATGAATACAGCTGAAGAAGTAGTCCAAGCTGTAAAAGAAACAGCTAAACTGTAATCTAACTGTAATAATTTGTGTGTTTTAAATATAATTTCCCGGGTAAATTAGAAGTAAGCACTTAGGTCAGACTTAATTAAGCTGATCATTCTCATTTTCCCCCCTTTTTTAAACCGGCCATTGCAGGCCGGTTTATTTTTTTGCTTTTTCGAAAGAGGTATCTGCTTTTTCTTATTGACTTGTAGAGGGATGCGTGAATTTCTTGTGTTCACGCTAGAAAGCATATTTACCGTCCCGCAAAAGTGTGCAGTGCTCACAACGAAGCTCTACCCGGCCGCCTCGTGCAAGCGAGTCTATGGATCGCTATAAACATACAATTGTGGGAGACTTAAGGCCAGCATCTTATACGAAAACAGACTTTAAAATTAACCCGTTTTCAGTCTTAAGGATGACAAAGTTCCCATCTTATGGTTGTTATCGGAAATCCTAAACTCCTGCATAATAAAGCTACATTATTAAAAGGAGAGATAGAAAATGGTTACTATAATAATCAGCTTTCTCTTTCATGATCGATATAGATGCATTAAAGAAAAACAGCAGAACGACTTATATGAGAAACAAAGCCCTTTTATCACCCGCGTATTACATTGAAGAAGCCTATGAAGGGCTTCTTTTATTTATTGCCTATAATATCTGTTCGATAAGGATTTAGTTGTGCAATTGGGGTTTATTGTCAGGCGTGAAAGGAAAAGGTAATGAAAAAGGAGGAATTCTTTGTGAATAAAAAAAGCATAAGCCTAATTTTTTTCGCCATATTGGCATTCATTTTGACGGGGTGTATGCAGGGTAACCAGGATTCAATTGTCAATAGCCACGCAGAAGCCCTGCTGACTAAAAAAAATGAGCTGCAGTTCAGGTTTAAAATCAATGATAAAATTCTTTCAGAAGAGGAATTATACAAAGTAAAAGTTTCCATACATAATGAAAAACTGGCAGCTGCCCTTGGAACGGATGAGTTTATTTATGGGGAAGATACTATTATTGACGGGGAATATATAGAAGCCAATAATGAAAAGGGGAACTATATTTTTATGGATCCCATTCCTCTAACACAGGATCTGCATGTTTTCGAATTAGAAAAAATGATTGTGCAGGAAGATGCGGTTTCAGTTGAAATTTTAAATGAGGATGAAGTGATCGCGAGAGCATTCTTAAACAATTTTTCATCCCAGCTTTAAAGATAGTTAAATGTAAGAAAAATGTTTTGTTTCTCCCAATATTGGGTAATATAAATTACACGCATAAAATTGGGGATGGACCAGGCGCCTGCCTGGTCTTTTGTCGTTCCTGGAATCCTAATATTTTTATAAAAACAAAAATAATGGTAGAATTGATATAAAAATTCAGATTATTTCAAGGGAGAGGGTACCATGATTTCACCTGAAAATACAGTTATAGGATTTGTAGGAACAGGGGTTATGGGCAAGAGTATGGCAGGACACTTATTGAATGCCGGTTATCCATTAGTACTGTATACAAGAACTAAAGAAAAAGCCTCTGAACTGTTAGAGAAAGGGGCGGAGTGGGCTGAGACGCCTTCAGCAGTTGCAAAGAAAGCAAATGTTATTATTACAATTGTTGGCTATCCGGCAGATGTAGAGGAAGTGTATCTCGGGGATCATGGTATTATAACAAATGGCAGAGAAAATACATATGTAATTGACATGACTACCTCAACACCTACATTGGCCAAAAAAATATACGAAGAAGCAGGCATATTAGGCATGCATGCATTAGATGCCCCGGTTTCCGGAGGAGATATAGGTGCGAGAGATGCCCGTCTTTCAATTATGGCAGGAGGAGACAGGGAAGCATTTCTGGCCGTAGAACCAATTCTCAATCTGCTCGGAACAAATATCGTCTATCAAGGGAAAGCAGGAGCCGGACAGCATACGAAAATGTGCAACCAAATTGCGATTGCATCAAATATGATCGGGGTATGTGAAGCTGTCGTTTATGCTGAAAAAGCAGGTTTGGACCCGAAGACAGTGCTCCAAAGCATATCATCTGGTGCAGCTGGCAGCTGGTCTTTATCTAATCTGGCACCCAGAATGATTGAGGGGAACTTTGAACCGGGCTTTTACATTAAACATTTCATTAAGGATATGAATATTGCTTTAGATGAAGCAGAAGCAATGGGCATGATGACACCAGGGCTCTCCCTCGCAAAGAAAATGTATGCTGAGCTTGCTGAAAAGGGAGAAGAAAACAGCGGTACACAGGCATTGTATAAATATTGGGAAGATTAATAAGCCCCTTTTTATGAATAAACCCTCTTTTTTCACTTCAAACTAATTAAGAAAGTGAAAAGGGGGGTTAGACAAGTGGCAAAAAGAAACAAGAAAAATGATCCTCAGCAGAAGAATAAAAAAGGCTTCGATTCTGCTGTCATTGATTCTGAATTCTCCCATGAATTTGGAAGTGCTGATACAAATAAAATACACAGGGATAAAGCCAAAAAGGAAAAAGCACCAAAAAACAACGGAAAATATAAGGGTCAGTAATCACAAGAAAGGGCAGGCTGGAGCTTGCCTTTTTTAAATGAAAAAAGCGCCAGTTCCTGAAAATGGGAATGGCGCCTTTAGTATAAACATTCTAGACCTTCTGAAACTTTTCAATTCTGTTAAGGCCTTCTTTCAAGGTTTCCATGGAATAAGCAAAAGAAATGCGGAAATAGCCTTCTCCATATGAGGAAAATGCGCTGCCCGGAACGACAGCTACTCCTGCTTTTTCTACAAGTGTAAGGGCAAATTCAAAGGATGTCATTGAATCATCCGGTATTTTTACAAAGAAATAAAAAGCTCCATCAGGTTTGACAACATCCAAATTCATTTTTACTAATCGCTCATAAACATAGTCGCGGCGTTTAGCATAGTCCTGTCTCATAGGCAGCGCGTCATCGATACCTGCTGTGAGTGCTTCAAGTGCTGCCATCTGGGAGACAGAAGCTGCACAAGTCACATTATACTGATGAACCTTCAGGATATGCTTTGCCAGATTTTCCGGTGCGTATAATAGCCCAATACGCCAGCCTGTCATTGAGTGTGACTTTGATAACCCATTAATTACAATCGTTTGCTCCCGTAAAAGGGAAGCAATCGAGTGATGGCTTTGATCATAGATCAGTTCGCTGTATATTTCATCAGCAAGGATAAAGATCTCTTTGCCTTTAACAAGTGCTGCAATTTGCTCAAGCTCCTCCACAGTAAGACTGACTCCTGTGGGATTCGAGGGGTATGGAAGAACTATGCATCTTGTTTTTTCACTTATATGTTTCTCAATTAATTCAGCAGTAAATCTAAACTTGTTTTTCGAAATATCAGCATGTACCGGAACTGCACCGCAAAGCTTTATGATTGGCTCATATCCGGGATAAACAGGACCTGGCAGGATTACTTCAGAGCCTTCGTCCAAAATGGTTCTAAAGGCAATATCAATTGCTTCACTCGCACCTGATGTCACAATAACTTCAGATTCAGGATTATATGTAAGATTATATTTTGTCTTTACAAAAGAAGCTGCAGCTTCACGCAAACGGATATCGCCTGCATTATGTGTATAGGAGGTAAAGTTATTGTCGATTGCCTGTTTAGCTGCTTCTTTCACATGCAATGGTGTAGGGAAGTCAGGCTGTCCAATTGTAAGAGAAATCATATCTTTGGTGCCGGCCACCATATTGAAAAATTTTCTGATTCCGGAAATTTCGATGTCCTTCACTCTTTGGTTGATTAAATGATCCAATGTATTCACCTCGCGTCATCATAATCTATATTCTAACACTTTGGCAGTTCGGCAAACAGTAAAAAATAAAACAGGCTCCGAGTTCTATTCAGAGCCTGCAAAAATATAATTAATATCCGTAATCCCAATCCACCTCATCTTCATGCCATAAAACAGGGGATACAGCCCCAAAGTCGATGACTTTATTTTCTATATGGCAATGGCAATGCTTATCGCCGCATTGATCTTTCATTTCCTCGAACACAGAATGCTCCACATTTTCCAAAATCGTAACTTTATGATCATCATGGTAAAGGATTGCTGTACCTTTCATGCCTGATTGCACCTCTTTTATAATTTATGTAAAACGTTACTTTCTGCTTTACAGACTTATTTTATGCCTTGCCAAAGAGAGTGTCTACAGTGTTAGATGAGTGTTCACAGAATAGTCAAGATGAAAACGTTTAAAAAATATTCGATAAAAATTAATCTGTGTAAAATTTTACAAAGAGTTGAATATAATTCATTTAGAGATTAACATTAGTAGATAGTGGAAACTATAATTTTAGAATGTTAGTTTCCTGCTTATTTATTTTAAGGAGGTTTTTAAGTGGAGACATCTTTAGAGAAGCAGCCTTATGAAAGCACAAAGGAATATGGCGGATTCTGGCAACGGTTTGCGGCCTATTTAATTGATTCTATTATTATCGGAATCCCGCTTACTATTCTGAGCATTGTTATATTTATGATCTTCTTTGGCACTTCTGACGCTTTTAACATGATGATAAGCGACCCATCTTATATGGAAGCAGAGATGACAGATGCAGAAGCTCTTGCATTCATGGGATCCTATTTTGGCGCACTTGGAGTAACATTTCTTGTCAATCTTGTTGCTGCTGTTGCCTATTTTGCTGGCCTGCATGCATCCCCATGGCAGGGGACTGTGGGCAAAAAGCTGCTTGGATTAAAAGTGACTGATTTGAATGGTGATCGCATTTCTTTCTGGAGAGCACTTGGGAGATATTTTGCTATGGCAATCCTATCTGGAATTTTCCTAATCGGCTATATCATTGCTGCTTTTACAGAGAAAAAACAGGCATTGCATGATCTAATCGCGGGCACAGTTGTTTTAAAAAAATAACTCCAAAAAGAAGCTGTATGGCCTAGCTGCTATACAGTTTTTTTAGGATTTGCACTTAAAAGGATTTATTGGCTGCATGCAGAATATATTTTTAGAAAGGGAGGGTGAAAATGCAAAAGAATGAAATTATTACACACTATGAATCTTTTTCAGTGTGGCTTGAGTCTATAAAAGTGCTTGACCAGGAAACGTGGCTAAAACCTGTTAAAGCCGGGAAATGGCCAATTGCCGCAGTGGTTGCCCATCTGTTATTCTGGGATCGGTTTTCCCTTGAGAAGCGCTTCCCATTTTTTAAAAAGGGTGCAGAACTTGAGAGCTTTCCTGAGTTTCAGTATGTGAATGATGCTGCAGCAGAATATTCTCAAAAGCATGCACAAATAGAAATTATTGAAGAACTATTAGAAGTAAGAAAACAGTTCCTTGATATCCTGAAAGGGATGACTGAAGAAAACCTGAATACAGCATTTACAATTGGAGGTACTGCCTTAACTGTCCGTGATTATTTTGCAGATTTTATAAAACATGACATACACCATAAAAAGCAAATTAATCAGGCAGCCGGCATCAGGGTTTAATATGCTGGGCGGTGACAGTCTAACTGTTTTTTTAATGAAGGAGCTGATGGCATGGAAATAGAAAGAACGGAGCTTAAGAAACCGGGGAAATTCAATTCTCTGCGCCTGTATATGACCCTGCCAATCGTATCATGGGCACTATATGATTTTGCGAATACCATTTTTTCATCCAACATTAATACGATATTTTTTCCTTTTTACCTGCAGGAAGTAATAGGGGAGAACGAAGTTTTAAATCAGATTGCTAGTACTTTTATATCTTATTCTAATGCGTTGGCAAGCTTTTTTCTTGTCCTGTTTTCCCCCTTGTTCGGGGTTATGATAGACCGGACAGGAAGAAAAAAGAAATATATAGTTATATTCACTCTTATTACTGTCATGGCAACGATTTTTATGGGAGTTTTTGCATCCAGCCAAATTAGCGGGAAAGTATTTGGGCTGCCTGTTTATCTTGCACTGGTTATTATTTGTTTTGTTATTGCAAAGTTTTTTTTCCATTCCAGTCTGGTTTTTTACGATGCAATGATCTCAGACTTGGGAACAAAACAGGATATTCCGCTGATTTCGGGTTTCGGAGTAGCAGTCGGTTATATTGGAACCCTTGTAGGACTGACTGTTTATTTGTTTGTAGGTGATGATGGTTTTCACGAATCCTTCATACCAACTGCTATTTTATTTCTGGTGTTTTCATTGCCGCTATTTTTCTTTGTTAAAGATAAGCCCAGCCAGGTAAAAGAAAAACAAACATTTTTATCAGGCTATAAGGAAGTCTGGCAGACTTTTAAAGAAATGAAACATTATAAATCAATTTTCACTTTCATGATTGCTTATTTTTTCTTAAATGATGCAATAGCTACAACGATTGCGATGATGGCCGTTTATGCAAAAACGATAGTCGGTTTTACAACTGGCAAATTCATTTTGTTATATCTGGTTTCCACGGTTTCGAGTATAATTGGATCTTTTGTATTTGGCTATATAACCAAGGCGAAAGGAGCAAATAAAGCGGTAAAGTATGTTGGTATCCTTCTTCTTGTTGCATTGGCAATTGCGGTTGGCGCTGTCAATGAAGTCATGTTCTGGATTGCCGGCAGCATGTTTGGCGTTGCCCTGGGTTCGATGTGGGTAACCACAAGAACGTATATAGTGGAATTAACTCCTGAAGATAAAAGAGGACAGTTTTTTGGTTTGTTTGCCTTTTCAGGAAAAGTATCTTCCATTATTGGTCCGCTCATTTACGGAAGCATAACCCTGATCTTTGCAAGCTACGGAAACCTGGCAAGCAGACTGGCACTTGGCTCATTGATGATTTTGACTGTAATTGGACTGCTCGTTCATTCAAAAATTAAAGAAGAAAGCATTCCTGAATAAAGCAGTACATCTTGTTTAGATTCCATAAGCAGGCCGCTAAGGGCCTGCTTTTTAGTATTAACATTACTGACTGCTGCTGTATAAATCGGGACTTTTTACATGATATATCAAATTTACATAAGAAATTTTATCCATTCATGGTATATTAATAGAGAAAAAGACTCAGATAGTAGCATGTGCTCTTCTTGAAGAGTTATTATTTGAAGGGCAGGATTTGAAATAGGCAGATGGAAAAGGAAGGACGAAAAGAAGTGGATCAGAATAAAGGCATTTTACTTGAAAGTGGAACAAATGAACTAGAAATTGTTGAATTTTCGATAGGCAGGAATAAATTCGGAATTAATGTGATCAAAGTGAAGGAAATTATAAACCCTGTGCAGGTCACTCCTGTCCCTCATTCACATAGAAATATTGAAGGAATCATTGAACTGAGGGGTGAGGTGCTTCCTGTGGTTGATGTAGCTTCTTCATTGAATATGGCTTCATCAGAAACCCCGCAGCAGGATAAGTTTATTGTGACAGAGTTTAATCAGCAGAAAATTGTTTTTCATGTTCATAATGTTTCGAAAATCCACCGAATTTCCTGGAACCAAATAGAAAAACCATCTGAAATGTACCAGGGGCAGGAAAGTCAGATTATCGGAATCATTAAACTAGGTGGAGAGATGGTCCTGATGCTTGATTTTGAAAAAATGGTCACAGAAATAAATCCGGATTCAGGGATCAGCATTCAAAAGGTGCAAAAACTTGGAAAGCGTGAAAGATCTAATAAGAAGCTGATTATAGCGGAGGATTCTCCATTATTAAGAAAGCTTTTGAACGATACATTGAATGAAGCGGGATTTTCCCGGATCAAATTTTTTGAAAACGGATTTGAAGCTTATACATATCTTCACTCATTAGCAGCGTCCGGACGGAATGTCACTGACGAAGTGCAGCTCATGATTACCGATATCGAAATGCCGCAAATGGATGGACATCATCTGACTAAAAAGGTGAAAGATGATCCGATACTTGCAAAACTTCCTGTAATCATTTTTTCTTCATTGATTACTGAAGATCTTCGCCATAAAGGACAGATGGTTGGAGCGGATGCACAGGTGAGCAAGCCGGAAATTGCAGAATTAGTGCTTTTAATTGATCAGCATGCTTTATAAGCAAACTAAAAAGCTGGATTTCTTCATTCCAGCTTTTTTAGTGTTAGGTATGAAAGTAAAACTGTAATCTTGATAACTGTTCAGCTCCAGCGTCTGCCTCCTTGAGTCCACAGGCTTGTCTAGGTTCGGCTTCCGGGGCAGCCGCCCTCTTCATTTCTCACCATATAAACTAAGCTTTTCATTGAGAACCTCTTTTTCTGCTTGCCGGGGGTGAGCTGGCACTAGTACTTTCAATGATTAAAAGTAACTTTCTCCTAATTTTTTAAATACTGGTTTTTGATAGCGCTGTTTTTTTTCATTCGGCGGGCTATTAAGCTCCTTTAGTCCTGTATATGACATTAGCAATTTTTTCGCTGCATTAAGTGATAAGGAGGACTTTGGATTTCGGACGAAGGAATCCAGCTTGCCCAAATGCGGAAGCTCTAAAAAATCCTCTTTAGATGGCGGGAGGTGAAAAGAATAATTCCCGCACTTTACAAGAACATCAGATTGCTGCTGGCTGTTTTTAGGATTACCTGAATAATGCAAGCCAGCTTTTTGGGCTTTACCTTCTTTGATCAGCTTGTGCAATGCATCATGCTTTAATTTATACAAAAATTTAGGATTTGGTGCTGTCTTTGCATGGCGGTTAACGGTGAAGATGGCTTGAGAGAGGTTTTCAACCGTTGGTTGCAGATGGGGATATTGTTTCTTGTCAGAATTCAATTTCCAATCTCCTTTCATATTTTAAAGGGGTATAAACGTATTATACCCCTTTTAGGCAATAAAACCAACATAGTATAGAGTTGAGACAATAAAAGCTTATGCGTCCAGCTGTTTACTGCTAACGGGCTGAAAATATCCAGATTTTTTCCATATAATTATAAGCATGGTGAGTCCCAATAATGTCGTAGCAAAGCCTGCGCCAATCATAACAAAAGAGGCGCCTAGCTTTTTTGCCAGAAGAGCACCTGCCGCAGGCGCAATAAGCATCGAAAAAGTCTGCAGGGACATAGCGGCAGCAGAAACTCTGCCCATCATTTGCTTTGGTGTTTCAGATTGAAGAACATAGCCGTAGGGAACAGATTCTCCTGCACCTAAGAGACCTAAAAGACATGCACCGATTATCCAGGCCAGTTGTGGCAAATTAAGAAAACCTAAACCTCCAAGTCCAACAGCTGCTATTAAGGTGCCGCTTAAGATGGCTGAAGAACTCATTAAATGGATGGGCTTCCGGTTCCACCCTGTCCATTGGCCCAGCAAAAGTGAACCGGCAACACTGCCTGCTCCCACTGCACTGATGAGCATACCAAAATTCCCCTCATTAAACCCAATCTGTTTTGCAATAAAGACAAACAGACCATCATAAAGGAAAATAATGAAAAAAGCTGCAGAAGAAAGAATAATCGAGATCTTCAAAAGAGGTGTACGGGAAATATGCCGAATTCCATCGGAAAAGTCTTTCCAAAAACTCCTTTTGTTTGCGTGTCCGCCATCCAAAATTTTATCTGATTCTTCAAAGGACTTTAAGTTGGGAAGAAACAAGAGGAAAAAAACAGCTATAAGGAATCCTGCAGCTTCAAACAAAAAAGGGCTTTTAGGTCCAAAAACAGCTATTATTCCCCCTCCTAATGCCGGCCCGGCAATTTTCATCGTGTTAACTGAAAGCTGGCTTAAAGTTACTGCTTCAGGCAGCATGTTTTCAGGTACAATCATCCGGATGACACTCTGCCTGGCCGGATCATAAAGTGCCGAAACGGTTCCTTTTAAAAACACAAATAAAAGCAGAATGTATAGATTAGGGGCGTAAAATAAGCCTGCTACAAAGACTACTCTTAAAAGGAGGCAAACGATCATAACTGCCTTTTTGGGCATTCTATCCACAAACACACTCGCAAATGGGCCAATGATGACCCAGGGAAGACCAAGAACGATAATAACTGAGGCAATGGCCGTTTCATCCAGCCCCCAGTGATAAGCGACAATAACCTGCAACGCAATAAAATCAAGCCAGTTCCCCAGGTCGGAAAATAACTGGGCACCAAAAAGTACGCGAAAGGATTTTAGTTTGAGCGGTTTAAAGATTCCTGGTTTCGCTGTCATTTTCCTTCATCCTTTCCGATGGCCATCCTCCGCCTGTTCAGCAGCTTTTCAGTATTGCCATAAGGGTCCTGGCCGTCCGGCAGATTATCTGTTTGTAGAGCTTCAATTGATTCCTCTATCCATTTAATTTCTGTTTCAAGCTTCATTTCGGCATATCGAATTGAGAGAGAGCCAAGCTTGCTGACATAGGAATACCCATTTCCAGGCCACTCCTTTACGAATTTAAGGATATCTGAAGCTTCCTCTTTTCTTTTTAATAAATGGCTGATTAGCACTTCATTATCCATATCTTCATGCCAGGTTGACATTTTCATTAGCAGTTCATCTTTAATAACAGGGAAAGCAGGAGGTGTCCTCAGCCAATTCTCAAACTCTTTCCAGCCTTTAGCTGTGAGTTCATACATTTTTTTTCTTCTTCCATCGTCTTCCTGTTCGAGTGTATAGATAAATCCTTCTTCTTCCAGCTTTTTTAATTTGGGATATATGCTCCCATAGCTCATTCCCCAATATAGGCCAGCAGCTTTGTGTTCAAATTCAGATTTGATTTTATATCCCGTGCTGGGCCAAAAGCTTAGTACAGCTAGGATGGTATGTTCTACAGACAAGGATAATTCTCCTTTCGATGTATCAGTATGATATATCAATATGATATGTTTTGTTTATAAAAAAATCAACAAAAAATAAAAAACTTTCGCAATTTTTAAGCGAAAGCTTTTTTGAAGGAGGATGTTCTCTATGGCTGTATGATTACCCTTGTGCCATTTGGCACTATGCTTGCCAATTGCAGTACATCCTGGTTATACATGCGTATACAGCCTTTGGAAACAGATTGGCCGATTGAAGAAGGGTTATTGGTTCCGTGAATTCCATAGCCGTATTTAGATAGAGAAAGCCACATGGCCCCATATGGGCCGCCGGGGTCAGGTTCTCTGTTCACAATTACAAACTCTCCAATTGGGGTTAGCGTCAGCATTTTTCCTACTGCAATGGGATAGACTTTTTGCACGGTACCGTTAGATAAAAGAGTTAAGGTTTTTTTGCCTCTTGAAACTATAATTGTATATGGTATGGAATCCGGTTCAGGCAGTCCTGGTATTAAGACTCGCTGGCCAGGATAAATTAGCCCTGGATTAACAATGGCAGGGTTTGCCGCCAATAGCCTGCTTAGAGGGCGGCGGTAATTTTGCGCGATGACAGACATTGTTTCACCAGGCTTTACTATATGGTAAATAGCAACCACCTCATTCTTATAAGGTTTATTAATATATGCATGAGAAAATCATCTTGTAACTTATTGCTTGAATTATGTCCTGAATGCATTAAAAAAGGAAAGCAGCATAATTTGCTTTCCCATTACTTGCTGCTGTCTGATTGCAGGGTAAACACCGTCAGTTCCGGTCTGGACAAAAAGCGGAAGGGCAGTCTGGTTGTCCCAAGCCCTCTGTTTACATAAAGAGTTAAAGGGTTTTGACGGCCAATTTCATAAAAACCTTCATAGTATCTTTCAGCATGAGGAGGTTTAACTAAGGCTCCAAAGAATGGGAGTTTTATTTGGCCGCCATGACTATGGCCGCTCAACTGCAGGTTGATGCTGAAAGCAGAGGCTGCATCTGCTAAATCCGGTGCGTGGGACAATAAAATGTTATATGATGCCTCGTCCATATTTTCGCTGGCCAGCTTTATGTCCGGCCTTCCGAGCATAGCATCATCAATGCCTATAATCCCAATGCTGCTTCCGGAAAATTCGAGTTTGCGATTTTCATTCAGTAAAAGAGTAAATCCTGAATCTTCCATAATAGATTTATAGATATCTGAACCATAGCCCCCGTGATCATGATTCCCATAAATAGCAAATCTGCCAAGCGGTGCCTGAATTCTTTTCAGGATCGGTGCAATCTGGTCTGCCTCCTGATATTTATTTGGTTCATCCATCAGGTCACCTGTAAAGAATACAATATCAGGCTTCAGGCTGTTTATCTTTTCAATCAATTCTTCAAGCTGTTTCAGTTCATACTGAAATCCTAAATGGGTGTCGCTGAATTGGATAATTTTTTTATTATTGAATGCTTGGGGAATTGCGCTGTCAGATATTTTGTAGTTTGTGATTTCCAGGAGCCGAGGCTCCATTTCCCGTGAATAATAATAACCGCCTGCACTAATACCACACACAGCAGCAAAAAAGCCGAGAGTTCTTTTTAGAAAAGATCTTCTGGACAATTTTTCCGGCATTGGACATACCAACCTATCTTTAAAAATTTTTACTGGAGTTTGTACGAGAAGAGAAAGAAGGCCTTCTCATTACAGTATCTTTAATACTATCAAACTATCCTATTAAAAAGAAGGAGTAACTATGCTTGTTTTTTATCCTTCATTTTCCTTAAATTGATTTAAGTATTTATTTATAAATAATAATTCGAAAATTCTATATTTAATGGTAAAATATAAATGAATGATCATTCATTTTTTGGGAGGGGAATTAGGATGAAAAATAAAACAGTCATTGTTACTGGCGGTTCCAGCGGCATGGGGAAATTTATGGCAAAGCGTTTTGCTGAAGCCGGTGCGAATGTGGTTATAACAGGCAGAAACGCCGAACGCCTCGAGACAGCCAAAGCTGAAATTGAAACATCAAAGGGACAAGTTTTGACCATTCAAATGGATGTCCGCGAGATTGAACATGTTAAATATATGCTTAAAGGAACGCTTAATACGTTTGGGCAGGTTGACTTCCTTGTCAATAATGCTGCAGGAAACTTCATATGCCCTGCTGAGGAGCTAAGTGCAAATGGCTGGAATTCTGTTATTAATATTGTGTTGAATGGAACCTTTTATTGTTCGAGCGAAGTCGGCAAATACTGGATTGAAAAGGGAATTAAGGGAAGCATAATCAATATGGTAGCTACATATGCATGGGACGCTGGAGCTGGAGTTATACACTCAGCTGCCGCAAAAGCTGGGGTGTTATCCATGACAAGAACATTGGCTGTCGAATGGGGAAGAAAATACGGTATCAGGGTAAATGCTATAGCTCCAGGTCCAATTGAAAGGACGGGAGGGGCAGACCGGCTGTGGGAATCGGAAAAGGCTGCACAAAGGACACTTCAAAGTGTGCCGCTGGGCAGGCTTGGAAAGCCGGAAGAAATTGCAGAATTGGCCTTCTTTCTATTCTCTGAGCATGCAGGTTATATTAATGGAGAGTGCATTACAATGGATGGCGGCCAGTGGCTGAACCAGTTTCCGTTCTAATGAATATAAAAGCCGGCTGAATATTTTCAGCCGGCTGACATAACCTATTGATAACTTACAGCTCTTGACTGCAATGCTTTCCATGAAGAGTTAAATCGCTCTTTTGAAACCTTCACCTGTTTTTTTCCTGAGAGGGGGTCGTTTAGAAAAACATAATGATCATCATATCCTACCAATACGACTGCATGAAGATCCAATGGAGTTTTAATGGTTTTGCCGGAGTGAGTCCACGATTCCCAGCGGTCAGGAAGCCTATAGTCACCTGTCGTCCAGACGACAGCAGGATATCCTTTGGAGACATGCATAAGAACTGCTTCAAAATCTTGGCCGGTTAAATTAACGGCTCTTCCAGGAAGGTATTTATTTACCAATTCTTCAATTGGTTTATCAAAAACTGCGTATCCGGCAGTTCTTCCTGTCATATCGCCTACAAATCCTTCTGCAGGATTACCCCATTTTAAAATATCACCTTTTGAGCGTATCAGCGGATCACTATCTTTTTTTACTTCATTGTATAAAACCATTTTCCCGACTTTGACACCTGCGTGCTGCAGAACCATTGTCAGGCTGGTTACTTCACATCCATACTTCAATTCCGGATTTTGTTTAATTAGTGGAACATCAATGATCACAGATCGTTTTTTTACAGCCTTAGCAGGTTCTGTCGATTGGACTTTTACTTTCGGCTGTTCCTTTTCTGCATTAACTGGTATTTGGGCATTCAGCTCTTTGGAAGTCATATCAGTCTCTTGGACAGGACTGGCCGGTTCTGAATGTCCGCAGCCAAGCAAAGGAATAAGAAGGGATATAAGCATGAAATTCCTCATAAAATACCCTCTTTCTTTTGATGTTCTGATATTAGGTTGTGGAAGACAGCACCGCAATATGCTGCTAAGCTTTTGCCAAACAATCATGTTTTATCAAGACGCGGGACCTATATTTTGAATAGTAAAAGTTTTAAGCAAATATGGTATAATAACTCATTAATCACAGTTTCATTTATATACATAGGGAGGCTAGGACATGGATGCATTGGATATCCTAACAGATTTGGATAATGTATTTCCCTATTTCCAGCCCATATTCAGTGCAGATGAGCATCGTGTCATTGGTTATGAGGTCTTAGGCCGATATAAAGGTACGGATGGGGTCGTCAGTCTTGGTCCATTCTTTCAGGATGAAAATATTCCTGAAGAATTTCGGATTGAGGTTGATTATGAAGTGTTAAAGAAGGCTTTAAGCAAGGCACAGCATCTTGATAAAGATGTTCTAATTTTTATCAATAGAGATGCTGACTTGCTCATGTATAATGATGGGGAACAATTTCTAAACACCCTCCAGGAATATGGAAAAAAAGGCATAAGCCTTGACCGGATTGTATTGGAAATTACCGAAAGGAATTATAAAGGCGATATTGACCATCTGGATCATCTTTTAAATTATTACCGGACATATGGAATCAAGTTAGCAATAGATAAACTTGGAAATGAAAGCAGTCATTTAGATCGGATAGGCCAATTGGCTCCGGACATTTTAAAGGTGGATCTAGAGTCAATGAAATCAAATGCAACTGCTTATAATTTTAATGATATACTCTATTCGTTATCCATGCTTGCCAGGAAAATCGGAGCAAGCATGCTTTTTGAAAATATTGAAATGGTTTACCAGCTTCAGTATGCATGGAAAAATGGCGGACGTTATTATCAGGGATATTATTTGCAAAAACCTGCAGAAAATTTCACTGACAGAGATATTTTAAAGGAAAAATTGCGAATTGAATGCCACCGATTTATTGTGCATGAAAAGAAAAAACTGGAGTCATTGTATCAGGTAACATCTGAGTTCAATGAAAAGCTGATTGATTATGTAAATAAAAACAAAAAGATTACAGTATATGAAGAAACCTTGGAACAGATCGCACTCCTTTTAGAGGGGGCAGCTTTTCGGCTGTATATTTGCGATGAAGACGGATTTCAGAATTCTGCCAATTACTTTAAAAGGGATGGAGGATGGCTTATTCAGAAGGAATATCTGCATAAAAATTGGAGCTGGCGACCGTATTTTCTTGAAAATATTATGAAAATGCGAATAAATAAAAAGGGAATACTCTCTGATTTATATACCGATATAGAGACAGGTGAAACAATAAGGACTTTTTCCTTCCCGCTTAATACTAATGATTACTTATTTGTTGATTTATCATATGATTTTTTATATGAACATGATGGGCTATTATAAATTGAATTTTTTTGTATAAATATTCTTGATTTGAGGGAATGTAAGTGTAGAACTTTCCTCGAGGAGAGATTAACCATGAGCATGTTCACATTGATCATATTACTGATCGGACTTGGAATACTTTTATATTCCATAGTGTATACTTTGTTAATTGGTAAAGAAAGAAAGGCAGTAAAGGGAGATATCGATGCAGAGCTGCCGGAAAATGTTCAAAAGCATGCCTATATCAGGAATCCTATTTTTTTGGCTTATGCCATTTTCTTTGGAATCGTTATTGTTATGATTATTTATTTTGCACTTACCTGGACTTGGTAAAGGCCCTCCACTGGAGGGCTTTTTAATTTTTAAAAATTCATTTGAACAATTGACAATATTTACATCCAATTTTAATATATGCTTTTCCTTCTGTTGCGTTAATTCTTTGTCAATACGGGTAGATTCTTAACAAGAAAAGAATTTTTCTGTCAGAATGTAAGGGAATTTAGGGAACGAAAGCACGCATCAGGAGATTTATTTGCTGGTAAAATTGAGGGTACAAACTAAGTGAAGAATAAAGAAAGGGAGAGTGGAATGTACAAGCATTTATCAGGTATTATTCTTACAATTGCAGTCATGATCGCAGTGATTCCTTCTCAAACTTATGCCGAGAGAAATACTGATAAAGAAGATGTATACGAGTTCCTGCAGAATGCCTTTCAAGCACAGGTGGAGCTTAGCGTAGAAGAGCGGGGCATGAGCGAAGTAAATGAATTGCTAGACCCCTATTTTTCTGAGGAAGCTAAGTATCAGTTTCTCAAGGAAAACCTTGTTTCAGAAAATGGCAAATACTTTACCCTTGGATCTGATTCTGCTGCATACTACATTCCGTTTTTTACTTATTCGGACAACACAAAAGTAGTTGAAGAAAGCGGTAATGTCTATGTGTATGAATATTTTCCGGAAAATCATGAGGGGCCAGTAGGCTATGAAAGTCATTATGAAGGTGTCATGCTTACGAAACATGGGGAGGAAATAAAAGTCGCCAAATTCCTGGGAGAAAATATTCCTGATAAAATAATAAAGAAAGCTGAGGGCAAGCAAGAAGCGGCAGAACAAACCTCTTATAAAGCACCTGAAGGAAATTGGCTAAATACCCCTTCATATCAACTTGGATTCCTGTTGAATCCATTTGAAGCCATGTTTCGTTCAGGAAGCATGCTCATAACAGATAACCAAGGTATAATTGCCTTATTTGAAAAGAAGGAGCTGCATGGACAGCTGGCAGCCAATTAAAAGAGCTTAAAAGCTAAAAGGGCTTTTAAGCTCTTTTTTTATTTAATTCCTATTGCGGATCTTAGTTTTTCCAGGTCAAATCCCCTAATAACAGTGTCCCCGATAACAACAGTGGGTGTAGAAAATGATTTATACTTCCTGGTCAGTTCTTTATGTGCCGCCGCGTCTTTTTTTATATCTTTTATTATATAAGCAAATCCATTCTCATTCAAAAACATCTTTGTGATTTCACAGGGCGGACAATCCGGCTGTGTATATAAAACAATCTCTTTCAATGTTAGATCCTCCCGGCTTTTTGTATTCTATCTTAATGCAGGATGATCATGCAGGCAATCAGTTTGCTTTATGCAGGTAATCAATCAAACCCATTGAGCAAACAGTGATATCGACAGCAAGAATCTCATATACAGGATGGTCAAGCGGAATGCCTTTACCATTTAAATAACCTTTAACTTTTTCTTCAAGTATTGCTTGTGCAGCCTGTGTCTGCTGATCTGTAGAGCCCCCTCCGGAAAAGGCAGTTTCACCGGCATTCATGAATATCTTAAGCCAATATTTGATTTGCCTGTAGACTTCTTTTGGGTTTGAACTCATGCCGTAATGCCCAAAGAAAATAAATTCAAGGTCCATTTTTTCGTACATCTCAATGGAACTAAGCATTTTGAATGGGTTAAATTGATTTGGTGAAGTTGAGGGCAAATACAATTCAATCCCATGTTCTTTCAGCTGCGGATAAAATACACCGGCAGTATCTCCTGTATACATCCCATTTAATGCAGAATGAAAAATACTGAAGTGGTGATTCGCATGTCCGGGCGAATCATAAAATTTCAGCGTGCAATTTGGACCAATTTCAAGCTCTTCTTCATGTTCTTTTGTAATAATTTTATCCTCCGGAACAGGCAGTATAGGATTAAACAATTCATCGAATTGATCTCCATAAACAGCTTTTGCACCGGTGATTAAACGTGAAGGGTCTGCTAAGTGCCTTGCACCTTTCGGATGGACAATCACCTTTGCGTTTGGGCAGTGGGTTAATAATAAGCCAGTGCCGCCTGCATGATCAAGATGGATATGTGTAACGATGATATTTTCAATTTCCTCAGGTGTAATATGAAGCTGTTTAAGTCCTTCCAATATAAACGGGATGGAGGGGCTGGCAGAGGTCTCAATTAGGGTCAGCTTTTCTTCTTTTAAGACATATGTACCGGTACGTTTTTCCATTGAGAGGTCAAAGTCATCAATTAAATATAGATTTTTCGCCAATTTTTCAGGTTTTGCCAAAAAAATCACATCCTTTACAAAGCTTTTGCTTGTACAAATACCTGACAATATTTTATTCTGTTAATATTGGTATGTAAAGCAGCAAGCTTGAATATTCTGAATTTATTTCTTTAGGATAGAAACATGCCAAAAGAGAAACCTAAATGTGAATTATGGGTTTTGTTTTGGAAAGGAGAGAGAGCATGTCACAGCTTCAAGGTATATTAACACGCTTAAAAAGCTTACAGGAACAAGCAACAGGCGGAGAGCCGATGCAAAGATTTTTTGAGGTGAATGGTGAAAGGAAATGCCAGGTAACTTTTCATCCAAAAAATGAAACATTTGAATTGGAAGTATATAACGATAAAGAAAAGCCAAAAAGATATCAATTTGACAACATTGATATGATCACAATCGAAATTTTCGATTTGATTCAATAATTCAACACATACATAAGGGGCCTTTTTGGGCCTCTTTTCTTATTGCTGCTTAAAAAAATATTTTTCCCCGAGGTGAAAAATGGATTATCTGCTCACAATTTTGCTGTTCTTCACTGTTCTTCTTTTGCTTGCAGATGTAATCAATACAAAAAAAGAAGTAATCCGGATAAGGAAAACTCTTGAAGAAATGAAAGAAATTTTAAAAGATAACCGGGACTTGAAAAAATAGCCTTGAGAACAATAAATAGTATAAGACCCTACAATCACGAGGTGAAGCAGAATGATGCCAACTGTAATATGTCCGAGCTGTAAGAAGGAAAAAGAAATTGATGCTGTTTTAACTGCACAATCAAATCAAAATGTTATTTTTCACTGTCCTTACTGCAGCTATGAAGTTAAAGACATTCAAACCAGCAAAGGTTAATAGGCGCAAATTACCGGAGACTATGATAAAATGGTTAAGAAGCATAACTAATTTTTGAGGAGTTTTCGGTGATGATCAGTCTCCATAGCGAGGAATTTTTAGAATTTAATATCAGTGATTTCATGATTCCTTCTGAACGGGTAGCTCATGTACAAGTCGGCAACAACCTGGAGCATGCCCTCTTAGTACTAACGAAAAGCGGATACACAGCAATTCCTGTACTGGACCCGCAATATAAGCTGCAGGGCTTAATCAGCACACCTATTATTATGGATTCCATACTTGGTATGGAGCGGATTGAGTTTGAACAGCTGGAGAAAAAAAGGGTTGAAGAAGCTATGAACACAAAAATTCCAAGGCTTGATGCAGGATCTTCTATACAGCAGTCGATCACACTTTTAGTTGACCATCCATTTGTTTGTGTTGAAAACAAGGAAGGCTACTTTGAGGGAATACTGACTCGCAGATCAGTATTAGATCAGCTAAATAAACATATCAGACGATTAAATAAACGATAGAAATCAGCTCCCCGCAGTGGGAGCTTGCTTTATTTTTCAATGGTGAGAATACAGGCGGTTTTATTGCCGTCATTTGCATGCGTTATTCATGTTTTTAATCATGGAGGGGAAACACTTGAGTCAAACTTTACATAAAAAAATGCCTCAAGGAAAGAGGAAAGTGACCAAAAAGCCATTTGTACTGGCTGCAGTAATGCTTGCCATGTTCATGGGGGCCATTGAGGCAACCATTGTATCAACTGCGATGCCTGCCATTGTTGGTGATTTAGGCGGATTTGCTTTATATAGCTGGGTCTTTTCAGCATACCTGTTGATGAATGCTGTAACTGTTTTGATTTACGGTAAGCTTTCAGACTTATTTGGGCGAAAGCCCGTTTTGACGTTTGGTATTATCATATTTTTAATTGGTTCCATCTTATGCGGCTTTGCTGAATCAATGACAGCGCTGATTATTTTTCGGTTAATCCAGGGTTTTGGTGCGGGTGCAGTAATGCCGATTGCCACAACCATTGTCGGGGATATTTACACAAAAGAGGAAAGGGCCCAGGTGCAGGGCTATTTATCAAGCGTTTGGGGAATTTCAGCTATTATGGGCCCGGCAATAGGGGGTCTTCTTGTTGAATTCGTCAGCTGGAGATATGTTTTTTGGGTTAACATTCCGCTTGGCATCCTGGCTATTGCAGGCTTGTGGCTTTTCCTCCATGAAAATGTGGAAAGGAAAAAGCATCAGATCGATTATGCAGGAGCTGTGCTATTAACGGTTTCCATTTCTTCTCTAATGGTTGTGCTTGTAGAGGGAGGAACAAATTGGGCCTGGAATTCCATTGAAGCAATCAGCCTTTTAGCAGTCAGCGTAATAGCCTTTTTCTTGTTTATCCTGCAGGAACAAAAAGCTGCAGAGCCAATGATGCCTTTTAATATATGGAAGGAGAAGCCGATATTAATTGCCAATTTGGCTTCATTAACAACCGGTGTAATGCTGATTGGAATTTCCAGTTTTCTTCCGGCATTTGTGCAGGGCGTCATGGAGAAATCTCCAATAGTAGCAGGCTTTACACTTACCACAATGTCGATTGGATGGCCGATAGCTTCTGCAGCGGCTGGGAAGCTGCTTTTGAAAATTGGTTTTAGAAGTACATCTGTAATAGGCGGAGTATTTTTGATTGCAGGCAGTATTATGTTTGTTACACTCACTCCTGAAGCGGGGCCAGTATGGGCAGCGGCAGGGAGCTTTTTGGTCGGGGCCGGTATGGGCTTGACCACTACAGCTTTTATTGTATCCATTCAGAGTACTGTGGAATGGAATCAAAGGGGAATTGCCACGGCAGCCAATATGTTTATGAGAAACCTTGGAAACACTATAGGAGCTGCCTTACTGGGAGGAATTCTGAACAGCCAGATTAAATCATATATACAGCAAAATGGCGAAGGCATAGATGACAGTTTATCTTTAGATTCCGCAAATGTACTTTTAAATGAAGAAGCCAGAAACAGCATGGATACTGGAATAAAGGAGATTCTGCAAAATGGTCTTACCGTTTCACTTCATTCTGTGTATTATGCAGTGCTGATATTTGCAGTGATAAGCTTCTTATTAGTTATCTCACTGCCAAAGCATGAAAAAGAAACAGCCGATTAAGCACTCCCTGAAATCTCTGCATTTAACGTGCAGGGATTTTTATATTTCTCCTCCAGAACATTATTGATGATAAAGAAATTCAAAAGTGTTTAAGATATACTATAAGAAAAAGTTATGAAGGGAAATGTTTATGTCTTCACTTACAGAATTTCATCTTTTATCAGTACTGGCACAGGAAATGAATATGAGGAAAGCCGCTGAGCGTTTATTTGTATCGCAGCCGGCTCTTTCACAGCGCCTTGTGAATATTGAAAAAGAATGGGGTAACAAGCTGTTCCTCCGCTCCCAAAAGGGTTTGTCAATGACTCCTGCGGGAGAAATTGTTATACAATTTGTCAATGAAGTGCTGGCAAAGGAAGAAAAAGTCAGGGAGTCAATTACTGCCCTGAATTCGGAGGTTCATGGCACATTAAAAATAGCAGTTGCCTCTATTGTCGGACAAAATTGGCTCCCTCAGGTTCTTAAAAAGTTTGTCAGCCGCTACCCCCAGGCCAAAATTTCTCTGATCACCGGATGGAGCAGTGAAATATTAAAATCTCTCTATGATGATCAGGTGCATATTGGAATTATCAGAGGTACTCCGGATTGGAAGGGAATTAAAATTCCTTTATTTAAGGATAGCCTTTATCTGGTTGATACAGAGATTACTAAACCTGAGCAGGTTCTTGAAACAGATCGGCCTTTTATTCAATTTAAAAGCGATTCCAACTATTATCAGGAAATTCAGGACTGGTGGCTGCGGCAATTCAAAACATCGCCAAAAAGAACAATAGTAGTTGACCAAATAGAAACATGCAAGCAAATGACTTTCAATGGAATAGGATACGCCATTCTCCCGGCCATTACACTCAATGGTGCTGAGAAAAATATTTTTAAGATCCCGCTCCTCGATGAAAATAATATGCCGATTAAGCGTGATACATGGCTGCTCGGATACGAATCTGCCTTCCAGCTCAAGCAGGTGCAGGCATTTGTTGAGTTAATAAAGGAGCATATAGAAGAAGAAAGACAATGATACTCCACTAGCAATCTATTTTCTTTTCAGACATTTATTTTTCTTGTTTTCAGCGCTTTTGTTTGTTAAAGTAATGCTAGTTGCAAAGTTATACATAGAGGAGGATTTTTAATATGAAAATGATGGATGCCAATGAGATTATTTCTTTTATCCAAAACAGCACAAAATCCACACCTGTAAAGGTTTATATTAAAGGTGATTTAGAAGAGATCAACTTCGGATCCTCAGCAAAGGTCTTTTTAAATGGCAGCACCGGGGTTGTGTTTGGTGAATGGACAGAAATTAGCCAGGCTATTGAAGAAAACCAGTCAAAAATAGAAGATTATGTGGTTGAAAATGACCGCAGAAACTCAGCGATTCCATTGCTTGATATGAAAAATATTAAAGCGCGCATTGAGCCGGGTGCCATCATCCGTGATCAGGTAGAAATCGGAGATAACGCAGTAATCATGATGGGTGCCTCCATTAATATCGGATCAGTAATAGGAGAAGGCACAATGATTGACATGAATGTTGTCCTTGGCGGAAGAGCTACAGTCGGAAAGAATTGCCATATTGGAGCGGGAACTGTATTGGCTGGCGTTATTGAGCCTCCTTCTGCTAAACCTGTGGTTGTAGAAGATGATGTAGTAATCGGAGCCAATGCTGTGGTTCTGGAAGGTGTAACTGTTGGTAAGGGAGCTGTAGTTGCTGCAGGCGCGATTGTTATTGATGATGTGCCTCCATATACAGTGGTAGCAGGAACACCAGCCCGTGTTATTAAGGAGATTGATGAAAAGACTAAGTCCAAAACAGAAATTAAGCAGGAGCTTCGCCAATTATAAGAGTTTAGAAAGCGTGGATCGCGATCCGCG
Source organism: Bacillus sp. ZZV12-4809 (assembly GCF_009849585.1). Lineage (GTDB taxonomy): Bacteria > Bacillota > Bacilli > Bacillales > Cytobacillaceae > Cytobacillus. Next base: position 42,663 of record NZ_VCRN01000002.1, read on the forward strand.
CTTTTTCTAAAGGGATAAATCTCTGGTTATCCATTTCTATTATGCAGATTAAATATAAGATGCATTTTGAACAAGGGGGAAAATAGTTTTGGCCACTAACAATCCATTCGTTGCATTGCGGCGGGAGCTGCATAAAATCCCGGAGCTGGGGTTCCGGGAATTTAAAACGCAGCAGTTTCTATTAGATTACCTGAATTCTCTTCCTCAGGATAATATGGAAATTAAAACTTGGAAAACGGGTATTTTTGTGAAAATCAGCGGCAGGAATCCCTCCAGGATGATTGGGTATCGTGCTGATATAGATGGACTGCCAATCATTGAGGAAACTGGTTTGCCTTTTACTTCAGAACATAGTGAACAAATGCATGCCTGCGGACATGATTTTCATATGTCTATTGCACTTGGCCTAATAACCAAATTTATTGAAGAACGCATTAACGATGATTTACTGTTTATATTTCAGCCAGCTGAAGAAGGACCTGGCGGAGCTGAGCCTATGCTTAAATCTGAAATAATGAAGGAATGGATGCCGGATATGATATTAGCCCTCCATATTGCACCGGAATATTCTGTCGGAACCATCGCATTGAGGGAAGGCTTGCTCTTTGCGAATACCTCTGAACTTTTCATTGATTTAAAAGGAAAAGGGGGACATGCAGCATATCCGCATAATACCAATGATATGGTCGTGGCCGCATGTACGCTGGTCACCCAGCTTCAGTCCATCATTTCGAGGAACGTTGATCCCCTGGACAGCGCAGTTGTTACAATCGGAAAAATAACAGGTGGCACTGTTCAAAATATAATAGCTGAAAAAGCTAGGCTTGAAGGGACTATTCGTACCTTATCACCAGAATCAATGAAGAAAGTAAAAAGCAGAATTCAGGCACTTGTCAAAGGAATCGAAGTTGGGTATGAATGTGAAGCTTCTATCGACTACGGAAGCATGTATCATCAGGTTTACAATGAGGAAACTTTAACAAGGGAATTCATGGATTTTGTCCGAACCAATACAGACATTAATGTGGTTGAATGTCGGGAAGCCATGACTGGTGAGGATTTCGGCTATATGGTTGAAGAAATTCCGGGCTTCATGTTTTGGCTTGGCGTCGATTCAGAATATGGACTCCATCATGCAAGGCTGAACCCGGATGAAAGGGCAATCAATAAGGCAATTGAATTGATTTCAGGATATTTAAGATATAAAGGCTGATGCCCATAAATATAATAAAAAGCTGATTTCATATACTCCTTTTTAGGATCTGTGAAATCAGCTTTTTTGCTTTCTATTTATCCAGTGGAACTATCCCTTCCTGCCTGTTTTTGAATCAGCACCTGATGAGGGAATGGAATTTCAATCCCGCCAGCTTCCAAGGCCTCTTTAAGCGCTTTTCTAAGCTGCCGTTCGACAGCCCACTGTTCCATGTTTTCTGTCTTGGCTATGATTCTTAATACAACATCAGATGAGCCTAATGTTTGTACTCCGATAACGTTAGGTCCTTCAACAATCGCCTTGTTTTTTTCGGCGATCCTGTCGCAAGCTTCCTGAAGAACTGTGATGGCTTTATCAATATTGTCATTATAAGAGATTCCTATATCAACCAGTGCGCGCATATTGCCGCGCGAATGGTTGCTAAGACTGGTAATTTCCCGGTTGGGCAGATAATGTAAAGTTCCGTCAAATCCGCGGATTTGAGTGGTTTTTAATCCAATTTGTTCCACTATACCTGAGTAGTTTCCAGCTGTTACATAATCCCCTACATCAATTTGTCTTTCCAGCAAGATAAAAAATCCTGTTACTACATCGCTGACAAGTCCCTGTGCTCCAAATCCTACTGCTAAGCCAATTACTCCGGCACCGGCTAGAATAGCAGTTGCCTTTATTCCAAAAATCTGCAGAACCGTTACCGCGAAAATAAAAATAAGAACATATGAAAATATGTTTTCGGCAAGACTCAGCAATGTTTTCGATCTTCCGGGTGATATTCTATCCTTTTTTGAAATTCCCTCAAAGCTTTTTTGAATGATTTTATTCCCTGCTGATTTAACGATTAAAAATGCAAAATAGATAGCTGCCAGTTTTAAAAGAATTAGTCCTCCATTAATAAGAAGAGCTTCCCAATTAATTTGTGAAAAACTTAGATATTCCATTTATTCCTGTCCTCTCATAATTATTGGCTGTTTTAGCATGGTTTTCTGCTTTTTTAAGCTGATTTACTATGTTGAATCTGCCGAACAGCACGAGATCCCCGAAATGGACAAACCTTGGCAGACGGTGAAAGACAACAGAATATTTAAAAGAGCCTTATTATCAAAGTCATTATTTTATCGCAACAGTGTTCTATATGCAAACAGTTAGCATTTCAAGCATATGCAATCCGGGAGAACATAGGGATATAAACAGATGATTACTTATAAAAATTAATTTAAAAAAAGTGCGGAATCAAACAAAAAGGGGTGGAAAAATACTTCGAAACTCGATATATTTAATATTACGTTCTAACTTTTCAAATTTTTCCGCAAATTAAAAGGGGGGATGCAGATGGAAACATTTAAAAAGTTAAAGCAGTATTATTGGCCTTTTAAACATTACTTTATCTGGTCGATACTTTTTCTGTTTATTGTAACTGCGATAACGGTTGTATATCCAATGATCCTGCAGGTGACAATTGATGAAGTTGTCATTGGGGGCAATTATGGGTGGATTCCCTATTTGGCTATAGGCTTTATTGTCATAATGGCCGTCAAGGGGGCTGCAACTTATATCCATCAGTACACTGGTGATTTGTTTGGCATCACATCGGTCTATAAGCTTAGAAATGTACTTTATGAAAAACTGCAGTTCCTGCCTTTCAGATATTATGATAATGCAAAGACAGGGGATTTAATGTCCCGGCTTACTGCAGATGTTGAAGGGTTCCGTTTCTTTCTATCTTTTGGATTTTCTGAACTCATTCGTTTTTGTCTGTTGATCCTCATCAGTATGTCAGTCATGTTTTTTTATTCTGTTCCGCTTGCTATTGTCACACTTATTACACTGCCTTTCCTGGCGGTTGTCACTTTTAAATTCGATAAAGCTGTTCATCCGGCTTTCCGGGGCATACGGAAATCATTTGGGCGCCTGAATACAAAAGTTCAGGAGAATATAAGCGGTATTAATACTGTGAAGTCATTATCACGTGAAGATTTTGAGATCAATAAATTCAATGATTCTAACAGTGATTATAAAGATAAATATCTCTTTACATCGGATATATGGGCAAAATACTTTCCGTTAATGGAATTTCTGGGTAATTTAAGCGTTGTACTGCTTTTGGCTTATGGCGGTTATCTAGTTATGTCCGGCAGTCTGAAGCCAGGGGAACTTGTCGCTTTTTACAGTCTTGTATGGTATATAATGTGGCCAATTATGAACTTAGGCTTCATTGTTAATCTATTTTCACAGTCAAAAGCATCCGGTGAGCGGCTCATTGAGATTCTTGAAGCTGATAATGAGATTGAGGATGCCGATTCATGTGTTAAGGCAGAGCGTTTGCGGGGTGAGGTTGAATTCCAAAATGTTACACTTAAATATAACGAGGATGACAAGGACGCTATATCGAATATCTCTTTTCATGCTGAGCCGGGGAAAGTTATTGGATTAATCGGCTCTACGGGATCAGGAAAAACGAGCTTAACACAGCTTATGACAAGATTTTATGAGCCTGTTGAAGGTAAGGTGATGATTGACGGGATAAATGTGCAGGAATACTCTCTGAAGTCTCTGAGAAGTAATATCAGCTTTGTACTTCAGGAATCATTCTTGTTTTCTTCTTCGATTAAAGCGAATATTGCATTTGGAAAGCCTGATTCCACCATTGAAGAAATTATTGAAGCTGCCAAACGTGCACAGGCACATGAATTTATCATGGAGCTTCCAGATCAATACGATACCATTCTTGGCGAGAGGGGAATGGGGCTCTCAGGCGGCCAGAAGCAAAGGATATCGATAGCAAGGGCTATTTGTGCAAATCCCAGCATATTAATTTTGGATGATGCAACAAGTGCTGTGGATATGGAGACGGAATTCAGAATACAAAAAGCCTTGAAAGAAGTAATGGCTGATCGAACTACGTTTATCATTGCCCATCGGATTTCTTCCCTAAAACATGCAGATGAAATACTTGTTCTTGATAATGGGATAGTGGCTGAACGGGGCACCCATGAAAAGCTGCTTAAAAATAATGGTCCATATCAGAGGATTTACGATATTCAATATCAGGACCGGGATAAGGTTCTCCAATCAAATGCAGGCTAGGAGGTGCGTCCTTGAAAAAAACTAAATCGGAAAATAACAATGTGTTAAACAGGTTCCAATATTCTGCTGACGAAGTGATTGAGAAGCCATTTAATTGGAAGCAGATGCTCCGATTATTCAGTTATATGAAGCCTTACAGAAAAAATTTGGTTCCTCTATCGATTATTATGGTCTTAATAAATACGGCAGTCAGGCTTATTATTCCAATCCTGATCGGTGTATACACGTTAGATAAGGCGTTAATTGAAAAGGACGGCCCGCTGCTTGCGTTCCTGGTATCATTGATTGCTGCACTTTACACTATTTCATATGCTGCAAACTATTTCAGGATTAAATGGATGAATGAGCTAGGTCAAAGTGTTATTTATGATCTTCGAAAACATTTATTCACACACGTGCAGAAGCTATCACATCGTTTCTTTGATCAGCGTTCGGCAGGATCCATACTGGTGAGAATCATGAATGATATTAATTCTCTGCAGGAGCTTTTTACTAATGGTGTCATCAATCTGCTTATGGATTTAATAATGCTGGCAGGGATTTTTATTATTTTATTTACACTAAGTCCTGAGCTGACTCTGGCAATAATGGTCATCCTGCCTATAATGTTTTTTATTTCAACAAGTTTGCGCAGAAATATCCGCAGATCCTGGCAAACTGTCCGATTAAAACAATCCAAATTGAATTCTCACTTAAATGAAAGTATTCAGGGAATAAGGATTACCCAGTCTTTTACACAGGAAAAGGAGAATATGGCATTCTTTGATGGCGTGAATACGGAAAACTTTGAAAGCTGGAGGGCCGCCTCCCAGAAAAACGCAATGTTCAGGCCGCTGGTTGAATTGACCAATGCCCTGGGCACTGCTGTATTGATTTGGTTTGGGGCCAATCTGATTCAGAACGGTTCTATATCGATCGGCATATTCGTTTCTTTTGCCTTTTACTTAGGGATGTTCTGGGAGCCTATTTCCCGGCTTGGCATGGTTTACAACCAGCTGCTCATGGGCATGGCTTCCTCTGAAAGAATCTTTGAATTTCTTGATGAAAAGCCAATTGTATCAGAACGGAATAATGCTGTTAATTTGCAGGTGATAGAAGGCCGGATAGAATTCGAGAATGTCACTTTTTCTTACGATGAAAAAAGAACGGCCTTAAATGGAGTTTCACTGGAGATAAAAGCAGGACAGACAGCAGCGCTTGTCGGTCATACAGGATCAGGAAAAACAACGGTAGCAAACTTAATCAGCCGTTTTTATGATCCCTCAGGAGGTACTGTGAAAATAGATGGCTATGATTTAAAAGATGTTTCTTTATCAAGTTTGCGCAAACAAATCAGTGTCGTCCTGCAGGATACTTTTATATTCTCCGGCACAATCTGCGATAATATCCGTTTTGGAAGGCCAGATGCAACGGATGAAGAAGTAGTGAAAGCAGCGAAAGCTGTTGGTGCTCATGGATTTATTGAAAAGCTTCCAAATCGTTATGAAACTGAAGTGGAGGAGAGAGGGAATATATTATCAGTAGGGGAGAGACAACTGCTTTCGTTTGCCCGCGCTTTGCTTGCAGATCCGCGTATTCTTATACTTGATGAAGCTACAGCAAGTATCGATACCGAGACAGAGATGGAGATCCAGCAGGCATTAAAAACACTTTTAAAGGGCAGAACGGCCATAATTATTGCACATAGGCTGTCCACGATCCGGGAGTCTGATCAAATCTTTGTGCTTGATCATGGAAATATTTTAGAGCAAGGGAATCATGAGGAATTGATGAATGCGAAAGGTGAATATTTTCATTTGGTTAAGGCACAATTCAATATGCTTGAAGCAATTTAATGAACGAAATAAAACCTCCATGCGGAGGTTTTATTTTGTCAGAAGCAGTGTATATTGCTTGGGGTGCTATTATGGTATGATTGTCTATATTGCTAACTTTGCTGGGGGAAGATAGGATGAAGAAAGAATTTGCTGTTATCGGACTTGGACGTTTTGGAGGAAGCATATGCCATGCACTTGCTGAAGAAGGAATGGAAGTTATGGCGATTGATGTTAATGAAGATCGTGTTAACGAATTCGCGAGAGTTGCTTCGCACGCAGTAGTTGGTGATACTACGGATGAATCCGTCATCAAAAGTTTGGGAATACGAAACTTTGACCATGTTATTGTGGCGATTGGCGATAATATCCAGGCTTCTATCCTGACAACCTTAATTTTAAAAGAGGTAGGCGTTAATAAGATTACCGTAAAAGCGCAAAATGATTATCACGCTAAGGTGTTAAGGAAAATAGGCGCCGACCAGGTTGTTCATCCTGAAAGGGATATGGGCAGAAGGATTGCTCATAGTATTGTGTCAAATAATGTTCTCGATTATCTGGAACTTTCTGATGAGCATAGCATAGTAGAAATCGTTGCTAATGAAAAACTTGCAGGTCACAGCATTATAGATCTTGATATCCGGGCAAAATACGGAATCAACATTGTGGCAATTAAAAGAAAAAATGAAATTCTCGTTTCTCCGCAGGCAAATGAAAAAATACAATTTGATGATATTCTTATTGTTATTGGAGCAGACGTAGATATCAACCGATTTGAAAAGAAAGTGATGTCCTAATTTAAAAAAGGCTGTATCTCTCGTGTGAGCGATACAGCCTTTTTATTCGTATAAGTTTATACATAACATTCCGTGTCTATCCAAAACCGGAAATACGCCCGGAACTATTAAACTTCCATGATAATCGGCAAAATCATTGGACGGCGCTTTGTTTTTTCATAAAGAAATGGTGCAAGCGTGTCAGTGATTTCATTCTTGATTTCTGACCATTGAGTTGTTCTGCGTTCCATAACCTTGCTTAAGTGTTTTGTAATTAGTGCCTGAGCATCATTAATTAAATCCCCTGATTCCCTCATGTATACGAATCCGCGGGAAATTAAGTCAGGGCCGGCGGCAATTTTGAAGTCCTTCATATTGATGCTCACTACGACAACCACTAAACCTTCTTCAGAAAGTATGCGGCGGTCTCGTAAAACAATATTTCCGATATCACCGATTCCGCTTCCATCAATATAGACAGATCCAGACGGGATTTTTCCGGCTACCTGGGCAGAATCATCGCTGAGAGCCAGAACTTCACCATTATCCATGATAAAGCAGTTTTCTTCTTCCACTCCACAATCTACAGCCAATTTAGCATGCATTTTTTGCATTCTGTATTCTCCATGGATTGGCATGAAGAATTTTGGCTTTATTAAACGAAGCATTAATTTCTGTTCTTCCTGACCTCCATGGCCGGATGTATGAATATCACTTAATTTTCCATAAATGACTTCTGCACCTGCACGGGAAAGTCTGTCAATCGTTCTGCTGACACTGATTGTGTTCCCAGGAATAGGTGACGAAGAGAATACAACAGTGTCACCAGGGATGATCTGTATCTGGCGATGCGTTCCATTTGCAATTCTTGAAAGGGCCGCCATCGGCTCTCCCTGGCTTCCTGTACATAGAATCGTTACCTGGTTGGCTGGAAGTCTGTTAATTTGATGTGCATCAATAAAAGTATCTTTTGGTGCCTGAATATATCCTAATTCCTGTCCGATATTTATGGCTGCTTCCATACTTCTGCCAAAGACAGCAATTTTTCTGCCATTTGTAACGGCTGCTTCAGTCACCTGCTGAAGACGGTGGATATTAGAAGCGAAGGTGGCAAAGATGATTCTTCCTTCAACTTTGCGGAAGATGTCATGAATGCTGTCGCCAACCCGGCGTTCAGACATAGTGAATTCAGGTATTTCACTATTTGTGCTGTCAGAAAGCAGGCAAAGCACGCCTTCTTTACCGATTTCAGCCATTTTCGTCAGATTTGCCGGCTCTCCTACAGGAGTAAAATCAAACTTGAAATCTCCAGTATGAACAACTTGTCCTGGAGGTGTTTTGACAACGATACCATATGAATCAGGAATACTATGAGTTGTTCTGAAGAAAGTTACGGAAGTTTTTCTGAATTTAATGATATCGTCTTCCTTGATTTCATGTAGAGTGGTCTGTCTTAATAGTCCGTGTTCTTCAAGTTTATTTCTAAGTAGCCCCAGTGCAAGCTTTCCGCCGTAAACCGGGATGTTAACTTCTCTTAGAAGATATGGAATTCCTCCAATATGGTCTTCATGTCCGTGAGTGATAAATAACCCTTTTATCTTATCTTCGTTCTTAACCAAGTATGTGTAATCAGGAATAACATAATCGATTCCGAGAAGTTCATCCTCAGGAAATTTAATTCCTGCATCAATCAGGATAATTTCATCCTGAAATTGCACCGCGTAAGTGTTCTTTCCGATTTCCCCAAGTCCGCCCAGGGCGAAAACGGCTGTTTGATCATTTTTTACAAATTTCATAAATTACTCAATCTCCAATACTTTAAAGTCTTCACTTTGTTTTTCATATTCCAGGAATTCTCCTTGAACAGATGTTACAAATTCAATATTATAGTTGCGGTCAGCAAGCTTGTTGCGTACGTCTCTTTCAGACTCGCCTTCCACAAAAATAGATTTTGTTTTTTCTCTAACCGGTACCTCTGTCTTAGAATCCTGATAATATACCTTGAAAATCATTTCAATCTCTCCTTAATCCGATAAAAAACTTTTATCTAATATATAAAATAATAACATGTATTACATGTTTTTTCCTGCGGGATATGAATATTAATTCTTCTAATGCTAAAACGCTTCCGAATTTATGTAATAAGTATACTGATAACCAATTTACAATAAGGAAGGAGCCCTTCGCAAGTTTGAAGGGCTCAAATTTGTCAGGCAATAGATTTTTTTCGAAGCATTTCATTCCACTGTTTTAAAAGCTTCTTTCTCAGCTTCTTTAACATAGTGGATCAACTCCTTACTTTCTATTTTAAACGATCCTTGTCCAAAGTAAAGGCAGCAAGGACGTTTTAAGCAGATTTAGTAATTAAAATGGCTGCTTCTAATGCTGCCTGTCTTGATAGTAAACGCTTTGGCATTATGACCTAATGTCTTTTTCGTCCCCGATCCTTCGCAGGCAGGGAGATTCCGCTTTTCTTAATTATATTATATGGTAAATATAGTTGAATCTCTCGAGGATAAAAATGGAAACTCGAGTTGTTAATAACAATGAAATTGACTTTTTTACTTTATGGGTTTAGTGTTTTATTACGATAAAATATTTAATGGAAGCAAGTAGAATATCGCCTGAAAGGAAGTTTGTTTTAATGAAAAAGATTGTTTTCTTTGATATAGATGGGACCTTATTGGATCATGAAAAAAATTTGCCTGACAGTACGAAAGAGGCAATTGACAAACTGAAAAAGAATGGGACTTTCGTGGCGATTGCTACCGGCAGGGCGCCTTTTATGTATGAGAATTTGCGCAGTGAGCTTGATATTGATTCATTTGTAAGCTTTAACGGCCAATATGTCGTTTTTGAAAACGAGCCGATATACCGCAATCCCCTTAAGACGGCTGAAATTGAAAAACTGTACAGGCATGCACAATCAAACGGACATCCGTTAGTGTTTATGAATGAGAAAACAATGAAATCTTCGGTAACTCATCATCCGTTTATAGAGGAAAGCATGGGAAGCTTAAAGTTCCCGCACCCTGAGGAAGACCATGAGTTTTACACCGGTAGGGAATTATATCAATCACTGCTGTTCTGTGAGGAAAAAGATGAGGAAAAGTATATTTCATCAGCTGCATATCCTCATTTTGGGTTTATAAGATGGCATCCATATTCCGTTGATGTTTTGCCTGCTGGCGGGTCCAAAGCTGAAGGGATAAAGCAAATGATAAAAAGGCTTGGGTTTGATTTGAAGGATGTATATGCTTTTGGAGATGGGCTGAATGATATAGAGATGCTGAATGCTGTCGGAACGGGGATAGCCATGGGGAATGCAGAAGAAGTAGTTAAGAAGGCAGCAGACCGTGTAACATCTGGAGTCGATCAAGAAGGAATCTGGAAGGGATTAAAGGAACTTCAATTAATATAAGAACGCAAAGAAGCCTCCGATTCAGTAGACGGAGGCTTTCTTTTATGCTAGTACTGCATCTGCATTCTATCGCTCAATAGCAATGGCATTTTTAATTGGCTGAAACGGATTTTGTTTATTGATATGATCGTAAAACATAATTCCGTTCAAATGATCAATTTCATGCTGAAACACAATGGCAGGAAGCCCTTTTAGTTTAAGTTTTAGTTCATTGCCTTCCAGGTCAGTTCCTTTGACAGTTACCTTTGCATATCGGGGCACAAAACCTGGGATGGATTCATCAACAGACAGACAGCCTTCTCCTGCAGACAGATAAGAACGCTGCACAGAATGGCTGATGATCTTAGGGTTGAACAATGCATAACTAAACAGTTCGCCGCTATAGGCTACATGAACAGCAATCATCCTTTTGGAAACATTAATTTGAGGAGCAGCCAATCCAATTCCAGCCCTTAAACCATATTTTGCAGCAAGCTCAGGGTCTTGGCTGTTTTTAACATATTCTAACATTTCCTGCAGGACTTGTTTGTCTTCTGAAGATGGAGGCAAGTTAACTTCCGCAGCAATTTTCCTTAAAGTTGGGTGGCCATCGCGTATAATATCTTTCATGCTCAGCATGATTATCACTCCCGCTATGTAATAAAGAATAAAAAAATGGCTACATTATTGGCAAGAAGAACTAAATGGAAATGCCAAAAATATGCCAAACATACTTTATATTAGTATATTCAGTCTACCAGAGAGGAGCAAAAAAGTTAATATGAGAAGGTGCTTTTGGCACCTTCTCAAATAATTAAAACTTCCAGCAAGCGCAGCCAACAATGATTAAGAGAATGAATAATACTACAATTAACGCAAAACCTCTGCCGTAGCCGGCACCCGCTACTGGATAACCGCATCCATAACCGTATCCGCCATAACCGTACATGAAGGATAACCTCCCTAAAGTAAGATTATCGTCCATTTTTTTGACTTGCCGCATCGGACGATTAATATAGCCTATGTTTCATATGATGATTGGTGTAGGCCTTTGCCCAAGTTATAAAGGAAAAATGGAATGAATAGATTTTAAATACACCTGGAACAAGGACAAATTGTGAACAGGTGCGAAAAGTGTCAAACCAAAGGGCTATTGTCAAACAGGGCGGGTACCTTTATAGTTAAAAATGTTATAGTAAGGAGGTTTCAACGTGTCAATTTTGAACAATAGCAGACTGCTGCCTGTTTTTATTTTAGCGGCTATCTTACTCTCTGGCTGTATCAATGAGCAAAAACCAGAGGAAAAAGTGTATGATGTTCTGGAAAAGGTAGTTGAAAAAGAAAAGGATTTTGAAAAGCAGCAGGAACCGCTCGTTAAGCTGGAGACAAGAGAAAAGCAATTATACGATAAAATTATTAACCTGGGAATGAAGGATTTCGAGGAAATTAAGAAGCTGTCTGATGAGGCTTCTGCGATTGTAGTGCAGCGCAAAGAACACATGGAGAAAGAACAGAAAAGCATACTGGCATCAAAAAAGGAATTTGAATCATTGTCTCCGGTAATAGAGGAGATAGAGAGTCAAAAATTGAAGGATAGAGCAAAAGAATTGCAAGAAATTATGATGGATAGGTATAAGATACATGACACTCTATACCAGGATTATTCCAATGCGCTGCAATTAGATAAAGAACTGTATGCAATGTTTAAAAAGGAAGACCTTACTCTCGATCAGCTGGAAAATCAGATTAGCAAAATAAATGAAATGTACGAAAAGATTTTGTCTTCAAATAAGCAGTTTAACGAAAAAACAAAAGAGTATAATGAAGCAAAATTGGATTTCTATAAAGAAGCAGGGCTCGAAATAAATACAAAAGAATAAAGTATATGCCGGCATGTTAAATGCGCGGCATTTTTTTGTTTTTTGTCAATTATTGCTTAAGGAGACACCTGGCAGAATGAATCCGCTTTCTTTATTTTGAGCTGCTGTCTTTATTTTAAAGTAACTTTAGTGCAGTTTCTTTACTATAACACATTGAAATATAATAGTTTTTTATAGTACAGAATGTATATATGCGTTAATACAGTTTTAAAAGTTGATTTAAAGAATAAAAAGTATGATATCGATAAAAAAACAAGAAGCAAGGTAATTGACGAAGGTCATTCAGGTGTATTAAACTAATTCTCGTAAGTAATTCTGTATCAATTTTGTTGCAAAATAAACTAATACAGAATATGATAGTTAAAGATGAACAGAAAGACGTTTTTTTAGAAGTGATCTGTGGAACACTATTTAAAGTATGCATATGGCAGAAAAGAACGTTCTGCTATTTAGAGATGCTAATAAAAACACGCCTGAAAGAGGAACTTTTTTGCTAATTGAAAGAGTATCTAATATGGCTTCGTTTTGGGTAACCTAAATTTTGTGTATAAAAACTCTTAATTAACGTCTTTTTATGAAAGGAAAGGGTGACTGATATGGCTTCTAAAACAAAGAAGGCACAATTCGATGCGAAAAAGCAGCTCGAAACAGTTGAAGAACAGTTCCAAACTCTACAAATTCTAAATGAAGAAGGCAAGGTTGTTAATGATTCAGCAATGCCTGAATTAAGCGATGAGCAGCTTCAGGAATTAATGCGCCGCATGGTTTACACTCGTATTCTTGATCAGCGTTCTATTTCACTTAACAGACAAGGCCGTTTGGGCTTCTATGCACCAACTGCCGGACAGGAAGCTTCTCAGCTTGCATCTCAATTTGCACTGGAGAAGGAAGATTTCATTCTTCCAGGATATCGTGATGTGCCTCAAATTATTTGGCATGGCCTTCCGTTATACCAGGCTTTCCTTTGGTCACGCGGGCATTTTGAAGGCGGTAATATCCCTGAAGGTGTAAATGTTATTTCACCACAGATTATCATTGGTGCGCAATATATCCAGACTGCAGGGGTTGCCCTTGGCATGAAGAAGCGCGGCGAAAAGAAAGTTGCCATTACTTATACTGGCGACGGCGGAGCTTCACAAGGTGACTTCTATGAAGGCATCAACTTTGCAGGAGCATTCAAAGCACCTGCTATCTTTATTGTGCAAAATAACCGTTTTGCAATCTCTACGCCTGTTGAAAAACAGTCAGCAGCTAAAACAATCGCTCAAAAAGCAGTGGCAGCCGGTATTCCTGGAATTCAGGTGGATGGCATGGATCCGCTTGCTGTCTATGCAGCTGTTCGGGAAGCTCGTGAACGTGCACTGAATGGTGAAGGTCCAACATTGATTGAAACACTGACTTACCGTTACGGACCGCACACAATGGCTGGTGACGATCCAACACGTTACCGTACTTCTGACCTTGATAATGAATGGGAAAAGAAAGATCCTCTTGTTCGTTTCCGCAAGTTCCTTGAAGATAAGGGAATCTGGAATGAAGATATGGAAAACGAAGTAATTGAACAAGCAAAAGAAGATATTAAAGAAGCTATTAAAAAGGCTGATGACACACCTAAGCAAAAGGTTACTGACCTTATGAACATCATGTATGAAGAAATGCCTTACAACCTAAAAGAACAGTATGAAATATACAAAGAAAAGGAGTCGAAGTAAGCCATGGCGCAAATGACAATGATTCAGGCAATTACTGATGCTCTACGCACAGAATTGCGCAACGATCCGAATGTATTGGTATTCGGTGAAGATGTGGGCGTTAACGGCGGCGTTTTCCGTGCTACCGAAGGCCTTCAAAAAGAGTTTGGCGAAGAGCGTGTTTTTGATACACCTCTAGCTGAATCCGGAATCGGCGGTCTGGCAGTCGGTCTTGGTTTACAGGGCTTCCGTCCGGTACCTGAAATTCAATTCTTTGGATTCGTTTATGAAGTAATGGATTCTATTTCCGGCCAGCTTGCACGTATGCGTTACCGTTCCGGCGGAAGATATAATTCACCGGTTACAATCCGTTCACCATTCGGGGGAGGGGTACATACTCCTGAAATGCACGCTGACAGCCTTGAAGGTTTAATGGCTCAGCAGCCTGGATTAAAAGTTGTTATCCCTGCAACTCCTTATGATGCAAAGGGGCTGCTTATCTCAGCTATTCGCGATAACGATCCTGTTATTTTCCTTGAGCATATGAAATTGTATCGTTCTTTCCGCCAGGAAGTACCTGAAGAGGAATACACAATTCCGCTTGGCAAAGCAGAAGTTAAACGTGAAGGTTCTGACGTGACAATTGTAACTTACGGGGCAATGGTCCATGAATCTTTAAAAGCTGCTGAAGAGCTTGAAAAAGAAGGGAAATCTGCCGAAGTTATTGACTTGCGTACAGTTGCACCTCTTGATATTGAAACAATTATTGCTTCTGTTGAAAAGACAGGAAGAGCCATTGTTGTTCAGGAAGCTCAAAAGCAAGCTGGTATCGCAGCAAATGTTGTGGCAGAAATCAATGACCGTGCAATTCTTAGCCTGGAAGCACCGGTTCTCCGTGTAGCTGCACCGGATACGGTATTTGCTTTCCCGCAGGCTGAGACAGTATGGCTTCCAAACTATAAAGATGTAATTGAAACAGCTAAAAAAGTACTTGAATTTTAATTGAATAACTAATGACACAAGGGGGAAAATATCCCCCTGACGTGTTTTACTAGAACGATTGAAAAAATAGGAGGGTGAATTCCATTGGCATTCCAATTTAGATTGCCTGATATCGGTGAAGGTATCCATGAAGGTGAAATCGTCAAGTGGTTTGTAAAGCCGGGTGACGAAGTACAAGAAGATGACGTGCTTTGTGAGGTTCAAAATGATAAAGCGGTTGTAGAGATTCCTTCGCCAGTTAAAGGTAAAGTAGAAGAAGTCCTAGTTGAAGAAGGAACAGTTGCAACTGTAGGTCAAGTTTTGATCACTTTTGATGCTCCAGGATATGAAGATCTTAAATTCAAGGGAGACCATGAAGATGAGGCTCCTAAAGAAGAAAAAACAGAAGGTCAGGTACAGGCAACTGCCGAAGCTGGCCAGGATGTAAAGAAAGAGGAGGCTCCTGCTCAGGATACACGTAAAGAAGGCGTCGTTATTTCTGAAACGGATGTTGATCCTAACCGCCGTATTATTGCTATGCCTTCAGTAAGAAAATATGCACGGGACAAAGGTGTAGATATTCGCCAGGTAGCTGGAAGCGGCAAAAACGGGCGCATCCAGAAAGATGACATTGATGCATTCTTAAATGGCGGTGCCGAAGTTAAGGAAGCGCCAGCTAAGGAAGCTGCACCACAAACTGAAGCCAAAGAAACTGCACCTGCAGCTGCTCAGGCGATTCCTGCTGGACAATATCCGGAAACACGCGAGAAAATGAGCGGAATCCGCAAGGCAATTGCCAAAGCTATGGTAAACTCTAAGCATACTGCTCCACACGTTACATTAATGGATGAAATTGATGTAACGAAACTTGTTGCACACCGCAAGAAGTTTAAAGAAGTTGCAGCGAATAAAGGAATTAAGCTTACATTCCTTCCTTATGTGGTAAAAGCATTAACAAGTGCATTACGTGAATTCCCTGCACTGAACACTTCAATTGATGATGCAGCAGGTGAAATCATTCAAAAGCACTACTATAACATCGGTATTGCAGCAGACACTGAAAAAGGTCTTCTTGTACCAGTTGTTAAGGATGCAGATCGCAAATCTACATTTGCCATTTCAAATGAAATCAATGAACTGGCTGGTAAAGCACGTGACGGCAAGCTTGCTCCAGACGAAATGAAGGGTGCTTCATGCACAATCACAAATATCGGTTCTGCAGGTGGACAGTGGTTTACTCCTGTCATCAATCACCCAGAGGTTGCCATTCTTGGAATTGGCCGCATTGCTGAAAAGCCGGTAGTGAAAGATGGAGAAATTGTTGCTGCTCCAGTATTGGCTTTATCATTAAGCTTTGACCACAGAATTATTGATGGAGCTACTGCACAAAATGCATTGAATCACATCAAGCGTTTACTGAACGATCCAGAACTATTGCTAATGGAGGCGTAATTACAAATGGTAGTAGGAGATTTCCCAATCGAAACAGATACTATAGTCATCGGTGCGGGTCCAGGGGGATATGTTGCAGCAATTCGTGCAGCACAGCTTGGACAAAAAGTTACAATCGTAGAAAAAGCTAATATGGGCGGAGTTTGCTTAAACGTTGGATGTATTCCTTCAAAGGCTTTAATCGCAGCTGGCCACCGCTACGAAAATGCTAAGCACTCAGATGTAATGGGAATTACAGCTGAGAACGTAAAAGTTGACTTTACAAAAGTTCAAGAATTCAAATCCGGTGTAGTCAAGAAGCTTACAGGCGGAGTTGAAGGACTATTAAAGGGGAATAAAGTTGACATCGTACGCGGTGAAGCATACTTTGTTGATGGTAATACCCTTCGTGTAATGGATGAAAATTCAGCGCAAACTTACACGTTCAAAAATGCAATTATTGCAACAGGATCTCGTCCAATTGAATTGCCAACGTTCAAATTCTCTAAACGTGTTCTTGATTCAACAGGCGCTCTTGCCCTTCAGGAAATCCCTGAGAAAATCGTCGTAATCGGCGGTGGTGTTATCGGAATCGAGCTTGGAGGAGCATATGCTAACTTTGGTTCACAAGTAACGATTCTTGAAGGTGCAGATGATATTCTAATCGGCTTTGAGAAGCAAATGACATCTCTTGTTAAACGCAACCTTAAGAAAAAAGGCGTTGAATTCATTACGAAGGCACTTGCTAAGGGTGTTGAAGAGAATGAAAATGGGGTTACAGTTAAGTTTGAAGAAAAAGGCGAAGAGAAATCTCTTGATGCAGATTATGTATTTGTAATGGTCGGAAGACGTCCAAATACAGACGAACTTGGCTTAGAGCAAGCCGGTGTTAAGATGACTGAACGCGGTGTTATTGAAATTGATAAACAATGCCGTACTAGTGTGAGCAATATTTATGCGATCGGGGATATTGTTGCAGGTCCTCAATTAGCTCATAAAGCTTCTTACGAAGGTAAGATTGCTGCAGAAGCAATTGCTGGCCATAACGCAGAAATTGATTACTTAGCTATCCCTGCGGTTGTATTCTCTGAGCCTGAATTGGCTTCTGTAGGCTATACAGAGCAGCAGGCTAAAGAAGAAGGAATTGAAGTAACAGCAGCTAAGTTCCCATTTGCTGCCAATGGCCGTGCCCTTGCACTTGATTCCACTGATGGTTTCTTAAAGCTTGTGACACGCAAAGAGGATGGACTTGTAATTGGTGCGCAAATTGCCGGTGCAAGTGCATCAGACATGATTGCAGAGCTTGGTTTGGCTATTGAAGCAGGCATGACTGCAGAAGATCTTGCTATGACTATTCATGCTCATCCTACATTGGGTGAAATTACAATGGAAGCAGCAGAAGTTGCTATTGGAAGCCCAATTCACATCGTAAAATAATTCAAAAAATCCTTCCCTGTCAGGGAAGGATTTTTTTAGGTTATTATTGATCTTCGTTTTCTTCATCCATTGCTTGGGTGAGCGGATAAATGATTTTATCTTTAGATACAGTTCCTTTTATTTCTACTAAAACTTTGTCCTGATATACTAGCATTATGGCTGGGCAATTTTCTACCTTATAATTGCTTAAGTTACTGGCTTCAGCTTCTGTTATCACTTTCATATCTTTAATCAGGTCAGGATAGCTTTTTTTTAATTCGATGATGGCATCATAATAGGATATTTCCTGTTCATATTGTTTTTTATCAGTAAAAAAAATAAGCTGCTTAACACTGTCGTCAATCCTCAGCTCTTCTTTTACTTCCTTATGATTGCATGAAGAGGTGACAAGCAAGAGTGCAGTAATCAATATCAATGGCACACCTTTCATCCTTTTGCCCTCACTTTATAATAAATTCCACCTTACACAAAAGACTGATATAAAACAGGCTAGAAGTCTTTAGATTTTTCCATTCCATTGACAGAAGGTGAGAAATTCATAATAAGTTATGAGTATTTTATCATATAGCAAATGGAAATATTAGCTTGTCACTCAAATGTTATTGAAATGAAAAATAAGAATTTCCTTTTAAACATATATTACAAACACAAGTGTTTCTTCTATTAAAAAATCGGGTATTGATTAAAAAATTTGGTGGTGGAGTGTATGAAAATTTATACAGCTCTTTTGCTGCAGATGATAATCTGGAGCGGATATACTCTCATTGAGTGGCTTTCAAAATATGATCAGCTGGTTTATAAAGTTATTATGTTTTTTGTTTTTTTCTATCTTGCAATTAATATTGGGAATTGGGTGATTAAGTCAGCAAAAAAAACATTTATGGTTACTGTTATGAGCCTAGGTCTGTATGCTTCGTTCCATTTGGCGATGTCCTATATTACTCATGGGTAAATGGAAAAGATACAGGCAATAAAAAAACGGCACCTTTACAGGTGCCATTTTTTAGGCTTTTTAGCTGTTTTTTTTCGGTATGACTTCTTCTTTAAACGATTTAGCCAGCGATACGACGATTAAAAGCATAATGACGGTAAATGGCAGTGCAGCTATAATAGAAGCTCTCTGGAGTGCTTCCAGACCTCCTGTCCATAAGAGGATAGCTGCAGAAGCAGATTGGATAATGCCCCAGACAAATTTCACTTTGCCCGCAGGGTTCAAGCTTCCGTTTGTTGTCTGCATACCAAGAACAAATGTAGCTGAATCTGCAGAAGTAATAAAAAATGTGCTGATTAAAAATATTGCTAGTATGCTTAGAACAGTGCTGAAGGGGAAGTTGCCAAACACAGTGAATAATGCAACCTCCATTCCCTGCTGGTTAATTGTTTCCATAATAGGCTTGGACTCAAAGAATTCAAGGTATATGCCTGTTCCTCCGAAAACTGAGAACCAAAGGGCTCCAAAAATGGTTGGAACAGCAAGCACACCGACGATAAATTCTCTTACTGTCCTTCCGCGAGAGATTCGGGCTATGAATGTACCTACAAATGGCGCCCAGGCAATCCACCATGCCCAATAAAAAATTGTCCAATCCTGAAACCATGTAAGCTCCTGATCAAAAGGACTAAGCCTGAAGCTCATGGAAGGAAGATTTTGAAGATAAGAGCCAATCGTTGTCGTAAACAGATCCATAATAAAATTTGTAGGTCCTACAAATAGCAGAAACAATAATAACGAGATAGCTAAAATAATATTTAAATTACTTAAGTATTTTATCCCTTTGTTTAAACCGGTTTGTGCTGATACCATAAATAAAACCGTCACAATCACAATAATAATTAATTGAGTGGTAATATTATTGCCAACACCGGCAATTGTTGCAGATAGTCCGCCGGATATTTGAATGGCACCCAGTCCTAATGAAGTTGCAACACCAAAAACAGTTGCAAATACTGCTATAAAATCAATTAATACCCCAAGTGGACCATCTACTTTGTTCCCCAGGAGTGGCCTCAATATGGAGCTGATAACTCCCGCTGCCCCTTTTCGGAACTGGAAATACGCGAGTGCAAGCCCAATGACTGCATAGATAGCCCATGGATGAAGTCCCCAGTGAAAGAAAGAGTACCTCATCGCTGCTCTTGCAGCATCAGGTGTCTGTCCTTCAGAGAAAGGAGGCTCATAGTAGTGATACATAGGTTCCGCAACTCCCCAGAACACTAGGCCAATTCCCATCCCTGCGCTGAAAAGCATGGCAAACCAGCTTAAGTAGCTATATTCCGGCCTGTCTGCATCTTTTCCCAGACGAATATTTCCATACTTGCTGAATGCTAATAGGATAGAAAAAATTAAAAAGATAGATGCTGCTAAAAGGTAAAACCAGCCGAATTTTTCTAATATGAATCCCTGGACAGATGCTGTAACAGCATCAAGGTTGCCTTTCGGCAGTATAGTCTTTGGTATAAGTCCCCATAAAATAAATATTGCTGTGAATATGACTGAAACCGTAAAGACGGGTGTCAGTTTCTTCATCAAATCCCTCCAGTCTTAATAATATAAACCTTGATAAAGTAATAAATCTTACAATCCTAAAATGCAGGTGTTTAATTATCCCGCTTTCCTGACAGTTTCTGCTTGATTGTTTAAAGCAATTGGAGGCTCAGCAGGGGAGAGCAGCTTCCTGAACAAGGCCCATTGAGCAAAATTGAGAGTGAGCAGCAATCCAAACCGAACTCTCAATTTTACTACTGAATGTTAAAAAAGGACTTGTTTCTGGTAAAATCAGTAGGTAATGGTAAGGTTTCATAAGGGGAACTACATTTAAAATGGCCAAGTTACATACTAACATTAATAAAAGTGAGTTTAAAGAAATATGCACTAAGGAGGTCACAATGAGAATAACACGACTTATTATAGCTATTTATTCTTTATTAATTCTGATGGCTTGTACGGATTTTTCTGCGGTTGAAAGTAAGCGAACAGAATTGGAAAAAGAGGAGGAAAAACTGAACGATTTAGATGTTCAAGAATCTAATTCGGATGCGAACCAGGCAGGGGCTGATGTAATGCCTGCAGAAGAAGAGGTATCCCTGACAGAGCCTCAATACAAAATAAATGCAAACAATTGGACAGTAGAACCAATTAATCAGGCAAATTCAAAAGTTGTACTACTAACTATTGACGACGCTCCTGATAAAAATGCATTGGAAATGGCCAGGATTTTAAAGAAACTTTCAGCTCCTGCAATCTTTTTTGTAAATGGGCATTTCATTGATACACCGGAAGAAGCTGAAGTATTGAAGGAAATTCATGAACTTGGCTTTGCAATTGGCAATCACACTTATAGCCACCTTAATCTGGCAAGTTTACCTGAAGCACAGCAGTATAAAGAGATAGTTGGTCTTAATGATCGAGTTGAAGAGATTATTGGAGAGAGGCCTAAATTCTTTCGGGCACCATTCGGGTCTAATACAGATTACAGCAGGAAAATTGCTGAAGGTGAAAACATGGTGCTCATGAATTGGACATACGGATATGACTGGGAGGAGGAATATCAATCAAAAGAAGCTTTAACAGATGTAATGGTTAATTCACCCTATTTAGTGAAAGGTGCAAACTTATTGATGCATGATAGGAAATGGACAAAAGAAGCCTTGGAGGATATTGTGAAGGGGCTCAAGAATAAAGGATTTACACCAGTCGACCCAGCTCTGATAAGTATTGAAAAAGAATGAGAACAGCAGTGGCTGTTCTCAATTTTATAGAATTATTTTCTTTTATAAAAATACATTACTCTTCCATTAAAAAGGTGTAATTCACCTTGAAGCTTTTTAGCGAGAAATTTGCAAAATTCATTTGCCTTGCCTTTATCTCCGAATGTTGCACCTTCCGGCAATGTAACTTGTATGTAAGACTGCTCACGCTCAGAACCATCTTCATCCTTCACTTTTTCTTTATCAATGCCAAGCAATATGGCGTTATATCGGTCATGTTGAGAATATAGGTAAAACCAGGTCCCTTTTGCTTCAGGCTTCTCTTTAATATCATAAGGAAAAGCAGCAGCATCATATTCCCATTTAATCTGGCTGCCTGTTTTTCCCGTAATATCCTTATAATATAAAAAAAGTTCTTTAAGTTCTTCTGTTGAAATATTTTCCTTAGCTGATGAAGGAACCAGTTTGATAAAAGAATTAGCCGCCAATTTCTTTCCCCCCATTATCCCCATAATTATGGTAATGAACATCCTCTTTTATTCTAGCATTAGATAAAATCTTGTGACAACTTAAAATAGTATGGTTACTTTATATTACTTGTCAAAGAGCCTAAAATGAATTATAATAATATTCTAAATATTATTATAAATAAGGAGGAATCTTATGGAATTTTTTGAGAAGCTCTATGATGAGCATGAAAACGTGAATGTACGTTTTGTTGGCTTTACGACAGAATCAACACGTTATGATTTCGGGATTGTATATACAAACCTCTTCTTTTCCAAGCCTCTGGTTATTTGTATGCAGACAGGCCGCTCAACTCTCCTCGACCCTAAAGATCTCGATGACATCGAATATTTGCAAAAGGCATTTAAGCTCGATTTATATGAACAGGCTGCGGATTTAAGAGAATTTTTCCTCGAAGCAATCCCCGGTGCCCGTTTTGAAGAACAATACGATTAATTTTATGGACTGTTTTAGCTAGGTTAGGGGATTATTGTTGGTTCCAATGTTGATTGCAGCGTAAGTTGTGAGATCATTGGAAATGCATTCACATTTTCTTCGTACTGTGAAAGTCATCGGGAGAAGTGGTAGAGGGTGGATGAGTCCACACATAGTACTGAGAAGGTTCATCTCCAGCCTATTTGATAGCTGAGCAGCGTGGAGAGAATCAACAGGCTGCATTGATAGGCAATAAACAATATTAAACGAAAAGAGAACATGATAAAAAACAGGCCAAAATTGGTCTGTTTTTTATATTATGACATACTAATAATAATGGATTTCCTTTTGTGTAACCGTACTTACCAAGAAAAAACAATAAATATGTTATACAATTGGGCTTGATAAATTAATAATGTTATATTATTATAGATTTAAAGATAAAGCGCTTTCAAAAAAACTCATTGAAAAGGAGAATGAAAAGATGGGTACAATCGTATGCCAGGCTTGCAATTCAACTATTGATCACTTTGAGGATGAAAAAGTAACTGTGTTATATTCAAAAAAATGCAATTGCTGTGATGGAGAAAAATCAGAAAAGACAAAAAAATAGTGGTTGAACATAAAAAGAGCCTTTCCTAAATGGAAGGCTCTTTTGCATTATCTTATGGCTTTGTGCTCTTCAATAACGCGAAGGTATTTGAAATCATAATCCTCCGGCCCTTGAACAGGCAGTCCAGCTTCCATATTTGTTCTTATATAACGCAGGTTTTCCCTTGTAATGATTTCTCCCGGAATAAAAATGGGTATACCAGGCGGATAAACCATAATAAATTCTGCAATTATTCTGCCTTCAGACTCGTCGAATGGGACAAGTTCAGTATCAGCATAAAATGCGTCACGAGGTGTAAGTGATAAAACGGGAATATCAGGTAGAAGAACCTGAGTTTCTAGCTTTTCAGTATTCCCACTGCGTTCATTTGCCAGTTCGGCAAGTGCTGAAACTAAAATATCTGCTTCCCTTTCAGTGTCGCCAGGGGTCACAATACAAAGGATATTATATAAATCAGACATTTCTACTTCAATATTATGATGTTCCCGAAGCCAATTCTCCACATCAAAACCATTCAAGCCAAGCTCTTTGACTGAAATAATCAATTTGGTTGGATCATAGTCATGTGCAGCTTTGGTTTCCAGGATTTCTTCACCGACACAATAGAGTCTGTCAATTTCATTGATGCGGCGGCGAATGGATTTTGCCAAATCAATTGTCTTTTGAATAAGTTCCTTTCCCTCTGTAGCCAGACGTTTTCTGGCAACATCCAGGGAAGCAAGCAATAAATAGGAAGTTGAAGTTGTTGTCAGCATACTTAAAATGGATTGAACCCTTTTGGCCGAAACAAGATTTCCTTTCATATTTAAAATTGAACTTTGCGTCATGGATCCCCCCAGCTTATGGACAGATGTTGCCGCTAAGTCAGCACCAGCCTGCATGGCGGATAAGGGGAGCTCATCATGAAAATGAATATGAACACCATGGGCTTCATCCACCAGTACAGGAACATTATATGAATGTGCTATTTCGACGATTTTTTTCAAATCTGCTGAAACACCGAAATAAGTAGGATTAATCACCAATACCCCTTTTGCGTCCGGATGCAGTTCCAGAGCTTTCGATACTGATTCAGTTGTAATCCCATGAGATATACCAAGGTTTTCATCTATTTCAGGATGTATAAAGATAGGGGTTGCTCCTGAAAAAACAATGGCAGACATGACTGATTTATGAACATTTCTCGGGACAATAATTTTATCCCCGGGACCGCAGACAGACATAACCATAGTCATAATAGCTCCGCTTGTTCCTTGTACTGAGAAGAATGTTTTGTCTGCCCCAAATGCCTCTGCAGCAAGATCCTGGGCTTCTTTAATAATGCCTTTTGGCTGATGGAGGTCATCAAGCGGACCAATATTAATCAGGTCGATGGCGAGTGCATTATCACCAATATATTCCCTGAAATCCGGATCAATCCCGGCTCCTTTTTTATGGCCGGGTATATGAAACTGTACCGGGTCCTTTTTTGCGTGTGCAAGCAAACCGCTGAATAACGGTGTTTTGTATTGAGACAACTTATTCCCACACCTCTTTAGTAGTAATATTTCAAAAAGCTCAAGCTGATATAAAACATTTGCATTATAGCATTATTCAATACCTTTGCATAGAAAGTTCTATGCTGATTCGTTCTGTTAAAGCCTGCTGTCTCCCGGCAATAGCTTCTACATTTCAGTTTCCGTTTAGTTTTAGAAGTTTACAGGAATTTAAACCATATAAATCGAAATAAAAGTTAGGAAGAAATGGAGGGTACTTAAATGAACTGGAATACAAGTGTGACAGACTTACTGAAAATTAAATATCCAATTATACAGGGCGGCCTTGCCCATCTTGCCTATTCCGATTTGGCTGCAGCTGTTTCAAATGCAGGGGGGTTAGGTCAGGTTACCGCCATGTCTCTCAGCAGCCCTGAAAAATTAAGAGAAGAAATTCAAAAGGTTAAGAAATTGACAGATAAACCATTTGGGGTTAATTTTGCTATTGGGCAGCATGGAAGGCCATTCTCCGATTATCTGGATATAGCCATTGAAGAAGAAGTTCCCGTCATTTCTATGACAGGTGGAAATCCTGCACCTATTTTTGATCAATTAAAGGGTGTAAATGTGAAGAAGCTTGTCCTTGTGGCAGCAAAAAGGCAGGCAGTAAAGGCAGAGGAGCTTGGTGCGGACGCAGTGATGGTTGTAGGGCAGGAAGGCGGCGGGCATTTGGGCAGGGGAGATATTGGAACCTTCGTACTCGTTCCTCAGGTGGCTGATGCTGTTTCCATCCCTGTAATTGCCTCAGGAGGAATCGGAGACGGCAGGGGGCTTATGGCAGCATTAAGTCTTGGAGCAGAAGGTATTGAGATGGGCACCAGATTTGTCGCAACAAAGGAATGCGTCCATGCTTCTGAATTATATAAAAACCGTTTAGTCGAAGGAACAGAGAATGACACAGTTGTAATAAAAAGAACAATAGGTGCACCTGCAAGGGTGATTGCCAACTCATGGTCAGAAAAGATACTCGAAATTGAAAAACAAAACGGCGGCTATGAGGAGTTAAAAGATTACATCAGCGGGAATGCTAATAAGAAATATATATATGAAGGGAAAGATGATAAAGGATTTGCATGGGCTGGACAAGTTATGGGATTAATTAAGGATATTCCCTCTGTGGAAGAACTATTCAAGCGGATTATTATAGAAAGTGAATCGATCAGGGAGAAATGGACTCAATAGTGTAGAAATGCATCAGGAAGATCATAAATGAGGTGAATTGATAATGGAATATCAGTACCCAATTGACCAGGACTGGTCAACAGATGAAATAGTGGATGTTATTAAATATTTTGAAAGCATTGAAATGGCATACGAAAAAGGAATAGAGCGGGAACAATTCATGAATGCATATAGACGTTTCAAGGAAATTGTTCCTGGGAAAGCCCAGGAGAAAAACATCTGCGATGACTTTGAAGAACAAAGCGGTTATTCCTCCTACAGAACAGTAAAATTAGCTAAAGAACGCTCAGCCGGGGACAAATTAAAAATGCAGAAATAGTTTTTAAAAAAACAAAACCTTCAGGATGCTGAAGGTTTTGTTTTTTACTGACAAATTCACGTTCAGCAAATTATGTTTATGCCAATTTGTATAGGGGTAATAAATTTCTAAATACAGAATCAGCTTTTTCGATAAACTGATCAGGTGACATGCGAATGGCATCTTCTCGGGAAAGATGATAGCCGCAAAGAATTTCCGCCTTTTTAACATTCTGCAGACGCTGAAACATGGATTTTAATTCTTCCTTGTCCAATTGCTCATGCAGAGCAGCAGCAGGTTTTGTGTGATCGCCGGACCAGACATAATCATTGGGTATTTCTTTATATATCTTGTCCAGGCTGTTCTCAAAAGACTTGCCTGCAGCCATTTTATTAGGTGCTTCATAGATGATGGCAAACCAGATAAATACATGTGTTTCCCATAATCCTATCTGGAAATGGGGAAGCATTTTATACCCTCTCGCATTGCTTGCAAATGCGACCCAAGTATCATTTGGCGGATTTTTTGTTCTTCTCGCATGTTTGGCAACATGAGGAAACATTTCATCCCCTGACAGGTTTGAAAGTAAAGGTGCAAAATGGCGGCCCAATTCTTCTAATTTAGGCCTAATAACAGATTTTAATCTGTCCATTCTTTCATCCAATCCATCTATTGTAAAGACATCGAAATCTTCGTTTTTAAAACCGGAAAAAGACATAAGCTGACCTCCTGTATACTTTGTCAAATATTGTAGCATAACCGGAAATAATCCAAAAACTTAATGCTCTATAGAATGGGTGAAATAAAGTATTGGGTTATCGCACAAATTAGTTGCAACCGAGAATTGTCCTTCATATGATAAAAGTAAAAATAGTCAGAAAACTAAACACTTTTGGAAGGGGTGTACTGTCTAATGAAACAACTAATGAATACAGTGAAAAAGAAAAATGGTGATAGGGAAAGAACAGCTGTTTTAAGGCTTGAAATGGACTATGAGCTTGCTACTTTGTTTGATGCCATGTCAGAAAAGGATGAAGATCTTCAAAAACAATCTAAACTAAAGCTGGAAAAAATCAGGCAGGAACTTCTTAGATTAAAAGCACTTTAAGATGAATTGCCTATAAAGGAGAAAAGCCAGAAAAAATGCAAATAAAAAGGAAAAATTAGAAACGAACTCCATGAAGCTATTAGGAGTTCGTTTATTATTTTCAATGAACAAATGGCGGCATTTCTTCAGTAAATAATTATTCTCCCGGAAATGATAATCCCTATCATGGGAGAGTATATAACTTGAAGAACCTTTCTAATTCATTTAATCTAATTGTATTTTAATGTTATCACTATGCGGAGGGCTGATCCATGACAAATTGGAGTGAGATTCATACATATGCCAAAGCCTTAATTAAAGAGGCGGGCGAGAATATTAAAAATTCTTTCAGCAAAACTCTTACCATAACCACCAAGTCAAATGCGAATGATTTAGTCACTGATATAGATCAGGAAACAGAACAATTCTTTATAAAGAAAATTAATGAACAATACCCTGATCACAGGATCCTTGGTGAAGAAGGGTTTGGGAATAAGTTAAGCGACCTTGATGGCATCGTCTGGATAATTGATCCGATAGACGGAACGATGAATTTTGTTCACCAGCAGAGAAATTTCGCCATATCCGTCGGTATTTACGAAAATGGGAAGGGCAAAATCGGATTAATATATGATGTTGTTCATGATGAGTTATATCATTGCATGAAAGGGAATGGTGTTTTCATGAACGATTTGGAACTTCCTCCCTTAAAGGAAACGGATGTGTCAAAAGCTATCATTGGATTGAATGCCACGTGGGTTACTGAAAATAAAAGGATTGATCCAGCACTGCTTGCACCCCTTGTAAAAAATGCAAGAGGAACCCGGTCCTACGGTTCAGCCGCAATGGAAATGGCATATATAGCATCTGGGAGAGTTGATGCATACATAACCATGCGCCTGGCTCCATGGGATTTCGCTGCGGGTGTGATTATGATTGAAGAATTAGGAGGAATTGCGACAACTGTTAAAGGTGAAGAGCTGAACTATCTTGAAAACAATTCTGTATTTGTCTCTAAGCCAGGTCTGCATCAGGAAATAATGAAAGAATACTTAAAAAATGGAAATTGGTAACATATCAAGCGGCAAGATCACTGATGAAGATTTCCTGTTCTTTTTAGAAGTCATTAGGGATAGTGCAGATTGGGAAAAGGAAGAAAAGTTCGAAAATAACCTCAGCAATTATATGGCCAGGTATCGGGAGTTAAATGGGGAATGGAGGATATGGCGTGTAAAAGGAGAACGAATAGCTGTCACTTACCATCTGGATTTATCTCCTTCCAACCGGAAGCCATGGCTTGGTACCATCCTTGTTAAAAAAGAAATGAGAAGAAAAGGAATTGGAACAGAGGTTATCAAACTGCTGGCAGCTGAGCTGAAGAAAAAGGGTGAAAAGTCTTTCTTTGCAGGTGTCCCTGACTATCGGAACAGTTGGATCAATTTTTTGGCTGATGCCGGGTTTGAGCAGTTTAAAATCGAGACTTCCGACAATGGCCAGATGTTTTTAATAATGGTCCTGCCATTAATATAAAGAAAGCTGCAGCCATCCGCTGCAGCTTTTCTTTATAACAAACCATCTTCTCTCATCTTCTTTTTAGTCTTAAAACCAAATCCCATGACAAGAATCAAAGCAATAATGGCGATGATGATCCCAATAATGCTTCTTTCACCTATCGCAACGCCAATGCCCATCATACATATAGCTGCTCCCAGTGCAAAGGCTAATAAAGGCCACTTGATCTTCTTCATAATTTCACTCCCATGAGGATTAATTTAGTTGAATAATGGTGAAAAATATGTAGAGAATATACTGCCCAGCAGTAGAATTTATCAGAAATAATCCTTCTCTGCATTATTTTACACAAAATTTTTTTAGGTTTCTACAGTAATTGTGATATAATGTATCAGTTGTGAAAAAATGTTGAAAAATGGATTTGATTCAGTTTTTATAAATAGGAGGAAATCTTTTGAAATTAAGAGAAGATATTCGAAATATTGCAATTATAGCCCACGTTGACCATGGTAAAACAACATTGGTTGACGAGCTTTTAAAACAGTCCGGGACTTTCCGTTCAAATGAGCACGTGGAAGAGCGTGCGATGGATTCAAACGATCTGGAAAGAGAACGCGGTATTACGATTTTAGCTAAAAACACTGCAGTTAAATATAAAGATACACGTATTAACATTCTAGATACGCCAGGGCACGCGGACTTTGGCGGTGAAGTAGAACGTATCATGAAAATGGTTGATGGTGTTTTATTAGTAGTTGATGCATATGAAGGATGTATGCCTCAAACGCGTTTTGTTCTTAAAAAGGCTTTGGAACAAAAGCTGACGCCAATCGTTGTTGTAAATAAAATAGACAAACCATCTGCCCGTCTAACTGAAGTTGTCGACGAAGTAATCGATTTGTTTATTGAACTGGGTGCAGATGAAGATCAGCTTGAATTCCCAGTAATATACGCGTCGGCTATTGCCGGTACTGCAAGCACAACTCCTGATAAACAGGATGATGATATGCATTCGGTTTATGAAGCAATTATTGACCATATACCGGCACCTAAGGATAATCGGGAAGAGCCGCTTCAATTCCAGGTTGCCCTTTTAGATTATAATGATTATGTAGGGAGAATTGGGATTGGCCGTGTATTCAGGGGAACCATTAAGGTTGGCCAGCAAGTTGCCCTAATGAAGCTTGATGGTTCGGTCAAACAATTCCGCGTTACTAAAATCTTTGGATTCTTCGGCTTAAAGCGCGAAGAGATTCAAGAAGCATATCCTGGAGATTTAATCGCTGTTTCCGGAATGGAAGACATCAACGTCGGGGAAACAATCTGCCCAGTCGAGCATCAGGAAGCACTTCCTGTTCTTAGAATAGATGAGCCAACATTGCAGATGACGTTCGTTGTTAATAACAGCCCTTTTGCAGGCAGGGAAGGCAAGTATATTACAGCCAGAAAAGTTGAAGAGAGATTACGTGCCCAGCTTGAGACAGATGTCAGCCTTCGTGTCGAAAATACAGATTCACCAGACGCTTGGGTTGTATCAGGACGTGGAGAACTTCATCTATCAATCCTGATCGAAAATATGCGCCGTGAAGGTTTTGAATTGCAGGTTTCCAAGCCTGAAGTAATTATTAGAGAAATTGATGGTGTTCGCTGTGAACCTGTAGAACGTGTTCAAATCGATGTGCCAGAAGATAATACCGGCGCAATCATTGAATCAATGGGTACACGTAAAGGTGAAATGCTTGACATGGTTAATAACGGAAATGGCCAAGTGCGTTTAACTTTCAATGTCCCAGCACGCGGACTAATCGGCTACTCCACGGAATTTATGACACTTACTCGGGGATATGGTATTATCAATCACACATTTGATAGCTACCAGCCTGAAATTAAAGGTCAAATTGGAGGCAGAAGCAAAGGTGTGCTTGTGTCCATGGAAAGCGGAAAGTCATCCACTTATGGTATTATGCAGGTAGAGGATAGAGGTACCATTTTCGTAGAACCAGGTACAGAGATTTATGAAGGAATGATTGTTGGAGAGCATACACGTGAAAATGACCTTACTGTCAATATCACTAAAGTAAAGCATGCAACAAACATCCGTTCCGCTAACAAGGATCAAACGAATGTAATTAAAAAGCCCCGCATCCTGACTCTGGAAGAAGCACTTGAATACTTAAATGATGATGAGCTGCTTGAAGTAACACCTGAGTCAATCAGATTGCGCAAGAAAATTCTTGATAAGAATGAACGTGAAAGAATGGCCAAGAAGAAGAAATACGCTGAAACTAACTAAGACTAAGAAGGGGGAGGAGAAAAGGATATGGATGTATCACAGCGCCTGTCTTTCTTTGCAGCTTTGTTCAAGGTCGATGAGAATCCCGCAACCGGAATGTGGCTTCTTTATATAACAATTGTTTTGCTTTCAATCTTGGTATTCAAACTGGGATTTGCCAAGAAACTCCCTATTTTAAAATCAGCTTTGATATACACTTTCTTGATTTTAGGCTGTACGGTGCTGACATTTCTTGGAGTTTTCCTTCCTGTGGCAGAAGGTCTTGTTGTGGCTGCATTAATCCTGATTATTTACAAGATCCGTCTTAACCAGGAAAAGAAGGAACAGGCAAAGGCGGAATAACAGGGAGAGGCTAAGATGAAATCTTTGCAGGATTCACTGTATAACTGGCTGACGATAAAAATTGTCTGTGATGATCGACCGGACGATACAGCGGCAGCAGACACTGAGAAAATGTTTCTGGAAATTCTTACGGAAGAGTATAATATTTCTGATCTGGAGTTTGAAAAAGATGACGTGATGTACTATGTACATTATACCAAGGGGGAAGAACGGAATAAGAGCCGTTTTCCCCGAGAATTAATAGAAGTAATGCTTAATCAGATTCAAAGTGAACCAGAAAAATATGTGAATTATCCGGAGGATTAAAGAAAGCCGCCCAGACTAATTGTTTGGGGCGGCTTTTTTTTGAATGTGTCCAGTTTACCATTCTTCCTCCTGGACTTTGCTCCGATATAGCTTGAAGTTTCCAGTATCAGCTCTTTTTTGTGTTCTTTCTGTAATTCTTGTTTCGCATGGTCTGCACATATATGTGTGAATTGGGCGGTTGCGGAGACGTTTAGCCTGTAGGGACTCGTTTTCAATGGATTCAATTTTATCGCATAATACACATTTTACTCGCATTGGACACCTCATATTGTTTTAACTGTTGTTAATACCATTATAGTATAAGTTAAGGCTCGATTCGAATGCTTTGCAGCAATTTAATTTTTAGATCAGACTGTATCGGTTATCATGTGTTGGTTTATATTATAAAGAAAGTGTAAAGGTTATAAGGATGAGAAGTTATAGGTTGAAAGAAAAGCTTCATCATACTATGATGAAGTAAATAAAGGAGGGAAAAGAATGGCAAATCAGGTAGAACCGAAATTAGTTAAACCATTGTATGACGAACTGCAAAAGGAACGCTTCGTCACGCTTGCCACTGTTGATTTTGAAACTGGCGGACCTAATGTCAATGCGATTTCATGGGTACTGGCAAAAGATGAGGAAACATTATATTTTGCAGTTGATAACCGTTCGAGAATTGTTCAAAACATAAACAGCAATAACAAAGTTGTTCTGAATATTATCGCGAATGAATCTACATACTCCATAGCTGGTGAAGCTTCGGTTAAGGCTGAAAAAATGGAGGGAGTGCCTCTGAAGCTGGCGCTTATGGAAATCACTGTAAAGGAAGTCCGTGATGTCATGTTTTACGGCTCTAAAATCGTAGTAGAACCTCAATATGACAAAACATATGATAAAGACGCAGCAGCCCGTTTGGACAAACAGGTAATGGAAGCGATGAAAAAAGCTTAGTTCCCAAGGGAACTAAGCTTTTGCTGTTCGAATAGCGGCTTTTGACTATCCGTTAATGATAAATGCATCGGTTCAGACACATTTACTTATAGAAATTCGATTGTTTTTCCTGTTTTTGTTCAAGCTGTTTCTCCTGATCATTATCGAGTTTTTTCTTCGGAGTTTCGGTTGCGTTTTTCTCATTTTCCTTTTTAGGATCAACCAGATCGGCAGGGACTTCTGGCATTAGACGGCCGGCGATATCTGCCAGTTCATTCATGATTCCCTGCAGGGGCTCGCCGTTTTCAATGTCATCAGATATTTCCCGCAGTCTTGCGTTAATATCAGGATCTGCCACTACAATTGCTCTTGCACCATGAGGATCATTTTTAAGGGTTTCGGCAACTGAATATTTGATAGATCCGACATCAGAACGATCCAGGTTTTTATTTACATCTACTCCGACTACAGCAAAGCGTCCAAGAACAACTGCTGTGGCATCATTGACATTAGGAACTCGGGAAGCCAAATCGACGAGATGCCTGGAAACTTGCTGCCCAGTTTCTCTGTCAACTTCCTGTATGGTGCTATTTTTTACATTTACGGTGTTTGTAGTTTTCTGTTCCTGATCGTTCTGGGCCTGATTATTGTTCATGTTGCACCCTGTTAAAAGTAATCCTGTCATGCATATCAACAGCACTTTTTTCATATACGACACCTCCGGGACATCAAAATTCCCTGAAAATGAAAGCTTGAATTTTTTCAGGTTCAGGAATATTGAGGATTCTTAAATGTTATTGTGCAAAATTTCTTCTATCTTTATTCGGCATTACATATATTTTTACCAAGATAGATTTGTCCACATTGTATGAGAAGCATTTCTTCCTAATTAATCAACATCTTTTAAAGGCTGAATAATATAAAACAACAGGATAAGAATCCATCAGGATTGAAGGTAATCCTTTCATTAACTGCATATCTGCAGGCAGGGGACCTCGCTTTTGTAATTAGCTTTATAATGACACAAGAGGAGCAGGAGGCATCATATTGAGTAAAATTTACGTATTAGATACCAATGTCTTGTTGCAGGATCCTAATTCCATATTTTCATTTGAAGATAATGAAGTAGTCATTCCGGCAGTAGTTCTGGAAGAGGTTGATTCTAAGAAAAGGTATATGGATGAAATTGGGAGGAACGCAAGGCAAGTATCCCGGCTGATTGACAGCATGAGGGAGACGGGTAAGCTCCATGAGAAAATACCTCTTGAAAATGGCGGAAGCCTGCGAATTGAATTAAATCACAGATCATTTCATGAACTTCAGGAGATTTTTGTTGAAAAAACGAATGATAATCGGATCTTGGCAGTTGCCAAAAACTTGTCCCTGGAAGAAGAGACAAAAGAAAATGGACGAACGGTAATTCTTGTAAGCAAAGATGCCCTTGTCAGAGTTAAAGCGGATGCTATAGGGTTAATTTCAGAGGACTTCTTAAGTGACCGTGTAGTGGAAAATGATCATTTATATCCAGGGTTTCTGGAAGTATATATAGGTCTCGATATTATGAACCGTTTTTATGAAAAAGGTGAGCTGCTGCTATCTGAAATAGCAAATCACCCTTTCTACCCGAATCAGTTTCTGGTTATGAAAGATGCACTTGGCTCCTCATCGTCTGCACTTGGCATTGTGGATAAAAGTGGAAGGAAAGTGAAAAAACTCATTTTTGACCATGACCATATTTGGGGAATTAAGCCCCGAAATGTGCAGCAGACAATGGCTCTTGAGCTATTGCTGAGAACTGATCTGCCGCTTGTAACGCTTATCGGCAAGGCTGGGACTGGAAAAACCCTTTTGGCGCTGGCATCCGGCTTAATGCAGACTGAAGATTATGGGAAGTACAAAAAATTGCTGGTCGCCCGCCCCATTGTGCCGGTAGGCAAGGATTTGGGATTCCTTCCGGGTGAAAAAGAGGAAAAGTTACGGCCGTGGATGCAGCCGATTTTTGATAATCTGGAATATCTGTTTAATGTCAAAAAGCCCGGCGAATTGGATGCCATATTGGCAGGTATGGGCTCAATTGAGGTTGAGGCTCTGACATATATCAGGGGCAGAAGCATACCTGATCAATTCATTATTATTGACGAAGCTCAAAACCTGACGAAGCATGAAGTGAAAACCATTTTAACCAGAGTGGGGGAAGGAAGCAAAATTGTCCTGATGGGGGACCCTGAGCAAATTGACCATCCCTACCTGGATGCTTATAACAACGGTCTCACCTATGTCGTGGAAAGATTTAAAGATCAGGTTATCTCAGGTCATGTCAAGCTGGTTAAAGGTGAGAGATCAGGCCTTGCCCAGCTTGCTGCAGACCTATTATAGCCTGCATGGCAGAGTTTATGAGTTCTGAGGATTTCATGCCGGGGAGGAGACTGCGAAAAAAGGGCGATTCATATCGCCCTCTCCGGTCATTCCACTCTAAATCCTTTCACTCTTTTTATAGGTGAATTTTGGTTGCTGCCGTCCCCGAAATAGGCATGAACTGGCCCATCCTCTTTTAATGGTTTCCCATCCTTTGAGAACCCCAATATTAATTCCTCGGCTTCAGAAAGAGACAACCGGGTTTCACCATATTCACTTTCAATTACAACAAATTCTGCTTTCTCTTCCGGCTCCGCGTTCATTAGGAATGGTTTAAAGGGTATACCGAATGTGCCTGTCAGAACCTTTTCTTTTTCGTATTTCTTTTCTGTTTTAAGTGTAGGAGGAAAAACTGCACCTTCCATGATTTCTCTATCCCAATGCTTTGAGACTGCTTTTGTATATTCCTCAAGTTCATTTTTTCTGAGATTTTCTTGGATAAAATATGTTGTTAAATCCACCCTCCGATCGTCGAATATCCAGACTCCCGGATCCAAGGTGATTTTATATTTTACATTTCCTTTAAAAGCAATTATATTTTCCATATTGAACCTCCTGGCAGCTCTATTCATGCTAAATATCTGTATAACTTAATTATACAGATGATTATGCCGCTTGTCATACAGTCATCCAGGAATGGAGATGGATAAAGTTATTTGAACTGAACGGATCAAATGATTGATGACACACTATATTAGCGGCGTTTTGTCCTGCTGCCGATATCATTTCTCTATCAAATCCCTTATTATCCTTGCTTTTTTCCATGCTTAAGTATAAAATTTATAGATAGGATAATCGCTCGGAAATGGAGGGATTGAAAGTTGGCTTCTGACATGATTATTGATCACAAAGAAAAAGCAAATGCCCTATTAAAGGCAGATGCTGCTAAAATATTAAAGTTAATAAAGGTGCAAATGGATAATCTAACCATGCCTCAATGCCCTCTATATGAGGAAGTTCTTGATACCCAGATGTTTGGCTTATCCAGAGAAATTGATTTTGCTGTCCGTCTCGGATTAATCGAAGAGACCGAAGGCAAAGCTATTTTGGATGAATTGGAAAGGGAGCTGTCTATGCTCCACGAAGCTTCAGTAAAAAAATAATTTTAAAAAACTCAAACATCTTTTCAAAGATTGTTTGAGTTTTTTTATAACCGTAGCAGGTTAAAAAAGGATATACTGGCAAGGTTAATTGTTTTTGTATATTCTTAATGAGTTAATTGCGGCAAAAGGTGCGTTATTCCATAAAAGAAGTATGATTTTTCCGCGTGCAGTGTATGCCCAAGGAAGCATATTATATGTCCTGAGAAATTTACAGATAATTTTGCTTGGCGAAAATCAATAATAAATGCAAATAAAGCCTTTGAATAAAATTAGTATATCGAAAAGGGAAGAAAAAATAATATTGTATAACACAATTAAAAATTGGTATAACGTAATTGTAGAATTATTTCCTTAGCTGTGTTACATTTAAATTAACTTTTCTTTTCTTCAAAGCAGGATATTTAATATTATAGTAGAATAAGTAATAAACTTAGAAGATAAGGGAAGAGGGCTGAATGTTAAAAAAAATATTAAAATCATATGATTATACCTTGATAATAGCTGTAGCCCTGTTATCTGTTTTTGGTCTCATTATGGTGTTCAGTGCAAGTATGGTAACAGCTGTGCAGATTTATGGCCAGGATAGCGACTTTTTTTATAATAAGCAAAAACTGAATTTAATTATCTCAGGCATTGTTTTCGTTTTTGTGGCTCTATTTCCATACAAAGCTATGCAAAGCAACAAATTTCTTGTTCCAATGGTGTTCTTTTCTTTATTAGGCCTGATTGCGTTATTTATATTTGGAAAAGTGGCGGGCGGGGCTATGAGCTGGTTTGAAATCGGCAAAAGAAGCCTGCAGCCTGCAGAGTTTGTTAAGCTATCAGTCATTATATACCTGGGTGCTGTCTACGCAAAAAAGCAGCCATATATTAATGAATTTAACAAAGGGGTTCTTCCCCCGCTTGCTTATCTGATTCTTGCCGTAATACTGGTTGCCGTCCAGCCTGATTTTGGTTCGGCCATAATCATTTTGCTTGTGGCTGGAGCAGTGATCTTTACATCAGGCATGAATTTCAAGAACATATTTAAACTGGGGCTTTTCGGAGTGCTGCTGGCTGCTCCTTTTATCCTCCTGTTAAAAGATAAGATTTTTGCACCTTATCGATTGGGGAGGGTAGAAGCATTTAGAGATCCCTTTGGTTCGGAATTCGGCTATCAGCTTTCGAATTCCTACATTGCCCTTGGAGCAGGCGGATTAAAAGGGCTCGGCCTAGGTGAGAGTATACAAAAACTTGGGTATCTTCCTGAAGCTCATACTGACTTCATTATGGCCGTAATTGCAGAGGAGCTTGGAGCATTTGGAGTAGGTTTTGTCATTCTGCTTCTTGGGTACATTGTCCTGAGGGGGATCTTTATCAGTTTAAAGTGTAAAGATGCTTTTGGCAGCTTACTTGCTATCGGCATTTCCGCCATGATAGGAATTCAGGCGTTCATTAATCTTGCAGGGATTTCGGGCGTTATGCCGCTTACCGGGGTTACACTTCCTTTTATAAGCTATGGAGGATCATCTCTGCTTCAGCTTTCGATTGCAATGGGGATTCTTGTAAATGTATCTATGTTCGTAAATTATGAAAAAAAATATAAAAATAAACATGAAGAAACAAATCCGGAATCCATAGAAATGGCCTCCGAAAAATCTTTTTCAATCCATAAATAAGCACACAGTTAACCTAACAGTGCTTTATTTATATATCAATCAGCATTTGCTGATTACATAAGTGCTTCCATCAGGAGGCAGCCAATCAAAGTTATAATGGCCGGACAGCGGAAAACCCGCCCGGCCTCAACTTAGATTTGGCAGAATATTGCCAAAAAATACATAAAGACGGGGTGTTTTATTTGAGCAGAAAAATTAACAAGGTTTTAGTAGCCAACAGAGGAGAAATCGCCATTCGTGTATTCCGTGCGTGCACAGAGCTGGATATTCGCACGGTAGCTGTCTATTCCAAAGAAGATTCCGGATCCTACCACCGCTATAAAGCGGATGAAGCTTATCTGGTAGGGGAAGGCAAAAAACCGATTGAAGCCTATCTTGATATTGAAGGAATCATTGATATAGCTAAAAGCAGTGATGTTGATGCAATTCACCCGGGCTACGGGTTTCTGTCTGAAAATATTGAATTTGCAAAACGGTGTGAGGAAGAAGGGATCATATTTATAGGCCCTACTTCGAAGCACCTGGATATGTTTGGAGATAAAGTAAAAGCAAGAACTCAAGCCCAGCTTGCTGAAATTCCGGTTATTCCAGGCAGTGATGGTCCGGTAGAGAGCCTGGATGATGTAATTAGCTTCGGAAAAAATTACGGCTTCCCGATTATCATTAAGGCTTCATTGGGCGGCGGAGGAAGAGGAATGCGTATCGTAAGGAGCCTTGAGGAAGTAAAGGAATCATATGAGCGTGCAAAATCAGAGGCAAAAGCAGCTTTTGGCAATGATGAGGTTTATGTTGAAAGATTCATAGAAAGACCAAAACATATTGAAGTTCAAATCATCGGTGACCAAGAAGGAAATATTGTTCATCTATATGAAAGAGATTGTTCAGTCCAAAGGCGCCATCAGAAGGTTGTTGAAGTTGCACCTTGCGTGTCCCTTGCTGAGAATCTGAGAGACGATATATGCCAAGCTGCTGTAAACCTGATGAAGAACGTAGATTATTTAAATGCAGGAACGGTCGAATTCCTTGTTTCAGGTGATCAGTTTTATTTCATAGAAGTAAATCCGCGTGTGCAAGTTGAGCATACGATCACCGAAATGGTAACAGGTGTTGATATCGTACAGACGCAAATCCTTGTGGCTGAAGGCTACTCGCTGCACAGCAAAGAAGTTGGTGTTCCTAAACAGGAAAATATTCATATACATGGCTATGCCATTCAATCACGTGTTACAACAGAGGATCCGTTAAATAACTTCATGCCTGATACAGGCAGATTAATGGCATACAGATCAGGCGGCGGTTTCGGCGTGAGACTTGATGCAGGAAATGGTTTCCAGGGAGCAGTGATCACACCATATTATGATTCACTGCTAGTTAAACTATCAACACACGCAATGACTTTTCAGCAGGCAGCTTCAAAAATGGTAAGGAACCTTCAGGAGTTCCGTATCCGGGGAATTAAAACAAATATTCCTTTCCTTGAGAATGTGGTAAAACATGAGAAATTCTTAATTGGTGAATATGATACATCATTTATTGATGAAACTCCTGAACTATTCCTTTTCTCGAAAAAGAAAGACCGCGGAACAAAGATGCTGAATTATATCGGGAACGTAACAGTAAATGGATTTCCGGGAATTGAAAAGAAAAAACGTCCGGTATTTGATGTGCCGCGAGTTCCGAAATTAAAATACAGCACAGATTACCGGGACGGGACCAAGCAAATTTTAGATAATCAAGGTCCTGAAGGGCTTGTTAAATGGATTAAAGAACAAAAAGAAGTCCTGATTACGGATACTACCTTCCGTGATGCGCATCAATCGCTGCTCGCGACAAGGGTAAGAACAAATGATCTGAAGCATATCGCAGAGCCGACAGCAAAATTGCTTCCGGATATGTTCTCTTTTGAGATGTGGGGCGGTGCAACTTTTGATGTTGCTTATAGATTCCTGAAAGAAGATCCTTGGGATAGGCTGCTGACTTTGCGGGAAAAGATGCCAAATGTTTTATTCCAGATGCTTCTTAGAGCTTCGAATGCGGTGGGATATAAGAACTATCCAGATAATGTCATAAGGGAATTCGTAGAAAAATCAGCCTACGCAGGAATCGATGTATTCCGTATTTTCGATAGCCTTAACTGGGTTAAAGGGATGGAAGTCGCAATCGATGCTGTCCGCCAGACAGGAAAAATTGCCGAAGCCGCTATGTGCTATACAGGTGATATTCTGGATCCAGCCAGAACGAAGTACAACCTTAAATACTATAAAGATTTGGCAAAAGAGCTGGAAAATCAGGGAGCTCATATTCTGGCCATCAAAGATATGGCTGGTTTACTGAAGCCGCAATCAGCATACACTCTTATTTCTGAATTGAAAGAAACAGTAGATATTCCAATTCATCTTCATACCCATGATACAAGCGGAAATGGAATTTACACATATGCAAAAGCTATTGAAGCTGGAGTGGATATTGTGGATACAGCTTTAAGCACAATGGCTGGCCTGACCTCTCAGCCAAGTGCTAATTCATTATATTACGCACTGCAGGGGAATGACAGGCAGCCAAATATTGATATCCAGTCGCTCGAGCAATTATCTTACTATTGGGAGGATGTCCGCAAATATTACGAGGACTTCGAAAGCGGCATGAAAGCCCCTCATTCAGAAGTCTACCAGCATGAGATGCCTGGAGGGCAATACAGTAATCTTCAGCAGCAGGCTAAAGCGGTAGGCCTGGGGGATAAGTGGGATGAAGTTAAGGACATGTACTCCAGAGTGAATCATATGTTTGGAGATATCGTTAAAGTTACACCTTCATCCAAGGTAGTCGGTGATATGGCATTGTTTATGGTCCAGAATCAGCTGACAGAGCAGGATGTTTTGAATAAAGGCAAATCTCTGGATTTTCCTGACTCAGTGGTAGAATTATTCGAGGGCTACTTAGGACAGCCATATGGAGGGTTCCCGGCGGACTTGCAGAAGGTCATATTGAAAGACAGGGAGCCAATCACTGTACGCCCGGGTGAGCTTCTAGAAGATGCCGACTTCGATGCAATAAAAGAAAAACTCTTTAAAGAATTGGGCAGACAGGTAACAAGCTTTGAGGCAATTGCCTATGCGCTGTATCCAAAAGTATTTATGGAATATATAAAGACCTGTGATCAATTTGGTGATATTTCCGTTCTTGATACCCCTACATTCCTATATGGTTTAAGACTGGGTGAGGAAGTGGAAATTGAAATTGAAACAGGTAAAACATTAATTGTTAAATTAGTTTCGATTGGCCAGCCTCAAGCAGATGGGACCAGAATTGTTTATTTCGAGCTAAATGGACAGCCGCGTGAAGTAAGCATAAAAGATGAAAGCATTAAAGATACAACAGCAGCCAAGGCAAAAGCTGATCCGCATAATGAAAGCCATATTGCAGCCAGCATGCCGGGAACTGTCATCAAGTTACTTGTAGAAAAAGGTGAAAAAGTCGAAAAAGGGGATCATTTAATGATTACCGAGGCTATGAAGATGGAAACCACTGTACAAGCACCATTCTCTGGAACGGTAAAGGATATTTTCGTCTCTAATGGAGAAGCAATTCAAACAGGAGATTTACTGATAGATTTATCTAAATAAATAGCTGTTTTCGTAAAGTCTATTGCTTCTCTAACTTAATTAAATTTGCTGAGTGAACTTCGCCGCGGCACTTGATCCTCGCAGGGGAGACTTGCATTCCTCCCCGCTGGTTTGCTGCGTGTCTGGAGCGGAAATCAACAGCAGAATTCATAACAAAAGAGCTTCGGCGAAGAATGCCGAAGCTCTTTTGTTTATTTAAATTAAGGGATAGAAGTAACGGTAGGAATTCCAGATTCTTCATTTTTCTCTTTTTCCTTAACTCCTGAAACAGCAAGCTCATTCTTTCTGCTTCGTGAAGTCAGGAGGATAAAATAGCTTAATACTCCAAATAAGCAGGAAATAAAGAAGGCGTGGGCAAGAGCTATATACAAGTTAAGTCTGGTTAAAACAACTAATGCACCTGCAGCAACCTGGAGCGATACTAAGATAAATGATATAATCCAGCCCCAGTAAATCACCTTCTGTTCCCGGTAATGTTTAACGGCTAGATAGGTAATATAAGCAATCCATATAAAAATTAATCCAGCAGCGGCCCGGTGCCCCATCTGTACCCATTCATACATATTGGCAGGAAGTGCGAAGGAATCATTTATGCATAATGGCCAGTCACGGCATACAAGGCTGGCATTTACATGGCGCACTAGAGCGCCGGTGTAAACAACTGCATAGCTGTATAACGAAACCCCAATAATATGTTTCCTCATTCTTTTATCGATAATAAGCTTCTCTGCCTCGAATTTTTTATCTACTTCAAAAATAAGCAAAGTCAGGAGCAGTACTGCAGCAAATGATATTAAAGATATCCCGAAATGAAGGGCGAGCACAAAATCAGATTGCCCCCAGACTACGGCGGCAGCTCCAATTA
Organism: Bacillus sp. ZZV12-4809; assembly: GCF_009849585.1. Lineage (GTDB taxonomy): Bacteria > Bacillota > Bacilli > Bacillales > Cytobacillaceae > Cytobacillus. The sequence continues at coordinate 84,764 of NZ_VCRN01000002.1, forward strand.
AAGCCTGCAGGATAAGGAAAAACAGAGAAGTCAGTGATAAAAACTTTGTTTCCCTAATATGACCTATTTTTCTCCATGTCCAAATCGATAATATAAGTACCATAAACCCGATAGAGCCTGAAACCAGTCTATGGGCCAGTTCAATAATCAGTTCAGGAGTAATATCGGTCGGAACCAGTTCGCCATTGCAAAGCGGCCACGATTTCCCGCACCCCATTCCTGATTCAGTTTTCGTAACCAGGGCACCGCCCAGCAAGACTAAAAGCATGCCGAATGATGTTAGAACGGCAAACCATTTTAAAGATCGTTGCAAAGCCTTTCACCTTCTTTATATATTCTGTGTTTATCAATAGTGTCTATAATTGAATTACTGCGTATTTATTCATTATATATCTTAACAGAGATCCTCTGAAAATCCATATATGAAGAGAGTCTAGTTACTTTTTCGATAGTACAGGAATAAAATGCTTTTTACAACAGTTATAAAAATTATAAAGTTAATTATAGTAAAAAAGGTTGAAACTTATAATAGAGTTTGCTAGAAATATAAAGGGGGTATAAAATGGTTGTCCCCTGTCGCGGAAAATAACCTAAAATACATAAAAGTGAGAATACTTTATCCTCCGTAGTTTTCTGAAGCAGCTTTATTATCTCAAAAATAAACCCTTTCTTTAAGTGAATTTAGGCTTTGACACAAATTAGTCATAAATTATTCTAAAAAAATTCACAAAAGAGTTTTAAAGTGTGATTTAATATACAGAGAAATGGTTTGGGTTCATTTAGATAGTAAACAGTTTAAATACATTATTAATGGTAGAAAACTATTAGTATGATTATTATTCATCCAGGGTTCACCCCTCGTTTTTTATCGTGAATATGGCATTCAGGGCATTTATACTTTATAGTAGGTGTAATGTTCGCGATAAGGGATTAAGGAGGAAAAGATATGTCTGACTCACGGGCTTTGAGTGATGCAGCTATTGAGAACACAGAGCGAAGCCTTCAAAAAGATCTGCCTGAGACTACAGTTTGGAAGGATTTCCTTGCTCTAATCAAAATTGGCATTGTGAATTCCAATCTAATTACAACTTTCACCGGTCTTTGGCTTGCACTGCATTTTTCCGGAAAAGGATTTTTCAATAATCTGGATTTAGTTCTTTATACAGTAATCGGCTCTTCACTGATTATTGCAGGCTCCTGCAGCTTAAATAATTTTATTGACCGCGACATTGATCCTTTAATGGAAAGGACAAAAGGGAGGCCAACTGTTACTGGGAAAGTGAACCCAGGCAAGGTGGCACTTTTGAGTTTTCTGCTTATTGGCCTTGGTACGGCCTTTTTAATGTTTACAACAGCAGCAGCGGTTGTAATTGGATTACTAGGTGTTTTCAGCTATGTTGTTCTATATACAATGTGGACGAAGCGCAGGTTTGTTTCCAATACGATTGTAGGCAGCATTTCAGGGGCAGTTCCCCCGCTGATCGGGTGGGCAGCAGTGGATGGCAACCTTGATCCCATGGCCTGGGTACTGTTTGCTATCGTGTTCATCTGGCAGCCTCCGCACTTTTATGCACTTGCAATGAGAAGGGCAGAGGAATATAGGGCTGCGGGAGTTCCGATGCTTCCAGTAGTAAAAGGATTTAAAACAACTAAAAGGCATATTTATTTATGGGTTGCAGCACTATTGCCGCTGCCGTTTCTTATGCCATCATTAGGATTGCCTTTCTTAATACTTGCTGGTGCTTTAAATATTGGCTGGTTATTAACCGGGTTATACGCAAGAAAGTTTAATGATGATATTAAATGGGCTACATTAATGTTTGTATACTCCCTGCAATATCTGACCATTATGTTTGTAGCTATGGTAATCATCACACTTATTTAACTTAGTTAGGAAATTCCTTCTTTCGTTTATAACGGGAGGGGATTTATCCATATTTTTTGATCAAACAATTCAAAAAATGAAATCTTTACGAAAGAGGGGTTTGATTAAGCTATGAAAAGGCTTGCAAAGTGGCGTCTTTTTTCTCTGTTTGCAATGATGGCGCTCATTCTTTCCGCTTGCTCCGGCAAACCGTATTTATCAACGCTGAATCCTGCCGGCGAAGTGGCGCAGACACAATTTGATTTGATGGTGTTAAGTACTGTAATTATGGTAGGAGTAATTGCGGTCGTAACAGTAATCTTCTTTATTGTTGTATTTAAGTTCCGCCGAAAGGACGACAGAATTCCAAAACAAGTTGAAGGAAGCCACAAACTGGAAATCATTTGGACTGTTATTCCTATTCTTTTGCTTCTTATTCTTGCTGTACCGACAGTTTCAGCTACCTTTAAGCTTGCTGATGTAGGCCCAATGGAAAAGAAGAATGAAGAAGGCAAGACAGATGCACTTGTTGTAAATGTGCGTGCAAACTTATACTGGTGGGAATTTGAGTATCCAAACCAGGAAATCATCACTGGCCAGGAATTAGTTGTTCCAACGGATGAAAAAGTTTATTTCAATCTTATTGCTTCTGATGTAAAGCACTCCTTCTGGATTCCTGCTGTAGGCGGTAAGCTGGATACAAACACGGACAACGTGAATAAATTCTGGCTGAAGTTTGACAGTGAAAAGGCTGAAGAAGCAGATAATTTCTTCTACGGAAAGTGTGCTGAGCTTTGCGGTCCATCCCACGCATTAATGGATTTCAAAGTTAAAGCGGTTCCACGTGAAGAATTCGATCAATGGGCAACTGCTATGGCAGAAGTTAAAGAACCTAAAAAAGCGGAGACAGATCTGGCTCAAGCTGGTCAGGAAGTCTTCAACAACAGCTGTATCGGCTGTCATGCTGTAACACCGGCAAACACTGCTCCTGAAGCAGCTCGTTTAGCTCCAAACTTAACAAACTTCGGTGATCGTGACCGTATTGCAGGTATCCTTGATCATACTGAAGAGGACCTTAAGGATTGGTTAAGAGATCCGGAAACATTCAAGCCTGGCAATAAAATGACAGGTACTTATGGTGAATTGTCTGAAGAAGAGCTTGATGCCCTTGCTGAATATTTAATGGGCTTGAAAGTTATGGAACAATAGGGGATTTTTTGAAAAGGGAGGTAAAATTGTGAGTACCTTAGCACAAAAAAAAGGTTTCGGAGCGGTTTTATGGGACTACTTAACAACAGTTGACCATAAAAAAATCGCAATCCTTTATCTTATAGCTGGCGGATTTTTCTTCTTGCTTGGCGGATTGGAAGCCATGTTCATCCGTATCCAGCTTGCAGTACCAAATAATGATTTTGTAAGTGCCGGATTGTATAATGAAATTTTAACTATGCACGGTACAACGATGATCTTCTTGGCAGCTATGCCACTGATTTTTGCTTTTATGAATGCTGTTATGCCACTTCAGATAGGTGCGCGTGACGTTGCATTTCCATTCTTGAATTCTTTAGGATTCTGGCTGTTCTTCTTCGGAGGAGTTTTCTTGAACCTATCATGGTTCTTAGGCGGAGCTCCTGATGCCGGCTGGACTTCTTATGCTTCACTTTCAATTGCTTCTGAAGGGCATGGAATCGACTTCTATGCACTCGGACTGCAGATATCAGGTGCTGGTACGTTAATCGGGGGAATCAACTTCCTTGTTACCATTATTAACATGCGTGCTCCTGGTATGACCTACATGCGTATGCCTATGTTCACTTGGGCTACATTTGTTACATCAGCATTGATTTTATTTGCTTTTCCAGCTTTAACAGTAGGACTTTTCCTGTTAATTTTCGACCGTATGTTTGGATCTAACTTCTTTGATCCTGCTATGGGCGGTAATACAATTATCTGGGAGCACTTCTTCTGGATTTTTGGACACCCTGAAGTTTACATCTTGGTATTGCCGGCTTTCGGTATTTTCTCCGAGATTTTTGCGATTTTCTCAAGAAAGCGCCTTTTCGGATACTCTTCAATGGTATTCGCAACGGTTCTTATTGGTTTCTTAGGCTTCATGGTTTGGGCTCACCATATGTTTACAACTGGTATGGGTCCGATTGCAAACGCGATTTTTGCTGTAGCAACAATGGCAATTGCAGTACCGACTGGTATTAAGATCTTTAACTGGCTATTTACAATGTGGGGCGGAAGCATTACATTCACAACTCCGATGCTTTGGGCTATTGCCTTTATTCCTTCATTTGTAGCCGGTGGTGTTACTGGTGTAATGCTTGCATCTGCGGCACAGGATTACCAGTATCATGACAGCTACTTTGTAGTTGCTCACTTCCACTATGTTATCGTCGGCGGTGTTGTGTTTGCATTATTTGCTGGCGCACATCTATACTGGCCAAAAATGTTCGGTACAATGTTAAACGAATTCCTTGGAAAAATTACGTTCGTATTATTCTTTATTGGATTCCATTTAACATTCTTTATTCAGCATTTCCTCGGACTTTGGGGAATGCCTCGACGTATTTTCACTTTCCTTCCTGGACAGGGTTTCGAAACGTCGAACATGGTAAGTACTGTAGGTGCGTTCTTCATGGCAGCCGCAGTAATCATTATGTTAGTTAATATTGTTATTACAAGTGTTAAAAATGAAAAAGTCGGCAATGACCCTTGGGGAGATGGCCGTACATTAGAATGGGCTATTCCATCACCGCCTCCGTTCTATAACTTCAAGCAGCTTCCGCTTGTTCGCGGTCTGGATGCATATTGGCTTGAAAAAATGGAAGGCAAAAAAGGCATGTCACCTGCAGAGCCGCTTGGTGATATCCATATGCCTAATAACTCTTTCATCCCATTTGTGATTTCTTTAGGTCTATTTGTTGCCGCATTTGGTGCAATGTACCGCGCAGAACACAGCTGGGGTATCCCGGTACTAATCGTGGGTATGCTTATTACTCTGGGCTCTATGTTTGTACGTTCTGTCAAGGATGATCATGGATACCACATTCACAAAGAAGATTTGGAAGATAATAATGATAAGGGGGTTAAGGCATAATGGCTGCTGAACAAAAAATGACTTACGAAACATGGCCTGCGTCGCCTGAAAAGCAAACCCTCGAAGCCAAGAACAAATTCTTAGGTTTCTGGTTTTTCCTTGGGGGAGAGACAGTTTTATTCGCCTCCCTTTTCGCTACTTATCTTGCTTTAAAAGACAAAGTACCTAGCAGTGACATGGCTCTTGCGAAAGACTTGTTTGAAATTCCATTGGCATTCATTATGACAATGCTGTTACTAACAAGCTCGCTGACAAGTGTATATGCTATGTATCACATGAAGAATTTCGACTTCAAAAAAATGCAGCTATGGCTTGGAATTACTGTTTTACTTGGGCTTGGATTCCTCGGTTTGGAGATTTACGAGTTCAATCACTATGTGCATGAATTCCATCATAGCTTCACAAGCAGTGCCTTCGGTTCTGCCTTCTACACATTAGTTGGTTTCCATGGTGCTCACGTGGCATTCGGTTTACTTTGGATCACTACTTTGATGATCCGCAACAGCAAAAGAGGATTGAGCCTATACAATGCTCCTAAGTTTTATGTGGCCAGCCTTTACTGGCACTTTATCGACGTTGTTTGGGTATTCATCTTCACAGTAGTATATTTAATGGGAATGGTGGGATAAACTGATGGCCAATCAACAACCAAACTCAGGTAACCCAAGAGTAGACATTGAATATAGACGCAAAAAAAGTGCAGATGAGATGAAACACCAGGTTATCACTTTTGCACTAATGATCTTCCTGACAATTGTTGCGTTCGTTGCAGCAGGTTATGAAGGTTTCTCTGGATGGTTTGTAGTGCCATTCATTCTGATTCTTGCTCTCGTGCAAGTAGTTTTTCAATTATATTATTTCATGCATATGAGTCATAAAGGTCATGAAGCACCGTCTTTGTTCTTATATTCGGGAGCATTTGTCGGATTCATTACAATCATTGCTTTCTTGACCGTTATTTGGTGGTAAGTTAAAAAGAAAATCGGCTGAAGGCCGATTTTCTTTTTATGTAAAGCAGTGTTTGTAATCATTACCCAAATTCGGGCTTATTGAGATTGCAGGCTGAAGAGGGTATAATAGTACTTGTCAATATAAGATTAGAATTGGTTACGTTCAAGGCAGGTTGAGCAATATTCAATGAGGTGATAGCATGTCTTTGGAAATATTCGGTTTCCGTGCTCTTTGGAGTCCATATTTCTTTTTATTTGTTGCATTAATTCTTGCAGGATACTATATGTTAACAGTCAAGTACCGTGGAAGGTTCAAAGATAGTGAGCCATTAACCAAAAGGCAGGGTGTGTATTTTACAATCGGTATGATTGTGTTATATGCGATCAAAGGTTCCCCGCTTGACCTAATGGGCCATTTAATGTTCTATGCTCATATGATTCAGATGGCTGTCCTGTATTTAGTTGTTCCTCCGCTTGTAGTTATGGGAATTCCCCAATGGGTGTGGAGAGCAGTGGTTAATCATAAAGCTATTAAACCTGTATTCAATATTTTTACAAAGCCATTAATAGCTATTATCCTGTTCAATGGAGTATTTTCAATCTACCACATACCAGATGTTTTTGATGTGGTTAAAACGGATATGATGCTTCATACTGTATACACATCTGGCCTGTTTCTGCTGGCAATCTTTATGTGGTGGCCAACTATTAATGAACTTCCTGAAATGGAGTCACTGGACGGTCTAAAGAAGGTAGGGTATATTTTTGCAAATGGCGTTTTATTGACTCCTGCATGTGCTCTAATCATTTTTTCAGATACTCCAATGTACAGTACCTATTCTGATCCGAATGCATGGGCGCAGGCCCTTCAGTTATGTGTACCTTCTGCGACACTGGCAAGCCTGAATCTTAGCGGGCCTGAAATGTTTAATTCAATGTCACTTATACACGATCAGCAGCTTGGCGGGGTCATCATGAAGATTATCCAGGAAATTGTATATGGCTTTATTCTTGCTCAAATCTTCTATGCATGGTACAAAAAAGAACAGGAAATTACTCCTTCAGAAGAAGAAACAATACTAAATCCTCATTTAGTAAAATAAATAAAAAATAAAAATCAACTCCAGTCAGAGGCTGGGGTTGATTTTTTCAATAAAGTAAAAATGTTGGCATATTGCATAATAATGATCACCGGGTTTTAAATAAATATTGAACATTTAAGGAACTTTTCCTTAAAGCCAAACAGTTTGTTGAAAAATATAGTACACTTTAATAAAATGATCTTTGTGAGAAAAAACGTGAATTAGATTTTTAAACTGTTATTTGGAGAAAGGAAGAATTTATGGAATACTCATTGCCTATACTCCCAACCATAAGCACAACCTTTATTGTTCTAAGTGCAATAACGGTTGCTATTGGCTGGGTGCAAATCAGTAAAAAGAAGCTTGAGGCTCATAAGAAAACAATGACTTTAGCAGCTGTGTTTGCTGTTATTTTCTTTATCATTTATGCCAGCAGGACAGTTTTTATTGGAAATACTGCTTTTGGCGGCCCTGATGATATAAAAATTTATTATACGATCTTTTTAATTTTCCATATTACACTGGCAACTGTGGGGGCAGTTTTAGGAATTTGTTCGCTATATACTGGCTATAAAAATAAAGTTGCTGCACATAGGAAATTGGGACCGATAACCAGTGTTGTCTGGTTTTTTACCGGCATAACAGGTGTTGCAGTCTATCTGCTGCTGTATGTTTTCTACCATGGAGGAGAAACTACCTCTGTAATAAAAGCAATCCTGGGTACGTAACAGGTTTAAGATGCCGCTAGCTGTTAGCGGTATTTTTTTATGCCTATAATATTATCCGCATATTATTTAAAAGGACATATTGGCTATATGGCGAATATTAATAATGATATTTTAATTGGGAGTGGATTTTGTGTCGGTAAGAAGATTAACTGAGAGCGAATTTAAAGAGGCCATAAAGCTTTCCATGTATGCCTTCCAGTACAATGTGCCTGAAGCTGACATCCCGGCCCGGATAGAACGTTTAAAAACTCATGACATTTTTGGTATTTGGGAAGAGGAAAGTTTGGCTGCCAAGCTTCACATCATCCCCCTTAAGGTTCATATTAATGGTTTTGATTGGGATATGGGAGGTGTTGCCGGGGTGGCGACATATCCTGAATATAGAAGAAAAGGCCATGTAAGCAAACTGATCAAGTACGCTTTAGCCGAAATGAATAATAAGGGTCAGTTATTTTCATTTTTGCATCCATTTGATATTTCGTTCTATCGAAAATACGGATGGGAGATATTCACAGAATATAAGAAAACGCATATTAAGAAAATTAATTTAAAAATGGCGGGGAAATCTTCAGGGGCTATTAAGCGGTTTACTAAGAATCAGCACACATTAACCATCGAAAAGATTTATCAAGAATTTATGCAGCGGTATTCAGGAGGGCTTGTAAGAGACACCTATTGGTGGGAGAACTTTGTGTATTCTGATTACCAGATTGCAGTGTACTTTGATGAATCAGGTGAAGGACAGGGCTATATCTTATTTAAGGTTCAAGACAATAAAATGGATATCGAAGAATTTGCAGCTCTAAACCAGGAAGCTAGAGTGAATTTATGGAATTTTATCTGTCAGCATGACTCAATGGTTGAGGAAGTAAAGATCACCACCTCTGTACATGACCCATTTCCTTATTATTTGAATCAGCCCAGTTTAAAAATGGAGGTTTTTCCGTACTTTATGGGAAGAATCGTTAATGCTGAAAAATGTCTTATGCAATATAAATTCCAGGACAATAGCGAAAATGTTTTTCTTCATATTGAGGACCACCATGCACCATGGAATCAAGGAAGCTACTTACTTTCTGAAAACGGCGTCAGACTGTTTAAAGAGAAGGAAGGAAGCCGATGTGCAAACCCTCCCGCAAAAGGTTTGCATATGTCTATTAATGCCCTTTCAGCAATAGTTATTGGCTACAAAAGGCCCATAGAGTTATATGAACTTGGCGAAATAAAGGGTCCCAGAAATGATTTGGAAATACTTGAAAGAAAAATTCCTGTGCAAAAGTCCTTTTTCTATGATTTCTTTTAAGGAAATAAAAGCGTCCAAGGTGGCGCTTTTTTTCTTTGGACAGTCAAATATTAGTCCTTATCAAGGCGGTGATAAATAGACTGTAACACTTTTAGTATTTTAAGCATTACATATTATAAAAATTAAATTAATGCATTTTCCCTGAGAGATTGTTGCCCTGTTTAAAAAATCGCACAGAAAGAAGTGAAATGAAGATGAATAACGATCATCTTAACTTCGAGACGATGCAGGCAGCCAGTGACATAATCTCCGCAATTGTAGAATCCAGCCTGGAGGAAAAAAAAAGTGTCATTCCGCTTAAGCATGAAAGATTCACATTCTTTAAGAAAAAAAACGAGCCGATTTCCATATTTTTCAGAAACACTGAAGTATATTTGAAAATAAAGCTTAACATAGTAAAAGGTAAAAATATCTTGGAGGAAACGCTCAGGATTCAGAAAGAAATAAAGGATGAAATTGTCCATTTAACGGGACTTGAGGTTAAAAGAGTAGATCTCTCAGTTCAAAAAATAATATCTGCAGAAAACGCTCTTTCTGAAAACTAAGTTATAAAGGCCCTATAAGCTAATATGAAAAAGACGCATGATATCCATGCGTCTTTTCTAATTCAGTAATCTTTAGAAAATAAAATTACTCAGCGAATTGGTCAATCTCTGCTTTTATCTCATTCAAAGTTTTTTCGCACTGGCTTACTAATGATTTAGGGAAGCTTTCGCCCTCACCATATTCTATCCCATGCGGATAATAATGTTTGCCAAGAAGCGGGGTCATAAGTTGAATAGTTGCTCTATGAGCTCCTACATCTCCTTCAACCGCATATCCAAATACACGAAGGTAAAAAACGCCCTCTTTTAATTCGAATTTACGGTCATATGTAACTCTTTCATAATCCCATTGCCCTTCACGGACCAGGCCGTGAGAAAGCATTACTTCATCTAAGCGGGTTAAGTCTGCTTTTTTATTTTCCAGACCTGTGTTTTCAAATTTCATATTTGTCCCTCCTGAAAACATCCATGGTTGTGTTGAACGATCCATGCATAATTTTAACAAGTTTATCTCAAATTTAATAATAGTAGAAAAAAGCGTAACTTGCAACGGATTCATGCAAGAAAACATCCGTCTGTCGAAGAACGATAACTGAAATGCCGAAAATTTACACCATGGCCGGCATATCTGGGACAACTGTACTCGCAGCAGCTAAACTGTGAAAGGGGAAGCGTCAATTGCATAAATACAAAGTCATCAGTATCTTCTTTTTGCTATTATTTATTACACCACTGTCTGCAGGTGCTGCAGCAGATTACAGAGTTGAGCAGCAGGATACACTTTGGGAAATTGCACTAAAATTTCAGAAAGACCTTCAGGACATTATTAACAGCAACCCTCAAATTGAAAATCCTGATTTGATTTTTCCTGGTGAAATTATTATCATTCCCAGCCGTGGAAAGTGGAATTATTTTCCTGAAATGGATGATAATGAAAATGAGCTAATGAGACTTACAAATGAAAAGCGAAAGGAATTAAGGTTAAAGCCGTTGTCAGTAGATGTAAAACTGAATATTGCCGCCAAAAAAAAATCGTCGGATATGATGAAACTACAATATGTTTCACATAATTCTCCTACTTATGGAAATCCTACAGAAATGCTGAGGAATCAGCAAATATCTTTTATGACCGTAAAAGAGAATATCGGGGCAGGCTATAAAACAGCTGATGAAATGTTTAATGCCTGGATGAATTCTGCAGTCCTCCGGGAAAATATTCTAAGCAAAAAGGCAACTCATTTTGGCTCCGGATATAGTCAAGGAGGACTGCACGGTCATTACTGGACTATTTTCATTGTGGAAAAAAACGAAGGAGGATAAAAAGTGGAAAAAATCAGCGATATTATGACAGACCAGGTTGAAAGCTGTTCTTTATTAGACAATGTTTACGAAGTGGCAGTTAAGATGAAAGAATTAAACGTAGGAGCTATCCCAATCGTGGATAATGATAAGCTCGTGGGAATGATTACTGACCGGGATATCGTTCTGCGCTGTGTGGCAGAAAAACACCCTGCCTCATCTAAAGTAGAAGATATTATGAGCAGCCACTTAGTAACTGTTACGAGGGATACAGAGGCTCAGGAAGCAGCAAGATTGATGGCTGAACACCAAATTCGCAGGCTTCCTGTTGTGGAAGGGGACAGGCTAGTTGGAATAGTATCTTTGGGCGACTTTGCGGTACGTCATTTAACAGATGACCAGGCTGGTGAAGCCCTGACTGATATTTCAAAACATGAAACTGGAGCACAGCATTAAGAGGACACCACTCGGTGTTCTTTTTTTTTGCAGCAAAGATTGCTGAATTCGGAACTTATCGAAAATAATAGATAAACCATACGCCTAATGGTATGATAAATAGTATATATGCAATTATTCCATTTAGAATTCATTTAAAAGAAATCACAGTAAAATGCCTAAGAAACAGTGAGTAATCGAAGGGGGGAAGGTTCTCTGCGAGCGCTTTTCCGAATTTTAGTATTGATTTGCATTTTTCTGGCAGCAGGCTTTTACATCGATATTGATCGCAAAGAAAAAGGGGAAATACTTGTCAGTCAGGAAAGCACAATTAAAGATATAAATAATAAGGAAAATAACCTATCTTCCAATACGGGGTTTCCTGAAAAGGGTGTGGCAGCACTCATGGGGAAATCATCAGGGGAGCTCAAAGGAAGTTTGGGAGAGCCGTCCAGAATAGACCCGTCTTTATTCGGCTACGATTGGTGGATTTATGATATAAGCAGCACGGAATATATTCAGGCTGGCGTCAGCAATAATAAAGTGGTCAGTTTGTTTGTGACAGGAGAAGACTCAGACATTTATCCTTTTAAAATTGGGCAGCCCATTGGTGAATTATATTCATCCGTCTTTTTTGAAACAGAATTCAGCCTTAAAGTAAAAGGCAGCTCATATCGCTTTGAATTATCAGAAGATGACCTCAATACAAGGCCGCTTGTAATGGTCGGAGATTTTTATTCGCAGCTGAATATAGACAGGTTTACAGGAACGCTATCCAGCGTGAGGTTAATGGATGCAGCCACTTTAATTAAGCTTCGCCCGTATGAAATGGTTTACCGTGGTGAATTATTGGAGTCTCCCTTGCCTTCCCCTGCCCTCGAAGAAGAAGTTGAGAGAGCGAAAGAGAAGCAAATTTTCGACATCACTAATGTTATAAGAGTCAGACATCATTTACAGCCGCTGAAATGGGATGATCAGACTGCATCAGCAGCATTAGATCACAGTAAAGATATGTACGAATCCAATGACTTTTCACATACTTCCAAAACTTATGGAGATTTGAAGGACCGGCTTCAAGCTAAAGAGGTGCTGTATGAGGCAGCTGGGGAAAACATTGCTGCAAATTATACGGATGCACCTGCTGTAGTTGAAGGATGGCTTAACAGTAAGGGCCATAGGGATAGTCTCCTGAAAGAAGAATTTACCCATCTTGGAGTTGGGGTTTATAAAAAGCATTATACGCAAAACTTCATAAAAAAAGCCGATGGCGAAAGCTAAAAGAGAAAAGAGCCTAAATTAAGGCTCTTTTCTGTTAGGAGTAATCTGAATCCTGCCAACCTGAAAAAAGTCATCCTTCCAATTTCCATACAAGTGAACATGGTCACCGATCTTGACGGAAGGAGTTTGGGTATTATACATTATTGGAGTTATTTTTTTAATATTTGAATATTTGAAGCTCTTTGTCTGGACGGTTAGTTCAAGGACATGCACATAGCGGCTGTAATGATACCGTTGCCTGCGCTCGCTTAGATGGACGATTTCACCTGTAATAATGGCCTCTTCAGGAACATCTGCCAGTTTCGCCCACCTCTCATAACCATCCCGCATTTCCTTTTTAGTCAGCCAAAAAAAATAAAGGCAAATTATTGGTATGACGATAGCAGTGACCATCTTCCCACCGCCTTTAATTATTTACATTTTTCTTTTCGATGATAAAAAAGCTGCCTGTTGCCTGTGCAATTTTTCTGCCATCCGAACGGATTACATCTGCAGATAATACCATGGTTTTTGTTCCCTTATGGTCAATAGCGGCACGGCAGGTTACGTATTCCCCTTTGCCGACAGCGAGATAATGAATATTCAACTGTGTCGTAACAGCAGCAAAACCTTCAGGAAGCAGGGAAGCCGCAAGTGTTCCCATGGCAGAGTCAACTATTGTTGCAGTTATTCCCCCATGGAGAATTCCGAGCGGATTATTGACAATCTCACTCAAAGGAACAGTCAGTATGCACACATCTTCAGTTATGTGCCGCTCCATATGAAGCATACCGCCTATATATGAGCTGTTTTGCCCGGTTTGTCTTTTTTGAAAACCTAAAAGCAGGGATTCTAAAGCTGTTATTTCATCGTCAGTCGCATTCTTTGTGCACTGATTGAATAACTCCATAAGATCTTTATTCATTATTGTTCACCTTTCAATATCTTTCTGCATTCATAATAGTAACATTAATGGCTGAATTTTTGAATTTAAATGGACCAATAAAGCAGCCATTTTTATTCACCTTTTTCATTCATTTTCATATGGTATTATAGGCATTTGCATCAGAACGAGGTGATATGGCATGTCCAAAACGAAGCTTCACCCCTCTGTTGAAAAGTTCAAAGAGTTTGTAAAACAGAATCCCCGGATCATCAAAGAAGTAAGGGATGGAAAAACAACATGGCAGGAATTATATGAGGATTGGTATTTGCTTGGTGAAGAAGATCCAAGGTGGGATTCCTTGAGAGAAAACAAAGATAATACACAAAAGAACACTGAGAAAAAAAGTGACTGGATGGGAAACATTATGGGTACTCTTAAGCAAATGGATGCAAATCAAATGCAGGGGTACATCACTAATCTCAGCCAGGCACTTTCAGCTGTGCAGGGGGTTATTTCACAATTTCAGGGCGGGGGCCAGATACCATCAGGAGGTTCAAAGCCAAGTGTGACAAAACCAAGCAGCCCTTTTACATTTAAAAAGGATTAAGGGGTTGAACAGATGAGAAAAGATATCGTCGAGTACCTTGAACAAAAGCAGGAGCTTAGGCAATTTATCCGTGAACAGCCTCACTGGTATAGAAAACTTAGCAGAAATCCGAATGAGATTCAATCTTTGGAAGTGGCAGCACTGCACTATTATAAAAAAACGATTCCCCATAAGGTTGAAAAAATTACGAATGGAGTTCAAATGGCCTCCATGATGATGAGCATGTTTCAGGCCATGAATTCTCAATCCAATTAAAAAGCTTTCTCGAACAAGAGAGAGCTTTTTATTTGTTATGGAGTAAAAATAATCAGACGGGCAAACACTAACTTTATTAGATATTTACGGAATACATCCTAAAGGAGTGTTAAAATAATGAAAAGCCAAAAATACTTCTTAATATTGCTGGTTATTTTGGTTCTTACAGCGTGCCATAAAGATATTCCTGAGCCAGAAACAAAAATGGCGGCCAGTACTCCTGCAAATGAAGAAACAGCAGAACCATTAATGCCTGTTTCAGGGGTGGAAAGTGAAGCCAAGGATCCTTTTTATGTCAGGCATCAAATTAAGGGGAAAGATGTACTTGTTGAATGTATTGTGCAGGATGTGTCTTTTAGAAAACAAAGCAGCAAAGAAAAAGGGAAAATTATCCTGTATCTAAACGGAAAGAAGAAGGAGGAAATCCATTCAGCTGCTTTTATCATCAAAGGGCTTCCTTCAGGAAAACATCGAATTGGGCTGGAACTTGTTAAAGGAAAAAATGCCGATGTCTCTTTAAAAAGAGATTTTATTGTGGTGATCCCTTAGTCTACTTGCTTTAGCTTTAAACCGTTTCATGATAAAATAAGAAACGGAGGTGAGCTATTTTGCTTGCTACATTAGAAAGAGTGGCTATTTTGGACAAAGCTGACGAGCTTGCAGCGATGATTACAGAATCTGAAGAAGCGGAACAATACCGCAAAAGTTTATATAAATTAAAGAACAGCCGTGAAACCCAGCGGAAGATACAGGATTTTATCAAAATGAAAGAACTGTATGAAGAAGTTCAGCGATTTGGCAAATATCATCCGGAGTACAAAAGGGTGATGATGTCTATTAGGGAGCTAAAGCGAGACATGGACATGGATATTCATGTGGCAGAGTTCAGAAGAGCAGAGACTGAACTGCAAACCCTCCTGGATGAAGTGAGTACGCTGATAGGAAGGTCTGTGTCTGAACATATTAAAGTTCCCACTGGTAATCCTTTCTTTGAATCCAGCTGCGGAGGGGGCTGCGGTTCTGGAGGCAGCTGCAGGTGTTCATAGAAAAGCTTTCCCTAGAGTCAACCTTCAAAACAAAACCAGCTCAGGCTGGTTTTTCTTTTGGACAAAAAATGCAGTTTGTGAACCTTCCCATTGAAAACTATTATTTTTCTGTGCTAGACTAAATAAAACAAACGAATACCGAAGGGGAAAAATATATGCTTGGTCAAAGGCAAGGAATTGTTGTATGGCTTTATTCTTTAAAACAGGCAAAAATGTTAAGAAGATTTGGAAATGTTCATTATGTTTCAAAGCGGCTTAAATATGTAGTGCTATACTGTGATCTTGCCGATACGGAAACAATTATGGAGAAGATAAATTCATATTCTTTTGTAAAAAAAGTGGAACCCTCCTATAAGCCTTTCCTAAAAACGGAATTTGAAAATTCCAAACCGGACAAAGCGAAGGAATATGATTATAAGATGGGAATATAAAGGCGTGAGCAAAGCTCAAGCCTTTTTCTCGTTCAATGCAAAGGTGCAATAAAATGATTAAGCCTTAGAATTCCAATCAGATACTGATAATATAATTCCTTTTCATTAAAAATGGCAGAAGGTTTTACTGTCAGCTGAATTATCTCTTTATTCAGTTCCTTCGCAGCATTCTCGAAAAGATTATACCTCTTATTTGGAGTTGACTCTGGATTTGGTATTCCCTCACGGCAAATATATAAAGGCTGAAATTCTCCCGGATCTGTCGGCTTTAATATGACCGCCAGGGATGTCATTTCTTTATCATTGATGCTCGTATGGAAAGCGGCCATGTGTGATAATCGATGCTTGTTCGCCCGCGCTATTTCAATTAATTCATAAATGTCAGAGTAACCTTCGCCAATTTCTATAAAACGCTGTATCAAAATTTGAACCTCCTTAATACTCCAGGTATATGCTTTTTATATGAATTTCCCCATCAATACTATCATTCCCTGCATAAAAATAGAATGGAAAAAAACTATAAAATTTATAAAAATTAATGTGACTGATGTCCTTCCCTTTTGGTATTGTTAGGTTAAAAGAAAAAGGACTAAGAGGGCATAGTAATGTGGAAGGCATCTTTATTTATTTTTTTTATATTTACTGGAATTATTTCATGTATGATGCTGTGGCAGTGGCAGACTTATTCTGATCGCGCAAATTCACTGGAAAGTTCCGAGGCGATTACACAGGAACTAACAGTTGAAACGCATCTGAAAGAACTAAAAATCACCCAAAAGTTATACGGGCTTATGGCCCGTAAAGAATATAGACTTGATATCCCCGACACTCTATATAACTGGAATTGCAAAGATGGGAACGGAAAACCCTGTGATTCAGCAGACGAAATTCTTTATACATTTTTTTCTGGTGATGGTCAAATGATATTTGAATATACTGTACCGATAAATGAAAGAAGTAAGGCACTTTTATTAACTGATTGGTTTGTAAAAATCCCGGGTCTAAAGGCTGAGGGCTTGTCCATATCCATTTCGGATTCTATCAAAAGAGAGGGTTCATGGGCTGCAGGAATCAGGCTGAAAGCCAAAAAGAAATTAGATCATATCGATTATTATTTTTTCGAGGGCTCTGGAGAAATTCCATCCCTTTACTGGCAAGGGGAACCGCTATTGAAGACATCAATAAATAATATAGATGCATTCACAGCAGATAGTCAGGAGGCAAGCCTGGATTTTAAGAAACTAAATGATCTAGGGAAATTTCCATTTATGTCAATCATCCTTACCAATCTTTATCCAGAATATAGGGATGAACATATCCTGATTGCATCTCCTCATATTAAAACCAACGAACTGGAGAAAAAGCTTATTGCTTTGCAGCTTCACAGATTGTTTGCAGGTGATACTCCTGCCTGGATTATTGATGCTTTGACAGCAGGCGTATTAGATGCAAAACCTGAGTCAGCAAAAGCGGCAAAAGCCCTGAAGGAATTGCAGGGGGAGCTGACTGAAGATGAACAAAAGGATTTTCTTATAAATGTATTTCAGGTGGAATCTCTAAATGCGGAAAAGCTAGACAAGCTTTTAGGCAATGCTAAAGGACTGCACACCCAATTTTTCACCATGAATATCATAAGCGGAGGACAGCTTGTTCCACTGTATTTTCAGGATGACAAAAAGCTCTTGGTGTCAGGTGCTGATATGGGAAGCATTAATTTAATTTATAGGGATGGCTTAATTTTTCTTCCTTTTGCAGAAACGATGCAGGCATTGGGATATGATGTCAAGTTCTTATCCGGCGAAGATACGATCCTTTTGTCAAAAGGGAATAACAGTTATCGGTTTTATTTGGAAAAAAATGTTTTCATCTATAATGAAGAGGATTATGGATTGCTTATTAATCCGCTAACCAGGCAAAACGGAACTGTATGGATGGAGATCCAATGGTTAAAAAAACTCTTCAGAGTGACGGCTGAAGAAAAAGATGGCGGAATTCACCTGAATCCGTATTAGGACTAAATGAATACAAAATAAAAAGCCCTGCAGTTAACTGCAGGGTCCTTCTATATCCTTTTCAGGATAGAAGGCAAAGGGAGAGGAGAAACCGGAGGAAGAACTTATGGGGAAACGTAAGTCTTCTCCGCGGTTGGCAACAACATCCTTGAATAGATGCTGTTAACTACATTATTTCCACAATCCTCATGGATATACACTTAATACTATATTTTTTTCCAGATCATGATTTCGCTTTCAAGTTGCCGGTTGGCTACAAATTGTAAGGTATGGTAGGATAGGATAGAAAAAAACAGTTTTCCAATCTCAGCAGTCTGGGAAATTGAAATATTGCAGGTTAGTGGTGATCGAATGCGAGTGGTATCGGGAACTAGAAAAGGGAAAATATTAAAAGCTGTTCCGGGCAGCTCAACCCGTCCGACTACTGATAAAGTAAAAGAAGCTATTTTTAATATAATAGGGCCTTATTTTGACGGCGGCCAAGGGCTTGATCTGTTTGCTGGCAGCGGCGGCCTTGGCATTGAAGCTCTGAGCAGAGGAGCGGACAAGGTCATTTTTGTGGATAGGGACGGAAAGGCCATTCATACTATTCATGAAAATATTCGTACTTGCGGATTTGAAGATAAAGCAGAAATATATCGAAATGATGCAGATCGTGCTCTCAAGGCTATATTAAAAAGAGATCTGGTTTTTGATTATATATTTCTCGATCCTCCATATCGCAAGCAGCAGCTGCTAAAGCTTCTCACGATAATTGATGAGAATAATCTGCTCTCGGATCAGGGGACGATTTTATGCGAACATGGATCAGATGTGGAGCTCCCTGAAACCGTTGGAAGACTGGTTCAGCAGAAACACGAAAATTATGGGATCATTTCTATCTCTATCTACAGCTGGGCTGAATAATACATACTTGGAATTGTAATGGAAAAAATACATAATAAGAACATGACAGGGGGATAACAATGGGAGGCATTGCGGTTTGTCCAGGCAGCTTCGATCCAATTACTTATGGTCATCTGGATATTATTAAGAGAGCGGCAAAGGTATTTGAACAGGTCTATGTAGTTGTATTGAATAATTCTTCTAAAAAACCTCTTTTTAGTGTAGAAGAAAGAATTCAGCTGATAGAAGAAGTAACAAAGGATCTAAATAATGTTAAAGTCGATTCTTTTCAGGGGCTGCTGATGGATTATGCACAGTCAGTTAATGCGAATGCAGTTATACGAGGCCTTCGTGCAGTTTCTGATTTTGAATATGAAATGCAGATCACGTCCATGAACAGAGTCTTGAATGATGAAGTGGAAACCTTTTTTATTATGACCAATAATCAATATTCGTTTTTAAGCTCAAGCATTGTGAAAGAAGTGGCAAAATATAACGGGGACATATCAGAACTGGTTCCTGATATTGTAGAAAAAGCTCTTAAGAACAAATTTCAATAATTTATCAGCAGGAGTGTCCTTACCCGCTGATTGTATGACTTAACAAAACGGGTGCCGGCTGGTACCCGTTTTGCTGCTACTTTTGATCCAAACGCCTGGCGAGCAGAAGAGTATAAACAAAAAGTGCAAGGATAGTGATAAGCGGTCCGGAAGAGATGATTCCATCCATTAATCTGCCGAGGAACGAATATTTCTCAAAGAATCCGACCGGAATGGCATTGGATGGCTGCTCTGTATTGTAATAGCGTTCATAAATTGGCTGCCAAAGAATAAATGCATAAAAGGCAGACGCAAAGCCATGAATAATTCTTGCGAAGAAGAAAGGCTTGAAATCAATATCAGTTTGTGCCAGGATGCTCGCTACCTGAGCCTGCACGCTGAATCCGCTGAAAGCGAGTATGAAACTCACAATGATGACCTGGTTCATTAGCGTTGCCTGCTCAACCTGGCTTGTCAGCTGGCTGCCAAGTGTTATTTCAAACAATCCTGAAATGAACGGGATACTTAATTCTATTGGCAGACTGAAAATTGACAGTACGGCTTCTATGCCTTTAGCCAAAAATGCTGTGATTCCAATATGAAATAAGAGTTTGTTAATAACAGAAAATAAAATGATAAATCCGCCTATCATTAGAAGCGTTTGGATGGATGACATGACTGCATCTCCCAGGAGCTTGCCAATCGGACGGTTATCCTTTATTCTTGTCCGATGAAGAGCTGATAATGCTGCCCGCAAAGATGGTTTCAATTTCCTTTTGCCATGCGAAGGGTGCTTGGAGTTCTTTCCATAAAACCTCATGAATAATCCGACTGTAATATTGCCGAGATAATGTGACAGGGCCAATATCATACCAAGCTTGGCGTTATTAAAAAAACCAACTGATACTGCACCAAATATAAACAATGGATTTGAACAATTTGTAAAGGAAACGAGGCGCTCTGCTTCTGTTTTTGTTAGCTGTCCTTCCTGCCGTAATCTTGCTGTCAATTTTGCCCCGGCGGGAAAGCCTGAAGCCATCCCCATTGCCCAAACAAACCCGCCAACTCCTGGTACTCTGAATAATGGCCTCATCAAAGGTTCAAGGAGTACTCCAATGAATTTTACTACACCAAAGCCGATCAGCATTTCTGATACTATGAAAAAGGGCAGCAATGAAGGGAAGACAATCTCCCACCACATATTTAATCCCCTGATGGATGCATCAACCGATTCCTGGGGAAATGAGATTAATGAGATGGCCATTAAGGTTACAGAGAGTGCAAGAGTAACCGTTTTTACTTTCGAACGAAACACGGACAAGCCTCCCTCAAGTTGTACTGACTGTGAAACGATAATAAACAATGGTAAAATAAAGAAGCATTTGCATCTATTTTTTCTCAGGCCTTTTCATTTTTTTTCGAGATACGGAACAATGGTATACGGTGATTGAGCCTGCGCTGTCAAGTCTTGTCCCCATATAACCCAATATACTCATAGAACTTTAAAATAGACCATAGAATTAAGTACAGGCATGTGAATTTTTAGCTGAGGATTTTTATTGTATGCTTCTTTTGGAAATAAAAAGAATAGAATAAGGGTAAGTTTTCGAATCGGTCATTGGCATATTAGGGGGGAGTCTTTTGCAGCGTCCGAAAATAGGTTTGGCACTTGGTTCGGGAGGAGCTCGTGGATTCGCCCACCTGGGTGCTATCAAGGTCTTGAAGGAATCCGGCATCCCGATTGACTATATAGCCGGCAGCAGCATGGGTGCGATGGTAGGCTGCTTTTATGGGGCAGGTCTGGATGTTGATCGTTTATATAAGCTTTCCAAAGCGTTTAAAAGGAAGTATTATTTAGATTTTACAGTCCCTAAAATGGGTTTTGTGGCAGGGAAACGAGTAAAGGAATTAATCCGTATATTTACTCATGGAAAAAACCTTGAGGACCTGGATATTCCAGTTAATGTTGTGGCCACAGATTTAATGACTGGAGAGAAAATAGTCTTTAATAGCGGTCCCATATCTGATGCTGTAAGGGCAAGCATATCCATCCCGGGTATATTTGTGCCTGAAAGATTAAATGGCCGGCTTTTAGTGGACGGAGGAGTAGTGGATAGGGTTCCTGTGTCAGTTGTTAAGGAAATGGGAGCTGATATCATAATCGCTATCGATGTTTCACATGTTAAAACAAATGCAGAAATCACCTCAATCTATGACGTAATCATGCAAAGTCTGGATATCATGCAGATGGAGCTTGTCAGTCACCGGGAAATTGCTTCAGATTTCATGATCAGGCCCAGGGTGGAAATGTATAGCTCACGAGCCTTTACAAATATTGAAGAAATCATCAAAATTGGCGAAGAGGAAGCAAAAAAGCATATTGACAGCATTCATCGTTACATAACTAAATGGAAGGAGCCTCCTGACTCATGAGAAGCAAATTTTATACCCGTTCCTTCTTGATTTTGGCAGTTATCCTTGTGGCCAGTTCATTTTATTATCTGCCTTATTATGTATCAAAGCCGGGTATGGCAAAAGAACTCGAGCCGATTATTGAAGTGGATAATGGCTATGAAGAACAAGGGAGCTTCATGCTGACCACCGTAAGAATGGGACGTGCGAATATATATGCCTATTTGGCTGCCAAATTCAGCAAGTATCAGGAACTGTATCCAGTGGAAGAGATTCGGGCTGAAAATGAAACAGATGAAGAGTATAATGTACGTCAGCTTCATCTTATGGCAACTTCCAAACTGGCTGCTATTGAATCAGCCTATAAAAAAGCGGGCCTGCCCATTCATTATCATTATAACGGGGTATATGTCCTTAATGTGCTGCCTGATATGCCCGCTGACGGCAAGCTGAAGGCAGGTGACCGCATCTTTAAAGTGGATGGAATGGAGTTCAAATCATCTGATGAATTTATCAGCACGGTTTCCAGGAAACAGGAGGGCAGTGAAATAACACTGACTTTTGAACGCCAGGATAAAACTATGAAAACCTCGATTCCTTTAAAAAAGCTTGAGGAAACCGGAAAGCCGGGAGTGGGGATTACTCTTGTCGACGATAAAGAAATAGAGGTAGACCCGGCTGTGAATATTAACAGTGAAGAAATTGGCGGTCCCTCTGCCGGACTGATGTTTTCGCTTGAAATTTACAATCAGCTAATAAAAGAAGATTTAACGGGAGGCTATAAAATAGCGGGTACCGGAACAATCAATTCTGAAGGGACAGTTGGCAGAATAGGCGGGATCGAGCAGAAAGTAGTCGCAGCAGACAAAGCGGGAGCAGATATTTTCCTTGCGCCTAATGAAAATGGGGCAGAAGACTCCAATTATAAAGCTGCTGCTGCGACAGCCAGGGATATCAAGAGCGATATGAAAATTGTTCCAGTGAATACTTTTGATGATGCAGTTAAATATTTAAGAAACCTGGATTAATAATGACTTCAACCGGCAGCAAAAAGCCAGCGGCAATCGAGAATTGCCGCTGGCTTTTCTATTTTATCCGGCTTTGTTTTTCTTTAGCAAATACACAAACAGGATCTAGTCAACGATAATAGGAGGCTGGTTAAATTCCTGCTGCATAAGACTGGTGTCCCCGGCAGACTGTAGACCCATTGCATATACCCTGGAGGCTTTGATATCCAAATGCAGCTGCTCTGCAGCCTGGGATGAAATTCTTGATATCAGCGGAAGCTTTAAGTTGGACTTATTCGTGTTTAAATACTTCCTGCCATTCCCGGACATTCCGAGAAGGCGAAGATATTCCGCTTTTTTTGGTCTATTGGGCATCTCTGTTTTTTCTGTATTGGTTAGGATATGTACACAAGCCCTCTGCAGCCTTGTCCAGGTGTATCTTTTTGTTTTAATTTTTTCCATGAACTGCTGAAAGCTTTCCGCCTGAATGGCTGCAGACAAAAACCTATTTTCCAGGCCTTCTTCCATTTCATACATGTATCTTAACTTTTCCGGCTGAAGCTGTACCAGGCGGAATTTTAATAGAGGCCAGTAATGTTCCCAATGATGAAAAGCACCAAACTCTTCTTTATATTGAAGCAAACCCTGATAAGTAGACCTCGGAACATATTGGCGAATCCCTTCAACTTCTCCATTCCCGGTAAAAAGAGCTTTTCTAATGCTTGTCGCACTTGCTATAGATTCGGAAGCAAATTGCTCATCATGATATCCTGCACTTTTTCTTTCAACTGTAAAAAGCTGCATAGAAGAATTTAGCCTGCAGGCTGAATTTAAATATTGAAAGCCAAGGATGTTATTTGGTTTTGAAAGGTCAACCATTTCCTCATCAGGGTTCAGATCAAGGAATGCCATGGATGTTGCTTTTGGATAGCTGCCCCCCCCTGCCAGATGCACTTTAACTCTTTCCTGGTAGGGAGCACGGTGTTTTTTGAGAAATGACAGCGTTCGGTGAAAGCTTTCTATATTTCCGGATTCACTCCCAAAGCATAAGCTGCTGCATCCGGCTGCTTCCAGAATGGATACTGCTCCGCTTGCGAAAATATCTGCCTGCTGAACAGCAAACTGGTAGGGTAGCTCAAATACAATATCTGCACCTGCTTTTAGCGCCATTTCTGCACGTTTCCATTTTGAAACTAATGCAGGTTCTCCTCTCTGCAGAAAGTTGCCGCTCATGACTGCAATAATGGTTTCAGCACCTGAAATATTTTTGGCCTGCTCCAAATGGAAGGCATGGCCATTATGAAAAGGATTATATTCTACAATTACACCTGTAGCATTCATATTTGACATACTCCTCGAAAAGGTTTAAAAAGATATGTATTGGAAAAAGTATTAAAAGAAAAGTGGAAGCGCCTTGCCCAGTAAACTCTAAATCCCGCAAAAACTTTTTACTAAAGAAGCCTTCAATAGTATGATATTAGCTACATTATAGTGTAAAGAAAAAATATTGACAAATAATTATAGGAAGGCTATAATTACCTTTGTTGCCTTGGGGTGATTCGTATGAAATGGACTTTAAGTCAGTTACAAAAATATCGAAGCAAGGATTTTCCCATTGATGAAACTGTCAATGTTGATGAGGTCATGAAATTGAATCCGGAAATACGCGGTGCTTCACCAATGCATGTGACAGGCCGTGCGGATATCGATTCTGCCAAAGTGACTTTTCATTTAATTATAAAGGGTCATTTAATACTGCCTTGTTCTCGTACTTTAGTTGACGTAAATTATCCAATTAATGTTGAAACAACTGAAACTTTCCTTTTAAAAGGTCTTGATTATGAGACTGAAGAGGAGGTTCACCAAGTAAAAGGGGATGTGATTGATTTAAATCCGATCCTTCATGAAATCCTTTTACTCGAAGTCCCAATGCAAGTTTTCTGCGAAGACAGCAGTGAAGAGGGAGCTCCTCAATCCGGTAAGGATTGGGAGGTCATTCAGGAGCAGGATAAACAGGATAAAGTAGATCCTCGTCTTGCCGGACTTGCTCAATTTTTTGATCAGAATGATCCTTCTTCCGATTCATAACGGAAGAAAAACAAGAAGCACTTGAAGACACCAGCTTGCTCTGGCCTTCATAACTTTCTTAATGGGTTTGTCCAATTCCTCTGGACATCCTCTAATACTCTTTAAGGAGGTGGGAAGAATGGCTGTACCTTTTAGAAGAACATCTAAAACTGCGAAGAGAAAACGTCGTACCCATTTTAAATTACAGGTTCCTGGTATGGTGGAATGCCCAAACTGTGGTGAAATGAAACTTGCTCACCGCGTTTGCAAAGCTTGCGGAACTTACAAAGGAAAAGATGTAGTTAACGACTAATCCTTTAGATACAAAGCACAAGAACATAGTTCTTGTGCTTTTGTCGTTTTTTAGGATGATTTAATCTTAATACCTGCAAGCCTATCTGAATTTTTGCTAATATTAAAAATAGTTTAATCAAAATTTAAGGAGGCAGCCATGAAACCTTACATAATTGAAGAATATGAGAATGGACTGTTGATTTTCAGGATTAACAGGCCTGAAAAAAGAAATGCCATAAATTATGAGGTTATGGATGGTCTGGAGGCCGCAATTGATATGGCTGGAAAGAAATCAATTAAGGCGCTTGGGATTACTGGGGAGGGAGAACAGGCTTTTTGCTCAGGAGGAGATCTATCTTCCTTTCATAGTTTAAAGACAGAAGATGAAGCCTTTGGAATGCTGAGCAGAATGGCTGTTCTTTTAAAAAAATTACTATTCTTACGAAAACCGACTATCGCCATACTGAATGGAACAGCTGTCGGCGGCGGCTGTGAGCTGGCGTCTGCCTGTGATTACCGGATTGCAAAAGCAGGGATAAAAGCCGGTTTCATCCAGGGAACTTTAGCCATAACTACCGGCTGGGGCGGAGGCTCCATCATTATGGAAAAGATGCTTCCTGCCAACGCCTTGAAAATGCTGATGGAAGCAAAATTATATACAGATGGAGAATTAACAGAATTAGGTTTCATTCACTCAGTCTTTCATGGTGACTCGCTTGATGCGTGCCAGAGCTTTCTGGAAAGAATACTTAGACTTGAGAGTGAGGTATTGGAAGCTTTTAAAGATCTTCTTGTAAAAAAATGGGAGAAGGGTAGCTTAGAAGAGAGAATTGATCAGGAAGTGCGCGGCTGTTCGGTTTTATGGGAAGATGAAGCACATCATGCTAAAGTTGACAGTTTCCTGAATAAGCCATAAGCATATTCATTGCGGGGTGAATAAAGTTTCATTTTATCATATGATATCAGTCTATCTTTTCTAGCATTGGCATATGTATAAAGAAAAACACTAGGAGGGATATACTGATGTCTTCAACCCGTCAGGATGCTTGGTCTCAAGATGAAGATTTACTGCTTGCAGAAGTTGTGCTCCGTCATATACGCGAAGGAGGAACTCAGCTTCAGGCATTTGAAGAAGTTGGCAAACAGTTAAACAGAACCGCGGCTGCCTGCGGATTTCGGTGGAATTCTTATGTTAGAAAACAATATAAATCAGGTATTGAATTGGCAAAAAAACAGAGAAAAGAAATGAAGAAAAACCCGCAGGCTGCTGAAAGAGAACAAGAACTTCGTGCAGTTCCTGAGGAAAGGCAGGAAAAAAGAAACGAAAACGCAATTCAGGCAATTAATAGGACAATCGAATTTGATGAATTAGTTGGTTTTCTGAAAGAATTATATGATAATGCTCAGAAACCCCAGCTTACGGAAGATCCTTATGACAAAAAACGCTTTCAGGAGCTGGAGAAGCAAATGTACTATCTGGCAGCGGAAAATGAAAAATTAATTAAAGAGTTAAACACGCTGGAACAGGATTACAAAGCACTGGTAGAGATTATGGAAAGTGCAAGAAAGCTTGTTGGGCTCAAGGATGGCAGCCGCCACAAAAACTTGAATTTTACTGTAAATCCCGAAATAAAGCCTCAAAAGGTTGAGAAATAGAAATTGAAAATAAAATAAAAAAATAAGCGGACAAAATTTGCCCGCTTATTTTTATGCTTAAGCTGCAGAAGATAGCTGCTTAATGAGTTTGTTCTTTAACACCAGCCGGGAACCAGGCAAGCGGATTCTCTCCCAGATCACGTTCCATATCATAATGAACGGGTTCAAATCCCATCTTCTCCCAGAAGGCTTTTGATTTCACGCGTGGATTTGTTTTAATAGGAAGTCCAAACCCTTTTGCGAATTCTACTAGTGATTGTCCATAGCCCTTGTTTTGATAGTCAGGCAAAACTTCAAGCTTCCATAGCTCTAAATAATCCTGTGCGGGTTCGAAATAGCGGTCGAATCTTGCGTCGATCTGGTAAAGGCTCATTCGTGCCACAAGTTTATCCCCGAAATAAATACCATAAAAAGGCGATTCACTGTCATTTTCGATAATATTAGCTTCAAGGTCTTCAAGCATGGAAAGTTCCTGCAGTCCATACTCTTTAAATTTCTTAAACTCTTCCAGAGTTTTATAATTTACTTTTAATTTCTCAACCTTATAGTTCATAAAATCTCCCCCTTAGCCATCGGTGTGTAGGAATTCTGCGGTTGTAAACGCTTTATAATCCCTTCCTTAAAGTCGGAAGGTTTCTTCTATGTCTATTATTATATAACAAGTAAACAAAAAATTCTGCACATATGAAAAACTTAATATATTTTTAGTTTTTTAATAAAAATCAGAAAGCGTTTACAAAAATAGCAGGAAATAAGCAGAAGTTTGTAGAAATATTTATTATTGCAGGATTAATACAAGTAGAAAGGGGTCCGATTGTGCGAAAAATTTTGATTGCCAACAGGGGAGAAATCGCTTTAAGAATCATAAAAACCTGCCGTGAAATGGAAATAGAAACCGTTGCTATATATTCTGATGCAGATAAAGACCTGCCATTTGTTAAAGAGGCTACATATGCTTTCCGTATTGGAGAACCGCCTGTTAATAAGTCTTATTTAAAAACAGATGCAATTCTTGAGATTGCTAAAAGGGAAAAGGCAGATGGAATTCATCCTGGATACGGATTTTTATCAGAAAACGCCGGCTTTGCAAGAGCTGTAATTGATGCGGGCATTGCCTTTATTGGACCAGATCCGGAAACTATTGAACTGATGGGGGA
This sequence comes from Bacillus sp. ZZV12-4809, assembly GCF_009849585.1. Lineage (GTDB taxonomy): Bacteria > Bacillota > Bacilli > Bacillales > Cytobacillaceae > Cytobacillus. Next base: position 112,587 of record NZ_VCRN01000002.1, read on the forward strand.
TAAAATTGTATCCCGTAAAACCATGAAGGAAGCAGGAGTGCCGGTTGTCCCGGGAAGCGGAGAGGGAACTTCGACCCTGGAGGAAGCATGCAGACTTGCTGATGATATGGGGTATCCCGTCATGCTCAAGGCCAGCGGTGGAGGCGGAGGAATTGGAATGGTGTGCTGTGAAAATGAGCAAGCGCTCGCTAAATCCTATAACTCAACAAAGGCCCGTGCTAAAGCCTATTTTGGTTCTGATGAGGTTTTTGTAGAAAAGTATATTGAGAATGCCAGACATGTTGAAATACAGGTGTTTGGTGACCATCATGGGAATAACGTCCACTTATTTGAAAGAGATTGCTCTATTCAGAGGAGACATCAGAAGGTAGTGGAGGAATCACCTTCTCCTTTTCTTTCAGATGAAACAAAACAAAAGATGTATGATACGGCATTGACTGCTGCTAAAGCAGTTAATTATAAAAATGCCGGAACAATTGAATTTATTGTGGATGAACAGGAGAACTTTTATTTCCTTGAAATGAATACAAGGCTTCAGGTTGAGCATCCCGTAACTGAGCAAGTAACAGGGCTTGATCTTGTAAAGTGGCAGATCATCTCAGCAAGAGGGGAAGAGCTTCCGCTTGAACAGAACAGCATAGAGCAGCAGGGCCATTCGATTGAGTTTAGACTTTATGCCGAGGATCCTGTAAGCTTCCTGCCTTCTCCAGGCAATTTGTCTAAATTTGAATGGGCAGACAATCCAGGTGTACGGGTTGATTACGGGTATGCTTCAAATACTGCTGTCAGCCCATTTTATGATCCAATGATCGCAAAATGCATTATATTTGGGCAGTCAAGAGATGAAGCAATAAAGAATGCACGGCAATTCTTTGATGGGCTTAAGATTGAAGGTATTAAAACGAATGCCCCATTATTTAAGGAAATTTTAAAAGACGATGATTTCTGCAAAGGGAATTATTCTACATCATATCTATCTCAGAAGGCTTTTGCCGTTAACTAAAGGAGGAAATTACAATGAAAGAAATAACATCATCAATGGCAGGTACTGTATTAAATGTGTTAGTCGAAGCGGGCCAGGAGGTAAATGCTGGCCAGGAAGTGCTTATGCTTGAATCCATGAAAATGGAAATTCCGGTTGAAAGTGAAGCTGCTGGGAAAGTTGCCGAAGTAAAGGTAAGTATAGGAGATTTTGTGAACGAAGGCGATGTACTAATCGTATTTGAATAAGAAGGCAGGGATACAGTTATTCAGTGAGGCATCGGGCTTCTTCTGCGCCCGTATGCTCCGTTTAACTCTCCACAAAAATCATTGCAATATGGGAATATATATTTGAGGAGGATGGGAATGACTACTGCAAAGACATTAACTGAGACGCTCCAGGAAAGAAGCGTGGTAATTGAAGCGGGCGGACATCCAAAATATCATGAAAAGAATGAAGCGCAAAACAAACTATTTGTCAGAAAACGGCTTGAGCTTTTGTTTGACGACGGATTTTATGAGGAAGACGGCAAATTTGCGAATTGCCAGGCAAATGATCTGCCTGCAGATGGAGTTGTAACTGCTGTTGGTAAGATTAACAGCCAGACTGTTTGCGTAATGGCAAATGATTCAACAGTAAAAGCTGGCTCATGGGGTGCAAGAACGGTAGAAAAGATCATCCGTATCCAGGAGACAGCAGAGAAGTTAAAAGTTCCGATTCTATATCTGGTTGACTCTGCCGGTGCCCGAATTACGGATCAGCTTGAGATGTTTCCAAATAGACGCGGAGCAGGAAGAATTTTTTATAATCAGGTAAAGCTCTCAGGCATGGTACCGCAGATTTGTCTTCTTTTTGGACCATCTGCTGCAGGAGGAGCGTATATTCCTGCGTTCTGTGATATCGTCATCATGGTAGACCAAAATGCTTCAATGTATCTGGGCTCGCCAAGGATGGCAGAAAAGGTTATCGGGGAAAAGGTTACACTGGAAGAAATGGGCGGCGCCCGCATGCATTGTTCTGTAAGCGGATGTGGCGATGTTCTTGCTTATAGTGAGGAAGAAGCCATTGAATCAGCAAGAAGATACTTGGCTTACTTCCCGGCAAGCTTCAAAGAAAAGCCTGTGAGGTCTGAGTTCATTATGCCAAAATCCGGCCGCGCCCTTGAAGAAATCATACCAAATAATCAGAATGCCCCATTTGACATGTATGAGTGCATAGATTCCTTAATCGATGAAGGCAGCTTTTTTGAAATTAAGAAGCTTTTTGCTGCTGAACTGATTACGGGGCTTGCCCGAATAGGGGGAAGGCCTGTAGGAATTATTGCCAACCAGCCAAAGGTTAAAGGCGGGGTTCTATTTGTAGATTCTGCAGATAAGGCAGCCAAGTTTATTCAGCTTTGTGATGCATTCCATATCCCGCTTTTATTTCTGGCGGATGTCCCTGGATTTATGATTGGAACGAAGGTGGAAAGGGCTGGCATTATCCGCCATGGTGCAAAGCTTATCGCTGCCATGAGTTCTGCAACAGTTCCGAAAATCTCTGTTGTTGTCAGAAAGGCATATGGAGCAGGACTGTATGCCATGGCTGGTCCCGCATTTGAACCTGATTGCTGCATAGCCTTGCCAACAGCACAAATTGCAGTAATGGGTCCTGAAGCCGCAGTAAATGCTGTTTATTCCAATAAAATCAATGCGATTGAAGACCCGAAAGAAAAGATCAAGTACGTTCAGGAAAAACAGCAGGAATATAAAGAAACTATTGATATCTACAAACTGGCCTCTGAATTAATTGTAGACGATATAGTTGCCCCTTCAGATTTAAGAAATGTTTTAATTAACCGATTTAATCTGTATGAGACTAAAGAATTGACATTCAGTGTCCGTAAACATCCGGTATATCCGGTTTAATCCCAGCATTAAAAAATCCCTTTTTCGATTTTCGAAAAAGGGATTTTTTTAAAGGATTTAGCAGATGAAAAATGGAATTTAAAAATAATCATTAAATTTCAAGTTAGAAATATTTCTTTTTACCCATGAATTTATCTTATTTTGTTAAAATATGTTTAAAAAGTAAAAAATGGTGGTCTTTTATGAAAATAGCTATTATCGGAGGAGGAGCAGTCGGCCTTCTGTTTGCCCATTACTTAAATGAAAATCATGAAGTCGTTGTCTATGTGAGAAACAGCAGCCAGCTGGAAAAACTGTGCAAAAATGGTCTTACGCTCGAGAGAGAGGGATTCCACAGTAATACCCGGGTTAAGACTTACCATTTTAAAGAATGGAAGGGGGAGGAGGATTTAACTATTATTGCAGTTAAGCAATATAGTATTCCTGAATTGACAGGGGATTTATTGAGGATGAATGCTGGCAAATCCGGGTCATTTTTGTTTCTGCAAAATGGGATGGGGCATTTGAAGTGGGCTGAAAAGCTGGAAGCTGATAACTTATTTGCGGGCAGTGTTGAGCATGGTGCTTTAAAAACAGAGCCTGACACTGTGCTTCATACCGGGATTGGAGTCACAAAAGTGGCAGCTATAAAGGGGGATATTAGTTTTCTGGAGAAATTATCCTGTTCGGCATCTGGTTATTTTCCTTTTGTTTTTGTCAGGGATCATCTGGAAATGCTCATTCAAAAATTAATCGTAAACAGTCTGATAAACCCTCTCACAGCAGTTCTTCGTGTTAGAAATGGGGAACTCCTTACGAATAAATACTATTATCGGCTATTTTTGAAATTGTTTGACGAGGTAAGTGCCATTTTAAATATAAAGGATAAAGCAAGTGCGTTAAACCATGTTAAAAGAGTCTGTAAAGAAACCGGGGAAAACAAATCCTCAATGCTTAAGGATATCGAAGAAGGCCGGGAAACAGAGATAGATGCTATTTTAGGCTATATCGTAAACGAAGCAGAAATGAAGAAGATGTCTGCTCCGTATACAGAAAGTCTTTATTGTCAGATCAAAGGCAGGGAGAGGGGGAAATAAGTTGAACACTGTGTTCTCAAGCCTGATTGCAACGCTGGTGACCATACCGCTGCTTGGATATCTGGCTGTTTTTATTATCAGCAAACAAATTACAAAAAAACATAAAAGATCTGTACATATTGCCTTGGATGTCAGCACTTTTTTATTTATATTGTCTGTTCATTATTTAATTATTGTAATTTGGGATAAATCTTATTTATGGATGATCTTCCTATGCCTTCTAATTACAGCGGTTGTTTTTATAATCATACATTGGAGAATTAAACAGGAAATCAATATGCGTATCTTATTCAAAGGGTTTTGGCGATTTAATTTCTTGCTGTATTTCACCGCTTATATCATTCTGATCCTGGTAGGGGTTGTTCAAAGGGTAACTTCAGTGGTTTTCATTCCTTAGTAAAAGTTTGTTAACAATATGATTTATTATTTGAATTGAAGCTTTTAGGCAAGCAAAGTTTTTTTCTTTTCAATTAAGACAATGCTATACTCATAAGATGAAAATTAAAATTGATCAGCTATGAGAAAGGAAGTTCATTAATGGAGATTCTTAATCTCTCATTACCGGCAACAAACCGGTTTGCAACAGATTATATTGCACAAACAGATGAAATTATGCAGTTTTTTCACTATCGCTATAATTCGGATTCTGATTATAAAGCAAGGTTAGCGGAGCTTAGAGGCCGGTCGTTTATGAGAAATGAACTTTCTCTATATATTGCAGAGTTTATGGATCGTTTACCTTCTTCCCCGGCAGTTCATGACTCACTAAACAAGCTGAAGCAAGAAAATAGCGCAGTGATTATCGGAGGGCAGCAGGCAGGGATTTTGACGGGACCGCTTTATACAATACATAAAATCATCTCAATCATTCATCTTGCAAAACAGCAGGAAAGTGAGCTTGGCATTCCTGTTGTACCTGTTTTCTGGATTGCTGGGGAAGATCATGACTATCAGGAAGTAAATCATATTTTCATTGAGAAGAATCATAAAATGGAAAAAGTGACATATCCTGAAAAAGTCTTAGAGAAGAAAATGGTATCAAATATCCCGCTGAATCGTGAAACGTGCAGGGCATGGGTGGAAGGAATCATTGAAGCTCTAGGGGAGACCGAACATACAAAAAATCTCATTTTGATATTGGAAGAAATAATAATGCAATCGCAAACCTATGTGGAGTTCTTTGCCGGTATTATCATGCACTTATTTAAAGAAACTGGGCTGCTTCTGGTTGATTCCGGTGACCTAAAACTCCGGAAACTTGAAAGCAGTATTTTTGCCAAACAGATCAAAGGGGTTCAAGAAATCACAAATCGTGTGAAAAGCCAGCAGCATAGCCTGAAGAATGCCGGTTTTCCAAATACCATTGATATAAGTGAAAATGCTGCCAACCTGTTTTATTATGATGAAAAGCATAAAGAAAGAATTCTTCTCGAATTCAATCCGGAGAAAAAGGTATTTACGGGAAAAGAATCCTTCCATGAGTTTACCATGAATGAGCTTCTGGAGATTGCTGAAAATCATCCAGAAAGACTGAGCAATAATGTGGTGACAAGACCCATCACTCAGGAATGCCTGTTTCCAGTTCTTGCTTTTATAGCCGGACCTGGAGAAATTGCCTATTGGGCTGAGCTTAAGATGGCATTTGAATGGTTTGGAATAAAAATGCCTCCTATCATGCCCCGTTTAAATATTACCTTATTAGAAAGGTTTACAGAGAGTGATTTGGACGATTTAGAACTTGATTTGCAGGCAGTGCTCGTTTCAGGAACCGAAGCAGTAAAGGAAGTTTATTTAAAGAGTATTAAAAATGAAAACGTAGAAGGCCAGTTCCAAAAAACAAAAGATCAATTAAAACAAAACTATGAGTTTATTGAAGAACTTACATTAAAAGAGGTTAGTGCCCTTCTTCCCATGTTGAAGAAAAATGAAGAATTGTTGTTAAAGCAAATAGATTTCATGGAGAATAAAATCCAGAAATCCATACAGCAAAAATATGAAGTGGTCATAAAAAAATATGAAAGAGCTGATAACTCCCTGAGACCTGGCGGGATTCCGCAGGAAAGAGTATGGAATATTCTTTATTACCTTAATAAATATGGTATAGATTTTCTGGAGGAATTACTCCATCTCCCATTTGATTTTGATGGGACACATAAAGTCATAAAAATTTAATATTCGCCATATTCTTCGGGCCTTATCCATTCGGATAAGGTCTTTTTCTATGTGAAAAAGAGGGTGAAACTCTTTAATCCTATGTGATTTCCCATTTAAAAAAACATGTGAAAAAACAGTAAAGAGTTTAAAGAAAATGTAATAAAAAGACGAACAGAAAATGGGTGAATACCTTATGAGAAGCAGGATTTTAAAAGCAGTGGTAGAATAATTAAAAACATGTGGAGGAAAGTGGGGGATTGTGGTACATTTGAGTTAGAAAGTGGGTGCAGCGGGTATGTTCATGGGTGAGTTCCATCACAACGTTGATAATAAGGGCCGTCTCATCGTGCCATCCAAGTTTCGTGATGACTTAGGTGAAACCTTTATATTGACACGCGGACTTGATCAATGTTTGTTTGGCTATCCCATGGATGAGTGGAGGCAGCTTGAAGAGAAATTAAAAAGTCTTCCGCTTACTAAAAAGGATGCCCGTGCATTTACCCGTTTTTTCTTTTCAGGTGCCACTGAATGTGAAATAGATAAACAAGGAAGAATAAATATTGCTTCCCCGCTTCTGCAATATGCAAAATTGGAAAAAGAATGTGTAGTGCTGGGCGTTTCCAATCGGATCGAGATATGGAGCAAAAATCTTTGGGAAGATTATTTTGCAGAATCAGAGGAATCTTTTGCTGATATTGCGGAAAATATGATTGGGTTTGATATATAATGGGAATGTTTTAGTAATATAATTTCCCATGAAACAAAGATACTTGTTTAGCTCCGGATGCTTTAATTGCGTCTTGTGCTTCTCTGATTGGAAAGGTGGATTCATTCAACAATGTTTGAACATACAACAGTACTATTAAAAGAAACAGTAGAAGGCTTAAACATTCATCCTGATGGTGTGTATGTGGATTGTACCCTAGGCGGCGCAGGCCACAGTAAATTAATTCTTTCCCAGCTGTCTGAAAAGGGGAAGCTATACGCATTTGACCAGGATGATACAGCGATTGAACATGCAAAAGAAAAACTTGCTGAATATGGTGACAGAATCACGATTATTAAAAGTAATTTTAAGTATCTTAAGGAAGAGCTTGAAAACCTTGGTGTTTCTAAAGTTGATGGTGTTTTATATGATCTTGGCGTTTCATCACCGCAGCTGGATACACCTGAAAGAGGATTCAGCTATCATAATGATGCCCCGCTTGATATGAGAATGGATACCGGCGCTGATATTTCCGCCTATGATGTGGTAAACAGCTGGGAATATAGCGAACTTGTGAAAATCTTCTTCAGATACGGAGAAGAGAAATTTTCAAAGCAAATTGCGAGAAAAATTGAGGCCGCCAGGGACGTTTCTCCAATAGAAACAACTGGCCAGCTGGTTGAAATTATTAAAGAGGCCATACCAGCACCTGCGAGGCGTAAAGGCGGACATCCCGCCAAGCGTGTTTTTCAGGCAATTAGAATAGCTGTGAATGATGAACTGAGTGTATTTGAGGATTCTCTTCACCAGGCTATTGACATATTAAATCCCAATGGAAGAATTAGTGTCATTACGTTTCACTCACTGGAGGACCGGATTTGTAAAGCTGCCTTTAAAAAAGCGAGTGAAACACCAAATCTGCCTCCCGGCCTGCCTATTATTCCGGACGAATATAAGCCAACTTTAAAGCTAATTAACAGAAAGCCGATTCTGCCTTCAGAGGAAGAACTGGAACACAATAATCGTGCAAGGTCCGCTAAGCTAAGAATAGCAGAGAAGCTTTAATCGAATACCGATATAGAGAATAAAAAATTACAGGAGGGGAATTATGAGCAATTTAGCCCGAAAAATTCAGGAAGAAAAACAATTTGATGTTCAAACCCAGCCCGTACAGGCCCCTAAGAAAAAAATAAAAACAAGAAAGTCCTGGCTTTCCCCCGGAGAGAAAATACTGGGACTCGCCTTTACTGGAATTGTTTGCTTTGGCGCAGTGCAAATGGTTTCAAATCAGTCGGCCATTTACGAAATAAACAAAGAAATTCAGCAAACAGAAGAAGCAATCCAGACGCAGAACAAAGTGAATACAGATCTCAAAATGCAGGTGAGCGAATTAAGTACATACGAGCGCATTAAAGCAAAAGCTGAAGAAATGGGTCTTAAATTCAGCGGAAATAATGTCAAGGTCGTGGAAGATTAATGAAGAAACAGCCAAATATCAATTTGGGAGCAGCGATATTATTTTTAATATTCAGCCTGCTCTTTTTTGTATTAATTTTTCGCTTTGTTTCCATTCAGGCAACGGGCGAAGCAGCGGGCCACGCACTTGCGGCTAAGGCTCAGCAAAAATATGAACGCGAAAAAACAATACAGGCCAAAAGGGGCACTATTTATGACCGCAACGGGGAAGTGATTGCAGAGGATACGATATCTTACAAACTTGTAGCAATCCTTGACAAAAGCATGAAACCAGATTATGTGAAAGACCCCGGAAAAACAGCTGCAGCGCTTTCGAAAGCTATTGATCTGGAAGAGTCGGAGATTTATAGGATTTTGACAAAGAAAACAAAAGATGGAGATAAGCCATTCCAGGTTGAATTTGGAAAAGAGGGCCGTGATCTTCCGCTAAAGACAAAAAGAGAAATAGAAGATATGAAATTGCCAGGGATTACATTTATAACAGATTCCAAACGGTTTTATCCAAATGGAGTCTTTGCCTCACATTTAGTCGGGTATGTTGAAAAGAAAAAAACGAAAACAAATACAACTGATACAGTAGGGATGCTGGGTCTTGAGCAGAGTTTGAATAAAGCGCTCACAGGAAAAGATGGAAAGTTCAGCTATGAAAGTGATATATGGGGCTATCTGCTTCCTAATGGAGATCAAAAAATCCAGCCTGCTCAAAATGGCAAAGATGTGTATCTGACGATCGATAAAAAGATTCAGACCTTTCTCGAAGATTCCATGAATAAAGTAGACGAGGAATATAAGCCCAAAAAGATGGTCGCAGTAGTCGCTGATGCTAAAACTGGTGAAATTCTGGCTATGGGACAGAGGCCGTCATTTCATCCGAAAACAAAGGAAGGCATCGAAGACACTTGGCATAATGAAGTGATTGAAAACTCATTTGAGCCCGGATCAACCATGAAAATCTTTACTTTGGCAGCTGCCATTGAGGAGGGCAAGTTTGATCCGAATGAATGGTATAAATCTGGAAGTTATAAAGTAACGGAAAATTCACCGGCAATCCGCGACCATAATCAAGGACGCGGCTGGGGTTCCATTACTTACCTTGAAGGTGTTCAGCGTTCTTCGAATGTGGCTTTTGCGAAAATAGTAAAAGAAAAGCTCGGGTATGAAAAGTACAGGGAATATTTAACGAAATTTGGATTTGAAAATCCGACGGGAATTGACCTGCCGAATGAAACTGGCGGAAAAATCGCATATGAGTGGCCGCTTGATAAGGTAACTACCGGGTTTGGGCAGGGTACAGCCATTACGCCTATTCAGCAGATACAGGCTGCTACTGCCATTGCAAATGATGGCAAAATGATGCAGCCGCATGTCATCAGCAGTATTGTTAATAGTGATAAAAATGAAGTCGTGAATAAAACGGAGCCGAAGGTGAAGGGAAAGCCCATTTCAGCAGAAACAGCAAAGAAAGCCAGAGATATCCTTGGAACGGTTGTGTCTTCTGAAAACGGGACCGGCTATAAAAGGTATAATATCGAAGGGTACGAGGTAGCCGGAAAAACGGGGACTGCTCAAATACCTGATCCAAATGGCGGTGGATATTTAACCGGTCATGAAAATTTTATCTTCTCGTTTTTAGGAATGGCTCCAAAAGATGATCCTGAACTGATCATCTATGTAGCAGTCCAGCAGCCGGATATCGACCTCAGTACAAATGGTGCAGAACCTGTAGCTAAGATTTTTACACCAGTTATGAAAAGCAGTCTCCAATATTTAAATATAGAACCGGCAAAAGAACTAAAGGCAAACTCTGAACAAGCACCAGAAGTAGAAGGGAAAACAGTTGAGGAAGCTAAGGCAGAATTGAAAAAATCCGGATTTGAAGCAATTGTGCTTGGAAAGGGCAGCAAGGTGCAGAGACAAGTTCCAGGAAATATGTACAATTTGCTTGAAGGCGAACGGGTGATCTTAAAGACGGATGGCGAATTAACAGTGCCTGATATGGATGGATGGTCACTAAGAGACGTCATGAAGGTGGCCAAGATTGCTGACTTAAAGCTTAATACTGTTGGAAGCGGATATGTGGCGAAGCAAAATCTAAAAGCCGGTTCTGCGCTTAGGAAAGGTGACTATTTAATAGTCGAACTTGAGCAGCCTGCTGAGAAATATAACAAGGAGAACGATCAATCTGAAGTTCAGCAGGAAGAAGAAGCGGTGCTGGATTAGATGAAGAACGTACTGCCGGATGTGCGGCAGTGCGTTCTATTCATTTTGGTACAAGCATATATTGGAACGAGCCATAATTTAAGGAGGTTCGTCCATACATGCGTGTTTCAAATGTGACCGTTCGAAAACGGCTGACTGCTGCGTTGTTTGTTGGTGTTCTCATTTTTTTTATTATTGATTTGCGTCTTGGATATGTTCAATTTTTCCTGGGGAATATGCTTACAGATGGTGCTAAGGAGCTCTGGAGCAGAGATATCCCCTTCGAACCGGAAAGAGGAGAAATCGTCGACCGCAACGGTGTGCCGCTGGCTACGAACGTCAGTGCCCCAACTGTCTATGTTGTACCCAGACAAATCAAAGATCCTGCTGATGCGGCAGAGAAATTGGCTGCAGTACTGAATATGCCAAAAGAAAAAGCCTATGAGCTTATCACCAAAAAGGCATCAAGTGTGAAAATTCCTCAAGGCAGAAAGATCTCCCATGAAAAAGCGAAAGAAATCCGTGCCCTGGGAATTGAAGGAATCTACATCGGGGAAGATTCAAAACGCCACTACCCCTTCGGTAACTATCTATCACATGTTCTCGGATTTGCGGGAATTGATAATCAGGGTTTAATGGGCCTCGAATTATATTATGATGAAGAACTAAAAGGAAAAAAGGGATCAGTAAAGTTTTATGCGAATGCAAAGGGAGAACGGATGAACGATATGGCGGATGATTATAAGCCGCCGGTTGATGGAATGGACCTTAAGCTTACCATCGATTCAAAGATACAGACTATTGTAGAAAGGGAACTGGACATAGCTCAGGCGGAATATAACCCTGATGGAATAATAGCAATTGCCATGAATCCAAATAACGGAGAGGTCCTTGCCATGGCCAGCAGACCGGATTTTGACCCTGCGAATTTTAAAAATGTGCCTCCGGAAATTTACAACCGCAATCTGCCGATATGGAGTACATACGAGCCAGGTTCCACATTTAAAATCATTACTCTGGCAGCTGCATTAGAAGAGGGAAAGGTAAACTTGGAAAAGGATCATTTCCACGACCCGGGATCTGTTGAAGTGGGCGGTGCCAGACTTAGATGCTGGAAGAAGGGCGGACATGGCAGCCAGACTTATCTTGAAGTTGTACAGAATTCCTGCAACCCGGGATTTGTAGAGCTGGGTGAGAGATTAGGCAAAGAGGCACTATTTAAATATATCCGCGACTTCGGGTTTGGCGAGAAGACCGGCATCGACCTGCAGGGCGAGGGAAAGGGGATTCTATTTAACCTCGATCGTGTTGGTCCTGTTGAGCAGGCAACTACTGCTTTTGGACAGGGGGTTTCCGTTACCCCGATCCAGCAGGTAGCGGCCATTTCTGCTGCAGTTAATGGCGGGACATTATACACACCATATATAGCGAAAGAGCTTATAAATCCTGCTACAGGTGAAGTTTTGATGAAAAAATCGCCGGATGCAAAAAGGAAAGTAATTTCAAAGGAAACATCAGATGAAATCCGCAAAGCGCTTGAATCGGTTGTGGCAAAAGGATCAGGAAAAAAAGCGTTCGTTGACGGATATCGTGTTGGGGGAAAAACAGGAACTGCGCAAAAAGCGCAAAATGGCCGGTACCTGGAAAATAACCATATCGTATCATTTATTGGATTTGCACCTGCTGATGATCCTCAGCTCGTCGTGTATGTGGCTGTGGATAATCCAAAAGGAACCGTTCAATTTGGCGGCGTGGTTGCTGCTCCAATCGTTGGAGAAATCATGGGTGACAGTCTGCGTGCGATGGGTGTAAAGCCCCGCAAAAATCAAATTGAAAAAGAGCTTACCTGGATGGATTCCCCAATGATTGAGGTGCCGGATATGGTAGGTCTGACAAAGAAAGATCTTGGTGAACTCTATCTGAACCTTAAAATAGATGCAAGCGGGACAGGAAATACGGTGGTGAAGCAAACGCCTCAGCCGGGCATAAAGTTAAAAGAAGGTTCAACGATCCGCCTGTATTTTGATGATAAATAAGAAGAGGGATGAGGGCGGCGTCCTCCTGGGCCGCCTGATTTTTTTTGTTTGTAAGGAAACTGTAACATACTTTCCAGGTTTGGCTCCTATATATTAAATAGCTAAAAAAGCAATTATCCTGTACAATATATATCGCCATCATTTAGAATGTTATTTTGATTATATTTATTTACATTGACCAGCTTCACTAAAAAGAGGAATAGTTTGCTCTGTTTAACATGAGAGGAATGGTAAAGATGGAATTACATAAACTGCTGCGATTTTTACAGCCTTATACGACTTATAAAGGGGAAGACCTGGAAATAACAGCAATTGTTAACGATAACCGGAAAGTTACACCTGGAAGTTTGTTTGTTTGCATTGAGGGCTATACGGTTGATGGCCATGACTTTGCAGGTTCTGCTGCTGAAAAAGGTGCAGCTGCAGTAGTTGCCCAAAAAGAGCTGGACTTGGATATCCCGGTTATAGTAGTTAAAAATACTAAACGGGCTCTGGCAGTTCTTGCTGATGCTTTTTATGAACAGCCAAGCAAGCAGCTTCATTTGATTGGAATAACAGGGACTAATGGCAAAACAACAACAAGCCATTTGATTGAAAAAATTCTTGCGGATGCAGGAAGGAAAACCGGCTTAATTGGCACGATGTATACAAAGATAAACGATGAAATCTTTGAAGTGAAAAATACAACTCCTGAAAGCTTGACTCTGCAAAGCACATTTAGAAAAATGGCAGATGCAGGTGTAGATTCAGCTGTAATGGAAGTGTCTTCACATGCACTTGTTGAAGGCCGCGTTCATGGATGTGATTTTAATATAGCCGTGTTTACGAATCTGTCACAGGATCATTTGGATTATCATAAAACAATGGATGAATATAGGAGAGCAAAAGGGCTGTTGTTTGCCCAGCTTGGAAGTGCCTATAATCATGTAGAACCGAAATATGCCATTTTAAATTCAGATGACCCTGCTTCAGCAGAGTATGAAACATCGACATCTGCTCATGTCATTTCCTATGGTATTGACCAGGAAGCTGATCTGAGGGCCATTAATATTCAGATGACTGCTGCCGGCACGGAATTTGATTTGATCTCTCCTTTCGGGAAGTATAAAGTTTCCTTAAAAATGATAGGCAAGTTCAGCATTTATAATGTCCTTGCCAGTATTGGAGCCGGGATCGCTGCGGGGATACCAATCTCTCAAATCATTAAATCTGCGGAAGAAGTTAAAGGTGTAGCCGGCAGATTTGAGACCGTGGATGCGGGTCAGAACTTTTCTGTGATCGTTGATTATTCTCATACACCCGACAGCCTGAAAAATGCTCTGGAAACGGTAAAGCAATTTGCACGGAAGCGCATTTTTGCCATCGTGGGATGCGGAGGAGACAGAGACAGATCCAAACGGCCGCTTATGGCTGAAATTGCATGCCAGTACAGTACAGACCCAATCTTTACTTCAGATAATCCGAGAAGTGAAGACCCAGTCCAAATCCTGAAGGATATGGAAGAGGGAGTAAAAGAGGAAAGTTACAAAGTTTTCGTCGATCGAAAAGAGGCCATTCACTATGCGGTGAAAAATGCCGATGAAGGAGACGTAATCTTAATAGCAGGAAAGGGTCATGAGACATATCAGATTGTAGGCAGCCATGTTTTTGATTTTGATGACCGTCTTGTGGCAAAAGAGGCAATAGAGGAGCGATAAAATGTATTTGACGTATCAGGATTTAGCGGAATTGTTTCCGGCTGTAAAAGGGATAAAGGATCATAAGCTGGAATTTCATACCGTCGCTTCGTCCTCGACTGACCAACAGCCAAAAGGAATCTATATTCCTTACAGGGAAGCCGGCAATCTGAAGGAAGCTATTGAAAAAGGGGCTATTGCTGCAATCTGGAATGAGGATACAGAAACGCCGTCATACACCCCAAATCATTTTCCTCTTTTTTATACAAACGACTTAACGAAAGGCTTAAAGGATATCATGGAATTATATTTAAATAAATTAAGTAAAGCAGAAGAAAGTGTGAACACAACTAATTTCCTTATTTCGGATGAAGAAAGTCTTAAAGAAAATGAATCAACATATGATATTGCTGTAATGGCTGAAAGATTAGCGGAAGCTGCTGAACTTGGCAAGCAGGAAAGGAGGGGATAAGTATGATGGAGCAAGTTGTTTTTTTCACAATATTGGCGGGCTTTTTAATTACGGTATTGCTGTCTCCCATATTCATTCCCTTTCTGAGAAGATTGAAATTTGGCCAAAGCATCCGTGAAGAAGGCCCCAAATCACATCAGAAGAAGACAGGTACTCCGACAATGGGAGGGATTATGATTCTCCTTTCCGTTACGGTGACCACTTTATTTATGACAGGTAAATTTTCAGAACCTACAGTAGAAACATATCTGCTGCTTCTGGTTACCCTGGGTTTTGGACTCCTCGGTTTTCTGGATGATTTTATCAAAGTGGTTTTAAAGCGGAATCTTGGCCTGACTTCAAAACAGAAGCTTCTTGGCCAGATTATTATTTCAGTGATTTTTTACTTTGTTTTCAAGCAGAATGACTTTTCTACAGAAGTACATATTCCGCTGACAGATGTTTCGATTGATTTGGGATGGGGGTATGTTTTATTTATTATATTCTGGCTGGTGGGATTCTCTAATGCTGTCAATCTGACAGATGGACTCGATGGTCTTGTTTCAGGGACTGCTGCAATCGCATTTGGAGCATTTGCAGTATTGGCCTGGAATCAGTCACAATTTGATGTAGCCATTTTTTCAGTGGCTGTAGTGGGAGCGGTATTGGGGTTTCTTGTCTTTAACGCCCATCCTGCAAAGGTGTTTATGGGAGACACCGGTTCATTAGCTCTTGGCGGCGCCATTGCGACTATAGCTATTCTGACAAAACTTGAAATCATCCTGATTATTATCGGCGGTGTTTTTGTTATTGAAACATTATCTGTTATTTTACAGGTGGCCTCTTTTAAAACCACCGGCAGACGGATTTTTCGTATGAGCCCGCTCCATCATCATTATGAATTGGTGGGCTGGTCAGAATGGCGGGTTGTTGTTACGTTCTGGACGGTTGGGTTATTATTTGCAATCTTAGGAATTTATATTGAGGTGTGGGTGTAAGTGAAAGAAGTCAATCGCTATCAACATAAAAAAATATTAGTACTGGGGCTGGCCAAAAGCGGAGTGTGTGCAGCTTCCCTTTTACATAACCTTGGAGCATTTGTGACTGTTAATGATTATAAGCCGCTCTCAGAAAATCCTGAAGCACAGGGACTGCTTGAGCAGGGGATTACGGTTATTTGCGGTGGCCATCCTATTGAACTTCTTGAAGAGGGGTTCGAGCTGATTGTAAAGAATCCTGGTATTCCTTATCATAACCCAATGATAAAAGGAGCCCTCGAAAAGGGCATACCGGTTATTACAGAAGTGGAGCTTGCCTATCAGGTTTCTGAAGCTCCTTTTATTGGGATTACAGGTACAAATGGAAAAACTACAACTACTACACTTGTGTTTGAAATGCTCCAGGCAGGAAGAAAAATGCCGCTGATTGCAGGAAATATTGGTACAGTGGCTTCCGAAGTTGCCCAGGATGCCGGGGAAGAAAACAATATCGTGATTGAGCTTTCATCGTTTCAGCTGATGGGAATTCAGGATTTCAGGCCGAGAATTGCCATTTTAACAAATTTATATGATGCCCATTTGGACTACCATGGCACAAGAGAAGAATACCATGCAGCCAAGGAAAACATTACGATGAATCAGACTGAACAGGACTATTTCATTGTCAATGCTGATCAAGATAAAGTAATGGAAGCGGCTGCCCGGTCAAAGGCTCGCATAATTCCTTTTTCAACCTCCAAAGTGCTGTCTGAAGGTGCATATGTGAAAGATGACTGGATTTATTTTAATGATGAACAAGTGATGAAAAGAAAAGATGTTTCATTGCCAGGGGAGCATAACCTTGAGAATATACTTTCCTCAATGGCAGCTGCAAAGCTGGCCGGTGTAGGCAACGAAGCCATCCGCCAGGTTCTAAGTTCGTTTACGGGAGTCAAACACCGCCTTCAGTATGTTGGAGAATATCAGAACAGGAAATTTTATAATGATTCAAAGGCAACAAACATCCTGGCAACGAAGAATGCAGTCTCAGCATTTGCCCAGCCTGTTATTCTTCTTGCAGGCGGTCTGGACCGCGGCAATGGCTTTGAAGAACTCATTCCATCTCTAAAAAAGGTAAAGGCTCTGGTAACCTTCGGGGAAACAGCTGAAAAGATTGAAAGTGCAGCATTGGAAGCGGGAATAAAAACCATTGAGCGTGTCGATAATGTGGAAAAAGCCGTACCTGCTGCCTTTAAGCTTTCAGAGCCTGGAGATGTCATTCTGCTTTCTCCTGCTTGCGCTAGCTGGGACCAATATAAAACTTTTGAGGTTCGGGGAGACATGTTTATAGATGCGGTGCATAAACTTAGTTAAGGGCTTGTCTGCGGGACCAGGAAACTTTCATCAAAGGAATTCATCTTCCTCGCGTGACATTTAGAGCTTTAAAAAGGAATAAAATCCTGCCGGAGAGATGTAAGCTTTTAACGGCAGAGCAGATTATTCTCTTTAATAGCCCTAAAACTTGCATTCGAGGTGTTTTCGTTGCCGGCAAAAAAAACCACTCCCGATTTTATATTAATGATCGTCACTTTAATGCTGCTTGCTGTTGGGCTGACTATGGTTTACAGTGCAAGTGCAATTTGGGCAGATTATAAATTTGCCGATTCTTTCTTTTTTGCGAAAAGGCAAATGCTTTTTGCTGGAGTTGGAATAATTGCGATGTTTTTTATTATGAATGTGGATTATTGGACCTGGAGAACATGGGCAAAAGTCTTGATCATCATCTGTTTTGTGCTTTTGCTTCTGGTGCTGGTTCCGGGTGTTGGCAATGTGCGAAACGGTTCCAGGAGCTGGATTGGCGTTGGTGCCTTTTCTGTACAGCCTTCGGAGTTTATGAAGCTGGCCATGATTGTGTTTATGGCAAAATTCCTCTCCGAAAAGCAGAAGCTGATCACTTCTTTCCGAAAAGGACTTGTACCATCTCTGGGGCTTGTGTTTTTAGCATTTGGATTAATTATGCTGCAGCCTGATTTAGGGACCGGAACAGTAATGGTGGGTACTTGTGTTGTCATGATCTTCATAGCAGGGGCCAGAATCAGCCACTTTGTCTGGTTCGCCGCTGCAGGGGTGGCCGGATTTGTGGCACTGGTTCTGTCAGCGCCTTACAGGATAAAGCGAATAACATCCTTTCTAGACCCATGGGAGGATCCGCTGGGCAGCGGATTCCAGATTATACAATCCTTATATGCAATAGGTCCAGGAGGGCTGTTTGGCCTTGGTCTGGGACAGAGCAGACAAAAGTTTTTCTATCTTCCTGAACCGCAGACAGACTTTATTTTTGCCATTTTAGCTGAGGAACTTGGATTTATCGGCGGATCTTTTGTCATATTGTTATTTGCGCTTCTTTTATGGCGCGGCATCCGCATCGCTCTTGGCGCCCCTGATTTGTATGGCAGTTTTTTGGCTGTTGGCATTATTGCAATGGTCGCAATTCAGGTAATGATTAACATCGGGGTTGTAACTGGCCTGATGCCTGTTACGGGGATAACACTCCCATTTCTGAGCTATGGGGGATCATCCCTGACACTGATGCTAATGGCTATAGGGGTTCTGCTTAATATCAGCAGATATGCAAGGTACTAGCGCATTTATAACATGCATTTTAGGAAACCCTGTAAAGCAGGGTTTCCTTTTTTGAAAGAAATCATTTATCGGGACGCAGAATTATCAAACTTCTTTGCAATTTTGCACATTATTACATTTCTTTAACATTATGATGTTCGTTCCTATCTATTTGTTTTGAATATAGTAGAATAGGGAAATGAGGGAGTGTTTTCACACCAGCCCACTGCGGCCATGTTAAATCTTCTTGGATGGCATAACAAATGAAAATTTTATAGATTATTACTCTTTTATGAGGTGAAAGAATGAAAATTGCTGTTAGCGGCGGAGGAACTGGCGGTCATATATACCCCGCACTTGCGCTCATAAGACAAATTCAGAAAGAACATAAGAATGCTGAATTTTTATATATTGGGACTGAAAAGGGGCTTGAAAACACGATTGTGAATCGGGAAAATATCCCTTTTAAATCAATACATATAACCGGTTTTAAAAGAAAAATCTCCGTGGATAATGTAAAAACTGTATTAAGGTTCCTGAAAGGTGTTCGCGACAGTAAAAAGATGCTCAAGGAATTTAAGGCGGATGTTGTCATCGGTACAGGAGGATATGTATGCGGTCCTGTTGTTTATGCTGCATCCAAGCTGGGCATTCCAACTGTTATTCATGAGCAAAACAGCGTTCCCGGATTAACCAATAAATTTTTAAGCAGATATGTAGATAAAATCGCTGTTTGCTTTGAAGAAGCTAAGGCTTTCTTTCCGGAAACTAAAACCGTCCTGACAGGGAACCCGCGTGCCTCAGAGGTGCTTGGACAGGATGGAATCAAAGGAAGGCTGTCAGCTGGATTAAAGACAGGCGTTCCGGCTGTGTTGATATTTGGCGGCAGCAGAGGAGCAAGGCCAATAAATGATGCAGTGTTAAAAACACTGGCAGAGCTGGGTGAAAAGCCATATCAGGTTCTTTATATTACAGGGGATGTTCATTATGATGATGTGCAAAAAGAAGTAGAACTTGTGGGAAGCCCTGAAAATGTAATAATCAAACCGTTTATTCACAATATGCCTGAAGTGCTGGCCGGAGCAAGCCTTGTTGTATCACGTGCTGGGGCCACTACTTTAGCAGAGATAACTTCTTTAGGCATTCCAAGCATTTTAATCCCAAGTCCGTATGTCACAAATAACCACCAGGAGAAAAATGCAAGAGCGCTTAGTGACCATGGTGCTGCAGAGCTATTGCTTGAGAAAGAATTAACAGGTAAAAAGCTTATAGATAGCATTGATCGGATTATCCTCGATAAGGATAAAATGGATAGCATGAAGGAAGCTTCAAAAAAGCTGGGAATCCGGGATGCATCAAATAGACTATATAAATTAATGGCAGAATTGGTTTCAAAAAGCGGGAAGTAGCCATGACTTCTATATTTGCATAAAATAAATAAATTTAGGCAGAAATCAATAGAAAGGGAGGTAAATATGGACGAATTTATCAGCAAACTTAGAGATTTAAACATTGGAACAATTAAAGAGAATGAACCGATGGCTAATCATACAACAATGAAGATTGGCGGTCCCGCCGATTTGTTTATTGAGCCTTCATCCATAGAAAGCCTGGCAAAAGCGATGGAACTGATCCGTCAATATGAAGTGAACTGGAGAGCAATTGGAAGAGGGTCGAATCTGCTCGTTTCGGATGGCGGAATAGAAGGTGTGGTCATTAAATTGGGCCGCGGCTTGGATCACTTGGATCTTAATGGAACGGAGCTAAGAGCAGGCGGCGGTTATTCACTTGTAGCCCTCTCCACGATAATCAGTAAAAAAGGGCTGTCAGGACTCGAGTTTGCCAGTGGTATACCCGGATCAGTAGGCGGAGCAGTTTATATGAACGCTGGAGCTCACGGATCGGATATTTCGCAAATCCTGACCAGAGCTCATGTTCTTTTTGAGGATGGAAAGATGGGCTGGCTCACAAACGATGAGATGGAGTTTTCATATAGAACCTCTGTTCTCCAAAAGAAACGGCCAGGGATTGTTCTTGAAGCCGTTTTTCAACTTGCCGAGGGAGACAGGGAAAAGATATCCTCTGCAATGCAAAAGAATAAGGATTACAGGAAGGAAACTCAGCCTTGGAACTTCCCATGTGCAGGAAGTATTTTCCGAAACCCGCTTCCTGAATATGCCGGTAATCTCATAGAAAAAGCCGGCTTGAAAGGCCACTCCATTGGAGGTGCTCAAATTTCCAATATGCATGGGAACTTCATCGTGAATGCAGGAGATGCAAAAGCGGAAGATGTCCTTGCACTTATTCAGCATATTAAGGATACAATTTTTGATAAGTACGGGGTAAAGATGGAGACAGAAGTGGAAATAATCGGTCGAAAGTAACGGGAAATAATACCTCGCAGATACCATTTATTGTGATATAATGATTAATTAGATAACAGTAAATGCAGTGTAAACGGCATGTTTCGCATGCCGTTCTCTTCCCTAATTTATTAATTGCATAAATTGTGCTGGACAAGCCACTTGATTGTTTAAATTTATTGTCCTTGCGCTTTTCTTGATGGGGTGATAAATGTGGAGAAAAGTAAGGTTGTCTCGCTTGAGGATCGAATCCCGAAGCTTAAACAGCAAAGAAAAAAGAAAGCAAATAGAAGACTGATCTTTTTGCTGCTGCTTTTTTTCTCACTGATTGTTTTAGTTATCTACTTTCAATCGCCCTTAAGCCATATTAAACAAATTAAAGTCACCGGCAATTCAATTTATGATAAAGAAGAAATTATTCAAATCAGCGGTGTTACTGAAAAAACAAATATTTGGAAGGTTGACGAAGAGGGAATGAAGGGTAAGCTTAAAGAGCTGCCTGAAATAAAATCTTCAACTGTTAAGGTTCAGCTGCCAAGCACAATCATAATCCAGGTTGATGAACTAAAGCGCATTGCCTACATAGCGAAAGAGAAGCACTACCTTCCTGTTATGGAGAATGGGAGCATATTAAAGGATGTAAAGGCAGCAGAGATCCCTGTTAACGCACCAATCCTAAATGGCTTTTCTGAGGGAGCCATTCTTGATATGATGATCGGAGAACTTGAAACACTGCCTGAAGAGGTATTAAATTCAATTTCCGAAGTCCATCACACTCCCAAAAAAACAGATTCCAATCATATTACTTTGTATATGAATGATGGTTTTGAAGTCAGTGCTACATTAAGAAGCTTTTCAGAAAAAATGGCACACTACCCTTCTATCATAAGCCAGCTGGATCCCGAGAAAAAGGGAATTATTGACTTGGAAGTAGGCTCTTATTTCAAAGCTTATGAAAAAGAGGGAGCTGAAGAGGTTGAAGAAGAAAATGAAGGTGAAGGGTAATCATGTAATATTCTCCCTGGTCTTTCTCGTGCTGGGTTACATGATGGCTTTTTCCTATCACCTTACACAGGGAGAAGAAGAAAAGCCGGCATTGAGCGGGAAACAGTGGGAAAGAGACCTAGAGCTCCGCAATCAGCTTGTTGAGCTTGAGGAAAAAAACAGAGCTCTTCAAAAAGAATTAAATCAAAAGCAGGAAAACGTTCTTGATATTGAAAAGGAGCTTTCACAGGAAGCCCAGGTTTATTTTAATCTTGCAGAGGATGCTGAGAAGTACAGGATGCATCTTGGAAAAGTTAAAGTTAAGGGACCAGGTGTGGAAGTTACTCTTGCAGATGGCGATTACAATCCGGATGAAGATAACATTAATAATTATATTGTACATGAACACCATGTCTTTAAAGTGATTAATGAGCTATATATATCCGGTGCTTCTGCAGTTGCCATAAACGGGCAGAGGCTGTCCCACAGTTCATATATTGTATGCAATGGACCTGTGATAGAAGTAGACGGGTACCAGCATCCTGCACCTTTTGTCATCACTGCCATTGGTGACGCCGAAGTGCTTTCGTCAGCTCTCAATCTGACAGGCGGCGTGAAAGATTCATTGGTAGATGAAAATATCCAATTCACTTTAGAGAAAAAGGGCGAAATTATCATTGAACCATTACTGGGTTCGTAAAGCCAAACCAGCTTTTGTATTAAATTTGTCCACAGAATAATTTATTCGGGAAAGCAAGGTGGAATTTAAGTGGACAGCAAAAAGAAGTTCAGCTTTACCTTTATAACAGCTGTAATTGGCTTTATGATTGCCATACAGTTTCAAACAGTTAAGGAACCTGCTGTCCGGGATACAAGAGATACCTGGGAGCTTAGAGCTGACATCCTTAAAGAAAAGGAACTGCAATTAAAACTTTTGCGTGAAATCAGTTCAAATGAAGAAAAAATTGCCCAATATGAAACAAAGCGCAAACAAAGCAAAGAACAAGTGCTCCGTGAGACGCTGGAGGAATTAAAAATGGAAGCCGGATTAAGTGAAGTGACGGGACCAGGCATAATCTTAACCATTGAACCAGTACATGAGGAGCTGCTCCTCGGAAATCAGGCTGAGTCAGTTTCCCCTGATTTGCTTAAGCGACTGGTCAACGAGTTAAATATGTATGATGCCATGCACATTTCCATTGGAGGCAGAAGGATCATCAACACTACTGTCATTAGGGATATTAACAGGGAGACCATGATTGACGGCTACGCCTTAAAATCCCTGCCTATTGAAGTGAAAGTAATCACTGAGAATTTTCAATCTGCCGAGAAGCTTTTTAACCGCATGCAGGTATCAAAATCTGCTGAAGAATTCTTTATTGACAATCTTCGGATAACGGTAGAAAAGGCTGTGGAGCCTATCACGGTTCCTGCATATGACGAGGCATTGAGAATCAGATATATGGAGCCTGTGAAACCTGATGAAGGAGGCAAATCATAATGTGGCTTCCTGTTTTAGGATTAATCATAGGTGTGATACTTGGACTTATGACAGACATAAAAGTGCCGGATGAATACTCGAATTATTTGTCCATTGCTGTTCTTGCTGCATTGGATACTCTATTCGGCGGGATTCGGGCACAGCTTCAAAACATCTATGATGAAAAAGTTTTCGTTTCCGGCTTCTTTTTTAACATCCTGCTGGCAGCAAGTTTAGCTTTTCTGGGTGTGCATCTTGGTGTAGACTTGTATTTAGCAGCAGTATTTGCTTTTGGGGTCCGGCTATTTCAGAATATAGCGGTCATCAGAAGAATTTTAATCGCAAAATGGTCTCAAAACAGAGAAAAAATAGAAAAAAATGATATTTAAAAAAGGGAAAATATTAGTTTTGACGAATAATTTTATAGATAAACTAACTTATTAAAATTAACAACAGCAAAATTAATTGTTGTTCAATAATCGGAATAGCAAAAAAAAAAGGAGGTGCCAGAGAATGAACAGCAATGAAATATATGTTAGTCTTGACATCGGTACATCCAGTGTAAAAGTAATCATTGGGGAAATGGTCAATGACTCTTTAAATATTATTGGTGTTGGCAATGTACATTCAGAGGGGTTACGCAAGGGCTCAATTGTAGATATAGACGAAACCGTTCATTCTATTAAAAAGGCAATCGAACAGGCTGAGAGAATGATAGGAATGGAAATAAAAAATGTGATCGTGGGAATAACTGGCAATCATGTTATGCTTCAGCCATCCCATGGCGTTGTCGCAGTCTCGAGTGAAAATAGGGAAATTACAGATGAAGATGTTGCTAGAGTTATAGATGCGGCACAAGTTGTATCAATTCCGCCGGAAAGGGATATCATTGATGTTATTCCAAAACAGTTTATTGTCGACGGCTTAGACGAGATCAGTGATCCCCGTGGAATGATTGGTGTGCGTCTGGAAATGGAAGGCACGATTATTACTGGATCAAAAACAATTTTACATAACACACTGCGCTGTGTGGAACGCGCCGGACTCGAAATCATGGATATTACACTTCAGCCTCTGGCGGCAGGTGCATTCGCATTATCCAAGGATGAAAAAAATCTTGGCGTGGCACTTGTTGATATTGGCGGCGGCTCCACAACCATTGCTTTATTCGAAAATGGTTTTTTAAAGGCAACAAGTGTGCTTCCTGTAGGAGGAGACCACATTACAAAAGACTTGTCAATCGGACTCCGTACTTCTACAGAAGATGCAGAAAAAATTAAAACAAAGTATGGCTACGCATTCTATGACCATGCATCTGAAGATGAAGTGTTCAGTGTGCCCATCATCGGAAGTGATCAGCATCAGCAATTTAATCAGCTGGAAATCTCAGATATCATAGAAGCTCGAATGGAAGAAATTTTTGATCTTATCCAGCACGAAGTGAAGCGTCTGGGTGCAAAAGATCTTCCTGGCGGCTATGTTTTATCTGGTGGCGTAGCGAACACTCAGGGAATCCTTGAACTTGCCCAGGATGTTTTCCAAAACAGAGTACGCATCGCAATTCCAGATTATATTGGAGTAAGGGAACCTCAGTACACAACTGCTGTTGGATTGATTAAGTTCGCATATAAGAATGCTAAAATACAGGGCAGAAAAATGGAACAGCCAGTGACTGTCCCTGAAACAAAAGAAAACAGAGTACAAAAACCGCAATCGCAGCCGCAACCGCAACCAAAAACAAAGCCGGAAAAACAGCCGGAAGAAAAGATCACATCAAGAGTTAAAAAGTTCCTCGGATACTTTTTCGAATAACTTGATTTGATTCGCAAGGGTTAGGGAAACGGAATTGATAGCCATACGGCGGAAGAAAAAAGCACTGTTACCCCCATTCGGGAAGTGCGTTAAAGCGAATCAAAAAAGGTGTTCTTAGGAATGTCGACGAATTAGGAGGATTAGTCATGTTGGAATTTGATACAAATTTGGATTCATTAGCAACGATAAAAGTCATCGGCGTTGGAGGCGGCGGTAACAATGCAGTAAACAGAATGATTGAGCACGGTGTTCAGGGTGTTGAGTTTATTGCAGTGAACACGGATGCACAGGCGCTGAATTTATCAAAAGCAGAAGTGAAAATGCAAATCGGAGGCAAGCTAACAAGGGGGCTTGGGGCTGGTGCCAACCCTGAGGTAGGAAAAAAAGCAGCAGAAGAAAGTAAAGAGCAGGTAGAAGAAGCACTTAAAGGTGCGGATATGGTATTCGTTACTGCAGGAATGGGAGGAGGAACTGGAACGGGAGCGGCTCCGGTTATTGCCCAGATTGCACGCGATTTAGGAGCTCTTACAGTCGGTGTTGTTACGCGCCCATTCACGTTTGAGGGCCGAAAGCGCTCCACTCAGGCAGCCGGCGGAATTGCTGCTATGAAGGAAGCGGTTGATACATTAATCGTTATTCCAAATGACAGGCTATTAGAAATCGTTGATAAAAGCACTCCAATGCTTGAAGCATTCCGCGAAGCGGATAATGTTCTTCGCCAGGGTGTTCAGGGTATTTCCGATTTAATCGCTGTCCCAGGTTTAATTAACCTTGACTTTGCAGATGTGAAGACAATCATGTCCAATAAAGGTTCAGCACTAATGGGAATTGGTGTGGCTGCAGGAGAAAACCGCGCAGCAGAAGCAGCGAAAAAGGCTATTTCATCTCCTTTACTTGAGACATCCATTGATGGTGCACAAGGTGTCTTAATGAACATTACGGGAGGGTCGAACCTAAGCCTGTATGAAGTACAAGAAGCTGCTGATATTGTTGCTTCAGCATCAGATCAGGACGTAAATATGATCTTTGGTTCCGTTATAAATGAAAATCTTAAAGATGAGATCGTTGTGACGGTCATTGCAACGGGTTTTAATGAAGAAGTGATCCAGCCAAAGCCTATGAGGCCAACATTTGGACAGCCTAAATCTGCTCCAAGCATGGGCACGGGTGCCAAGCGTGAGCCGAAGAGAGAGGAAGCTCCACAGGAAACTGTAAGAAGCAGCCAATCTCATCAGCCGGATGAAACGCTGGATATCCCAACGTTCCTGCGCAATCGTAATCGCAGAAGATAATATATATGTAAAAAGCACCTGGAATCAGCTTGATTCCAGGTGCTTTTATTATTATCATTTAAGTTTTTAAATATAAAAGCATGACCCAAAATATGAGCCATGCTTAATTTGTTTATACTGATTGAGTTTCCTTTAATTGCATTGCTGGCCCGAAGAATTCATAGCGAATGTTTTCCTTTTTGAAGCCTGCATCAAGCAACACTTCATACATAGCCTGCATAAAAGGAACTGGTCCACACATATAAATCATGCTGTCTTTATTTGGCACGATTGTTTTTAGCCACTCAGAGGTAATATAGCCTTCTTTGCTGTAAACTTTGTCAGCTTTATCTTTATCTGTTGGTTTTTCAAAGCAGAAATATGGTTTAACTAATGGGTTATTCTTTGCAATCTCCTGAACCTCGTTGGCAAATGCCTGTACATTTCCATTGAGTGCAGCATGAACAAAAATAGTTTCATGATTTACTCCAGTGGCATCAAGATGACGCAGCATACTGTGCATTGGTGTAATGCCTACCCCGCCGCTAAGAAGAACCACAGGCTTATCTGCATTCTCAAGAACGAAATCGCCTGCTGGGGCACTGATTTCTATAAGGTCGCCTTCGTTAATATTGTTGTGCAGATAGCTGGAAACCTTTCCGTCCGGCTTCTCAGAGTTGCCCTCTTCTTTCTTTACAGAAATTCGATAATATGATTTTTCCGGGGAATCGGACAGGCTATATTGGCGAATATGAGTGTATTCTTCTCCGGGAATCGATAATTTCACACTAATATATTGACCCGGAAGGAAGCTGGAAATTTTTCCTCCATCACACGGTGTGAAGTAGAATGATGTAATCACATTACTTTCTTTTACCTTTTTGGCTACAGTGAAAGCTCTGAAGTCATTCCAGCCTCCTGGCTTATGTGCTGCATCCTCGTACAGACTCTTTTCTAATCCGATAAATGCATCAGCTATCACACCATATGCTTTAACCCATGCTTCAATAATTTCTTCAGTAGCAGCCTCCTGCAATACTTCCTTGATGGCAAGAATTAAATGTTCTCCTACAATAGGATAATGTTCAGGTTTGATTCCTAATGATCTGTGTTTATGTGCGATTTGAGTGACAACCGGAATAATAGCTTCTAGATTATCAATATATTTTGCTGCAGCATATACAGAGTTTGCAAGTGCTTTTTGCTGACGCCCCTGCTTTTGATTAGCATGATTGAAAATGTTCAGCAGTTCTGGGTGATTTGTAAACATGAGTTTATAGAAGGCTTTTGTAATAGCTTCACCATGTTTTTCAAGTACAGGTACAGTGCTTTTAATAATTTCAATTGTCTTTGTGTCTAGCATATCAGCAAAACTCCTTTTTCTTATTTTCACTTTCATTATAGTTGATAATGAAAATAAAAAATGTGATATAAATCACACCCATTGAAAATAGGAAGGAAAATCAATAGAAAAATAATGACAAATTCCGTTGGGAATAGGGAAAATTTCTATCTTTTTGCATACAGAAAGCGACACACTTCCTTTACTTAAATGCGCTATACTTTTTTCTAACAGAATCATCGCACTTTACCTATATGAGAGAATAGTTACCTCACGTCAATCTATCAGATTCTGATTTAATAAGGGAGGAAGATAATTGACGATCTATTTGGATGTTATCTGGGCATTAAATTTAATGTTTGACAGCCTTCTCCTTTATTTAACAGCCATAATTCTAAAAAGAGAAATCAGACTTTGGAGAATACTTGCGGGCGGCTTCATAGGTTCGATCATCATTTTATTAGTATTTACACCATTTAATGAATATTCAGGGCATCCCTTCACTAAGCTATTATTCTCGATTGCAATGGTAATAGCTGTTTTCGGCTTTAAGCGATTGCGTTATTTTGTAAAAGGTCTTATGACTTTTTATTTTGCTACTTTTTTAGTTGGAGGCGCCTTAATAGGCATTCATTATTTTATCAATTTTGATTTTAAGCTTTCTTCATCTGTCATGCTGGCAAGTGTTAAAGGTTTTGGTGATCCAATCAGCTGGCTGTTCGTCCTTCTTGGATTTCCCCTAGCCTGGCACTTTTCTAAGAAAAATGTTGAAGGTATTGAGATGACAAAAATTCAATATGACTCATTAATTCTCGTGCGGGTGGTAATCAATGAAACAGAATATTGCTTCAAAGGACTGATTGACAGCGGCAACCAGTTATACGACCCCATTTCGAAAATGCCTGTTATGTTCATATCGATTAAAGACAGGCTAGATGAGTTTCCTTCTGAAATTTGTAAAATGGCAGGTAACCCGGAGGATATTATCATGGGGAGCGAGTCAATTGGAGAGGATTGGGAGCATAAAATGAGGGTCATCCCATGTAAGGTTGTTGGACAAGAGCATCAATTAATCATAGGGTTTAAGCCTGACCGGATTCTCCTTGAGAAAGAGAATGAAATTATTGAGGCGGAACGCGGGTTAATATCATTTTCGATGCAGCAGCTTTCAGCTGACGATGCGTTTCAGTGCATCGTACACCCCAAAATGCTTACAGGTAAAAGTACATTGAAGCCGGATGCAAAAGTAAGTTAATATACTATACTCTGCACGAACTTAATTTAGAAGGAGGACAATTCATGAAAAAGTTAAAACTTCGCTTATCCTACTATTGGTATAAATTGTTGATTAAGCTGGGGATTAAAACAGATGAAGTATATTATATAGGCGGAAGCGAAGCACTACCTCCTCCACTCAGTAAGGAAGAAGAAGAAATGCTCCTGATCAAGCTTCCAAAAGGAGATAAAGCGGCAAGATCCATTTTAATCGAAAGAAATCTGCGTCTTGTTGTGTATATTGCGAGAAAGTTTGAAAATACAGGCATAAATATAGAGGACTTAATCAGCATTGGAACGATTGGGCTTATTAAAGCAGTAAATACCTTTAATCCCGAGAAAAAAATCAAGCTGGCTACATATGCATCCCGCTGTATTGAGAATGAAATTCTAATGTATTTAAGAAGGAATAATAAAATACGTTCTGAAGTTTCCTTTGATGAACCACTAAATATTGATTGGGATGGCAATGAGCTCCTTCTTTCAGATGTACTCGGCACTGAAGATGACATTATTACCAAGGATCTTGAAGCAAATGTTGATAAGAAGCTCCTTTTAAAAGCATTACATCAGCTTTCAGATCGTGAAAAACAGATAATGGAGCTCAGATTCGGACTCGGATCTGGTGAAGAAAAAACTCAAAAGGACGTGGCAGATATGCTGGGGATTTCCCAGTCTTATATTTCCCGTCTGGAAAAAAGAATAATAAAAAGACTAAAAAAAGAATTTAACAAGATGGTTTAGAAGTTTAATCCAGGAATATTTTTTACAAAATTTTGCAAGGCGAAACCTAGTATTTATGATGCTTTGACCGTTTTCCCATCCGGCAGGCTGATTAGAAGGTGCATATTTTTCCTTCCCGAGGAGATACTGTTTTTTGTACAGCAGCTCCTGTGAGGAGGGAAATGGATTGACTCGAAATAAAGTAGAAATTTGCGGTGTTGATACTTCAAAGCTTCCAGTTTTAAAAAACGAAGAAATGAGAGAGCTCTTCAAGCAAATGCATAAGGGGGATATAACCGCACGGGAAAAACTCGTCAACGGCAATTTGCGCCTCGTATTGAGTGTGATTCAGCGTTTTAATAACAGAGGCGAATTTGTTGATGACCTTTTCCAGGTCGGCTGTATCGGTCTGATGAAATCTATTGATAATTTTGATCTAAGTCAAAACGTTAAGTTTTCCACCTATGCCGTTCCGATGATTATTGGGGAAATACGCAGGTATCTGCGTGATAATAATCCGATCCGTGTCTCTCGTTCTTTAAGGGATATCGCTTATAAAGCTTTGCAAGTAAGAGAACGCCTGATGAGTAAAACATCCAAAGAGCCAACAGCAGAGGAAATAGCTAAAGAGCTGGATGTGCCTCATGAAGAAATTGTTTTTGCACTGGATGCCATCCAGGATCCTGTTTCATTATTTGAGCCGATTTATAATGATGGCGGAGATCCGATTTATGTGATGGATCAGCTTAGCGATGAACGGAACAAAGATATTCAATGGATTGAAGAAATAGCGCTCAAAGAGGGAATGAGGAGACTGAATGAACGGGAAAAACTGATTCTCAGAAAACGCTTCTTCCAGGGCAAAACCCAAATGGAAGTGGCGGAGGAAATCGGTATTTCCCAGGCACAAGTTTCAAGGCTTGAAAAAGCGGCTATCAAACAAATGAATAAAAATATTCAAAGCTAGCAGCCAATTTGGCTGCTTTTTATATTTACCAAACATTTTTCTTATAGAGTCAAACATATATTGAATAAGAAAATAAATTGGGAGTGAAGTGTCGATGGTGAAAATATCTGAATTCCAAATGAAGGATGTTATAAATGTAGCTGACGGCAGAAAGCTTGGAAATATTGGGGATATAGATATTAATATAAATACAGGGAAAATTGAATCTGTAATTATCGGAGGAGCGGGGAAAATGTTAGGATTCTTTGGCAGAGACGCAGAAATTGTCATTCCATGGAGAAATATTTTAAAAATTGGTGAAGATGTCATACTTGTCCGTTATCAAGATGGGATTGAGCCAAAATATATAGAAGGTGAAGCATAAGAGTTGTAAATGGTGTCATCACTGCCTTCCTTGTGGTAAACTATAGAAAAATAAAATGGGGTTAATCGTATGGAACCATTTTCTTTAAAAACGGAAGAGTATTTTGTCATAAAAGAGTGGGCGGATCGTTTTCCAAATATAATGGCTGGTTTTACAACTAAAAATGGCGGTTTTGGCCGTAACGCATATGAAACGCTTAATGTTGGATTGCATGTGAATGACAGCTATGAAGCAGTCAGTCAAAATCGGCAGCATGTGGCTGACTTGCTTGGATTTTCTCTTGGAGATTGGGTTGGCGCTGAACAAACTCACGGAGTGAATATACAGAAAGTTACCCGGAGTGATAGTGGAAAAGGTGCTCTTGTTTACAAGGATTCCTTAGCGGATACTGACGGCTTTTTCACTTATTCTAAAGGCGTCATGCTGACCCTGTGTTATGCAGATTGTGTACCCCTTTATTTCCTGCATGAAAAGACAGGAGCCATAGGAATTGCCCATGCAGGCTGGAAAGGGACTGTTGGGGGAATTGGAAGGAATATGGCTGAACTATTTGCAGGTGAAGGAATAAACTTAAATGAGATCCAGGCTGTTATTGGGCCTTCCATTTGTGCAAATTGTTATATTGTTGATAATCATGTTATTTCGAAAGTGCAAAAAATACTAGAAGATGTCGATACAAAGCCATATAATCAAATTAGTGACAATCAATTCCAGCTTGATCTTAAAGAATTAAATAGGAAAATTCTTGTTAACGCAGGGATACCAAATGAAAATATCATGAATACTGATTTTTGCACTAGCTGTCATACTGACTATTTTTTCTCCCACCGAAGAGATAAGGGAAATACCGGCAGGATGATGAGCTTTATTGGCTGGAAGGAGGAAGCAGGAACTTAAATGAGAGTAGAAGAAAATTTAAAGGAAATAGAGACAGCCATCAGCGAAGCATGTATAAAGGCTAACCGTAAGCCCGAAGAAATTACCGTAATTGCGGTAACTAAGTATGTTTCGGCTGAAAGGGCACAGGAAGCGCTTGAAGCAGGTATTCATCACCTAGGCGAAAACAGGGATGATGGCCTTCTTGCAAAATGGGAAGTGTTAAAAGACCGGCCGTCCTGGCATTTTATCGGAACACTGCAAACGCGCAAAGTGAAAAATATTATTGATAAAGTTGACTATATACATTCACTGGACAGGCTATCCCTCGCCAAAGAAATTGACAAGCGGGCGAATCGAAAGATAAATTGCTTTGTTCAGGTTAATGTATCAGGAGAAACCTCCAAACAGGGGATAAACCCTGATGAGGCAGCTGACTTTATTTCAAGTCTGGCCGATTATAAAAATCTCAATATCATTGGTCTAATGACGATGGCACCATTTACAGAAGACAAGGATATTCTTCGTGCCTGTTTCCGCAGGCTTAAGGACCTTCAAAATAAGGTAAAAGAGCTAGGTTTAGATTTTGCTCCCTGTACCGAGCTTTCAATGGGCATGTCCAATGATTTTACTCTGGCAATTGAAGAAGGAGCCACCATGGTTAGGATTGGGACAGCTTTAGTAGGCCAAGAGGGTCAGGAGGTTTAATAAAATGAGTATAAAATCAAAATTTAAAACATTTTTCTTCCTGGATGATGAATATGACTATAAGGAAGAGGAAAACATCGAAGAAGAAAGAGAGCCGGTGAAGCAGGTGCAGAAACAGCAGCAGCCAGTTCAAAAACAAAACATTGTCAGTCTGCAAAGTGTGCAGAAGTCTTCTAAAGTAGTTCTTGTTGAACCGCGGGTATATGCAGAAGCACAGGATATTGCGGATCAGCTGAAAAACAGAAGAGCTGTTGTAGTCAATCTGCAGAGGATAGAAAAAGATCAGGCAAAGCGCATTGTCGACTTCCTAAGCGGAACAGTTTATGCCATTGGAGGAGATATTCAAAAGATTGGAACTGATATTTTTCTATGTACACCTGACAATGTTGAAGTATCAGGAAACATTTCTCAGCTGATGAAAGAACAAGAATTAGAAAATACGAGGTGGTAGCACTTAATGGAATTAGTATTTGGAATATTATCATCGGCAATTTATTATTACTCATGGGCACTGATTATTTATATTCTGCTGTCCTGGTTTCCTAATGCCAGGGAATCAGCCTTTGGCCAATTTCTGGCAAGAATTTGTGAACCGTATCTTGAGCCGTTCCGCAAAATTATTCCTCCGCTTGGCATGATTGATATTTCTCCAATTGTGGCTATCTTAGTTTTGCGATTTGCCACTGGAGGTTTGCACCAGCTTCTATATTGGATTTCATAAGACTAACAAACAGGGCTATATTGATGGCCCTTTTTTATTTGTTTAAAAGGAGGTTCACCAAATATGAGTATATATCAGCATTTTCGGCCGGAGGAAAGAGAATTTATTGACCAGGTTCTTAACTGGAAAAACATTGTAGAAAATACATACGCACCAAAGCTTACTGATTTTCTTGATCCAAGAGAGCAGCAGATTTTAAAAAGCGTTATAGGACAGGATTCGGGAATCTTATTTGCTTTATTTGGCGGGACGCCAGGTGCTGAGAGAAAAAGGGCACTGATATTTCCTGATTATTATGAAAGCAATGATGGTGATTTCCATATTCAGCTTTTTGAATTGGAATACCCCAAAAAGTTTGTTACCATAGAACACCCTCAAGTCCTCGGCAGTCTGATGTCAATGGGCCTAAAAAGAGGAAAATTTGGTGATATCCTATTTGAAGGTGACAGAATTCAATTCTTTGCTGCACAAGAAGTTGAAGAATATATTAGCCTGCAGCTGCAGTCAATTGGCAGAGCGTCAGTAACATTAAAAAAACAGCCCTTTTCTCAGGCGATCCAATCGGCAGAAGTGTGGAAAGAAAGCTCCGTTACCACTTCATCCCTTAGATTGGACACCGTAATGTCAGCTATCTACAACATCTCGAGACAAAAATCCCAGTTATATATCCAACAGGGGATTGTCAAAGTCAATTGGACGCAAATAGAAAATCCTTCATTTGAATGCCAGCAAAGCGATATCATCTCAGTCAGGGGGCAGGGCCGCTCCAAAATCATAGAAATAGACGGGAAAACAAAAAAGGACAAATGGAGGATAGTTGCCGGGAGACAGAGATAGCTAAATGGCTGATTAATTTCCTCCAGCATGATTAAGTATGGGTGATCCGTAAGATGTTTAATCAAACTGTGATAATGTACTGATTAGAGTGGAGGGTGTAATACCCTAAAAATGCTTTTACATTTCTTCCCGATGAGTGCCTGAAGAGAAAATCAGCACCTCCAAACAGATATAATTTTTTATTATCTTGAAGGATTTTGAAACAACCTGTCGAATAAATAATCAAAAGACAGCCGAGTCTGCTATAATTAAATAGAACCAGCAGGCTCAAACCAATTTACATAAGATCAACAGACCTGGGAGGTGGCACTTATGCCATTAACACCGTTAGATATTCATAACAAGGAATTCAGCAAAGGGTTCCGCGGTTATGATGAAGATGAAGTGAACGAATTCCTCGACCAAATCATAAAGGACTACGAAATCCTGATCAGGGAAAAAAAAGAGCTGGAAGAAAAGCTAAATGAAACAAATGACCGCATTGGCCACTTTACCACAATAGAAGAAACACTGAATAAATCTATTGTGGTTGCACAGGAAGCAGCAGAAGAAGTGAAACGCAATGCTCACAAAGAAGCAAAGCTAATTATCAAGGAAGCAGAAAAAAATGCTGACAGGATTGTAAACGAGTCCTTATCCAAAGCAAGAAAAATTGCGCTGGATATTGAAGATTTAAAGAAACAGTCCAAAGTATTCCGAACACGCTTCAAAATGCTTGTTGAAGCACAGCTTGATATGCTGAATAACGATGATTGGGATCATTTGATGGAATATAAGCTGGATTCCACTGAACTAAAATCATTAAGAGAAGAAGAAGAATCACTGGCTTGACGAAATCGGGAAATATCGCATATAATTTTAAAACAAAGTAAATACAATGTTTATCAACAATGAGAGGGACAGTACAGTCTTTTCAATAGCTTATATACAGAGTGGATACTCACTCTGTAAGCGAGCCGGGGATGGTGGAAGCCCGGGAATAAGCAAAAGCTGGAAAATCACCCTTGAGTTCCTTGCCGAACTTTCATCAATCAGTAGGCCAAGGCGAATCATTCACGTTAAGAATGCTTTGAGCGGATGAAATTTCATTTTATTTCATCTACAAGGGTGGTACCGCGGGAGAATAGAACCTTCTCGTCCCTTTTCGGGATGAGAGGGTTTTTTGTATTTTCCTGAGGTTTTTCTAAGCCCTCATTGGCTATCATGGTATTTAATGAGATACAAACAGGAGGAAAAGGAATGGATTACAAAGATAGTTTATTAATGCCAAAGACAGAATTCCCAATGCGCGGCAATCTTCCAAAGCGCGAACCAGAAATTCAGGCAAAATGGGAAGAGATGAATATTTATGAAAAAGTCCAGGAACGGACAAAAGGGCGTCCGATGTTTGTACTGCATGATGGTCCTCCATATGCAAATGGCGACATTCACATCGGCCATGCGCTGAACAAGATTTTAAAGGATTTTATCGTACGGTCCAAGTCGATGACTGGCTATAATGCTCCTTATGTTCCCGGCTGGGATACACATGGTCTGCCAATTGAGCAGGCGCTGACAAACAAGGGTGTAAAGCGTAAAGAAATGAGTGTTGCAGAGTTCCGCGAACTATGTGAAGAATACGCATATGGGCAGATCGACAGCCAGCGCGAACAATTTAAGCGCTTAGGTGTACGCGGTGATTGGGAGAACCCATACATCACACTTAAGCCGGAGTATGAAGCCCAGCAAATAAAAGTCTTTGGGGAGATGGCGAAAAAAGGCTATATTTATAAAGGCAAAAAGCCTGTTTATTGGTCTCCATCATCTGAATCTGCTTTGGCAGAGGCAGAAATTGAATATAAAGATAAACGTTCGCCATCCATTTATGTAGCTTTTAAAGTAAAAGATGGCAAAGAAGTATTGGATCAAGATACTCATATCGTCATTTGGACTACAACTCCATGGACCATTCCGGCAAACCTTGGAATTTCAGTTCATCCGGATCTCTCCTATACCGTAGTGGAAGTAAACGGCAAAAAGTTTATGGTAGCAGAAGATTTATTGACTGCTGTGGCTAAAGAGTTCGAATGGGAAGGTTATCAAGTTGTTCAAACGGTAAAAGGAACTGACCTTGAGTATATTACTGCCGAACATCCGATTTATGGCCGTGATTCACTTGTCATGCTAGGTGAACATGTAACAACCGATGCCGGTACTGGATGTGTTCATACTGCTCCTGGCCATGGGGAAGATGATTTCCAGGTCGGCATGAAGTACGGGCTTGATGTATTATGCCCGGTAGATGATAAAGGAAACATGACAAATGAAGCTCCAGGTTTTGAAGGATTATTCTATGATGCAGCCAATAAACCGGTTACTGAGAAACTCGAGGAAGCGGGCGCTTTATTAAAACTGTCATTCATTACTCACTCTTATCCACATGACTGGAGAACGAAAAAGCCTGTTATTTTCCGTGCTACTGCCCAATGGTTTGCATCCATTAAAGATTTCCGCAATGAACTTATGGAAGCTGTTAAGGAAACAAATTGGTATCCGGCATGGGGAGAGACCAGACTATTTAATATGGTCAGGGATCGCGGTGATTGGTGTATCTCCCGCCAGCGTGTATGGGGAGTGCCTATTCCGGTCTTTTATGCGGAAAGTGGCGAAGAAATTATCACAGATGAAACTATTGATCATGTATCGAATCTTTTCCGCGAACATGGTTCAAATATCTGGTTTGAGAGAGAAGCAAAAGAATTGCTGCCTGAAGGGTTTACGCATTCCGGAAGCCCTAATGGCCAGTTTACAAAAGAAACGGATATCATGGATGTTTGGTTTGATTCAGGTTCTTCCCACCAGGCAGTTCTTTTAGAGCGTGACGATTTACAGCGTCCTGCTGATTTATACCTTGAAGGATCTGATCAATACCGAGGCTGGTTTAACTCTTCCCTTTCAACTGCTGTAGCTGTAACGGGGAAAGCGCCTTACAAAGGGGTGCTGAGCCACGGTTTTACTCTTGATGGTGAAGGAAGAAAAATGAGTAAATCCATTGGAAACGTAGTTGTTCCGGCAAAAGTCATGAACCAGCTTGGTGCTGATATTTTGCGCCTATGGGTAGCTTCGGTTGACTATCAGGCTGATGTCCGGGTATCTGACGCTATTCTAAAACAGGTGGCCGAAGTTTATAGAAAGATCCGTAATACTTTCCGCTTCCTGCTTGGAAATCTGAATGATTTCGACCCGGCAACAGATTCGGTTTCATTTGAAAACCTGCGCGAAGTTGACCAGTTTATGCTGGTTAAGCTAAATAAGCTGATCAAGAATGTCCGCGAGTCTTATGACCGCTATGAATTCGCCAGCATCTATCATGCTGTGAATAATTTCTGTACTTTAGATTTGAGTGCATTCTATTTGGATTTTGCGAAAGACGTCCTTTACATTGAAGCGAAAGATAATGCAGAACGCCGTGCAATCCAAACGGTTCTATATGAAAGCCTGATTGCTCTGACAAAATTAGTTGCACCTATCCTTTCACATACATCAGATGAAGTTTGGAACTTTATTCCAAATGTGAAGGAAGAAAGTGTACAATTGACGGATATGCCAGAATATCAAGAGCTTCCTAATGCAAATAAGCTGGAAGAAAAGTGGACTGCATTTATGAAGCTGCGCAATGACGTTCTTAAAGCATTGGAAGAGGCGCGTAATGAAAAGGTGATCGGCAAATCTCTGACTGCAAAAGTAACCCTTTATGTAAATGATCAAACAAAGAGCCTTCTTGATTCAATTCAGGAGAATCTTCAGCAGATCTTTATCGTATCTGGATTCGAAGTAGCAGGCAGCCTTTCCGATGCTCCTGACCATGCTATAAAGTTTGAAAACACCGCAATTGTAGTTTCCAAGGCAGAAGGCGAAACATGCGACCGCTGCTGGACAGTCACTCCGGAAGTTGGCCAGAAGGAAGGTTATGATGCCCTCTGCCCTCGCTGTGCTGATGTTGTAAAAAATAATTATAGCCATTTGGTTTAATTACCTGCAGTTCCTCAAATATTGGGGGACTGTTTTTTTTGCCGTTTTCGCAAGGCTTGCTGTTTTTTATATCAAATTTGCTGAGTTGATTGCAGCGGAAGGAGCAAGATCCTCGAAAATGCCTGCGCATTTTTTTTGTGCGTTGTATATTCAAGGAAGCTAATTCAATGTCCAGCAGGAGCAGCGGGACAGTGCAGAACGCTTGGCATCCCTTTGCTGCAATCACGGACAACATTGCTTAGCGAAAAACAACAATTTATACGAAAAGAGCCTTTTATAAATAATTCCACCTTCACTAAATGTTGTGCCGTTTGCTAAAAGTTTATCCGTGTCTGAAATTCGTTCGAAGAAAATAATAAAGTAAACATCACAGAACGGAGGAAAAAGCATGGATGCAAAAGCAGAAGGGCTATATACTGAACTCCGTAATACAAGACAGGAAATATTGGAAAGACTCATGGAAGGCAACAGTTCCGCGCTGATAAAGCCTATTTTATTGGAAGAGCTGCATGATATTGAACAAACACTCAGCAAAATTGAATCGGGAAATTTCGGCAAGTGTGAAATTTCCGGCGAACTGCTGCCCGAAAATTTGCTGGAGATGATTCCTACCTTAAAATCATTGGAGGATTGCAGCAGGCTGGAGAAATTCTATAGAAAATCTATTTTCCACTGAGCTGGGTGTGTGCTGTGTTTTTTATTCAGTTTGTGCTAAAATGCAAAGGTAATGATATGAGATTTGGGGGTTGCCTTTGTGTTTTATTACATAATTGCATTGTTCGTAATTTTACTTGATCAGTTTACGAAGTGGCTGATTGTTAAGAACTTTGAATTAGGTGAAAGTGTTAAAGTTATTGAGGACTTTCTTTATATAACATCTCACCGCAACCGGGGCGCTGCATGGGGCATCCTGCAGGGGCAAATGTGGTTCTTCTACGTAATAACCGTGATTGTCATTCTTGGGATTATTTATTACATTCAAAAAGCAGCAAAAGGCAAATTGCTTCTTGGAGTTTCTTTAGGCTTGATGCTGGGCGGAGCGATTGGGAACTTTATTGACAGGGTATATCGAAAAGAAGTTGTGGATTTTATCAACACTTATATTTTTGGCTATGACTTTCCCGTTTTCAATATTGCTGACTCGGCGCTGGTTATCGGTGTAGGGCTATTGATGATTCAGATGCTGCTTGAAGAGAGAGAAGCAAAGAAGAAGGAGAAATCTTATGGAGAAAATGGAACACATCATTCCTGATGAACAGGCAGGAGAAAGAATAGATAAAGTATTATCCTCATTAAATGCAGATTGGTCAAGAACTCAGGTACAGCAATGGATCAAGGAAGGCAATGTTTTAGTGAATGGCCAAACGCCTAAAACCAATTACAAATGTTCAGCAGACGATAAAATTGAAATATCAATTCCTGAACCAGAAGAACTCGATGTAGTGCCTGAAAAAATGGACTTGGATATTTATTATGAAGACCAGGATGTACTTGTTGTAAATAAACCAAAAGGAATGGTTGTCCATCCTGCTGCCGGGCATGGAACAGGAACACTTGTAAATGGTCTTATGGCTCATTGCAAGGATTTATCAGGAATTAATGGAGTCATGAGGCCAGGAATCGTTCACAGAATCGATAAAGATACATCAGGTCTTCTCATGGTTGCAAAGAATGATATGGCACATGAAAGTCTTGTGAACCAGCTAATGAACAAAACGGTTACACGTAAGTACCGGGCCATTGTCCATGGAATTATTCCACACGATTACGGTACTATTGATGCGCCAATCGCCCGCGATCCTAAAGACCGTCAGAGCATGAGTGTTGTGGACAACGGGAAACATGCTGTTACGCATTTTCAGGTCCTTGAGCGCTTCAAGGATTTTACACTGGTGGAATGCCAGTTGGAAACGGGAAGAACACATCAAATCAGGGTTCATATGAAATACATTGGCTTTCCTTTGGCAGGAGATCCTAAATATGGTCCTAGAAAGACTCTCGATATTGGGGGACAAGCACTACATGCAGGCGTCCTTGGCTTTAAACATCCGCGTTCCGGCGAGTACCTTGAGTTTGAAGCACCTGCACCGGATTATTTTAAGGAACTAGTCGATAATCTTGCAAATAATCGTTGACATTTGTCCAATTGTGCTATAAGATGACTATAGTTGAATAAGTCCTTTAAAACAGTCCCGTGAGGCTGGGAAGGAAACGGATTGAATAAGGAGTACTGTGTCCTTATTCTGCTGAAAGAATCGTTTACCCTCTCGCCTAATCGGTGAGAGGGTTTTTTGTTAAAATATTTGACAATAGGAGTGATCATGATGCCGCAGCAAAAAGCAATTGTTTTGGATGACCAGGCAATCAGGAGAGCGCTGACAAGGATTGCTCATGAAATCATTGAGAAAAATAAAGGGATTGAAAATTGCGTTCTTATTGGTATCCGAACAAGGGGGATTTACCTTGCGAACCGCCTTGCTGAGCGGATTGAACAAATAGAAGGTGCCAAAATTGATGTTGGCGAGCTTGATATCACTTTGTATAGAGATGATCTTACGAAAAAGACTGAAAATCAGGAGCCGCTTGTCAAAGGGTCAGAGGTTCCAAAAGATATAAATGATCAGAAAGTGATACTGATCGATGATGTTCTTTATACAGGAAGAACAGTTAGAGCTGCCCTTGATGCACTGATTGACATCGGACGGCCCTCGCAAATCCAGCTGGCAGTCCTTGTGGACCGTGGCCATAGGGAGCTTCCGATTAGAGCTGATTATGTCGGGAAAAACATTCCAACCTCCAGTTCGGAAAAAATTGTTGTCGAGCTGAAGGAAGTAGATGAGAACGACCAGGTAAGTATATACGAAAATTAAATAGCCCTTTTAAATGCAGTCCAGAGAGGCTGGCAAAGGGGAACACAGCAGAATCGGTCTGTCATTTGCTGTGCTCTTGCACCCTCTTTGCACCCATGCAAAGAGGGTTTTTTACTAAAAAGCAGAGGAGAGATCGCAATGAACAAACCTATTTTAGATATAAAAGATGTTCCAAAACCAGTCCACTGGCTGACATTAAGTATACAGCACTTATTCGCAATGTTTGGAGCCACCATACTTGTACCTTATCTAGTTGGATTGAATCCTGCCATTGCTTTAATATCAAGCGGACTTGCAACAATAGCATTTCTCATCATAACGAAATGGCAGGTGCCGGCTTACCTTGGGTCATCCTTCGCATTCATTGCCCCAATCATCGCAGCAAAAGCTGCCGGGGGCCCTGGTGCTGCCATGATCGGCAGCTTTATGGCTGGACTTGTGTATGGAGCAGTTGCCTTGATAATCAAAAAAGCAGGCTACCGCTGGATTATGAAACTGCTCCCGCCAATTGTAGTCGGTCCTGTAATCATTGTAATCGGGCTGGCATTAGCAGGAACAGCAGTTGGAATGGCTATGAACAATCCTGAAACTGGAGAATACAGCATGCTGCATTTCTCAGCAGCGCTTATCACTTTAAGTGCAACAATCATCTTCTCCATATATGCAAAAGGAATACTCAATATGGTTCCGATTCTTGCGGGTATCATCATCGGTTATGTTTACTCTCTGGCCATTGGCCTGATCGACTTCTCGCTTGTACAGCAGGCAGCTTGGTTTGAAATGCCGGAATTCCTGATTCCATTTGCAGACTATAAAGTGAGGGTAACGCTTGATTTGGCACTTCTAATGATTCCGGTGGCTGTGGTGACAATATCTGAGCATATCGGCCATCAGCTTGTCCTTGGAAAAGTAGTTGGAAAGGATTACATTAAAGAACCGGGTCTTCACCGCTCCATCCTTGCTGACGGAACTGGAACAATGATTTCAGCACTCATTGGCGGACCGCCAAAGACAACGTACGGTGAAAATATCGGTGTACTCGCCATTACGAAAATATACAGTGTCTATGTACTTGCCGGTGCTGCAGTCATCGCCATTATCTTCGGGTTCATTGGGAAGGTTACCGCACTGATCAGCTCCATTCCTACTCCAGTAATGGGTGGCGTGTCCATCCTGCTGTTTGGAATCATCGCTTCATCAGGCTTAAGAATGCTGGTTGACAGCAAGGTTGATTTTGGAAACAACCGCAACCTGGTCATCGCATCAGTTATCCTTGTACTGGGAATTGGCGGAGCTCAAATAGAAATCTGGGCATTTAAGCTTGAAGGAATGGCCCTGGCGGCGA
Organism: Bacillus sp. ZZV12-4809; assembly: GCF_009849585.1. GTDB lineage: Bacteria > Bacillota > Bacilli > Bacillales > Cytobacillaceae > Cytobacillus. Next base: position 154,798 of record NZ_VCRN01000002.1, read on the forward strand.
TCAGCGGAGTTCTGCTGAACCTTATTCTTCCTGGCAGGGAAGAGGCGAAGGAAGACATGTTTGAAACTGAAAATGAAAAAAAAAATAATGTAGCTTAACGCTTTTTAACTAAGCCCAGCGAGGCTTAAAAGGGTGTTTGGGGCAAACTGGCTATACGGTATAAAAGTGTATCCGTATATCTGTCTGCCTCAACTTTGCAGCACCCTGACCAAATTGGCAGGGTGTTTTTTACTGAAAGAGGAGGTTAATAATGAACCATTTGCTCACTACCTCAGAGTTAGAAATTAATGAAATCAATGAAATTCTTGAAGATGCACAATACTTTTTAAACGGCGGAATATGGTCACCTGAACAAAAGATTTTTGTCGCCAACCTCTTTTTTGAGAATAGCACAAGAACAAAATGCAGCTTTGAAGTGGCGGAAAGGCGGCTTGGACTGGACATCATTCCATTTGAAGTCAGCACATCAAGCGTATCCAAGGGTGAATCATTATACGATACAGTCAAAACCCTGGAAGCAATCGGTGTTCACGCAGTTGTCATCCGCCATAGCCAGGATCGCTATTTTGATGAATTGGCAGGTAGATCTGGTGTTTCCATCCTGAATGCAGGGGACGGCTGCGGGCACCATCCAACACAATCACTGCTGGATCTCTTGACAATTAAACAGGAATTCGGCTCCTTTGACGGATTAAAAGTAGCGATAATCGGAGATATAGCACATAGCCGCGTCGCGAGATCCAATGCAGATGCGCTTGTAAGGCTCGGTGCAAAGGTTGTCTTTTCAGGTCCTGAAGAATGGTTTAATGAAGAATTGCTTGAAAATGGTATGTATGAAGATGTAGACACAGCCATAGAAACTTCTGATGTTGTAATGCTGCTGAGAATTCAGCATGAGCGGCATGAATCGAAGACCAATCAAACTGCTGAAGAATACCACCTGGCATACGGACTTACAGAAGATCGTGAAAAAACAATGAAGCCAAACAGCATTATCATGCATCCGGCGCCAGTAAATCGCGGTGTGGAAATTGCGGATTGCCTAGTGGAATGCGAGCGTTCCAGAATCTTTAAGCAAATGCAAAATGGTGTGTACATCCGAATGGCTGTATTAAAAAGATCGATTAAACATATTGAAGGGGGAGCTAAACATGTCAATGTTAATAAAAAATGGCCAGTTGCTTACTAAAGAAGGAAAACTTAAAAAAACTGACATTTATATAAAGTCAGGGAAAATCGCTGAGATCGGTGCAGGCGTCGGAAATGAAGCGCAGGAAGTGATTGATGCAGAAGGGTTGCTGATCGCACCCGGTTTTATAGACCTGCACATACACTTGCGTGAACCCGGCGGTGAAAAGAAAGAAACCATTGAAACTGGCACAAAGGCAGCTGCTAAAGGCGGTTTCACAACGGTTGCTGCGATGCCAAATACTCGTCCAGTACCTGATACAAAAGAACAGCTTGAAAAATTGAACAGCCGAATTGAAGAGAATGCAGCGGTCAAAGTTTTGCCGTATGCATCGATTACAATCCGTGAGCTGGGCCAGGAATTAACCGATTTTAAAGCCCTGAAAGAAGCTGGAGCGTTTGCTTTTACAGATGATGGAGTTGGGGTACAATCAGCAGCAATGATGCTGCAGGCAATGAAAAATGCAGCAGAGATCGACATGCCGATTGTGGCCCACTGCGAAGAAAATACCCTCATTAACAAAGGTTCTGTACATGATGGAGTTTTTGCTAAAGAGAATGGTTTAAATGGTATTCCTTCCGTCTGTGAATCAGTACAAATCGCAAGGGATGTGCTTCTTGCCGAAGCAACTGGCTGCCACTACCATGTGTGCCATATCAGCACAAAAGAGTCCGTCAGAGTGGTGAGAGATGCAAAGCGTGCAGGCATTAAAGTAACGGCTGAAGTGACGCCTCATCACCTCCTTCTTTGTGAAGAGGATATTCCTGGCCTTGATGCCAACTTTAAAATGAATCCTCCTTTAAGAGGAGCAGACGACAGATCTGCCTTAATTGAAGGTTTGCTGGACGGAACGATTGATTTCATCGCAACTGACCATGCACCTCACACAGCAGCAGAAAAAGAAGAAGGAATGGAGCTTGCTCCTTTCGGGATTGTCGGCCTTGAGACAGCCTTTCCGCTTCTTTACACACATTTCGTAGAAAAAGGGATATTCACGCTAAAACAGCTGATTGAATTTTTAACCATCAAGCCTGCACAGGCATTCGGCCTGCAATCTGGAAAATTGCAAGCAGGAGAAATCGCTGACCTTGTCCTGCTTGATCTAAAACAGCATGAAAAAATTGACCCTGCAAAGTTCTTATCGAAAGGGAAGAATACGCCATTTGCCGGCTGGGATTGTAAAGGCTGGCCAGTAGTGACGATAGAAGGCGGAAAAATTGTTTGGAACAGAGGGAGTGTAAAAGCATGAAAAAACAGCTGATTCTGGAAGACGGAACAATTTTTATTGGAAAAGGATTTGGAAGTGATACAGCATCGATTGGAGAGGTAGTATTCAATACAGGAATGACGGGATACCAGGAAATTCTCTCTGACCCTTCCTACTGCGGGCAGATAGTAACATTGACATATCCTTTAATCGGAAATTACGGAATAAATCGGGATGATTTTGAATCAATTTCTCCAGCAATCGCCGGGTTCATTGTTAAAGAAGCAAGCGATTTTCCTTCAAACTGGAGAAATGAACAATCTATCGCTGATTATTTTAAGATGAAAAACATCCCCGGAATTGCTGGGATTGATACTAGAAAATTAACAAGAATTATCAGGCAGCATGGGACGCTGAAAGGTGCTATCTGCAGCATGAGTGAAAGCCCTGAAGTAATCATTGAAAAACTTCGGGCAACCAATCTGCGCAATGATCAGGTAAAGCAAGTTTCCACTAAGACACCTTATCCAAGCCCCGGCCGCGGCAGAAGGGTTGTACTGGTTGATTTCGGCATGAAACACGGGATTTTAAGAGAGCTAAACAAACGGGATTGTGATGTAATAGTTGTGCCATATAATACATCGGCTGAAGAAATACTCAGCATGAGCCCGGATGGAGTAATGCTTTCCAATGGCCCTGGAGACCCAAAAGATGTTCCGGAGGCCATCACAATGATTAGAGGTCTTTTGGGTAAAGTACCGATTTTCGGAATTTGCCTGGGACATCAGCTTTTTGCCCTGGCTTGCGGTGCCAATACAGAAAAACTGAAATTCGGCCATCGCGGTTCAAACCATCCGGTAAAAGATCTGCAAACCGGAAAAGTCGCTTTAACATCTCAAAACCATGGATACTCAGTAGAAGAGAATTCCATTACAGGAACTCCGCTTGAAGTAACACATATCGCCTTAAACGATGGGACAATCGAAGGCTTAAAGCATAAACAGGCCCCTGCATTCACTGTGCAATATCATCCTGAAGCTTCGCCGGGACCTGAAGACGCAAACGGGCTATTTGAACAATTCATGCAATTGATTGAATCACATAAAGAGGAAGGTGCTGCAGCATGCCAAAGCGTACAGATATAAAAAGCATTTTAGTAATCGGATCAGGACCAATCGTCATCGGGCAGGCAGCAGAGTTTGATTATGCTGGAACACAAGCCTGCATTGCATTGAAAGAAGAAGGCTACCGCGTCATTCTAGTAAACTCAAATCCTGCCACGATTATGACAGATACTGAGATTGCTGACGCAGTATATATAGAGCCGCTTACGCTGGAATTCGTCAGCCGGATTATCCGAAAAGAACGCCCTGATGCACTCGTTCCAACCCTGGGGGGACAGACAGGATTAAACCTGGCAGTAGAACTTGCCGAATCAGGTGTACTGGAAGAATGCGGAGTTGAGATCCTCGGTACAAAGTTATCTGCTATCCAAAAAGCGGAAGATAGGGATCTTTTCAGAAACCTGATGAATGAACTAGGCGAGCCGGTGCCTGAAAGTGATATTATTCATAACTTGGATGAAGCATTTGAATTTGTAAACAGAATTGGCTATCCGGTAATTGTACGCCCTGCTTTCACATTGGGGGGAACGGGCGGCGGAATCTGCCACGATGATGAAGAATTAACCGAAATTGTGACAAGCGGCTTAAAGAACAGCCCAGTTACACAGTGCCTGCTTGAAAAGAGCATTGCGGGATACAAAGAAATTGAGTATGAAGTGATGCGGGACTCCAATGACAATGCGATTGTTGTCTGCAATATGGAAAACTTCGATCCAGTAGGTGTCCATACAGGTGATTCAATTGTGGTAGCTCCAAGCCAAACTTTGAGTGATCGTGAGTATCAGCTGCTTAGAAACACTTCATTAAAAATCATCCGAGCCCTCGAGATTGAAGGAGGATGCAATGTCCAGCTGGCACTTGATCCGGAAAGCTTCAATTATTACATCATTGAGGTTAACCCGCGTGTCAGCCGTTCATCAGCGCTGGCATCCAAGGCAACAGGTTATCCGATTGCCAAGCTGGCAGCCAAGATAGCGGTGGGGCTGACACTTGATGAAATGATGAATCCTGTGACAGGAAAAACATATGCCTGCTTTGAACCGGCATTGGATTATATTGTCTCAAAAATCCCGCGCTGGCCGTTTGATAAGTTCGAATCAGCGAACCGTTCGCTTGGCACCCAAATGAAGGCTACAGGAGAAGTAATGGCGATAGGACGAACTTTTGAAGAATCTCTCCTGAAAGCAGTCCGCTCACTTGAAGCCAACATTTATCACCTTGAGCTGAAGGATGCCGGCCAAATTTCTGATGAATTAATCGAAAAGCGGATCCGGAAAGCTGGAGATGAACGTCTGTTTTATATCGGGGAAGCCATCAGAAGAGGAGTCACGATCGAGACGATCCATGAATGGAGCAAAATTGATTTATTCTTCCTTCATAAGATTAAGAAAATCATAGATTTTGAGAGTGTATTAACTGAAAATCCATTTGACCCTGAAACAGGGAAAGCTGCAAAGGAAATGGGCTTTGCCGATCAAGTAATTGCTAGAATGTGGAATTCGAGTGAGAAAGAAGTATACAGCTGGAGACAAGAAAATGCGATTGAACCGGTTTATAAAATGGTTGATACTTGTGCAGCAGAATTTGAATCGGAAACTCCGTATTTCTATGGAACTTATGAAGATGAGAACGAATCGGAAGTAACTGACCGCAAAAGTGTTGTCGTCCTCGGCTCAGGGCCAATCCGTATCGGGCAGGGAGTAGAGTTTGATTACTCAACAGTACACGCAGTTTGGGCCATTAAGGAAGCAGGATACGAAGCAATCATCATTAATAATAATCCTGAAACAGTCTCTACTGACTTTAGCATCTCCGATAAGTTATATTTTGAGCCGCTTACAATAGAAGATGTCATGCATATCATCGATCTTGAGAAGCCGGAAGGTGTAGTTGTGCAATTTGGAGGACAAACGGCGATTAACCTTGCAGCAGATCTGGTAGAAAGAGGCGTAAAAATTCTGGGAACGTCTCTCGAAAGCTTAGACCGGGCAGAAGACCGGGATAAATTTGAACATGCTCTTACAGAGCTTGGCATTCCAATGCCAAAGGGAAAGACTGCCCTATCTGTGGAGCAGGCAGTCGCAATTGCCAGTGAAATAGGATATCCGGTGGTTGTCCGTCCATCATATGTACTTGGCGGAAGAGCCATGGAGATCGTCTATAAAGAAGATGAGCTTCTGTACTATATGGAAAACGCTGTAAAAGTGAATCCGGAACACCCGGTATTAATCGACCGATATTTAACTGGTAAGGAAATTGAAGTGGACGCTATCTCGGATGGTGAAAATGTCCTTATACCCGGCATCATGGAGCATATAGAAAGAGCTGGAGTTCACTCAGGTGATTCCATTGCGGTCTATCCTCCTCAAAATATTTCAGAAGCTATTAAAGACAAGCTTGTCGAGTATACCGGAAAGATGGCCAAAGGCCTTGGCATTATAGGTCTTCTGAATATCCAGTATGTAGTGGCTAAAGGGGAAGTATATGTCTTGGAAGTCAACCCGCGTTCAAGCCGGACAGTGCCGTTCCTGAGCAAGATTACGAATGTGCCGATGGCCAAAATTGCCACAAAGGTTATCATGGGTCAAACTCTTGCAGAGCAGGGCTTTGGTTCCGGCCTTCTTCCGGAGAGAAAAGGCGTGTACGTAAAAGTGCCGGTGTTCTCCTTCGCAAAATTAAGAAGGGTAGACATCACTTTAGGACCTGAAATGAAGTCGACCGGTGAAGTTATGGGGAAAGATTCCACGCTTGAAAAAGCCCTTTATAAAGGCCTTGTTGCTTCCGGCATGAAAATCCAGCCGTATGGCACTGTGCTCATGACTGTCGCTGACAAGGATAAAGAAGAAGCTTTGCAGCTGGCAAAAAGATTTGTATCCATCGGCTACAGGCTAATGGCGACAAGCGGAACGGCTCTATACCTGCAATCTGAAGGCATACCTGTAAAAGTGACCGGGAAAATTGGCTCGGAAGGTACTAACCTTCTGGATGTTATAAAAAATGGCGAAGCACAATTTGTTATTAATACACTAACAAAAGGGAAACAGCCTGCAAGAGATGGTTTCCGCATCCGCCGCGAATCAGTGGAAAATGGCGTGCCGTGCCTAACCTCACTTGATACGGCAGAAGCAATTCTTCAAGTAGTGGAATCAATGAATTTTTCAGCAGACGCGATGGATAAACCAGAAGAAGTCCGGGAGGCGGTTTTATCTTGATCAGACAGGAACAATGTAAAGTAATATCACAAATAAAACTGGCCGAAAACATTTACGAGCTCACCCTTCAAGGTGAGCTTGTTCATGAAATGAAAGAACCTGGGCAGTTTGTCCATTTGAAAATATCTGAGGGCTATGAACCCATGCTGAGAAGGCCAATCAGCGTAGCCGAAATTTTACCTGATCAAAGCCAGTTTAAGATGATTTATCGTGCTGAAGGCAGAGGAACAACATTACTTTCAGAAAAAAGGCCTGGTGATTACGCTGATGTATTGGGACCGCTTGGTAATGGATTTCCAATCAGTGAAGCTGGCCGGGGAGATACAGCACTGCTTGTAGGGGGAGGAATCGGAGTACCCCCTTTATATGAACTATCTAAGAAGCTTGTAAACCGCGGCGTTAAGGTAATTCATGTTCTGGGCTTCCAAGCAGCCGATGCAGTTTTCTATGAAGAAAAGTTTGCACTGCTGGGCCAGACCTATCTGGCTACAGCTGATGGCAGTGCAGGAACGAAAGGCTTTGTTACAGATGTTATTAATGGGATGAATATTGATTTCGATGTTTTATATTCCTGCGGCCCGACACCGATGCTGAAGGCGCTTGAATATCAATACCCGCATAAAAAGGTATTCCTGTCATTGGAAGAAAGAATGGGATGCGGCATTGGGGCGTGCTTTGCATGTGTCTGCCATACCGGGGATGACCCGGAAGGATACAGTTATAAAAAAGTCTGCAGTGACGGACCGGTCTTTAAAGCAGGGGAGGTAGTTCTATGAATTCATTAAGCGTCAATTTGCCTGGACTGAAATTGAAAAATCCAATCATGCCTGCATCAGGGTGCTTTGGCTTCGGAAGAGAATTCAGCCAGCTGTATGATTTGAGCCAATTAGGCGCAATCATGATCAAGGCGACGACTTTAGAGCCCCGATTTGGAAATCCAACACCAAGAGTGGCTGAGACATCTGCAGGGATGCTTAATGCAATAGGGCTGCAGAATCCCGGCCTTGAAAAAGTGGTAAATGAAGAATTAGTATGGCTGGAACAATTTGATGTTCCGATCATTGCCAATGTAGCCGGTTCGCAGGAAGAGGATTATATAGCGGTTGCCAGGAAAATTTCTGCAAGCCCGAATGTACATGCGCTTGAACTCAACATCTCCTGCCCGAATGTGAAAACAGGCGGAATAGCATTCGGCACTATTCCGGAAATTGCTAAGAATTTAACGAAAAAAGTAAAAGAGGTATCTGAGGTACCTGTCTATGTGAAGCTATCACCAAATGTCACAAATATTGTAGAAATGGCTAAAGCAGTTGAAGATGGGGGAGCAGACGGTTTAACGATGATCAACACGCTTGTTGGCATGAGAATCGATCTAAAAACCGGAAATCCAATTCTGGCAAATAAATCAGGCGGGCTTTCAGGACCGGCCATTAAGCCAGTCGCGCTGCGGATGATATATGAAGTGAGCCAGCAGGTATCTCTTCCGATTATTGGCATGGGAGGAATCGAATCTGCAGAGGATGTCATTGAATACTTCTATGCAGGTGCAAGTGCGGTAGCGGTTGGAACAGCTAACTTCGTAAATCCTTTTGTCTGTCCAAACATTATTGGTGAGCTGCCGGAACTTATTGGAAAACTCGGGTATGATCATATTGCAGAATGCACAGGAAGGAGCTGGAAGAAACATGAAAAAGCCGCTCATTATTGCTCTTGATTTTCCAGGGAAACAGGAAGTTCATCATTTTCTGCAAAACTTTGAAAATGAAAAGTTATTTCTAAAGGTTGGCATGGAGTTATTTTACCAGGAGGGGCCTTCCATTGTTTACGAGTTAAAGGAACAGGGGCATGATATATTCCTTGATCTCAAGCTTCATGATATTCCTAATACAGTTAAAAGTGCCATGAAGCGGCTTGCGGGGCTTGGCTGCGATATGGTCAATGTGCATGCTGCAGGAGGAAAAGCGATGATGGAAGCTGCACGTGAAGGACTTGATGCAGGCAGTACAGGGAAAAGGCCATCTTGTATTGCTGTGACGCAGCTGACAAGCACGTCCGAACAGCAAATGAAGTCTGACCAATTAATCGCTGTTTCATTAAACGAATCTGTTCTGCATTATGCTAATCTTGCCAAAGAAGCAGGGCTTGATGGTGTAGTATGTTCAAGCTTTGAGTCAAGGGCGATAGCTTCGCAAATAGGCTCTGCCTTTTTGACTGTAACACCGGGAATACGCCTGTCATCTGACGATAAAGGTGACCAAAAAAGAGTGGCCACACCTGAATTCGCAAGAAAAGAAGGGGCTTCTGCCATTGTGGTGGGAAGGTCGATTACCAGAGCAGAAAATCCATTCGAAAAGTATATTCAATGCAAACAATCCTGGGAGGGTGTTCTGAATGAAGCATAAAATAGCAGAAAAATTACTGGATATTAAAGCTGTAGCATTAAACCCAAACGAGCCGTTTACATGGTCTTCAGGGCTGCGTTCCCCAATCTATTGTGATAACCGTCTGACACTGTCTCATCCTGAAGTCAGAAAAGAAATTGCTGCCGGCCTTCAGGCTATCATCCTTGATAAATTTCCTGAAGCAGAACTAATTGCAGGGACAGCCACGGCAGGCATTCCGCATGCAGCCTGGGTCAGTGACAAGATGGAACTGCCAATGTGCTATGTCCGCTCTAAGGCAAAGGGGCATGGAAAAGGAAAACAAATTGAAGGTCAAGCAGTCAAGGGCCAAAAGGTTGTTGTTGTTGAAGACCTCATCTCAACAGGAGGAAGTGCCATAACTGCTGTCAAAGCTTTAAGGGAAGCAGGCTGTAAAGTGCTGGGTGTGGCTGCAATCTTCACCTACCAGCTTGAAAAAGGAAAACAAATGCTCGCCGAAGAGGAAATTGAAGCATATACACTGACTGATATTGAAGCTCTGACAGAAGTAGCAGTTGAAAAGGGCTTTATCCAGGAAGAAGATATGAAAAAGCTGATTGAATGGCGAAAAGACCCTGCTGAGTGGGGAAAAGTCTCTCAGTTTTAGTCAAATGAAAAAAGCAAGCATCAGAGCTTGCTTTTTTCAATTATTTAAAGATTTTGTTTTAAAGACAACACCAGTTCTTCATCAGGGGTAACATAAACCGTCTGCTGATTGTCATATATGACAAATCCAGGTTTTCCTCCGCTTGGTTTCTTCACATGTCTGACTTGGGTGAAGTCAACAGGTACGGAACTGGAATTCCGTGCTTTGCTGAAGTAAGCTGCAAGGGATGCTGCTTCAAGAATTGTATTTTCTGCCGGTTCCTTGCTTCGGATCACCACATGTGAACCGGGGATATCTTTTGTATGCAGCCAGATTTCATCCCTTGCGGCTAATTTGTTCGTTAAGTAATCATTCTGTTTGTTGTTTTTACCCACTAGAATTTCCGTTCCGCCGCTGGAAATATAACGGTCAAGAACAGGCTTAAGATTCTGCTGTTTCTTATTTCCCCGTTTCTGCCTTTCACGAATATAACCGCCTTCAGTGAGTTCTTCTCTTATTTCGGCAATGTCTCTTGTTGATGCCGTTTCTACTTGCTGAAGGAGAGACTCAAAGTATGCCGCTTCTTCTTCTGCTTTTTTAATTTGCTCTTTAACTGCTATTACGGCATTTTTTGCTTTTTGGTATCTTGTAAAATACTTTTGTGCATTTTCTGAAGGTGTCTTCTGAGGATCTAAAGGAATCACAACTGAAGCTCCATTTTCATCGTAATAATTGATGACTTCCGCTTCTTTCATTCCCTTTTGAATCGCATAAATATTTGCTGTGATCAATTCCCCGTATAGTTGATGTTTATCGGCACTTTCAGCTTCATGAAGGGTTTTTTTCAATTTCTCAATTTTTTTCTCATTCTTTTCTTTCTCATTTACGATGAACCGTTCAAGATCATTGGATTGCTGTTTTACGCGGTCTCTTTCGGCTTTACCGAAATAAAATCTGTCCAGCATTTCACTCAGGGAACTGAATAGACTGCTTTGGCCTTTTATATGCTGGAGGGGAAATAGATAAAAGCTTTCTTTGTTTTCCCCTGCTGTAATGGCCGGCCTTATGCTATGGTCTTTAAGCAAATCAATAAAATACTGGAAGCTCTTAGGAAGAGTTGTCCTGTTAACAAGACCGGCATGGTGAATCACTTCTTTTGCAAAGAGCGGTGAGATTCCGGAGAAACCTGCCACAAGCTGTTTATCAACTTTCCCGCTGTTAAAATCAATTCTGCGCAGTAAAGCTTCTTCATCCGCTTCAAAAGGATTCATTTTGTCCTGAGACGGAGGGAGAATATACTCCTGTCCCGGCAAAATCGCACGATGGCTATTAACGGCAAAGGAAACATGTTTGATGCTGTCGAGAATGATGTTGCGGGATTTATCCACCAGCGTAATATTGCTGTGCCGGCCCATAATTTCAACAATCAGCTGTTTATAGGATGTATCGCCAATCTCATTCCTGCCTTTTACCTCAAACACCATAATACGGTCTAGCCCGTTTTGATGTACATCTTCAAGTATGTAGCCTTCCAGGTGCTTTCTTAAAAGCATGCAGAACATAGGAGGCTCTGAAGGGTTTTCATGTGATTCATTTGTAAGCTGGACTCTCGCATAGCTTGGATGGGCAGACAGCAAAAGTCTGTGATTTTTACCATTTGCCCTCACAACTAAAATGATTTCATTTTTATATGGCTGCTGAATCTTATTGATTCTCCCGCCCTTTATAGTATCTATAAGCTCTTTCGTCATAGCTCTTGTGAACAAACCATCAAATGACATATTGAAACACTCTCTTCTTTTTAAAGTAACTAGATATACATTATTCTTTCATTTATTGAATTAAATCAAGTTTTAATGCTTACTTTTTGCAAGAGCTACCGTTTTTCTGAAGCTGTCTGCCTCCTATGCCTATGCCCCCTCGAGGTAACAAGGTGGGAGGATGAAGGTCATGCAGACGTTGCCGCAGGACAAGGATAGCTGCGGCAGCGATACATCGCCACGACCAAAAGCGGCAGCTATTGGTCGTGGCGTTTTTAGTCTGCATTCCTTCGTGGACAAGGCGCTTCCGCTTTTCTAATAGGGCTAAAATTATGTCTTTGTACTTCGATAATTGTCTAGCTCCAGCGCCTACCCCCTCGAGGTCACAAGCCGGATCTTCCAAAAAGGCAAAGGACGCCTTTTCAGCAGCCCCGTCTTATGCTTGTCGGGGGTGGGCAAGGCGCTTCCGCTTTTCTAATAATAATAGCATTTTTTTGGACAGGGATGAATATGCTTTCTTTAGAGTGAGATTGGACAACTCTGCCTTGATTTAGCAGAAAAGGATAGTCTGCCATTTGGCGGATTCTCTGAAAGTCTGGCTGTGAGTGCTTCCGGGATTTTTTCGGTTCTTAATCCCTGCACCGGAGGCTTTTATGGCTTTTCTCAAACCACAAAGGAGGAAGTGTGATGTCCGGATGAAGTTCCATGAAATGAACGAAAGGGAGGTTGAGCAAGCCTTAAATACAGACATTAAGGCAGGCTTAACTGAAGAAGATGTAAAAAAACGCCACAAGCAATATGGCTTAAATGAATTGAAAGAGGGAGAAAAGCAGTCTGCTTTGCTCTTATTTTTTAGTCAATTTAAGGATTTCATGGTTCTTGTTTTATTAGCTGCCACCTTGATTTCGGGGCTGCTTGGTGAATATATTGATGCGATTGCCATTATTGCAATTGTAATCATAAATGGGCTTCTGGGCTTTTTTCAGGAAAGGAAAGCAGAAAAGTCACTAAGTGCACTAAAAGAGTTATCTGCTCCACAGGTCCTTGCGCTTCGAGATGGGGAATGGAGGAAGATTCCCTCAAGAGAAGTAGCTGTTGGGGATCTGCTGAAATTCTCCACTGGTGACAGAGTGGGAGCTGATGTAAGAATAGTAGAATCCAATAGCCTTGAAATTGAGGAATCTGCCTTAACGGGAGAGTCACTGCCTGTTCAAAAGAGGACCGGCTCTCTGAAAACACCTAACCTTGCTATTGGCGATATGGAAAATATGGCATTTATGGGTACAATGGTGACCCGCGGCAACGGATTGGGTGTGGTTGTCGGAACAGGGATGAATACCGCTATGGGCCAAATTGCAGATTTGCTGCAAAATGCAGAAACCATGACAACACCGCTTCAGCGGAGGCTGGAACAGCTCGGTAAAATTCTCATTACGGCAGCGATTTTTCTAACCGTTCTCGTTGTTGCAGCAGGTGTAATGCAGGGACAGGAATTATATACAATGTTCCTTGCAGGTGTCTCATTGGCTGTTGCGGCAATTCCCGAAGGGCTGCCGGCCATTGTGACGGTGGCTCTCTCACTTGGTGTTCAAAGGATGATAAGGAAAAAGGCAATCGTACGGAAGCTGCCTGCCGTCGAAACACTTGGCTGTGCGTCTGTTATTTGTTCAGACAAAACCGGAACCATGACCCAGAATAAAATGACCGTCACCCATCTCTGGAGCGGAGGGAAAGAATGGAGAGTAGATGGTGTCGGGTATGAGCCGCAGGGGCAGTTTTATAGAAATGACAGCCAAATTGATCCGAAAAGTGATAAAGCGCTGCAGCAGATGCTTATGTTTGGCATGCTGTGCAACCATGCGGAAATACAGCAGAAAAATAGTGAGTTTGTGATTGATGGTGATCCGACTGAAGGTGCTCTCCTTGTAGCTGCCATGAAAGGCGGCTATAACAGGAGCAGTCTGCTAAATCAATTTCAGATTATTAATGAGTTTCCGTTTGACTCTGCCAGAAAAATGATGAGTGTTGTGGTGAAGGACCATAATGGCAGGCAATTCATTGTTACTAAAGGTGCTCCTGATGTCTTAGTCGGGAAAAGTGAAGCAGTTCTTTGGGAGGGAAGGCGGCAGATTCTTTCGAGGGAGCTTTCAGGTGAAATTCAGGCAGCCATAGAAGACCTGGCATCACAGGCATTAAGAACAATCGCGATAGGCTATAAAGAAATCCCGTCAAAAAATGTCATTCTGGATGAAAAAGAGGCGGAGAAGGGATTAACTTTTATCGGGCTCCAGGGGATGATTGATCCGCCGAGGCCGGAGGTTAAAGAAGCAGTAAAGGAATGCAGGGAAGCAGGAATCAAAACGATCATGATCACAGGAGATCATGTGATTACAGCACAAGCCATTGCAAAACAATTAGGTATTTTAACAGAAGGCTCCAAAGTACTTCAAGGCAAAGACCTGGCAGAGATGTCTGTAGAAAACCTTGAAGATGTAGTTGAGGATGTTGCTGTATTTGCCAGAGTATCGCCTGAACATAAATTGAAAATTGTCAAGGCTCTTCAAAATAGAGGTCATATCGTCGCCATGACAGGTGATGGTGTTAATGATGCGCCAGCAATTAAAGCAGCAGATATCGGCATTTCAATGGGCATCACAGGCACAGATGTTGCTAAAGAGGCATCTGCACTTGTATTGCTGGATGATAATTTTGCTACTATAAAAGCCGCGATAAAAGAAGGAAGAAATATCTACGAAAATATCCGCAAGTTTATCAGGTATTTGCTTGCATCAAATGTTGGTGAGATTCTGGTAATGCTGTTTGCTATGCTTCTAGCCCTTCCGCTGCCATTAGTTCCAATTCAGATTCTCTGGGTGAATCTTGTTACAGATGGACTTCCGGCAATGGCCCTGGGCCTTGATCAGCCCGAGGAGAATGTGATGAAAAGGAAGCCAAGGAGCCCTAAGGAAGGCGTCTTTTCAAGAGGGCTTGGCTGGAAAGTGGTTTCAAGAGGCTTTTTAATCGGACTTGTGACATTACTTGCGTTTATTTTTGCCTACCGGGCCAATCCGGATCATCTTGCGTATGCACAGACAGTGGCGTTTGCCACATTGGTAATGGCTCAGCTGATTCATGTATTTGATTGCCGAAGTGAAAAGTCTGTGTTCTCAAGAAATCCATTTGGCAATAAATATTTAGTCTGGGCAGTCATCTCTTCCCTGGCTTTAGTGCTGGTTGTCATATACTATCCTCCTCTTCAGCCAATATTTCACACAGTCCCTATAGAATTCCGCGACTGGTTTATGATTACAGGGCTCTCAGCCATTCCAACATTTTTACTGGCTGGCACATTTTTGGCAAGAAAAACAAAATAAAATATGTTATAATCCTTTAGGTAGTAGAGAAGATCTCTATTACCTTTCTTTTTTGCGCAAACATATAAATCTCCATCACTACTTGATTTTTATACATAAACTGCACAGGCACCATGCCGCTGACTGAAAGTAAGTGCTTTTTACGAGCTGTGCTTTTCCCAAAAGGAAGTGTGAAAAATGGCAGTAAGCATGACTGGTTATGGCAGAAGCAAGAAAGATTCCGGGCAATGCTCCATTACGGTTGAAATAAAAACTGTAAATCATCGCTTTTCCGAATTTCAGATAAGAATGCCCAGACAGCTGATGCATATTGAAGACAAAATAAAGAAAAAGCTTAACAGGCATATCAAAAGAGGGAGAATTGAGGTTTTTATCACTATTGACGGCGATGGCCTGGCCAGCCGAAAAGTAAATGTTGACTGGGAACTATTAGATGAATATTATCAATACATAACTGCAATTCAAGCAAAGTATCAAATTCAAACGGACCTCTCCATCGGGGATGTCATACGTGAAGAATTAATTGGGATTGAAGAAAAAGAGGCCGGCAATGAGGAATTGAGCCAGCTGGTCCTTTCTGCTGCTGAAGAGGCATGCCTGCAGTTAATGCAGATGAGGAAAGCAGAGGGAGATGAGCTGGAAAAAGATCTTCGCAGCCATCTAAGTCTTTTAAGCAATCGGGTCATCAAACTGAAAGAGTATGCACCAACCGTTGCAAAGCTTTACCAGGAAAGATTGCAGAGGCGCATGAAGGAATTTCTGGATGGTCAGGTGGATGAACCGAGAATTTTGACAGAGGTAGCGGTATTCGCTGATAAAGCTGATATCAGTGAAGAACTAATAAGACTGCAAAGCCACATAAGTCAATTTGAGCATACACTTCAGCTAACAGAACCAGCCGGAAGAAAGCTTGACTTTATTCTGCAGGAAATGAACCGTGAAGCGAATACAATCGGCTCCAAGGCAAATAGTGCAGAAATAGCTGCCGAAGTTGTTGAAATAAAGAGTTTATTGGAAAAAATGAAGGAACAGGTTCAAAATATTGAATAGCAGTTGTTTAGATTCCGTCTCTGCGGGTCAAACTAAATAACTGATGATTGGAGGACCCAAATGTCAATTAAACTGATCAATATCGGTTTTGGCAATATTGTATCAGCCAACCGGATTATATCAATAGTCAGTCCCGAATCTGCCCCGATTAAACGGATTATTCAGGACGCGCGGGACCGGGGCTCTTTAATAGATGCTACATATGGCAGGCGCACACGGGCTGTTATCGTTATGGACAGTGACCATGTTATTTTGTCTGCGGTCCAGCCGGAAACCGTCGCGCACCGATTAAATGACCGTGATGAAATTATTGAGGAAGGGTAGGATTTTATAAATGAAAGAAAAAGGGTTATTGATCGTTCTATCCGGACCCTCAGGTGTAGGAAAAGGAACAGTAAGAAAAGAAATATTTGCTCAGTCTGATACTGCTTTTGAATATTCTATTTCAATGACAACGAGATCCCCAAGAGAGGGAGAGGTCAATGGAGTTGATTATTTTTTCAAAACGCGTGAGGAGTTTGAAGAGCTCATCCGGCAGGATAAGCTGCTGGAATATGCGGAGTTTGTGGGGAACTACTATGGAACTCCAGTTGATTATGTAAGAGAAACACTTGACCGCGGAAAAGATGTTTTCCTTGAAATTGAAGTTCAGGGTGCCCGACAGGTACGCGAGAAATTTCCGGACGGCCTGTTCATTTTCCTGGTTCCCCCTAGTTTATCAGAGCTTAAGAACCGTATCGTGACGAGAGGGACAGAGACAGAAGATATTATCAACAATCGCATGAATGCAGCAAAAGAAGAGATTGAAATGATGAATTTATACGATTATGTTGTAGAGAATGATCAAATCGATCTGGCCTGTGAAAGAATAAAAGCCATTGTAGTAGCTGAACACTGCCGCAGGGAACGTGTAGAACCTAAATATAAAAAAATGCTGGAGGTAGAATAAATATGCTTTATCCATCTATTGATTCTCTAATGACAAAGATTGACTCCAAATATTCACTTGTTTCAGTTGCGGCCAAGCGTGCCCGCAAGCTTCAGCTTAATGCCAGACCTCAGCTTGAAAAATATAAATCACATAAAAATGTGGGCAAGGCACTTGAGGAAATACATGCAGACCAGCTTCATTACCGCCTGGGCGAAAAAACTGCCAATGAATCATACGAGTGAAATCGCTGAATAACAACCTTTCCAAAGGTTGTTATTTTTGTTTGAGGTTTTATTAGATGAAAATTCACTGCTCTTCTTGCATAATTGAACTATCATGAAAGGTAATTGCTATTAATGGCCAGGCTTTAAATAGAAATAGATAGCCAGGCTGTTTTTCATAGAGAAGAATTATTTTTTAGATTGGTGGGGTCATATAATGCTGACTGGAAAGAAAATATTATTATGTGTAACCGGTGGAATTGCTGTTTATAAAGCTGCAGCCTTAACGAGCAAGCTGACACAGGGCGGGGCACAGGTAAAAGTTATCCTAAGTGAATCGGCTGCTAAGTTTGTTGCACCATTAACTTTTCAGGCCCTTTCAAGACATGATGTTTACACCGACACTTTTGATGAAAAAGACTCGAAAGTAATTGCACACATCGACCTGGCTGATTGGGCCGATTTAATTCTTGTTGCTCCGGCTACAGCAAATGTTATCGGGAAGCTTGCCAATGGAATTGCAGATAATATGATTACAACCACTCTCTTGGCTGCAACATCACCTATCTGGATTGCACCTGCAATGAATGTGCATATGTACAGCCATCCTGCTGTCCAAAAAAATATTGAAACCCTATATTGCTTTGGCTGTAGATTCATAGAGCCTTCAGAAGGGTACCTTGCCTGCGGCTATGTTGGAAAAGGCAGACTTGAAGAGCCGGAAAAAATCACAGAAACAATTAGTGAATTTTTCAAGCCTGCCAGATTTAAGTTTACTGGCCGAAAAGTGGTCATAACTGCAGGCCCGACGAGGGAAAAAATCGATCCAGTCCGGTATATTACGAACCATTCTTCGGGGAAAATGGGCTATGCAATCGCGGAAGCTGCGGTCTCTGCAGGTGCTGAAGTTGTCTTAATATCCGGCCCGGTTTCAATCGATGCGCCTGCCGGCTTAACACTGATAAAGGTGGAATCAGCTGAAGAAATGTATCAGGCGGCAATAAATGAATTTGAAAATGCCGATATTGTCGTAAAGACCGCTGCCGTCTCAGATTATCGTCCAAAGAAGACCTCTGCGCATAAAATGAAGAAAAAGCCTGGGGATGAAGTTTTGGAGCTTGAAAGGACGAAGGATATATTGTTCGAGCTGGGACAAAGAAAGAGGAAGCAAATCCTGATAGGGTTTGCCGCTGAAACCGAACAGGTCGAAGAGTATGCAAAGAGCAAGTTAATGAAGAAAAATGCCGATATGATCGTTGCCAATAATGTAACTGCTGAAGGTGCAGGCTTTGGAACGGACACTAATATAGTTACCTTTTATAAAAAGGATGGGTCATCGGAAAAACTTCCGCTTATGTCCAAGAAGGATGTTGCCGAAAAAATTCTTGAAGAAGCTGCGAAGCTGCTAAAGGATGAGCATGAATGAATATAGCTAGTGTTATTGTCGATGTTCCTGCCAAACAGACTGACCGGGCGTTTGATTATAAAATACCCTCTCATCTGATAGGTGTTATTCTCCCTGGCATGAGGGTGGTTGTTCCATTTGGGCCGAGAAAAATACAGGGGTTTGTTATAGGATTAAAGGAAGAGTCGGATTTTCATCAGTTAAAATCCATAGCAGAGCCGATGGATTTAAATCCAGTCCTCAACCAGGAGCTTTTGACTCTTGGGGAATGGCTGACAGAAAAAACATTATGCTATAAAGTGTCTGCCTTCCAGGCTATGCTGCCTGCAGCATTAAAGGCTAAATATGAAAAGAAACTTGTAATGTCCGAAAAGGCAGATCGAAAGCTTCTTCCGGAAAAAGTATGGGCAATCTTCCGGAATGCCGATGAAATTACCTGGGATGATGCTGTAAAAGGCGGAGCTTTATCACTTCTTCAAAAGGAAGCATCCAAAGGAAATATTGAAATTATCTATCAGGTTAAAGAACGGGTGAAAAAGAAAAAAATCAAGCAAGTGTTTGCTGCGGCTCCCTCTGAGGAGCTTGCTGATTACCTACAAAAGCTGCCAGGAAATGCAACTAAACAAAAGGAAGTGCTTGAGTATTTTCTTCAGGAAGAGGGAACGGTCGATCAGAAAGAGTTATTTTCCATGTTTGGCATCACCTCTTCTACAATAAAAGGTCTTATGCAAAAAGGGCTGATTGGCCGAAAGGACGTAGAAATTTACCGTAATCCTTTTGGAGACCGTAAATTCGAAAGAACCGATCCGCTCTCTTTGACCGATGAACAAAGAAAAGCCATTATCCCTATCCTTAATTCTATTGAAGACAATCGTCATGAAACCTTTTTACTTTATGGGGTAACAGGGAGCGGAAAAACGGAGGTTTATCTGCAATCCATCCAGCGGGTGCTGGAGGAAGGCAAAGAAGCCATTGTCCTTGTTCCTGAAATCTCTTTAACTCCACAGATGGTTAAACGTTTTAAAGGAAGGTTTGGCGATCAGGTGGCTGTTATGCACAGCGGTCTTTCAGCAGGAGAAAAGTATGATGAATGGAGAAAAATACAGCGGAAGGAAGTCAAGGTTGTTGTCGGAGCCCGTTCGGCAATCTTTGCACCTTTTGAAAACCTTGGAATCATTATAATTGATGAAGAACACGAAACCAGCTATAAACAGGAAGAAAACCCAAGATACCATGCAAGGGACGTCGCCATCCAAAGAGCGGGAAATCACAAATGTCCTGTGGTGCTCGGCAGTGCAACTCCCTCATTGGAATCTTTTGCACGGGCACAAAAAGGAGTTTACCATCTCCTCACTCTCGAAAAAAGGATGAACAATCAGGCTCTCCCTTCTGTTGATATTATTGATATGAGGGAAGAGCTGCGCGAAGGAAACCGGTCAATGTTCTCAAGGAAGCTCCTTGAAAAAGTAAAAGACCGCCTGGAAAAAAAAGAACAGATCGTATTATTTCTAAATAAAAGAGGTCACTCATCATTTGTTATGTGCAGGGACTGCGGTTATGTCCTTAATTGCCCGCATTGTGATATATCTTTGACGTATCATCGTTATAGCCAGCAGATGAAATGTCATTACTGCGGCCATGAGGCAGCGGTTCCAAATACATGCCCGGAATGTGAAAGTGAGCATATCCGTTATTTTGGGACGGGTACTCAGAAAGTGGAAGAGGAATTGACAAAGATTCTTCCCGAAGCGAAGGTAATCCGGATGGATGTTGACACAACCAGCCGGAAGGGTGCACATGAAAAACTCCTCGATCAATTTCAGGAAGGGCATGCAGATATTCTCCTTGGGACTCAGATGATTGCAAAAGGCCTTGATTTTCCCAATATTACGTTAGTAGGTGTCCTATCGGCAGATACCATGCTGCACCTGCCTGATTTCCGCTCTTCAGAAAAAACCTTTCAGCTGCTGACACAGGTAAGCGGACGGGCCGGGAGGCACCAATTGGAGGGTGAGGTAATCATTCAGACCTATACTCCTGAACATTATAGTATAGAGCTGGCTGGGGATCAGGATTACAATAAATTCTATGATAGAGAAATGATGGTCCGCAAAATCCATAGATATCCTCCTTTCTTCTATATTTCCCTTGTCACTGTCAGTCATGAGGAATTAATGAAGGCTGTTTCGGTAACCGAGAAGATCACGCAGTACATTCAGTCAAAATTATCTGCAGAGAGCATAGTTCTTGGTCCGGTTGCTTCCCCGATACCGCGGATCAATGATAGATATCGGTATCAATGTCTGATAAAATACAAGCGGGAGCCGGAACTTGGCCAAATATTGAAGAAAATCCTGGATAATTACCAGCAGGAAATTTCTTCAGGGGGCCTAACCGTTTCTATTGATCTGAATCCATATATTTTAATGTAGTACCAAAAGATTCATCTTTTAGAAGAAATCCCCCAAGTCCCTTACGGGGCTTCTGCTTTTTTGGTTATATATAAACCCACATTGGTTGAAAATAGATAAAAATGGAGGAAATGTTTTGGCGGTAAAAAAAATTGTTACTTATCCGGCTGAAATTCTGGAGGCTGAATGCGAACCAGTTAAAGTGTTTGATAAGAAGCTTGGCAAATTATTAAATGATATGTATGATACGATGCTTGAATTCGATGGTGTCGGTCTCGCTGCTCCGCAAATTGGGCAAAAGCAGCAAATTGCCATTGTTGATATAGATGATGAGTTTGGAACAATTGAAATGATCAATCCGGTAATCCTTGAAATAGATGGCGAGCAGACAGGCCCTGAGGGGTGCTTGAGTTTTCCGGGATTGTATGGTGAAGTAGCAAGGCCAATCTATGTCAAAATAAAGGCACAGGACCGAAAAGGGAAATATTATACCCTTGAGGCTGAAGGTTTCCTGGCAAGAGCGATTCTACATGAAATTGATCATTTGCATGGAGTACTATTTACCTCAAAAGTATCAAGATACTTGACCGAAGAAGAGTTGGAAGGATTGGAAGCTGAATGACAAAAATAGTTTTTATGGGCACACCGGATTTTTCAGTGCCGGTATTAAAGCAAGTAATAGAGGACGGATATGAAGTAATCGGGGTGGTTACACAGCCTGACAGACCAGTTGGAAGAAGAAAGGTCCTTACTCCCCCGCCTGTAAAAGTTGAAGCTGAAAAACAGGGGATCCCTGTATATCAGCCCGAAAAAATCCGCCAGCCGGAAGAGCTGGAGAAAGTTCTGGCTCTTAAGCCTGACCTGATCGTCACAGCTGCGTTTGGACAAATTTTGCCGAAAGATCTCTTGGAAGCGCCTAAGTTTGGCTGTATAAATGTACATGCATCATTGCTTCCGGAATTGCGGGGCGGTGCACCTATTCATTACGCCATTCTTCAGGGGAAAGAAAAAACTGGAATCACAATTATGTATATGGCCGAAAAGCTGGATGCCGGGGATATTTTAACACAAGTTGAGGTGCCGATTACTGAAACAGATACAGTCGGCACTCTTCACGATAAACTCAGCGAGGCGGGATCCAAACTTTTATCAGATACCCTGCCAAAGCTTCTGAATGGTGAATTGAATCCCATCAGGCAAAATGAAGAAGAAGCTACTTTTGCATATAACATCAAAAGAGAACAGGAAAAAATCGATTGGAGCAATACCGGCGAAGAAATTTATAACCACATAAGAGGGTTAAACCCATGGCCGGTTGCTTATACAACATTTGAAGGCAAAGTAATTAAAATCTGGAATTCAAAGAAGATCAGACATGCTGAAAACCATGACCCGGGAACAATCATCAGGCTTGAAGAAGACGGAATCGTTGTGGCAGCAGGGAATGAAACAGCGGTTAAAATTACTGAACTGCAGCCATCAGGTAAGAAAAAGATGCCAGCAGAACAATTTTTAAGAGGTGCAGGGTCCAATCTTACAGACGGCAGCCGTTTTGGAGACACCGAATGAAAAAACTAAAGACGAAAAATGTAAGAGAAACTGCATTAGAGCTTCTCGAGGCCATTGAAAAAAACCAGTCTTACAGCAATCTTTTATTGAATAACGCTATCAAAAAGAATGAAATAGAACAGAAGGACATTGGGCTTCTTACCGAACTGACATATGGTACTCTCCAGCGCCGGATGACACTCGATTTTTACCTGAAGCCCTTTTTGGCAGGCAATAAAAAAGTCGAAAGCTGGGTCAATCAGCTCTTAAGGCTGACTCTGTATCAGATGGTTTATCTGGACAAAATTCCTGACCGCGCAGCCATTTTTGAAGCAGTAGAAATAGCAAAACGAAGAGGGCATAAAGGAATTTCCGGCATGGTCAACGGTGTGTTAAGAAATATTCAGAGGAAGGGGCTCCCAGATCTCGAACAAATTGAAGACAGTGTGGAGCGTCTCTCAATTGAAACGAGTCATCCCGAATGGCTAGTTAAAAGATGGGTCGATCAGCTTGGATTTGAAGAAGCAAAGAAAATGTGTGAAATAAACTTAACAGCCCCTCTGCAGACGGCAAGGGTAAATGAGGTAAAGACTTCCAGGGAGGAGTGCCTGTCACTTCTGGAGGAAGAAGGTTATAAAGTCGAACCAAGCCCATTTATACCAGTTGCCATAAAATGTTTAAGAGGCAACCTGGCCAATTCCCGTGTATTCAAAGATGGGCTGATTACCATTCAGGATGAAAGCTCCATGCTTGCTGCTTATGCCCTTGGAGGAAATCAAGATGAAAGAATCCTGGACACATGTGCAGCACCAGGAGGAAAAACCACACATATAGCAGAAAAACTGCAAAATACCGGACAGGTTATATCACTGGACCTTCACGAGCATAAGGTAAGGCTGATCAATGATAATGCTGATAGGCTGGGACTTTCAAATATTAGGACAAATGCCCTTGACAGCAGAAAAGTCCAGGAGCATTATGAAAAAGAATCTTTTGACCGTATTTTAGTGGATGCTCCTTGTTCAGGACTTGGAGTCATGAGAAGAAAGCCTGATATGAAATACACGAAAAAAGAAGAAGATTTATATCATCTCCATAAGATTCAGAGAGATCTATTGGATGCCGTTTCACCTTTAGTGAAAAAAGGTGGTATTCTTGTATATAGTACGTGTACAGTGGACAAAGAAGAAAATCAGCATGTTGTTCACGCGTTTTTAAAGGACAATGCGGAATTTGAGGGAGATCCATCTGTTCAGGAGCGGATGCCTAATGCGATTACTCCATTAATAAATGGATTTGAAATGCAGATTTTACCGCAGGATATTGGTTCGGACGGGTTTTATATTGCCTGTCTGAGAAAGAAGGTGCAATAAATGGAACAAAATACAGCAGAGAAAATGACAGCAGAACAAAAAACATCCATTTATACTTTACAGCTCCATGAGCTGAAGGAATGGCTTAAAGAAAATAATGAGAAAGCCTTCAGGGCTGAGCAAATATTTGATTGGCTTTATACAAAGAGAGTCACATCATTTGAGGATATGACAAATCTGTCAAAAGGGCTGCGGGATACCTTATCAGCAAATTTTTCGCTGACAACCCTTAAAACGATCATCCAGCAGGAGTCAGCTGATGGGACGATTAAGTTTTTATTTGAACTTCATGACGGCTATTCGATTGAAACTGTACTGATGAGACATGACTACGGGAATTCAGTATGTGTTACCACTCAGGTTGGCTGCCGGATCGGATGCACATTCTGTGCTTCCACATTAGGCGGTTTAAAACGTAATCTTGAAGCAGGAGAAATTGTTGCTCAAGTCGTAAAAGTACAACAGGCACTTGATGAGACAGATGAACGGGTCAGTTCAGTTGTTATTATGGGAATTGGTGAGCCATTTGATAATTATGACAGCATGCTCTCATTCCTTAAAATTATCAACCATGATAAAGGACTGAACATCGGCGCACGCCATATCACTGTATCGACAAGCGGAATCATTCCAAAAATCTATAAATTTGCAGATGAAAATATGCAGATTAATTTCGCGATTTCCTTACATGCTCCAAACACCGAAATCAGAAGCCGCCTTATGCCAATAAATAGAGCATATAAGCTGCCGGACCTTATGGATTCAATCAGGTATTATATTAATAAGACAGGCAGGCGTGTAAGCTTCGAATATGGCTTATTTGGAGGGGTAAATGATCAGGTGGAACATGCAGAAGAGCTTGCTAAGTTAATAAAAAATGTTAAGTGCCATGTTAACCTGATTCCAGTAAACTATGTGCCGGAGCGGGATTATGTAAGAACACCCAAGGATCAGATTTTTGCATTTGAAAAGACACTCAAGAATCACGGCATTAATGTAACCATTCGCAGGGAGCACGGTCATGATATAGATGCAGCATGCGGACAACTTCGTGCAAAGGAGCGAAAAGAGGAGACGAGGTGACAGAATGAAAGCTGTTTTTATGACAGATAGAGGCAAAGTCAGGCAGCATAATGAAGATAATGGCGGCATCTATATTAACAGCGGGGGACAGCGCCTTGCCATCGTAGCAGATGGCATGGGCGGCCACCGTGCTGGTGATGTGGCAAGCGAAATGACTTTAACGAGTTTAAAAGGATTCTGGGATCAAACAGATTACTTTCAGACGGCCGATGAGGCTGAAGGGTGGCTGCAGAAGCATATTGCAGAGGTCAACACCATTCTGTATGAACATTCGAAAGTGAATGAACAGTGCGAGGGTATGGGGACTACTGTTGTTGCTGCGATTTGTACCGACCGTTTTGCGACTATTGCAAATATCGGAGACAGCAGATGTTATATTTTAAATGAATCAGGTTTTCAGCAGCTGACGGAAGATCATTCCCTGGTGAATGAACTTGTAAGGTCAGGGCAGATTACAAAGGAAGATGCCGAGCATCACCCAAGAAAAAACGTTCTGCTGAGAGCATTGGGAACTGAAGCAGCTGTTGAGATGGATATTAAAACCATTACATTCGAAGAAGGCGACTTATTATTATTATGCTCTGACGGATTATCTAACAAGGTGGCTGTGCCTGATATGAGTGAAATTCTCAATAGCGGAGGTACACTGGAAGAAAAAGCCTCAGTGCTGATAGAAAAAGCCAATGATAATGGCGGAGAAGATAATATTACGCTCGTGATTGCTGAGTATTATGAAAGCAATGAGAGCGGGATGATAAATGATGATTAAGGGAAAAAGATTAAGCGGCCGCTATAAGATTATTGAAATGATTGGCGGAGGAGGCATGGCAAATGTCTATCTGGCCCATGATATGATTCTTGATCGTGATGTAGCCGTGAAAGTGCTTCGGATGGACTTTGCCGAAGATGAAGAATTTATCCGCCGTTTTCATCGTGAAGCCCAGTCTGCTACCAGCCTAGCCCACCCGAATATCGTCAATATCTATGATGTTGGCGAGGAGGATACAATCTATTATATTGTGATGGAATATGTAGATGGACAAACGTTAAAGCAATACATACAGCAAAACAGCCCTATTCCCATAGATGATGCTTTGGAAATTTTGAAACAGCTGACCTCAGCCATCTCTCATGCACATCAGAACCATATCATCCATAGGGATATTAAACCGCATAATATTTTGATAGACAGGCATGGTAATGTTAAGATTACTGACTTTGGAATTGCAATGGCTTTAAGTGCAACCAGCATAACCCAGACCAATTCGGTGTTAGGCTCTGTTCATTATCTTTCTCCTGAACAGGCAAGAGGGGGAATGGCCAATAGAAAGTCTGATATCTATTCCCTTGGCATTGTTATGTTTGAGCTGCTGACAGGCAGACTTCCTTTCTCAGGTGAATCTGCTGTATCAATAGCACTTAAACATCTGCAGTCGGAGACGCCTTCGCTTAAGAGATGGAATCCCTCCATTCCGCAAAGTGTTGAAAATATCGTTTTAAAAGCAACCGCCAAAGATCCTTTTCACAGGTATGATTCTGTTGAAGAAATGGAAGAAGATATCAGAACAGCTCTAGAGCCCGAAAGGCTGCATGAAAAGAAATTTATAGTGCCGATTGACGATGATGCAACCAAAGCTATCCCTGTTATTACAGATGACGGCTCATTTCAGAGTATGGACGAAACCCTTGTGCATGCAAAGGATCCAAAGGGTGACACGCAGCCTGCAGCAAAACCTCTCCCTGAAAAGAATAAGAAGGAGAAAAAGAAGAAAAAAAAGAAAAAGAAATGGCCAATCATACTTGTATCAGTCTTTATGTTTTTGATTGTGACAGCAATCCTGGCTATAACCGTTTTCCCTGATCTTTTGGAGCCAAAGGATGTTCAGGTTCCGGATGTGTCCGGCAAAGAGGTGGAAGATGCAGTGGCAGAGCTAATTGCCGCAGGATTTACGGTTAGGGATACAAAGCCGATCAGTGACCCTGATGTTGAAGAAGGCCTGGTTGTTAAAACAGATCCAAAAGCAGGCAGGACTGTCAAAGAGGGAACTGCCATTGATATCTATGAAAGCTCAGGCAAGGAAAAATTTGAATTAGCAGATTACCAGGGAAGGCAATTTGATGATGTTGTCCGCCTTCTTGAAAGCAAAAATTTTAAAAGCATTGAAAAAAACGAAGAAACTAATGATAGTGAGCCGGCCGGGACCATCTTGGATCAAAACCTATCAGAAGGTGATCTCGTCGTTCCGGAGGATACGGAATTGATTTTCACTGTCAGCAAAGGCCCAGCGCCGATTGCATTAAAAGATTTACGCGGCTATAACGAAAAAGGTCTGCAGGAGTACGAAGAATCTTCCGGATTGAAAGTTGATTATGGGGAAGAAGAGTATCATGAGGAAGTCCCTGAAGGGCTTGTTATCAAACAGGATCCGGCTCCAGGAACTAATCTGACGAGGGGACAGAAGGTGACAGTGGTTCTTTCGAAGGGAAAAAAAGAGCTCCTTCCTAAGACTGAAAATATTGAGATCAGTGTTCCATATGAGCCTGCCTCCGAAGGTGAGCCAAACGAAGTTCAGATTATCATTAAAGATATGAATAATACAGGTTCTGAACCCATGCATACAGAGCTGATATATGAAGATGTGGTAATACCAATCGATCTGACAATAGCCCCTGGACAGAATGCCTCCTATAAGGTTCTGCGGGATGGCCAGGTTTTTGAGGAAAAGGAAATACCTTATCCGGATGAAGAATCATAAGCAAGGAGTGTTGCTATGCCTGAGGGCAAAATCATTAAAGCCTTAGCCGGGTTTTATTATGTATTAAGCGGCAATGAAGTCATTCAGTGCCGCGGACGCGGAGTTTTTAGGAAAAATAAAGTTACACCGCTTGTCGGTGATGAAGTTGTATTTCAGGCTGAAAGTAATACAGAAGGATACATCTTAGAAGTAAAGGAACGGAAAAATGAGCTGATTCGTCCGCCGATTGCCAATGTTGATCAGGCCATTCTAGTATTCTCAGCTGTTGAACCGGGCTTTAGCACTTCTCTTTTAGATCGTTTCCTGGTTCTGGTTGAATTTAATCATATTAAGCCGCTCATCTGCATTACTAAAATTGACCTGGCGGACGAGGATGAGTATAGGGAAATTCAGCAATATGCAGCGGATTACCGCAAAGCAGGCTATGATGTCTTGCTGACCTCCTCTGAAACAGAAGAAGGCGTTAAAGATCTTATGCCCTATCTGGAAGGTGAGATATCTGTTTTTGCCGGACAGTCAGGGGTAGGGAAATCTTCTTTGTTAAATGTTTTAAGACCGGACCTGGAGCTGAAAACAAATGATATTTCTTCACATTTGGGCCGGGGGAAGCATACGACCAGACATGTAGAGCTGATCGAGGTTGGAAAAGGGCTTGTTGCTGATACACCGGGTTTCAGCTCACTTGAATTCACAGATATTGAACTGGAGGATCTCAATTATTGCTTTCCGGAAATACAGGAAAAAAGCGAACTTTGCAAATTTAGAGGATGCCTGCACATGGCTGAGCCTAAATGTGCTGTAAAGGCCGACTGTGAAAAAGGTGAAATACCAGCCTACAGGTATGAACATTATAAAACCTTTCTGCAGGAAATCAAAGATAGAAAGCCGAGGTATTAATTTATGGTAAAAATAGCACCTTCTATTTTATCGGCAGACTTTTCTAAATTGGGAGAAGAGATTAAAGATGTTGAACGCGGCGGCGCCGATTATATTCATGTGGATGTAATGGACGGCCATTTTGTGCCGAATATCACAATCGGTCCATTAATAGTTGATGCCATCCGTCCTGTTACCAAGCTGCCCCTTGACGTTCATTTGATGATAGAAGATCCGGATAGCTATATTGAAGCATTTGCTAATGCGGGGGCAGATTACATCACTGTTCATGCAGAAGCATGCAAGCACCTTCACAGAACGGTTCATTTTATTAAATCCTTAGGTGTCAAGGCAGGAGTGGTTCTAAATCCAGCTACACCAGTTAATATGTTAGAGCATGTTATCGAAGATATTGATATGGTATTGCTTATGACTGTTAATCCCGGTTTTGGAGGGCAAAAATTCATTCCAGCTGTTCTTCCGAAGATTTCAGCCGTTAAGGAATTGGCTGACTCAAAAGGTCTAAACATCGAAATTGAAGTGGACGGCGGAGTTAATGAAGAAACAGCCCAATTGTGTATTGAAGCTGGAGCGAACGTGCTGGTTGCTGGGTCAGCAATTTATAATCAAAAAGACAGAGCTGCGGCGATTGCTGCTTTAAAGGGTTCGCATTAATAAAAGCCAGCTGGAATACAGCTGGCTTTTTGTCATTTAAGATACATAAAATGAATGGAGCAATGTATAATGATTATCAATATTTTAGCCGGCGGCCCTGATGACCTGCTGCCTGATCTGAGTTCGTTAAATGATACTGCTGTTATTTGGGTCGGGGTAGACAGAGGGGTACTTACTCTAATTCAAAGAGGGATTCAGCCGCAAAAGGCATTTGGTGATTTTGATTCGGTGTCAACAGACGAGCTTCTTATCATTGAAGAAAATGTAAAAGAGCTGAACAGGTTCAAGCCGGAGAAGGACGAAACGGACATGGAGCTTGCCCTGAATTGGGCACTCGGCCAAAAACCTGAAAAAGTCCGTTTACTTGGTGCAACTGGCGGCAGGCTGGACCACTTGTTTGCAAATATTCAGCTGCTAATAAAGCCCGCACTTGCGGAATTCTTAGTTCCTGTTGAAATTATTGACAAAACGAATATGGTTTATATTAAGACTCCGGGGCAGTACAGCATAAAGAAATATTCAGAATTCAAATACATTTCTTTTGTTCCGATCACAATGGAAATTAAAGGCCTCACCCTAAGAAATTTCAAGTATCCGCTGACAGATCGCACCGTATTTGCCGGTTCTACTCTTTGTATCAGCAATGAACTTATTGATGATTGTGGTACTTTTTCTTTTACTGAAGGCATATTAATGGTTGTAAGAAGCAAGGATTAAATGCCGGGCAGATGCTGCCCAGCAGGATGCAGGAAGCTGGATAAATGTCTTAGCATGAATTGCTTTCTGATCATTTTTTGTAATCATGAGTACTCATCTTTCATTATTTGAATAAGATGGTAAAGACGATTTAAGGACAGAATGGATGCGTAAGATCGTGAGGAGGGACACGAGTAATGAGATTTTATACAATCAAACTTCCTAAATTTCTAGGAGGCATTGTGCGTGCCATGTTAGGGACCTTCAAAAAAGGGTAGACACCCATAAATTAAAAAGAAAATAGCATCTAAACTTGGCACCTCATTGGGGTGCTTTTATTTTTTGCCTTAATGGGAGAGAATGTTAAGGGGTCATAGAAGGAAAATAAAAAAGGACATCCAAAAGGGATGTCCCTGAGCATGTTAGACGCGCTCAACTTTACCTGATTTAAGTGCTCTTGCAGAAACCCAAACACGTTTAGGTTTACCGTCTACAAGAATACGTACCTTCTGAAGGTTAGCACCCCAAGTGCGCTTGTTAGCGTTCATTGCGTGAGAACGTGCGTTACCTGAAGTTGTTTTTTTACCAGTTACTACACATTTGCGTGGCATGTATGTTTCCCTCCTTACTAAAAGCATAAGCTGAAACTATTTTTCAATGCTTTCATTTGCAATAGTCAGATTCATCCATCTGAATTAATGCGGAATCCCTTTGCGGGTTTCGGCATTAAAAGATACTTTAATAATTTATCATACAACCCTTCTGATTGCAATAGTTTGCTTTCAAGAAAATTTCCTTGACATAGGGGGCTGGAGCATGAGCTATAATAGGGATAAAGAAGTATGACTTTCAATATCAAAGCTCATATAGTAGAATATTATAAGGTATGCTTTAAGCTTGGAGTTAGAAAGACCGCTGCCCGGCTAGAAAGAGAATGGTATCTTGCCGGCAGGCTAAGCCTCGGGAGGGTTCAATTCAGGCCAGCACTATCGTTAGGCGGGAGTGCTTGAAGAAACTTTTATGTAAAGCAATTTCTAAAGGGGGAACGAACCATGTCCATTGAATTAAAAACAAATTTCGGGCAAATTGATATCTCTAATGATGTAATTGCAACAATAGCGGGTGGTGCAGCAGTGGACTGCTACGGCATCGTAGGAATGGCCTCTAAAAATCAAATTAAGGATGGCCTTACAGATATCCTGCGAAAAGAAAATTTTACCCGTGGTGTAATTGTGCGTCAGGAAGAAGATGAAGTACATATTGATATGTATATTATTGTTAGTTACGGAACGAAAATTTCCGAGGTTGCCCATAATGTGCAATCTAAAGTGAAATACACCCTTGATAAAACAGTTGGGCTTAGCACTGACTCGGTTAATATTTACGTTCAGGGAGTTCGAGTAACGAACCCGTAGTGAGGAGGAAAGACTTGTGTCAAAAAAAGATTTAGATGGGAAGCTTTTTGCAGAAATGGTCATACAAGGAGCGAACCATTTATCTGCTAATGCAAAATTAGTGGATGCCTTAAATGTTTTCCCTGTTCCTGATGGAGACACAGGAACCAACATGAATTTGTCAATGACTTCCGGAGCAAAGGAAGTAAAAGCTAATATCCAGGAACATATTGGAAAGGTAGGCTCTGCTCTTTCTAAAGGATTGCTGATGGGAGCACGGGGAAACTCGGGAGTAATCCTCTCCCAGCTGTTTCGGGGCTTTTCAAAAGCGATTGAACAAAAAGCAACCATCAATGGAAAAGAGTTTGCCGACGCCTTGAATGCTGGGGTAGAAACGGCCTATAAGGCTGTAATGAAGCCGGTTGAAGGAACAATCCTTACCGTTGCTAAAGATTCCGCCAAGAAAGCGGTCCAGGCTGCGGATCATGAAGATGATATCATCGTGATTATGGAGGAAGTTCTGAAGGAAGCCAAGGCTTCCCTAAACCGCACTCCTGATCTTCTTCCTGTTTTAAAAGAAGTTGGAGTTGTAGACAGCGGCGGCCAGGGCCTTGTTTTTGTGTATGAAGGATTTCTTGCCGAGTTAAAAGGCGAAAAACTTCCTGATACACCGGCAGCCCTTCCGAAGATGGATGACCTGGTAAGTGCAGAACACCATAAAAATGTTCATAGCTTTATGAACACCGAGGATATTGAGTTTGGCTATTGCACTGAATTTATGGTTAAATTCGAAGATGAAAAGCTTGCTGCCAATCCTTTCTCAGAAGACAGGTTCCGCCAGGATTTAAGTCAATATGGCGATTCCCTGTTAGTAATTGCTGATGAGCAGCTTGTTAAAGTACATATCCACTCTGAACAGCCTGGTGATTGCCTGACATACGGACAGCGCTATGGCAGCTTAATCAATATGAAGATTGAAAATATGCGCCAGCAGCACACCAACCTGGTCGAAGACGTCCCTACACCTTTAGCAGCTCAAGCTAAGCCTAAAGAAAAACAGGAGTACGGTATTGTGACTGTATCAATGGGCAGCGGCATCGCAGATCTTTTCCGAAGCATCGGCGCACATGCGGTCATTGAGGGCGGGCAGACAATGAATCCGAGCACGGAAGATATCGTAAAAGCCATTAAAGAGGTAAATGCAAAAAAAGTAATCATTTTGCCAAATAATAAAAATATCATTATGGCTGCACAGCAGGCTGCAGAAGTGACAGAAGAAGAGGCAGTAGTTGTTCCTTCAAAAACTGTTCCTCAGGGAATGGCTGCACTTCTTGCTTTTAACCCAAGTGCTGAACTTGCAGAAAACGAAGAAGGCATGACAGATGCCCTTCAGCATGTGAAAACAGGCCAAATAACATTTGCTGTCCGTGATACAAGCATCGATGGCCTTGAGATTGAAAAAGACGATTTCATGGGTATTGCAGACGGGAAAATTGTTGTGAAAAACAAGGATAGAGTCCAGGCTGCTAAAGATCTTCTGGAAGGAATGATCGACGCTGACTCTGAAATCCTTACCGTCTTAAAGGGTGAAGATGCATCAGAAGAGGATGTAGACTCACTTATCAGCTATATAGAAGATAAATATGAAGATATTGAAGTCGAGATCCACGATGGCAAACAGCCACTATACTCTTTCATTTTCTCAATTGAATAACCAATAAATAAAGCGGGGGCCCAGCCTTCGCTTTTATCCATTTCAGCCTATTTTTAATGCTTGTAAAACATAAATTTTTATTGGCCATTAAAGTATCTTTCTTGCATATTCAAATCATAATGTGCTAGTTATAAAGCAGGTGCTTCATAAGCCTGTAAGAAAAAGTAACGGAACAGGGAGGGGTGGCGGACTGTCTGAAAGAAAAATAAAATTGGCAGCCGTTCAATTAATGTGAATCCAAATTTAATCCAGTCTGTTACAGCTGTAAAAGGCATCGGAGAGGAATCGGCTGAATTACTCGCTGATATGAATATACACACTGTAAAAGACTTGCTCGAATATTTACCATATAGATATGAAGATTACAGGCTCAAGGACCTGGCAGAAATAAAGCATGATGAAAGAGTAACCGTTGAAGGAAAGGTCCACAGTGAACCTTCACTTGCTTATTACGGCAGGAAACGCTCCAGGCTGACAGTTCGAGTGCTTGTAGGACGATATCTCATACAAGTGATCCTATTCAATCAGCCTTATTTGAAGAATAAAATAGTATTAAACGAAACTGTTACAGTTACTGGAAAATGGGATCAGCATCGGCAGGTCATTACAGCCAGTGAACTGAAAATTGGAAATGCTTCTAACAATAAGGATTTTGAGCCGGTATACGCAGTAAAAGGGAATATCACAGTTAAAGGAATAAGGCGGTTTATTAAACTGGCTTTCTCACAGTATGGGAATGAAATATTGGAAACTTTGCCTGAAAAATATCTAATGCAATATAGACTTTTAAATAGGCAGGATGCTATAAGATCGCTTCACTTTCCTGCAAATGATCAGGAACTCAAGCAGGGCAGACGGCGTTTTGTTTATGAGGAGTTTTTCTATTTTCAATTAAAAATGCAGGCACTAAGAAAGATTGAAAGAGAGCATTCAAAAGGGATTGCGCAGGCATATGATCTTTCAAGATTAATGGAGTTTATTGACTCACTGCCATTTGCTTTAACCGGAGCACAAAAAAGGGTAGTTAATGAGATCCTGACTGATCTGAAATCTCCATACCGGATGAACAGGCTATTACAGGGGGATGTTGGCTCCGGCAAAACAGCAGTTGCGGCGATTGCTCTTTTTGCCAGCAGGACAGCAGGCTTTCAGGGAGCCTTAATGGTCCCGACTGAAATCCTGGCAGAACAGCATGCGGAATCATTAAATACGATGCTGGTGCCGTTTGGGCTGCGGTGTGAGCTCCTGACAAGCTCTGTAAAAGGAAAGCGCAGAAGAGAAATTCTCCAGCACCTGAAGGATGGAGAAATTGATGTTCTCATTGGCACGCATGCACTTATTCAGGAAGAAGTGGAATTTAATAATCTGGGGCTTGTCATTACGGATGAGCAGCATAGATTCGGGGTCGGGCAGCGGCGTATACTCAGGGAGAAAGGTGAAAATCCTGATGTTCTGTTCATGACTGCAACGCCGATCCCAAGAACATTGGCTATAACAGTCTTTGGTGAAATGGATGTATCCATAATAGATGAAATGCCGGCAGGACGAAAAGCAATTGAAACCTATTGGGCAAAACCTGAAATGCTTGACAGGGTACTTGGTTTTATGGAAAAGGAACTCTCAGCAGGTCAGCAGGTATATGTGATCTGTCCCCTTA
This sequence comes from Bacillus sp. ZZV12-4809, assembly GCF_009849585.1. GTDB lineage: Bacteria > Bacillota > Bacilli > Bacillales > Cytobacillaceae > Cytobacillus. The sequence continues at coordinate 189,460 of NZ_VCRN01000002.1, forward strand.
TTGAGGAGTCAGACAAACTGGATGTTCAAAACGCAATAGATGTCCATGCAACATTGATGCATCATTTTCATGGCCGTTATAATGTCGGTCTCATGCATGGCAGGATTCATCCGGATGAAAAGGAAAATGTTATGAAAGCCTTCAGCCGAAATGAAAGCCAGATTCTTGTTTCCACCACGGTGGTTGAGGTCGGTGTAAATGTTCCGAATGCAACGATGATGGTGATCTATGATGCGGAGCGGTTTGGGCTTGCCCAGCTGCATCAGTTGAGGGGCAGAGTAGGTAGAGGAGATAAACAATCCTATTGTGTACTTCTGGCTGATCCTAAATCGGAAGTTGGAAAAGAACGCATGAAAATCATGACAGAAACAAATGATGGTTTTGCTCTAAGTGAAAAAGATCTTGAACTGAGAGGTCCTGGAGACTTTTTCGGAAGAAAACAAAGCGGGCTGCCGGAATTTAAAGTCGCCGACATGGTCCATGATTACCGCGCACTCGAAACCGCTAGAAACGATGCAGCAGCTCTAGTGGAATCGAATGAATTCTGGCATGCAGATGAGTATCTGCCTTTGCGGCAATATTTAAAGGAAACAGGAGTACTGGAAGGGGAAAAACTCGACTAGAAAAAAGTTGATGAGAGCAGATTGCAGAAAAGTTCTTTCTTGCAATCTGCTTTTTTTGATTATATACTACTATTAGTACCTAGTCTTAATATCTCGGACGGTGGGATTTTAATGAAAAGAAATAAAAAAGAACGCCAAGCATTATTAACGGACACAATAAAAGAAAATCCTTTTGTCACGGACGAGGAACTTGCAGAAAAATTTTCAGTTAGCGTCCAGACAATCAGACTCGATCGGCTGGAATTATCGATTCCCGAATTGCGTGAGCGAATCAAGCATGTTGCCGAAAAAAGTTTTGAGGATGAAGTGAGATCTTTACCAATAGAAGAAATAATCGGTGAAATAATAGATATAGAATTGGATAAAACGGCAATATCCATTTTCGATGTGAAAAATGAACATGTCTTTAAGCGTAATGGAATTGCCAGGGGCCATCACCTTTTTGCACAGGCCAATTCACTGGCAGTTGCTGTAATAAATGATGAGCTGGCATTAACGGCAAAAGCCAATATTCAATTTACCAGGCCAGTGAGATTAAATGAGCGTGTCATCGCAAAAGCAAAGGTCCTTACAATTGACATTGACAGCGGAAGAACGATAGTTGAAGTCAATAGCTTTGTGAATAACGAGCAAGTATTTAAAGGCGAATTTGACATGTTCAGAAAAAAATAATCACTAAAGGATGAAGCATCATGAAAATTGCCATAGACGCAATGGGAGGCGACAATGCCCCAAAGGAAATTGTCCTTGGGGCAATGAAAGCTGCCGCAGAATTTAAAGATGTACATATTACCCTTGTAGGCGATCAGTCAAAAATAAACCAATACCTTACTTCAAATGAGCGGATTGACATTTTACATACAGAAGAAGTCATCTTGCCGGATGATGAGCCGGTAAGAGCTGTCCGCAGAAAGAAAAAGGCATCAATGGTACTTGCAGCGCAGCTTGTAACAGATGGTAAGGCGGATGCCTGCATTTCGGCAGGAAACACGGGTGCTCTTATGGCAGCAGGCCTTTTTGTTGTTGGAAGGATTGAGGGCATTGAACGCCCGGCATTATCCCCGACTCTTCCAACAATTGGGGGAGAAGGATTCCTTTTGCTCGATGTAGGGGCAAATGTGGACGCGAAGCCTGAGCATCTTCTTCAATATGCCATTATGGGTTCTATATATACCGAAAAGGTCCGCGGAGTTTCCAACCCAAGAGTAGGCCTTCTAAATATCGGAACAGAAGAGAAAAAAGGCAATGAGCTGGCAAAAAATACATTTGATCTGCTGAAGAAGGCAGATATCAATTTTATCGGAAATGTAGAGGCGCGCGATTTGCTTGAAGGAGCTGCGGATGTGGTAGTGACGGATGGCTTTACAGGCAATATGGTGCTTAAGACAATTGAAGGTACTGCCTTATCAGTATTTAAAATGCTGAAAACAGCTCTGACCAGCAGCTTAAAAACTAAATTGGCAGCAGCAGCCTTAAAGCCTGATTTATACCAGCTGAAATCTCAAATGGATTATTCTGAATACGGCGGTGCAGGTTTATTTGGATTAAAGGCGCCGGTTATTAAAGCGCATGGTTCTTCTGATGCAACAGCTTTATTCAGTGCAGTGAGGCAGACCAGGAACATGGTCGAAAACAATGTTGCTGATACGATTAAGGAAGCAGTTGAAAAAGAAGCCCAAAAACCAGCTCTTAAATAAACAATTTAAACTTGGGGGGAAGCACGATGGGTAAAATCGCATTTATATTCCCTGGGCAGGGATCCCAGGCCGCAGGGATGGGAAAAGCCTTAGCTGCACAGGATGATAAAGTAAAATCATTTTTCGAAAGAGCCGATCAAAAACTTGGATTTTCATTATCGTCCCTTATTTTTGAAGGGCCTCAGGAGCAATTGACTTTGACAACAAATGCACAGCCTGCACTGTTGACCACTGGCATTGCCATTCTCGATTATTTTAAAAGATCTGGAATAACACCTGATTTTGTGGCGGGCCATAGCCTTGGGGAGTATACAGCACTGGTAGCTGCGGAAGCTATTTCCTTTGAGGATGGAGTGTATGCTGTGCGTAAGCGTGGGGAATTCATGGAAGAAGCAGTTCCTAATGGCGAGGGAACAATGGCTGCTGTATTGGGCCTTGACAGGGACAAGCTTACTGCAGTTACAGAAGAGGTTTCTGCAGGTGGAAATCCGGTTCAGCTTGCAAATTTGAATTGTCCTGGACAAATTGTCATTTCAGGTTCAAAAGCAGGAGTGGAACTTGCTTCTGTGAAGGCTAAAGAAGAAGGTGCCAAGCGTGTGCTTCCACTGGAGGTAAGCGGCCCGTTTCATTCCCAATTAATGAAGCCTGCTGCGGAGAAGTTCAGGGGAATCCTTGACGAAATTGAGATTAAAGATGCAAAGGTTCCAGTCATTGCCAATGTAACCGCATCTGAAATGACTTCCGCTTCAGAAATAAATGGCAGATTAATTGAACAGCTGTATTCTCCTGTACTCTGGGAGGATTCAATACGCAGGATGATTAAGCTTGGAGTAGATACATTTATAGAAATTGGGCCAGGAAAAGTACTGTCAGGCTTAGTGAAAAAGGTAGATCGTTCCCTTAAAACGTATGCCGTTTCAGATGCGGAATCATGCAAGGCAGTTACTGAATCCTTGAAGGAGGAATTGAGATGAAGCTAGAAGGAAAAGCCGCTTTAGTAACAGGTGCTTCCCGAGGAATTGGAAGAGAAATCGCTTTGGGTCTTGCCAGGCAAGGTGCAGATATTGCGGTTAACTACTCCGGAAGTGAGGCAAGGGCAAACGAAGTTGTTGACGAAATTAAAGCATTAGGCCGAAATGCATTCGCTATTCAATGTGATGTGTCGAACAGTGATTCTGTTGCCGGCATGGTGAAAGAAACCGTTGAAAAATTCGGGAAGCTGGATATTCTGGTTAATAATGCAGGGATTACAAAGGACAATCTGCTTATGAGAATGAAGGAAGACGAATGGGATGATGTTATTAACATTAACCTGAAAGGTGTTTTCCTGTGTACAAAAGCTGTTACCAGACAGATGATGAAACAGCGCAGCGGCCGCATTATCAATATTTCATCCATTGTGGGTGTCAGCGGAAATCCTGGACAGGCTAACTATGTCGCTGCCAAATCGGGGGTAATCGGCCTGACAAAAACCTCAGCAAAGGAACTTGCATCGAGAGGGATTACAGTCAATGCCATTGCACCGGGCTTTATCACAACTGATATGACGGATAAGCTGAACGAGGATGTAAGGGAGCAAATGCTGAAGCAAATTCCATTGGCACGCTTCGGGGAACCTGAAGATATTGCAAATGTGGCAGTGTTTCTTGCTTCAGAGGACAGCCGTTATATGACTGGCCAAACCCTGCATGTTGATGGCGGAATGGTCATGTAAAATTGTAACAGGCTTGTAATGCAAATTTTTTTATAAAACCTTTCAATAAAGGCTAAAAATAATCTATAATACTTGAGGGGAGGTGAACAAGCATGGCAGAAGTATTAGAACGTGTAACAAAGATCATCGTGGACCGTCTTGGTGTTGAAGAGTCTGAAGTGAAATTAGAGGCTTCTTTCAAAGATGATCTAGGTGCTGATTCCCTTGATGTAGTAGAATTAGTAATGGAATTAGAAGATGAGTTCGACATGGAAATTTCTGACGATGATGCTGAGAAAATCGCAACAGTCGGTGACGCTGTAAATTACATAAAAGCTAGCCAATAATCGTTAGTAGGACCACTCTGCAGTGAGGGAATCCCCCTCACTGCAGCAATTTTTATCAGCAGATGTTTATTGTCCGGTGTTACCTGCAGCATTGAAAGGCACCATAGAATTAAGCTTCCGGTCTGCACCAGGTGACTGTGGACAGTAAATATGTTTCTCAAAAGCTCCGTTTGATAACGGGGCTTTCTTCTGTGAAAATGGCCGTGCCATATGAAACATAAATAGCTTTATATAGAAGTTTTTTTGCGTTTTTCCTCTTTATTACGTAAACTTAGGGAAGAACAATTAATTAAAATTTTTGAATGTATATTTACTTAAACCTTATGACTTTGGGGCTGGAATTTTTTTCATTGAGTTGATTGGGGCGAAAGGTGCGAGATCCTCGAAAATGATTGTTTATTTTTTTCCGGACCCTGTTCTTTCAAGGAGGATCTCGAACAGCCCATTGGCTTGCTTAGGACAGTGTAAATCAAGGTCTAGTTATTTTTAATGGCTGTTTTCGTAAAGTTTGTTGCTTTTTCATAACCTAGTTTACTTTGCTGAGTTGATTGGTGCGGAAGGCACTTGACTCCAGCGGGAGGAGAGGGAAGTGTGAGACCCCGCAGGCGAAGCCGAGGAGGCTCGCATTCCTCCCCGCGGGTTCGCTGCGTGCCTTTCGCTGCAATCAACGGACAGAATTCACAAACCAGAACAACAATCTTTCAGAAAAGGGCCTTTTTAATCGAGAATAAAACTTAAAGAATATTAATATTAGCAAGGTGGATGCATTATGCGCAGCAATAAAGATAAAGAAAGAAAATCATTTCGCGCAATCGAAAAACAATTTAAAGAATTCCAGACGGAAATCGGAATTCAATTTGAAAATGAAAAATTACTAAAGCAGGCTTTTACCCATTCATCATATGTGAATGAGCATCGGAGAAAGCCTTATGAAGACAATGAAAGACTGGAGTTTTTGGGTGATGCCGTCCTCGAACTGACTGTTTCAAAATTCCTTTACCTCAAATATCCAATGATGAGCGAGGGTGAGTTAACGAAGCTGAGGGCTGCAGTTGTCTGCGAACCATCCCTGGTCTCATTTGCCCACGAATTGTCATTTGGCAGACTGGTACTCCTCGGTAAAGGTGAGGAAATGACAGGAGGAAGAACCCGACCGGCTCTGCTTGCTGATGTATTCGAGGCCTTTATTGGTGCATTATACCTGGACAAAGGATTGGATACAGTTGTTGGCTTTTTGGAAAAAGTTGTTTTTCCAAAGATTGATTCTGGTGCTTTTTCGCATGTGATGGATTTTAAAAGCCAGCTGCAGGAGCTTGTGCAGCGGGATGGTGCAGGTGCAATTGAATATAAGATCCTTCAGGAAAAGGGGCCTGCCCACAATCGGGAATTTGTTTCCACTGTTTCTCTAAATGGCAGAGAACTTGGGACAGGCACCGGCCGATCCAAGAAAGAAGCGGAACAGCATGCGGCCCAAATGGCTCTTGAAGTATTAAAAAACCATATAAAGTAAAACATCAAAGAGCAGATACATGAGGTGACAGAGGAGGACCAAGGTTGTTTTTAAAAAGGCTTGATGTAATTGGATTTAAGTCGTTTGCTGAGCGGATAACGGTTGATTTTGTTCCTGGGGTCACAGCGGTTGTCGGTCCGAATGGCAGCGGGAAAAGCAATATAACTGATGCCATCCGCTGGGTTTTGGGGGAACAATCAGCTAAGTCCCTTCGCGGTGCAAAAATGGAGGATGTCATTTTTGCAGGCAGCGATTCCCGGAGAGCGCAGAATTTTGCAGAGGTGACGCTTACTCTTGATAACGCCGATCAGGGTCTGCCGATCGAATATAGCGAAGTCAGTGTTACAAGAAGAGTCTACCGGTCAGGTGACAGTGAATACCTGATCAATAAGCAAACATGCAGACTTAAAGATATCGTAGATTTATTTATGGATTCAGGCCTTGGCAGGGAAGCCTTCTCAATCATAAGCCAGGGCAGAGTTGAAGAAATTCTAAACAGTAAAGCTGAAGAGCGCCGGACAATATTTGAAGAAGCTGCTGGCGTGCTTAAATACAAGATAAGAAAGAAAAAGGCGGAAGGCAAGCTTTCCGAAACCCAGGATAATTTAAACAGGGTAAACGATATACTTCATGAACTGGAAACTCAGGTAGAGCCGTTAAAAATACAGGCCTCTATTGCAAAAGACTATTTGCAGCAGAAGGAAGCACTTGAGAAGATAGAGGTTGCCCTCACAGTTTATGAGATAGAGGAGCTCCATTCAAAATGGGAGCAGCTTTCACGCCAGCTCGAGCAGCATACAGAAGATGAAATGAAGCTCACGGCAGTAATCCAGAACAAGGAAGCGAAAGTCGAAGAGTTAAAGGATCAGATTGCTGCAATTGATGAATCAGTAAATGATCTGCATGATGTTCTCCTTTATGCAAGTGAAGAGCTGGAAAAATTGGAAGGCAGAAAAGAAGTTCTCAAAGAGCGGAAGAAAAATGCCAGCCAGAATAAAGACCAGCTCCATAGAAACATGAGAGAACTTACAATGAAGATTGCTGAGTTAAAAGAGCAGGAAGAAAAGCACTCTGCTCTTAAGAAAGAAGTGAAGTCAGAAGCAGTCAGGCTTCAAAAAGCATTAAAGGAAAAGCAGGAGCAGCTAAAGCAATATAGTGAAAACACAGAAGAGAAAATTGAGTCGCTGAAAAGTGATTATATTGAAGTGCTGAACAGCCAGGCAGCCTCAAGAAATGAATTGCAGAATATTAATCAGCAGCTGAACCAGCAGGATCAGCGCAGTTCAAGGCTTGAAACGGATAATGAAAAATATATTGCTGACCGCAAGAAAAACGAAGAGAAAAAACAAAAGATACAAATAGATCTTGAAAACTTGCAAAAGGAAATAGAAAATCAAGTACATGTTTTCCGCAATGAAAGCCGCAAGCTTGAATCATTAAAGACCAATTACCAAAAACAAGAAAAAACCTTGTATCAGGCTTATCAATATTTGCAGCAGGCAAAATCCCGTCAGGAAATGCTTGATGAAATGGAAGAGGATTTTTCGGGTTTTTTCCAAGGTGTAAAGGAAGTCTTGAAAGCAAGAGGCGGCAAGCTGCAGGGAATTGAAGGAGCCGTAGCTGAATTAATACAGGTGCCAAAAGAGTATGAAATTGCGATTGAAACAGCTCTTGGCGGTGCTATGCAGCATATCATCGTACAAAATGAACAGGATGGGAGAAATGCCATTCAATTCCTGAAAAAAAATTCTTACGGCAGAGCCACTTTCCTTCCGTTAAGTGTAGTGAAAGGGAAGAAGCTGGGTACCGGGCAATTGAAAACGGTTCAGGGGCACCCTGCTTTTATCGGTGAAGCAGCTTCACTGATACGATTTGATGGAAGACACGAGCCTGCTATTGAGAACTTGCTTGGCAATGTGGTTATTGCCCGGGATCTCAAAGGTGCCAATGAACTTGCGAAGCTTCTTCAATACCGTGTGAGACTCGTAACAATTGACGGAGATGTGGTTAATCCCGGCGGTTCCATGACCGGTGGAGCGGTGAAACAGAAAAGTACTTCAATTCTCTCCCGTAAAGGTGAACTTGAAGAGCTTAAGTCCAGAATTGTGGATATGGAATCCAAAACAGCAAATCTCGAAAAGCAAGTAAAACTGCAAAAAAGCGAAATTCAAAAACAGGAATTACACATAGAACAGCTTAAAAAAACAGGTGAAGAGCTTCGGCTGAAGGAACAGAAGGTAAAAGGAGAGCTCTTAGAAGCTGAGTTCGAAGAAAAAAGCATTAATGAGCGCCTATCCCTTTATGATATGGATAAAGCACAGTTTTCTCAAGATATTGAAAGGCTGCTGGCAAGAAAGGGAGAGCTTGCAGCTTTATTAGATCAGCAGCAAAAGCAGATAGCCAGCCTTGATAATGAGATAAAAGCATTAACAGAAAGAAAAAACACCCAGCAGACTTCAAAGGAAACTGTTGTATCTGAAATTAATGAGCTGAAAATCAGCTTCGCTTCCAAGAGTGAGCAGCTGAACCATGCTGAGGACAAGCTTGCAGCTATAAATTCTGAGCTTGCTGTGACCCAAGAGAAGCAGAAAACCGTTAAAGAAGATTTAGAGCTCCTTTCATCCGAAATGACAAACAGCTCTTCAGGTGAACAACATTTGGAAGAAGCAGCACAGAAAAAACTGAAGGAAAAGAATGAAACGCTTGAACTGATTTCTTCAAGAAGGAATGAGCGTTTAAAGCTCCAAGCTTCTTTAGAGGACCAGGAGCTTGAGGCGAAAGAATTGAAACGCCAGCATAAAGGCCTTGTAGAAGTTTTAAAGGATGAGGAAGTTAAGCAGAATCGGCTGGATGTTGAGCTTGAGAATAGGCTGAATCACTTAAGGGAAGAATACCTGCTGTCTTTTGAAGCGGCTAAAGAAGAATTCCAGCTTCAGATTGATGTTGACGAAGCCAGAAAGCGTGTAAAACTCATAAAGCTGTCTATTGAGGAACTTGGAGCTGTAAATCTTGGAGCAATCGAGGAGTATGAAAGAGTATCGGAACGCTATGAATTCCTGCTTGAGCAAAAAACAGACCTTCAGGAAGCAAAAGATACACTATTCCAGGTTATTGATGAAATGGATGTTGAAATGAAAAGGCGATTTGAAGAAACGTTCGAAGGGATCCGTTTTCATTTTGAGTCGGTTTTCCAATCTTTATTTGGCGGAGGCAGAGCAGATCTGCGCTTGACCCAGCCTGATGATTTATTGAATACAGGTGTGGAAATTGTCGCGCAGCCTCCAGGAAAGAAATTGCAAAACCTCGGATTATTATCCGGGGGAGAAAGAGCACTTACAGCAATTGCATTATTGTTTTCCATTTTGAAAGTAAGGCCTGTTCCATTCTGTATACTTGATGAGGTTGAGGCTGCTTTGGATGAAGCGAATGTACAAAGATTCAGCCAATACTTAAAGAGATACAGTGCTGAAACCCAATTTATTGTGATCACCCACAGAAAAGGAACAATGGAAGAAGCGGATGTCCTTTACGGTGTTACCATGCAGGAATCCGGTGTCTCCAAACTGGTTTCTGTGCGGCTGGAGGAAACAAGGGAATTAATTACTCAATAGGATCTTTAAGGCGGGACGGTTATAACACTGTTCCGCTGCTATACATAAAGGAAGTTTTGTAATTTAGCTGATCCGAATAAGTTGTTTTACTGAATTGATTAAAGCGGAAGATGCGAGACTCATTCGGAACAAACAGCATGCAGCAAAAAGCTATTAAAAGGAAGTGAAAACATGAGTTTCTTTAAAAAACTAAAAGAAAAAATCACAAAACAGACAGATAGTGTTACAGAAAAGTTTAAAGACGGACTAACCAAAACCCGCGATAATTTTTCAAATAAGGTAAATGACCTTGTTTCAAGATACCGGAAAGTAGATGAGGAATTTTTTGAGGAACTGGAAGAAATCTTAATTGGAGCGGATGTCGGTTTTGACACTGTCATGGAACTGGTTGATGAACTGAGAAAAGAAGTGAAGCGCAAGAATATTCAGGATCCGCGCGAGGTTCAGGCAGTTATTTCTGAGAAGCTTGTAGATATTTATGACAGTGCAGGAGAAACTTCTACAGAATTAAACATTCAAAAAGATGGACTTACAGTAATCCTGTTTGTAGGTGTTAATGGTGTCGGAAAAACTACGACAATCGGAAAACTTGCCCATAAGTTCAAGAGTGAAGGAAAAAGTGTCCTGCTTGCGGCAGGTGATACTTTCCGTGCGGGAGCAATTGAACAGCTAGAGGTATGGGGTGAACGTGTCGGTGTAGATGTCATTAAGCAGGGAGCCGGCTCTGACCCTGCAGCTGTCATGTATGATGCTGTCCAGTCTGCCAAGTCCCGCAAGGCTGATATTTTAATATGTGATACAGCAGGGCGCCTTCAGAACAAAGTTAATCTAATGAAAGAATTGGAAAAGGTCAAGCGCGTAATTGAAAGAGAAGTACCTGGTGCCCCTCACGAAGTATTGCTTGTTCTTGACGCTACAACTGGACAAAATGCCATGATACAGGCAAAGACCTTCAAAGAAGCAACGGATGTTTCCGGGATTGTTCTTACAAAGCTGGATGGTACTGCAAAAGGCGGCATCGTTCTGGCAATCAGAAATGAGCTGGAAATACCGGTGAAATTTGTAGGTTTAGGTGAAAAAATGGATGACCTTCAGGAATTTAATGCAGAACAATATGTGTATGGCCTTTTTGCCGACATTGTCGAAAAAGAAGCAGATGCAGAAGAAGAGGAAGAATAAAAAATATCCTGACAAAACAGCCTGAGAACATTCTCAGGCTGTTTTTTTACGGTATTTAAATAAAAAACAGTTTGAAAATTACATTTATTAGTGTAAAATTACACTATGTAGTACTCTTCCTTGTTTTTGTCTGAAAGACAAATAATTTTATATTCTCAGGAACTTTTTGTCATTAGTCTGCGTCTATAAAATGGAAGAAGTTATCAGAATGAGAAAAATTTATAGTCGTTAAGGAAGTCTATAAATATTAAAAGCAGATACTTAAGGTATTAAAAGGGGAGATTGGGTTGCGCAGAAAAATAAAAGTTATTATTATGGCTTTCTTCTGCTTTGTATTTATGTTTCATCCATTTCAATCAGCAGAAGCTGCCTCAGGCATTAAAGTTAGTCTGGATGAGGGCTTTGGCGGAAAAGTAAAAAGAGGTGAGGGATTCCCTCTTAGGATTAAGATGGAAAATACAGGTGAGGCATTCAGCGGGAATTTGCTGATAAGTTACCATCCTTCTTACAATACCAGCGGTGCAGTAACTGTAAAAGTAGAGCTGCCGGCCGGTTCAGCAAAGGAATATCTGGTTACGGTACCTGGAATAACGGAGGATCATCCCTCCATGTATCAGAACATTCCCTTGCTGACTCTTTATGAAGGAGATTGGAAAGATGGGAAAAAAGTCAGTTTTACTGGTGAAAAAACATTAAAGCCGAAATTTATAGATATGGCAACTGAAGTAATTGGCGTTCTTAGTGAAAACTATGATCGAGTAAAAGAGCTGAGGACACTGCCATCTAAATCGATGCTTGAGCTTAAAAGGGAAGATTTGCCCGATGACGCCACAGGATTGGAAACGCTCGATTATCTGATTATTGATGAATTCAAGATTTCCCAGCTTAGTGACCAACAGCAAAAAGCGATAAAGGACTGGGTTTTCCGCGGTGGAACTTTGATTGCAGGAGGAGGACCGGATGCAGGCGGCACATATGGAGAGCTGTATTCTCTGCTGCCGATGAAATTAGAAAATGAATCATCCGCTGCTGTCAAATTCCTGCAGCCGGCAAAGGGAGAAGAGCCGCAATTTCAAGAGCTCAACTTTTTTACTGGCCCGGTTGAAAAGAGTGCAGAAGTTATTGCTAAAAGCGGTGATCTCCCTGCAGCATTGAAGAAGGAGTATGGAAGCGGGACGATTTTACAGACGGCTTTTTCATTGGGGGATGAGCCTTTATCTTCATGGCAGGGGTATGACACATGGTTTGATGGCTATATTAAACAGGCATCAGGTGCAGGCACTGGTTCAAGCCCCTATTCACAGGATTATCTGGACCAGCTTTATTGGGAATTTGCAGAAGTAAATGAATTCTTTCCTGCATCCAATTTTTCAGTCGGACAGCTTATTGGACTTTTCGCCGGCTATATTATTCTCATAGTGCCTGTGCTTTATTTTGTGTTAAGAAAGCTTGATAAACGGGAGCATTCCTGGTGGATCATTCCTTCTATAGCCATACTGATGGGGGCAGCTGTCTTTGGAATGGGAGCAAAAGACAGAATTTCTCAGCCGCAGCTGAATCAGATGGGGATATATAAGTTGAATAACAATCTGCTTACCGGATACCAGGCTTCAACCCTGCTGTCAAATAAAAGCGGTGAATATATCCTCTCAATGCCAAAAGGTGAATTTAATGCTGTGGTTTATTCTAACAATTCAACGTCTTCTGATCCTCTAAGAGGCGGAATCATGGCTGAAAAAGTAAAATACAATGAGATTATTTTCCCTGAGGTGGGGTATTGGTCATCCAAAACCATCTACGGAAAAGCTCAAACGGAAATAAATGGGGAATTAAAAGCGGACCTGACTCTTAAAGAAAAAAAATTAACCGGAACTATCAAAAATGAGAGTGACTTTAATTTTGAAGAATTATATATTTGGTCAGGCAATGATGCAATAAAACTGGGTTCAATCAAAAAAGGTGAGACAATTAAAGTAGATAAAACGATAAAACAGTCCCTCTTGAGCAGACCGTACGGCGGAACATTTAATGGAGCATCCCCTGCCAATGGACAGAATGACATTAATAGGTTAAGAAAAGAAAGGCTTGAAAGTGCCTCTTCTACGTTCCTGCTCGGAGATGCATCTCAGCCGGTCCTGGCAGGTATTACAAGAGAATCTGTCATTGATGTAGCAATGAAAGGAAAGAAAGCCAAACAGAATAATACCAATTTGATTCTTCAGCCATTTGAGGCTAAAAATGAGTTTTCCGGCTCATTTACATTGAAGGAAAGTATGATGGCAGCTGATTGGCATGTGTCTAAGGGCCAAATTTATGAAAAAGGCATAGGCAGCACAAGTGGTGAAATGATGCTTGAAGACGGAGAATATGAATATTCTTTAAGTCTTCCGAAGCAGATGAAAGAGAAAAGCTATAGTCTCGAAGAAATTTCCTTAAAGATTAATAGCCAAAGCGTTCAGTATTCAATTAAAAACCATAAATCAGGTGAATGGCTGCCGATTGAACCGGATCAAAGGAGCTTAAAGCTGACAAGTAAAGATGACTTATCACAGTATGTTTCAAAAGATGGCCGATTTATTTTGAAGCTTATTAAGTCTTCACAGGGAGATCCTTTCGTTCAATTACCTGCTGTAACAATTAAAGGGGAGGTGGCAAAATGATCGAAATAATAGATTTAACGAAACGGTATGGAAAATTCACAGCACTTGATTCCTTAAACCTTAATATTGAAAAAGGCAGTGTTTTTGGCTTTGTCGGACAGAATGGTGCAGGAAAATCAACAACCTTCTCGATTTTGGCAACCCTGCTTGCCCCAACTTCGGGATCGGCTTTTGTCAACGGGTATGATGTGCAAAAGGAGCCTAAGCTTGTGAGAAAGCAAATAGGCTATATGCCGGACTTTTTCGGGGTTTATGATCAGCTAAAGGCTGATGAATATCTGCACTTTTACGGAGCAAGTTACGGAATTCCATTTGCAGAACGCGAGAAGCTGATTCCGCAGCTGCTCGACCTTGTTAACTTATCACATAAAAGAGAGTCATATGTGGACCTTCTATCAAGAGGCATGAAACAGCGCCTCTGTCTTGCCAGATGCCTAATTCATGATCCCGAAGTCCTGATCCTGGATGAGCCGGCATCAGGACTTGACCCAAGAGCAAGGGTTGAAATGAGGGAGATATTAAAAGAATTGAAAAGTATGGGCAAAACGATTTTAATATCTTCACATATTCTGCCAGAGCTTGCAGAGATGTGCGATACCATCGGCATTATTGATCAGGGTAAACTGGTGGCTCAGGGGTCGGTTGCTGATATCCAGGCACAGCTCAGAGGAGAACGGCTGATTCTTGTAAAAGTTCTTGGAAATGTGGAAACTGCCATTTCCTTTTTTGAAGATGATCCTAAAATTTCCAAATTATCATTGCATGAAGAAGGGGCATCTATCCAGTTTATTTATAAAGGGACTGCTGAAGAGCAAAAAGAGCTTCTTAAAAGGGCCATTTTGAATAATCTGGCAATCACCAGCTTTGCTGAAGTGGAAACAGATCTGGAGGATGTCTTTATGGAAATTACAAAGGGAGTTGAGCTGACATGAAGAATTTAATCGTGAATCCAGTACTTAATAAAGAATTCAAGCTCCGCTTCCGAAGCTTTAAAAGCTACCTTGGTGTCCTTTTTTACCTATTGGCATTAGGGATTATCATTGTTGGTTTTATTATTATTGAATCACTGTCAAACAACATGCCGGGATTTTTTAAACCGGATCAGAGCCGGACAATGTTTATGGTTTTATCTATACTGCAGCTTGGCCTGATTCTGTTTATAACCCCGGGATTAACAGCAGGGGTTATCAGCAGCGAAAGAGAGAGGCAGACCTTAAATATCATGCTAACGACCACCCAAAGCTCTTCAAGCATCATATTAAGCAAGCTAATTTCCTCCATTTCATATTTAATTTTGCTGATTGCGGCAAGTTTGCCTCTTTATAGCTTTGTGTTTTTATTTGGAGGTATTTCTCCAGGACAGCTCCTCATCACAATGGGATTTTATTTGTTTACGATCCTGGTTTATGGAAGCATTGGAGTTTTATTTTCGACACTGATTAGAAAAACCATTGTCTCGATGGTTACCACCTATGGGGTTACACTATTTTTAGCAGGCGGAACGGCATTCCTAACTTTGATTTTTATGCAATTAACAAATGCCTACGGGTATTCAGGGACTCAGCCGACAAATCCTCTGCCATATTTCCCGGCTATGCTCAATCCGGTCATTATTCTGATGAGTACCTTTGAGCCTGAAATGACCAATGAAATAACAAGATCAACAGGCATTGAATTTCCTTTGTGGATTTCATACTTAATTTCTTACACATTGATTTTCATTGGAGCTGTGCTGCTTAGCATAAAGAAACTTCGTCCCAATATGAAAAAGGGTTAGCAGTTTATTCGGGCAAATCCCAAGGGGACGGGTTTGCCCGAAATTCATAATAAGGGAATGATATCGGTGGAAGACCGCAATCAATATGTTAGACTCTTAAAACCGGTAAAAAGACAGCTCCTGTTTCAGCTGGTTGTTAAGGAATTTCAGGTTTTCCTTTTAACAGCTGCTGTCCTGGCCTTTTTTCTTATGATTGCAGCAAGATTTTTTGTTATCCCGTACCTGCAAAACTATTTCCTGATGATTATATTACTCTCAGCACTTTTCGCTATTTTTAAAATTTGGAAGAAACGGCCGGACATAACTCAGGCGGCATTACTGTTCAATAGGTTTGTAGCCGACGACAGAGTCATTACTGCCCATTCTTTCCTTGAAAATGATGATATTCTCGCAAGATTGCAGCTGGCGGATGCAGTCAAACATATGAAAAAGGTTCACCATCAGGTTTTAGGCAGGAAGAAGGTTTTCATTCTTCCCAAGCATCTTTTAATTTGTTTGGCTTTATTTGGGATGGCGATGTTTTTATACATGCTGCCGGGAGAGAAAATGGAATTGGCCCAAAAGCGGGAGAAGGAAATGGAGATAGTTAAAGAAGCCAGAGAGGAACTTGAGAAAAAAGCCGAGAAGGAAAAGAATCCTCAAGTAAAAAAAGCATTACAGGAAGCAACAGAGAAGATTGCAGGAAAAAAGTCAGCTGAGGAAGCTTTGAAAGAATTAGAGAAACAAACAAAAAGCTTTGAGTTAAAAGCAATTAAAGAAAAAGAGAAATCATTAGCCCTGGAAACTATGAAAAACAATCTTGAAAAGAACGGGTTAGAACAATTAAGCCAAATGCTGAAAGATAAAGATCTGGCTTCATTTGGAAAAGAGTTGTCTAAGCTCAACAAACAGAATGCGAAACTTAATGAAGATCAGAAACAGGCCTTGAAGGAGCTTACTGGCAGTGAAACACAAATATCCGAAGAAGAGCTTTCAAAACTTCTTGAACAGCTGGAAAAAGCTATGCATTCAGAAGAGCTTTTAAATCAGCTGGCTGCAGCACAAGATGCACTTCAGAGTTCAGGACTATCATTACAGCAGCAAATGGCAGCGAATGGAATGCCGCCTGGCCAGCTTGCATTCGCTCCGCCTGGACAGCCGGGCAGCTCTGGTAACACTTCCAATATGCCTCAGCAAGGACAGCAGAATAATTCAAATCAGCAAAATAATCAAAATCAGCCTGGAACTAGCTCAAATAACGGAAATAGCAGCGGGTCAGGAACAGGAACCGGGAATGGCAGCGGTTCAGGCTCCGGCTCCGGAAATGGTTCAGGCTCCGGCTCCGGAAATGGTTCGGGATCTGGTGCAGGGACAGGTTCAGGCACAGGCACAGGTACGGGAAGCGGTCTTGGAGGAGGTGCAGGACACGGACAGGGATCCAGGGATCTGCTTACCATTCCATCAGGAATGGAAGGAAAGAAAAATATTGAAAATGATAACGGCAGTCTTGGACAGGGGACTTCTGGCCAGCAGTTTGAAGGGGATGGCCCTGTTTTAAAAGGAACGATCAGACCTTACAGTGAAGTGTTTGGGAATTATCAGAATTCATATAGACAGAGCACAGACCGGTATAAGCTGCCGGCTGATTTAGAGGAAATTGTTAAAAATTATTTTACAAGTATTGATCCGGATAAGGAGTGACTTCAATGTCCGCAACACAGGAAAAAGTGCAGCAATTCGCACAAGCAGCAGATATTATTGCGAAAGTGAAGGATGAGATTCAATCATTTATAGTGGGACAGGAAGAGGTAGTCGAACAAGTATTATGGAGCATTATCTCCGGCGGTCATGTATTGCTTGAAGGATTGCCGGGTCTTGGTAAAACGATGCTCATTAAGACTATTGCAGAAGTGCTGGATCTGAAATTCTCCCGCATTCAATTTACACCTGATATTATGCCATCAGATATAACGGGAACCATGCTGCTTCAGCCAGACGATGCAGGCAGGCAAACATTCAGTTTTCATAAAGGGCCGATATTCGCCAATATTATCCTGGCAGATGAAATTAACAGGGCCACACCTAAAACACAAAGTGCACTGCTTGAGGCAATGGGAGAAAAAACAGTTACCATTATGGGTGAAACAAAAAGGATGGAAAATCCATTTTTTGTTCTTGCAACTCAGAACCCAATTGATATGGAAGGAACTTACCCTCTGCCGGAGGCTCAAACGGACCGGTTTCTATGTAAAATAAATGTAGCTTATCCGACGCAAGCTGAATTAAAAGAAATTGCCCGGAGAACGACTGGTGTACTAAAAACTCATTTAAATAAAGCAGCTGGACTGAATGATGTAATTGTTCTTCAGGAACTTGCAAGAGAAATCCTCGTTTCAGAGGAGATCCTGGATTATGCTGTATGGCTGATCACAGCCACACACCCGGATTCAGAGTATGCACCCGAAACTGTTAAAGAAAACGTCCAATATGGCAGCGGTCCCCGCGGCCTTCAGAGTCTCATAAATATGGCAAAGGCAAGGGCATTGTGCTCAGGCAGGTACAATGTTTCAATAGGCGACCTAAAAAGTGTTGCCTATCCGGTTTTACGCCATCGTCTCATCTTAAACTTTGAAGGAGAAGCAGCGGGGATTACAGCAGATTCGATTATAGAAGCTCTGATAAAAGAAAATTTCCGGGGAGCTAATAGCTGATGAACAGCCATCAAATCCTTCTTGGAAAGCTGCAGAAGCGTAAAATTTCTGTAAAGACCAGGAAAAGAGGGTTTCATTCAGGTTCCAGACAATCACATAAATTCGGATCTTCCATGGAATTTTCTGACTTCAGGGCATATCAGCCTGGAGACGATATCCGGCAAATAGATTGGAATGTCTTTGGCAGGACACAAAAACATTATATTAAACGTTTCCTGGATGAGCAGGAACTATCTATTGCTGTTTATCTGGATGCCACTTCATCCATGACCAAATTGGAAGAAAAATGGGAATATGCCAAAGCGCTGGCTGCTGCTTTGAGTTTTATGATTCTTTCCGGGGAAGACCGTCTCCTGTTTTCACCGGTTTCTTCTTCCGGCTCACAGCCTATCAAAAGAAAAGGGTCTATATACAGCAGGCGAACATTCATGGAGATCCAGAAAATAGAACTATCAGCCCTTTCAAGTAACTTTCTGGGCAATCTAAAAGGCACTCTTTCAAGACATCAGCAGCTTGCTGTAATAATAGCCGATGGCTTTGAACCGCTTCAGGAATGGGAAATCCTGTTTAGGAAGTTAAGAGGGCTGAAACAGGAGTTCTGGCTATTTCAGGTCCAGGCCAAAGAAGAAATAAAACCGTCATATTCTGGAGACGTAAAGTTAATTGATAGTGAAAGGGGGGCCGCTGTAAATGTGAGTATGAGTCCTTCCGTATTGGCCGAATACGAAAAGCGTTTAAAAGAACATAATGAACAGCTTGAGATTCTATGCAAACGGTATGGCGGCCAATATATCTATGCCCCTGAAACAAGAGATCTTCAGACAGTTCTTTTCAGGGATCTGTATGCGAAGGGGCTGGTCAGGTGAGAACAAAATGCAATTCTTAAATCCTGTATATTTTGTTTTATCCATTTTTATCGGAGCGGTTGTCCTATTTTATTTCTTTCGGAAACAGTATACAGAAAAGACCATTTCCTCCAATTTGCTCTGGGAACAGGTGCTGAATGAGTGGCAGGCTTCCCCTTGGCTTAAAAAACTTCAGCAGAATCTGTTATTTTGGCTGCAATTATTGGCACTGCTATTATTGATGCTGGCTCTTGTGCGTCCGTTTTGGCTTGAAGATTCATTAAAAGGAGAACACATAATCATCATTATAGATCCATCTGCCTCTATGTCGGCTGACAGCGGAGGGAAAAGCCGTTTTGAAATCGCAAAAGAGGAAATGCTTGGCCTTGCGGGAAAGCTTAATGGCCAGCAAGTAAGCTTGATTCAAGCAGGAGAGAAAAGTGAGATTCTCTTAAGCAGGGAAGATGATTCAAATGCTATTCGAAGAACTATTAAGAAGCTGGAGCTTACTTATGAACATGAAAATATGGAAAAAGCCATCTTATTGGCAGAATCCCTATCTTCAGGAAAGGACACCGCTCTTCATGTTTTTTCAGATTCGGCTGCCAAAAAAGATTTTATGAAGGAATCGGGCGGTCTATACACGGTGGTACATAATATTGGAGAGAACGCAGCAAATGTGTCGCTGCAGTCATTCGGGACAGCGGCCGAGGGTGATCGTATTTCAGCAGTTGCAGTGATAGAAAACCAGTCTTCTGAAAATATAGAGACAGGCGTTACAGTAAAATCTGAGGAAGAAGTACTGTTTGAACAGAATGTATCATTAAAAGCAAAAGAGGATATAACCGTTCAAATTAAAGATCTGCCGGTAAAACCTTATTACGAGGCAGCTATCACCATTAGCGATGGCTATAGTGCAGATAACTCAGCAGCCTCTATTTACACTGACCCAAAACCAAAGGTTTACACTATGGGAGATGTAAATCCATTTGCAGTGAAAGGCTTTCAAACTATTGGTGCCGAACTGCTGCAGACAGATCCGTCTGCCCTCAAAGGCTTGGAAATGAAAGGTGTCGTTGTAGCTGAAGGAAGCACATTATCGAAACTTCCAGAGCTGCCGATGATCTTTTTCAATACAAGCAAAAATAGAATAAAACTTGATGAAGCAATTACAGGTGATGATGATCGGCTTTTGGAATATGCAAATTTTGAGAAGGTATATATCAGTTCTGCATCCGCCGTTCTGAAAGGGGAATGGGAGACTGTATTGAAAAGCGGGGATATTCCTTTAATTCAGAAGGGAATGCATAATGGGCAGCCAATAATTATCGTCAATTTTGATCTGGCTGACACAGATTGGCCTCTCCTGCCGGGTTTTCCAATCTTTCTATATAACTCTTACCAGTGGCTATCCCAGCAATCAGAATTCCTTGGGTATTTCAGCTCCGGAGAAGAGAGATGGATTAATATAGGCAATGGAACTGGAAGCTGGGAAATTTTCAATAATAAAGACGAAAATCTATACTCTCTAGATCTAAACGAGGAAACCTTTAAAGCTCCTATAGCCCCCGGAACTTACCAGGCGGTATCAGGGAATCAGATTTATTATTTTTCCGTCCTTCTGGATGAAAGAGAGAAAAGTGCAGGAACAGAAGAATCCTTTACACTGAATGCAAAATCATCTGAAAAAAACAGCATGACCCAAAGGCCAAATGAAAGTTTCTGGTTTTGGCTTTCTTTAATAGCTTTAATATTGATTGCTATCGAATGGGAGGTATATCGCCGTGGGTATAGAGGTTAAATATCCCTTCCTGTTACTGCTCCTGATCCCTGCTGTTATTATCGTCTTTTTATTTATTCGAAATCAAAGGGGACAAGGAAGTGAAAAGTTTTGGATTGCCGGTCTAAGGCTGGTTATTTTCTCTTTAATCATTATTGCACTGACCATTCCCCAAGTACTCCTTCCCGTCAAAGGGCAGACTGTCATATTTCTGGCTGACCGTTCTGCAAGCATTGGCTCAAATGAGGAAGCACTGGCCTGGATAGAAAACAGCACCGGCTACAGGAAAAAGGATGATCAATTTGCCGTTGCGGCTTTTGGAAAAAATGCAGTGCTTGAACAAAATTTGGGCAGAAACCGTGAAGTTATATCCGAATTTAATGGGATGGCTGACAACTCTCAATCGAACCTGGAAGCGGGCCTGCAATTTGCCGCTTCTCTCATTCCGAGGGAGTCTTCCGGCAGAATTGTCTTGATGTCGGACGGGAATGAAACGGAAGGAGAAAGCCTGGCAGCAGCTGCAATATTAAAAAATCGGAGTATCGAGATTGACCATGTTCCACTAAGAACAGCAGCAGGTGAAGATGTTTCAATCTCAGAATTAGACGTTCCTCCTTCACTATATTTAGGGGAAGAGGCTCCGATTACAATAGAAGTTACCAGCAATATTGCCAAGGAAGCTGAAATCAGACTTTCTGTAAATCATAAAGAAGTTTTAAAGGAGACTGTTCAAGTAAACGAAGGGAAAAACATTTATACGTTTACCCACAAAGCGGATACCGCAGGGTTAACAGCTTATAAAGCAGAGATAGCAGCAGACCGGGATGCCTATACTGAAAATAATACCCTTCACTCGATAGTGAATGTGAAAGGAACTCCTAAAGTTCTGATTGTACAAGGAGAGGACGCCGGTGATATTTCAAATCTGTTAAAAGGTTCTGGCCTGGAGACAGATACGGTTATTCCAGAGAAGCTTCCGACCGTTCTGTCGGGCTATTTGCAATATCAGTCGATCATTTTTAATAATGTCCCCGCAACAGTTATTTCAGCGCGGCAAATGACACTGATGGAGAAGGCGGTGAAGGAATTCGGCACTGGTTTTATCATGTTTGGCGGTGAAGAAAGCTTCGGTCTGGGAGGCTATTTTAAAACGCCGATTGAGAAATTGCTTCCGGTGGATATGGATATCAAAGGGAAGAAAGAAATGCCCTCCTTGGGTCTTGTGTTAGTTATGGACCGTTCCGGAAGCATGGCAGGAAATAAAATCGAATTGGCAAAAGAGGCGGCTGCCCGCTCTGTTGAACTGCTTCGTGAAGAAGATACACTCGGATTTATTGCATTTGATGACCGCCCATGGGAAATCCTTGAAACCAAGCCTCTCAAGGATAAGAAGAAGGCCATTGAAAAAATCAAATCCATTACACCCGGCGGGGGAACAGAAATCTTTACCTCTCTTGAACAGGCTTATAGTGAGCTTGAAGATTTAAAGCTGCAGAGGAAGCATATCATTTTGCTGACAGATGGACAATCAGCCGCAAATGGAGACTACGAGTTTCTAATCAAAAACGGGAAAGAGAAGAATATTACTCTCTCAACTGTTGCACTTGGTCAGGATGCTGATAGAGGGCTTCTTGAAGAACTTGCGGGGATGGGATCAGGGCGTTTTTATGATGTTACTGACTCTTCCGTCATACCTAGCATTTTATCTCGTGAAACCGTAATGGCTACAAGAACTTATATCGAAGACAACCCATTTTACCCAAATATACAGCCTTACCCTGACTGGTCCTCTCTTTTTGAAAATGGTGTGCCGAAGATGAATGCCTATATAGCTGCAACGGCCAAGCCGCGGGCACAGGTGCCATTGTTAAGTGAAAAAAAAGACCCTATACTTGCTGAATGGCAATATGGAATAGGGCGGACAGCGGCTTTTACATCCGATATTTCGGGTAAGTGGTCGGGAGAATGGGCCAGCTGGGAAAAGTGGCTGTCCTTTATTAATCAGCTTGTTACTAAAACCCTGCCGCAATATGAAAGTGAACCATATAGAGTTGATGTCGAGAACAAGGATGGTAAAACAGTGCTCACCCTGGAGTCTGCGGGAAGCATTTCTTTGCCCATCGAGACATCCATCGTGTCAGAAACGGGTGAACAGGTAGAAGCTAATATGAGACTTACAGCTCCAGGTAAATATGAAGCGCAGATGCCTGAAAGGGAGGGAATGTATTTTTTAAATATTAAACAGACTGATGAGAATGGAAAAGTTCAGGTTCATCAAACCGGATTTACCGTTCCCTATTCTGAAGAGTATCTGCAAAAGGGAACAAATAAAGAGCATTTGAAGTCACTCTCAAATATGACTGGAGGCAATGAGCTGGCGAACGGTGAAGAAGCATTCCTGCCGCTGAAAAAAAAGGCAAGCACCAAACAGCCGATCAGTGAATGGCTGCTTCTGGCTGCATTCCTGCTATTTTTCTTAGAAATTGCAGTAAGGCGCTTTGGGCTTACTGGACTCGCAGCGGGAATTTTGAAGAAAAACAGAAAAGTGATAGAAAAGCCTGTGAAGATACCAAAACTTAAAGCTTCCGGAAATAAACCGTCTCCTGCCGATCAGGAGTCAGTTAGTCTTCAAAGGGAACTACCTGTAAAGGAAACACCTGAAAAAATAAAAACAAGGAAGCCAAACCGGACAAGGCCAGCAGCAGAACCCTCGCCTCAGGAAAGAGAAGAGCGGATGAAAAGACTGCTGGATGCAAAAAACAGGAAAAAATAAGTGGAATCAAAGTTGAAGGATGCCTGCTGCGATCACCCGGACGCATTACTGCCAGTACTGTAAAGATATTTTCTTGACATGCTGTGAAATTCTATGTAAACTTACTTTGTAAAGGCTTTTCACTTAACAAGGGGGAATAGGGATGCTCGAAAAGACAACGAGGATGAACTACCTTTATGATTTCTATCAATCGTTGTTAACTCCTAAGCAGAGAAGCTATATGTCCCTTTACTACCTGGATGATTTTTCGCTTGGAGAGATTGCCGAAGAATATGATATAAGCCGGCAAGCGGTTTATGACAACATAAAGAGAACGGAAGCAATGCTTGAAGAGTATGAAGAAAAGCTATTATTATTTCATAAATTTCAAGAGCGCAGCAAGCTGATTGCAGAAATAAAAGAGATGCTTCAGGAAGGTTCTCCTTCCCGAGAGGCATTGAAAGAGGCAGTGGCAGAGCTTGAGAAATTAGATTAGGAGGCGGCATAAATGGCATTTGAAGGATTGGCCGACCGACTGCAAAATACAATTCAGAAGATCCGCGGAAAGGGCAAAATCAATGAAGCGGATGTAAAAGAAATGATGCGAGAAGTTCGTCTCGCTCTTTTAGAAGCGGACGTTAACTTCAAAGTTGTCAAGGAGTTCGTCAAAAAAGTCAGTGAACGCGCTGTCGGGCAGGAAGTATTAAAGAGCCTGACGCCGGGACAGCAGGTAATAAAGGTTGTTAAAGAAGAATTAACGGAACTGATGGGCGGAGAACAAAGCAAAATTGCTGTTTCCAAACGCCCGCCGACTGTCATTATGATGGTTGGTCTTCAGGGTGCCGGTAAAACGACTACAACCGGAAAGCTTGCGAACCTGCTCCGTAAAAAGTATAACCGCAACCCGCTGCTGGTTGCTGCAGACATCTACCGTCCTGCGGCGATTAAACAGCTCGAAACGCTTGGCAAACAGCTTAATATGCCTGTCTTCTCCCTTGGCGATCAAGTCAGTCCTGTTGAAATTGCAAAACAGGCCATCGCAAAGGCAAAAGAGGACCATAACGATTATGTTCTAATCGATACAGCAGGAAGACTGCATGTGGATGAAGCTCTAATGGATGAGCTAAAGCAAATCAAAGAGCTTTCCAATCCAGATGAAATTTTCCTTGTTGTAGATGCCATGACTGGTCAGGATGCGGTTAACGTAGCACAAAGCTTCAATGATCTGCTGGGTCTTACAGGAGTTGTCCTGACAAAGCTGGATGGCGATACTCGAGGCGGTGCGGCTCTATCAATTAGATCCGTAACAAACACGCCGATTAAATTTGTCGGTCTTGGCGAAAAGCTGGACGCCCTTGAAGCGTTCCATCCGGAACGGATGGCTTCCCGTATTTTAGGTATGGGGGATGTCTTATCCCTAATTGAAAAAGCACAGGCTAATGTGGATGAAGAAAAGGCAAAAGAGCTTGAGCAGAAAATGCGCACTGCTTCTTTCACATTTGATGACTTTTTGGATCAGCTCGGTCAGGTCCGCCAAATGGGACCTCTAGATGAGCTTTTGAAAATGATGCCTGGCGCCAACAAAATCAAAGGCTTGAATAATATGCAAATCGATGAGAAGCAAATCACTCACGTTGAGGCCATTATTAAGTCGATGACTAAGGAAGAGAAAACTCATCCGGAAATCATCAATTCAAGCCGCCGCAAACGGATTGCCAAGGGAAGCGGAAGAACCGTCCCAGAAGTTAACCGTCTGCTGAAGCAATTTGAAGATATGAAAAAGATGATGAAGCAAATGGCCGGCATGCAGCAAAAAGGCAAGAAAAAAGGCGGATTTAAGCTTCCTTTTAACCCTTTCTAAGCCGCTATTTAAGCTTTTCATAACATGTAAAGAAAAAAACCTTTACAAACTAATTAACTATCTGATATTATACTATCTTGTGTGAAACTATTCGGAGGTGCTTATTTAAAATGGCAGTAAAAATTCGTTTAAAGCGTATGGGTGCTCATAAAAACCCTTTCTATCGTATCGTTGTAGCTGATTCTCGTTCTCCTCGTGACGGACGTTTCATTGAAACAGTAGGAACTTACAATCCGGTTGCTCAACCAGCGATCGTTGAAATCAATGAAGAGTTGGCTCTTAAATGGCTTCAGACAGGTGCTAAGCCATCTGATACAGTACGTAACCTTTTCTCTAAGCAAGGCATTATGGAAAAATTCCATAACGCTAAAAACGGTAAGTAATTCATTATAAGATGAAAGAGCTTATCGAAACGATTGTTAAGCCCCTTGTTGATTTTCCAGAAGATGTTCAAGTGAATGTCCAAGAAGAGGATCAGCGCGTAACCTATCAGCTTTCTGTCAACAAGAATGACATGGGGAAAGTAATTGGGAAGCAAGGGCGCGTTGCGAAAGCAATTCGGACCGTTGTTTATGCAGCAGGTTCAACAGAACAAAAGAAGATCTTTTTAGAGATCATCGAATAATTATCCTGCAGTAAGCGGGTATTACCAAAAAAGGAGGGGATTCCCCTCCTTTTTTTACAATCTATAAATATAATCATCGCCAACTAAGAATGTGACAGCAGTGTCAGTAACGCCGTTTTTTCATCCGGATTATGATTTGGGAGGCGCTGAACATGAACATTATTCAAACTGTTACAGTTAAGCAAGTGCTGACAGAGAATAGCAAGCAAGAACTGCTGGAAGGCTACGTGGCCAAAAAAAAGCAGCTGCAGAAAGAAAGTGATCAGCTAAGGTTTGAACTAAAAAAACTGGAAAAAACCAAGAAGCTGCATCCGGCCAATCTGAAGCAGCACTTTGAAAAGGAAATTCAACTGAGGCAGGAAAAAGTTCAGCTGCTGGATTTTCAAATAGAACAATTACATATGCTACCTTTAGGAAGCGAATTAAAAGAAAAAGAAGTCCAGGCGATTATCGAGGTTAAAAAGGGTACCCCCTGGGAAGACATAGAAAAAGGGAAAACAATCATCATAAAGGATGGAATTGTTGATGAAATACGCTAGAGGTGATAATACATGCAGAAGTGGTTTAACGTAGGGAAAATTGTGAACACCCACGGCATAAAAGGGGAAGCGAGAGTCATTTCCAAAACAGATTTTGCAGAAGAAAGATATAAGTCGGGAAATAAACTGTACTTGTTCATGCCGGAGGCAAAAGGAGAGCCTGTTGAGCTGACAGTAAAAGCACACCGCACTCATAAATCATTTGATCTGCTTACCTTTGAAGGATACGAAAATATCAATCAGATTGAAAAAATGAAGGGCGGCATTCTTAAAATTTCAGAAGATCAGCTTGGCGATCTTGAAGAGGATGAATTTTACTACCATGAAATTATCGGGTGTACGGTTGAAACACTTGATGGAGAAGAAATAGGAAAAATCAAAGAAATTCTGTCTCCCGGAGCAAATGATGTATGGGTAGTTAAAGCAAAAGGCGCTAAGGAGATTCTGATTCCGTATATTGGAGATGTTGTTAAGGAAGTTAATGTGGAAGATAAACTTGTGAAAATTAATGCGATTGAGGGATTGCTTTAATGATGAATATTGATGTGCTCACTCTGTTTCCGGAAATGTTTGAAGGGGTCTTGGGACATTCAATATTAAAAAAAGCGGCAGAAAACCAAGCGGTAACGTACAATGTTGTCAACTTCAGGGAGTATGCCGACAATAAGCATAAAACGGTTGATGATTATCCATATGGCGGAGGAGCAGGGATGGTTTTAAAGCCTCAGCCAATATTTGATGCGGTTGAGGATCTGCGCAGTAAGAGCGGGGCATCTCCAAGGGTTATTCTGCTGTGTCCTCAGGGGGAGCGCTATACGCAAAGAAAAGCTGAAGAGCTGGCAGAAGCAGATCACCTGATTTTTGTATGCGGCCATTATGAGGGATATGATGAAAGGATACGGGAGCATGTTGTGACAGATGAAATTTCAATTGGTGATTTTGTGCTGACTGGCGGCGAGCTTGGAGCGATGGTTGTCATCGACAGTGTCGTCCGATTGCTTCCTGATGTGTTAGGCAACCAGGAATCTCATATGAAAGATTCCTTCAGCACAGGTTTTCTTGAACATCCTCATTATACACGTCCAGCAGAATTCAGGGGCCTTAAAGTGCCGGATGTCCTCATGTCAGGCAATCATCGCCTTGTTGAAGAATGGAGAGCTAAAGAATCGTTGAGAAGAACGTATTTAAGGCGTCCTGACCTTCTTAGTGATGCAGATTTAACAAAAGAACAGCAAAAATGGCTGGATGACATAAAAAAAGAAGATAAATAACATTGAAGTTGCCGTCCAAATATGTTATGATACTTTTTGTGACTTAGGCTGAACTTGTTCAGCTTTCGTCTGATAAAGATGTTCCGCTGCAAACACAGGTTGTGCATGAGCGTCTGTTGAGAGGAGTTGAAAACGATGCAAAAACTTATTGAAGAAATCACAAAAGAACAGCTTCGTACTGACCTTCCGTCTTTCCGTCCTGGTGATACTGTACGTGTACACGTAAGTATTGTTGAGGGAACTCGTGAGCGTGTTCAGGTATATGAAGGTGTTGTGATTAAGCGTCGTGGTGGTGGAATCAGCGAAACTTTCACAGTTCGTAAGATTTCTTACGGTGTAGGCGTTGAGCGTACATTCCCTGTGCACACACCTAAGATTGCGAAGCTTGAAGTTATCCGCCGCGGTAAAGTCCGCCGTGCGAAACTTTACTACCTGCGTAACCTTCGCGGTAAAAAAGCTCGTATCAAAGAAATTCGATAATAAAGAAAAGAAGGAGCTTGTTCAATCAAGCTCCTTTTTCTTTCATGAAAGAGTAAAGTACAAATAATATTACATAAATGTTAAATAATATAAAAATAAGATTCCCATCGTGTTTATTAAGAAGAATTTTTGTAAAATAAGTAAGACAACACTTTCCATGGCAGGTTAGTTATGGGTTAGAAGAATGGTGGGGGATTAAATGGCAAAAAAGAAAAATGAATTGTGGGAATGGACAAAAGCTCTTGTAATTGCAGTTCTGTTAGCGGCAGTCATCAGATATTTCCTGTTTGCTCCAATTGTGGTTGACGGCTTGTCCATGATGCCAACATTGCATGACCAGGACCGGATGATTGTAAATAAATTCAGTTATAAAATTGGCGAGCCGGAGCGCTTTGATATTATTGTTTTCCATGCACCTGAAAACAAAGATTACATTAAACGGGTAATAGGGCTTCCGGGAGACAAGATTGAATATAAAGATGATACTCTGTTTGTTAACGGAAAACCGTATGATGAGCCTTACCTGGATGAATATAAGAAGCAGGTAATTGATGGGCCTCTGACAGAGCCATTTACTTTAAAAGAGAAGATCGGACAGGAAACAGTTCCTGAAGGGCATTTGTTTGTAATGGGTGACAACCGCCGCTTCAGCAAGGATAGCCGACACATTGGCCCTGTTGCAATGGAAGAGGTACTGGGCGATGCCGGAGTAATATACTGGCCAATTGAGGATATTCGCATCGTTGATTGACGATTATCTGCTATATAAATATATATTGGATGGAGGTGCCGGCTGTGACGATTCAGTGGTTTCCCGGCCATATGGCAAAAGCCAGAAGGCAGGTTACAGAAAAATTAAAACTTGTTGATATCATCTTTGAGCTCGTTGATGCCAGGATTCCTTATTCATCAAGAAACCCGATGATCGATGAAATCATTCAGCACAAACCCCGGCTTGTTTTATTGAATAAAGCTGACATGGCTGATAAAGAAGCAACGAAGAAGTGGATCAGACATTTTGAAAATAAGGGCATAAGAGCTCTTGCGATAAACTCCCAGGCCGGACAAGGCATGAAAGAAATTGTCTCCGCATCTCAGGAAATTCTTCAGGAGAAATTCGATCGAATGAAAGCCAAAGGTGTAAAGCCGAGGGCAATCCGGGCAATGATTGTCGGTATTCCAAATGCCGGCAAATCCACACTAATAAATCGCCTGGCCAAAA
Source organism: Bacillus sp. ZZV12-4809 (assembly GCF_009849585.1). GTDB lineage: Bacteria > Bacillota > Bacilli > Bacillales > Cytobacillaceae > Cytobacillus. Next base: position 218,622 of record NZ_VCRN01000002.1, read on the forward strand.
AGAATATTGCAAGGACAGGAAATACTCCCGGCGTTACGAAAGCCCAGCAGTGGATAAAGGTAGGGAAAGAGCTGGAGCTGCTCGATACCCCTGGAATTTTGTGGCCAAAATTTGAGGATCAGGAAGTGGGACTTAAGCTTGCTCTGACAGGCGCAATCAAGGATACTATATTAAATCTCCAGGATGTAGCAGTATATGCACTGCGCTTTCTGGGTGAAAGATATCCGGATCGCCTGAAAGAACGTTACCAGATCGAAGAAATCCCGGAGGAAATTGTTGAAGTCTTTGATAAAATCGGCAGGCTGCGAGGCTGTCTGATGGGCGGCGGCGAAATTGATTATGATAAGGTAACAGAACTGGTAATCAGGGAATTCCGTTCTGAAAAAATGGGGCCAATTACATTGGAGCTGCCGGAGGAAATGGCAGTCCGAAATGAAGCTGAATAATAATTATTAAGACCTTCTGTTCGCAGGAGGCCTTTATTTTTTGGAAGAAATGACGATACATAGATTAGCATAAAAAGGAGAAAACATGGAAAAGTTAACCATTCGCCAAATAGAAGAAAAGATAAAAACAATTGAATCAGAGGATGACCCATTCCTTCACTCAATTAAACAGGATGACAGAAAAGGTGTGCAGCAAGTTTTGGCAAAATGGCATTCCCGTATGTTGTTCCAAAAGAAAATACATGAGAAGCATAAAGAAATGACACGTTATGAGCGTCAGTACAGAAGCCGTGGTTTTGAATGTATTGCCGGAATAGATGAAGTCGGCAGAGGGCCGCTTGCGGGGCCGGTGGTAGCTGCAGCAGTTATATTGCCTGAAGACTTTTACCTGCCGGGATTAGATGATTCAAAGAAAGTGCCTGAACGAAAAAGAGAAGAATATTTTGACATGATAAACACTAAGGCTGTAGCTGTCAGTGTGGGGATCATTGAACCCGCGGAAATCGACCGAATTAATATATTTGAAGCAACAAAAAAGGCAATGCTATCAGCAATTGAAGGCCTGAATCCAAAACCGGATTTCCTGCTTGTAGATGCGGTAAAACTTTTAACACCTTATCCAATGGAAGCTATCATAAAGGGAGATGGCAAAAGCGTAACGATTGCTGCAGCCTCTATCATTGCAAAAGTCACAAGAGACAGAATGATGGCTGAAATAGGCAAGGAGTTTCCCCGATATGGATTTGGGAAAAACATGGGCTATGGGACGAAGGAGCATCTTGAAGCGATATCAATTCATGGAATTACGCCTTATCACCGGAAAAGCTTTGCACCGATAAAAGATTCTTATAATTAATAGAGTAGAAGGTGAAGGTATGAAGCCGTCTGAATTAATTCAAAAAATTATAAGGCATGAGCAAAGCAATGCAGGAAAAGCGGCTTCATTCAGGCCTGGGCAAATTGTCAGCGGTAAAGTAGCGAAGTTATTTCCGAATCAGACGGCAGAGGTGCAGATCGGGGTACATAAAGTGATTGCACAGCTGGAAACCCCTTTGTCTGCTGACTATAGATATTGGTTTAGAGTCGAGCCGGGTGAAGGGCTGCTGCATTTAAGAGTTATGGATTCTGTAAAAGGCCAAAGCAAAGGAGCTGAGGCAGAAAGCCTTCTAAGACAGCTTGGAATGCAGGTGTCCCCGGAAAATAAAACCCTCATTCAATATTTTCTTAAGGAGCAGCTTCCGATTACTGGTGAAACATTAAGGATGGCATCGGAATGGATTTATGAAAGCATATCTGCTGCCGAAGTCCTGAGGACTGTTAAAGAGCTGATCATAAGGCAGCTTCCCTTTTCGAAGAATGTTTATTCAGCGCTCTCCTCAGTCTTAAACGGGGACCCATTATCTTCACTAATAGGAGAATTGCGGGATGAGTTAAAGGGAGTTGATTTATCATCCAAAGGAAAGCAAATATACTCTATACTTGAGAATTTGACAATGGCTTCAAGAGACAAACTGGGCCAGCAGGCAGTTGTAAGACTGTTTTCAGAGTGGCTGAATGCAGAAGGTCTGGCTAGTTCCCGAACAGCTTTCGAGCTTTTGAAAACAGTGGGGATGTTACCTGGTGAAGCTGGCGAGGATGCTGCCGTAAAACAGCTTATTGAGGAAGGCGTGCAAAACAAACCGATTTTTCAAACACTGACTGCTCTTTTGAAAATAAGCAAATCAGGGAGCAGGCGTGAATTCATTTTAAATTTGGCCAAACTTAATGGTTTTTTTGCACAAAGGTCTGAAAGCAGCAGACAGAGTCAAGCTTTACAAACAATACTTAATGATTTTCGGAATGGAAAATTATCTTTTCCTCCAGAAAAAAATGTACTTAACACTCTTTTGAAATCAGCTCTATCTCTTACCATAAATGATGATTCTGGACATTTATTAGATGGGGAAAAATTCAAGCAGGCTGCTGTCCAGGCAGGGAGATTATTGGGAGGTGAAAAGCTTTCCGGTGCAGCTGCTCTCACACCTCAGGAAAATACAATGCTGGCAGAACTGAAAACAAGCCTTCGTCCCGAATCTCCTCTGCCATATGACCAGCGTCATATTCATAGTGAATTAAAGAGAATAATCAAAACACTGGGATTTTCTCATGAACATCATGTCCAAAATTTATTAAAACAGCAAGGTGGTGGAGGCGACGAAAATCTGGACACCCTCAAACCGCTCCTGATGGACTTCTTAAACGAAGAACCTGTGCATGCAGCTAAGAATGCAGCGGAAAGGCTTCTGCATAAAATAACCGGCTTTCAGGCGCTCTCGCAGGAATCCGGACCATTGCAGCACTACATCTTTCAGCTGCCGGTTTCTTTATGGGGAAAGGTCACCGATTTGACAATGCAGTGGAGCGGGAGGAGAACAGAAGACGGAAACATTGATCCCAGCCATTGCCGGGTTATCTTTTATTTGGATTTAGAGCATCTGAATGAAACGATTATCGATCTGCAGGTCCAAAACAGAATCATCAGCATTACAGTTATAAATGAGCATACTGAGATGAAAAGTTTAACTTCCCCGTTTGCAGCTGAACTAAAAGCAAATCTATTTACATTAAATTATAAGCTGTCTTCGGTTTCTTTTCAGAAGCCGGAGCCTGCCGGAGATTCACTTTCAGCAGGACAAGCAATGACTTCAATAGTACCTGCCAAATCATTCAGCGGAGTAGATATAAGAATATGAAAAAAATCCCAATGTAAAAAGGAAAGAAGCGGTAGCGTTAAACTATGATCCTGAGAGTAATGGGGCACCAAAGATATCTGCAAAGGGGAAGGGCCTAACAGCTGAAAATATCCTTGCAAAGGCTAAGGAACATGGTATTCCGGTTCAGGAGGATCCTGCACTTGTTGAGCTTCTTGCCAGGCTTAATATCAATGAAGGAATTCCAGAAGAGCTTTATCAGGCCGTTGCAGAGGTATTTGCATTCATCTACAGAGCAGATCAGGAAGCTGGAAAGAGGGGAAATAGGAATTAATCTATTCTGGTAAACCAATATGTTTCTCTTACACTAATCATTTTTAGAAGCAAGGAGCGGTATTATACTTATATTCAAGTAGAATCGAAAGCTATCGACTGACAGTTTTCTTTATTTTAATAAAATATTTTTTCCATAAAATTAGGGTCTAATCCTCTTTAATACCAGGGTTTATGAACTATCCAATATTTATAATTTTTAAAGAAATATAATATTTTAGAGTAAATGGTAGACAAGGGTTGTGTCATTTAATAAAATGAAAGCGCAGTCTATTTTTTGAAGAGTTCGATAGGAGGATGGGAAATGAATATACATGAGTATCAAGGTAAAGAAGTCCTCAGACAATACGGGGTTGCCGTTCCAAATGGAAAAGTGGCATTTACAGTAGAAGAAGCTGTTGAAGCTGCTAAAGAGCTTGGCACTGAGGTATGTGTGGTTAAAGCGCAAATCCACGCCGGAGGACGCGGAAAAGCTGGCGGTGTAAAAGTTGCCAAAAATCTTGACGAAGTTCGTACATATGCAGGTGAAATCTTAGGAAAAACACTTGTTACACATCAAACAGGCCCGGAAGGCAAAGAAGTAAAGCGTTTACTGATTGAAGAGGGCTGTGACATTCAGAAGGAATATTATGTGGGTCTTGTCCTGGACCGCGCCACATCCCGTGTTGTTTTAATGGCATCGGAAGAAGGCGGCACAGAAATCGAAGAAGTGGCTGAAAAAACGCCTGAAAAAATCTTCAAGGAAGAAATCGATCCGGTTCTAGGTTTAACAGCATTCCAGGCTCGCAGAATCGCATTTAATATCAATATTCCATCAAAACTTGTCGGACAAGCTGTTAAATTTATGATGGGCTTATACAGAGCATATATTGAGAAAGATTGCTCTATTGCTGAAATCAATCCATTAGTTGTAACTGGAGACGGCAAAGTTATGGCTCTGGATGCTAAGCTGAACTTTGATGCAAATGCACTTTACCGTCAAAAAGACATCCTGGATCTTCGTGACCTTGAAGAAGAGGATGCAAAGGAAATCGAAGCATCAAAATACGACCTGAGCTACATTTCCCTTGATGGAAACATAGGCTGCATGGTTAATGGTGCAGGATTAGCAATGGCTACTATGGATATCGTTAAGCATTATGGCGGAGACCCGGCCAATTTCCTAGATGTTGGGGGCGGAGCAACAGCTGAGAAAGTAACTGAAGCTTTCAAAATCATCCTTTCTGATAAAAACGTAAAAGGAATTTTTGTTAATATCTTCGGCGGAATCATGAAGTGCGACATCATCGCCACTGGTGTAGTGGAAGCAGCAAAGCAAGTAGGCCTGAATGTGCCATTAGTTGTTCGTCTTGAAGGCACGAATGTTGAAATGGGCAAGAAGATTCTTGCAGAATCCGATATCGATATCATCGCTGCTGAGTCCATGGCTGACGGTGCACAAAAAATCGTTTCTTTAGTAGGCTAAGAATCAAAAATGAGCGGCCGTTCAGTATTAAAGGCATATAGCGGAATCAAAGGATTTTACTTAACGTCTTTATGCGCAGGATGGCTCTCTTTAGACCAGAAAGGAGAATTAACGTGAGCGTATTTATTAATAAAGATACTAAAGTTATAGTTCAAGGGATTACTGGTTCAACAGCCCTTTTCCATACAAAGCAAATGCTTGAATACGGAACGCAAATTGTCGGCGGTGTAACTCCGGGTAAAGGCGGTACTGAAGTAGAAGGTGTTCCTGTTTTCAATACAGTGGAGGAAGCAGTTAAGGCGACAGGTGCCAACGCCTCCGTTATCTATGTTCCCGCTCCATTTGCTGCAGATGCGATCCTTGAAGCTGTTGATGCAGAATTGGATCTTGCTATCTGTATCACTGAGCATATTCCTGTATTGGATATGGTTAAAGTTAAGCGTTATATGGAAGGCAAGAAGACCCGCCTTGTAGGTCCTAACTGCCCGGGTGTTATCACTCCTGAAGAGTGTAAGATCGGCATTATGCCAGGCTACATCCACACTAAAGGACATGTTGGGGTTGTTTCCCGTTCAGGCACATTGACTTATGAAGCTGTACATCAGCTGACACAGGCAGGTATCGGCCAATCAACTGCAGTTGGAATCGGCGGAGATCCAGTTAACGGAACAAACTTCATTGATGTTTTAAAAGCATTCAATGAAGACCCTGAAACTTATGCTGTCATCATGATTGGTGAAATCGGAGGAACTGCTGAAGAAGAAGCTGCAGAATGGGTTAAAGAAAACATGACTAAACCTGTTGTAGGCTTCATCGGCGGACGCACTGCACCTCCAGGAAAGCGTATGGGTCATGCTGGCGCAATCATCTCAGGAGGTAAAGGAACAGCTGATGAAAAAATCCGTGTAATGAATGAGTGCGGTATTCAGGTAGCTGACACTCCATCTGTAATGGGTGAAACACTGATAAAGGTTCTGAAAGAAAAAGGCCTTTATGACCAGTGTAAAACACACTAATCTTTTCAAATAACTTAAGAATAGTCCCTCTTTTTGAGGGACTATTTCTGCTTTGCCATTTTCCCCGCACACACCCCTTCATTAAAAAACAATACAGGAGGCTTCCATGAATGAATTTAATATGAGGCTCACCCATCTCCATCACTGCAGAGGAATGAGCTGGAAGATGATTTATTATATTCTTAAGAATGATCCAGAATTAAAATTTTTGTATAATGATGCACCCTATCGAATAATACCCCCGGTAAACTCCACTAAGGAATCTCTCTCCAATGTATTCCAGGATCTGCATTCTGATCGAATCCATGAACAAATTCGCCAATACTCACCAAATGGCATTAAAGCCATTACTATTTTTGACGAGGAATATCCCATTCTTTTAAAAGAAACATACCAGCCGCCTTGGGTTTTATATGCCCGGGGCGATACCAGTCTTTTGAATAGCAGGGTACACCTGGCTGTTGTTGGTTCCAGACAGGCAACAGAGTATGGCGAGAAAGCCATTCAGTCCATTTTTCCGAAGCTTATTGAGCAGGGGATTATTATTGTAAGCGGGCTGGCAGCCGGTATAGATGCGATTGCACATAAGGAAGCAATTAAAAATAAAGGAAAAACAATCGGTGTCATAGCAGGTGGCCTGTTTCATATTTATCCACAGGCAAACCAGAAGCTTGCTTATGAAATGATGAAAAATCATCTGGTAATATCTGAATATCCGCCGGACACAAGGCCCTCAAGATGGCAGTTTCCAATGAGGAACCGAATCATAAGCGGGATTTGCAGAGGGACACTGATAATTCAGGCGAAAAGCAAAAGCGGCTCTCTTATTACAGCCAATTATGCTGTGCAGGAAGGACGGGAAGTGTTTGCAGTACCAGGGAATATTTTTAGCCCATTCTCAGTCGGAACAAATGAACTAATTCAGCAAGGTGCCAAACTGGTAAAATCGGCTGAAGAAATCTTGGAAGAGTTTGCTTACTGATCAGTTAAAAATGAAAAATGGAGCCTTGATAAATTAGAGGCTCTTCTCTTACATCCCTGATTTTAAATTTGTTTATTTAAAGGATTTTTTACAAAAAGGTTGAAATTCTATTAAAACTGTTATACATTTTGCAACAGGTATTAAGGAAATTAAGACTATGCTATTTAGTTATTATAGGGATTTATCTTGCAAACGGTTGCGGAAATAATCTGATTAAGTTTGACAAACTTGAATAGAATGTAGAATAATAATGAATATTTCAGTACACACGCAGTTAATGAGACTGCTTTAATGGTAATAAATAATAAATACAGGCAGTTTAGCAGGTGAAAATACCGCATTCCATAAAGGTTTTGCCTGGATGTATAAAATTCCCTCTCAAGGAGGACTATTGATGTCAGAGTTTCTTGTAATCGTTGAGTCACCTGCAAAGGCAAAAACGATTGAACGCTATTTAGGAAAAAAATATAAAGTAAAAGCTTCTATGGGACATGTCAGAGATCTTCCCAAAAGCCAAATGGGCATAGATGTGGAAAATAATTTCGAACCCAAATACATAACCATTCGCGGAAAAGGTCCTGTTCTAAAAGAGCTTAAGACTGCGGCAAAAAAAGCTAAGAAAATTTATCTCGCGGCTGACCCCGACAGAGAAGGGGAAGCTATTGCCTGGCATTTGGCACATAGCCTGGATATGGATATTAATTCGAATTGCCGTGTTGTCTTTAACGAAATTACAAAAGATGCCATAAAAGAATCCTTCAAGCATCCAAGGCCAATCAATATGGATCTTGTTGATGCACAACAGGCTAGAAGGATGCTGGATAGACTGGTCGGCTATAATATCAGCCCTTTACTATGGAAGAAAGTGAAAAAAGGGTTAAGTGCAGGAAGAGTGCAGTCTGTTGCAGTCCGATTGATCATCGACCGCGAAAAGGAAATCAAGGACTTCATCCCAGAAGAGTACTGGTCCATTGACGGAGAGTTCCTTAAAGGGAAAACAGCCTTCGATGCATCATTTTACGGATTTAAGAATGAGAAAGTTGAATTGAAGTCGGAAAGCGATGTTCAGAATATTTTAAGTAAAATGAAGGGCAATAAATTCAAGGTGGAGTCAGTCACCAAGAAGGAAAGAAAGCGGAATCCAGCAGCCCCTTTTACTACTTCATCACTTCAGCAGGAAGCTGCAAGAAAATTAAATTTCCGTGCCAAGAAAACGATGATGCTTGCACAGCAGCTTTATGAAGGAATTGAGCTCGGCAAAGAAGGTACTGTCGGTTTAATTACTTATATGAGAACTGACTCAACACGCATATCTGAAATTGCCCAAAGTGAAGCTGCAGACTATATCCAAAACTCTTACGGGAAAGAATTCCTTCAGAGTGAAAAGAAAAAAGAAAAGAAAAACAGTAATGCCCAAGATGCCCATGAGGCCATCCGCCCGACAAGTACGCTAAGGTCGCCTGCAAGTTTAAAAGAATACTTGTCGCGTGATCAGCTTCGATTATACAGGCTTATCTGGGAACGCTTTGTTGCAAGCCAAATGGCACCAGCGGTTATGGACACTATGAGTGTTGATTTAAAAAATGGAGAAGTGATTTTTCGGGCAACAGGCTCTAAAGTGAAATTTCCAGGTTTCATGAAAGTGTATGTTGAAGGCACTGATGATCAGTCTGAGGAAAAAGATAATATGCTCCCTGATCTTCAGGAAGGAGATGAAGTCCTTAAAAAAGACATCGAACCTAAACAGCACTTCACACAGCCTCCTCCAAGGTATACTGAGGCAAGACTGGTGAAAACACTTGAAGAACAGGGGATTGGGAGGCCATCTACGTTCGCTCCGACACTTGATACAATTCAAAAACGCGGATATGTTGCTCTGGACAATAAACGTTTTATTCCGACCGAACTTGGTGAAATCGTTCTTGAATTAATCATGGAATTCTTCCCTGAGATTCTTGATATCGAGTTTACCGCAAAGATGGAAAAAGACCTGGACTATGTAGAAGAGGGCAAAGTCAATTGGGTAAAGATCATAGATGATTTTTATGGAGACTTTGAAAAGAATCTTAAAATAGCGGAAAAGGAAATGCAGGAAGTAGAAATTAAGGATGAACCTGCCGGTGAGGACTGTGAACAATGCGGAAATCCTATGGTGTTCAAGATGGGACGTTATGGAAAGTTCATGGCCTGCAGTAATTTCCCTGACTGCCGCAATACCAAACCGATTGTTAAGGACATCGGTGTGAAATGTCCAAAGTGCAATGAAGGAAATATAATTGAAAGAAAAAGCAAAAAGCGGCGGATCTTCTACGGCTGTGACAGATTCCCTGAGTGTGACTTTATTTCTTGGGATAAGCCGCTGCCGAGAAACTGTCCAAAATGCGAAAACCTTCTGGTTGAGAAAAAACTCAAAAAAGGCGTTCAGGTTCAGTGTGTTGAATGCGACTATAAGGAAGAAAAGCAAAGTTAAGGGTGAGCTTAAATGCTCACTCTTTTCTATTGATGGGTTCAGTATCCAAAATAATTCCAGCCCGCCTGGCTTTTTCAGCGAAATTAGGACATGAAACTTTTTTATTTTTAAATCGTATTGTAAAATGGCAAAATGAATAAGAACAGGGTAAAGTAAGAAAGACTGTTCCTAAAAATATTAATTATTCATGACATCGTCATCATAGGATATATGGAGGTTTAATTAATGAAAGATACAGCAGTGAATGTAATTGGCGCAGGTCTTGCAGGCAGTGAGGCAGCTTGGCAGCTTGCGAGCAGAGGGATCAAGGTAAGGCTCTACGAAATGAGGCCGGTAAGGCAGACTCCTGCTCATCACACTGATAAATTTGCAGAACTTGTCTGCAGCAATTCCCTGCGTGCAAATACTTTAACAAATGCAGTCGGGGTATTAAAGGAAGAAATGAGAAAGCTGAATTCTGTTATCATCCATTCAGCTGACAGCAGTGCAGTTCCAGCAGGCGGAGCACTGGCAGTTGACCGCCATGATTTTGCAGCCCGTGTAACTGAACAAGTTAAAAACCATCCGAATGTAACGGTCATTAACGAAGAAGTGAAGGATATTCCGGAAGGGCCAACTATTATCGCTACTGGACCGCTAACAAGTGAAGCTTTATCAGCAAAATTAAAAGAGCTGTCCGGGGAAGATTATTTATATTTCTATGATGCAGCAGCTCCAATTATCGAAAAAGATTCAATTGATATGAATAAAGTTTATTTGAAATCACGTTATGACAAAGGAGAGGCGGCGTATCTCAATTGTCCAATGACGGAGGAAGAATTTGACCGCTTTTACGAGGCTCTTACCTCCGCGGAAACAGTTCCGCTAAAGGAATTTGAAAAGGAAATCTTTTTTGAGGGCTGTATGCCAATAGAAGTGATGGCAAACAGAGGAAAGAAAACAATGCTTTTCGGACCGATGAAGCCAGTAGGTTTAGAAGACCCTAAAACAGGAAAAAGGCCATATGCAGTTGTCCAGCTCCGCCAGGATGATGCAGCAGGAACGCTTTATAATATTGTAGGTTTTCAGACACATTTGAAATGGGGTCCACAAAAAGAGGTAATCCGCTTGATTCCTGGCCTTGAAAATGCAGAGATAGTAAGATATGGTGTTATGCACCGGAATACATTTATCAATTCTCCAAAAGTCCTTCGTGCAACATATCAGTTCAGGAATAGGGATGATTTATTCTTTGCAGGGCAAATGACCGGAGTTGAAGGGTATGTTGAATCGGCAGCCAGCGGACTTGTGGCAGGCATTAATGCTGCAAGGATTGTATTAGGCGAAGATCCAATAGAGTTTCCTCATGAGACAGCGATAGGAAGCATGGCACGTTATATTACCACAGCAAACCCGAAGAGTTTCCAGCCTATGAATGCTAATTTTGGTTTATTCCCTGAACTTCCCGAAAAAATAAGAGGAAAAAAAGAAAGAAATGAAAAGCATGCTGAAAGAGCATTAGGAACAATTCAGAACTTTATGAAAAATTTGTAAATTATGTTGCATTGGGCTGCTGAGTTGTGATAATATTTAGTAGCCCATGCGAGGTGAACATTTAATGTCTGAAAATGTGAACGTTTCTTTAAAGTTGTTTATTGAATATTTACAAATTGAGAAAAATTATTCACAATATACTATTGAACATTACCAGTATGATATTAGTGAGTTTTTTATGTTCATGTCTGAACAAGCGATTCCAGACTTAACAAAGGTCGAGTATCAGGATGTCAGGATATATCTCACTGATCTTTTCGAAAAAAAGATGTCGCGCAAGTCAGTTGCGAGAAAAATATCAAGCCTAAGGAGCTTTTTTAAATTTTTGCTGAGAGAAGAGATAGTTGCTGAGAATCCATTCGCACTTGTTTCCATTCCGAAAGCACAGAAAAAGCTGCCGGAATTTTTCTATGAAAAAGAAATGAAACAGCTTTTTGATGCTTGTGAATCAGCCACTCCTCTGGGGCAAAGAAATAAAGCCCTTCTTGAAATATTATATGCAACCGGCATCCGCGTTAGTGAATGCAGTCAAATCCGCTTAAAGGACCTGGATATGCATTTATCAACGGTTCTTGTAAGGGGAAAGGGCAGCAAAGAAAGGTATGTCCCTTTCGGAAGCTTCGCCCAGGACGCAATTGAAACATACATAAACCATGGACGTAAAGAATTGCTTGGAAATGGGAATGTGCAGGAAAATTTGTTTCTGAATGCCCGGGGCGGTCCTCTTACAGCAAGAGGAATCAGGACCATTCTTGACCGGATGATAGAGAAATCATCCTTAACAGGCAAAATCCACCCCCATATGCTTCGCCACACATTTGCGACGCATCTAATGGCTAATGGGGCTGATATGAGAACAGTCCAGGAATTGCTTGGACACGCATTTCTATCTTCAACCCAGGTATATACACATGTTACGAATGAATACTTGAAAAAAACTTATTTGGCCCATCATCCGCGAGCATAGCGGAAAAAGCCAATAACGAATAGTCTGCAGAAAAATCTAAAGGCAATATGCTCCAAAGGAGGAGTCTTTCATGTCCGAATTTCATGCAACAACAATATTTGCTGTGCATCATAATGGAGAATGTGCAATGTCCGGCGACGGCCAGGTTACTTTTGGAAATGCAGTTGTAATGAAGCACACTGCAAAAAAAGTCAGAAAGCTGTTCAACGGGAAGGTGCTTGCAGGATTCGCAGGCTCAGTTGCTGATGCATTTACGTTATTTGAAATGTTTGAAGGAAAGCTTGAAGAGTATAATGGAAACCTTGAGAGAGCAGCTGTAGAGCTTGCAAAAGAATGGAGAAGCGATAAGGTTCTGCGCAAGCTTGAAGCAATGCTTATTGTAATGAATAGTGATAGTCTGCTGCTCATCTCCGGTACAGGTGAAGTTATTGAGCCGGATGATGGGATTCTGGCTATTGGATCAGGAGGCAATTATGCTCTTGCAGCTGGACGTTCCCTAAAAAGATTTGCAGGTGAACACTTGTCAGCAAGAGAAATCGCCAAGGCCTCTCTAGAAATGGCTGCCGAAATATGTGTATATACAAACCACAACATTATAGTGGAAGAACTCTAATAAAAGGAGTGCTGTTACATGGGTAAAGGAACAAGTTTAACTCCACGCCAAATTGTTGAGCGCCTGGATCAATATATTATCGGTCAAAAAGATGCAAAAAAAGCGGTTGCTATAGCTCTTAGAAATCGCTATCGCCGCAGCTTGCTTGAAGAAAAACTGCGGGAAGAAATAAATCCTAAAAATATATTGATGATCGGCCCAACTGGAGTAGGAAAGACTGAAATTGCGCGCAGAATGGCTAAATTGGTGGGTGCACCATTTGTTAAGGTGGAGGCAACTAAATTCACTGAAGTTGGTTATGTCGGCAGAGATGTTGAATCCATGGTAAGGGATCTTGTGGAAACATCAGTCCGTCTTGTAAAAGAAGAAAAGATGGCCAGTGTAAAGGAAAGAGCAGAAGAGAATGCCAATCGCCGCATACTTGAACTGCTAGTACCTGGTGCCAAAAAAACAGCTAATTATAAAAATCCACTTGAAATGCTATTTGGCGGAGGTAATGATCAGCAGCAGGATACGTATCAGACAGAAGATTTAAACCTCCAGGAAAAGCGCAAGATTGTAAAAGAAAAGCTTGCACTTGGCGAATTGGAAAATGAAGTTATTACCGTTGAAGTGGAGGAGCAGCAGCCTTCCATGTTTGACATGCTTCAGGGCTCAGGAATGGAGCAAATGGGCATGAATATGCAGGATGCCCTAAGCAATCTTATGCCTAAGAAAAGGAAAAAAAGAAAACTGACTGTAAGAGAAGCCAGAAAGATCTTAACAAATGAAGAAGCCCAAAAGCTGATTGATATGGATGAAGTCGGCCAAGAGGCTGTTTTCCGTGCTGAACAGTCAGGAATAATATTTATTGATGAAATCGATAAAATTGCCAGCAAAAATAGTGGCGGTTCATCTGCAGATGTCTCAAGGGAAGGGGTTCAAAGAGATATTTTGCCGGTGGTTGAAGGTTCAACAGTAGTAACAAAATACGGATCTGTAAAAACCGACCATGTATTGTTTATTGCTGCAGGTGCTTTCCATATGGCAAAGCCTTCTGACCTGATTCCGGAATTACAGGGACGTTTTCCGATCCGTGTGGAGCTGACTAAGCTGACTGTGGAAGATTTCTACAAGATACTTGTGGAGCCCGATAATGCATTAATTAAACAATATGAAGCATTATTGGTAACAGAAGGTATACAAATTGAATTTTCTGACGATGCTATTCATAGGATTGCTCAATTTGCTTTCGAAGTTAACCAGAATACGGATAATATTGGTGCAAGGCGTCTTCATACAATCATGGAAAAACTTCTTGAAGATTTATCATTTGAAGCACCGGACATCACCATGGAAAAAATCACAATTACCCCTCAATATGTTGAGGAGAAACTCGGTGCCATTTCCCGCAATAAGGATTTAAGCCAGTTTATACTGTGACCTTATTGTTTAAAGAACAAAGGCAAAGGGTATCGAAAAATGAATACTGAAAAAAGTCAACAACAGCAATAACTTATTTAATTTTAACAAAATATATGTTTATGGGTTGCAGCAAATAGGAGGAAATACAATGGATTTATTAACAAAAACTAGAAAAATTAATGCAATGCTTCAAAGAGCAGCCGGGAAGCCGGTTAATTTCAAAGAAATGTCAGAAACACTAAGCGATGTAATCGAAGCAAATATCTTCGTAGTAAGCCGCAGAGGCAAACTGCTTGGGTTTGCTGTAAATCAGCAAATCGAAAACGAGCGCATGAAACAAATGCTTGAAGATCGTCAGTTCCCTGAAGAATATACGAAGAATTTATTTAACATCCAGGAAACTTCTTCTAATCTGGATATGGAGAGTGAATATACTGCATTTCCAGTAGAAAATAAAGAACTTTTTGCCAGTGGCTTGACTACGATTGTTCCGATCATTGGCGGCGGGGAGCGTCTTGGCACACTAATTCTTGCAAGATTACAGGAACAGTTCCATGATGATGATTTAATTCTTGCTGAATATGGTGCGACAGTAGTTGGCATGGAAATTCTGCGTGAAAAAGCGGAAGAAATAGAAGAAGAAGCGCGCAGCAAAGCGGTTGTACAAATGGCAATCAGTTCACTTTCTTACAGTGAGCTTGAAGCGATTGAGCATATCTTTGAAGAGCTTAACGGCAATGAAGGACTTCTTGTTGCATCAAAAATTGCAGATCGTGTAGGCATTACCCGCTCTGTAATCGTTAATGCTCTAAGAAAACTGGAAAGTGCAGGAGTCATTGAGTCCCGTTCTTTAGGAATGAAGGGTACTTATATCAAAGTCCTAAATGACAAATTCCTGTTTGAATTGGAAAAGCTGAAATCAAACTAATAAATTTCTTTAAACCCGACCCTCAGTGGCGGGTTTTTTTTGTTACAAATTCATTACATTTAATGCTGGTAAATTTATGTATTTTAAACATTTTTTATAAGTTCATTGGTCATGTGTTATATAAATTTCAAATATATCAATCAGTTATATAGGTTAAAAGATCTACTATAGTGGATGTCAATAAAATTCGGAAGGAATCAGGTGCGGAGTAATTATGGTAAATACATCCAATTACCTTATGTAACTTTCAGCATATTTTAAAGATTTGTCGAAAATAGGCCAAAAGTATTAGTAAAATTACTCTTATGTACATAGACATATTATTTCGTATTCATTACAATAATGTTTATGATGACATATTTTGTCCATTATCAACAAATTTCTACAATTATTACCATATAAAAATGTTTTTATTCGAGGTGTTTTGATTGAAGCTGTTTTCTGGCACTCTATCTACATTAGAACAAGCACTTAATTATTCATCGCTCAAACAAAAAGTAATATCACAAAATATTGCAAATGCTGATACACCAAACTATAAAGCAAAAGATGCAAGCTTTAAAGCAGCTTTCAAAAGTGTTTTAAATGATTCAATGGAAGCAAACAAAAGTGATTTCAGACATTACGAGTTTAAAAACGCTTCATCTCCAGGGCAAGGTATAGTAACAAAACCTGATTCTTCCTACAACCATAACGGCAATAGCGTTGATTTGGATAAGGAAATGGCGGATCTGGCTTCAAATCAGATTTACTATAATGCAGTTATTGAACGAGTAAGCGGCAAGTTTTCCAGTCTGCAGAATGTATTGCGGGGAGGCAAATAGTAATGTCTATGTTTCATAGTATGAATAATACAGCATCGGCGCTAACTGCCCAAAGGCTCCGGATGGATGTAATTTCTTCTAATATGGCTAATGCTGATTCTACAAGAAGTATAAATGGAGCCGGACCCTATAGAAGGAAGTCAGTGGTACTGGAACCGAAAGAAGGGCAATTTTCATCTTTCTTGAATATGGCCATAAGCCAAAAGGGGAGAAATTCTGCAGGGAACGGGGTAAAGGTGTCCAGAATTGTAGAAGATCGGGTAACCCCAACTAAAATGGTTTATGATCCTTCGCATGTTGATGCTAATGAAGATGGATATGTTGAAATGCCAAATGTGGATCCTTTAAGAGAAATGGCAGATCTTATTAGTGCAACAAGATCCTATGAAGCTAATGTTACGGTTTTTAATGCCTCTAAAGGCATGATGATGAAAGCATTGGAAATCGGCAAATAAGGAGAACCTTTAAATGAGAAATATCATGTTTATGCCAGTGAATACAATAAAGCCCGCTGAAAACCAAAAGACTCATACATATACATCATTCGATGCTCAGCAAAGTTTTTCGTCGGTTTTAAAGCAATCAATTGAAAAAATAAATAATGCACAGATTCTGTCAGACGCTATGACTGAAAAGCTTGCAAAGGGAGAAAATATCGATCTTCACCAGGTGATGATTACTTCACAGAAAGCGAGCATCACGATGCAGGCAGCTCTCGAAATCAGAAATAAAGTAATAGAAGCTTATCAGGAAGCGATGAGAATGCAGGTTTAATACTAAGGCACTTCCATTGAAAAACTTAGAAAATTGAAAGAATCCTCTGATAGGTGGGGTTTTTTCAATTTTTTAATGAAAGAAAATGATTAAAGCTAAAAACTAGTTATGGCGGTTATTAGCTAAGACAGAATAACCGGAGGATTGGGATGAAAGAGACGCTACAGATATATATAAGCAATTTGAAAGCCTACTGGGTGAGCAGGTCAAAAAAGCAAAAAACTATAATGATTGGTGCAGCTGCATTATGTATACTGCTGATTGCAGCTGCTGCTATCCTCAGTACCAGAACGAATCTCGTTCCTCTATACAGCAACCTGACACCTTCTGAAACTGGAACGATAAAAGAAAGTCTTGATACGAGAGGAATTGTATCTGAAATAGCAGATGGCGGAACAACAATTAAAGTACCTGAAGAATCAGTAGATACTCTGAAAGTAGAGCTGGCTGCAGAAGGTATTCCGAAGTCGGGCAGCATTGATTATTCATTTTTTAGCCAAAATGCAGGAATTGGCATGACTGAAAATGAGTTCAATGTTCTGAAGCTGGAAGCAATGCAGACTGAGCTTGCAAATTTAATGAAAGGGATCGAAGGTGTCAATGATGCCAAGGTAATGATTAACCTTCCGGCAAAAGGCATCTTTGTTAATGATCCATCAGAGGAAGCCTCTGCTTCAATTGTTCTTAACACAAAACCAGGACACCAATTTGAAGAATCGCAAATTCAGGCGCTTTACCACTTGGCTTCGAAAAGTATACCAAACCTTCCCACTGATAATATCGTCATTACCAACCAGTTTTTTGAGTATTTTGATTTGAAAAATGAACAAAATTCTTCACCTAAAAGCACATTTGCGGCACAGCATGAAATCAAGAAAGAAATCGAGCGGGATGTACAGCGCCAGGTGCAGAACATGCTGGGGACTTTAATGGGCCAGGATAAAGTGGTTGTATCAGTAACAGCCGATATTGACTTTACCCAGGAAAACAGGGAAGAGAACCTTGTTGCACCTGTTGATGAAGAAAATATGGAAGGGCTGGCGATCAGTGCTCAAAAGATAACGGAAACGTTTACTGGAAACGGTGATGCTGCAGGCGGATTTACTCCTGCTGGAGGAAACGACGAGCCTGCCGGTACTGTTGCAGGTTCTTACCAAGAAATTGGAAATTCAAACGGGGATTATGAACGAATAGAAGAGACTATTAATAATGAAGTTAATAAAATTCGCAAAGAAATAGTTGAAAGTCCATATAAAGTCAGGGATTTAGGGATCCAGGTAATGGTGGAACCCCCGACTGCGGATGATCCTGCATCACTTCCGCAGGAGAGAATTAATGATATTACAAAAATTCTTGGGACTGTGGTCCGCACAACAATTAATAAGGATGCTGCAGTTGAAGAGGAATTAACAGACGACGCGATTCAGGAAAAAATCGCTGTTTCTGTACAGCCGTTCAATGGTAAAGTTGAATTCCCTAATGAGACAAGCACCAAGATTCCCTGGTGGATTTATGCAATTGGGGGAATGCTTCTTTTAATAATTGCTCTATTAATCTTCCTTTTTATAAAAGCCAGAAAGAACCATATACAAGAAAAAGAGATAGAATCACATGCATTGGACACAGTCAACATACCGGATGTTAATGAAGAGCATGAAACGGAAAGTACAATGAGG
Organism: Bacillus sp. ZZV12-4809; assembly: GCF_009849585.1. Taxonomy (GTDB): domain Bacteria; phylum Bacillota; class Bacilli; order Bacillales; family Cytobacillaceae; genus Cytobacillus. The sequence goes on from NZ_VCRN01000002.1 coordinate 236,743, forward strand.
CGTAAACAGCTGGAGAAAATGGCAAAAGAAAAGCCTGAAGACTTTGCAAAGCTGCTGCGTACATGGATCGCAGAAGATTAAGGGGGATAAAAAATGCCAAAAAAAGAACAAAGAGAACTAACAGGTAAGCAAAAAGCGGCAATTCTTCTTATTTCACTCGGTCCTGATGTTGCATCCTCTATTTATAAACATTTAAGTGAAGAAGAGATAGAAAAATTAACCCTGGAAATCTCCGGGGTCAGAAAAGTTGATTCGTTCGCTAAAGAAGAAATTCTCGAAGAATTCCATCAAATTGCCCTGGCACAGGACTATATAACACAGGGCGGCATTGGCTATGCAAAAACAGTTCTCGAGAAGGCACTTGGTACTGAGCAGGCTTCAGCCATTATAAACAGGCTGACGTCTTCTCTTCAGGTAAGACCTTTCGATTTTGCGAGGAAGGCTGACCCTGCACAAATTCTAAATTTTATTCAAAATGAACACCCGCAAACCATCTCCTTGATATTGTCTTATCTGGATCCTGCACAGGCCGGGCAAATTCTGTCAGAGCTGCCGCAGGAAATGCAGGCGGATATTGCAAGAAGGATTGCTGTAATGGATAGTACATCTCCTGAGATCGTTAATGAAGTTGAACAGATACTTGAAAGAAAACTGTCTTCTACTGTAACTCAGGATTATACTCAGACCGGCGGGATTGAATCGGTGGTTGATGTCCTTAATGGAGTTGACCGTGCAACAGAAAGGACAATTCTGGATGCACTGGAGATTCAGGATCCAGAGCTTGCTGAGGAAATTAAGAAGAGAATGTTTGTGTTTGAAGATATCGTTACCCTAGACAGCCGCGCAATACAGCGTGTCATCCGTGATTGTGAAAGTGAAGACCTCATGCTATCGCTGAAAGTATCGAGTGATGAAGTTAAAGAAATTGTCTTTAAAAACATGTCTTCCAGAATGGTTGAAACCTTCAAGGATGAAATGGAATACATGGGTCCTGTGAGACTAAGAGATGTTGAAGAGGCACAATCAAGAATCGTTGGCATTATAAGAAGATTGGAAGAATCAGGGGAAATTATCGTCGCCCGCGGCGGAGGAGAGGATATTATTGTCTAGGCTAATAAAATCATACTCACCTGCAGTGCCAATTGAAGAAAAAAAAGTCATTTCGATCAGACATCTGCACAGCCATTTAAACCACAATGAAGAGGAAGTGGAGCAGTGTTCAGTGAGACCCTATGAAGAGGTTCAAGCCATGCTGAACAAGGCCCATGAGGAAGCTGAATGGATTGTCAATACTGCAAGAATAGATTCAGAAAATTTGGCCCGGCAAATGGAAGAGCAGCGAGGGGTGCTTGAACAGGAAAAACAAAAAGTTTTTGAAGAAGCCAGAACACATGGATTTGCTGCTGGAGCAGAAGAAGGCAGACAAAGTGCTCTTACGGAATACACTGACCTGATTCAGATGGCAAGAGAAGTGGTAGACTCCGCCAAACATGATTATCAGCAGCACATTGAATCATCAGAACGGACCATTCTGGATCTTGGATTAAAGGTTGCAGGGAAAATACTTGGTGAAGTTCTAGAACAGGACAGTGACCAATTTCTTTCTATTGTAAAAAGGGCTCTAAAGGAAGCAAGAGAATACACAGAGATACAGCTTCATGTGCACCCAGTGCATTATGACTTGGTTCTATCTCATAAGGAAGAACTAATCCGCGTTTTTCCTAAAGAGACAGATTTATATATTTATCCAGATGAGGAATTAAGCAATACAAGCTGCGTCATTGAATCAGCAAACGGAAGAATTGAAGCCAGTGTTGACAGCCAGCTTGAAGAAATAAAAAGTAAACTCTTTGAGATGCTGGAGAGTGAATCAAATTGAAGCTTGAACAGCTGATCAGCGAGATTGAAAAAGTAGATAGCTTTAAGCGTTTTGGCAGGGTAAAAAGAGTAGTGGGTCTGATGATTGAGTCACAAGGACCGGAAAGTTCAATCGGGGATGTCTGCATTATCCATATCGGTAATGGGCGCACAAGAAAGATCCAGGCGGAAGTAGTCGGGTTTAAGAATGAGAATGTGATCCTTATGCCTTATACAGATGTACAGGACATATCACCAGGATCTCTTGTCGAAACAACCGCTAGACCTCTTGAGGTGAAGATAGGCCCAGCTCTTATCGGACAGGCAATAGACTCACTCGGACAGCCTCTCGATGGGTCTATGCTCCCAAAAGGGCTGAAGCCAGTTCTAACGGAACAAACTCCTCCTAATCCGCTGAAAAGGCCGCCGATCTCTGAGCCTATTGAAGTAGGTGTAAGAATGATCGACAGCCTGCTTACTGTAGGAATCGGTCAGCGAGTCGGGATTTTTGCAGGAAGCGGTGTCGGGAAAAGCACACTTCTTGGAATGATAGCCCGTAATACAAATGCCGATTTAAATGTGATTGCTCTTATTGGGGAGAGAGGCAGAGAAGTCAGGGGATTTATTGAGAGGGACTTAGGCCCGGAAGGTTTGAAAAGATCCATCGTGGTGGTTGCTACTTCTGATCAGCCGGCACTCATGAGAATTAAAGGGGCATATACAGCCACTGCTATTGCTGAATATTTCAGGGACAAGGGCTTAAATGTCATGCTAATGATGGATTCGGTAACACGGGTGGCAATGGCTCAGCGTGAAGTAGGCCTTGCAGTCGGAGAACCGCCAACAACGAAAGGGTATACCCCATCTGTCTTTGCTGTATTGCCTAAACTTCTGGAAAGAACCGGAACAAATGAATATGGCTCTATAACGGCATTTTATACCGTGCTGGTGGACGGGGATGATATGAATGAGCCGATTGCAGATACAGTCAGGGGAATACTGGATGGACACTTTGTTCTGGACAGATCGCTAGCAAATAAGGGGCAATATCCAGCTATAAATGTCCTAAAAAGCGTAAGCCGGGTAATGAATCATATTACAGATTCCTTTCATATTAAGTCAGCAGAAAAAGTGAGAGAGATGTTAAGCACATATATCAATGCAGAGGATTTAATTAATATTGGAGCTTACAAACGGGGTTCATCGATGGAAATAGACGAAGCTATACAGTTGTATCCTTCGATAATCTCTTTTTTAAAACAAGAAACGAATGAAAAAATTTCTATCTTGGAAAGCATCAGCCAATTAAAGAGATTAGCTGGTAAAGGGGAATAAAAAATGCAGTACCAATTTAAATTCAATAAAATCCTGAAGATCAAAGAAAAAGAAAAAGATCAGGCGTTCGATATATACAATCAGGCTGTAAAACGATTCGAAGAAACTGCTAAGAAACTATACGATCTGCTGAAAAAGAAAGAAGATCTGGAAGAATATCAGCAATCAAGACTGGAAAATGGACTTCCGGTCCAGGAAATCAGGCATCACCAGCATTTTGTGAGCAGCCTTGAGAAGACGATTGATCATTATCAAAAGATGGTGGCGAATGCAAGAAACCAAATGAATTTTCAGCAGGAAAAACTAATGGAAAAAAACATTGAAGTAAAAAAGTATGAAAAAATGCAGGAAAAAGATTTAGCATTTTTTCTGGAAGGCATGAAGCAAGCAGAAGGAAGGCAAATGGATGAGATCTCGATTCAGCTGTTTATGAATCGGGGAGATTAGGTGGTTAAATGAAAAAAATGCAGGAAGAACAAGAGACTCCCAAAACAAGCAGGTTTCAATGGTTTATATATGCATTCTTAATCCCCATCCTTTTCGGAATAACCGTAGCCCTGCTGATTTTTACAATAACAGGAAACAACATTTTTGATACAGCTAAAGAATTTACCCAGAAGGTGCCTTTTATAGCTGAGGTTTTTGATGATACAAAATCCCGTTCACAGGAAGTGATGGAGGAGCAGCTCATTAGCCTGCGGGCAGAAGTAAAAGATCGTGAAGCAAGGATTTTCCAGCTGGAAAGCGAGCTTGACAGCAAAGAGGTTGAAATAGAAAGAGCAGGACTGGAAAAGCAAAGGCTGGAGGAAGAAATCAGCGAGCTTACGGCTATTAAGGAAGAAAACAAGCGAGCGTTTAAAGACATCGTAAGGACTTATGAAAGAATTTCTGCTAAAAAAGCAGCACCTATTTTAACTGAAATGAAGGATGAAGAAGCTGTAAAAATATTATCAACAGTTAATTCTGACACGCTGGCTGCCATTATGGAGAAGATGGAACCTAAAGACGCTGCACGATATACAGCACTTTTAACAGCTGCCAAAGAAAAGAACAGATCCAGTAATTAAAATCTTGAGAGGAGGTGAATTGAGTGCAAATTGGAGGATTGGGATTTATTCAGTCGCAATTTTCATCCGAAGATAAATTATCTCTGCAAGATACAGGCAGCACTGATTTTGGAAATCTTTTCTCTGCTTTAATCGGTAACGCCAAACCACAAGGAGAAAACTTTTTGTCTGCCAATGAGAATAATATTAATCAGTTAGCAGCAGATGAGGATCATATCGAAAAGTTAAACGAAACTATTCGAATTCTTAAAGTAAATGACATCTCCGAATTGGAAAATGGAAGCGAACTTCTGGAGATGATCACCTTTCAAAATGAAACTGACATAGCTGAGATCATATCAGAGCAGCTAAATCTTTCGCAGGAAGAATTAGTCCAGATGCTTGAGGGTTTTATTGAACAGGTTCTGCCGGAAGTAAAGCTTAAGGAAGTATATCCTATAGGAAATATAGATGCAGAAAACAAATTCGGTTTATTAATTTCAGTACTCTCCGATTTTGGTCAAATAGAAGGCATCAACCTGCAGGGGAAAGATTTTAACGGGGCATTAAAAGCTCTGAAACTGTATGATATTCTGTCTGCGAAACAGGACTTTTACACTAGTACACCAAACCTGAAAGATTTCCTGAATAATATTCAGGTAAAAGTAGAAAGTCTGATAAACAATAGAGAGGGAATTTTACAGAAGCACTTTATCCCGCTTGCAAACGAACTAAACTCTGTAAAACAGCCAAATAATGCTGCAAATGAACCTGCGCTTCAGGCTGGTGCAAATAGCATACATAGGTCAGAAGCGGGTTTCCAGGGATTTATTCAGGTTCAATCCTTTACAAAGCCTGAACAGATGGCTCTTCTGAATCATCAGGGAAGGGCAGTAAGTGCAGACCAGCTTATGCAGCAATTTGAAAACATATTATCCAAAAGCAGTTTCCTCAAAACAGGCGGGACACAAAAGTTATTTATCAAGCTGAACCCTGACCATCTTGGAGGGCTGCGTATAGAGCTTATTCAAAAGGACTCAGCGATGATTGCCAGGATACTTACTGCCTCTGGAGCGGCTAAGGAAATTCTGGATTCACATATTAACGGATTGAAGCAGGCCTTTAGTTCCCAAAACATCCAGATTGAAAGAATAGAAATTTCCCAGCAATTGACGCAGCAGGATCGGTCTTTTAACAAGGATTCCCAGCAGCAGGAACAAAGGCAGCAACAGAACAGGGATGACCAAAATAAACAGCCTGAGAGAGAATTTAACAGCTCTTTTGAAGAAGCGCTTCTTCATACAGAAGCATAGGAGTGAGATAGTTGGCAAATACAATAGATTCATCTTTAATGCTATCAAACTACAAAAGCCAAACCCGAAAAACCGGCTCTGATATTTTAGGCAAAGATGATTTCCTGAAAATTTTAATGACGCAGCTGCAAAACCAGGATCCAATGAATCCGATGCAGGACAAGGATTTCATTGCACAAATGGCAACCTTTTCGTCCTTGGAGCAGATGACTAATATGAATAAGACGATGGAGAAGTTATTGGTTTTTCAGGAGCAGAACCAGCTGATGACATACAATAATTTTTTAGGGAAAAATGTAATCTGGCATAAATTGACCGAATCAAGCGAACCTAACCAGGCTCCAAGTATAGAAGAAGGAACTGGTAGAGTAGTTTCTATCCAGTATAAGAATAATACAGCAATATTTATCTTGGATGATGGAACGGAGCTTGAACCGGCAAATATTTCTCAATTAAATGAGTAAAAGGAAGTGAGCGGTTGGATAAACTTATTTATCGTCCGATCCACACCCAGCCGGTAATTACACCTAAAGGGAATGCTGTTCAAACATCAAAGCAATCGAAAAATCCTTTTTCAGCCCACCTGCAGACGGCCTTACAGACTGAGAGTAATTTAATTGTCAGCAAGCACGCTCAACAGAGACTGCAACAAAGAGGCATACAAATAAGCGGAGAGCGTTGGGGGCAAATTGAAGAGAAAGTTCGGGAGGCCAAGCAAATGGGTGTTAAAGATTCCCTTGTATTGCTTGAAGAAGCAGCACTTATAGTAAGTGCAAAGAATAATACTGTGATTACTGCGATGGATCGTAAAGAAGCTCAAACCCAAATCTTCACAAATATCAATGGAACCATAATTCTGGATAATAACTAGGCTGGACCATATAAGGGGGCCAAAGCTGCGGACTGACAGAAGCAGCATAATGAGAGGAGCAACTAACTAATGTTACGTTCAATGTATTCAGGTATAAGCGGTATGAAAAACTTTCAGACAAAGCTGGATGTAATCGGGAATAATATTGCGAATGTTAATACTTTTGGATATAAAAAGGGTCGGGTAAATTTTAAAGATATGGTGAGCCAGACAATTTCGGGCGCAACAGGAAGTGGAGACAATTCGGGCGGTATCAATCCAAAGCAAGTAGGTCTTGGTTCGCAATTATCCTCCATAGATACAATTGATACCCAGGGAAGTCTTCAAACCACTGGCCGTGTTTTGGATATAGGGATTCAAGGTGATGGCTATTTGATGGTGCAGCGAGGAAACAACACCTATTATACCCGTGCCGGGAATTTGTATCTTGATGATAATGCAAATCTTGTTACTGCATCAGGAGATAAAGTTAAAGGATCTGATGGTGCAGCAATCCAATTAAACGGCGGGGATGCAACTGTTATAAAAAGTTTAAGCATTTCGAATGACGGAACTATAAACTTTTTAATAGACGGGAATGATACCCTGCAGACTACCGGGCCAATTGGAATAGCCCGCTTTAATAATAATGGCGGCCTTGAAAAGATTGGAGACAATCTTTATAAGGACACTGTAAACTCAGGAGACGCAGTCCCATTAACCCCGGGAGAAAATGGTGCTGGAGTACTCGTTTCTGGGACCCTGGAAATGTCAAACGTAGACCTGTCAGAAGAATTCACTGAAATGATCACGGCTCAGCGCGGTTTCCAGGCGAACACCCGCATCATTACAACATCAGATGAAATCCTGCAGGAGCTTGTTAATCTAAAACGTTAATTTAAAGGAGGGTCAGGGCTGAAGGCACAGGATCTTTAGCCCTGAAAATGAACATTGATAAAAGTATCTCGCCTGAACGGCAAAACTTTTGTATTAAACGCTCTGTACATAGAAACAGTAGAGTCCTTTCCAGATACAACAATTACGCTCACGAATGGGAAGAAGTATGTCGTAAAGGAATCTGAAGATCGAGTCATGCAATCGATTTTAGGATTCTATCAATCTGTTAATCTTCTGGGGCAGCAGCTGGCGGAGGGAAATGAAAATGAAGAACAATAAGCTATTAATGATAATGTTAACTATGCTAGTAGCGATCACACTTATCGGAGCAATCGCCCTGGTGATTGTGATGAAGTTTTCGGGTGGTGAAGAAACAAAAGAGCCGACGATTGATGAAGTGCTCGAGGCCTCTGTGGATATTCCTCAAGTTACATCCAATTTAGCGAGTGATGATTATATCAGGATTTCTTTTAAAATCCAGACTGAAAACAAAAAAGCTAAAGAGGAATTGCAGAAAAGAGATTTTCAGGTGAAGAATCTAATCATTCAGGAATTATCTGAAATGAAGGCAGAGGATATTCAGGGGAAAGAAGGCCAAATTAAGCTGCAGGAAGATTTAAAGACCAAGATTAACGGTTTAATGCAAGAGGGAAAGATCGTTCAGGTGTACATAACCGAGTCTCTCCTCCAGTGATTACCGAATTTATAAACGCAATAGATGGAGGTGAGGATTGATGCCAGGTGAGGTTTTATCGCAAAGCGAGATTGATGCCCTGCTCTCAGCTATCTCAACTGGAGAAATGGATGCAGAAGAGCTAAAAAAGGAACAGACAGAGAAAAAAGTGAAAGTTTATGATTTTAAGAGAGCTTTAAGATTCTCTAAAGATCAAATACGGAGTTTAACAAGAATTCATGAGAATTTTGCCCGGCTTCTAACCACCTTTTTTTCTGCCCAGCTAAGGACCTATGTGCAAATTTCAGTTGCATCTGCAGATCAAATTCCATACGAAGAATTTATCCGGTCCATTCCGAAAATGACAATCTTGAATGTAATTGAAGTGCCCCCGCTGGATGGAAGAATTCTTATGGAAGTGAACCCAAACGTAGCATATGCCATGATGGACAGGCTGATGGGCGGACGAGGGACAAGCATCAATAAAATTGAAAATTTAACAGAAATTGAAACAAAAATCATGTCAGCCACATTTGAAAGGGCATTTGAAAATCTAAGGGAAGCCTGGAGTACAATCGCTGATATTGATCCGATATTGTCTGATTTTGAGGTTAACCCGCAATTTCTGCAAATGGTCTCTCCAAATGAAACAGTCGTCGTTATATCACTAAATACGACAATTGGAGAAACGAGCGGGATGATTAATATTTGTATACCTCACGTCGTACTTGAACCCATTATTCCTAAGCTGTCAGTGCATTATTGGATGCAGACGGATAAAAAGGAAAGGGAGCCGGAGGTCATTGCCCGGCTTGAGCAAAACATTCATAAAGCGGAAGTTCCAGTTATTTGTGAACTCGGCACTTCTGACATTGCCATTCAGGATTTCTTAACCCTTGATATTGGAGATGTCATTGAGTTAAATCAGAGAATTGATCAGGCACTTACTATAAAAGTAGGCAATATTCCAAAATTCATCGGCCAGCCCGGAAAAATGATTAAAAAGATGGCCGTGCAAATTTTAGACACTGTGAAAGGGGGAGATGAGGATGATGAGTGATGATATGCTTTCGCAAGATGAAATTGATGCTCTATTAAGGGGAGCCGCTGACGACAGCGACGAAACAGATTATAATGAAGCTTTTTTTCAAACCGAGGATTATTTGTCCCATATGGAGCAGGATGCATTAGGTGAAATCGGCAATATTTCTTTTGGCAGCTCTGCAACTGCATTGTCCACGTTATTGAATCAAAAAGTTGAAATCACAACTCCAGCTGTTTCAGTGGTTTTGCGCAAGAAATTAGCCGATGAATTCCCGCATCCTTATGTAGCAATTCAGGTGAGTTACACGGAAGGTTTTTTCGGAAGCAACCTGCTTGTCATACAGCAATCGGATGCAGCCATCATAGCTGACTTAATGCTTGGGGGAGATGGAACCAGCCCAGCTGAATTAATGGGGGAAATTCAGTTAAGCGCTGTTCAGGAGGCAATGAACCAGATGATGGGTTCTGCAGCCACTTCAATGTCAACGATATTTGGAAAAAAGGTTGATATTTCACCGCCGGCAATCGATATTCTTGATTTGCCACAGGGGGAAGGCGCCGATAGAGTACCGGCAGATGACATGCTGGTAAGGATTTCGTTCCGATTGAAAATAGGCAGTCTGATCGACTCAAATATTATGCAGCTGCTTCCGCTGGAATTTGGCAAAAGTCTTGTGAATGAATTATTAAATCCGGTGCAGGAACTTCCCGAAAATAACTCTGTTTCTGTAGAAAAGTCTGCGGCTCAGGCACAGGCTGATAATCAGGAAAGCCGGCATTCAAATGATAATAAGCCTGAAGCACATACAGGCGGATTGGATCAGCCATACACTCAAACTGCTTATTCCGGAGAGCAGCCGGCATTTTCACAGTCGGTTATGAATCAGGCATCTAACCCAGGCTATACACCTGCTCAAACCCAGGCGCAGTATAACGGGCCGCAGCATTTCGGAGGCTTTTATGCAAATGGAGTGCAGCAGAATGTACAGCCTGCAGCTTTTTCGAGCTTTGAACCATTCCAAATGCAGGAGCAGGAAACAAAGAATTTAAATATGCTTCTGGATATACCGCTTCAGGTAACAGTCGAGCTTGGAAGGACCAAACGTTCCGTTAAGGAAATACTTGAACTGTCTTCAGGATCAATTATTGAGCTGGATAAACTGGCTGGTGAACCTGTTGACATTCTGGTAAATAACCGGTTAATTGCGCAGGGTGAAGTGGTTGTCATTGATGAGAACTTTGGTGTGAGGGTTACAGATATTATCAGCCAGAGTGACCGTATTAAAAAATTAAGATAATAAGTGGGGGTTATTAGATTGGCACATAAAATTTTAATAGTTGATGATGCAGCTTTTATGCGAATGATGATAAAAGATATTTTATCTAAGAACGGATATGACGTAGTAGGCGAAGCCGCTGACGGTGCACAGGCTGTCGAAAAATATAAGGAAACACAGCCGGACCTTGTCACAATGGATATAACTATGCCGGAAATGGACGGAATTACAGCCTTGAAAGAAATTAAAAAAATTAATCCAAGTGCAAAAGTTATTATGTGTTCTGCAATGGGCCAGCAGGCGATGGTTATTGATGCCATTCAGGCTGGAGCGAAGGATTTTATCGTAAAACCGTTCCAGGCTGATAGAGTACTGGAAGCGATCGGCAAAACTTTGGGCTAGTGATTATTCTTTTTAGAGGGTGCAAAATAGTGTGGGATGTAAAGAAAGTGATTTCTTTGCTGCTGTTGTTTTCAATTGTTCTGCTGGGCGTGCAGCCGCTGGCCCAGGCAGAGCAATTGAATAATAGTGTTAAAGAATGTATGGAAAGTACTGAGGAATGCGGGAAACAGGAATTAAAAGAATCAAAGGATTTGAAATCAGCTGAAGGACAGGCTCAACAGAGTGAAAGCGGTAAAATCGGCCTTACCTTCTGGGATTTTATAAAGATGATTTTAGCTACAGGCTTCACTATCGGATTACTATATACTCTCCTAAAATTCATCAATAAAAAAAGTAAGGTATATAACAGGTCACAATTAGTTGAAAACCTGGGTGGTACCGCATTAGGTGCAAACAGGTCAGTTCAGCTGATAAAAGTGGGAAAGCGCATTTTCGTAGTAGGGGTAGGAGAAAATATTCAGCTGTTAAAAGAAATAGACAACTCAGAAGAATGCAGCCAGATCATCAAAGAGCATAATGACAAATTGGAACAGCTTATCCATCCAAGCGATATTGTGACAAAGGTGATGAAAAGAACACAGCAAACAGAGGAAAACAAAGAAGGCAGCCAAAACTTCGCTGCACTGCTCGGGACTCAGCTGGCTGAAATGAAAAAGGGCAGAAAAAAACTGTTTGATGAGTTAGAAAGAAAGGGCCAGAAGAAAGATGAATGAATTCATGGAGTTTTTTAATAGCAGTTCTCCAGAAAATGTTTCTGCATCTGTGAAGCTTTTTTTATTGCTGACGGTACTTTCTCTCGCGCCGAGTATTCTAATATTAATGACATGCTTTACAAGGATTGTCATCGTTCTTTCCTTTGTCAGAACGGCGCTTGCTACTCAGCAAATGCCGCCAAACCAGGTAATCATCGGCTTATCTTTGTTCCTGACATTCTTTATAATGGCTCCGACAATGCAGGAAGTAAACGAACAGGCATTAACACCATTATTCAATGAAGAAATAAATCTGGAACAAGCTTATGAAAAAGCTTCAATCCCTTTTAAAGAATTTATGAGTACCCACACAAGGCAAAAGGATTTGGCATTATTTCTTGAATACTCAGGAGCAGAAGCACCTGCTTCTGTTGAAGATATTCCGCTTACCAGTCTTGTCCCTGCATTTGCCATAAGTGAAATAAAAACAGCTTTTCAAATTGGTTTTATGATATTTATTCCTTTTCTGGTTATCGACATGGTTGTAGCCAGTGTATTGATGTCCATGGGGATGATGATGCTTCCTCCCGTTATGATTTCGCTTCCGTTCAAAATATTATTATTTGTACTGGTGGACGGATGGTATTTAGTAGTTAAATCCCTTTTACAAAGCTTTTAAGCAGGTGAACATTCAGAATGACTCCAGAAACAGTTATATCCATTGCAGAAAGAGGGATCATTACCGTTTTAATGATTTGCGGTCCCTTGTTAATTCTGGCACTAGTAGTAGGCTTGGTTGTCAGCATCTTTCAGGCTACAACTCAAATTCAGGAACAGACGCTGGCATTTGTTCCTAAGATTGTTGCGGTCCTTGTCGGTGTCGTTTTTTTTGGACCCTGGATGCTTAGCCATATGCTCTCGTATGCAAATGAGATTTTTTCTAATTTGACCAGGTTTGTAGGCTGATAGCATGATAGATTTTCTGCCTTCTTTTCCTGCATTTTTACTTGTTTTTGTCAGGGTGACATCTTTCTTTTTAATGATGCCCCTTTTTTCATACAGATCCATCCCGGCATCACACAAAATTGGCCTTGGCTTCTTTTTGGCATGGATTATGTTCCTCGGCATGGATGTACCGGCACTTGAAATTGACGGCACTTATTTTCTATTAATCATAAAAGAAGCATTGGTTGGACTTATGGTTGGATTTATAGCTTATTTGATCCTTTCAGCCATTCAAATTGCCGGTGGGTTTATAGATTTTCAGATGGGTTTTGCCATTGCGAATGTTATTGATCCGCAGACAGGTGCCCAGAGCCCATTAATGGGACAGTATTTGTATACGATCGCTCTCTTCTTATTATTAACTGTCAATGGCCACCATCTTATGCTTGATGGGGTGTTTAACAGCTATAATTTTATCCCGCTTGATCAGGCATGGATTTCTTTCGGGAATGAAAATATTGCTGAATTTGTCATTAAAGCCATGAATACAATGTTCGTTATTGCCTTCCAGATGTCCATCCCAGTTGTCGGCAGTTTGTTTCTTGTAGATGTCGCTTTAGGGATTGTCGCCAGGACAGTTCCTCAGCTAAATGTCTTTGTCGTGGGGTTGCCGTTAAAAATAGGCGTTAGTTTTATCATCCTGATCATTGTTATGAGTGTACTGATATATGCTTTTTCCCTTGCAATAGAAACGATGCTGCAGACAATGAGAGGGCTTATGGAGCTAATGGGAGGTTCATAGAATGAAGTTATTGCTTTCTTTAGATCTGCAGCTGTTTTCCGGAGAAAAAACAGAAAAAGCTACTCCGAAAAAAAGGCAGGATTCCAGGAAAAAAGGACAAGTAGCCAAAAGTCAGGATGTTAATACAGCCATCGTCCTCTTAGCGGTGTTTCTGTTTTTGATGTTTGCCGGATCGCATTTGAAGAATATCATTCTTTATATTTTTACGCATTCATTTAATGATTATATGATGATGCCGCTGACAGAGGAAAATGTTCAGATGATTTTTCTTGATGTCTTAAAGGAACTGGTGCTTTTTTTAGGTCCGATTATGCTGATTGCTATGCTTGCGGGCGTGCTCTCAAACTTCATGCAGGTAGGTACTCTTTTGTCAACAGAAGCAATTCAGCCTAAATTGGAGAAACTGGATCCGATAAAAGGCTTTAAGCGCATTTTTTCTATGAGGGCGATTGTTGAGCTGCTAAAGTCCATGCTCAAGATTGCATTTGTGGGTGCCGCAGCGTTTGCGGTTTTATGGTTTAGAATAGATGAAATATTAATTCTTTCTCAAAAGTCAGTTGGCACGGCGATGGCCACCATCGCCAGCCTTACCGTTCAAATGGGGTTAATTGCATCAGCTGCACTGCTATTTTTATCCGTTCTTGATTATCTGTATCAAAAATACGATTTTGAAAAGAACATCCGCATGTCTAAACAGGATATTAAGGATGAACACAAAAACATTGAAGGGGATCCGTTAATTAAATCCAAGATTAAACAAAGACAGAGGGAAATGGCAATGAGAAGGATGATGCAGGAAGTCCCTAATGCGGATGTGGTTATCACCAACCCAACACATTTTGCCATAGCCCTGAGCTATGACGAAGCAAAAAGTGATGCTCCCGTTGTAGTGGCAAAAGGTGTGGACTTTGTTGCCCAAAAGATTAAATTGATTGCTAAGGAGCATGATGTAATTGCTGTTGAAAACAGGCCGCTTGCCAGGGCTCTTTATAGTCAGGCTGAAATAGGCCAGGCTATTCCAGAAGAATTCTTCAAAGCTGTTGCAGAGATTTTAGCTTATGTGTATAGAACTAAAAACAAAATTTAACCAGAGAAATATGAAATAGCTGGCGGTTCCGTTTTTTAAAGAATATCAAAGTCTTGATATTTGAACAGAGATAACCGGCCAGCTCCGGCGCCTGCCCCATTGAGTGCGGAGAATTGCTGGGCGCTTCGCTTTTCTTGTAAGGAGAGAGTATCGATGCAAGCAAGAGACTTATCAGTATTGATGAGTGTAATTTTAATAGTAGCCATGCTTATCATTCCTTTTCCGCCCTGGCTTTTAAGTGTATTGATAATCATTAATATTGCGCTTGCACTCATGGTATTGCTGACGGCCATGAATATGAAGGAAGCGCTCGAATTTTCCATTTTCCCTTCCTTAATACTGTTAATGACATTATTCAGACTGGGATTGAATGTTTCTACTACCAGATCCATCTTATCCGAAGGGGAAGCAGGCAAAGTCGTTGAAACATTTGGTTCATTCGTAACCGGAGGCAATGTCATAGTCGGACTCGTAGTATTCCTGATACTCATTATTATTCAGTTTATCGTCATTACCAAAGGATCTGAGAGGGTTTCCGAAGTGGCGGCGCGTTTTACACTTGATGCAATGCCTGGTAAACAGATGAGTATCGATGCAGACTTAAATGCAGGTATGATTTCTGAGCATGAAGCCCGGGAACGCCGTGAAAAAATCAGCCGTGAATCAGATTTCTACGGTTCTATGGACGGTGCGAGCAAATTTGTAAAAGGTGATGCCATAGCGGGAATCATTATCACACTGATTAATCTATTATTTGGTATTGTCATTGGGATGATGCAGCTGGGGCTTCCGTTTGCAGAGGCTGCGATGAGGTATTCAACGCTGACAGTTGGGGACGGAATTGTCAGTCAAATCCCGGCACTGCTAATCTCTACTGCAACCGGTATTGTTGTAACAAGGGCGGCATCAGATGGAAATATTGGCAAAGATATTACTTCCCAGCTGTTTGCTTATCCGAAAATGTTATATGTTACTGGCGGAACTATCATTCTGCTGGGGGTGCTGACACCAATAGGCCTTATTTTAACACTGCCGATTGGCGGTTTGATGATTTTTGGCGGATATACGATAGCTAAGACTCCACAGCCGGATAAAGAGCAGCTGCTGGAGATGGAAGAAGAAATTGAAACAGATGAAATGAAAAGTCCTGAAAGCGTGGTTAACCTATTAAATGTAGATCCGATAGAATTCGAGTTTGGTTACGGGTTAATACCTCTTGCAGATACAAATCAAGGCGGGGATCTTCTGGACAGGATTGTAATGATCAGAAGACAGCTGGCAATTGAAATGGGATTGGTTATTCCGGTAGTTAGAATACGTGATAATATTCAGCTCCAGCCAAATGAATACAGATTGAAGATTAAAGGAAATGAAATGGCTCGCGGAGAGCTTCTTCTCGATCATTATTTGGCAATGAGTCCAGGTATAGAAGATGTTAGCATCGAAGGAATTGATACAATTGAGCCTTCCTTCGGCCTGCCTGCAAAATGGATTACAGAAGAAATGAAGGAACAGGCGGAAATTTTCGGTTATACAGTCGTTGACCCGCCATCCGTTGTCTCTACTCATATTACAGAAGTAATAAAAAACAATGCTCATGAGTTATTAGGCCGCCAGGAAACAAAACAGCTAATTGACCATGTTAAGGAAAGCTATCCGATTCTTATTGAAGAAGTTACACCAAATCCATTGTCTGTTGGTGAAGTTCAAAAGGTACTTGCAAAATTATTGAGGGAAAATGTTTCGATCCGGAATTTGCCGGTTATTTTTGAAACACTTGCCGATTTTGCAAAATCTACAAGTGATACAGATTTGCTTACAGAATATGCCCGCCAGGCTTTGGCCAGACAAATTACCAACCAGATTTCACAGCAGGGTGACTCTATAAAAGTTGTGACCCTTTCAGGGAGAGTAGAGAAAATGGTTGCAGAAGGTGTTCAGCAGACAGAACATGGCAATTATTTATCAATGGATCCAACAGTATCGCAGAATATTCTTGAATCCATTGCTTCCCAGGTTGAACAGCTTTCATTGATGGAACAGACGCCAATTGTCCTTTGTTCTCCAGCTGTCAGAATGTATGTCAGGCAGTTAACAGAAAGGTATTTTCCGCAAATACCGATCCTTTCCTATAACGAGCTGGAAGCGAATGCGGAAGTTCAAAGTGTCGGGGTGGTGAATATAGATTGAAGGTAAAAAAATTCATGGCAGCTTCCATGCCTGATGCAATGAAAAAAATACGCGCGGAACTGGGTAAAGACGCTGTAATATTAAATTCACGTGTAGTATATACCGGCGGGGTTTTAGGCTTTTTTAAAAAAAGAAATATAGAAGTGATGGCAGCAGCAGAACCAAATCAGGAAATAGAGCATAAACCTGCTGTTAAGCCTGTGTCAACTCCTGCTGCTCCAAGTTATTTCAAGGAAAACGTTGATAAATCGCAATTTCCAGGATCGGGGACATCAGATGAGCTGATTAGAGAGATAAGCAGCCTAAAACAAATGATGTCCTCATTGACCGGAGAACAGCAGATACCTGCTGTTTACCCTGAAGAGATAAGAAAAGTCATGCACTTTATTAATGAACAGGAAATTGACAAGTCTATTCAGGATCAGCTGCTTCAAGTATTGCTGGAAAAATGGTACCTGAGCGGTGCCAAAGCAAGAGCTGCTGAAGTAGAAGCCTGGCTGCATGAAGAACTTAAGAAGCAAATTGAGGGTATTCAATTCAGCGGGATATCATTCACCAGTAAATATGTTAATGTAGCAGGTCCCACTGGCGTAGGGAAAACAACTACTCTGGCGAAGATGGCAGCAGAGTGTGTGATTAAACATAAAAAAAAAGGCTGCATTTATCACAGCCGACACCTACAGGATAGCGGCGATCGATCAATTAAAAACATATGCAGGCATCCTGGATATGCCTTTGGAAGTTTGCTATACAATAGATGACTTCAGACAGGCAGCAGAGAAGCTGAAGGAATATGACATTCTATTAATAGATACAGCCGGACGGAATTTCAGGAACCGGCATTATGTAGAGGATCTAAAGAATGTCATTGATTTTGAGAAGGAAATGGAAACCTTTTTAGTGCTTTCCCTAACAGCGAAACAAAAGGATATGGAAGAAATATATAATCAGTTTTCAATAATAGACATTGATAAGCTAATCTTCACAAAGGCAGATGAAACGTCAACTTACGGAGCCATGTACAACATAATTCATAAATACAAAAAAGGCGCAGCTTATATTACAAATGGCCAGGATGTTCCTGATGATATCCTTGTGGCAAGCCCGGAAGTTATTGTAAAACAACTAATGGGGAATAAGAAATGAACGATCAGGCAGAAAGATTAAGAGCCAGGCTGAAAGAAGAAGACAGCCAAAGTTATCAATCTAAAACAATTGCAGTAGTAAGCGGAAAAGGGGGAGTAGGAAAATCAAATTTTTCATTGAATTTTTCTATTTCCCTATGCCAAACGGGCCACAGAGTATTGTTATTTGATTTGGATATAGGGATGGGGAATGTCGAGATTCTAATGGGAAGATCAGCTCAATATTCTATTGCCGACTTTTTAGAAGAGGATATACCTTTAAAAAATATTATTTCACAAGGACCCTTTGGACTGGATTATATTGGCGGCGGGACCGGCCTTTCACATATATTGATACTCGATGATATGCAAATCTCAAGATTTACCGCAGAACTATCCAGGCTTATCCAAAACTATGATTATATAATCCTTGATATGGGTGCAGGAATTACAGAAGAATCGGCAAAGTTTATACTCTCAGTTCAGGAGATTGCGGTCATTACTACACCTGAGCCTACGTCTATTACTGATGCATACTCAGTAATGAAGCATATACATCGATTGGATGATAAGATTCCATTTCATTTGGTTATTAACCGGGCTGAAGGAGAGAGAGAAGGGCAGGAAACATATAAGAGGATTGCTGCTGCCGCAGATAGGTTTTTAGGCAGGGATACCGATCTCTTAGGAATTATTCCGGATGATTGCAGCATACAGCGGGCTGTAAAACGGCAAATCCCTTTCATTATTTTTCAGGGAAATTCAGCTGCTTCAAGAGCGATTCGGACTATGGCTGAGAAAGCAGGCGGCAGGCCTGGCGTGCAAGCTGGTGAACACTATCCTTCCCAATTTATTTCAAAGCTTAAAAAATTTCTTTTTAATAGGGGGTGAATCAGCATGAACATTGTTAAAGTGCTTGTAATAGATGATTCAGCCTTTATGAGGAAACTGATTGCGGATCTCCTGTCTCAAGATGAAAGAATTCGAGTTATTGGGACAGCGAGAAACGGTGAAGAGGGCTTAAGGAAGATTAAGGAATTAAATCCTGATGCAGTAACCTTGGATGTTGAAATGCCTGTCCTAAACGGACTGGAAGCTCTCAAAATAATTATGAAAACTATGCCTGTTCCTGTAGTGATGCTTTCAAGCACAACTAAGGAAGGTGCTGAAAACACCTTTACAGCTATGGAATATGGGGCAGTAGATTTTATAGCGAAGCCATCTGGGCCAATCTCCCTTGACCTGCATAAGATAAAAACTGAATTAACAGATAAAGTTGTGCAGGCAAGCAAAGTGAATATTAAAGTGCTGGCTGATTTTTCAAGTATTGGGAAAAAAACTGCCGAACTAAAGTTTAATTATAGTAAAATAGAACCATTCCAATCTATTCAGACCAATCGTTTTGCTGATGAATCAAACCTCAATGTCAAACAGCTTATCTGTGTAGGAACTTCCACTGGAGGACCCCGAGCGCTTCAAAAAGTGCTTGTTGACCTTCCTGGTAATCTGGATGCACCAATTCTGATTGTACAGCATATGCCTGCCGGATTTACAAAGTCGCTGGCAAGCAGGCTTAACGGGTTATCGGCGTTATCGGTTAAGGAAGCCCAAGAAGGGGATATACTTGAAAACGGTACAGCCTATATTGCTCCTGGCGGCTTTCATGTAACTGCAGAAAGGTCAGGAAGAGATCTTGTTATTCATCTGGATGAATCACCGCCGAGGAACGGGCACAGACCTTCGGTTGATGTGATGTTTGAGTCTATAGGTGAAATTAAAGGAGTCAGAAAAATTGCTGTCATAATGACAGGAATGGGAGCAGATGGCAGAAATGGCTTAATGGCAATGAAAAAAAGCGGTGAAGTAAAAGTTATTGCTGAATCAAAAGAATCATCAATTGTATTTGGAATGCCAAGAGCAGTGATTGAGTCTGGCCTGGCAGATGATGTGCAGAAAATTGAACGTATAGCAAAATCCATATTGAAATTTGTTTAAAGCCGAGGGGTGCAGGCACATGGAGATGAACCAATATTTAGAGGTATTTATCGAAGAAAGCAAAGAACATTTGCAATCATGTAATGAACAGCTTCTTGAATTAGAGAAAAATCCTGATGATATAAAAATAATTAATGAGATATTCAGGTCAGCTCATACGCTGAAAGGCATGTCTGCCACCATGGGGTATGAAGATCTGGCGAATCTGACTCATCAAATGGAAAATGTTCTTGATGCAATCAGAAATCAGAAGATTAAGGTAAATACTGAAATTCTTGATGTCGTTTTTCTTGCTGTTGATGATCTTGAAGCAATGGTCCAATCAATTGCACAAGGCGGAGACGGCAAAAGGGATGTTTCAACATCTGTTGAAAAATTAATTCTCATTGAAAAAGGGGAGAGCCCTGCACAGTCGCAAGCAAGAGCCGAAGCGGCTGCAGCTGTTGCTGAACCCGAGGTACAGGTTAAGAGTACATATGATGATTTCGAGTGGACCGTGATTCAGCAATCCAAGGAGCAGGGCTTTGATGCCTATGAAATTTCAATAGCTTTGCGGGCAGATTGTCTGCTGAAAGCAGCCAGAGTTTATATGATTTTTGAGGTCCTTGAGAAAAGCGGAGAAGTGATCAAAGCCACTCCTTCTGTCGAGCAGCTTGAAGAAGAGCAATTTGATCAGGAATTCTCTGTAACAATTGTGACCCGGGAGCAACCAGATGTTATCCGTCAGAAACTTTTGAAGGTTTCAGAAGTGGATAGAATAGATGTGCTTCAGGTTTCAACACGGGATTGCAGCTCAGTGGAAGCTGTGACTGATGAGGACGCTTTGCAGCCAGATGGAGATAATAAGGCAGATAGCGTTTCAGAGATGCCAAAAGAGGAAAAGAAGGCGACTGCATCAAAACAAGTCAGCAATAAAACCATTAGAGTGAATATTGAGAGACTGGATATCCTTATGAACCTGTTTGAAGAATTGGTGATTGACAGAGGCAGACTTGAACAAATATCCAAGGAACTAAACAATCAGGAGCTTCATGAAACGGTTGAGCATATGTCAAGGATCTCAGGAGACCTGCAGAATATTATTCTGAACATGCGCATGGTGCCAATAGAAACAGTATTCAATCGTTTTCCAAGAATGGTAAGACAATTAGCAAGAGATTTAAATAAAAAGATCAATCTCGAAATCGTCGGTGCAGATACTGAACTGGACCGAACGGTTATAGATGAAATTGGGGATCCGCTTGTTCACTTAATCCGAAATGCATTAGACCATGGTGTGGAAACACCAGAAGTCCGTAAAGCAAATGGTAAAAGTGAAGAAGGAAATGTCATTTTAAAGGCTTATCACAGCGGCAATCATGTTTTCATTGAAATTGAGGATGATGGGGCAGGCATAAACAAAGATAAGGTTATAAAGAAAGCATTAAAAAATGGCATCATTACAGAGCAAACAGCTTCAGCACTTACGGACAAGCAGGCCTATGAGCTTATTTTTGCCTCAGGATTTTCAACTGCAGATAAAATATCTGATGTTTCCGGACGGGGTGTAGGGCTGGACGTAGTCAAGAATACAATTGAGTCATTGGGAGGATCAGTTTCTATTGATTCAAAATTTGGACAGGGTTCCATTTTCTCCATACAGCTGCCATTAACTTTATCTATTATTTCTGTCATGCTCGTCGAAATAGAGAAGGAAAAATACGCAATTCCTCTATCTTCTATTATTGAAACAGCCATTATCAGGAAAGACGGCGTCTTAAGTGCACATAACCAAAAGGTGATTGATTTCAGGGGCAAGGTTGTTCCGCTCCTTTCATTAAAGGAAATCTTTGATGTGCCATCAGACAATCACGAAGATGATTTCCTTTCCGTTGTCATTGTCAGAAAAGGGGAAAAGATGGCCGGGCTGGTGGTAGATTCCTTTATCGGACAACAGGAAGTCGTCCTAAAATCACTTGGAAACTACTTAACAAGCGTGTTTGCCATTTCCGGCGCAACTATATTGGGAGATGGCCAGGTTGCCCTAATAGTGGACTGCAATGCATTAATAAAATAATAAATTTTAAAGAGGAGTGACATGATGAGTGAGACAGCAGCCGCAGATTTAAAATTGATTGTATTTCAGCTGAAGGATAAGGAATATGCGATTCCGGTTAATCAAGTGCGATCCATTGAAAAGGTTGATCATATTACCAGGGTTCCGCGAACAGCTGGTTTTGTTAAAGGAGTGATCAATTTACGGGGGGTTGTGACACCTATCATCAGTCTCAGAAGCAGATTTAATCTTGAAGAGGCTGAATATAA
Source organism: Bacillus sp. ZZV12-4809 (assembly GCF_009849585.1). Lineage (GTDB taxonomy): Bacteria > Bacillota > Bacilli > Bacillales > Cytobacillaceae > Cytobacillus. The sequence continues at coordinate 258,576 of NZ_VCRN01000002.1, forward strand.
TGAGCATTCACGAGTCATCATTGCAGTATTGAATGATATGGAAGTCGGATTAATTGTAGATTCTGCAAATGATGTGATTGATGTGGCTCCTGAATCAATTGAACCCCCTCCTGAGGTAATTGGTTCAGAAGAGGCAGATTTCATCAAGGGTGTTACAAAAATCGGGAAACGGTTATTTATACTAATAGATTTGGAAAAAATCCTGAACCCGGAAGTATTGTCTGCTCATGATGGAAAAGGATTAGCGTGATGAATTTTTCAGAAAAAAATATCACCGGCATGCAGTTGGATATTTTAAAAGAAATCGGGAATATCGGTGCGGGTCATGCGGCTACTGCATTATCAGCGCTGCTAAATAAAAAAATCGATATGTCTGTCCCGGATGTGAAAATTGTTTCTTTTGACGAAATGATCGATATGGCCGGAGGTCCGGAAAATGTTGTGGCAGGGGTGTTTCTAAGGATTGAAGGAGACGCTCCTGGCAGCATGTTTTTTGTCCTGCCGCTTGCACAGGCTGAAATTTTTATTCGTGAATTGCCTGGAAACATTCCTTTCTGTGCAGATGAGCTGCCATATGATGAAATTACTCTATCTGCACTCCAGGAGCTTGGCAACATTTTATCAGGATCCTATTTATCTTCATTATCGGATTTTACTAAGCTATCACTCTTTCCTTCAGTGCCGATGCTTAGCATTGATATGGTGGGTGCAATTATCGGAACTGGACTTCTGGAAATTTCGCAGGTGAGCGATTACGCCATTGTTATTGATACAGCTTTAAATGATGAACTGCAAAAAACGGATGCTGTTAATGGACATTTCTTTCTGCTTCCTGATCCGGAATCATTTAAAATAATCTTTAAGGCATTGGGAGTACCGGATTATGAATAGTCTTCTGGAAATTGTAAAAGTTGGCATAGCAGATATGAATATAGTTAAGACTCCCGGTTTAATCAGGACGTCAGGTCTTGGTTCATGTGTCGGTGTGGTGATTTATGATCTTAGTGCAGAAATTGGCGGGCTGGTACATATAATGCTCCCGGATTCATCTTTGGCAAAGGGAGCAAGATTTAATTCAGCTAAATATGCTGATACAGCAATCCGGGACTTAGTGAGAATTATGCTGCAAAGCGGTGCCAAATCATCACGGTTAAATGCCAAGATTGCCGGCGGAGCTCAAATGTTCCAATATTCCTCCGGGAGTGATTTAATGAGGATTGGCCCAAGGAATGTTGAAGCTGTTAAAAAAGAATTATCTTCACTGAGAATTGCTATTTTAGGTGAAGATGTTGGCGGCCATAGCGGCAGAACAATAGAATTCAATCCGCAAACAGGGGAATTGATGGTTCGAACAGTTAATAAAGGCCAGGTTGTTATATAGGATCCTGCCTAAATCAGGAACAGTTACAAATGAATCAGCTTTATACAGAACTGCTTAAAATCATACGCTTCAGGGCAGTAATTTCCAGGCATAAAAGCTGATTTTCACTCCGGCTTATTTATTGCTCTCTCCAACTATTTCCTCGAAGGCAATGCCCCTTATTTTTATGGATAAGAACTGAGCACATTGGATGAAGTTAATATTTTTTACAGGAAATATTTTGATATACTAACAGTGATTAATAGAAATGGAAACGTTTGAGGGGGATGACCATGGCAGACACGATAACTGAAGAAAGTACATACTGGGCTAAATGGGTCGACTCTCGTGATGCTCAAGCGGGGAATTTTCTTGTAAAAAAATATTTGCCTCTTGTAAGCTATCATGTTCAGCGGATATCCGCTGCCCTTCCGAAAAATGTTTCAAGAGATGATATACGAAGTCTTGGACTAATAGGTTTATACGATGCCCTGGAAAAGTTCGAGCCTGCAAGAGATTTGAAATTTGATACGTATGCTTCCTTTCGAATAAGGGGTGCAATTTTAGATGGATTAAGAAAGGAAGACTGGCTCCCCCGAAGTACTAGGGATAAAGCGAAAAAAATTGAAGCTGCCATTGAGAAGCTGGAGCAGCGGCTGATGCGCAATGCAGCAGTGCATGAAATTGCTGAAGAAACAGGAATGCAGGAAGACGAAGTGTATTCTGTTATGAACGAACACTTTTACGCAAACATCCTTTCAATTGATGAGCAGCCAGATTCAGAAGAAAAAGATTCGAGTTATTCAATCAAGGATGAAAAAGCAATAATTCCGGAAGAAAAGGTATTAAAGAATGAAATTTTGGAAGAAATGGCTGAAAAAATCTTACAATTGAATGAAAAAGAGCAGCTTGTACTAAGTTTATTTTACAAAGAGGAATTAACCCTTACAGAAATTGGCGAAGTAATGGGCCTGTCAACATCCCGCATTTCCCAGATCCATTCAAAGTCAATATTTAAGCTGAGACAGCTGCTGGAAAAAGCCATATAGTTTTGCCATTACTTTCTGCAAAGGAAGGAATCAGCATGGAAAACCATTTTCAACTTTTAGTTGATGCCAGCGGTTTAACCGCATTGATACAGCCGTTAGATTTTGATGAATTGGATGGCGCCGTCCAGCCTGAAGACTTGCATAAACTGCTTGCTGACGAAAAAATCACTTTTGGTGTGAGCGAAGAAATAATCCAGAGAATCTGCAAAGATCCGCTCTCAGTGGAATACCCCACACTAATAGCAAAGGGAATCCCTGCAGACCATGGCGGTGATGCATATCTCTTAAATGAAGTCTCTTTTGACCCGAGAACAGGGAGAAAAGGATTTAATTTTAGAGATGTTCTCCAGATTCCTTCTGTTACGCAGGGACAGCTTCTTGCATCTGTTATTCCTGCTACTCCTGGAACTTCCGGAAAAAACATTTTTGGCAAGGTGATACCCGGAAAGAATGGTAAGCCATTAAGGGTAAGGGCAGGGAAAAATGTATTTGTAAATGGAGGCAAATACTATTCGCTATTAGATGGCCAGGTCAGTTTCACCAAGAACAGCATTTCTGTGAATCCGGTGTTTGAGGTTAATGGGGACCTTGACCTGAAGACTGGGAATATAGATTTTGTCGGGAATGTTGTGATTCGTGGGAATGTTCCTGCAGGATATGAGATTAAGGCAGGGGGCGATATCATTGTTGCCGGTCTGGTTGAAGGCTCATTTCTGCAGGCAGATAATAACGTGCTTATTACTGGCGGAATTTCCGGCAGTCATAAAGGTTCAGTTATATCAGGGGGGTCTGTTCAGGCAGCCTATCTAAATCAGGCAAATGTGAAGGCAGAACAGGACGTTATAATACAAAAATCAATCCTGCACAGCCATGTTCAGGCTGGCGGAGCCATCAGGTGCAGCGGCGCATTGGTCATTGGAGGCAAGCTTCAGGCAGGTTCTGACATTGAGATAAAAGAACTGGGCAATCACTTATTTACTAAGACAGAGCTATTTGCCGGCATGGACTCCCATTTGGATAGCGCTGAAATGAATCTATTAAATGAAACAGCGCAGCTTCAGGAAACAATCAAAAAGCTTGATAGTATTGAAGGAAGACTAACAGAAATGGCAAGGCTAACAGGAAAGCTGACAGATGAACAAAGAACCATTATTCTCAAGCAAAGGGCTACAAAAGCGCATTTGATGAATAAATTGCACAAAATAAATGAAGACTTGGCTGAATTGGAAAAAGAAAAGGAAGAAAAAATGAATGCTTCAATCCTTATTTATGGGCAGCTCTATCCCAACACTTCCATTCATTTTGGAAAGTTTTCTAAAGTGATTCGAAAAACTGTTAAATCTTTAAAGTTCCATTGTTCAAAAGGGGAAATAAGAAGTGAGCCGTTATTAAGGATGTGATCCGGGATGAGTCTGAAATCATTAGAAATGCAGGTCGCACTGCCAAGAACGTTCGAAGCGGGTAAAATTCAGGAACAGCTTCAGCAGAGAGGACAGACAATCAGCGGGCTAGCTGCCGACAGTGCACAGGAAAATGCTGAAAAACAGCGGATAACTGTGATAAAACAGGAGAATAAACAAAATGTTAATCTTGGCAATGATGATAGCAGAGGACAAACAGAGAACGAGGGAAATGATCGGAAAGAAGACCGGAAAAAAGACAGCAATGACAAACTGAACCATCCTTACAAAGGGAAGGTTATTGACTACACCGGATAGAGGGATATCATGACAGCTTTTCTATTAGCGATAAGCATGCTATTAAATATTGTGGCCTTATTAGCCATTATTCTGCTCTATATGCGTCAGAACAAATTAATGGATACAGAGAAAAGACAGGAAAAAGTGCTTGTTGAAATGGAAGAGGTTATATCATCTTACCTTATACAAATGAAAGAAGAAAACGATGATTTTATTAGCAAATTTTCGAAGATCAATGAAAAAAGCGATCCTTCTGTAAATGAGAAAAGTATTCCGGTACATATGGATAGGAAAAAGGATCAGGATACAGCTAAAGCGGATGAGAAAACAATGCGGGCAGCCAGAGTGTCCATCCACCAGGCAACTAAAGCCTACAAACAGAATTCGAGGGTGCCTGAGGAAAAATTGATAGAAAAAGAAAGCTTATCATCCTTATTGGAAGAAGCTGAATCTGTCAAACCGACAGATAGCAGCCAGTCATACAAGGAAGAGATTCCTCCATCAATAAATGATCAAGTGTTAATTCTGAATAAAAAGGGAATGAGCGCGGAGGATATTGCCAAAAAACTAGGAAAAGGGAAGACGGAAGTTGAGTTATTGCTTAAATTTCGTCAAAATCAGCAAGAATAGCTTGATTGTGAAAAGCACTTATGCTATATTAACAAATGGTGTTAATACACACGCTTATGGATTTAGCCGGATGGTGCTGTTTACATGCAGTTGCCGGCTGAAAATGATATAGGCGGAGGAAATAAAAACCATTAGGAGGAAACACAAATGTCAGTAATTTCAATGAAGCAATTGCTTGAAGCTGGTGTACACTTCGGACACCAAACACGCCGATGGAACCCTAAGATGAAGAAATATATCTTCACTGAGCGTAACGGCATCTACATCATCGACCTTCAAAAGACTGTTAAGAAGGTAGAAGAAGCTTACAACTTCGTTAAGGAGCTTGCTGGAAACGGCGGTACAATCCTTTTCGTAGGAACTAAGAAACAAGCACAAGATTCTGTTAAAGAAGAAGCTATCCGTTCTGGTATGTACTATGTTAACCAGCGCTGGTTGGGCGGTACTTTAACAAACTTTGAAACAATCCAAAAGCGTATTTCTCGTTTGAAGGATATTGAAAGAATGTCTGAAGATGGAACTTTCGAAGTTCTTCCTAAAAAAGAAGTTGTTCAATTGAAGAAAGAGCAAGAGCGCTTAGAGAAATTCTTGGGCGGAATTAAAGACATGAAGAGCCTTCCAGATGCTCTATTCATCATTGACCCTCGCAAAGAGCGCATTGCTGTTGCAGAAGCACATAAATTAAACATCCCTATCGTTGGTATCGTTGATACTAACTGTGATCCGGATGAAATTGATGTTGTTATCCCTGCAAACGATGATGCTATCCGTGCTGTTAAATTGTTAACAGGCAAAATGGCAGATGCTATCCTTGAAGCTAAACAAGGTGAAGAAGTTACAACTGCTTAATAGAAAAGCAGAAGCGCTCTTGGGCGCTGGAGCTTTAGAGCTCTAAATTGCTTTTTCTTGATTTAAAGAAGGTGATAAGAGGGAGCACCCTTTATCACCTTTTTTTAAAGAAAAGGCAAAGTTTAGTTTTCTATACAGCAATAAATGGTAAAGATATTATTACATAACTCATTAAGGAGGATCTCATAATGGCAATTACTGCTCAAATGGTTAAAGAACTACGTGAAAAAACAGGCGCAGGCATGATGGACTGCAAAAAAGCACTTCAGGAAACTGAAGGTGATATGGATAAAGCAATCGACTTCCTTCGTGAAAAAGGAATCGCTAAAGCTGCTAAAAAAGGCGACCGTATCGCTGCGGAAGGTCTTACTACTGTAAAGGTTAACGGAAATGAAGCCGTTATCCTTGAAGTAAACTCTGAAACAGATTTCGTTGCTAAAAACGAAGGATTCCAAACTCTTGTTAAAGAAATCGCTGAGCATATACTTTCAGCGAAGCCGGCTTCTGTAGAAGAAGCAGCTGGCCAGACAATGGCTAACGGCGCTACTTTAGAATCTCACATTAACAGTGCGATTGCTAAAATCGGAGAAAAGCTTTCTCTTCGCCGATTCGAAATCAAAACAAAAACTGACAGCGATGCATTTGGTGCATACCTTCATATGGGCGGCCGCATCGGTGTGTTAACAGTTCTTGAAGGAACAACCGACGAAAATGCAGCGAAAGATGTGGCAATGCATATCGCTGCCCTAAACCCTAAATATGTATCCCGTGATGAAGTATCACAGGACGAAGTAGAGCGCGAGCGCCAAGTATTGACTCAGCAAGCTCTTAATGAAGGCAAGCCAGAGAACATCGTTGCTAAGATGGTTGAAGGCCGCCTTGGCAAGTATTTCGAAGATGTTTGCGTAAACGACCAGGCTTTTGTTAAAAATCCTGATCAAAAAGTTGGCAAATTCGTTGAATCTAAAGGCGGAAAAATCCGTGAGTTCGTTCGCTATGAAGTTGGAGAAGGCATCGAAAAGCGTGAAGACAATTTCGCTGAAGAAGTAATGAGCCAAGTTAAGAAGTAATTTCGAATAGTATTAATCAGGCTATGACTCAGGGAACACTTTGTGTTCCCTGTTTTTCAAGAATGAGATGAAATTGTAAATCCAGTAATAGCGCTTTTAAAGCGCATGAGCTTTTTATACTACATATGGAGGTTCTTATGAGCAGCCCAAAATTCAAACGCGTGGTCTTGAAATTAAGTGGAGAAGCTTTAGCAGGAGAGCAAGGCTTCGGAATTAATCCTTCAGTGATTAAATCAATTGCTGAACAGGTTAAGGATCTGGCTGAACTAGGTGTTGAAGTTGCTGTTGTTGTCGGCGGCGGAAACATCTGGAGGGGTAAGATCGGAGAAGAAATGGGTATGGACAGAGCAAACGCCGACTATATGGGCATGCTTGCAACCGTCATGAACTCATTGGCATTACAGGATAGCCTTGAGAATCTTGGAGTGGAGACAAGGGTTCAAACCTCAATTGAGATGAGACAGGTTGCTGAACCGTACATCCGCAGAAGAGCCATCCGCCATCTTGAGAAAAAGCGGGTTGTAATCTTTGCTGCAGGAACCGGAAATCCTTACTTCTCTACTGATACTACAGCAGCATTGCGAGCAGCAGAAATTGAAGCAGAAGTAATTCTTATGGCGAAAAACAATGTGGATGGCGTCTATTCGGCTGATCCACGCGTTGATAAAAACGCAAAAAAATATGATGAACTTTCCTATCTTGATGTATTGAAAGAAGGATTGGCTGTAATGGATTCTACAGCATCTTCTTTATGCATGGATAACAATATTCCATTAATAGTCTTTTCAATCATGGAAAAAGGCAATATTAATCGCGCCGTAATGGGTGAAACAATCGGAACAATCGTTAGGGGGAAAAAATAATGCCAAAACAAGTTATTGCAGATGCAAAAGAAAGAATGACTAAAGCAATTTCAGCTTATACGAGAGAGCTTGCGAGCATCCGTGCAGGTAAAGCCAATGCTTCTTTGCTTGATCGCATCACTGTTGATTACTATGGTGCGCCGACACCTGTTAACCAGCTTGCCGGGGTATCTGCTCCTGAAGCACGCCTTTTAGTCATAACTCCTTATGACAAATCAATTTTGGGCGAAATTGAAAAGGCCATCCTGAAATCTGATATCGGCTTAAACCCCTCAAATGACGGAAGTGTAATCAGACTTGCTATTCCACAGCTTACAGAAGAACGCCGTAAAGAGCTTGTTAAGGTGGTTAAAAAAGAATCAGAAGAAGCAAAAGTAGCCATCCGAAATGTTCGTCGCGATGCCAATGATGACCTGAAAAAACTTGAGAAAAATGGAGAAATCACTGAAGATGATCTTCGCGGTTTTTCTGATGATATTCAAAAACTTACTGATGACCACATCAGCCAGATTGACGAATTGACAAAGGAAAAAGAAAAAGAAATCCTTGCAGTCTAATTGATGCTATAGTTAGAACCCTCTATCAATAGGGGGTTCTTTTACTCTTTGGGAAAGCATACATAATCTGATCAGGCGTTTAGGCGTTTACTCTGCTGAAATATGCTATGAAGGCAATTTCCTGACCTGAATTAACTTCTGGCAACATACTCTTTTATAGAGATATATTTAATTATTTTTGGTATGATATTATCATGCGGAAAGAGGCAATCATTTTACCATTAGAATAATCTCTAAAAGATACTATGACTGAATCACAACTATCAATAAGCGGGAAAAGTCCCTTGCTAATTGAAGTTTCACACTTTGTCTTTTATCGGAGGATTAACCTATTTTAAAGGAGCAGACTTATGTTTGATAAAATGAAGTTATGGAAGTCCCAAAACAGTTCTTCCGATCTCCGAGAGAGAGTTAAAAAAATAAAAGAATTGCAAATTCCTGAGCATGTTGCCATCATTATGGATGGGAATGGCCGATGGGCAAAGAAGCGGGCGCTTCCAAGAGTAGCCGGCCACCATGAAGGAATGAAGGTTGTCCGAAAGATCACCAGATTTGCAAGTGATATTGGGGTGAAGACCCTAACTTTATACGCATTCTCAACTGAGAATTGGAAAAGGCCTAAGATGGAAGTGGACTTTCTTATGAAGCTGCCAGAAGAATTTCTGGGAACTTTCCTTCCAGAACTGATAGAAGAGAATGTACAAGTAAAAATGATTGGTTATTTCGATCACCTGCCTGCCCATACGCGCAAAGCAGTTTCCAAAGCGATGGAAGAGACAAAAAATAACACCGGCCTGGTGCTGAACTTTGCACTTAATTATGGAAGCAGAGCCGAGATACTCGAAGCCGTCAAGCATGTCTTAAATGATTGCAAAAGTGGTATAATGGATGAAAATGAATTAAATGAAGAAAAATTTTCATCCTACTTAATGACGGGCGGGCTTAAGGATCCCGATCTGCTGATTCGCACAAGCGGTGAGATCAGACTAAGCAATTTTATGCTTTGGCAGCTTGCATACACAGAATTCTGGTTTACGGATGTATTATGGCCGGATTTCAATGAAGAGCAAATGCTTGAAGCAATCGAAGTATTCCAAAGCCGCCAAAGGCGTTTTGGAGGAGTACAATAAAGGTGTTGAACTATTGAATGAAGCAGCGTATTATCACAGCAATTATTTTTGGTGCAATCCTCCTGCCAGTCATAATCTATGGGGGCATGCCAATCATTATCCTGGCATACTTGCTGGCATCCATTGCACTATATGAATTATTAAAAATGAGGAATTTAAGTTTATTCTCGATATCAGGTATTATTTCTTTACTTTTACTGTGGGTTTTCCTTCTGCCTAAAGAATATCAGTCAGTCCTGGACGACTTGAATTATACAAAAAATGAGGTAGCTCTCTTTGGGGTGCTTCTTTTCTTAACGTATACTGTAGCTACAAAAAATAAATTTACATTTGATGATGTGGCTTTTTCGATTATGTCTACTCTATACGTTGGCATTGGTTTCTACTACTTTATGGAGACCCGCTTCGCAGACCAGGGTCTGACCTATCTCTTTTTTGCATTATTCCTTATATGGGCGACAGATTCAGGTGCCTATTTTATAGGAAAAGCTATGGGAAAGAAAAAGCTTTGGCCTGAAATCAGCCCAAATAAGACTGTCGAAGGTTCACTTGGCGGTGTAGCCTGTGCGCTTCTGGTTGCAGTATTATTTATTATTTTTACAGATATTGATGAATCTCTGCTGGGGCTTTTGGTAATTACAGCCATCCTGTCCGTGTTTGGGCAAATAGGGGATTTAGTGGAATCAGCCTTAAAGCGTCATTATAATGTAAAAGACTCAGGAAATATTCTGCCTGGCCATGGGGGAATTCTGGACCGTTTTGACAGTTTGTTATTCGTCCTGCCATTGCTGCACTTTTTTCACCTGCTGTAAACTTAAAGGTATAGAGCAGGACCTTTTGGACACTAGATAATTGTTAGGCTCCAGCGTCTGCCGCCTCAAAAGACATAAGCCGTTGCTCCAGAAAGGCAAAGATCGCTTTTCACTGATGCTTGACTTGTGCTTTTCAGGGGTGAGCGAGGCGCTTCCGCTTTTCTTATTAGGAGGAGACTATGAAACATATCAGTTTGATGGGGGCTACAGGGTCTATTGGTACGCAGACTCTCGATATAATTAAGGAGCACCCGGAGGAATTTAAGCTGGCAGCCATGTCTGCCGGCAGGAATATAGATCTTGCCAGGAAGATTATCTCTGACTTTCAGCCAGAACTTGTCTCACTAACAGAAAAAAGTTCTGCAGATATTCTTAAAGCGGAGTTTCCCGGCATAACATTTACATATGGACATGATGGTTTGGTGGAAGTCGCTGTTTACGAAAAATCAGAGGTACTGGTTAATGCTGTATTAGGCAGTGTTGGCCTTAACCCCACCATGCAGGCGATTGAGGAAAAGAAAACAATTGCCATCGCGAATAAGGAAACGCTTGTAACGGCCGGCCATCTGGTCATGGAAGCAGCAAAGCGAAATGGTGTAGCTCTCCTGCCTGTAGACAGTGAACACTCTGCAATTTTTCAATCCCTCCAGGGGGAAAAAGAAAAAAATATTGAAAGGCTCATTTTAACAGCTTCGGGAGGCAGTTTCAGAGACCGCTCCCGCAAGGAACTGGAGAATGTGACTGTTGAAGAGGCGCTTAATCATCCGAATTGGTCAATGGGAGCAAAGATCACCATCGATTCTGCCACTATGATGAATAAGGGACTTGAAGTTATTGAAGCGCATTGGCTTTTCTCCATTGATTACAGTAAAATAGATGTCCTTCTTCATAAAGAAAGCATTATCCATTCCATGGTGGAATATCATGACAGCAGTGTAATCGCACAGCTAGGCACGCCTGATATGAGAGTGCCTATACAATATGCTTTAACATATCCTGACAGGCTTCCGCTGCGGACAGCAAAACGGCTGAATCTTGCTGAGATTGGCAAGCTGCATTTTACAGAAATGGATTTTAATCGTTTTCGCTGCCTGAAATTTGCCTATGAAGCTGGAAAAGCTGGCGGTTCAATGCCAGCCGTATTAAATGCAGCGAATGAAGCTGCTGTTGCTGCATTCCTGGATGGAAAGATAACATTCCTGCAAATAGAAGATTTCATCGAAAGAGCACTGGACAGCCATGATATTATCTCAAATCCAAGTCTGAATGAAATTAAGGAAACAGATTTGGAAACGAGAAAATATGTCAGCTCGCTTTTATAAGCTCGTGTTCAAGTGCTGAAGAGTGTGTAACAGAATTTAACTTTAGGCTGTTTTCGCAAAGTTTGCTGCTATTTGAATTATATTTATTGAGCTGATTACAGCGAGCATCCCTTCGCTGCAAGCAACAGACGGCATTGACAAGCGAAAAAACAATTTAGACGAAAGTGCCTAACTTTATGCACTTACCAGCGGCATTTGAGCAACCTCTAAAAAAAAGGTGGTTAAAACTTGAGTACAGTAATAGCCTTTATTATTATTTTCGGGGCACTGGTATTTTTTCATGAACTCGGACATTTAATATTTGCAAAAAGAGCAGGAATACTCTGCCGGGAATTTGCAATTGGATTCGGGCCAAAGGTGTTTTCCTTTAAAAAAGCTGAGACAGTATACACAATTCGTCTTCTGCCAATCGGCGGGTTTGTACGTATGGCCGGTGAAGATCCTGAAATGGTGGAAATCAAGCCCGGCTATCGCATTGGCTTAATCCTTGATAAAAATGAGGAAGTCAGCAAAATTATTTTAAACAACAAAGATAAATATCCTGATGCAAGAATTGTTGAAGTTGAAGATGCTGATACAGAGCATGACTTAATAATAAAAGGTTATGTTGAGGGCGAAGAGGATGAGTCAATCCAAAACTTTAAAATTAGCCGTTCAGCTGTACTGGTTGAGGATGGTGCCGAAACGCTCATTGCTCCGTATGACCGTCAGTTTGCATCAAAGACCTTAGGTCAGCGAACAATGGCGATTTTTGCAGGCCCAATGATGAATTTTGTTTTGGCTTTTATCGTTTTTGTACTAATAGCCTTATTGCAGGGGATTCCAACAAATGAACCTGCCCTTGGCAAGCTGACTCCTGATGGTGCAGCATATGAAGCTGGCCTTAAGGAAGGCGATGTAGTTCAAAGTGTGGATGGAGCCGAGATATCAAGCTGGTCAGATGTAGTGGAAATCATTAGAAAGAATCCAAGTGAAGAACTGGAATTTCTAGTGGAAAGAAACGGCCAGGAGCATACCATTTCGGTTACACCAAAGGTTCAGGATGTAGAAGGTGAAAAAATAGGAATAATTGGTGTTTATAGCCCGATGGAAAAGTCTCCATTAAAGGCAATTACCTACGGAGCCAAGGAAACCTATTTCTGGACGAAAGAAATTTTTGTTATGCTTGGCAAACTTATCACGGGCCAGTTTTCAATTGATGCATTATCAGGTCCGGTAGGTATCTATGTTTCAACAGATACTGTGGCCAAATCCGGTATTTACTATCTGATGAAATGGGCAGGAATTCTAAGTATTAATCTTGGAATAATGAACCTGCTTCCAATTCCTGCGCTTGATGGCGGAAGATTAATGTTCTTTGCAGTTGAGGCTGTAAGAGGAAAGCCAATTGACCGTCACAAAGAAGGAATGGTCCATTTTATTGGTTTTGCTCTATTAATGCTATTAATGCTGGTGGTCACTTGGAACGATATTCAGAGATTTTTCCTGTAAAAAGTGAATCCAGGATTACTGCATAAAAAATGTGTATGATCCTCTAAGTCAGACGAAAAAACGGGTTCCAAAATGGAATCCGTTTTTTCAATCACTACATGAAGCGATATGTTATAATTAAGTCCGTCTGTTTTTTATTGCACATAAAATTTAACTTAAAAATAGAAACCAAGATTAATGGATGGGAGAGAGAAAGATGAGCGAACCTTCTAAATTTCAGCTCTTGCTCCAGCAGATGCAGCTAACTGAGGATGCCTTTGTTCAGCACTTTCATGATGCCCAGATCGAAAGGGTCATAGTCGAAAGACAGTCACGGAAATGGCACTTTTATTTTGCTTTTCCAAAGATAATGCCCTGCAGTGTATATAGCCGTTTCACAAATCAGCTTGAAAAGACATTTTCCCACATCGCAGAAGTTTCATATAGCATCTCTGTGAGAAATCAAGATTTTACTGAACAGCTTGTACTTGAATACTGGCATAACTGCATTAAAGAAATGGATGGAATGGCACCGCCGCTTTTAAAGCTACTGAATGAACAGGTTCCTTCTGTACAGGGCAACAAACTTATCATTAAAGTCCGTAATGATTTAGAAGGATTATCTATTAAGAAAAAATATGCCGGCATTATTTCAGATGTTTTCCAAGTTTTTGGCTTTCCTGCCCTAACAGTGGACACTGAAGTAGCCGCTGATGGTTCCAATGAAGAATATGAAAAATTTATGGAAGCCAAACGCAAAGAAGATCAAGAGCGTGGTCTCCAGGCAGCAATCGAGATGCAGAAGAAAGAAGCGGAAGCTGAATCTGCAGATCACACTGCACCACAGGGGCCGCTAACAATCGGTCTTACCATTAAGGACGATGCAGATTACCGCAAATTGATTGATATTATAGATGAAGAGCGCCGAGTAGCTATTGAGGGCTACGTGTTTGCTGCTGAAACAAGAGAGCTCCGCAGCGGCCGGACACTATTAACTTTTAAAATTACGGATTATACCAGCTCCATCCTGGTAAAAATGTTCTCCCGTGATAAAGAGGATGCCGCTCTATACCAGCATATTCAAAAAGGAATGTGGCTAAAGGTCCGAGGAAGCATTCAGAACGATACTTTTGTCCGTGACCTGGTTATGATCGGCAACGATATTAATGAAATCAAACCAATTCAAAGGCAGGATACATCGCCTGCTGACGAAAAAAGGGTTGAACTGCATCTTCATACACCAATGAGTCAAATGGATGCAGTTTCATCAGTCAGTGCACTGGTTTCCCAGGCGAAGAAATGGGGCCATAAAGCAGTCGCCATTACAGACCATGCTGTTGCCCAATCATTCCCTGAAGCCTATGGTGCCGGGAAAAAGAATGATATTAAGATTTTGTATGGAATTGAAGCAAACCTTGTAGATGATGGTGTGCCGATTGCATATAATGATGCGCATCGCAAGCTTGCTGATGACACCTTTGTTGTATTTGATGTTGAAACAACCGGCTTATCAGCTGTATATGATACGATTATTGAACTTGCAGCAGTTAAAATTCATGATGGCGAAATCATTGACCGATTTGAATCATTTGCAAACCCTCATCACCCTTTATCCGCAACTACCATTAATCTGACTGGAATAACTGATGATTTGGTGGAAAATGCACCGGAAGTGGAAGATGTTCTGAAGAAATTTCATGAATGGACAGGAGATGCTATTTTAGTAGCTCATAATGCTTCTTTCGACATGGGCTTTTTGAATGTGGGCTATAAAAAGATCGGTATTGGAAAAGCGCCTAATCCTGTAATAGATACTCTTGAACTCGCACGTTTTTTATTTCCCGACATGAAAAACCACCGTCTGAATACCCTTGCCAAGAAATTCGATGTAGAACTCACCCAGCATCACCGTGCTATATACGATGCGGAAGCAACAGGCTATCTGCTTCTTAAGATGCTAAAAGGCGCAGAGGGAAAAGGGATCGAATATCATGATCAATTCAATGATAATATGGGTCAGGGAAATGCTTATCAGCGTGCAAGGCCGGCCCATTGCACCCTGCTGGCACAAACGGAAGCCGGTCTGAAAAATCTTTTTAAACTCGTATCCATCTCTCATATGGAATACTTTTACAGAGTGCCGCGGATTCCCAGGTCAGTTCTTCAAAAACATCGCGAAGGAATACTGGTAGGTTCCGGATGTGATAAAGGGGAAGTTTTTGAAGGCATGATGCAGAAATCTCCAGATGAAGTAGAAGATACAGCACAATTCTATGATTATCTTGAAGTGCATCCAAAAGCCGTTTATGCACACCTTTTAGAGCTTGAACTTGTAAGAGATGAAAAAGCGCTGGAAGAAATTATCAGCAATATTGTAAAGCTGGGGGACAAGCTTGGCTTGCCGGTAGTCGCGACAGGCAATGTCCATTACCTGAATCCAAATGATAAAATCTATCGGAAAATCCTTGTTAATTCACAGGGCGGAGCGAATCCGCTGAATCGCCATCAGCTTCCGGATGTTCATTTCAGGACTACCAATGAAATGCTTGACGCTTTTTCATTTCTGGGCAAAGAAAAAGCGAAGGAAATTGTTGTTGAGAATACGAACAAAATTGCTGATATGGTTGAAGAAATAAAGCCGATAAAAGATGATTTGTATACGCCAAAAATCGAAGGCGCAGATGAAGAGATGCGCAGCATGAGTTACGGAATGGCAAGAAAGATTTATGGTGATCCACTTCCTGAGATCGTGGAAGCACGCTTAGAAAAAGAACTTAAAAGTATTATTGGACATGGTTTCGCGGTTATCTATCTGATTTCTCATAAGCTGGTAAAAAAATCATTGGATGACGGCTATCTGGTTGGTTCCCGTGGTTCTGTCGGCTCATCATTTGTTGCGACGATGACCGAGATCACGGAGGTAAACCCGCTGCCGCCGCATTACGTTTGCCCTGAATGCAAAACATCTGAGTTTTTCAATGATGGGTCAGTGGGCTCCGGCTTTGACTTGCCTGATAAAAATTGTCCTGGCTGCGGAGCTAAATATAAAAAAGATGGACATGATATTCCGTTCGAAACGTTCCTTGGTTTTAAGGGGGATAAGGTTCCCGATATTGACTTGAATTTCTCTGGTGAATACCAGCCTAGAGCCCATAACTATACAAAGGTGCTATTCGGCGAGGATTATGTATATCGCGCAGGAACAATCGGTACTGTTGCCGATAAAACGGCTTATGGCTACGTCAAAGCGTATCAGAACGATAATAATCTGCAAATAAGAGGTGCGGAAATTGACAGGCTGGCTTCCGGATGTACAGGGGTAAAGCGAACTACCGGACAGCATCCGGGCGGTATCATTGTTGTGCCGGATTACATGGATATTTACGACTTTTCGCCAATTCAGTTCCCTGCAGATGACAGGACATCGGAATGGAAAACAACCCATTTTGACTTCCATTCTATTCACGATAATCTGTTAAAACTTGATATACTGGGTCACGATGATCCAACCGTTATAAGGATGCTTCAGGACCTGAGCGGAATTGACCCAAAAACTATTCCCACAGATGATCCGGAAGTAATGAAAATTTTCAGCGGGCCTGAATCACTTGGTGTGACCGAAGACCAAATCATGTGTAAAACAGGAACGCTTGGCATTCCCGAATTTGGTACGCGATTTGTCCGCCAGATGCTCGAAGATACCAAGCCGACCACTTTCTCAGAACTTGTTCAGATTTCCGGCCTTTCTCATGGTACGGATGTCTGGCTCGGAAATGCCCAGGAATTAATTCATAATAACATTTGTAATCTTAGCGAAGTAATCGGCTGCCGTGATGATATAATGGTTTATTTAATTTATCAGGGCCTCGAACCTGCTTTTGCTTTCAAAATAATGGAATCTGTCCGTAAGGGTAAAGGCCTGAGCGATGAGATGGAAGCCGAAATGAGAAAGAACGAGGTCCCTGAATGGTATATTGATTCCTGTAAAAAGATTAAATACATGTTCCCCAAAGCCCATGCGGCTGCTTATGTATTAATGGCTGTCCGGATTGCGTACTTCAAAGTGCACCATCCGCTCCTTTACTATGCAGCATATTTTACTGTCCGCGCAGAGGACTTTGACGTGGATGCAATGGTTAAAGGATCACAGGCAATACGTGCTCGAATCGAAGAAATCAATGCAAAGGGACTTGAAGCTTCAACGAAAGAAAAGAATCTTTTAACTGTAATGGAACTGGCATTGGAAATGAACGAAAGGGGCTTTAACTTCCAGAAGGTGGACTTGTACCGCTCAAGTGCAAGTGAGTTTATCATTGAAGGCAATTCTTTGATCCCGCCGTTTAATTCCATTCCGGGTCTGGGTACAAACGCAGCATTCAATATAGTTAAAGCAAGAGAAGAAGGGGAATTCCTATCGAAGGAAGACCTGCAGCAGCGCGGAAAAGTATCTAAGACGATAATCGAGTATCTCGATAATCATGGCTGCCTGGAATCCCTTCCGGAACAAAATCAGCTGTCCCTATTCTAAAAAAAAGACCAGCAAAGGGTCCAAACCCTTCTGCTGACAGCTATTCCATTTGCATAAAAAAATTGGTTATGGTATAGTTTTATTGGAAATACTAAGAATAACTCTCGCAAAAGGAAGAGTGGGGCAACCCACTCTTTCGTGTTGTGTACGGTTTTTTCCTTAGATCGGATCTATGTTAAAACTATATGTTAATTAAAGTTTAGCAGAGCCAATATCTAATTGATTGAATGGAAAACACGCTTTAGAATTCAGTAAAAAGGAGGGATATGAATGAGCAAAGTGACTGAAACGGTGGAACAACTGGTCACCCCTATTGTGGATGAACTTAATTTAGAATTAGTCGACATTGAATATGTTAAAGAAGGGAAAGACTGGTTCCTTCGCGTATTTATTGATAAAGAAACTGGTGTTGATATCGAGGAATGCGGAATGGTCAGTGAAAGACTAAGCGAAAAGCTTGATGCTGAAGATCCGATTCCATACAACTATTTCTTGGAAGTTTCATCGCCGGGAGCTGAACGCCCTCTTAAAAAAGACAGTGATTTTGTAAAAGCAGTCGGCAAGAATGTTTTTATTAAAACTTACGAGCCAATTGACGGCGAAAAAACGTTCGAAGGTGTGTTAACCCAATTTGACGGCGAAACCGTTACGGTGGAAGTCAAAATTAAAACAAGGAAGAAAAATATTGAAATTCCTTATGAGAAGGTAGCGAATGCCCGTTTAGCCGTTGTTTTTTAATACCGGCTGATTGCGGGCTTGCTTATTAAGAAAAGCGGAGGCGCCTTGCCGGTGATGGAACGCAGTCTGAGAATTTCATAGCCTGTGGCAGCGTCGGCATGAGCCCCATCTGGTGTCTCACCTTAAAGGGGATAGGCGGCTTTTAGCTGTACGTGTATTGATGTCAAAAATCAATACTTGTCTTTCAGAAAAGCAAATTGCTGCTTTAGAGTTGATTATTTTTATAAGAGAAATAAAGGGGGATATAAATCTCATGAGCAGTGAACTTTTGGATGCTCTGACATTGCTTGAGAAAGAAAAAGGCATTTCTCGCGATGTGATTATCGAAGCCATTGAAGCAGCATTGGTGTCAGCCTATCGCAGAAACTTTAACCAGGCACAAAATGTGCGCATTGATTTAAACCTAGGGAACGGAACGATGAGAGTCTTTGCCCGCAAAGAAGTAGTGGATGAAGTATTTGATCCGCGTCTTGAGATCTCTGTTGAGGATGCTCAAAAAATCAATCCGAACTACCAGGTGGAAGATGTCGTTGAAATGGAAGTAACACCTAAGGATTTTGGCCGCATTGCTGCCCAGACAGCGAAACAGGTTGTTACCCAGCGTGTCCGTGAAGCGGAGAGAGGCATCATATATTCTGAATTTATCGACCGTGAAGAAGATATCATGACGGGAATTGTTCAGCGTACAGATCCTAAGTTCATCTATGTGAGCCTTGGAAAGATTGAAGCGATCCTTCCGGCGAACGAACAAATGCCAAATGAGCGTTATCAGCCCCATGACCGGATTAAAGTTTTTATTACAAAAGTAGAAAAGACTACAAAAGGACCACAAATTTTTGTTAGCAGAACCCATCCTGGCCTTCTGAAGAGATTATTTGAAATTGAAGTTCCTGAAATCTATGATGGAACTGTAGAAATTAAATCTGTTGCACGTGAGGCAGGAGACCGTTCCAAGATTTCGGTTCATTCAGACAATGAAGAAGTTGATCCGGTAGGTTCATGTGTAGGTCCTAAGGGCACACGTGTACAGGCGATAGTCAATGAGCTGAAGGGCGAAAAAATTGATATTGTAAAATGGTCTTCAGATCCGGTCGTATTCGTTGCAAATGCACTAAGTCCTTCAAAAGTGCTTGACGTAATCGTAAATGAAGAAGACAAAGCAACAACTGTTGTAGTTCCTGATTATCAGCTTTCACTGGCAATCGGAAAACGCGGTCAGAATGCGAGGCTTGCAGCAAAGCTTACAGGCTGGAAAATAGATATCAAATCAGAAACAGATGCCCGTGAAGCCGGAATTTATCCGAGGGATGAAAAACTGTTGAACTTTGATAATGATGATTATGAAAACGAAGAATACGAAAATGATGCAGACTTCGAATTTAATGATGAGCTTTTAGAGGAAAAAGAATAGGGAAGAGGTGAATGATCGTGAACAATCGTAAAAAAGTTCCTTTGCGAAAATGTGTCGCTACCGGTGAAATGAGGCCGAAAAAAGAACTCGTTCGCATCGTTCGCTCCAAAGACGGCGAAGTATCTGTTGACCCTACCGGAAAAAAATCAGGGCGCGGGGCTTATCTTTCCAAAGAAAAGGAAGCAGTTTTGTTAGCAAAGAAAAAGAATATCTTAGCCAATCATTTAGAAGTTTCCATAGATGATGCTATCTATGAAGAACTCTTGGAGTTAATAGAGAAGGAGAAACGGCAATCCAAATGAACTCAAATCAATGGATGTCATTGCTTGGCTTAGCCAATCGGGCACGGAAAATTACTTCGGGAGAAGAGCTTGCTGTTAAAGAGATTAGAAACGGCAAAGCAAAGCTTGTTTTGCTGTCTGCAGATGCATCCGCAAATACGGCAAAAAAAGTTACAGATAAATGTAAATCATATGGGGTTCCTTATAAGCTGATTCAAAATCGGGAAATACTCGGCAAGGCTATAGGGAAGGAAGCCCGCGTTGTAGTGGCAGTGTTAGATGCCGGATTTGCAAAAAAGCTGTTAACGTTGCTCGATTAATACTAGCGGGGGTGAAAGTATGAGTAAAATGCGCGTATATGAATATGCGAAAAAACATAACATTTCAAGCAAGGATGTTATTACAAAATTAAAAGACATGAATATTGAGGTTTCAAATCATATGACTACGATTGAGCCGGCGGCAGTCCAAAAGCTTGACGGTATTTTTATCAAGAATGGCAGCCAGGCTCAAAACCAGAGCAGCTCTCAAAACCAGCAGAGGCCTCAGGGAAATCAAAAACCGGCTTCAAATTCTAATGCTGGCAATTCGGCAGCTGCGAAAAGTAAGCCTCAGAATAGACCTGGTGAAAACAGAAGCCAGGGGCAGGGAAGCCAGGCCGGCAAAAACTTCTCCGGCAATAATAGGGGAAATAATGCCAACAGAAACAATAACAATAGAAACAATAACAATAACCGCAACAACAATAAGAATAAAAACAACAAAGGCAGACAGCAGCAGACGCATGTGGCTCCAGCTCCTAAAAAAGTGAAGGAACTGCCTTCAAAAATTACTTTCAGCGAATCACTGACTGTAGCAGAATTGGCAAAGAAGCTTCACCGCGAGCCATCTGAAATCATTAAAAAGTTATTTATGCTTGGTGTTATGGCAACCATTAACCAGGACCTTGACAAAGATGCCATTGAGCTGATCGCTGGGGAATATGGTGTAGAAGTAGAAGAAGAGGTATTAATTGATACAACCGATCTTGAAGTATACTTCGCAGAGGATGAAAATGCCGAACTAGTGGAACGCCCATCTGTTGTAACCATCATGGGACACGTTGACCATGGTAAAACAACATTGCTTGACTCCATCCGCAACACGAAAGTAACAGCTGGTGAGGCTGGTGGAATCACACAGCATATCGGAGCTTATCAAGTTGAAGAAAACGGCAAAAAGATTACATTCCTTGATACTCCAGGTCACGCAGCGTTTACGACTATGCGTGCCCGTGGAGCGAGTATCACAGATATTACAATTCTTGTTGTTGCAGCAGATGATGGTGTTATGCCGCAAACGGTTGAAGCGATCAACCATGCAAAAGCAGCAGAAGTTCCGATTATTGTGGCGGTAAACAAAATGGATAAGGAAGCAGCAAATCCTGACCGTGTAATGCAAGAATTGACTGAACATGGACTGGTTCCAGAGGCATGGGGCGGAGACACTATATTTGTTCCTATCTCAGCTATTAAAGGCGAAGGAATTGATGAGCTGCTTGAAATGATTCTTCTTGTAGGTGAAGTGGAAGAATACAAAGCAAATCCTAACCGCAATGCCGTTGGTACGGTTATCGAAGCACAGCTTGACAAAGGGCGAGGTTCAGTGGCAACCCTACTAGTGCAAAACGGTACATTGAAGGTAGGAGATCCAATTGTTGTCGGTAATACATTTGGACGTGTTCGTGCAATGGTTAACGATCTTGGCCGCCGTGTGAAAAATGCAGGACCATCTACACCAGTTGAAATTACAGGACTTAACGATGTTCCTCAAGCAGGTGACCGCTTCGCTGTTCTTGATGATGAAAAGACAGCACGCCAGATTGGTGAAGCTCGAGCACAGCAGGCATTGCAGGCTCAAAGAAATGAAAAAACCCGTGTAAGTCTGGATAACTTGTTTGAGCATATGAAACAGGGGGAAATGAAAGACTTAAACATCGTTGTGAAAGCGGACGTTCAAGGTTCAGCGGAAGCATTAACTGCTGCTCTTCATAAAATTGATGTAGAAGGTGTTAATGTACGTATTCTTCATACAGGTGTAGGTGCCATTAACGAGTCTGACATCACTTTAGCTGCTGCTTTCAATGCTATTGTGATTGGATTTAATGTACGTCCTGACAATAACGCGAAACGTGCAGCAGATGCAGAAAATGTTGACATCCGTCTGCACCGCATCATCTACAAAGTAATCGAGGAAATTGAATTGGCGATGCAGGGTATGCTTGATCCTGAGTTCCAGGAGAAAATTATCGGGCAGGCTGAAGTGCGCCAGACATTCAAAGTTTCCAAAATCGGTACCATTGCAGGTTCTTATGTTACGGACGGAAAAATCACCCGTGACAGCGGCGTGCGTTTAATCCGCGACGGAGTTGTAATTTTTGAAGGCGAAGTTGACGCTCTTAAGCGATTCAAAGATGACGCTAAAGAAGTAGCCCAAGGCTATGAGTGCGGTATTACCATCAAAAACTTCAATGACGTTAAAGAAGGCGACGTAATCGAAGCATATATTATGGAAGAAGTGGAACGTTAATGATAATTGGGCTCGCTGCCTGTGAATGTATCATTTATGACACACATTCTTTGAAAGAAAAACGGGCTGTTTTGCAGCGTATTCTAACCCGGCTGAAACAAAGATACAATGTTTCTGTATCTGAGGTGGACTACCAGGACCTATGGCAGCGGACTAAAATTGCCATTGTGGCCGTTTCGTCCACCCAGGTTTCAACTGAGCACGAGCTGCAAAATGCGCTGAAATTGATTGATTCGTTCCCGGAAATTGAACGGACAATTACAGATTTAGAGTGGCTTTAAGAAGAGGTGAAATAGAATGAGCCTTAGAGCAAATCGAGTTGGAGAACAGATGAAAAAAGAACTGGGCGAAATCATCAGTCGAAAAATCAAAGACCCGCGGGTTGGTTTTGTAACAGTCACTGATGTTCAAGTTACCGGGGATCTCCAGCAGGCAACCGTGTTTATCTCCGTTCTGGGTGATGAGGAACAGAGGGAAAATACGCTTCGCGGGCTGGCTAAAGCAAAAGGCTTTATCCGATCTGAAATCGGTCAGCGAATCCGGCTGCGGAAAACACCGGAAATTCTATTCGAGTTTGATGAATCAATCGACTACGGCAACCGTATTGAATCATTGCTACATCAAATTCAGGACGAAGACCGTTCCAAAGATGAGGAAAGCTCCAAAGAAGAAGAATAATGGAATGGATAGACATTGTGTCTATCCATTTTTTTCTAAACACAAACAGACAAGGTGGTACATAATATGGAAGGAATTTTGCCGCTTTTTAAACCTAAGGGTATGACATCCCATGATTGTGTTTTCAGGCTTCGGAAGATTTTGCGAATGAAAAAAATCGGACATACCGGAACACTGGACCCAGATGTGACAGGAGTACTTCCTATCTGCCTTGGGAGGGCAACAAAGGTGGCTGAATATATAACAGATGCAGGGAAGTCATATGAGGGAGAAGTCACAATCGGCTACTCTACGACAACAGAAGATGCCTCAGGTGACGTCGTGCAGAGAAAAGATGTTTCAGAACCTATTTCCAGAAAACAAGTAATGAAAGTACTTCAAAGCCTGACTGGGGAAATTACACAGACTCCTCCCCTGTATTCAGCAGTAAAGGTAAATGGGAAGCGCCTCTATGAATATGCAAGGCAGGGAATAGAGGTGGAACGGCCGACCCGGAAAGTCACAATCTATTCAATCGAGCTTCTCGATGACAGAGAGATGTTCGAGGGTGAGAATATTACCTTCCGTTTCCGTGTAGCCTGCAGCAAAGGTACATACATCCGTACGCTTGCTGTCATGATTGGATATGAGTTGGGATACCCCGCCCATATGTCTGACCTGATAAGGATCCAGTCGGCCTCACTGACACTTGAGGATTGCCTGACATTTGAAGAAATAGAAGAAAGAGCTGAGAAGGGGACAATGGCCGAAGTTCTTCGGCCTATGGAAGCAGCGCTTTCTCATTTGCCGAAATTTCAAATAAGTGATAAAGTAGCAGAGAAAGTTAAAAATGGGGCTGTATTAACTATTCCAGATCAATTGCTTGACACTAAAGGCCCAATCGCAGTAGAGGAAAAAGAGGGTCTTGTTCTGGCAATTTATGAGCATCACCCCAGCAAATCAGGGTTAATGAAGCCAGTAAAGGTGTTAAGGAATGATCAATAAGGAACTTGTTAAAAGCTGCACATTTATATAGGTCCAGAGAAAAGGTGAAATATTAATATGGAAGTTATTCATATACATCATCCCCATCGAATGGATAGTAACGAAATGCCTGAATTGGCAATAGCACTTGGATATTTTGATGGAGTTCATCTGGGTCACCAGAAAGTGATCCGTGAAGCAAAGTCAATAGCTGAACAAAAAGGATTAAAAAGTGCTGTCATGACATTCGATCCGCATCCCTCGGTTGTTTTGGGAAAAAGCATTCAGCATGTGGAGTATATTACACCCCTTGAGGATAAAATTGCAATAATGGCTGATCTCGGTATAGATTATTTGTTTATTATCAATTTTACACGGGAATTTGCTAATCTTCTGCCTCAGGAGTTTGTGGACCAATACCTAATTGGTCTTAATGCCAAGCATGTGGTGGCAGGCTTTGATTATTCCTATGGACGGATGGGACGCGGCACAATGGAAACTTTGCTGTTCCATTCGAGGGATCAATTTGATTATTCAGTAGTTGCAAAACTGGCAAAAGAAGACGAAAAAATCAGCTCTACGCGAGTAAGAAAATATATCCGTGAAGGGAAAACTGCTGAGCTGCCAGGCCTTTTAGGAAGATTTTATAGAACATCCGGAATCGTTATCCATGGTGATAAGAGAGGTCGTACAATTGGATTTCCCACAGCGAATGTGGACGTTTCTGAAGACAGTATCATCCCGCCGCCTGGCGTATATGCTGTAAGACTAGAAGTAGATGGCAGCTGGTATGAAGGTGTCTGCAATGTTGGCTACAAACCTACTTTTAATCAGGAAAAAGGGGACAGGCCATCTGTTGAGGTGCATATTTTTGATTTCTCTTCAGATATTTATGGCAGAAAGGTTACAGTTGAATGGCATAATCGCCTTAGAAGCGAAAGGAAATTTGCCGGCATTCAGGAGTTGATTGCCCAGATTGAAAAGGATAAACAGCAGACTGAGCAATATTTTGAGAAAAACAGGGTTTAGCCTTGCTTTTTGTCATAAAAAGTTGTATTCTAAGTAACGTACCAAATGAACCTTTGCTTGGCAAGTCGAGTCACCGACGCTTGCTCAGTAACAGGGGATTGAAAATTTAGGAGGTGAACCGGATGGCAATCACTAAAGAACGTAAAAATGAGCTAATCAATGAGTTCAAAACTCATGAAAGCGACACTGGATCTCCAGAAGTTCAAATCGCTGTCCTTACTGAAGAAATCAACAATTTGAACGACCATTTACGTACTCACAAGAAAGACCACCATTCACGTCGCGGTCTTTTGAAAATGGTTGGTAAGCGCCGTAACCTATTAACTTACCTTCGCAACAAAGACGTTGCACGTTACCGTGAGTTAATCAATAAGCTTGGCTTACGTCGATAATCAACAGAAGCGGGATTTTTTCCCGCTTTTTTATTAGCTTTAAAAACTTGAATTTTCTTCCTGATCATGTACATACATAACTTATTCTATTTTAGCAGACGGGAAAATTGTGCATACTATAGAATGCCTAATTTTATTATGATTAATGAGCATTTCATGCTTTTATATAAAACTGGACTGCTAACAGGCAAGGCTCATTAGCTTCTGCTTCTGTTATCGCAGGAATGCATGTTGAATATGCAGGATAATGAAAAATTAAACGGATCAGGCGGAAAAGAAGCCTGTCCTTAAGTGAATGCAGAGAGGGGTACAATTATGGGACAAGATAAACATGTCTACAGCCTTGATTGGGCTGGGCGCAAATTGACCGTAGAGATTGGCCAGCTGGCTAAACAGGCTAACGGTGCAGTTTTAGTGCGCTATGGTGATACTGTAGTTTTAAGTACAGCTACAGCATCAAAAGAACCGAAAAATCTGGATTTCTTTCCGCTGACAGTTAACTATGAAGAACGACTATATGCTGTCGGAAAAATTCCTGGCGGTTTTATTAAGAGAGAGGGCCGTCCAAGTGAAAAAGCGATTTTGGCAAGCCGTTTAATTGACAGGCCAATTCGTCCATTATTCGCTGATGGTTTCAGAAATGATGTACAGGTTGTAAGCATGGTGATGAGTGTGGATCAAAATTGCTCATCAGAAATGGCTGCAATGTTCGGATCATCATTAGCCCTTTCTGTGTCAGATATTCCATTTGGCGGACCAATTGCGGGAGTCAGCGTAGGCCGCATCGATGGAGAATTCATCATTAATCCATCTGTAGAACAGGCTGAAAAAAGCGATATCAGCCTTGTTGTAGCGGGTACAAAAGATGCGATTAACATGGTTGAAGCAGGTGCAGAGGAAGTGCCTGAAGAAACAATGCTTGAAGCTATTATGTTTGGTCATGAGGAAATTAAACGCCTTATTGCTTTCCAGGAGGAAATTGCTTCTGAAATCGGGAAAGAAAAAATGGAGGTTGTTTTATACCAGGTTGACCAGGATTTAGAGGCTGAAGTTCGCGGCATCTGTGAAAAGGATATGATTAAAGCTATCCAGGTGCAGGAGAAACATGCCCGTGAAGCTGCCATTAAAGCAGTAAAAGAAGAAATCACAGCTAAATATGAAGCTGAAGAAGCAGATGACGACAAGCTGAAGCAAATCAAACAGATCCTAGATAAAATTGTTAAAGCTGAAGTGCGCCGCTTAATTACAGAAGATAAAGTGCGTCCGGATGGCCGCGGCTTGGATGTTATCCGCCCGCTGTCCTCAGAAGTAAATCTTCTGCCGCGCACACATGGTTCAGGTTTATTTACACGCGGTCAAACTCAGGCACTGAGCATTTGTACATTGGGAGCTCTTGGAGATGTACAGATTCTGGACGGGCTTGGAATTGAAGAAGAAAAAAGATTTATGCACCATTACAACTTCCCTAACTTCAGTGTAGGTGAAACTGGGCCAATCAGAGGGCCGGGCCGCCGTGAAATTGGGCATGGAGCTCTTGGAGAACGTGCTCTTGAGCCGATTATTCCTTCTGAGAAGGATTTCCCTTATACGATTCGCCTTGTATCTGAGGTGCTGGAATCAAATGGTTCAACATCACAGGCAAGTATTTGTGCAAGTACTTTGGCTATGATGGATGCAGGTGTGCCAATTAAAGCCCCAGTTGCCGGCATAGCAATGGGACTGATTAAATCAGGTGAACATTATTCAATTTTAACAGACATTCAGGGTATGGAAGATCACCTTGGCGACATGGACTTCAAAGTTGCAGGTACTTCTAAGGGAGTTACAGCTCTGCAAATGGATATTAAAATTGAAGGCTTGTCACGTGAGATTCTGGAGGAAGCATTGCAGCAGGCGAAGAAAGGCCGCATGCAGATTCTTGAGTCAATGCTGAGCACTATTGAACAGCCAAGAAAAGAGCTGTCTGAATACGCTCCTAAGATTCTGATGATGTCAATCAACCCTGATAAAATTCGTGATGTTATTGGGCCAAGCGGAAAGCAGATCAATAAGATCATCGAAGAAACAGGCGTTAAGATTGATATTGAACAAGATGGAACAGTATTCATTTCATCTGTAAATGAAGAGATGAATCAAAAAGCGAAGAAAATTATTGAAGATATCGTACGTGAAGTAGAAGTTGGACAAATGTATCTGGGTAAGGTAAAACGGATTGAAAAATTCGGTGCATTCGTTGAAATCTTCTCAGGTAAAGATGGATTAGTCCACATTTCTGAGCTTGCTGAAGAGCGTGTAGGGAAAGTGGAGGATGTTCTTTCAATTGGAGACGAACTTCTGGTAAAAGTTACTGAAATCGATAAGCAAGGCCGCGTAAATCTTTCCCGCAAAGCCGTATTGCGTGAACAGCGTGAGCAAAAGGAAAAAGCACAGCAATAATACTAACTTCTATTTAAAAGGAGAAGCATTTTTGCGGGCGATCTTTCCTAAAAGCCAGGGGAAACCCTGGCTTTTTACATATGCGAATTACTATAGGCTTTTGCCTTAACCTGCATACTTGATATGTGGTTCCGTTCTACCTTGTCCCTTCGAATCATACTATGAATTGAAGGAGGCATGAAGAATGAGAAAGTTTATCCATATTACTATCATGTTTGTGATGGCACTTTTTTTTATCAATAATCCTTTTACTGATCAGTATGTAACAGGCCTTAAACCAGAAACAGATGCCGTAACTGTTTCTAAGCCGAAGGATTCACTATATGAAGAAATAACAGTAAAAAAAGAGGAATACAGTATTCCTGCACAGGATGCAATAATAGACCCTGTATGGAAAGCGATTCCCGGTCTTAACGGGATGGAAGTAGATGTCGAGGCATCATATAAAAAAATGAAGCCGGGTAAAAAGTTCAATGAGGATAAGCTTGTATTTAAAAAAATTGAACCGAAGGTGAGGTTAAAGGATCTGCCTCCGTCACCTGTCTATAAAGGCCATCCAGATAAACCGATGGTCAGCTTCGTTATTAATGTGGCATGGGGGAATGAATATTTGTCCGATATGCTGGCTACTTTAAAGAAACATAATGTGTCTGCAAGTTTTTTTCTTGAAGGAAGATGGGTAAAGAATAATCCGGAACTTGCCAGAATGATTATCGATGCAGGCCACGAAGTAGGCAACCATTCGTACACTCACCCGGATATGAAAGTGATTTCTTCAGCCAGGACAAGGGAAGAAATACAAAAGACAAATGATGTGATTGAAGCCACAATGGATGAGAAACTCAGTAAGCCTATTACGTGGTTTGCTCCTCCAAGCGGCAGCTATAGAGATGAAACAGTTAAGATTGCTGCCGAGAAAAACCTTGGCACTGTCATGTGGACTGTAGATACAGTGGATTGGAGGAAGCCCTCGCCGGATGAGCTGATAAACAGAGTGTTATCAAAAGTTCATAATGGAGCACTAATTCTAATGCATCCTACAGAATCCACCGAAAGGTCACTTGATAGACTTATAACAGGACTTAAGCAGATGAACCTCGAGATTGGAACCGTATCCGAGCTGTTAAGCGAAGAGAGAATCCAAAATAATAATCAGGATTTTGGAAAAAATAACAATAATAATATAAACTAATGTAAGCAGATGTCTTAGTGTTTCAGAACAGGAGGAATTTATTTGATCAAGAAATATACATGCCAAAACGGAGTAAGAGTCGTACTGGAAAATATTCCAACCGTCCGTTCTGTAGCGATAGGAGTATGGATTGGAACAGGTTCACGAAATGAGATTCCCGAAAATAATGGGATTTCTCATTTCCTTGAGCATATGTTCTTCAAAGGAACGAAAACAAGATCAGCCCGGGAAATTGCCGAAAGCTTTGATAGCATTGGCGGGCAGGTGAATGCATTCACTTCAAAAGAATATACATGTTACTACGCAAAAGTACTGGATACCCATTCTGATTTTGCTCTTGAAGTGCTTTCTGATATGTTTTTTAACTCCACATTTGTGGATGAGGAATTGAACAAAGAAAAGAATGTTGTGTACGAAGAAATTAAAATGTATGAAGATACGCCTGATGATATCGTTCATGACCTTTTGAGCAAAGCTATCTACGAAGACCACTCACTTGGTTATCCGATTCTTGGCACTGAAGGAACGCTTGCCACGTTTAATGGTGAAACATTAAAGCAGTATATGAATGAAACATACACACCTGAAAATGTCGTGATTTCCATTGCCGGAAATATCGAGGAATCTTTCATCAAGGAAGTTGAAAAATACTTTGGCTCCTACGAAGGCGGTAAGAGAGAACGAACAGAGCAGAAGCCTGAATTTCATTCGAACCATCTTGCCCGTAAAAAGGATACCGAGCAGGCTCACCTTTGCTTAGGGTTCGAGGGATTGCAGGTAGGGCATGAGGATATCTACAATCTGATTGTTTTAAACAATATTTTGGGCGGAAGCATGAGCAGCCGTCTATTCCAGGATGTCAGGGAACAAAAAGGACTGGCTTATTCTGTTTTCTCCTATCATTCTGCCTTCCAGGATAGCGGTATTGTGACGCTTTACGGCGGAACAGGTGCTAAACAGCTGGATGTTCTTTTTGATACGATTCAGGAAACTCTTGCCACTCTGAAAAAAGAAGGCATCACAGATAAAGAGCTGAATAACAGTAAAGAACAGCTCAAAGGTAGCTTAATGCTAAGCCTTGAAAGCACAAACAGCAGGATGAGCCGAAATGGCAAAAATGAACTGCTTCTTGGCCGCCATCGGTCTATGGATGAAATTGTCGATGAAATCGATGCAGTTACCATGGAGGGCGTAAATAATATGGCAAATTCCATTTTCACAGATCGTTATTCTGTGGCTTTAATTAGCCCGGAAGGTGAACTTCCGAAAAATCTTTAATATTGAGGTATGATTGCAAATTTAGGGAAACAGCCTGCTCGAGCAGGCTGTTTCATTTTTATATATAACTTTCCTGCTCCAGCCCCTGCCATTCGAGGTCATAATCCTGTCTAGCTGCGGCTCCCAGGACTCGGGGGCATATGCCGTTTCCTTTCAGAAGGAAAAACGCCTGCTTAAAGGAACGGTTTTTGCCTGGCGCCCCTGGGCGAGTCGCTTCCACTTTTCGAGCAAGCTTCCTATAAAAACAATGAATGTATTTCCGGTAAGATTTTTTTGTGTTTGGCCCTATGACCGGCATCCAGCCGTTGCCACGGGACATGGACTGCCGAGGCATACGGCAGCGATATATCAAACGACCAAAAGGGGCAGCTTTTGGTCCCAGTTTTCGTTCCTTCGTTAACTGGGCGCTTTCGCTTTTCTTTGTCCAGGACTTCTAAAACTTCCGGCTAAGCGATAAAAATATAGAGAAGGAGAAAAGGAGGGCGGATAATGAGGTTAAGTGAACTGAGCGGAAAGGAAATTGTGGATGTGAAGCGTGCCGAGCGGCTGGGGGTACTTGGGCAGACAGACCTTGAGATAAATGAAAAAAATGGACAGATTCAGGCATTGCTCATCCCCTCATTAAAGTGGTTCGGTTTCATGCGCCAGGGAGACGAAATCCGGGTTTCATGGCAGCATATCAAGAAGATTGGCAATGACATGATCATTATTGATATCCCTGAATCGGAAGAAGATCAGGATTAATTTAAACGAAAGGGCCTAGTCAGGTCCTTTTTGTATGGCTGTTTTCGGAAGGTTTGGTGCTTTTTGTATCTTATTTACAGATTTTATTGCAGCGGAAGGTCTGAGATCCTCGAAAATGCATGCGCATTTTCTTCGTTCAGTGTGTTTTCGAGGAAGTTTCAACCTCCAGCGGCTTAGCGGGACAGATAAAACCCGTCAGGCGCGAAGTTGTCGGAGAGGCTCACCGCCCGCCCATCCGCGGTTCGCTGAGCAGCCTGGGAAAAACAAAGGTCAGCATTTAGAGGCGAAATGCAGCAATTGATACGACAAGAGCCTCTTGTTTCTATCAGTTTGTATACTTCCCTCCTCCCCTTGAACTTCCTTTAAACCCCATCCCCCTTTGACCCATTTTCTTTTAAGTGGAAAACTCACCTATTGCTCCTTTCATACATAAGATGTTGAAGTAGTTCAATACAACAATTCCCTTACGATTATTAATTGAATTGCCGGCTAAAAAATAACGCCACATTTCGTTTAAAGATAAATCTGCTTGCAATTGCTGTCTTGTGCAACTGTTTAGTTTAGCGGCGTTGCCGGTGCGAAGATACTTTTTACCAGAAGTCATGCAGTTTATGGCTTCAAAAATAAATGCTTTCTAAAAAGAAAGAAAAAAGAAGGTGAGTGTTGCATGCTGACAGGAACCCAAATTGCAGTTATCGGCGGTGATGCAAGGCAGCTTGAAATCATCCGTAAACTGACCGAGCTTGATGCCAAGCTCGCATTAATTGGTTTTGAGCAGCTCGATCATGCGTTCTCTGGTGCGGTAAAAGAAAAAATTGATGAAGTGGACTTTTCCAATATTGACGCGATTATTCTGCCAGTTCCCGGTACGGGGCTGGAGGGTCAGATTGATACCATTTTCTCCAATGAAAAAGTGATTTTTGAAGAGGAAATTCTTTCCCAGACTCCACCACACTGTACAGTGTATTCCGGCATTACCAATTCATATTTAACCGGAATTACGAAATCGGCAGACCGGCGTCTTGTTCAGTTATTTGAAAGGGATGATGTAGCTATTTATAATTCCATCCCAACAGTTGAAGGAACCATCATGATGGCGATCCAGCATACAGATTTCACCATTCATGGTTCTAATATTGCCGTAATCGGCCTTGGCAGGGTTGGAATGAGTGTAGCAAGAACCTTTCATGCACTAGGGGCAAAAGTGAAGGTGGGTGCAAGAAAAAGTGAGCACATCGCCAGGATAACGGAAATGGGCCTAACCCCATTTAACCTGAAAGAGATTGAGGATGCAGTAAAAGATGTTGATATTTGCATAAACACAGCTCCCCATTTAGTGGTGACAGCGTCCGTCATATCAAAGATGCCGACACATACGCTCATCATTGATCTGGCTTCAAAGCCCGGAGGAACCGATTTTCGATACGCAGAAAAACGGGGTGTAAAAGCACTGCTTGCCCCTGGGCTGCCAGGAATCGTTGCTCCGAAAACAGCCGGACAAATACTGGCGAATGTTCTTTCTCAACTGATTAAGGAAGATTTGCAAAAGAGAAAGGGGAATAAAATATGAGCTTGAAAGGAAAAAGAATCGGATTCGGATTAACGGGATCGCACTGCACTTATGATGCAGTGTTCCCTGAAATAGAGAGACTTGTTCTTGCAGGAGCAGAAGTTCTTCCCGTCGTTACCTTTACGGTAAAGAGCACTGAGACCAGATTCGGAAAAGGGGAGGACTGGGTTCAAAGAATTGAGGATTTGACCGGGCATAAAGTGATTGATTCCATAGTGAAAGCGGAGCCGCTGGGACCTAAGATCCCGCTTGATTGCATGGTGATTGCCCCGCTTACCGGAAATTCGATGAGCAAATTCGCGAATGCCATGACTGATTCTCCTGTGCTGATGGCAGCAAAGGCAACTCTAAGAAACGGAAAACCAGTCGTCCTGGGAATATCCACAAATGATGCATTGGGTTTAAACGGAGTAAACTTAATGAGACTAATGGCTACGAAAAATATTTATTTTATTCCATATGGCCAGGATGATCCTGTTAAAAAGCCAAATTCGATGGTGGCAAGAATGACAGCATTATCTGATACAGTGCTTCATGCCATTGAGGGCAAACAGATTCAGCCGGTTTTAGTGGAAAGATATAAAGACGATATTTAGCCCCCCCTATTTTTTCTAGCAAAAATTTTAGTCCTTTAGTGAACGAATATGTTAGAATAAAGATTACTAAGATAACCAACCTCCAAGCTATGTTTAAAAAATTATTAACCACTTGGAGTATTGACAATATGCTGATAATATAAATGGAAGCCTGCCATCTTTATAATCAGGCAGGAAACGGCTGCCAATTGACTTTGGCTGCCGTTCTATTGAATTTTGGGCTATTGGTTTTCACTAAAAATTAATTTTGCTAGAAAAATATAATGGTACTGGAAGGGGAAAAGAAATTTGGAACAGAAAAAAGGATTTCATGTAGCGGTAGTTGGAGCAACTGGTGCAGTTGGCCAGCAAATGATTCAAACGCTGGAAAATAGAGATTTTCCAATCTCTCAATTAACCCTTTTATCATCAGCCCGTTCTGCCGGATCAAAGGTAGCATTCAAGGGCCAGGAGTATACGGTTCAGGAAGCAAAGCCAGAGAGCTTTAAAGGCGTAGACATCGCCCTATTCAGCGCGGGAGGAAGCGTTTCACTGGATTTGGCTCCGCATGCAGTGGAACATGGTGCCATTGTGGTAGATAATACAAGTGCTTTCCGAATGGATCCTAATGTGCCTCTTGTCGTACCTGAAGTAAATGAAGACGACCTTCATACGCATAATGGCATTATCGCCAATCCAAACTGTTCAACAATTCAAATGGTTGTAGCACTAAAGCCGGTTAAAGAAAAATTCGGCTTGAAAAAAGTGATTGTTTCTACTTACCAGGCTGTATCAGGTTCAGGGGCAGCTGCAGTTGAAGAACTGAATGAGCAGACAAAAGCCATAATTAATAATGAGCCATATGAGCCTGCAATTCTTCCTGTTAAAAGCGATAAAAAACACTATCAGATTGCTTTCAATGCGATTCCGCAAATTGATAAGTTTCAGGAAAATGGCTACACGTTTGAGGAAATGAAAATGATCAATGAGACAAAGAAAATCATGCATATGCCTGAGCTGCAAGTAGCTGCTACATGCGTGCGTCTCCCAGTGGCAACCGGACACTCAGAGTCCCTATATTTTGAAGTGGAATCAGACGGCGTTTCTGCAAATGAAGTAAAGAGCCTGCTTGAAAATGCTCCAGGTGTTGTCCTGCAGGATGACCCGGAAAATCAGATTTACCCTATGCCTGCTGATTGTGTCGGAAAAAACGATGTATTTGTGGGACGGATCCGCAAAGATCTTGACGAGGATAAAGGCTTCCATATGTGGGTAGTTTCTGATAATCTTCTTAAAGGAGCAGCATGGAATTCCGTGCAAATCGCCGAAAGTCTAATTAATCTAGGAATAGTAAAATAAAATAGGTATCGTATTCTCTTCATGTTGAGAGGTTAGAGGTGTTTTAATGAATATCATCGTTCAAAAATTTGGAGGCACATCAGTACGCGACGAGAGCAGCCGCAAGCATGCTATGACACATATAAAAAAAGCGCTGGCAGATGGATACAAGGTTGTTGTTGTTGTTTCGGCAATGGGCCGAAAAGGAGATCCATATGCAACCGACACAATGCTTTCGCTTGTAGAAGGCAATAATGCCAAAATCAGCAGACGAGAAACAGATCTTCTGTTATCATGCGGTGAGGTCATTTCAAGTGTTGTATTTTCAAACATGCTGAATGTACATGGAATCACTGCAGCAGCTCTGACCGGGGCACAGGCAGGATTTAGAACAAATAATGATCATACTAACGCAAAAATCATTGATATGAAATGTGACAGACTTTTAAAAGAGCTTGAAAATCATGATGTTATCGTAGTAGCAGGATTTCAGGGATCTTCTAAAACCGGTGATGTCACAACAATTGGGAGGGGTGGCAGTGACACCTCTGCTGCGGCCCTAGGAGCAGCCCTAAATGCGGAGTGGATAGATATCTTTACGGATGTGGAAGGCATCATGACCGCAGATCCGCGTATTGCAGAAAATGCCCGCCCATTATCTGTGGTCACTTACACAGAGGTCTGCAATATGGCTTATCAGGGGGCTAAGGTCATTCACCCCCGCGCAGTCGAAATTGCCATGCAGGCTAAAATTCCGATCAGAATCCGCTCAACATACTCCGACAGTCTTGGAACGCTTGTTACAACATTAAATAAGAACAGACGCGGAACTGATATTAAAGAACGTTCGGTAACTGGAATAGCCCATGTTTCCAATGTGACACAAATAAAGGTACTTGCGAAAAAAGACCAATATGATCTTCAGTCTGAAGTCTTTAAAGCCATGGCAAACCATGGGATCAGTGTTGACTTTATCAATATCTATCCGAATGGCGTCAATTATACAGTTACGGAAGAAATGACCGATAAAGCCATTAGTATATTAAAGGGCCTTGGTCATGATCCGCTGGTTGAAAGAGAGTGTGCAAAAGTTTCGGTTGTGGGTGCTGGAATGCAGGGCGTACCCGGTGTGGCCTCACAGATCGTTACGGCATTGTCTGAGCAGGGAATCCGTATCCTGCAATCTGCAGACAGTCATACAACAATCTGGGTACTGGTCAAACAGGCAGATTTGATAAAGTCTGTTAATGCATTGCACGATGCTTTCCGCCTGGAAGAAGATTTATCGGAATATGAGAGAACAGATATTTAATATTAGAAAATAACATGTTTAAAAAAAGGAAAAAGAACCACTCAGCGGTTAACGTCGGATTTGCATCCTAATCGGCAGATCCGCCCGTTTTTTCCAATCTTTTAAACATCTGCAAGGAGTGTAAATATGGTTCTATTTGGCAGAGTGTCAACAGCAATGGTAACCCCTTTCGATAATAAAGGACATATTGATTTTCCCAAGACCACACAGCTTATTAATCATCTAATTGAAAACGGTACAGATTCATTGGTCGTTGCCGGGACAACCGGAGAATCGCCAACTTTAACAAAAGAGGAAAAGCTGGCATTATTCAAACACGCAGTGAAAGTAGCTGACAAACGTGTACCTGTAATTGCCGGCACTGGAAGCAATAATACGTATGAATCCATTGAGTTAACGAAAAAGGCAGAACAATTGGGTGTAGATGCCATCATGATCGTGGCACCGTATTACAATAAGCCAAACCAGGAAGGGCTTTACCAGCATTTCAAGGCAATTGCGGAAAGCACAAACCTCCCGGTAATGGTTTATAATATTCCGGGACGGTCTTCAGTGAATATTCTGCCTGAGACAATCATACGCCTGTCGGAAATCTCTAACATCGCAGCAGTGAAAGAAGCAAGCGGAGATCTGAATGCAATGGCAAAGATTATTGCTAATACGGATGAGAGCTTCATGGTTTACAGCGGTGATGACGGGCTTACTCTTCCGTGCATGGCAATAGGCGGGACTGGAATTGTTTCTGTTGCTTCCCATGTAATAGGAAATGAAATGCAGGAAATGGTCACAGCTTACCTGAATGGCGAGAATGAGAAAGCTGCAAAAATTCATCAAAAAATTCTTCCGATTATGGAAGGGCTTTTTGCTGCACCAAGCCCAGTGCCAGTTAAAACAGCGCTGCAGCTTAAAGGACTTGATGTCGGATCAGTCCGTCTTCCAATGGTTCCGTTAACAGAACAGGAACGCAGTGCAGTTGCTGCCTTATTTAAATAATAGCAGGAATGCCAACCAGTGTTTTGCTGGTTGGCATTTATTTTTTTATTTGGGGAATTTATGACTTCCAAAATCAAAGGCCATAAAAGAAAAAAGTCGCTAAAAAGCTATCATGGCGACCAAACTCAACGGCTATAAAATAAAAAAGATAGACATAGAGCTGTCTTAACCTCCAGAAACAGAGACAATAATTTTTAAACACCTCAGAACACGCAAATAATGCCCATGTATAAATTTGGTTGTCATGGTTTTGCGACTTCAAGTATAATATGGATAACTGATCTTGATCGGCTGAACATGCATGGGAGGATAATACATTGAAAAAGAGACAGAATGAAAGCATCAAGGTGGCAGCACTCGGAGGAGTCGGAGAACTTGGAAAGAATATGTATTTGGCAGAGGTGGACGAGGATATTTATGTTATCGACGCCGGATTAATGTTTCCTGAAAACGAAATGCTCGGAATTGACATAGTGATACCGGATGTTACATATTTAGTTCAAAATAAGGAAAGGGTAAAAGGGATTTTTCTGACACATGGACACGAGGATCACATCGGGGCCCTGTCTTATGTGCTTGCAAAGGTCAATGTTCCTGTTTACGGAACAAAGCTGACTCTGGCGCTGGCTAAAGCCAAAATGAAGGAACAGGAATACAAAGGAAAAACGCAGTTTATTGAGATTAATTCAGATACCAAGGTTGAATTTGATTCGGCAGATGTAACTTTCTTTAGGACGAGCCATAGCATACCTGACAGTGTCGGAGTGGCGATACATACTTCAGAGGGTGCAATTGTGTATACCGGCGACTTTAAATTCGATCAGGCAGCTGCTGACTTATACAAACCTGAAATCGGCAAGATGGCGTGCTTAGGTGAAGAGGGGGTTCTTTGCCTTCTATCTGACAGTACAGAAGCAGAAAAACCTGGCTACACCAACTCGGAATCTATAGTAGCCAGAGAGATGACAGCTGCATTTTATGCTGCTAAGGGGAGAGTCATTGCAGCTTCATTTGCATCTGACTTAATTCGAATACAGCATATTTTTGATGCGGCGATCGAAACAGGGAGAAAAATGGCAGTGGTCGGCAAAAGTCTGCAGAGAATCTATGATATTGCTCTGCAGCTCGGGTATTTGCAGGTAGGAGAAGATGTAATTATTCCTGTCACTGAGATAGGCAAATACAGTGATGATCAAATCGTTGTTCTTACTACGGGTACACAGGGTGAGCCGATCGAGGCCCTTCAAAAAATGGCGAAGCAGTCCCACAGACAGGTCAATATTAAACAGGGTGATACGGTATTACTTGCAGCATCACCATTAAGAGGTACAGAGGTATTTATTTTTAAAACGATTGATATGCTGTTTAGAGCGGGTGCTGAGGTGATCCCAGGAAAGGGTACCTTTAATACCTCCAGCCATGGCAGCCAGGAAGAGCTTAAATTTATGATTAATCTGATGAGTCCCAAATTGTTCATCCCGGTTCATGGGGAGTACCGAATGCTGAAAGCCCATGCAAAGGTTGCTATGGAATGCGGAATATCTAGCGAACAAATTTACATCCCGGATAAAGGCGATGTAGCAGAAATTACGGAAGGTTCAATCGTTTCCGGAGGAAAAATCCCATCAGGCAATGTGCTGATTGACGGGATCGGTGTCGGTGATGTCGGGAATATTGTCTTAAGAGACCGAAAGCTCCTTTCTCAGGATGGCGTTTTATTAGTGGTGGTTACTCTTAATAAAAAGGAAAAGACAATATCTGCAGGCCCTGAAATCATAACAAGAGGATTTGTATATGTCAGGGAATCAGAAAAGCTTCTTGAGGAAGCTGTAAGAATAGTAAAAGAAGCGGTAGAACAGAACCTTGCCAGAGAAGCATTTGACTGGTCAGGCATTAAGCAGGATATGCGTGACAGCCTTAATCAGTATCTTTATGAAAAAACAAAACGCAGACCAATGATCCTTCCTATTCTTATGGAGGGATAACAATTAGAGCACAGCCCGCATCGATTGCCGGACTGTGCTTTTTGCTCTCTCCCCTCACGCAATTTAGCGCATGAAAAATGATCTCGCGTTCATACTAACAATATATTGCTTGAAGGGAGAAATAAGGATGGAAAACGATATGAAAAATAACCGCAATGAGAGCGGTGAAGGGCAAGAACAGACGAAAGAGGATAAACCTTCTGCCCTTATGGAGAAAATTCAGCAGCTTGGCCAAACAAATGTGCCGCAGCTTTCTCAGGATTCCAAAATTCACTGCTTGACCATTGTTGGACAGATTGAAGGGCATCTTCAGCTTCCGCCGCAAAATAAAACGACAAAATATGAGCATTTAATTCCTCAGATCGTAGCGATTGAGCAAAACCCAAAAATAGAAGGTCTTTTGGTCATCTTGAATAC
This sequence comes from Bacillus sp. ZZV12-4809, assembly GCF_009849585.1. Lineage (GTDB taxonomy): Bacteria > Bacillota > Bacilli > Bacillales > Cytobacillaceae > Cytobacillus. The sequence continues at coordinate 297,816 of NZ_VCRN01000002.1, forward strand.
TGTTGGCGGAGATGTGGAAGCCGGGCTGGCAATATCAGAGATGCTTGCTTCTTTATCTAAGCCAACAGTCTCCATTGTCCTCGGAGGAGGGCATTCCATCGGTGTGCCTATTGCGGTATCATGCGATTATTCCTTTATTGCGGAGACGGCTACGATGACCATTCACCCTATCAGACTGACCGGACTGGTAATCGGTGTGCCGCAAACGTTTGAGTATATGGATAAAATGCAGGATCGGGTAATTAATTTTGTAACGAAGCATTCTAATATCTCCGAACAAAAATTTAAAGACCTTATGTTTGATAAAGGCAACCTGACCAGGGATATTGGGACGAATGTGGTCGGCAGGGATGCTGTTGAATATGGACTGATTGATGAAGTAGGCGGGGTCGGGCCTGCGCTTGCAAAGCTGAATGAGCTGATTGATATAAATAAACCAAAAGAAGAAGTGATTGTACAATGATCCTTTATACAATGATGCCGCAAGAGCTCATTTATCAAAGTGAGCAGGACGATTTTGGCAGGCAGAAGATTGTCTCATATGAAGGAATCCCTCTATTGGTTGAAATGAATGCAGGACAGGAGTGCCGAATTTTAAGAATCATGAGCAGCGATCCTACCCATTATATGGATGAAAGATGTACTCCCGGGTCCATGATCACTTTAACGCAGTTAAGCTGATAATTCCTTACAAAAAACAACTTAATTAAGGAGCGTTATGATATAATAAAAGTAACGTTAGAAGCAGCCAAAAAATGGCTGCTTCTTCTTTCATAACAGACCTGAAGTCTTACATAATGCAATTTTGATGAAGATGTTAATAAGAACAATGATAAGGTGATAATATGGCCAAGAGAAAGAAAAGAAAGTCTAAAAAGAACGAAACATTGAAACGGACGATGAAATTTGAACTAATTGCCCTGATTTTACTGGCACTTGCGGTAATATCAATTGCTAAGCTTGGAGCAGTCGGCAATGCAACGGTACTTTTTTTCCGGTTCTTTATGGGAGAATGGTACATGCTTAGCCTCATTGGGCTCGTTATCTTTTCAGGTTACCTGATGTGGAAGAGGGCACTTCCCTATTTATTCCACACTAAACTAATCGGTATTTATCTTATCATCAGCTCCCTTCTGCTGTTGAGTCATGTAACATTATTTCAGCTTCTCTCAAATGGAGGGAAGTTTGATGATCCGAGTGTAATAGCCAATACATGGGAACTATTCCGGATGGAAGTCAGGGGAGAAACAAGCACAACCGACTTAGGGGGCGGAATGCTTGGAGCTATCTTTTTTGCTCTCTTTTATTATCTTTTTGATGAAGCAGGTTCAAAAATTGTAGCCTTTTTATTAATAATAATAGGCTTTGTACTTATTACAGGAAAAACATTCGGAGATGCTGCAGGGAAAATGATGGCCGCAATTCTGAATTTCTGCAAGAAACAATGGACTGCTTTTATAGATGATATGAAAGAATGGATACAAAAAGGCAGAGAAAGACGAGAAGAGAGGCAGGCAAGAAGAGAGGAAGCACAGCAGGATTCTCAGGAGGAAGAAGAACCTGAAACAGTAATAACAATCAATAATTCTGCTGAAGCGCTATCTGAGCCAGCTACCGAACCAATTATATCAAGCTTTGCTGAAAGAGCTTATCAGGATGATGTTCTCGAAGCACCTTCTAATCAGCCACAGGAAAAGGCAGTCACAGAGCCGGAGGATGAGAATGCACCTCCAATCACGTTTACAGAAGTGGAAAATAAAGATTACGAGCTGCCGCCTATCAGACTCTTAAAACTGCCAAGGCAAACTGATCAAAGCGGTGAATATGAGCTTATCCACGCGAATGCTGCTAAGCTTGAAAGAACATTTCAGAGTTTTGGAGTAAAAGCAAGGGTGACACAGGTTCATTTAGGACCGGCTGTTACAAAATATGAGGTACATCCCGATGTAGGGGTTAAGGTAAGCAAAATAGTCAGTCTGAATGATGATTTGGCACTCGCGCTGGCAGCTAAGGATATCCGGATTGAAGCGCCAATCCCGGGTAAATCAGCTATTGGGATTGAAGTCCCTAACTCTGAAGTGGCAATGGTTTCTCTGCGGGAAGTAATTGAATCCAAACAAAATGACAGACCGGACTCCAAGCTTATGATCGGACTTGGCCGTGATATCACCGGAGAAGCTGTCCTGGCAGAACTAAACAAAATGCCCCATCTTCTTGTTGCCGGCGCGACAGGAAGCGGGAAGAGTGTTTGTATTAACGGAATTATTACCAGCATTCTAATGAGGGCAAAACCTCATGAAGTAAAATTAATGATGATTGACCCTAAAATGGTTGAATTGAATGTTTATAATGGGGTGCCTCACTTATTGGCGCCGGTAGTGACAAATCCGAAGAAAGCGGCGCAGGCTCTTCAAAAAGTCGTCAGTGAAATGGAAAGGCGATATGAGCTCTTTTCCCATACTGGCACAAGGAATATCGAAGGCTACAATGAGTATGTAAAGAGGCATAATGCCGAGGAGGAAGCACAGCAGCCTCTCCTGCCGTATATTGTTGTGATAGTGGACGAGCTTGCAGACTTAATGATGGTGGCATCCTCCGATGTTGAGGATGCAATCACGCGCCTTGCTCAAATGGCACGGGCAGCAGGCATTCATTTAATCATCGCAACCCAGCGTCCGTCAGTGGATGTTATCACAGGTGTAATTAAGGCAAATATTCCTTCAAGGATAGCGTTTGCTGTTTCATCGATGACTGATTCAAGAACTATCCTGGATATGGGAGGAGCGGAAAAACTTCTAGGAAGAGGAGATATGCTCTTTCTGCCTGTAGGTGCTTCCAAGCCAGTCCGTGTACAGGGTGCCTTTCTGTCAGACGAAGAAGTTGAAGAAATAGTGGACTTCGTTATTGGCCAGCAAAAGGCGCAATATCAGGAAGAAATGATTCCGGAGGATATCCCGGAAGCTGCAGGTGAAGTGGATGATGATCTATATGAAGAAGCCGTTGAATTAATATTGGAAATGCAGACGGCATCTGTATCCATGCTTCAGAGAAGATTCAGGATAGGTTATACGAGAGCGGCAAGGCTTATTGATGAAATGGAAGCAAGGGGCATTGTCGGACCCTATGAAGGCAGTAAGCCAAGGACTGTGCTGCAGGGCAAGCCTTCGGAAGAAGCAAGCTCTTAAAATTTATAAGTATGACATATTAAAAAATGGCCAGTCTCCGGACGGTCATTTTTTTTATGTATAAAGAACTTACTTGCCTGAAAAACGAGGACAATAAAAAATATACTTGAATAAGCCATACTACTAAAAGCGCTTACATAAAATGAAAGAGGTATGGTACTTTCATCTCATCATGAAATAGTATTAATTTAGAGGTGCATTTATGGATGGGGGAGTAAATGTAACCGTTTTCAATAAGGTATTATACCAGAAAAAAAGAATGGGTACAGAGGGATTCATAAACATTTTTGTTCTTTTCACCTTTTTTCGACAAATTGATAAATTTCTATTTCTTTATTGGGTAAAAAGTGTTATAGTATTTTCGATTAGTAGGAATGATTGAACATCAGAGGTCTGATGTCTTGAGAACTGAAGTTGGAGGAACCCTGCATGTCTATTAAGTCAGATAACCGGCATTTATATTTGCAAGTCATCGATCGATTAAAACAAGACATTGAAGATGGAGTGTATAAAGAAAAAGAAAAACTTCCGTCCGAATTTGATCTTGCCAAACAGCTTGGTGTCAGCAGAGCTACACTGCGGGAGGCGCTGCGCATTCTTGAAGAAGAAAACGTCATCATCCGCCGTCATGGTGTAGGCACCTTTGTCAATGCAAAGCCGCTATTTACATCCGGCATCGAACAGCTTAATAGTGTCACAAATATGATTTTACAGGCAGGGATGAAGCCTGGAACCGTTTTCTTGAGTTCTGTAACAATGGGACCTACAGAAGATGATATCCGCAGATTCTCATGTGCTTCAGACCAGGAAATTGCTGTGATTGAGCGGGTTAGAACGGCAAATGGTGAACCGGTCGTTTATTGTGTGGATAAAGTTCCTGAGAATATTCTCCCGGACACATTTTCCCACGAGCAGGAGTCGATTTTCAACATGCTTGAAGAAGAGGCTAACCGGAAAATCACTTATGCTGTTGCCCAAATCGAACCTATTGGCTATCACGAGAAAATTTCGCCTATTCTGGAATGTGACCCGGAAACTGCACTGCTTGTACTTAAGCAGATGCATTTCGATGAAGCGGATACTCCGATTCTATATTCGGTCAATTATTTCAGAGCTGATAAGTTCAGTTTCCATGTCCTCAGAAAAAGAATCTAGCTTTTGAGGATGCGTGAAAATACAATCATTCATTCCGCTAATGCAAAAACAATTTCTTAGGGGGTACCAACCTTGAAAAAGCGTAAATTTGGATTGGCGCTATCTTTAGTTCTTGCTGCTGGAACAATTCTGGGTGCTTGCGGCAAAAGTGAGGAAAAAGGCGGAGAAACAGCTGGCGGAGACGATAAAGAAAAAGCATTCTCTGTAGCGATGGTAACAGATGTCGGCGGTGTAGATGATAAATCATTTAACCAATCTGCTTGGGAAGGTTTAAAAGCATTTGGTGAAGAAAATGAACTTGAAAAAGGAAAAGGCGGATTTGACTATCTTCAATCGCAGTCAGATGCTGACTATTCTACAAACCTGAATACATTAGCACGTCAGGACTTTGATCTTGTTTTTGGAATCGGTTTCTTAATGGAAGGTGCAATCAATGAGATTGCCCAGCAGCAAAAAGATTCTCATTTCGGTATCGTTGACGCGGTCGTAGATCAGCCGAACGTAGCAAGCATTATGTTTAAAGAGCAGGAAGCTGCTTTCCTTGCAGGTGTAGCTGCAGCAAATGCAACTAAAGAAAACAAAATTGGTTTCATCGGCGGTATGGAAATTCCGGTAATCGAGCGTTTTGAATCTGGTTTCCTTGCTGGTGTTCAAGCGGTAAACCCTGATATTAAAGTAGAAGTACAATATGCTGGAGCATTTGATAAAGCTGAATTAGGTCAGACAATTGCTTCTAAAATGTACTCTTCTGGCGTAGATGTAATCTTCCACGCTGCCGGCGGAACTGGGAACGGTCTTTTCAAGGAAGCTCGTGACCTTAAAAAGAAAGACCCGGCAAGAGAAATTTGGGCAATTGGTGTTGACTCAGATCAGACAGCTGAAGGTGTAGTTGAAATCGATGGGAAAGAGCACAATGTAATTCTTACATCTGCTCTAAAGCGTGTAGATAATGCTGTTAAGGACCTTTCTACTAAAGCTAAAGACGGCAATTTCCCTGGCGGAGAAACAACTACTTACGGATTGGCTGAAGATGGTGTAGGCCTTGCTCCTATCAACCCTGAAGTATCTACAAAAGCAGAAATTGAAGGTGCAGTTAAAGAATGGCAGGACAAGATTAAGAATGGTGACCTGACTGTTCCATCTTCAAAAGATGAACTGGCTTCTTTCTCAGTTGAATAAATAAAATTAAGGAATAAGCAGGTTGCACTGCGGCCTCTTATTCCTTTTTTATAGAAATTAAAAGTTTAATTGAAGGACAGAACAGATTCTGTATTTCACTTAGATTTTTAATGCATTAATAATTTTTTATATTATTTAGGAGCTTGGCCTTTCGGCCGGGTTTTTCTAAAAAATTCCAAGGTCTGACCTCTTACTACTAATGATTTCCTTATATTTTGAGCAAGGAGTGAAACGAATGGATTATATTATTGAAATGCTCAACATTCGCAAGGAGTTTCCTGGAATCGTTGCGAATGATAATATCACGCTTCAGCTGAAACCAGGTGAAATTCATGCGCTGCTTGGCGAAAATGGTGCAGGCAAGTCAACGTTGATGAACGTCCTTTTTGGCCTATATCAGCCTGAAAAGGGTGAAATCAAAGTTAAAGGAAAACCGGTGCGCATCACAGATCCTAATATAGCAAACGACTTGGGCATCGGTATGGTCCACCAGCATTTCATGCTTGTAGACCGTTTCACTGTCACTGAAAATATTATTCTAGGAAAAGAAACAACCAAAGGCGGAAAAATAGATATTAAAAAGGCTGAAAAAGAAGTGAGGGAGATATCCGAGCGATATGGACTTGCTGTTGACCCTCAGGCTAAAATTTCAGATATTTCAGTAGGAATGCAGCAGCGGGTGGAGATCTTAAAGACTCTCTATCGGGGTGCTGAAATCCTTATTTTTGATGAACCTACTGCTGTTCTGACTCCGCAGGAAATTAAAGAGTTAATCCAAATTATGAAAACGCTGATTCAGGAAGGCAAATCTATTATTCTGATCACTCACAAGCTGAAAGAAATAATGGAAGTGTGTGATCGGGTAACAGTTATCCGCAAAGGAGTTGGAATTGGAACAGTAAATGTCACTGAAACCAACCCGAATGAACTTGCCAGCTTAATGGTGGGAAGGGAAGTTACTTTTAAAACAGATAAATCAGACTCTAACCCGCAGGATCAGGTGCTTGAGATTCAAGGATTAAATGTGAAAGATTCACGGGGACTGGGTGTAGTTAATAATCTAAACCTTAATGTGCGCGCAGGTGAAATTGTCGGTATTGCCGGTGTAGACGGAAATGGACAGTCAGAGTTAATTGAAGCGATTACCGGTTTGAGGAAGTCTGAAAGCGGTTCAATTAAATTGAATGGCAAAGAAATCGCGAATATGCCTCCTCGTAAAGTTACGGAGACAGGTGTAGGGCATATTCCTCAGGACCGCCATAAACATGGACTAGTTCTCGATTTTCCTATCGGAGAAAATATGGTTTTGCAATCTTATTATAAAGCTCCATTCTCTAATAAAGGAGTTCTCAACTTTAAAGAAATATACAGCAAAGCAAAAAAGCTGATAAAAGAATTCGATGTCAGAACTCCGAGTGAATTTACTCTTGCCAGGGCACTTTCCGGAGGTAATCAGCAAAAAGCCATAATCGGGCGTGAAATTGACCGCAATCCGGATCTTCTGATTGCTGCTCAGCCGACACGTGGCCTTGACGTTGGTGCAATTGAATATATTCACAGGCGTCTGATTGAACAGCGCGACCAGGGGAAAGCAGTGCTGCTTATTTCATTTGAATTAGATGAAATTATGAATGTCAGCGACCGGATTGCTGTTATTTATGAGGGTGAAATTGTAGCGGTAGTTGACCCGACACAAACAACAGAACAAGAATTAGGTTTATTGATGGCCGGTTCTAAACGGAAGGAAGCGGGTGGCGAAAACCATGTCTAATCGCATGAAGAATATTGTCGTACCTCTAGTTGCCGTTCTCCTCGGGGTATTAGTAGGGACAATCATTATGATAGCAACAGGGTATAATGCCGGATCTGCATTTATTGCCCTATGGAACGGTGCTTTCGGAGAAATCTACTACACTGGTGAAGTAATCAGACAGGTGACTCCTTATATTCTTGCCGGTTTGGCGGTTGCATTTGCTTTCCGTACTGGCTTATTTAACATCGGTGTTGAAGGACAGCTGATCGTCGGGTGGCTTGCAGCTGTTTGGGTAGGGGTTGCATTTGAACTTCCAAAATTCATTCATCTGCCGCTTGCGGTTCTCGCAGCAGCTGCGGCTGGTGCGCTGTGGGCATTCATACCGGGCCTTTTGAAAGCCAAGTTTAAAGTGCATGAAGTAATTGTCACGATTATGATGAACTATGTGGCCTTGCATGTAACGAACTATATTATCCGTACGGTTCTTTCAGAAAAAAGTGACCGGACAGAAATGATTGCAGAATCTGCATCATTGCGTTCCCCGTTTCTAGAGGGATTAACTGATTATTCCCGTCTGCACTGGGGAATTTTAATTGCTTTAGCTTGTGTGTTTATTATGTGGTTCCTTTTGGAAAAAACAACAAAGGGTTACGAATTGCGCGCTGTAGGCTTTAACCAGCATGCATCTGAATATGCAGGCATGAGTGTCAGCAGAAATATCATCCTGTCAATGGTAATCTCAGGAGCATTTGCAGGTCTTGCGGGTGCGATGGAAGCGTTGGGGACATTCGGCTATGCAGCTATTAAGGGCGGATTTACCGGAGTAGGCTTTGATGGTATTGCGGTAGCATTATTAGGCGGCAATGGCCCAATTGGAATTATTTTTGCAGCATTGCTATTCGGAAGCTTGAAGGTTGGCGCCTTGAACATGCCGCTTGAGGCTGGAGTTCCAAATGAACTGGTTGATATTATCATTGCTCTTATTGTTTTCTTTGTTGCAGCAAGTTATATGATTCGCATCTTAATTGACCGTATCAGCAAAAAGGGGGTGAAGTAAGTGGGCTTAATGGAGATCTTATTAATTATTATTCCATCAACCTTGCTTTGGGCAGCCCCGCTTATATTCACTGGTTTGGGCGGAAACTTTTCAGAAAGCTCCGGTGTTGTAAATATCGGTTTAGAGGGCTTGATGGTAATTGGAGCATTCACTGCCATTGTTTTTAACCTGACATTTGTTGATGTATTTGGCAGTATGACTCCGTGGGTTGCATTACTTGCAGCTATGGTTGTTGGCGCTTTACTATCCATCCTGCATGCTGTTGCTTCTATTACGTTTAGAGCAGACCAGGTTGTGTCAGGGGTTGCGATTAACCTTCTTGCAATTGGTGCAGCACTGTTCCTGGTTAAATACATTTATGGAAAAGGGCAGACAGATATCATTCAAAAAGGATTCAGCAAAGTGGATATCCCATTTTTGAGTGACATACCTGTTATCGGCAAGTTGTTTTTTTCAAACACGTATTATACGTCATTCGCTGCCATCGCCGTTGCATTCCTGGCCTGGTTTGTGATGTTTAAAACCCCATTCGGGCTAAGGCTTCGGGCGGTTGGTGAACATCCAATGGCTGCCGATACAATGGGTATCAATGTAACAAGGATGAGATATATTGGGGTATTAATCTCCGGAGCACTTGCAGGAATAGGCGGCGGGGTGTACGCACAATCGATTTCTTCAGATTTCGGGCATGCGACCATCAGCGGACAGGGCTTTATGGCTCTGGCGGCATTGATCTTTGGTAAGTGGCATCCGCTTGGTGTTATGGGTGCGGCTTTATTCTTCGGATTTGCGCAAAGCTTGAGCATCATCGGCTCCAGCCTTCCATTCCTTGAGAATATTCCAAATGTATATCTTCTCATTGCACCATATGTATTAACGATTCTGGCATTAACAGGTTTCATCGGACGTGCCGATGCTCCAAAAGCATCTGGTACTCCTTATATAAAAGGAAAGCGTTAAAAAGCAAAGCCTCATTTCTTCTCGGAAATGGGGTTTTTTTGCTCAGATTTATTGTGGGAGTTCGCTCACTCATGTACAAGCCGCTAGCGCTTATCATATATATATAAACCTTCCAATACAGCCAATAACTTGAAATAAAGAAATAGGGCAAGGTATAGTAAGAATATGATTTATTACAAAGGATATTATAGAAGATAGCAGCAAAGTGTTTACATATAGGGGATGTTCCCTCTTTTTACTATTGACTGAACTTTGGACTCATTAATTAACTGACAGGAGGAAAAGACATGGCCGTAATCTCTGAATCCGTAAAACCCATGAATGGCTATAAGCTTCACGTGGTTAAAACAGAGAAATATAAAACCAATACCCTGGTTTGGAAAATGAAAGCCCCGCTGGAAAAGAGTACTGTTACATTAAGATCCCTTTTGCCTCATGTATTGCAGAGCAGCAGCTCGTCCTACCCTGCGACTGGAAAACTGCGCGCATACATTGATGAATTATATGGTGCAACGCTTTTCGTAGATCTGGCCAAAAAGGGCGAGTATCATGTCATTACCATTTCAGTTGAAATTGCAAACGAAAAATTTCTTTCAGATCCAACTCCTCTTTTGAAAAAAGCGTTCCAATTTTTAGCGGAAATCTTGACAAAGCCAAATGTGCATGAAGGCGCTTTTGACCCGGATACCGTTGAAAAAGAAAAAAGGACGCTTAAACAGAGAATTCAATCCGTTTACGATGATAAAATGCGCTATTCCAATTTTCGGCTGGTTCAGGAAATGTGCAAAAATGAGCCATATGCTCTGCATGTGCATGGCGAGAAGGATGATGTGGACAATATCACTCCTCAAAGCCTCTATGAATATTATCAGCAGGCCTTGGCGCAGGATGAACTCGATTTATATGTTATTGGTGATGTGGAAGAGGCAGATGCCGAAGCCTATGCAGGTGAACTTTTAACTTTTGAGAAGAGAACACCACAGGCAGCCCCTTCATCCCCTGTTAATACCAAGGAATCTGTAAACGAAGTCAGGGAAGAACAGGATGTGAAGCAGGGGAAACTAAATATCGGCTACCGGACAAATGTCGTTTACGGTGACCCGGAATATTATGCTCTTCAGATATTCAATGGAATCTTCGGTGGTTTTTCTCACTCAAAACTGTTTTTGAACGTCAGGGAAAAAGCCAGTCTCGCTTACTACGTAGCCAGCCGTCTGGAAAGCCATAAAGGATTAATGATGGTAATGTCAGGGATCGATAACAATAACTATGATCAGGCAGTGAGTATCATTAAAGAACAACTGGAAGCCATGCAAAACGGTGACTTTACTGAACAGGAAATGGAACAGACCAAAGCAGTGATTAAAAATCAGCTTCTGGAGACTGTTGATACAGCACGCGGGATTGTCGAAGTCCTTTACCATAATGTTGTTTCAGGAAAAGAAATTACCCTTCAAACCTGGATGGATGAAATGGATAAGGTAACAAAAGAGGAAATTGCCCTAACAGCCAAGAAGGTCAGTTTGGATACTGTGTATTTTCTGACAGGAAAGGAGGCAGGCAAGTAATGGAAAAAATCACTTTCGACCAGCTTCAGGAAGCATTGTATTATGAAAAGCTTGATAATGGTCTCGATGTATATATTTTGCCGAAAAAGGGATTTAACAAGACCTATGCCACCTTTACGACAAAGTACGGATCAATTGACAACCATTTCCTGCCCCCCGGAAAAGAGGAGTTTATAAAGGTTCCGGATGGGATTGCTCATTTTTTGGAGCATAAGCTCTTTGAAAAAGAGGACGGTGATGTGTTTCAGCAATTCAGCAAGCAGGGAGCATCAGCTAATGCTTTTACATCTTTTACAAGGACAGCTTATCTATTTTCCAGCACGTCAAATGTAGAGTTGAATCTTGAAACGCTTATAGATTTTGTGCAGGACCCATATTTTACAGAGAAGACTGTTGAAAAAGAGAAAGGCATCATTGGCCAGGAAATCACCATGTATGATGACAATCCTGACTGGCGCTTATATTTTGGATTAATAGAAAATATGTTCAAAAACCATCCTGTTAAAATCGATATCGCAGGTACGATTGAGTCCATTTCCGATATCACAAAAGATATGCTGTATGAATGCTATGAAACGTTCTACCACCCAAGCAACATGCTGCTGTTCATCGTTGGACCAGTTGATCCGGATCAGATTATGTCTCAGGTGAAGAATAATCAAAGCAAAAAGGATTATAAAGAGATGCCGGAAATCAAACGTCAATTCGAGGAAGAGCCGCCTGAAACGGCTGAAAAGAAAAAAGTTCTAGAGATGAATGTCCAGACCTCTAAGTGCCTGGTTGGGATCAAGAGCAGTACGGCAAATCAGTCTGGCAAAGAAATGCTTATAAATGAACTGAGTCTGAATGTGCTGCTGGATATTTTATTTGGTAAAAGTTCTGAGCATTACAGCACACTGTATAATGAAGGGTTAATTGATGACACATTCTCCTATGATTATACACAGGAGCAGGGCTTTGGCTTTGCCATGGTAGGCGGAGACACAAATAATCCTGACCGTTTGGCTGAAACGCTGCAAAAGATGCTGCTCGATTCAAGGGAAAAGGGAGCAATTTCACAGGAAACACTTGATCGGACAAAGAAGAAGAAAATAGGTGCATTCCTGCGGGCTGTCAATTCACCGGAATATATCGCCAACCAATTTACCCGGTATGCTTTTAATGATATGGATTTATTCGATGTTGTGCCGACCCTTGAAAGCATCACGCTTGAGGATGTGGAAAATGCGGCTGGAAACTTAATAAGCGAAGAAAGGTTTACGGTTTGCCAGGTTGTCCCTAAGAAATAAGAAGCAGTTGCTGCAGAGCGCCATTAAATGGCGCTTTGCTTTTTTCGGGAGGAATTGAAATGAGGAAATTTGCATTAGTAACTGGAGCAAGCGGAGGAATCGGCCAGGCAGTCAGCGTCAAACTGGCAGAAGAAGGCTATTCGCTTTATTTGCATTACAATCAAAATAAAGAGGAGATCAACAGGCTCCTCGACCGCCTGCAAAGGATTGGCGGAGAATATATTCCGATCCAGGCAGACCTTTCTGTGCCAGGCGGTTATAAAAAAATTAGCTCTAACATATTTTCGCTTGATGCCATTATCCATAATAGCGGAACCGCTCAATATGGACTACTTACTGAAATAAATCAAACCGAATTGGAAGCTCTAATGAACCTTCATGTGAACTCGCCGCTTCTTTTGACCAAAGAGCTTCTGCCAAAACTTTTGTCAAAGGGGAGCGGAAATATTATAGTGGTTTCCTCAATATGGGGCCAAACAGGTGCTGCTTGTGAAGTTGCTTACTCAGCTGCAAAGGGTGCACAAATTGCTTTTGCAAAATCTTTAAGCAAGGAGGTTGCCCTGAACGGGGTGAGGGTTAATGCTATAGCCCCTGGTGCAGTTGAGACAGCCATGCTGAATGATTTTACTGAAGAAGAGCTTGAAACTGTAAAAAGTGAAATTCCTATGGGCAGGCTTGCCTTGCCTGCTGATATAGCCAACGCCATTGCCTTTCTTCTTTCAGATAAGGCCTCGTATATTACCGGGCAGGTCATGGCAGTAAACGGCGGCTGGTATACGTAACTGCAAATCGCTAAAAGAAGTGTCATTTATTTTTAAGAGTCATTTCCATGTGCATGCATATTTTATTCAGCTCCTAAGCACAATATAATTGTACAACATTTAAAGGAGGCAAAATCATGTCTGTACTAGATAACTGGCAGCAATGGAAAGATTTCCTTGGCGATCGTCTTCATCAGGGAATGGATCAGGGAATGAATAAAGAAACAGTAAATGACCTTGCTTTTCAAATCGGCGATTATTTAGCTAAGCAAGTTGAGCCTAAGAATGACCAGGAAAAAATCCTGGCTGATCTTTGGTCTGTAGCAAGTCCTGAAGAGCAGCATGCGATTGCCAATATGATGGTAAAGCTAGTTCAGAACGACGGTACTCGCTAAGAAAATTATAGAAATCAGGGAAAAGAGAGGCTTGGCCTCTCTTTTCGATTTTTACCCCAAAACATTTCCTCCCCGGCCAAACGGGTTTTTCCTTTCATATTGGCAAAAAATCATATATTATAGAATCTAGATGAAAATTTAGGATAAGTTTAATAAAATTTTACATACAAAAAAAGTTCATTTATATATAAAATGCGCTTGTAAGCGCATCATGCAGGAGGAGGTTTTCCGGTGGAGAAAACAGAATGGTATTTGGAGTATGAAATCCAAAAAAATCGTCCCGGCTTGCTTGGTGACATTTCTTCCCTGCTGGGTATGCTATCCATTAACATTGTCACGATTAATGGCGTGGATGAAGGCCGCAGAGGCTTGCTGATTTTGGCTAAAGACCATGAACAGATTGAACGCCTAAAGTCCATTCTTAATACGATGGACACAATTAAAGTGATTAAGCTTAGGGAGCCTAAGCTGAGGGACCGGCTTGCAGTGCGTCATGGAAGATATATTCAAAGGGATGCCGACGATAAGAAAACCTTTAGGTTTGTCAGGGACGAGCTTGGGCTCTTAGTGGATTTCATGGCTGAATTATTTAAGCAGGAAGGGCACAAGTTAATAGGGATCAGAGGAATGCCAAGGGTTGGAAAAACAGAATCCATAGTCGCTTCAAGTGTCTGTGCGAACAAACGCTGGCTATTTGTATCATCCACACTGCTGAAGCAGACGATACGAAATCAGCTGATCGAGGATGAATATAATGAAAATAATTTGTTCATAATAGACGGAATTGTCTCAACCCGGCGTGCCAACGAACGGCACTGGCAGCTGGTCAGGGAAATTATGCGCCTCCCAGCAGTTAAAGTAGTGGAGCATCCGGATATTTTTGTGCAAAACACTGAGTACTCTCTTAATGATTTTGATTATATTATTGAGCTTCGCCACGACCCTGAGGAAGAGATAACCTATGATGTGGTTGAGAAGAACAACATGTTCTCTGAATCAGATTTTGGAGGCTTTGATTTTTAGTAAGTTGGAAGGTGTTGTAAATTGACAGAATTAGGCAATCGATTAAAAGAAGCACGGCTGGCTAAAGATATGAGCCTTGACGATCTGCAAAAGGTTACAAAAATACAAAAGCGCTATCTGGTTGGAATTGAAGAGGGCGATTATAGCATGATGCCCGGAAAGTTTTATGTCAGGGCATTTATAAAACAGTATGCTGAAGCAGTTGGAATAGAGCCGGAAGAAATTTTCGAACAGTATAAAAATGATATTCCAGCACAGATGAATGATGATATTCCGGAAAAGCTTTCGCGTGTTCAATCCAGGAAGGATCTTTCGGGAAGGACTTCAAAATTGTTCGATATTCTACCAAAGATTCTTATTGGAGTTTTCATTGTTGGTCTCATTGCGGTCCTATACAATTTTCTGGGGGCGAAAGATCAGGCGGATAAGGAAGAGAAGCCCTCAGATCTGACTGATGAACAGACAGTTATTGAAGAGTCAGAAAACCTGGCAGAAAATAAAAAAGATGAATCAGCAGAAAAGAAAGAAGAATCTGCCGATAAAGATGCTAATGATGTTAATGAAAAGGACAAGGACCAAGAAACCGAGGAAGCTCCAAAGCAGGAGGTTGCTGTGGTTCAATCCAGCGGAAATGAAACGGTTTATGAATTGAAAAATGCTGATAAGTTTGAACTGGAGGTTTTGTCTACAGGAGAAACTTGGGTGAATATCAAGAACGGCAAAGGGGATTCCCTCTTTCAGGGAATGCTGACAGCGGATGGCACGAAAAGCCAGAAGGTTGACTTTTCAAAGGAAACCGAAGCTTCAATTGTAGTTGGAAATTCGACGCAGACAGAAATTTATGTAAACGGCGAAAAAATTGAGTATAAGGTGCCGCCTTCAAAATCCGTCAGGCAGGATATTACCATTAAGTACGCGCCGAAGACCGAATAGTCATCTTTAGATGACTATTTTCGCTTTTTATGTAAAAATTATCAGTAAAAGGATTGCAGTAAATGTGTTAGACTTTTTCTGCAAGAAGCCTCATTTATCGCAGTCTAACGGGCAGTAGGACCACCGCTTCAAGGCTCAGTGGAATCAAAGGGGTATTAAATGGGGGGCAAACTGCCCGTAAAGGCCCGAAAGAAGGACAAAGACTAAAACGCCACATCCCGTGGCAACGTCTTTGAGGCCCACTTCCTGAGGGCCTCAACTAACAATCAGTGGGAAATAAAGCCCCCACTGATCGAAGTTTCACTTTATTATACTTGGAGGTAAAACATGAATCTGCCAAATAAAATTACAGTGTCCCGTATCTTGCTTATACCAATATTTCTGCTCGTCATGCTAGTCCCTCTTTCATGGGGAAATGTAGAGTTATTAGGGGCTAAAATGCCCGTTACCCATCTGATTGGAGCACTAATTTTTATTATTGCTTCGGTTACCGATTGGGTAGACGGCTATTTTGCCCGCAAGTACAATCTGGTTACAAACCTGGGCAAGTTTCTTGATCCGCTTGCTGATAAGCTCCTCGTCTCAGCAGCATTAATTGTACTGGTTGATCTTGGTCTGGCTCCATCATGGATTGTCATTATTATAATCAGCCGGGAATTTGCTGTAACAGGTTTAAGGCTTGTTCTGGCGGGGGAAGGAGAAGTAGTCGCAGCGAATCAGCTTGGCAAAATTAAAACTTGGGCTCAAATTGTAGCCATTTCTGCACTGCTTTTACATAACATTGTTTTTGAAATGGTTTCAATCCGGTTTGACCTGATAGCCCTATGGATTGCGATGTTCTTTACAATCTGGTCCGGCTGGGACTATTTTGCTAAAAACAAGCAAGCCTTCATTAACTCAAAATAATTACTCTACCCAGGAAGGGGGCTTTTGAATGAATGCTGAAATTATTGCTGTCGGGTCTGAGCTATTACTTGGACAAATCGTTAATACAAATGCCCGCTTTCTTTCCCGGCAGCTTGCTGAACTGGGCATTAACGTTTTTTACCATACAGTGGTTGGAGATAACCCTGAGCGCCTGAAATCAGTGATCAAAATTGCCGAAGGCCGTTCAGAGCTGATCATCTTCACGGGCGGACTTGGACCGACAAAGGATGACTTAACGAAAGAAACGATCGCCCGCCATCTTGGCAAAGAGCTCATCATGGACGAACAGGCTCTTGAATCAATACAGCTTTATTTTAAACGCACCAACAGAGAGATGACGGAGAATAACAAAAAGCAGGCTCTTGTTCTTGAGGATTCACAGGTGCTTCCTAATGAGCATGGTATGGCACCTGGAATGATGATCGATAGTAGCCGGCATGTTTTTATGCTTCTTCCGGGGCCGCCAAATGAGATGGAGCCCATGTTCCTCAAACATGCTTTTCCAGCCCTGCAATCAAAACTCGGCACAGATGGCGTGATTGTTTCCCGGGTGCTTCATTTCTTCGGGATTGGAGAAGCCATGCTTGAAACGGAAATTGAAGATATTATTGATGCGCAGAGTAATCCAACCATTGCTCCGCTTGCTTCTGATGGTGAAGTTACTCTGAGGCTCACAGCAAAGCACAGGCAGCCTGACACGGCTATGATGCTGATTGATGAAGCGGAGTCTAAAATCCTTGATCGTGTCGGTGAATACTTCTATGGCTATGATGATACTTCCCTTATGTATGAGCTTACCAAGCTGATTAAGGAGAGCAGCATGACAATTTCCGCTGCGGAGAGCTTAACCGGCGGCATGTTCCAGGAGAAGTTTACATCTATTCCGGGTGCCGGCAGCCTTTTAAAGGGCGGTGTGGTCTGCTATACAAACGAAGTTAAGGCGAAAGTATTAAATGTCCGCAAAGAGACGATTGATAACGATGGGGTCGTCAGTGCACAGTGTGCAGCCGAGCTTGCAGAGAATGTCGCGAGTCTGACAAATGCCGATATTGGAATCAGCTTCACAGGTGTCGCCGGTCCGGATGAATTGGAAGGCAACCCGGTCGGGACCGTATATTTAGGCATCTGGATTAAAGGAAGGCCGGTTCAGACTGAAAAGCTGAACCTTGGAGGAACCCGTGCAGCCAATCGGGTTCGTACAGTAAAATACGGCTGCCATTTTCTTATTAAGGCATTAAAAGAAACTCAGAACGCCTGAAAATGCGTTCTGAGTTTTTAGTAGCCGGAATAATAGTCAGACTACTTGCTTAAATGCGATTTCATATACTGATTGACCCCTGAAAAACCTCACTTTTCCCGGCAGTCTTGATATTTTCGGGCAAAATAACCCGGCAAAAAAATCGAATGGATGTTCGATTTTTTGCTCGACAAATGCAATGAAAAGGTTTATAGTAGAGTTAGGTTTTGAGATGAGACAAAACGAATCTAATCAAAAGATAGATTCGTCTATATAAAAGGAGGAACTATTAGTGAGTGATCGTCAAGCAGCTCTTGAAATGGCGTTAAAACAAATAGAAAAGCAATTTGGTAAAGGTTCTATCATGAAGCTCGGGGAACAGAGTGACCGCAAAATTTCCACTGTACCAAGCGGGTCTCTTGCTCTTGATGCAGCTCTAGGGGTAGGCGGCTATCCAAGAGGACGTATTATTGAAGTCTATGGACCGGAGAGCTCCGGTAAAACAACAGTTGCCCTGCATGCTATTGCAGAAGTCCAGGCAAGCGGAGGTCAAGCTGCGTTTATCGATGCTGAACACGCTTTAGACCCTGTTTATGCACAAAAGCTTGGTGTAAATATTGACGAGCTTCTTCTTTCCCAGCCGGATACCGGAGAGCAGGCGCTTGAAATTGCAGAAGCCCTTGTTCGAAGCGGTGCTATTGATATTCTCGTAGTTGACTCTGTGGCAGCCCTTGTTCCCAAGGCTGAAATTGAAGGAGAAATGGGTGACTCCCATGTGGGTCTGCAGGCCCGCCTAATGTCACAGGCACTTCGTAAGCTATCAGGCGCAATCAATAAATCAAAGACAATCGCGATTTTCATTAACCAAATCCGTGAAAAAATCGGAATTATGTTTGGAAACCCTGAGACGACTCCTGGGGGGCGCGCATTGAAGTTCTATTCTTCCATCCGACTTGAAGTGCGCCGCGCAGAAACTCTTAAACAAGGCAATGAAATGGTTGGTAATAAAACAAAGATTAAAATTGTTAAAAATAAAGTCGCTCCTCCATTCCGAGTGGCGGAAGTTGACATCATGTACGGTGAAGGAATCTCCAAGGAAGGTGAAATCATCGATCTTGGCTCTGAGCTCGATATTGTCCAAAAGAGCGGATCATGGTACTCATTCAATGAGGAACGCCTGGGACAAGGCCGTGAAAACGCCAAAGTATTCCTAAAAGAAAACCCTGAAATCCGCCTGACTATCCAAAAACAAATCCGTGAACACTACGGGCTTGATGAAGAAAAAGTAGCCAGCGGTGACGAAGAGCAGGAAGAATTCGAGCTGATCGATTAATACAAAGGAAAAGCAAAGTCCTGAGCGGCTTTGCTTTTTTTAAAGGCTGTTTTTTCGCAAAGATTGCTGCTAAGTATTATATAGTGAGTTGATTGCAGCGGGAGGTGCGAGATCCTCGAAAATACATTCGCATTTTCTTCGTGCGGCAGTATCCTCAAGGAAGCTTATTCAACGTCGGGACAGGTGAGACCCCGCAGACGCTTAGAGTCGGGGGAGCTTAGGCGCCCGCCTCGCGGAAAAGCTTGAGCATCCCTTCGCTGCAATCAACGGACAACATTGATAAACGACAAACAACAATTTATAAGAAAAGAGCCTTTTCAGAAGTGTTCAAACCAATCGAAATATTAAGAAAAGCCTTTAAGACAAACCCTTGACAATAAAATTCCACAGCTTTACAATTAAAAATGTATATTTTACATTTTATATGTAAAGAAATTCTTATTGAGTCAGACATTGTCTGGCTTTAGGCTCCATTGGCTTTTCATACGTTAATTAACTAGCCAGCCGTCAAATGGATGCCCAGTGCTTTTTTAAGATTGAAACGTTTAAAAGCCTTAGTGCTGTATATTGAATTGGACAATGTACATGCCAACACTTTAAAAAACGTAACACAAACAAGTTCATAGCAAGAGGAGGTGAAATGATGGATCTAGTAACAGCAATCATCTCCATTTTGCTTGGCCTAATCGTCGGTGCTTTTGTTGGCTATTTTGTTCGCAAATCAATTGCCGAAGCTAAAATTGCAGGAGCTAAAGATGCTGCTGAGCAGATTTTGGAAGACGCAAAGCGAGAAGCTGAGGCTACTAAGAAGGAAGCCCTGCTTGAAGCGAAAGATGAAATTCACAAACTCCGCACTGAAGCGGAAGGTGAAGTTCGTGATCGAAGAAATGAACTGCAAAAACAAGAAAATCGCTTAATGCAAAAAGAAGAGAACCTTGATCGCAAAGATGAAACGTTAGATAAACGTGAAGCGCTTTTAGAAAAGAGGGACGATTCTCTTAGCAAAAGACAACAGCATATTGAAGAGATGGAAAGCAAAGTGGAAGAGATGATTAAAGAGCAGCAAGCTGAGCTGGAACGCATCTCAGGCTTGACTCGTGAAGAGGCAAAATCCATCATTTTAGAGCGCACGGAGCAGGAAGTGGCTCACGATGTCGCCATTATGGTAAAAGAGAGCGAGACTAGAGCGAAAGAAGACGCGGATAAAAAAGCAAAGGAAATCCTGTCACTGGCTATCCAAAGATGTGCAGCTGATCATGTAGCAGAAACTACTGTATCAGTTGTCAACCTGCCAAATGATGAGATGAAAGGGCGCATTATTGGCCGCGAAGGCCGTAATATCCGTACTCTGGAAACTCTTACCGGAATTGATCTGATTATTGATGATACACCGGAAGCGGTTATTTTATCCGGCTTTGATCCAATTCGCCGGGAGACTGCACGCTTAGCTTTAGACAAATTGGTACAGGACGGTCGCATCCATCCAGCCCGAATTGAGGAAATGGTTGATAAGGCCCGCCGTGAAGTGGATGAACACATCCGTGAAATCGGTGAACAAACCACTTTCGAGGTTGGTGTTCACGGCCTGCATCCAGATTTAATCAAAATTCTTGGCCGATTAAAATTCCGTACAAGTTATGGCCAGAATGTTTTAAAGCACTCAATGGAAGTCGCTCAGCTTTCAGGACTGCTGGCTGCCGAATTGGGACAAGACGAAACGTTGGCCCGCCGGGCAGGATTGCTTCATGATATCGGTAAAGCAATCGACCATGAGGTGGAAGGAAGCCATGTTGAAATCGGTGTGGAACTTGCCACTAAGTATAAGGAGCACCCTGTTGTTATAAACAGTATCGCTTCCCATCATGGTGACACAGAGCCAACATCAATCATTGCCGTACTTGTCGCTGCAGCTGATGCATTATCAGCAGCAAGACCTGGAGCAAGAAGAGAAACGCTTGAGAATTATATTCGCCGTCTGGAAAAGCTGGAAGAGATCTCCGAGTCCTATGATGGTGTTGAAAAATCATTCGCCATTCAAGCTGGACGCGAAATCCGCATTATGGTGAAGCCCGAGCAAATTGATGATCTTGAAGCTCATCGTCTGGCAAGGGATATCCGTAAAAAGATTGAAGAGGAACTTGATTATCCAGGCCATATCAAGGTCACGGTTATCCGTGAAACGAGGGCCGTTGAATATGCTAAATAAAGCGATGCGCATGCATCGCTTTATTTCTTTTCCAAGCTGTGCTTTAAGTTAAGGGGGGCAATTGTGTTACACTAATAAAAAGGATTGGAAAAGCATACATATATCTTTAAAAACAGAAAGGGATAGGACATGAATATATTGTTTGTCGGAGATGTAGTGGGATCCCAGGGCCGGGATATGATCACTGAATATGTACCGAAGCTTAAAGAAAAATACCGGCCGCATATTACGATTATTAATGGGGAAAATGCAGCAGGAGGAAAGGGGATTACGGAAAAGATTTATCGGGGTTTTCTGGAGGCTGGTGCTCAGGCGGTAACTCTCGGGAATCACACGTGGGATAACCGGGAAATTTTTGAATTTATTGACCGGGCAAAATACATGGTTCGTCCGGCCAATTTTCCTTCTAATAATCCTGGCAAAGGCATGGTGTTCTTAAAGTTTAATACAGAGGAAGTAGCAGTTATCAGCCTTCAGGGCAGAACATTTATGAATACAAGTGACTGTCCTTTCCAAAAGGCGGATGAACTGATAAAAGAAGCCCGTGAAAGAACTCCATTCATTTTCGTTGATTTTCATGCAGAAGCAACAAGTGAAAAGCAGGCCATGGGATGGTACCTGGATGGAAAAGTATCAGCAGTCGTAGGTACGCATACCCATGTCCAGACAGCTGATAACCGCATTTTGCCTGGCGGGACTGCCTTTATGTCTGATGTGGGTATGACAGGTCCTTATGACGGTATTCTTGGTGTTGAAAAAGAAGCTGTAATCAAAAGGTTTCTCTCCGGACTCCCGGTTCGATTTGAAGTTCCGAAAGAAGGCAGGACTCAGTTAAGCGCAGCTGTTATTGAACTAAACCCTAAAACAGGGTTGGCTAAAAAAATTGACCGGATCTTAATAAATGATGACCATCCTTTTTACTCATAATTAGATAAAAACTGCATCCGAATGAGCCGGATGCAGTTTTTTTTATTAGGAGAAACCAGACTTCAGCTCAGATTTTCCTTGAACAAGCAGAACTCAGGAAGAAAATCAGCCAGGAAACCATGCTTTTTTTGTCCAAGCCGGAATATGTGAATTCCAAGCTGAATATAGTAGCAATGGAATGATATATAGACCTGGTGCTGAATTCCATCAAAGCGGCTTGTTTATGACCGGAAAGAAATTGCCTGTCTAAAGGCAAATGGTCTCTCCAGAAGGCTAATCAGCGCTTTGAGCAATGCATACAGGAGGGGTAAAACGAGGAGGAGCTAGGAATGGAAATATTAAAAGTTTCAGCAAAATCTAATCCTAATTCTGTAGCTGGTGCGCTTGCCGGAGTTCTTCGCGAAAGAGGAAATGCGGAAATCCAGGCAATTGGTGCGGGTGCATTGAACCAGGCTGTTAAGGCAGTAGCGATCGCAAGAGGATTCGTAGCGCCTAGCGGAGTGGATTTAATTTGTATCCCTGCATTCACGGATATCCTGATTGACGGCGAAGAACGGACTGCCATTAAGCTGATTGTGGAGCCGCGTTAGTTCAGAAGCTTCAGAATGGGAAATCATCCTTTGTCATATGCAGAAGTCAGTAAAATATAGATCTAACAAAAAATAATAAAACCTGTTTGCATTATAGGCAAACAGGTTCTTTTTTTAATAGGCTGTTTTCGTTATGTTTGCTGCATTAAGGAACCCTGTCTTCGCCTGCTGGGTCTCACATTTCACTCTCCTCGCGCAGGACATTGATGAAGCTTCCTCGAAAAACTACCTCACGAAGAAAATACGTCTGCAATTTGGGGATGAAGTGCCCAAAGCGCAGAGCAACTCAGCAAATTCCAGTAAGTTATGAGGAGTGCCTGCAGGGGAGAATTCAAAAAAAGACAGCCTTTTTTTAGAAAGAGCTTCTTAAAAAGAGAATGATATGAAAAAAGGAGGAAGGACGCTTGAAAATATTTGATGCACATTGTGATGTTTTATATAAAATGTTTATGGATAGAAAGATTAACTTTCAAAATTCAGGCAGTCTACAGGTAAATATGGATGCGATGCAGGCATCCGCCTTAAAGGTCCAGTGCTTTGCCATATATGTGCCGGAATCTGTCCATCCGGAAATGAAGTTCAACGCAGCCTTATATATGACCAATTTGTTTTTCGAGAAAGTGCTTAAACCCAACCCGCAATTAAAGCTCATTAGAAATGCCCGGGACATCGGCATGCTGAAGGATGATGAGGCAGGGGCTATACTGACCTTGGAAGGCTGCGACGCGGTTGGCTGCGATATGCTGAAATTGAAGACTCTTCTCAGGCTGGGAGTATCTTCAGTGGGGTTAACCTGGAATTATGCAAACTGTGCGGCTGATGGAGTGCTTGAAGAAAGGGGGGCAGGCCTGTCTTCGTTTGGCAAAGGGGTGGTTTTTGAACTAAATGCCAGCAAAGCATGGTGCGATGTGTCCCATCTTTCGGAACGGGGCTTCTGGGATGTGATGGAATGGGCCGACTATCCTGTTGCCACTCATTCGAACTGCTATTCGCTGTGCCCGCATCCCCGCAATTTAAAGAATGAACAGATTGAAGCCCTGATTGACAGGGACAGTGTGATGGGCATTACATTTGTGACTGAATTTTTATCAGGCAGACAAACAGCGACAATTACCGATATTCTCAGGCACCTGGAGCATGTATGCTCACTTGGGGGAGAGAATCACGTGGGGTTTGGTTCGGATTTTGATGGTACAGAAGGAAAAATTGCAGATTTGGAGGATGCAAGAAAATACGACAGCCTGATAAATGAACTAATAAAATATTATTCTGATATACAAGTTGAACAATTTTTATTTCACAATTTTTATAGCAGGTTTCCAAAGTGAAAATGGTAAAAAAACTATATATCAAGGGATATGAGGAACTTCAAAAATCAAAAATGAAAACATCTTTTTAGCATTTTTCGAAAAATAAAAAAATATTCATCTTTTATCCGATAAATGCCCGGAAAGGGTTGCTTTTTTAGACACATAGGTCTAGAATTGAAAGCGTTTAGTACCCATCCAGCTTCCAGAATATAGCCATAAAAGCATGTTGATTTAGGGGATTGACTGGACAAGTACTACGCTGATATTTAATAAACGTTTTTACATAATTTCTTAACGTATCTAAAGGGGTGTAAGACATGATCAATCAACTTTCATGGAAAGTTGGAGGACAGCAAGGGGAAGGTATTGAAAGTACTGGTGAGATTTTTTCCATTGCACTAAATCGTTTAGGGTACTACCTGTACGGTTACCGCCACTTTTCATCACGTATTAAAGGCGGGCACACGAACAATAAGATTCGCGTAAGCACGTCACAAATTCGTTCTATCTCAGATGATTTAGATATTCTGGTAGCTTTCGACCAGGAAACAATTGATTTAAATTACAAAGAACTTCACGATAAAGGGATCATGATTGCAGATGCGAAATTTGATCCTAAACAGCCAGAAGATACGAATGCAGCTTTGTATGCTGTGCCTTTTACAGAGATTGCTACAGAGCTTGGTACATCCCTGATGAAAAACATGGTTGCTGTTGGTGCAACATGTGCAGTTCTAAATTTAGATATTAAAGTATTTGAAGAAGTAGTTCAAGAGATTTTTGGACGAAAAGGACAGCAGGTTGTCGATAAGAACATGGAAGCCATTCAGGCAGGCTTTGATTTCATGAAAGAAAAGCTCAGTGATGATGTGGAATTAATGGAGCTTGAAAAAGCTGACGGGCTGAAGCGTTTATTTATGATTGGCAACGATGCAATCGCTCTTGGTGCGCTTGCAGGAGGCTGCCGTTTTATGGCTGCTTACCCAATTACACCTGCATCCGAAATCATGGAATACCTGATTAAAAAGCTTCCTGCGCTTGGCGGATCTGTTATCCAGACTGAAGATGAAATTGCCGCTGTTACAATGGCAATCGGTGCTAACTACGCAGGTGTCCGCTCGCTTACAGCATCTGCCGGTCCCGGACTTTCACTTAAGATGGAAGCGATCGGCCTTTCAGGGATAACTGAAACACCTTTAGTTATCGTGGATACACAGCGTGGAGGACCTTCCACAGGACTTCCGACAAAACAGGAGCAGTCTGATTTAATGGCAATGATTTACGGAACTCATGGCGAAATTCCAAAAATCGTTCTTGCTCCTAGTACTGTCCAGGAAGCATTCTATGACACTGCTGAAGCATTCAACCTTGCAGAAGAATACCAGTGTCCGGTTATTGTACTGTCAGATTTGCAGCTATCTCTTGGAAAACAGACAGTGGAGCCGCTTGATTTCAGTAAAGTTGAAATCCGCCGCGGAAAGCTTGTTACAGAAGAACTTCCTGAAATTGAAAACAAAGGCTACTTTAAGCGCTTTGAGGTTACAGAAGATGGGGTTTCTCCACGTGTAATTCCTGGCATGAAGAACGGCATTCACCATGTAACAGGTGTTGAGCATGATGAAACTGGAAAACCTTCAGAATCAGCTGCAAACCGCAACGCGCAAATGGATAAGCGTTTCCGCAAGATTGAAAACATTAAATTCAATACACCTGTTCACCAAAATGCTCCGCATGAAGAAGCGGACCTGCTGATCGTTGGCTTCAACTCAACAAGAGGGGCAATTGAGGAAGCTATGAGCAGACTTGAACAGGATGGCATTAAAGTAAACCATGCACAAGTTCGCCTGATTCATCCTTTCCCAACTGATGAATTATTGCCGCTTGTAAAAACAGCTAAGAAAATTGCTGTAGTTGAAAACAATGCTACAGGACAATTAGCGAACATTATGAAGATGAACGTCGGACATGCTGAGAAAGTATATAAGCTGTTAAAGTACGACGGAAATCCATTCTTGCCGCATGAAATCCACACAAAATGCAAGGAGTTGTTCTAAATGGCCACATTTAAAGATTTTCGAAATAATGTAAAACCAAACTGGTGCCCGGGCTGTGGCGACTTTTCCGTGCAGGCTGCGATTCAGCGTGCGGCAGCAAATGTTGGTTTAGAGCCTGAGAATCTAGCTGTCGTATCAGGCATCGGTTGTTCCGGACGTATTTCCGGCTATATCAATTCATATGGTTTCCACGGCATTCATGGACGTTCACTTCCGATTGCCCAGGGTGTTAAAATGGCTAACCGTGATTTAACTGTTATTGCATCCGGCGGTGATGGAGATGGATTCGCGATTGGTATGGGCCATACGATCCATGCGATCCGCCGTAATGTGAACATTACTTATATCGTAATGGATAACCAAATCTATGGTTTAACAAAAGGACAGACTTCACCTCGTTCTGCGGCTGGCTTCAAAACGAAGTCCACTCCGCAAGGTTCAATTGAACAGGCTATTTCTCCAATGGAAATGGCATTAACAGCTGGTGCGACTTTCGTGGCGCAGAGCTTCTCAACGGATCTTAAAGATCTGACTGCGTTAATCGAAGCGGGAATCAAGCATGATGGCTTCTCCTTAATTAACGTGTTCAGCCCATGTGTTACATACAACAAAGTAAACACATATGACTGGTTTAAAGAAAACCTGACTAAGCTTAGCGATGTGGAAGGCTATGATCATTCAAGCCGTGAAATGGCTATGCAGACTCTAATGAAGCACAGTGGTCTTGTAACTGGCTTAATCTATCAGGACACAGAGCGAAAGTCTTATCAGGAGCTGCTTTCAGGTTACTCTGAAACTCCATTATCACAAGCGGACCTTAAGCTTGATCAAGCTCACTTTGATAAACTTGCAGCTGAATTTATGTAATAGACTTGAAGCCCGGGGCATCCGGGCTTCTTTTATATAATCTGTTACGGCTAAATGTGACCTTGGGGAAATTATTGTATAAACCGGGGAAATACAAGACGGATTTTGAAGAAACCTACCAGAAAAATAGTGAAAAATTTAAAATTATCCGGGAAAAATATCTGCATACTGGGGAATGGCCTAAGCGAGAGAGTCTATAGGAGATTGTAAATGTATGTGACAGTTGTCACATACAAAATATTAAAGTTAGTCTAGTATAATTGATAGTGCAGGATTAGAAATGTCTCTGATCGTACATACAAGTAATAGCTGCAGATAAGTGCCGGAGTACGGTTTTCTATTGTTTTAACTATTAGAAAGCCTTATACTATAATAATGTGCACATATATTTTTTGCACAACATGATCATAGCTAAAATGAGTTTAAATGATAGATGCTGCTCAGGAAAAAGAGAAAGGGGATAAATGATGAACGAAAAACAACGTTTAGAAAGCCAGCAAGTGCAAACAGCAAATCCTTCGGACAAAAAATCCGTAAAAGATTACAGCAAATACTTTGAAACTGTTTACACTGCACCTTCCTTAAAGGAAGCGAAAAAACGCGGTAAAGAAGAAGTAAAATATCATAAAGATTTTAACATTCCTGACGAATTTCACGGAATGGGAAATGGACGCAAATTCTATATCCGCACATACGGCTGCCAGATGAACGAGCATGATACCGAAGTAATGGCTGGCATTTTCCTTGGTCTTGGCTATGAGCCGACAGACTCAGTGGAAGATGCTAATGTTATTTTACTCAATACATGTGCCATCCGGGAAAATGCTGAGAATAAAGTGTTTGGAGAGCTTGGCCATCTTAAACACTTAAAAAAAGAAAAACCGGATCTTCTGATTGGAGTCTGCGGATGTATGTCACAGGAAGAATCGGTTGTTAACAAGATTCTTAAAACATATAACCAGGTAGATATGATTTTTGGAACACACAACATCCACCGTCTTCCTAATATTCTTCAAGAAGCCTATATGTCAAAGGAAATGGTTATTGAAGTATGGTCTAAAGAAGGTGACGTAATTGAAAACCTTCCAAAAGTGCGCCGCGGCAATATTAAAGCATGGGTTAATATTATGTACGGCTGTGATAAATTCTGCACTTACTGCATCGTTCCTTACACTCGCGGAAAAGAGCGGAGCAGACGTCCCGAGGACATCATTCAGGAAGTGCGGCAGTTAGCGGCACAGGGCTATCAGGAAATTACCCTTCTGGGGCAAAACGTAAACGCATATGGAAAAGATTTTGAGGATATGAAATATGGTCTTGGCGATTTAATGGATGAGATGCGCAAAATCGATATTCCGCGCGTACGCTTTACAACCAGTCACCCTCGCGACTTTGATGATCATCTGATTGAAGTGCTTGCCAAAGGCGGCAATCTGGTAGAGCACATTCATCTTCCGGTTCAATCCGGTTCTACGGATGTCCTGAAAATAATGGCACGTAAATATACGAGGGAACAATACTTGGAGCTGGTTCGCAAAATTAAAGCGGCTATTCCAGAGGCAACTTTTACAACTGACATCATTGTCGGCTATCCTAATGAGACGGAAGAGCAATTTGAAGAAACAATTTCCCTATACAGGGAGGTTGGCTTCGAAGCTGCTTATACATTCATTTATTCACCTCGTGAAGGTACACCTGCCGCCAAAATGGTGGATAACGTACCAATGGAAGTAAAGAAAGAGCGTCTTCAGCGCCTGAATGCAGTTGTGAATGAATTTTCGGCGGAGGCAATGAAAAAGTATAAAGGCCAGATTGTCGAAGTTCTTGTGGAAGGAGAAAGCAAGAACAACCCTGAAGTTCTTGCAGGATACACAAGAAAGAATAAGCTTGTAAACTTTAAAGGTCCAAAAACAGCGATTGGCAAAATTGTAAAAGTAAAAGTAACAGATGCAAAGACATGGTCCCTAAATGGAGAAATGGTTGTTGAAGAACTAGATGCGGTTGAGGTGAATCAGTAATGGCTAAATACACAAAGAGTGAGATTGTTGAACGTGCGAAGGATTTGGCACGCATGATTGCAGAAACTGAGGAAGTAGATTTCTTCAAACGTGCAGAAGCACAAATTAATGATAATGAAAAGGTTACTGCTACCATTACAGCCATCAAAGGTTTGCAAAAGCAGGCAGTCAATCTTCAGCATTATGGAAAAGCTGAAGCCTTAAAGAAAACGGAAGAAAAAATAGCCAAATTAGAACAGCAGCTGGACGAGATTCCTGTTGTACAGGAATTCAAGCAATCCCAGGTGGATGTCAATGAACTGCTTCAAATTGTGGCAAATACGATTTCCAACACAGTAACAGACGAAGTCATTACGGCTACAGGCGGAGATCTGCTGAGCGGCGAAACCGGATCAAAGATCAAGAACACCAGCTGTTCACATTAATTACACCAACCGAAACACCCTGCACCAGTTAGTGCAGGGTGTTTTTACGCTCTATATTTAAGGGAGGAATTGGTTTTGGCCATGGGTTGTGGGGGAGGCCATTTATTGGTTTCGCAATAGTTCTACTGCTTTTAAAAATTCTTTTCTATACTCCTGCTGTTCAATAAGCGCAGCATTTAACGTCGACAGCAAGGATTGATTGAGCATTTTCGTTCCTGAATCATCAGACTTTTTGTCCAAAAAGTTAAGAAGGAAAGTATATACAAGCAGCAATGTCGAGTAATTGTCCACATATGTCAGATTAATAGCCCGTCCGCCCTTTCCGCCGGCAGCATGGTTATTGATCGAGGGTATCCCGGCTTCTGCAGCCATATCAATAAACTCCTTTGGAATACCCAGCTGCTTAAGGACTTCCGGATCCAGATCGAGCTTTTGCATACTTTGACTTAGCATGGTACTCCCTCCCTTCTTTTTGGACATTTTAATACTCTGCATAGAAAATAATGCTTTATCTTTAATTAAGCTTTGTTGCTTTGCTGCTGAGTTGTGGTGTTAACAGAAATAGCTGTGGAGTCTCCTCCATTAGCAACATTATATTGAGCTGAAAGAATTGGAATGTTGATCAGTGCAGCGTTAACGGCAAATCCTCCACCAGAAATCGGCAATTGGCCGTTTAGGTTTGTTTGTGGAAGGTTTGCTTGTGCAGCGAAAGTAAAAGCTTCCGCTTCATTGCCGCTGTCTGCTCCATTTACAGCTCCTCCGCTTGGCAATACGCTATTGTCATTCTCGTTATTGTCATAGCATCTTGATAGCATAGTTTTCACCTCCTTCAATTGATTGAAGTGGCTTATCCAGATTATGAATCTTTCTTCATCATGTCGGAAAGATCTAAATCCAGAAGTTTTTTACCGTTTACAGATAGTTTTACCTGTTTATAATCCTCGGATGTTTCCACAACAGGCAGCAGATTTTTTAATGCAGGAATCATGTTCCCGATCCCGGAGGAATTTTTTGCGAAGAGTCCTTCTAAGTTTTTCAACGGCTTGAAAGCTTCCATTAGATCTCCTTTTAACTCTTCAGACTGAATTTTTTCTAATCCTTTTGTATAAAATCCGCCCAATGATTCAGTGAATTTGGCAACCATTTGTTCTGCATATTGTTTTGCCTCTTCCCCTGTCAGCTCTTTTCCATTGATAGAAACTTTATAGCTGGAGTTCTCCTTGTCTGCCATTCCTGTTCACCTCCTTATCGATAGTTTATTATATTGATTCATTAGCCAAGCTGTCTCCGCTGGTGTAATAGGACAAACGTGCATTTTTATATTAATTACCTAATTATGAGTAAAGCCTTTTACTTAAGGAAGGCATCTATACTTATTTAATTCTCCCCCGGGATTTGTACTGATCGGAACATTCGCCCGCTTCCGGCATACTATAAATCATGCCAATACTTTTGCCTAACATTCATAAAAATTATCGCACACTAGTCTAATATCCCGCATAGGATGAATTGAAAATGAATGAGGAGGGTTCGCTCGCAATGGGAGATTACAGAGAGATTATAACGAAAGCGGTCGTTGCGAAAGGACGAAAATTCACACAGTCCAATCATACGATCTGCCCGTCACACCATCCGTCAAGCATACTTGGCTGCTGGATCATAAACCATACGTACGAGGCGAAAAAAGCTGGAAAAACAGTGGAAATCTGCGGCCATTATGACATTAACGTTTGGTACTCTTATAACAATAATACAAAAACCGAAGTTGTTACCGAACGGGTTGAGTATAAAGATGTCATTAAATTGAAGTACCGTGATCCGGACTGTTTGGATGACCATGATGTCATCGCCCGTGTTCTGCAGCAGCCGAGCTGCTGTGAAGCTGTTATTTCTCCAAACGGCAACAAAATCATCGTCACAGTGGAAAGGGAGTTCATGGTTGAGGTAATCGGCGAAACAAAAGTTTGTGTAGCTGTTTACCCAGACAAGTGCGAATGTGATGATGACGATTGGGGACTTGATGTGGAAGATGAAGAGTTCGAGGATTTAAATCCTGACTTTCTGGTGGGAACTGAAGAAGAGTAATGACAAACTAGGAGGTTTTGCTTCCTAGTTTTTCTTTTGATATTTCGGTGTTTTCGCAGGGGGCGGCTGGCTGCAGCGGGCCAACCCGGAAGACGCAGAGCCTCGAGGCTATTCAACGCCCGCCCTGCGGTTCGCTAAGCGGCCAGGAGGAGAAATCAGCCTGCAGCATTGCTGGGCCTGGTACAACAATTTATAGAAAGGGTTCTTATATTCTCGTACTATTAAAATCAAGCGAAATAACGACAGAAGCTTCCATCTTTAGTCTGAGCCTTTATAAAGAGCATTTCCTTAGAATGGAGCTATAAGATGTAAAGGGGAGAGGCTAAATGCAAATTTTTCAAGTGAATTTAAAATGCCATGATATTCACAGAATGAAAGATTTTTATACAAATGTTCTGGAGATGGAGCTGCTGACAGAAACTGAAAGTTATTTTACGATTATGGCGGGCACAACAAAACTGCTTTTTGAGAAAGGTGACTCGATTCCCATTTATCATGTATGCTTCCGGACAAATGCCGAATACTTTGATCACATGTTCCAGAAATTAGGAGCTGAAAGTGTGCTGCTTCCAAACCAGAAAGGCGAATACAGTATGTTTTGGAAAGGCAAGCAGGCATATTTTGTCGATCCGGACGGGAATATTCTGGAGATGCTGGAGCGTCCTTTTGAGGGAACAAAAAAGGATTGGTTCCAATGGCATGACGTCGGAGAGGTTGGTTTTCCTGTTAAGGATGTCTCTGCAATGGAGCAGGAGTTAGATCAGTTCCTGAAAAATGAACAGATGGATTCCAGTGAGACGTTTGCCTTTTACGGGGACAGAAAAGGGGTTTTTGTCCTTGTGAAAGAGGGCCGGAATTGGTATCCAACTGAAAGGGCTGCCGTAATTTCTCCTATTAAAATATTTGCTTCAGGGCCAAGAGATGACAGATTTAAGCATAAGGATTATCCATACGAATTGATTGTGAGAAAAGAATGGGAAGGGGGCATCCCGGCAGTGCAGTTTCGTATTGCACGTCCGACAAATCAGCTTGATAAACTTATTGCCTTTTACGAAAAGGGACTGGGACTGAGAAGAGTCGGCGAGTTTTGGAATCATGAGGACTATGATGGGGTCATGATTGGTTTGCCTGACAGCCGGTATCATCTTGAATTTACACAATCCAAGGAAAAAATGGAGCTTCCGCAGCCGACAAAGGAGCATCTTTTAGTCTTTTATGTAGCAGATCGTTTTGAGCGTGATAAAATCGCCGAAAGGCTTGCTGCTTTAGGGTTTTTGGAAACAGAACCGGAAAATCCATATTGGGGCAGAGGAGGAATAACAATAGCAGATCCAGATGGATGGCAGATAGTATTGATGAATACCCCGGGTATATAAAGCTTCCGGCTCTTAAGGCTGTTTTTGCAAGGCTTGCTGCATTTTTCATAACTTAGTATAATTTCCTGCGAAAGGTGTGAGTCCTCTCAGGCCAAGCCGAGGAGGCTAGCTATTACTCTCCGCAGGTTCGCTGCGTGCCTGCAGCAAAAATCAACAGACTAAATTAAACAAGAAACAACAAACTTGGAAAAACGTAGAGCTATCGCTTTCCTGCATATGTTAAAATAGCAAAGTAATAAAATGAATGCAGAAAGGTTGAGAGTTTATGTTTAAAAAGGTTGCCTCTGATGTGCTGGGATTAAGCGATGTGGGGAGCGTTATCCAACCGGCTGACTATGACAAAGTTGATGCTGACGATTATGTCCTGCACGAAGATAATGAGAAAATTTACTTCCTAATAAAGTCCAAATCCGATGAGTACTGCTTTACGAATAAGGCGCTTATACATCTGGATGGCACAAGTGCTGTCAGTAAAAAACGAACTCTAAAGCGCTATAGCTACCGTGAATACAGCATTTCAAATGTGATGCTCGAAACAGCTGGTACAGTTGATTTAGATGTGGAAATCAAATTTGTGATCGGCTCTCAGGCATTCTCGATCGACGTACATAAAAAGCATATCGAAGAATTGAAAGATTTGTACAAAGCTCTGATCCGCATTTCCGAGATTTGCCGGGAGAATGAAGTTTCCATGGAATATGCTGAAAAAAGCCTAAATCTGGCATCAGGCACGATTGGACGTTCAGTATCCAATCAGGATGCCAATGTAGTGGACAATTTCCGTGTTTTAAACGAAACAGCCTTCAACTGGCTGATGAACAGCCGCAAGAAATACAATGTTAAAGACTTCGGCTATGTGTTTGAAAAATACATTAATAATTGAGAATCCTGGCAGCTCTCCATTGGGGAGCTGCTGTTTTTTAGGCTTAATAATCTATACGAATTAGCCAAGGCAAATATTGCACATCTGAGTCAGCTAATAATCTATGATATAATGATTAAGACGTTTTTTAGAGGAATCTTCTAAAAAAATGATAAAAATAATAGATTATGGATCGTTGGAGGAAGTTATGGCAGCAGCTTACACGCCTATGATACAGCAATATTTACGAGTAAAGGCAGAATATCAGGATGCCTTTTTATTTTTTCGCCTTGGCGACTTTTACGAAATGTTTTTTGATGATGCACTTAAAGCATCACAAGAGCTTGAAATCACATTAACCAGCCGCGAGGGAGGCACGGAAGAACGGATTCCCATGTGCGGAGTGCCATATCATTCTGCACCGGTTTATATTGAGCAATTAATTGAAAAAGGATACAAAGTTGCAATCTGCGAGCAAACGGAAGACCCAAGACAGGCAAAAGGGGTTGTGAAGCGGGAAGTCGTTCAGCTGATCACCCCTGGAACCATGATGGAAGGCAAAGGTCTTCAGGAAAAAGAAAACAACTACATTGCATCAATTTCTGCTTTTGAAGATGAAACCTTTGGATTTGCCACCAATGATTTAACTACAGGTGAGACGAAGGTAACGATGCTAAGCAGCGGTTTTGATGAAGTTTTGAATGAGCTGTCTATGTCAGGAGCTAAAGAGGTAGTCATCTCATCAGGCTTTGACGGGGAATGGCAGAGGAGAATGAAAGAACGCTCTGTTATGGCGATTTCATTTGAGGATGATTGCGGAGTGCGAGACTCATTTGAAGGACTTCTTGCTGATTTAAATCAGGACAAGCTAAGGAGAACATCATCCAGGCTGATTAATTACTTGTACCGCACGCAGAAAAGAAGTCTGGATCATCTGCAAAAAGTGGCAACTTATCAAGTAAATCAATACATGAAAATCGATTATTTTTCGAAAAAGAATCTGGAGCTCACAGAGACCATCCGCAGCAAAGGCAAGAAGGGCTCGCTATTGTGGCTTCTTGATGAAACAAAGACGGCCATGGGAGGGCGTCTATTAAAGCAATGGATCGACAGGCCGCTTATCGATGAACAGGAAATCAAGCGTCGCCATTCATTGGTTGAAACGCTGATAGGTTCTTTCTTTGAACGCGAAGAAATCCGGGAAAAGCTGAAGGAAGTTTATGATCTGGAACGGCTTGCAGGACGAGTTGCTTTTGGAAATGTGAATGCCCGTGACCTGGTGCAGCTTAAGAAGTCGCTTCAGCAGATACCCATTTTAAAAGAAATGGTTTCAAAGCTTCCAAATGATGAAGCATTAAGGCTAGCTGAGCGCCTGGATGCCTGTGAGGAAGTAACAGATACATTGGAAAGTGCCATAATGGAAAATCCGCCGCTGTCTTTGAAGGATGGAAACATTATTCAGGACGGCTATCATGAAGAGCTGGATAAATATCGTGATGCCAGCCGCAACGGCAAGACCTGGATTGCCCTGCTTGAGAAGCAGGAACGTGAAAAAACAGGCATTAAATCTTTGAAAATCGGTTTTAATCGTGTGTTTGGCTATTATATCGAAGTAACCCGAGCCAATCTGCACCTTCTTCAGGAAGGGCAATATGAGCGCAAGCAGACCCTTACGAATGCGGAACGATTTATTACACCGGAATTGAAGGAAAAAGAGGCACTCATACTGGAAGCACAGGAGAAGTGTGTGGAGCTTGAGTATGAATTATTTACTAATGTCCGCGAATACGTAAAAGAATATATACCCAGATTGCAAAAGCTGGCGAAAACGGTTAGTGAGCTGGATGTTCTTCAATGCTTCGCCGCTGTCAGCGAACAGAGACATTATACAAAACCAAGCTTTTCAAATGAAAGACGGGTTTATATTAAAGACGGCCGTCATCCAGTCGTTGAAAAGGTGCTGAACGCACAGGAATATGTGCCAAACGATTGTCATATGGATGCGGACAGGGAAATGCTGCTGATTACAGGACCGAATATGTCCGGTAAAAGTACGTATATGCGTCAAATTGCACTTACAGCAATTTTAGCCCAAATCGGATGCTATGTGCCCGCTGATGAAGCAGTGCTTCCTATTTTCGACCAGGTATTTACGAGAATTGGAGCTGCTGATGACCTTATTTCGGGGCAGAGTACCTTCATGGTAGAGATGCTCGAAGCGAGAAATGCAATTGTGAATGCCACTCAGAATAGCTTAATTTTATTTGATGAAATCGGGCGGGGAACATCCACTTATGATGGAATGGCATTGGCACAGGCAATCATTGAATATATACACAACCGGATTGGTGCGAAAACTTTGTTTTCCACTCACTACCATGAATTAACCGTGCTTGAAGAAGAACTCCAAAAAGTGAAAAATATCCATGTCAGCGCAGTCGAGCAAAATGGCCGGGTCGTGTTCCTTCATAAAATTAAGGAAGGAGCAGCAGATAAAAGTTATGGTATCCATGTGGCCCAGCTTGCAGAGCTGCCGAATGAACTGATTGTAAGGGCAAATGAAATTTTAACAGGGCTGGAATCAAACGACACTCATCCCGTGAAAAAAGAGGTTACTGCTGCAGAAAATATTGCAGAGCCACAAGCCCAATTATCCTTCTTTGAGGATTCTGAAGATCTAAAGAAACCTGTAACAAGCTCTAAAGAAAAGAAGTTCCTTGATAAAGTCAGAGCGCTGGATATCTTGGATATGACGCCAATGCAGGCATTAAATACATTATATGAGCTGCATAAGAAACTTAAGAATTAATAAATAGGGGGTGACGAGATGGGGAAAATCATTCAGCTTGATGATTCTCTTTCAAATAAGATTGCTGCCGGCGAGGTGGTGGAGCGGCCTGCATCAGTGGTAAAGGAACTGATGGAGAACTCAATTGATGCCGGAAGCACGATTATTGAAATTGAAGTGGAAGAAGCAGGGCTGGCTAAAATTCGTATTATTGATAATGGTGATGGCATTGAGGAAGATGATGTTCTGAGTGCCTTTCATCGCCATGCTACCAGCAAAATAAAAGACGAAAATGACCTTTTCCGCATCCGCACGCTCGGGTTCCGCGGCGAGGCATTGCCCAGTATTGCGTCGGTTTCCAGAATTGAGATGAAAACTTCCACAGGCGATGCCGGCACACGCGTAGTCATTGAAGGCGGAAAAGTGGACGTGATGGAAAAGGCACCCGGCAGAAAAGGGACAGACCTCACTGTAACAGATTTATTTTTCAATACACCGGCTCGGCTCAAGTATATGAAAACGATTCACACAGAGCTTGGCAATATTACAGATGTGGTTAACAGGCTGGCGCTTGCCCATCCGGAGGTGGCCATCCGCCTGATCCACAATGAGCGGAAGCTTCTGCAGACGAACGGAAACGGGGATGTCCGGCAGGTCCTGGCAGCTATTTATGGGATTAATATCGTGAAAAAGATGGTGCGGATTGAAGCAAGCTCACTGGATTTTAAGATCAGCGGGTATGCGGCACTGCCGGAGATTACAAGAGCGTCAAGAAACTACATTTCTACCATGATTAACGGCCGCTTTATCAAAAATTACTCATTGGCCAAAGCCATTCAAGATGGATATCATACCTTGCTGCCAATTGGACGCTACCCGATTGTCCTGCTGAATATAGAAATGGATCCGCTCCTTGTCGATGTTAACGTCCATCCTTCGAAAATGGAGGTACGCTTAAGCAAGGAGCATGAATTAAATGATTTGGTATCTGGTGCTTTAAAAAATGCATTTAAGAAAGAGGAACTGATTCCTTCCGGATTTACACAGCCGAAGAGCCTAAAGCCCAAATCGGAACAGACTGCTCTAGAACTGGATCATTTGCCGGAGCAGCAGGAAAATAAGCCTTCCTCCTTTGTCCGGGAAACGAGGGAGGAGGTTGTCCGGCAATATCCGATAGATGCAGTTCCCCAATTTAAACAAAGCCATTATGCTGAGCCGTCAGGAGAAGAAACAGCTGAAAAGCAGGGTGCTCCTTCTATTGGTTTAAGCAATTCAGCTGAAAAATCATCTGATGAAGATCAGCATTTATTCCAGCCGGAAGAGCCAAGAGCTGCCGGGCTGGGTCAATTTTTTGCAGAGACGCCCACAATTGAGGAGCCATCGCGGGTGCCCCCGCTTTATCCAATCGGACAAATGCATGGAACGTATATTTTTGCACAGAATGACCGGGGCCTTTATATCATTGACCAGCATGCTGCACAGGAGCGGATTAAGTACGAGTATTTCAGGGAGAAGGTCGGACAGGTTGAAAGCGAATTGCAAGAGATGCTCCTTCCGCTGACATTTGAATACTCAACTGATGATTATATAAAAATAGATGAATACAAAAGTGAACTTGAAAAAGTGGGAGTGTTTTTAGAGCCGTTCGGACATAACAGTTTTATCGTACGCTCCCACCCGCAATGGCTGCCTAAAGGCGAAGAACAGGAAATCATCGAGGATATGATTGAACAGCTCTTAGCTATGAAGAGAGTAGATATTAAAAAGCTGCGAGAGGAAGCTGCCATTATGATGAGCTGTAAGGCTTCCATTAAGGCGAATCATCATCTGCGCAATGATGAAATTCAGGCGCTGCTTGATGAATTGAGAAGGTCCTCTGATCCGTTCACATGCCCGCATGGACGGCCAATCATCATTCATTACTCTATTTATGAGATGGAGAAAATGTTTAAGAGGGTAATGTAGAAAATAGACGCTGAACCAGATTGGTTCGGCGTCTATTTAGTTATAAACGATAATTATATTATGTAAACTAGATGTCTTCAATCGCATAATTATTATCTTAAAAACCTGAATATCTCCGATTAAATTCGTTTTTACGTATAAATATCAAATTGCCGCTCTTAACTAATAAAAGAAAAGCATCCACTTTACAAAGTAGATGCTTTTTTACTGCTTATCTTACTGCCGTATGCAGCTTATCAATAAATTTAAGGGCTTTTCCTGTTCCAACTGCTACTGATTCAAGCGGGCTTGGGGCAAGGTGAACAGGCACCACAATTTCATGTGAAAGCCATTCCTGCATGCCATTTAAAAGGGCACCGCCTCCAGAAAGGATTACACCGCGGTCTACGATGTCTCCGCTAAGTTCAGCCGGGCTGTCCTCTAGGGTTGCACGGATTGCTTCGAGAATATGAAGCAATGATTCTTTAATAGCATCGCGGATTTCATAGGATGACAATGTAATAGTCTTAGGCAGGCCGGTAACGAGGTCGCGGCCGCGCACTTCCATTGTCAGTTCTTCATGATCAAACAGAGCGTAGCCGATTTCCATTTTAATATGCTCGGCTGTTCTTTCTCCTATAAGTACATTGTACTCTTTACGGACATATTGAATAATGTCATCGTCAAGTCTGTCTCCGCCAATCCGGATTGAATTGCAGGCAACAACACCGCCAAATGAAATGATTGCCACTTCAGTTGAACCCCCGCCAATATCAACAACCACGTTGGCAACAGGCTCATCAACAGGCATGCCTGAACCAATTGCTGCTGCTACAGGCTCTTCAATCAAATGGACTTTCTTCGCTCCAGCATTGCGTACAGCATCTTGGATGGCTCTTCTTTCAACACTGGTTGAACCAGATGGCGTACATACAACGACATTTGGCTTTCTGATGGCAAATCCAACTGATTTCGATGCTTTTCGCATAACCTGGCGAAGCATTTCAGTTGTTGTGTCATAGTCGGCAATAACCCCGTCTTTTAGCGGACGGATGGCAACGATGCGGCCTGGTGTTTTTCCGATCATCTCTTTTGCTTCTTTACCAACAGCTAACACTTTTTTCGTTTCTGTATCAATTGCTACTACTGAAGGTTCATTGAGGATAATGCCTTTTGTTTTGCTGTATACAAGAATATTAGCAGTTCCTAAGTCTATTCCAATTTCAGATGTATTTAACATGAATTCTTCACCTATTTTCAAATTTATATTGTCACAATATAACCTTCTAATAAATTAACATGATTTTGGGGGTTAGCCTTTATTTGTTATGGAATCGTTAATAAAATGTAATTTTATAAGAAAATTTTAGGAAAATTGTCGAATAGGAAAGAGAAAACTTGTTTATAATGCATAAATGTTCTGTTTTTATGAAAAGAATGGTAAGATGATACCTGAAAAATTTTCCTGCTATATGGTAGGATTAAATTAAGATGGCAGTAAAGGCAGTGAACAGATGAGTGAAAAAGAAAAGCTTGCGGTGCTGATTGGCCCTACAGCTGTTGGTAAAACAAAAATGAGCATTCTTCTGGCAAAAAGATTTAATGCGGAAGTCATTAGCGGAGATTCAATGCAGATATATAAAAGCATGGATATCGGCACGGCCAAAATTAAAGAAGAAGAAATGGCCGGGATTCCGCATCATCTCATCGATATCAAAAATCCTGAAGATCCATTTTCGGCAGCCGAATTTCAGGAACTGGTCCGAAGCAAAATCACAGAGATTACTTCTCGCGGCAAACTTCCAATGATTGTTGGGGGGACGGGATTGTATATTCAATCTGTTATTTATGATTACCAATTTTCTGATGCGCCTTCAAATGAGGAATTTAGGAAAACATTGGAGAAGCGCGCCGAAAGGGAAGGGAACACAGAACTTTATAAGGAGCTTTTGGACATAGACCCTGAAAGCGCGGAAAAAATTCACCCCAATAACATTCGCAGAGTGATCAGGGCGCTGGAAATTTACCATTGCACAGGAAAAAAGATGTCCCAGTATCAGGAGCAACAGGATCCGGCTCTTCTTTATGATGCGGCGCTGATTGGGTTAACGATGAATCGGGAAACTTTATATGACCGCATTAACCAGAGAGTCGAGATCATGATGCAGGAAGGCTTGCTGGAAGAGGTGAGAGCCCTGTATGATCAGGACTTAAAAGATTGCCAGTCCATACAGGCCATCGGGTATAAAGAGCTGTATGAATACTTTAATGGGCATGTCTCACTGGAGGATGCGGTTGAAAATCTTAAGCAAAATTCAAGAAGATATGCAAAAAGGCAGCTAACATGGTTTCGAAACAAGATGAATGTGGAATGGTTTGATATGTCCGATACAGCCGACCCTCATGAGTTTGAAAAAAAATTCGCTGAAATTTCTGCTCATATTGAAGGAAAGCTGAAAATAAAATCGAATACATAATGATAGAGATAAAAGAGGAGGATTATAATGAAATCAGCAATCAATATTCAAGACCAGGTACTCAATCAGCTTCGCAAGGATAATATTAATTGTACTGTATTTTTGTTGAATGGATTCCAGATTAGAGGCCAAATTAAAGGCTTTGATAATTTTACAGTATTATTCGAATCAGAAGGGAAACAGCAGCTTGTTTATAAGCATGCCATTTCTACCTTCGTTCCACAGCGCAATGTTCAGCTGGATATGGAAAACCAGCAATAATATAACTGCAAGAAAAGCCCGCTTCGACTGAAGCGGGCTATTTTCTGTGCGCCCGGCATGGGTGGAGTCTATAGGGTGCAAGTCCCGAGCCATGAAGGCAGTAGTAGTGGTTAGCTTAACGCAAGGGTGTCCGTGGTGACA
>NZ_VCRN01000030.1 GCF_009849585.1 Bacillus sp. ZZV12-4809
GTAAGATCCCTGAAAGATGATCAGGTTGATAGGTCAGAGGTGGAAGCGTGGCGACATGTGGAGCTGACTGATACTAATCGATCGAGGACTTAACCAAAACGAAAAGCGGAGGCGACTGTTCAACTTCGAGAGAAGTTAGGAGCCGAAGCTAGACAAGTCATTGGTGAATACTCGGCAAAATGCTTCTTCATACATTATCTAGTTTTGAGGGAACGAAGTTTCTTCAACCAAATAGTCCGGTGGCGATAGCGAGAAGGTCACACCCGTTCCCATACCGAACACGGAAGTTAAGCTTCTCAGCGCCGATGGTAGTTGGGGGCTGTCCCCCTGTGAGAGTAGGACGCTGCCGGGCGAAACAAATTTGTGATGAAAAATTCACATAAATATTATTATCGCGGGGTGGAGCAGTCCGGTAGCTCGTCGGGCTCATAACCCGAAGGTCGCAGGTTCAAATCCTGCCCCCGCAATCTGGTCCGGTAGTTCAGTTGGTTAGAATGCCTGCCTGTCACGCAGGAGGTCGCGGGTTCGAGTCCCGTCCGGACCGCCATTTTATAGTTATAAATAGTAAAACGAAACTAGGTTTCGTCTTTTTTTTATGCTTTTTTAACCTAAGTGTATAGGGGTATTAATATTGAAAATAGCTTACTTTGCCCATTGCTGCAAAATAAGGTAAACTACATATAGACTATTCTCCTTAGGATTTATCCTAAGGTTTTTTTGTAATCTCAGAATTCAAATCGAGAATATCTAGGCTTATCCCCAGCTGCTCCTCAGACACAGTGGGTGATAAGGCGTTTGTGCTTTTTCTTTTCAATTGGCTTTTTTCGTAAAGTTTGTTGCTTTTTTATAACTAGTTAATTTGCTGAGTTGATCTTCGCTGTGGGCACTTGACCCTCGAAAATGCTGACGCATTTCCTCTATGTGAGCATACTCGAGGAAGCTTATCAATGTTCTCCCGCGGGAGGAGTGGGAAGTGCGAGACCCCGCAGGCCGAGGAGGCTCGCATTCTCCCCGCGTACCGCTGCGTGCCTTTCGCTGCAATCAACGGACAGAATTCACAAACCAAAACAACAATCTTTTAGAAAAGATCCTTTCAATTTATAGATTAGACCATAAAAGGTGATGAATATATGAGTCAGTTTGAGTTTATCTCAAAGAATCCAGAGGATACGATGGGGTTTTCCGAAAAGCTTGGCAGTCTGCTTCAGCCGGGCGATGTCCTTGCTCTGGAAGGAGATTTGGGAGCAGGGAAAACGACATTCACCAAGGGGCTTGCCAAAGGGCTTGATATAAAACGGAATGTAAATAGCCCAACCTTTACGATTATTAAGGAATACCACGGAAGATTGCCCCTTTATCACATGGATGTATATAGAGTGGAAGATTCCTTTGAGGATTTGGGGTTTGATGAATATTTTGATGGCAATGGGGTCACAGTTGTAGAATGGGCTCACCTTGTTAAGGAACAGCTGCCGGAAGAGTTATTAACGATATATTTATATCTTGATGATCATGCTTCAAGAAGGCTGGTTCTGGATCCAAAGGGAAAAAGATATGAGGAATTGTGTAAGGAGATTATGTCATGAAGGTTTTAGCCATTGATACATCCAATTACCCTCTGGGAGTAGCTCTTCTGGATGGTGATCAGGTTTTAGGCGAGTATATTACAAATGTAAAAAAGAATCATTCTGTCCGCGTTATGCCAGCTATTGATATATTAATGAAAGATTGCGGTGTTAAGCCGGCTGAAGTAGATAAGATTGTTGTTGCGAAAGGGCCTGGTTCTTATACAGGCGTGCGTATTGGAGTAACCATTGCAAAAACACTGGCATGGACTTTAAATAAGCCGCTCGTAGGGGTATCAAGCCTTGAAATATATGCAGCCTCGTCAGGCAGATATTTTAATGGCGTCATATCGCCTTTGTTTGATGCAAGGAGAGGGCAAATATATACCGGCCTGTATCAATATAGGGAAGGACAGTTAGT
The DNA here is from genome assembly GCF_009849585.1 of Bacillus sp. ZZV12-4809. Lineage (GTDB taxonomy): Bacteria > Bacillota > Bacilli > Bacillales > Cytobacillaceae > Cytobacillus. Next base: position 1,987 of record NZ_VCRN01000030.1, read on the forward strand.
ATCGCTGATCAAAGACCAGCTCCTTCTTTCAAAAGATTGGGCAGACAGGCTTTCAGAGCAGCAGGAAAACGTCCTTTTTATCGGGAATGATTTGCCCCTGCATAAAGAGGTATTTACAGACGTCCTGAAAGAGCGGGCAGTGTTCGCTTCACCTGCGGAACATAATCCAAGGCCGGCCGAACTTGCTTTATTAGGAAGGGACCGGGAGCCTGAGGAGGTCCATTCTTTTATACCAAATTACATTAGGATGGCGGAAGCTGAAGCTAATTGGATAAAAGCAAACCAGGAAAAAAAGTTATAGATGAGGAAGCGAACGTATGAATAAATCCTTAACTTTCCGTTTGATGAGTGAAGAGGATATTGATGATGTATTGGAAATTGAACACAAATCCTTTGCTACACCCTGGAGCAGGGAGGCCTTTTTTAACGAATTAACACATAACCAATTTGCTTTGTATGTTGTTTTAGAAGAAGACAATAAAGTAATAGGCTACTGTGGAGCATGGATTGTCGTGGATGAGGCACATATTACAAATGTTGCCCTGCTCCCTGAATACCGGGGGAGAAAGCTTGGAGAAGCTTTGATGCGGCAGCTGATGGAGCTTGCGTCTGAAAAGGGGGCCATCACTATGACTCTGGAAGTAAGGGTATCCAACTTCACAGCTCAGTCTTTATACCGAAAGCTAGGCTTTCAAAACGGAGCAATCAGGAAGAACTATTACACTGATAATCAAGAAGATGCTTTAGTAATGTGGGTGAATTTATAATGAAAAAAGATCAATGGATCATGGCGATTGAAACCAGCTGTGACGAAACGGCAGTAGCCATCATTAAGAATGGGCGTGAAATTGCAGCCAATATCGTTGCTTCCCAAATCGAAAGCCATAAACGTTTTGGCGGAGTGGTTCCGGAAATAGCTTCCCGCCATCATGTTGAACAGATAACGATCGTGCTTGAAGAAGCATTGAATAAGGCTGGCGTCACATATTCCGAACTTTCAGCAATAGCAGTGACAGAAGGGCCTGGCCTTGTAGGTGCGCTCCTGATAGGGGTTAATGCCGCAAAAGCCATTGCGTTTGCTCACGGCATCCCGCTTGTTGGTGTGCATCATATAGCAGGTCATATTTATGCCAACCGACTGGTGGAAGAAATGGAATTTCCGTTACTTTCACTGGTAGTCTCTGGTGGACATACTGAACTCGTCTATATGAAAGAGCATGGACATTTTGAAGTGATTGGCGAGACAAGGGATGATGCTGCAGGAGAGGCATATGATAAAGTTGCCCGGACCTTAAATTTGCCTTATCCGGGCGGTCCTCACATTGACAGACTCGCCCATGAAGGAAATCCGGCTATTCAGCTGCCGAGAGCCTGGCTGGAAGAAGGTTCATATGATTTTAGCTTCAGCGGATTAAAATCTGCCGTTATCAACACTGTTCACAATGCTGAACAAAGGGGCGAGACGATCGTTCCTGAAGATCTTGCGGCGAGCTTCCAGGATAGTGTCATTGATGTCCTGGTTACAAAAACAGAAAGAGCAGTGGAAGAATATAAGGTAAAGCAGCTGCTTCTTGCAGGCGGAGTGGCAGCGAATAAAGGACTTAGGGCTTCTTTAGAAAAGAAATTTGGAAACAGATCCGACATAAAGCTAATTATTCCTCCATTAACTTTATGCACAGATAATGCAGCGATGATTGCTGCTGCAGGAAGTGTTTTGTTTGAAAAAGGACAATTTGCCGGTCTTGATTTAAATGCCAATCCCGGTTTGGACATTACTATCCACAATGATAAATAATTAGGAAAAAGTCCCCGACAGCATTGGGGGCTTTTTTTGTGGATAAAGTCAATTATTTCAGAATTTTATGTTGATAATGTGGATAAAATCAGCTTTAACTGTGGATAATGTGGAAAAGTCTGTGGAGAGTACATATAACTGCGTTTTTCTTGTGATTATCTCTGTGGATAATAAAAAAGACTGGCAGTGACTATTCTACCAGTCTAAAAGTTATGAATATTCCTTTAATCCTCTTCAGCTAAAAGCGTCCATTCTTCCATCAATTCTTCCAGCTTTGCTTTTGCTTCATCCGTTTCATTCGTTATTTCCATTACTTTTTCATGGTCCTGATAAACAGCCGGATCACAGAGCAGCTGATCATTAGTATCTATTGCTGTCTCTAATGCTTCAATTTCCACTTCAATTTCTTCCATTCTTCTTTTTCGCTGGCGTTCTAGCTTTTTGGCTTCTTTATCCAGCTGGTAGTTCTTTTTTTCCTGCTTTACAGGCTGTGAAACAGTGGATATATCCTGCTCATTGAGTGCAAGCAATTCCTTTTGTTCCTGCTTTTTTTCTACATAATAATCATAATCACCAAGATATTCTGCTGCACCGTTTCCAGAAAGCTCAACTACCTTAGTTGTAATTCTGTTGATAAAATATCGGTCATGAGATACAAAGAGAATAGTTCCTGGATAATCGATCAATGCATTTTCAAGGATTTCCTTGCTGTCCAGATCCAAATGGTTTGTAGGCTCGTCAAGAATCAGGAAATTGGCTTTCTGCATCATAAGCTTTGCAAGTGCAAGCCGGGCCTTTTCCCCGCCGCTCAGTGTTGAAACTGTTTTAAGAACATCATCGCCGGAGAAGAGAAAGTTCCCAAGTATGGTCCGGATTTCTTTTTCCGGTTTAAGAGGGTATTCATCCCATAATTCGTTCAGTACTCGTTTATTGCTTGTGAGCTCTGCCTGTTCCTGGTCATAGTAGCCAATGGTCACATTAGAGCCATATTGAATCTCCCCAGTAAAAGAAGGGATTTTCTTAATAATGGTTTTAAGCAATGTGGATTTGCCAATTCCATTTGGTCCTACAAGTGCAATACTATCGCCTCTTGCCAGCCGCATAGAAATATTCTCGCTCACTATTTCTTTGTACCCTATTGCTAAAGAATATATATTCAATACTTCATTGCCTGACTGCCGTTCGATATCAAACCCAAAGGAAGCTGATTTCTCGTCTCCCTGCGGCCTGTCCATCACGTCCATTCTGGCCAGCTGCTTTCTGCGGCTTTGTGCCCTTTTAGTAGTGGAGGCACGGGCAAGGTTTCGCTGAATAAAGTCTTGAAGCTTAGCGATTTCTTCCTGCTGTTTTTCGAATTGCTTCATTTCTTTTTCAAAATTAGCTGCTTTTTGATCCAAATAGGAACTGTAGTTTCCAGGGTACTTTCTTATTTGGTGGCGCGATATCTCGTAAACCTGGGAAACGACCTTATCAAGAAAGTAGCGGTCATGTGATACGATCAGAATGGCACCGCTGTAGCCCTGCAGGTATTGTTCGAGCCACGATAGTGTTGCTATATCAAGGTGGTTGGTAGGCTCATCCAGGATTAGTATATCAGGCTTTGTGAGCAGAAGTTTACCAAGGGCCAGCCTTGTTCGCTGACCGCCGCTCAAGGACGAAATTTTTGTATCATAGCCCATTGAGCTGAAGTTGAGTCCATGGAGAATGGAACGTATATCAGCTTCATATTGATAACCGCCATTTTCTTTGAAATCAACCTGGAGTTTGTCGTAATCTTTTAAAACTCGTTCATAGGCATCAGAATTACCAAGGACATCAGGATCCGCCATTTGCTCTTCAAGGCTGCGAAGCTGTTTTTCCTGCTTTTGCAGATGACTGAAAACAGTCAGCATTTCCTCCCATATGGATAAATCTGATTCCAGGCCGGTATTTTGGGCAAGATAGCCAATGGTTACTTCCTTTGGCTTTATGATCTCTCCGGAATCATACGTCATTTGTCCGGCAATTATTTTTAAAAGGGTAGATTTTCCTGCACCATTGCGTCCTACAAGGGCAATACGGTCCCTGGTTTGTACTTCAAGCTTTATATTCGTTAAAATGGGATCAGCTCCAAAACTTTTTGCCAGCTGATTGACTTGTAATAGTATCATGTTCTTTCACCTCTGGTATAGAGTAAGTGTAACTCATTCATATATTGTTCGGCAATAAAGGAGACAGGACTATAAGCCCGGATGAAGGTCATTAAAACAGAAGAAAAGGTAAATAAATATGTGAAGAACCTTACAATGCACATACAAAGAATCCGAAAAATAGTGTATGATTTTGAAGAGAGGTGTTTTTTTAATGGCGGATTTTACTCATTTTAATCAAGAAGGCAGGGCAAAAATGGTGGATGTCAGCGATAAGCCTGAGACCGCAAGGACAGCCATTGCTCAGTCAAGTATTTCGGTGAATCAGGAGATTTACGAAAAGATCACATCAAACTCCATGAAAAAAGGGGATGTTCTTGCTGTTGCACAAACGGCAGGCATTATGGCAAGCAAGAAAACATGGGACATTATTCCGATGTGCCATCCGCTGCCTCTTAAGGGTGTCGATATTTCATTTTCATGGAAAGCAGAAGAGGATGAGTATGTCCTTATCATTACGGCTTCTGTTAAAACAAAAGGAAATACGGGTGTGGAAATGGAAGCGTTAACAGCTGCTTCAGTCTGTGCGCTGACCGTTTATGATATGTGTAAGGCTGTAGATAAAGGAATGGTAATTGGACCAACCTTTTTAATAGAGAAAACAGGCGGGAAAAACGGAGATTTTAAACGAAATTAATACATCATAAGAAATGGGGATGGACGAATGGCCAATGAACCAATTAAGATACCACAGGCAACAGCTAAACGGCTGCCATTATATTACCGCTTCCTAAAGAACCTTCATTCCTCCGGCAAACAGAGAGTCTCATCAGCAGAATTGAGTGAGGCGGTAAAAGTGGATTCTGCAACAATCCGCCGTGATTTTTCGTACTTCGGTGCGTTAGGGAAAAAAGGATATGGATATAATGTGAACTACCTCTTAGGCTTCTTTCGGAAGACTCTTGACCAGGACGAGCTGACTAAAGTCGCTTTGATCGGGGTAGGGAATTTAGGGACCGCTTTTCTAAACTACAATTTTCTTAAAAATAATAATACGAAAATAGAAGTAGCCTTTGATGTGGATGAGAGTAAGGTTGGCACGAAAATCGGTGATGTTCCGGTCCATCATATGGATGACCTTGAAGAAGTGATTGTGAAAAATAATATTCAGGTGGCAATTTTAACGGTGCCTGCACCGCCTGCCCAGACTATCACCGATCGGATGGTGAATGCGAAAATAAAAGGAATCCTTAACTTTACACCTGCGAGGCTCACTGTGCCGTCCTCGATTCGGATTCACCATATCGATCTGGCAGTGGAATTGCAGTCACTGGTTTATTTTCTTAAAAATTATCCTGAAGAAGTGTAAAAAAAATGAGCCTTATGCGGCTCATTTTTTCATTTTAAAATGCAGGCCAAGCATCCGCAGGCCGGTGCCAAAATCAAATGTAGCAATTAGGATTAAAAAATAAGTAAAGAATCCCCAGGTTTCTTCCCGCTGGGTATTCTGGATGGCTATAAAAGTGAAAAGGCATCCGAGAAGGATGTAAATAAAGCCTGAAAACAAAGGTGTGCTTCTCATGATAATCCCCCAGTAAGTTTAAAACTCCACAGCATTCTTTCTAGAAAAAGCTGATAAAGCTCTGCAAATTTTCCATTTCTTTTAACCACTTTTGTAAATTATCCTGATTCAGCTGAACAACCGCAACAAAGGTATTCATCGCCACATGGGCAAAAATCGGCACGATAATCCTCTTGGTCTTTACATATAAGAAGGCAAAGGTGAATCCCATTGCCGAGTATAGCAATACATGTTCAGGCTCAAAATGAGCAAGTGCAAAAATAACCGAGCTGATCAGGGCAGACAGGAAGAAGTTAAAGCGCTTATGGAGGGAACCGAAAATAATTTTCCTAAAGACGATCTCCTCAAGGATTGGCCCGATGACCGAGCTGATTAAAATGACAATTGGCGATGCTTCAATAATCCGGATAATCTGCTGCGTATTTTCAGAGCCCATTTCAATGCCAATCAGGTTTTCAATACTTGCAGCAGTAGCTTGAGCAATCAGGGCCAAAAATATGCCTCCTATTGCCCAGCCCGCTGAGCCTGCCACAGAAGAGGCATCCCGATCGAGTCCCCTTTTCATTTCTTTCCTTAGTAATAGAAGCGTAATGGTCAGCGTAATCGTGAAACTGATTACGAGCCAGTAGGCTACAGCAAGAATCTGCATATTCTCGGGGTTATGTCCCAGGGCATCGGCAGTTATTAATACGAGCGGAACACCAAACAAGCTTGAAAGCTGCATGGCAATATAGGCGATTAATATAATCCAATATTCCTTCTTCAAAGTGTTTTACTCCTTAATCTGAGTGTTGGTTGCAAGTCTAAAGCCATTGTACTCTTTATAGGGAGGGTGTTTCAAATATCAGCATCAAAGGAGGAGAAGTACATGATTAAAATGAGGGCTGGTGAAGCATACTTAAGAGGTTGTCTATGAGGAAATTTTTTATAAAAAATTTAAGCTTCACCCTTGCAAATAGATATGAGATTCATTAATATAATAATTGTGTTAGCACTCATAAAGAGAGAGTGCTAATAAATAAAAATATTTACATATTATTTGAGGAGGTTGTTTCACTTGTTAAAGCCACTAGGTGATCGAATCATTATCGAGCTTGTTGAAACTGAAGAAAAAACTGCAAGCGGCATTGTACTGCCGGACACTGCTAAAGAAAAGCCTCAAGAAGGCAAAGTTGTAGCTGTGGGAACTGGCCGCGTTCTTGAAAACGGTGAGCGTGTTGCCCTTGAAGTTGCTGACGGCGACCGTATCATCTTCTCAAAATATGCCGGTACTGAAGTGAAGTACGAAGGCAAAGAATACTTAATTTTACGTGAAAATGACATTCTTGCTGTAATTGGCTAATCGCCGATCAGTTGCAGATTAAAAGATAAAGTGAAAATTTTTGAGGAGGTTTTTATCAATGGCTAAAGAGATTAAATTTAGTGAAGAAGCCCGCCGCGCGATGCTTCGCGGTGTAGATTCCCTTGCAAATGCGGTAAAAGTAACTCTTGGACCTAAAGGACGCAACGTGGTTCTTGAGAAGAAATTCGGTTCACCATTAATCACGAATGATGGTGTGACAATCGCAAAAGAAATCGAACTTGAAGATGCATTCGAAAACATGGGTGCGAAGCTTGTTGCTGAAGTAGCAAGCAAAACAAACGATGTTGCCGGTGACGGTACAACTACTGCAACTGTTCTTGCTCAGGCAATGATCCGTGAAGGCCTTAAGAACGTAACTGCAGGTGCTAACCCAATGGGCATCCGCAAAGGAATTGAAAAAGCGGTTTCTACTGCTGTTGAAGAATTAAAAGCTATTTCAAAACCGATCGAAAACAAAGAATCCATCGCACAGGTTGCTGCGATTTCCGCTGCTGACAATGAAGTTGGCCAGCTGATTGCTGAAGCTATGGAGCGTGTTGGCAACGACGGTGTTATCACTATCGAAGAATCTAAAGGATTCACAACTGAGCTTGATGTGGTAGAAGGTATGCAGTTCGACCGCGGATATGCTTCTCCATACATGGTTACAGATTCTGATAAGATGGAAGCGGTTCTTGAAAACCCTTATATCTTAATCACTGATAAGAAGATTACAAGCATCCAGGAAATCCTTCCTGTACTTGAGCAGGTTGTACAGCAAGGCAAGCCATTATTGCTAGTAGCTGAAGATGTTGAAGGTGAAGCACTTGCTACATTAGTAGTGAATAAGCTTCGCGGAACTTTCAACGCTGTAGCGGTTAAAGCTCCTGGCTTCGGTGACCGCCGTAAAGCTATGCTTGAAGATATCGCGATCCTGACTGGCGGTGAAGTAATCACTGAAGAGTTAGGCCGTGACCTTAAATCTGCTACAATCGACTCTTTAGGACGCGCTTCTAAAGTGGTTGTTACGAAAGAAAACACTACGATCGTTGAAGGTGCTGGAGACAGCGCGCAAATCGCTGGCCGTGTGAACCAGATCCGCACTCAAATGGAAGAAACAACTTCTGAATTTGACCGCGAAAAATTACAAGAGCGCCTTGCTAAGCTAGCTGGCGGTGTGGCAGTAGTTAAAGTTGGTGCTGCTACTGAAACTGAATTGAAAGAGCGTAAGCTTCGCATTGAAGACGCCCTTAACTCTACACGTGCAGCTGTAGAAGAAGGAATCGTTTCCGGTGGTGGTGTTGCCCTTCTAAACGTATACAACAAAGTGGCTTCTATCCAGGCTGAAGGCGATGAAGCTACGGGTATCAACATTGTACTTCGTGCGATGGAAGAGCCTGTACGCACAATTGCACACAATGCAGGCCTTGAAGGTTCTATAATCGTTGATCGCTTAAAGCGCGAAGAAGTTGGAACAGGCTTCAACGCTGCTACTGGCGAGTGGGTAAACATGATCGAAGCTGGTATCGTTGATCCAACTAAAGTAACTCGTTCAGCACTTCAAAACGCTGGATCTGTTGCAGCTATGTTCTTAACTACTGAAGCAGTAGTTGCTGACAAGCCAGAAGAAAATCCTGCTCCTGCAATGCCTGACATGGGCGGCATGGGTGGAATGGGCGGCATGATGTAATCCAGCCTTAAAAACTCCTATTTTTTTCAGGGGTTTTAAGGTGAAACCATCATGTTAGGTGCCAAATAGGGGCCTGAGCCTACCTAAACGTAGTCTATAAAGTAAAAGAAGAATCCATTTTGATACAATATCAAAATGGATTCTTTTTTATAAATAAAGTTTGTTAATTTTCCACCTCTAAAGCTTCTGTCATAAGATACTCACATTGGCAAAGAATATATATATTCAAGTGAAATACCTTTTAAGTACGGAGGAACTCATTCATGAAATATCTTCTTATGATAATCATGCTTTTTGCTGGTGTAATGAGTATGATTGTTGGAATCGATACCCTTCAAAAGAAATCATTTAACATGCTGCTGGACAGAGCTGATATTTTCTTTCAGATTATGTCAGTGGAAGATTATTTTCTGTTAACGATTTACTTTACTCCACTGGTTATTTATCTATTTACTAGCCGGGATAAAATTACTTAAAAAGAGCCGGAGTCTTCTTTTTCTTTATCCAGGCTGCAAGCAAAAGAATGGACGGAATAAATACCGTCATAGGTAAATGGAAATAGATAGGAGCCAATGTAAATCCTTCTTTTATATGCTCGCTGGAATTATTTGAAATAATGACAGAACTTATAAGTATTAAGAATGTAATCGGATAAATCAGAGCAATTTTTCTTATTTGAAATAATTCACTTGTTCCCAAAATTGCACCATACGCAAGGAGAAAGACCTTAACAAAGCCAAGTAATACCATTAAAAATATTAAGATAGACTCGATACGCTGGACGAAATCTGCAATGTTAATTAAGCCGACTGACGTTAAGAGAGGGAAACTGGACCGGGAATAAACATCAGCTCCTAAAATGGATAGATTTATAATAGAAAAGAGCACTAAGGTCCCGCCTCCAATATAAATGGATTTGATCCCGGTTTTTCGAATTTTAGATGATTGTTGTACAGAAGGAAACAGCATGAGGAAAACAATCAATTCACCGTACGGTATTGCTGCGAGTGTTGGAAAAGATGCTTTTAAAACAGGCATTATGCCATCTTCCAGTACAGGCTGTAAATTTTGAAGCTGAACATTACCGCTTAGAAATTGGAGAATGATAATCCCGGCTAGGGAGACCATAACGAGAAAAAAAGTGATTAAAGAAAATCTGGCAAAGACCTCTATTCCTTTATAAGATGCATACATGACACATAAAACCATTCCAATCGCCAGTGTTAAGAAAGTGGTTTTATCGTATGCTGCCAGTCTTAATAAATCGACAAAATCTCTGAGGACGCGGGAGGAAAAATAGATAAAATAGACCACATAAATCCAGCCAAGTATCCAGCCCATATGTCTGCCAAATACCGCTTTTAGTAAATAGATAAGAGACTTGCGGTCAGAAAAATGATAAAGGGAAGAATACACTAAAAATAATAGGATTCCTGCAATCATTCCCAATAGGACAGCTAACCAGGCATCTTGCTTGGCATCTGCCCCTAAGCCAAACAACAAGGCACTTCCCAGCTCAAACAAGACCATCATACAAAATAGCTGTTTACTATCTATCATGTGATTATTCATAGGAAATTCCCTCCATTAAAATGGATACGTTGTATTCCTCATTCCAATTCCAATAATATTCATCCTTACTTTAATTTCAATTTCAGCTGCTGCGAATTGCTCATTCCAATTTTTTTCTACTTTTCTCCACTGCTTCGGACTTTTACGATGAAGTACTTCACCAAAGCCGAAAATATCACTTTCCTCTGTCTGGGCAAAACGAATGGCTTCAAGTACATCCTTTTTGATTTTATGATTCAAATTTTTTTCGAGTTGATTTAGCACTTCCTGTTTATTAAACTCTATGTCGCATAACAACTCATTTAATGCAGCGGATCCTACAAGTTCTATCTTGATTTTTGCTTGGCCTTTTTCATAAACTACATTAGTGTTCCTCTTAAGTCTTCGAATTTCTATGGACAAATTTCCTTCTTTCTTAGGGCAAGATATACTAATATTGGAGCTCTTCATTTCGTTTCGAAGCATCTGAATGCTTTTGGCTTTCTCCCCATCCAGCCAGTTGACTAAATATCCTTTTTGAAAAATAGCAAGTCCATCTGCCATAACATAAGTGTTTTCTACTTTTTCATCGTTTGCTTTCGATGCTCCTTGTTCGACATTCCCTACTATTCTCATTCCGTTAATGACTGGTTCTTTTCCTTTGCTTGATATCGCTGATACGGTATTGAAAATAGTGATTTCTGTATTTTCACCTAATACCTTAGCTGTATCATTAATCTTTTTTACAAATGCAACGGAGGGAATTTTATCTTGTGCAGGCAAAATAGATAACATGATTTTTGCAGAATGCCCTCTAGCCACAATAATTGGAATATTGGTCCTTACTCGAGCATCCCTTTCGAATGCATCCAAAATAAAATTAATTCCTTTTTCTCTTGCCAGTTCTTCCGATATGACAACCGCGGAGAGGTGGGAAAATATATTTGTGCGCGATATTTTCTTTGAAGAATTTCTTGTAGCTTCTGATATCGTATTTCCTTTTCCCTCTATTTGATGGACAGGAATGCCACCGCTGCCTTGTGAACTGCCAGCAACTCCGCTTGGGTTGATCATCTGTAATGTAACTTCATACAAGTCTGATTCTTTATCATAATCAATGCCCATTCCCGTAATCAGCCCAATGTTATTGGACTCTGTATAATTGGAACATCCGGTTAATACCATTCCTATATAAATGACAATGATCATATATTTTTTCATTCTTCCACCCCCTTGTTGCTATGCTCGAATCCGATTCCTTTTATTTGCAGGATAGGGTCTTTTTTTTAATGAACGAAGGGAAGGCCGGAAAACAGCATCTTTTAAGTCGTTTTTTCGAACTGGCGCAAACGGTGGTAAATAAGGCATTCCAAAGGAACGAAGATCGCACATATGTAAAAGGATGATGATAAATGCAATGACAATCCCGTAAATGCCTATAAATGAAGAGCAAATGATAAACACGAATCTTAGCAATCGGGTTACAATCGACATCGAGTAATAGGGGATAGAAAAACTTGATATCGCAGTAATAGATACCACAATAACGGTAGACGCAGCCACGAACCCTGCTTCTACTGCGGCTTGACCAATGATAAGGGCTCCAACAATTGATAAAGCAGACCCTACAGTCCTGGGCATTCGGATTCCAGCTTCCCTTAAAACCTCGAAAATAATTTCCATAACTAACGCTTCAATAACGATCGGAAATGGAACACCATCCCTTTGAGCCAGGATGCTAATGAGAAGTGTAGTAGGAATAAGACCTTCATGGTGCGCCAAAATAGCAATATAAAGGGCAGGGGCTAAAAGAGAAACAAAGAAAGATCCAATCCTTAGGATTCTTAAAAAGGAAGAAATGTAAGGATATTGATAATAATCCTCTGCAGATTGAAAAAATTGAATAAACACACCAGGGGCAATAAGTACAAATGGTGTTCCGTCCACAATGATCGCTACCTTGCCTTCCAATAATTCAGCGGCTACAGAATCAGGGCGTTCAGAATCCTTAATTAAAGGAAATAACGTTCGATCATCATCTTTAATATACGTCTCAATATAACTGGAATCTAAGATGGCATCTACTTTAATAGATGATATACGTTCGATGACTTCCTTTAAAACTTTTTCATTAACGATGTTTTCAATATAGGCAACCCCGACATTTGTTTGTGTTACTTCTCCCACCGTCATGGTTTTTAGACGTAATTGAGGAGATTGAATACGCGACCTGAGCAAACCCATGTTTTTTTCAAAGCTTTCTGTAAAACTTTCCTTTGGGCCACGGATGACTGCCTGGGCACTGGACTCTTCGATCCCCCGGGTTTCAATTTGTTTCGTTTCTGCGACAATAGCAATTGGTGAACTTTCTAAAAAAATCACCGTTTTGCCTTTTACAAGGGCATCTATAATTTTTTCACGAACCTTTTCCTCAAAAACATTATTGACTGTAATAATTTGCTTTATGTCTTCTATCTGCTGGATTGAACCTTCGTTTAACCGCTCAATGATATGCTCATTAATCGTATCAGTATTTGTAATTCCGCTTATATGGAAAATAGCTATTTTTCTTTCACTGCTAAACGTTCGAAAATTAAGGTCTGATGTTTTTCCTAAAGCCTGCTGTACATAAGAAATATTTTCTTCAAGATCATCTGATAATTGATTTATTTGCGGAGCATTTGTTTGATCGCGTTGAATTGAACGTATCCGATTCTTTTTTTTCCATCTAACCACTTGTCTCATCACCTACGTAAAAGTCCGTAAGGTTAGTATGAGGTTTAGTATGAATCTATTCATAAATTATGAATAAAATGGAAGTTGGAATTAGTATCGATTTTTATTATTAAAAGGGTGCCAGCGAAAAATAAAGAGATATAGGGGAGGTCCAAGCACAATGTTGTCTTAGACGCAAAAAAAAAGGAATTCCAATTTGGGAATTCCTTTTTTAATGTAAGGGAGGTTGAAATTTTCGTAAGGCAGCGCATCTGCTTTATTCTTTATTCTGACCCCCGCCAAAAGCTTCCGGAATCATTGTAAATCCTTCAATCACAGTATCTTCTTCTACCTCAATCATCAGATAACGCTTGCCGTCAAAATGGATTTGTTTTACATATCTCAGATCCTGCGGGCAGATGGAGATGTTGGCTGCTTTTGTGCTGATCTTGATTGATTTTGAATTGTATTTAGGCAGGACGCTGCTAGCCTTTATTTCATATTTGTCATCATCAATAATCTTTTGATAAGCAGATTGGACCTTTTCAGAATCAATATCTTCGATGCCACTCACCTTTAAAACACGCTCTACGTCTTTAGAATCGAGCTTCGGCGGTTCATCCTCTTCGTTTTCCACAATGATCCGGTTAATCTCTTCATATACGTTGGAAAGTGTTGATGTGTTAATCTGATCTCCTGTTACGTCTTTGATAATTTCCTCAAAAACAATTTTATCATCCTGCGCCGTCATCGTTTCTTCCCCGTTTAAAACGTCCTCAATGAACAAATGGTCGGGCTCATGGACCTTGCCTGCAGAATACAGAACGTGATTGACATCAGCTGCATTTTCGGTGAAGCAAGGGAATAGGAACCCTGAAATGGGAGACTTTAGGTTGATAATCGGATCAACGGTAAAATGATATTTAAATTCCCTTTCCACATAGTCAAAAAGCAGTTCCTTCTTCGGTTCCTGTGTGTTATTGATGCTGCAGAGAATAAAGGGATGAGAATAAACAGCATCCCGTTCACTTTCTTCAGCTTCTGGATTGCGGCGTTTCATTGGCTTAAGATATTCCCCGCGAATGAATGTGACGACAATATCCTTATCATATTGCCGGATTCCCAGCATCTTGCCGACAATTTGAAGCATTTGTTCCGTCCAGGCCTCAGCTTCATTGGTCAGCAGCCCTTGATGAAGAATGAGCTGACTGCTGTTTTCCGCATCTCTCCGGAACTTTAATTCAAAGAGCTTTTCATCCAATTGGCCGCCCAGCAGCTTTTTGAAATTGTCCATAAACAGCTCCTGCTGATCCTGATCCAGCATTTCAAAAGGCTGGCTCTCATAATGATAAATCTCGCTTGATTCCTTCATAATATAGACGTTAAAAATATCTGAGATTTTCAGTAAGTCATTATTTAATTTAAATTGCTTTCGAATCTGTGCAATGTCTTTTTTGTTCACAGTTAAAATCCACTCCTAAGCTGGCCAGTATGCATATTTACTAGAATAACAAAATACAGCAGCTCTATAAATTATTATCTATTTTCGCTTTTTTGATAAGGTGTGTATTAAGGGGAGGTGACTGCGGAAATCTGGTTCCAAAATAAAAGATGCTTCACACAAGTTTTGATCAACTTATGGGAAGCATCTTTTTGGACCCTCAATGCTAATTCTTTTCCGCACTGCTATAAATCCCCCTGGAAAGCAGCCGATCTGATTCATCTAAGAATTGTGCAGAATGTCGCGTTGTTTCTTCGTTTTGGAGCAGTACAGACTTATACGCCTCTGTCACCTGCTGAAGCTGCCTATTTAGTGCATTCAATTTATTGATAAAATCAAGAAGATTATTCTCTCCAATAGTGGATGGAAGGGATGGCTGGAGCCCGTTAGCGGAGGATTGAAGTTTAGATAGGGCACGTTCTATTTCACTTATACGTAGCTTAATCTCAGTTTCCATTCTCATACCTCCCCATTATTACTTCGACCTCTCTGCAGCAAGCTGTGCTTCCAGGGAAGCGATTGTTTGTTTAATAGAATCGATTTCCTGCTGGATCTGCTGCTGCTTTCGGCTAATGGCTGAAAATACCTCAAGAAACTGATCTGACTCAATGTCAATGTAACTTTTAAGCATTTGTTCAAACCGGATATCCTCAAATTCATCTGCCAGCTTTCCCTGCCAGGTAAAAGGGGAAAGATCCGGCTTTGTGACGGTTTGCCGATAGTGGTTAAACTCCTGATGTTTTCCTTGGAGTTCTCTCTCACAGGCCAGCAGTCTCTGCAGATCATTTTGTTTCTTCGTCAATAAACTGTAGTAATATCCTAAAGACATGAGTATACACCTCTAAATACGCCATTTTCATATTATTAAACTGGAAAAATAGAATCTATCTTACTATATCACAGGGAAATTTTGTAATGATGGTATATTTTACTTATTTTCGTCATTTTGTCGATGGGTAATTATTGCTGTTTTATATAAAGGTGTAAAAATAATACAAATCATTATAAAATTACTCTAAATTTTAGTGTAAAGTATAGATTATGGAAAATTCTGGTGATGGGCTCCGTCTACATCACGTGCAATGTTTCTTATCTGCTCCTCTAAGGAGTGCAGACTGAATTGAAGCTCCTTCAATCCGTCATGCAGTTCCTTTGCATCTAATACCTTCAGAAGGTCTCTATTCAGTTGTCGAATGGCAGGAGGAGATTTATACTGAACATCACCTCGCTTGAGGAGTCCTTTCAGGGAGAGGGAGCGGCGGCTATTCGGGCTTTTTTCGAAGAATGTCATTCTCCGTTTCTCCTATTTTTTGAAGGTTTTCTTGCAGACTATCAAAATACTTTAAAGAGAATGGCTTCTTCCCTTCAGATGCTCGAGCCGGCAGGCAATGGATTCATCCGTCAGAGCTTTTTGGATGGAGAAGCGGCACAGGGTCTGGTAAAAACAGAATCTATAACCACTAGCTTAACAGAAGAGACTAATACGGTGATGCAGAAAGTTTCTGATATTGTCAGTCTCCCTCACCTGCGGGATGGGGAGTTTTCGGCACATGTAAGGAGAGCGGAACTTCACCGGAGAAATACGGTTGATGAACTTATAACCTTTGAGAGCCAGCAAAGACAGGCACTTGATCCAATTGAGCAGGATCTATATCTGATGCAGACATACATCAATGAATTTTCCAGCCTCTTTCAGAGTCGGCAGTGAGAATCAGGGCGGAAAGTTTCATCTATACGAAGACGGCCGGATTATCAGGGAATTCTATGGAGAAAAAGGAACAGGCTATGAATTCGTCGATTCCGTTCCAGAAGACCGAGTGGGAGGAATTCGAGAACTGGACTCCATAGCTGACGGAACCCCGCTTGAGATACTCGAATACCTGTCGCTCGCGGCAGTTGTCCGAAAGCAAGGAACCAAGGTCATACGGAAAAGCATCAAGAAGGGTGACTTTGATGCACTTGTAAGGATATTGAAAGAGGAAAAGGGGCCATGTGGTCTTGCCGGGGAAGAAGGCTGGTAAGGGTACGGATGAAATAGATAGGGTATTAACAAAAAATGGAGGATTTAGGGATGCAAAGAGAAGGGCGGGAATACCTAACTCTATTCAGCACAAGAAACCTGTCGATGTTTATGATGGAACAACTGAAAATAGAAGAGTATATGAATTTGAAGTAGATGGTAAGAAAAAATATATCATAGAGCACCGAGAGGATAAATTCGGGAGAGGTCCTCACTTTCATGGTGCTGACGATTTGAAAGGAAGCCCATTGGAAAAAGGAAGATATAATCAGTACCCTGGACATTCCCCGGAAGATTTTGTTGGTTATAAAAAGAAAGGTCGACCATAGAAAGGTGATTAATTTGGGTGACGAAAGAAAAACAAAAATGAAGCTGTTAAAAAGACAAAGTAGAAGAAGGAATTTGGTAAAAGAAATAAACTTCATGAATCTTACAGAGGAACCTTTTTTAGATATTGAAGATAATGATTTATTTTGTAAGAATGTGTTTTCGCTACTTAACACAAAGGAAAATAAGATTCAATTGCAAGGAGAAAGCTATAAAGAACATATTCAAAAATCAATACAATTGTTAAATGATACTGTTGATAATATCGAAGTAATACCCAAACAAGGAAGACTATTAGTTTTTAGAGAAAATGAAATAGAAGCATTGTTGGTTAATGTTACTGAAGTATTTAGTCACTTAAATGAAATTATTGAGTTAACAAATTTTTCAGTTGGATATGGAGATTTTATTCTAGTGGCGGAAGATTTTAATTTTGGTTTGTGCATTGAACGAACGGAATATTTTTATGAGTTAAGTGTTTGGGGACTATCATAAGGAAAAACATGAGAACCTTGAATGGCTTAATGCCTTTCAAGGTTTTTCATTTAACATATCCCTAACATTCCCCCGCCAAATGTAGTGCATTTGCCCAAGCCAAACCCATTTCCACGCATATACAATAATGTAGGCATATACAGAGGAAATGGAGGTATGAATGAATGTACCCTTACAGAGGCCCTTATCAGCCGCAGAATCAGCGGTTTATTGGATTCTTTGGCCTGCCTTTTTTAGGCGGGTTAGCAGGAGGTTTATTGGGCACTGCTTTATTCTATCCGCGTCCATATTATTGGTATCCTCCACCGCCGCCGCCTTTTTACCCGCGTCCTTGTTGTGGACCTGGATTTGGATATCCTTATTAATAGCTGTCTGGGGGGCTTTAGAAAAAGCTTCCCTTTTTTGATGCCTATAAGCGCTTGAGGCATATCGCAGAGAAACAGCAAAAATCTACCCAGCTTAAATAAAAGCAGGAAATTTTTCATTGCACAAAAGTCCTTTTGGGTTTGAGTAGAGAAGATAAAGGTTAAATATGAATATTATGGAATTATAGTGGGATAACTAATTTATCTGTTTTTGCATGACCAGACTGCTTATGTTATCCTGAAACACGTATCTGTGGACAGGGTATTCCATAATTTAACATTTATGTATAGGAGGTGCTGGAAAAGTTGATCGAATTTAAAGAAGTGAATAAAGTCTTTCAGGATGGGTTTCATGCTCTAAAGGATATTACCTTTAAAGTGGAAGAAGGAGAGCTGCTGGTTTTGATTGGTCCCAGCGGATCTGGAAAGACCACAACCATGAGGATGATCAACCGACTGATTGAGCCGACAAAAGGGACAATTACAATAGAAGGAAAAGATATTTCAAAAGAGGATCCAGTCAAGCTTCGCCGGACGATCGGTTATGTGATTCAGCAAATCGGGCTGCTTCCGCATATGACGATTAAAGAAAATGTATCGCTTGTTCCTAGGCTGATGAAATGGAGGAAGGAAAAATACATAGATAAAGTGGACGAGCTGATGCATATGGTAGGATTGGATCCGGAAGTCTTTGGTGAAAGATACCCCTCAGAGCTGAGCGGCGGGCAGCAGCAGAGGATCGGTGTTATCCGGGCGCTGGCAGCTGAGCCGAAGATCATCTTAATGGATGAACCGTTCAGTGCGCTGGATCCAATCAGCCGGGAGCAGCTGCAGGATGAGTTAGTCCGCCTTCAGCGGGATATTCAGAAAACGATTGTATTTGTAACCCATGACATGGATGAGGCGCTTAAAATCGCTGACCGCATCTGTATTATGAAGGATGGAGAGGTGGTCCAGCTGGATACGCCGGAAAACATTATCCGCAGGCCTGCTAATGAGTTTGTCCGAAGCTTTATTGGTGAAGACCGGCTTCAGGAAAGCGACAATATTTCATTCCCTGAACTGACCAAATTAATGGTTCCTGCTGTAACAGCAGGTGAAAACCGCAGGCTGGCTGAATCCTTGAAGCTGATGCGAAGCAAGCAGGTTAACAGTCTTGTGGTTGTGGATAATGAAGATCTTTTTCAGGGGATTGCAACCGTCTGGGACGTTCAGAAAAATTACAAAGATGAAGGCCTAAGACTTAAGGATATTATGGATTCAAGCGTTGTGACACTTCAGCAAGATGATCCGGCAGAAAAAGCCTTTCAGCTTGTGAACGAATCTGTTTACGGATTTGTTCCGGTCATGGATGAACACAGAAAACTTATGGGCATTGTGACCCGATCAAGTCTCGTAGAATATATGGTCGACGAGATCGTCGAATAATCAGGATAGGGGGTGTAGACAATTCTTAACTTGATCAGCAGTACGGCTGACGTTTTTGTAAACCGTTGGCCTACAATATGGAACTTAATTTTAGAGCATATGTATCTTTCGCTTATTTCGATTGCCATTGCAATTTTAATATCTGTTCCTTTGGGCATTTATTTAACCCGTCATCGAAAAATTGCCGATTCTATTATTGGGATTGCAGGTGTATTTCAGACGATTCCGAGTCTCGCGCTTCTTGTATTTCTCGTGCCATTCATCGGAACTGGACAAGTTCCTGCCATTATTGCATTAACTGTTTACGGCTTATTGCCCATTCTTCGAAATACCTATTTAGGCATTACTGGTGTTGAAAAGTCTGCCATTAACGCCGGGGTCGGAATGGGAATGACGAATCGCCAGGTGCTTTGGATGGTGGAGCTGCCATTGTCTCTTAGCGTCATCATGGGCGGGATTCGAACGGCGACCGTTTTAATTATTGGCGTTGCTACGATAGCAGGCCTCATTGGTGCTGGCGGCCTGGGAGATTTAATTTTCCGCGGACTGCAGACTTATAATACGGGCCTCATTTTGGCAGGTGCGATTCCATCTGCGCTGTTAGCGATTATTTTTGACTATTTGCTGAAGCTTCTGGAGACAGATGTGACTCCTCAAGGGCTTAAGCAAGGGCAGAAAACCAATCCAGCTGTGAGCCGCTGGAGAAAATGGGTGGTGACCGCATTAATATTAATCCTTCCTATCTCAGCTTTTGCTGCGCAGCTGGGAGAGTCATCCGGCGGAAAGGATACCATCACCATTACCGGCAAAAACTTCACAGAGCAGGAAATCATGGTTTATATAATGGGCCATCTGATAGAAGAGCACACAGATTTAAATGTGAAATATGAATCCTTCCTGGGTGGTACCGCACCTGCATTTGAAGGGGTTAATAACGGAAATTATGATTTGTATATGGAATATACGGGGACAGCCTTGCTGAGTATTTTAAAAGAAGAAATGATCAGCGATCCTGATAAGGTGTATGAGCTTGTAAAAGAGCGCTTTAAGGAAGAATATGATATGGTCTGGCTTGAACCTTTTGGATTTAATAACACCTATACTCTTACTATTCGAAAAGAAGATGCTGAAAACTGGGGTGTTAAAACAATATCAGATTTAGGCAAGAAATCATCAGAGCTGGCATTTGGTTCTGAGCCTGAATTTCTGGAGCGTCCCGATGGCTATCCGGGCCTTGTGGATACTTACGGATTTGAATTTGGTGAAACACAGGCCATGGACTCTGGCATTATGTACAGTGCCATCAAGAATGGAGAAGTGGATGCCATTGACGCTTTTTCCACTGATGGCCGCATCCCGGCATTCAATCTGCAGGTTCTTGAAGATGATAAAAATTTCTTCCCGCCGTATTACGCGACCCCTGTTATCAGGGCTGATACGCTGAAGGAGCATCCCGAAATTGAAAAGGCTTTGAGCATGCTTGCAGGTAAAATTGATAATGAAAAAATGCAGGAACTTAATGCAAGAGTTGATATTGATAAAGAGCAATATGAAGATGTGGCGGTTGATTTCCTGAAAGAAGAGGGATTAATTGACTGATGCCGTTAGGACTGCGATCTTTCGCAGTCCTTTTTGATGTGAAGAAAGTCTTAACAACTAAGGAAAATGTAGGATAAAATTATTCAGAATATTAATTCTTTTAGCAGATTTACATCCCTCTGTTGAAAAGGCATGATTAAAATAGTTCGTATAACGAATTAATAGATTAGGTGGAGGCTAAAAAATGAAGAAAAAGTCATTATGGAAAGTTCTTAGTTCAGCAGCACTGGCAGCATCGATTCTCGCGCCTCAAGTTAGCTTTGCGGAAGGAGCAAAGCCTGTGACAGAAGAAAATGTATCAATTAAAGGATTTGTAGATTATGAAGAATTAAAGAAAAAGCTGAGCCAGCTAGAAAAGTCATCCAATGGCCAGGTCCAGGTTGAGTCAGCGGGAAAAACAAATCAGGGGAGAGATATCTTTACAGCACGAGTAGGCCATGGAGATAAAGTAGTTCTTGTACAGAGTGAAATTCATGGCAATGAGAAGACTGGTACTGTCGCATTGTTAAATATTCTTCAGCAGCTAGGTTCAAGTCAATCAGCAGAAGCGAAAAAAATCAGGGAAGAACTAACGATTGTAGCGATTCCAATGATGAATGCCGATGGTTCTGAATTGGACAGGCGCGGCAATGTTATGAACTGGGAAGAGGTTCAGGAACAGTTTCCTCAATTACATAATGCACAGCCAACCTGGAATTATTACACACGCAGCCTTCAGGGGGACGACTATTCTCAAACACCAGGCTTCGATGTAAACCGTGACTTTAACCCTGACTTAAACTATGTTCCAAGGGCGGAAGACTTCCCGGGCAATTCAAGCACTCCAGGCTGGTATATCACACCTGAATCGCAAACAGTCAGGGATGTATATAAAGGCCTGCAGGAGGAGTTTGGGAAGGTAGAAGTCTTTTTAGATCTGCATCACCAGGGCTTTTATAAAATTGAAGGAACGGATGAAGATGTAACCATGTCGATTTCAGCAGACTTTGTTCCGGATCCAAGCTCTCCTGAAGGGTCGAAGTATAGCCAATATGCAGAGAATTACCGCTTTGACTTCTCACGCCAGCTAAACGTAGCCCTTTATGATGCCCTTCAGCAAAAGGGAAATTCAGTGTTTACCAATATTTCGTTATATGATCAGGACTTAGACTTGCCTGGAACTGCCTTGGGCTCCTTTGCTCTGAACGGGAGCGGGGTTGTCCTATTTGAAGTGAAAGGGCAGACACAGAACTATGGCCAAAAGATGAAAGGGCAGCTCGTTAAGACAGTAGAAACAGGTGTTATGGGAATCATTCATGGTGTTGCAGATGGCAGTGTTTATGATTTGAATCCGGAAGAATATAATGAAATCCCTAATAGGGTGCCAATTCGTTAATAGAAAAGCAGAGGCTGGTTCCAATTGGAACCAGCCTTGTTTTTGTTACGGATGACAAATTATCTGACAAAAGGTGGATTAGCTATTGTTACAAATGTATTAACCGTGTTAATATCAAAATATTAAAAAAATTATAAAATTGATATCTTGGGGGTATTTCTATGAAAAAGATGTTGGCCATCCTGGCAAGCAGTGCATTGCTCATGCTTGCTGCCTGCGGTTCAGGAAATGAGGAAATCAGCGGGGAAGCGTCAGAAAAGAAGACCGTTAAAATCGGCATCACGCAAATTGTGGAGCATCCTTCATTGGATTCAGCGAGAGAAGGGTTTATAGCTGCACTGAAAGATGCTGGATATGAAGAAGGTAAAAACCTTAAAATAGACTTTCAAAATGCCCAGGGAGATATGAACAATAATATGTCCATCGCCCAGAATCTTGTCTCGGACAAGAATGATTTAATCCTGGCGATTGCTACAGCAAGTGCCCAATCAGTTGTGCAATCTACGAAGGATATACCAATCCTTTTTACAGCAATCACTGATCCTGTTGGAGCTGAGCTTGTGGAAAGCATGGAAAAGCCGGGCGGGAATGCAACAGGTACCTCTGATACACATCCTGACGCCATCAAAAACACAATTGACTCTATCAAAACATTTGTACCTGATGCCAAGAAGGTTGGCATCATCTACAATGACGGAGAACCAAACTCAGTAGTAAATGTTAAGCATGCAAAAGAAGCCATCGAGGCAGCGGGCCTGGAAGCAGTTGAAACAACGATTTCAACAAGCTCCGAGGTAAAACAGGCTGCTGAATCTTTAGTGGGCCGTGCTGATGTATTTTACATCCCTAAGGACAATACTGTAGTATCTGCCCTTGAATCGGTGCTGAACGTAGCCAATGAAAAAGACATTCCGGCTTTTGTTGGAGAAAGTGATTCGGTTAAGCGGGGCGGATTTGCTTCCTATGGTTTTGAGTATCATGATCTTGGATACTCCACAGGCCAAATGGCTGTAGACATTCTTGAAGGCAAAGAGCCGAGTGAGATTCCTGTCGGCTATCCGGAAAGTCTGGAACTTGTGATTAACAAGAAAGCAGCTGAGGAACAGGGAATCACTCTGACAGAGGACATGCTGAAGGATGTTAAGGTAGTTGGGGAATAAATAGGTTGGGAAAGATACAGCGATTCAGCTGTATCTTTTTTTTGCTTTATGAAACGGAAAATTTTCAAGGAAAATGATTCAAAAGAACTATTAAAGGTATAAGAATAATACCAGGAAAAAAAAGGGCTCAACAAAGTGAAAATTAAATAAGAACAATAGGGTAATTTTACCCATAAAATACAATTGGGGGTTTATAGATTAATAGGAATAAAACCACAGACATAATTCGACATGACCCTATGAGTGATTTGACGAGTTTTAACTGCCATGATAGTATAGAAAATTTGAATTTAGAGATCAGGCAAATAACAATAAATAGAAAAAGCATATGAAGAAAATACCAACTTATGTTTAAACATAATAAAAGTGGGTATTAGTGGGTATAAATAACTGTTTTGTTATTTTTTACAAGCAAGTAATTGACCTTTTTATTGTGTATTTTTACAATAATAGTAACCTATAGAAAAGGAGAGATTTGAATGTCAGGAGTTATTCGCGTTACACCAGCAGAATTAGTAGGCATGTCTAACCGTTATAATGGAGAAAGCAGCCAGGTTGGGGATCAGATTGTCCGTTTGGATAATATGATTCGTGAACTGGAAGGTGCATGGGAAGGGGAAGCAAGCAGAGCGTTTGCTGAACAATACCAATCTTTAAGACCTTCATTTGTTCAAATGCAGCAATTATTAGAGGATATTTCTGTTCAGCTTAATAATACTGCAAGAGCTCTTGAAGATGCTGATAACCAGATCGCTGGCCAAATCCGCGGTTAATTTTATCTGAATCAATAAGTGGAGAAGGAGCGCTGCATTCACAAGATGGAAGGCGCTCTTTTTTTGGTATTAAACAGCCCATTTTCACGTTGGCAATTTGTCTGGCTCCAGCGCCTGCTCGAGGTTTAGGGGGGGTTCGAGGCGCTTGAGCTTTTCCAGTGAGGTGTTAAAAATGTACATAGAATTAACAATTGATTTAAAAAACTATGAAGTTGAACCTTTTGATCTCCGTCTATCTAACTATCACTCTGTTAAAAAAGTAGTTGATATTGTTTGGCAAGCTAAGTCTATTCCTCAGCCTCCCCGTGAAGGATATTGGGTCAGAATTCCCAACAAGCAAATGATTTTGTCAGGAAACGATAAGCTGGCAGAAAAGGGGATTACCACTGGGGACCGTTTCGAAATTTTATAAAGGGAGTATTTAAAAATGTCAGTAAAGAGTCAAACCTACCTTGAAGAGCAGCTTGAAGCGGTTGTCAAAACAGATCACCAATCCCTTACTATTCTTTTTCAAAGAGAAAAAATTAAAGCTGATGCTGCCGAGGAATTGGAATTGCTTCAGGCAATGGAATCAGCTATAAAAAGGGATATTCATTTAACAGAGGATGAACTGCGCCTCGTCCTGCAAATTCCCTCAAATTATCTAACCTTCTCCAAATTAAAAAAGAAAGACTTGAGAAGCAGATGGATTTTTTCTTCGCAGCTTCTAAAGCTTGTGAAAAGCCATCCGTACTCCAGGCTGCATCCTGTCGTTTGCCCTGAAAATATTGTAGCGGATGAAAGTCTGTCACCGCATTTACTTCATTATGGTGTAAGTGAAAGCCTGCCGCCTTATGAAACCAATCAGGAAAAACTCTGGATGGAATTGAAAGCGACCATCGCAGCTGCAGTTGATGGAAATCGCAGCTTCCGGGATTACCTTAGCCTTTATGAAACCATTGAATTATCACCTGCAGCGCGTGATGTCATCAAGGCCAAGGATGAAAGTGAATTATCAGAAGTCATCCGGACTAATATTGAAATGCTTGAAAAGAAAGATAAGGAATATGTTAAGGTTCCGCAGAAAAAATGGAAAGCAACCAGATTTTCTGCTTGGGGACTTCTGATTGCCTTATTGCCTTTCCTTGCTTTCAGTTTATATTCCCTTATCTTTACCCAGCCTAAACAGGCAGCATTTATTAACAGCCAGGAACACTTCTTAAAAAGCCAATATAGTGAAGTCGTATCTGAATTATCCAATTATGATATTGACCAGATGCCGCGAGTTGTCCAATACGAACTTGCACAGTCTTACATAATAAATGAAGCATTAACAGAAGACCAGAAAGAGAATGTTCAAAATACCATCACGCTGCAGACAGATCCTCTTTATTATCATTATTGGATCCATATTGGAAGGGGAGATGCCAAGGAAGCTCTCGATATCTCCCGGGATCTTGAAGATAGAGACTTAATTCTATTCGCTTTGCTGAAATACCGTGAAGTTGTCAAAGCAGATGATAAGCTTGAATCCGAAGAAAAACAGCAGAAAATCGATGAAATTCAAGCCGAGATTGACGAGTACTTAGAGGAACAGAAAGCTCAGGAGGAAGAAGAGCGGAGTAATAGCGGAGATAATGAGCAGGCTGTAGAACAAGAGCCTGAAAAAGAGGCTGAAAAAGAGACAAAACCTGCTGATGAAAAGGCAGCTGAGACCTCTGCTGAAAAGCCTGACGAGAAGAAGGAAGAGGCCGAAAAGAAAAAACCTAACTAAGATAGACAGGAGGTGGGAGAGATGGAACAGTTATGGTTGTTTTACAGCGATTACTGCCAGCAGCTGTCTATGCCTATTGAAGAAAAAGGCAGGATCACTATTGGTCCTGAGCTTGAACAGCTGGTAACAATAAGGGATTTTCCTTTCACTAAAGGAATTATTTCAATAGAAAAGCACGACAGCTTCTATGAAGTCAGGCAGAATGAGCTGGTTCTCGGAAGGCTGAACGATGGAGAGCCTTTTCAGATAAATGATGAGGGAAAAATCCTTACGATAATAGGAACCTCTGAAGCTCTTAAAAGCCAGACCTACTATACCGGCTATCAAAGAGAAATAGAGATCTCCTCTGATAACCCGGATGCAGCCATTTATAAAAAGCATGGCATTTTAATGGCTGCCAGCCATTCTTTTGATCTGATAAAAACAAAAAAAGGATGGATGGCAGAGCCGCATTCAGGACAGCTTTATATAAATGGAAAACGAGTTGAAGAGAGGGTATTCCTTGAAATGGGGGATGTGCTGTTCTTTCCCTTTATGTCCATTCGAATTATAGAAGAGGATCTTTTCCAGATTGATAGCTTTGAACGATATGAATCAAAGCTTCCAATTACCATTAGGCCGCAATCAGAGATGGCAAAGAAATATCCTCTCTATCGAAGAACACCAAGAATGATTTATGAAATGCCTGATGAGAATGTCTCCCTTTCCTTTCCATCACAGGAGCCGGATGATTCAGGCAGGGGATTGTGGCTGATTATCATGCCGCCGCTGATTATGCTGGTTGTAATGGGTATTGTGGCTTTAATTCAGCCAAGAGGAATTTTTATTATTATTTCTATGGTCATGTTCATGACCACTTTAGTGACCTCAACTGTCCAGTACTTTAAGGATAAAAGCAATCAAAAGAAGCGGAAAGAGCGCAGATATCGGGTATATACAGCCTATCTGGAAGAAAAGCGAAAAGAGCTGCAGGCATTGTCTGACAAGCAGAAGCATGTTCTGGAATTCCACTTTCCCTCTTTTGAGAAAATGAAATATCTTACGGGCCATATATCCGACCGCATTTGGGAGCGGCCCCTGCAGAGCTTTGATTTCCTTCAATTCAGGCTGGGTACAGGAAATGTTCCTGCAAGCTATGAGGTCAAGGTCAGCTCAGGAGATTTGGCAAACCGTGAAATCGATGACCTGCTTGAACAATCACGCCAAATGGAAAAAGTGTATAAAGAAGTTAGAAATGTACCTGTAGTAGCTGATCTGGCCAAGGGGCCAATCGGGCTGATCGGAAAAGAGCAGGTTGTTAAAAATGAGATACACCAGATTATTGGGCAGCTGGCCTTTTTTCATAGCTACCATGATGTGCGGTTCGTATTTATTTTTAACGAAAAAGAATATAAGAAATGGGAATGGCTCAAATGGCTTCCGCATTTTCAGATGCCGCATGCACATGCAAAAGGGATGATTTATAACGAACAAACGAGGGATCAGCTCCTATCCTCCCTTTATGAAATTCTGCGTGAAAGGGATTTAGTTGAAGATAAAGAGAAACAGGTGTATGCTCCTCATCTCGTGTTCATTATAGCCAATCACCAGTTAATTGCTGATCACGTCATTCTGGAATATTTGGAGGGGGACCATTCCAATATAGGAATCTCTGTTATTTTTGCAGCAGACTCAAAGGAAAACCTTCATGATAATATTCAAACCCTAGTCAGATATATTAATCAGGAAGAAGGAGACATTCTGATTCAGGATAAAAAAGCAGTCAGCATCCCATTTAGGCTAGATGCTCATCAGAAGAAGGGGAATGAGGAATTTTCCCGCATGTTAAGAACGCTGGATCACCAGGTTGGCATGACCAATTCCATTCCTAATAGCGTTTCTTTCCTGGAAATGATGAAGGTAAAAGAAGTAGGAAAACTTCCGATTAAAGAGAACTGGCTTACAAAAGAGTCTTCCAAATCACTGGCAGTTCCAATTGGATTAAAAGGAAAGGAAGACCTGTCACTCTTGAATCTCCATGAAAAGGCGCATGGACCGCACGGATTGCTGGCTGGTACCACGGGATCAGGTAAGAGTGAATTTCTGCAGACGTATATTCTTTCGCTTGCTGTTCACTTCCACCCCCATGAGGTCGCGTTCCTGCTGATTGACTACAAAGGCGGGGGAATGGCCCAGCCGTTTAAAAACATGCCGCATCTTTTAGGCACCATTACGAATATTGAAGGCAGCAAGAACTTCAGTTCAAGGGCGCTTGCCTCCATCAAAAGTGAACTGAAAAGGCGGCAAAGGCTCTTTGATCAATATCAGGTAAATCATATCAATGATTACACCGACCTTTATAAAAGCAGTATGGCAAAGGAGCCGCTTCCGCATCTGTTTTTGATTTCCGATGAGTTTGCGGAGCTTAAGAGTGAAGAGCCGGAATTCATCAGAGAGCTGGTCAGTGCCGCGCGCATCGGGCGAAGCCTGGGAGTCCATTTAATTCTGGCAACCCAAAAGCCGGGCGGTGTCATTGACGAACAGATCTGGAGTAATGCCCGTTTCCGGGTAGCCCTAAAAGTTCAGGATACAGATGACAGCCGGGAGATCATTAAAAACGGCGATGCAGCTGCAATTACCGTAACCGGACGCGGCTATCTGCAGGTCGGCAATAATGAAGTCTATGAGCTGTTCCAGTCTGCCTGGAGCGGGGCGCCTTATTTGGATGACTCCTCTGAGACAGAGGATGAGATTGCAATTGTAACCGATTTGGGGCTTGTGCCATTATCGGATGTGAATTCACGCCAAGGGAAGAAAAAAGGCGGAAAAACAGAAATCGAAGCTGTTGTGGAAGAAATTGAAGCAGCACAATCCGCTATGGGCATTAAGAAACTTAGAAGTCCGTGGCTGCCTCCTCTTGAAGAGCGCTTAAGCAGGAAGCTTTATCGCGCTGAGGAGAATAATGAAATTCATTTGGCAATGGTGGATGAGCCTGAGAAGCAGAGTCAGTATCCATTAAGCTATCAGATCGTTGAGGATGGAAATGTAGGGGTATTCGGCTCATCCGGCTATGGAAAATCGCATACGATTATGTCCATGCTTCTCAGTATTGCTGAAAAGCTGTCTCCTGAAGAAGCACATTATTATATCTTTGATTTTGGCAATGGGTCCCTGCTTCCGCTAAGGCAGCTGCCGCATACGGCCGATTTCTTCCTGATGGATGAAGAGCGCAAAATTGAAAAGTTCATGAATCTGATCAAGGATGAAATTGCCCGAAGAAAGCTATTATTCCAGCAGCAGGAAGTCAGCGGAATTAAGATGTACAATTCGATGAGCAGTGAAAAGCTGCCGCTCGTCTATATCACCTTTGATAACTTCGATTTAGTTAAAGAAGAAATGCAGGAGCTTGAAACGCAAATTAATCAGATTGCCAGGGATGGACAGTCACTTGGCATCTATATGATTTTCGCAGCGACACGGATTAATTCGATCAGACAGTCACTTATGAACAACCTCAAAACGAAGATTGTCCATTATTTGATGGACAGCAGCGAGGCATACTCTGTACTGGGAAGAGTTCCGTTCGCACCTGAACCTGTACCGGGAAGAGCCATTATTAAGATGGAAGAGGCATATTTTTCACAGGTATTCCTGCCGGCGGATGGTAAAGACGATTTCGAAATCATGGAATCCATCCGGTGCGATATTCAGGAATTAAATGAGAAATACAAAGGCTGCATTCAGCCTGAAGAGGTGCCGATGCTTCCGGCAGAGCTTAGTACGATTAACTTTACCCGTTACATTTCTGGAGAGACTCAGCCGGGGCTTGTCCCAGTTGGCCTTGATGAAGAATCGGTCAAACCTGTCTATGCAAACTTTAATAAAACGAGGCATTGTATTATCCTTGGTCAGGCTCAAAAAGGAAAAACTAATGTTCTTAAGCTCATGATCAATCAAATGCTGGCTCAGGGTGCTGAATCTATTGGTATTTTCGATTCCTTTGACAGAGCATTATCATCTTATGCAAGTGAAGAAAACTCAGTTTATATCGAGACAAAGGAACAGATAAGCGATTGGGCAGCAAAGGCGGAAGAACTGTTATCTCTAAGGGAAAAGGAATATCTTAATGCAATCCAGCATGGCAAGACAGATATAGCGTTTTCGCCAATCGTGCTGGCTGTGGATGGATACTCCCGTTTTGCACAGACCTTGGATAACAGCCTGCAGGAAAGATTCGCGAGACTGATGAAGAATGGAAGTCATCTTGGCTTTAGTGTCATCGTCACAGGCAGCAATAATGAACTGACGAAAGGGTACGATTCCTTAACGGCAGAAATCAAACAGATCCGCCAGGCGGTCGTTCTGATGAAAAAATCAGAGCAAACGCTCTTTACCCTTCCATACGACCGGAAAGAGGCAGAGATTCAGCCGGGGTATGGTTATTACGTAATAAACGGAAAGGAATTAAAAATTCAGATTCCTTTATGCGCCACCGAAAGGAAGGTCTTAGCATGACAGCCAAAACAAAATACATCTTGAAAATGGTTTTGGTGATGCTTCTGATTATCGCCGCGCCAGCCATCTTTTTTGGCTCCATCGGCGATAATCCTCTGCTAGTCAGGGAGAATGCCACAAGAACCATAGCTGTTGTAAATGAAGATACAGGGACTGACAAGGAAGATAAATCTCTTGATTTTGGTAAGGAAATTACTTCGATCCTCTCCAGCAGTTCACAATATGAGTGGACTGTCATTGGCAGGAGTGCTGCAGAAAATGGCTTGAGAAATACCAAATACGATGCAGTTGTTTATATACCTTCCAATTTTTCAAAGAATATCATGTCCTATGAAAGCAAGCAGCCTGAAAAAGCAAATTTTGAATATACCGTCCAGAATCAGCTGAACTCACTCAACCGGGAAAAGGTTCTGCGCGAAATCCAGACAGCCACCAACCGAGTGAATGGGAAGATTTCAACCTTGTACTGGACCTATGTTTCACAGGACCTTGAAAATGTAAAATCCCAATTTGATACTATTTTACAAAAAGAAATAGACTTCCAGAATGCGATGCTTGCTTTCTATAAGCCAAGCTCCAAGAACCTGGCAGCGGAAATTGAACAGCAGCGCAATATGCTGGAGAGCATTCAATCTACAGTGAAGACTACTGCAGAAAGCACTGAGGAGGGAGAAAACAACCTCCGCCAATTTGAAGAGAACCTTGGCTCATTCATACAATTTGTAGATCAGTATAAAGAATACCAGGATAACCAGCAGAATATCCTTCAAAAAATGCAGGATGAAAATGTAGTCGATCTTCAAGCTGTTGCTGGACAAAAAATGCCGGCTCGTATGGATGCTCTTAGTGGAGATTTGACTGAGGGAAAACAGGAATTGGATAGTGGAATTGCGAGTGTGGAAAAGCAGCTTGAAAAGAATAATGAAGAGTTTAATATTCTATCGGATATCCGTAGCGAACAAGTTGGACGGCAAATAAATGCCTTGAAAACGTATTTCCAAGATCAAGAACTAGCTTCCTTCGAAAAAACAGCTAAAAAAATAGGCTCGTTGAAAAGTGAATTAATCGATGGACAACAACCAGGAAATCCTGGTGCAGGTACAGGGGCGGCATCTAACAAGAAAAACGGCGGAGCCCAACTTAATTCCATTATAGAAGCCAGTTTAGAATCACCAGCTTTACCTGGTATGGAAGAGGAAAGAAATGAGATTTTAAGTGTTGAACAAGAGCTTGCTAATTTGAAATCATCTTTAGAGACAATTGAAGGTACCAAGCCCGAACAGGTTGTTTCTGCCTTGACTGCCTTACCTGCTTTATCCCAGCGCTTAATGGCTGTTGAGCAAAAACTGGCAGCGAAGGAGTCTGGAGAAAACCCGCTGCAGGAATTGGTTGAGAAGCTTGAAGCAGAAAACGCCAAATTATTTGAGGAGCTTAACAGCCTTGATGCAGCATACAAAAGTTTAGAGGAAGAAAAGAATAGCCTCTTAGATCAACTTGGAGCTTCAATGAGCTTCTCTTCAATGATTAACCTTATAGAGGAGAAAGAACAGCAAATCATAGAGCTCGGGTTTAACTTAGATGCTTTTAATAATGAAATTACGAATACTAAACCTGTAAAAATGATGGAATATTACGCTTCACTAATACAGTATGAAGATTTAATAAAAAATTCATACAGTCAAAATCCAGATAAGCTGGAAGAGCTTGTACAGAAGTTAAACTCTATAGTAGCTGTAGATAAGAAAGAGGAAAAAGCTAAGGAAGACCTGAATACAGCATTGCTATCATCTCAGCAAAAGCTGACAGACCTCGAAGGTCAGTATACGGTATTCTTCACAGAATACAATAAGAAAATTAAGGAACAGCAAGAAGCTATAGACACAGATTTGTCCGCTTTGCAGGAAAATGCAAATGAAGTTAGGGAGCAAATTCAAACATCCTCAACGAATACACCAGTTCCTGTTGATAGCATTGATGGAACTTCTGTCATGGCCAAACAGGAAGGAATCAGCCAAAGAATGCTGATGATTAATGATCTTATTGGGTCCATCGGAGAAAACCAGAGCAACATTGTGTCCTACACAAACGAGCTTGAGCAAAAGGTGCAAGGCGTCCAGCAGGATGCGGATACACTGAATTCCAAGTGGGGCTCAAACGTGGAGACGACCCAGATGTTCCGGGATGATATTTACAATCTGCTTGGCAACACTTATGTAAATGGCCAAAAGAATGGCCCGGTATACGAGCAATTATCCAGTCCGCTTCAAATCAGCGGAGAAACAGCAGCAAAGAAAGAGGAAAGCAAGCTGCCGCCGGTTGTCATATTGGCCATTGTCCTGCTCAGCAGCTTAATGATCGGATACTTCAGCCATTATTTCAAAAATGCGCCGATGCTTGTCCATGCTTCCATGTTTGTGCTGCTGAATCTGATTGTTGGTCTTATTATCAGCATATTCGGTCTCAATATTTACTCGATGGAACAGGATCGGGCGATTGAATGGACGATTTTCACCATATTGCTGCTGTCGGCAGCCTCAGCCATTGTGCTGGCTGGGTTCAAGATCGGTAACCTGGCAGGATGGATATTGAGCGTAGGGCTTATCGCCTTCTTCATAAGTCCATTCCTTGCTCTTACAGCACCGAATATTAACTATGAAGATCCAATGTCCAAGGTATATATGTCCATTCAGTATGACTCACAAACCCTGTTTATTCCGGCTATCCTCGTACTGCTTGGCATTATCGCCTTGCTTGCCATCATTCCATTTGCAGTCCGGTCTATAAAGGACCTGCGTACAAAGAGGGATGAGGACCAGGCTTATGAAGCTTAAAAAACACCTTAAAGTACTGGTGCTGATCCCGGCGCTTTGGCTGATAGCTGGCCAAAACGCCGGGGCGACCCCTGACTTTAATAACGTAACTCCGAATACCTATGAAAAAAAGGAATTCAAAGAGAACACTGATTACCTGCATGAAAAATCACTTTATGAAAACAAGAAGCAGATCCCTGAAGAACAAAAGGATCTTACTTTTACCAAAAAGAACCTTGATCCTTTGAAGGAAGTGAAGGAGAAGCTTTTCGACGGCGGTGAAACTACTAATAACACGATCACTGCAAAAGCAGACCAGCTTCAGCTTTTTTCCGATTCGAAACAGGAAAGCTTTTTCAAGGCGGAGGATCAGGCTCCCGCTGAAAAAGATAACAAATTAATGATTCTTTATATTATTTTGCTTCTCATTGCCATTGGTGTAATTATGGGATTACTCATACCGAGGATGGCGAAGCAGCCTGATAATTAAATAAAACCTGTACATGTCTCCTATTTGGAGACATGTACAAAAATACTGCAACCAAATTCTCCAGCAAATTCCCCTCAAATACATGGCCACTAAAAATAGAATAAAGAATTAGGTTTGAATAGAAATTATTATCTATAAAAAACTTTTAAAAATGAGGTGTCAAAATGAACTCATCAAATGTTAGAGCTCTGGCAAGGGTATTTCAGACAGCTTCAGATGATATCAAAACAGAAGAATTCAAACTAAAGCAAAGTGTTCAAAACCATGCGGATGAATGGAAGGGAAAGGCACGGGACAAATTTGATTTTGCACTGGAAGAAGCCGGTGTCCTCTTCCAAAGGCACTCGGATAACCTTTATAACATCAGCCGGGAACTCGAAAGCGCAGCGAATGAAGTTGACAGAGTCAGAGAGGAAATTGAAAGACAAAGAGAATTAGAGAGATTGGCCCGACTTAAGGCGGATTGAAGAATTTAAGATAGGGTGGGTTTATATGTCTAATAATGAAGAGAAGAAAAAAGGTTCTTATGACAAGAATAAAAGATATGATGGGGAAGCGGTGCCTGGATGTGCAGACATTTTTATATTGCCAATTCAAGTTTTAATAGTTGGGTACCAAATAATTAATTTATTTTGAAGAACTAATCCGAAAAGAAAAGAGGTATTGAAAATGGGAAATGAAATATCTGTAAATCCAGATCGTCTGGAAGACCTGGCAAATGACCTGGTTACTCGTTTATCCAGAATTGAAGACGAATACAGGAATCTTCATATGGAGCTTGCAGAGTTAATCAATAGTGCTCCTGCGGAATACAGACATTGCTTCTATAATGTAGGAGACCCCTGGGGGACAGGTAATCAGCTGGTAGGACAGCTCAGTGAAATGGAAATTGACCTGCGGATGGTCGCAAATAAATTTGCTGATGCGGATAATCTTGTAGGTAAATTGTATAAGTTGTATGACAAATATGGTGCTATTACAGCTCTTGGAACCCTTATGACAAAACAGCTTGCATTTTATGGGTTAGGATTTACTCAATTTATTAAGGGTGCTGACGGTGTATTTACCTATAAACATATGGCAGCCCTCCAAAAAGTAACAGACAAAATTGATGAATCTAAAAAGTTAGGAACATTGGCAAGAGCGTTCATGGGTCCATTATATTTGAGAAGCAAATATAAAAATGTACCACTTACTGATTTGGTTCATAAAAAGATTGCTAAATACTTGCCAGAAGATGTTATTAATTATACAAACAGCTCAAAAGCAATGTATAAAGGCATACGAAAAAATACATTAAGTACTGCAAAGTTTAAAACTTTTGCTCAAACGGGAGCGAAATTTGCTAAAACTAATGTTATTAGCACTGTTGCACTAACTGGAATAATGGAAGCCGGTGGAATGGGACTTAAAATCTCCGAAAATTACGCTAAATATGGAAATAATCCAGATGTTCTAAAGAGAGAAAATGCTAAGGCTGTTGGAAATGCGGTTAATAATACTGTAGCCATTTCTGGTGGAGCAATTGCAGGCGCAGTAGTTGGCGGTGCTTTAGGTAGTATTGTTGGACCAGTCGGTACAGTGGTGGGAGCTGCTGCAGGTTCTTTCGTAGGTGGACTTGTAGGAGAGCAGGCAGCTAAGTTAACAGCTGGCATTGCTGAAAAAGGGGCTATCCTGCTGAAAGAGCCTATTCACCATGGTGTTGAGCTATTTAAGAGTGGTTTTGAGAAAGCTGGCGAGGCGTTAGAAGTAGCTAACAAAGGAATTGACATGGTCAATAAACAGATTAAAGAAACAATCGCTGATCCAATTGGAAAGGTAAAGGAAATTGGAAAAGGGCTTTCGAAGGCAAAGGATACAGCTGATTCTCTAATAGAGGGTGCAAAAGGGTTCCTTGGCAAAAAATTATCATTTTTTTAAGGAGGCAATATGAAAACGATTAAGCTAAGCATAGAAGAATTAATATTTTCTTTTTATAGTGAAGGGTTGTATGAGCAGGGGATTTCTTTAAAGGAGACTTATTTTCCGGCTTTGGAGGATTCTGAATTAAAATTGATGCTGGAGTTTGCCTCTCGTTCTTTGCTTGCAAAGGATATGGCAGAGGAAGTAGATAATCAATATAAGTTAAAGAAAGAATACACTTCCTTCATCCATATATTAAATTCTGCAGAAAAGACAGTGAAGGCCTCTAGGTTTAATCAAGACCTAGAGGGGGAAGAAAGTATTTCTTTTCATTTTAAAGAAGGGGCAGTATTTCATCATCGGTTACTGCATGATCATCAGGTTCATTTAATCTCTAAGTATCCTAAAAAAGAGGTTATATCAAGCCTGTTAGAATTTTTTAATTTTACTTCGTCTTGTAAACAAAGTGAAGTGATATTTAAATTAACAAATGAAGAATTTGAGGAACTTTTGGGAGATATGAGCCAGTTAGACTCAATCACTGAAAGTACTATTCATAAGTGGCAGAGTAAAATTCAACATTCTCTTGCATCGATATTTTTAAAGGACATCACTATAAGGAAGGGTAAAATGGATAGTCTTCTTAGTTTAGAATACGACACTAGTAATAACCCGGAATTAATTGATATTTACTTTGTTATTCCTGGTCAGGCCGAATCCTGGCTGATTAAAAGAGACCAGAATCTGGATTTGAATATTTTGAGGTTAAATGAGACAACGATTAATGATCTATTGTTAAACAGCAGAGTTTTTGCAAGTTAAAGGGGGAGATTTAGTTGCCAATGGTTCAAGATAAAGGTGACTCTATAGTCATCAAAGGGTCAAAGTTTTATTATGCTCTAATGTTTTTTGCAACAGTGGGCTTTTTAATAGCCTGCATCTTTCTTATTATACACGGCTTGAAATTCAATTCTAAATATTCCTTGTTCTATCTTGGCGGAGGGATTATTTTCACCCCATTCTATTTATATATTTCTCTCTGGAGTTTGCCTGGATTCAAACCAGGTAAGGTGCTGCTGAAAATTGTTCCAGGAGATAACGGAAAGGTAGTGGGAAAAAGATCTACAGTTTCAATAAAAAATATCCGTAATATTGACTTGATAAGAAATCCATTGAATCTAATAAATGATATTGTTATTGAAACTTTCGATGACAAGAAAGTTAAATTTCGTACTTATAATCTGATTGATGATGGAGATTTTCAGGTAATTGTTGATAAGTATATTTTCCCCTTTATGAATGACAATGCCAAGAAGGTATGGGATCGGAAGATTGATTTAGATAAGTTAAAAGAGGAAGACAACTATGTAAGACAGGAGCATAAAATCGAGTAGTTTTATCCATAAACAAGAATGTAATTTAATGTGTTGATATGGACTTTAGAATAAGCGTTAAAAGTTAAGATCTGTAAATAGCTCTTTGACGACTCCATAAAGCAGTTACGGGAGTATACAAAATTTGAATGAGTAAATAAGTTGAACCTGCTTAACAAGTCCTATCGTAGGCGTGGGCTATCTCATGGAGAGAGAAAGAAGTGGCTCATTTAAAAAAAGAGGAGGATGAATATTTTTCGATGTCCCTTGACAAAGAACCTATAATAATAAAAGGTTCAAAAATTATGTATGTTTTGGTGTTTCTGGCTACTGTAGGTTTTTTAATAGCTTGTATCTTGCTAATTGTTCACGGTCTGAAGTTTGACTCTAAATATTCTTTATTTTATCTTGGCGGCGGGATCATATTCACACCTTTTTATCTCTATATTACGCTTTGGAATTTACCAGGCCTAATTCCGGGCAAAACCTTGCTGTCCATTATACCCGGAGAAAATGGTGTGATTAAATCAAAAAAAGGGATTATTCCAATTAAGGATATACGAAGTATTGACCTTGTAAGGAATCTATTAAATTTAATAAATGATATTGTAATTGAAACCTTTAATGTCAATATATATAGCCTTATATGACTGAAAATGCCAAAAAAGTTTGGGATCGGAAAATAAACCTGGATAATCTTCGGCAGCAGGCTAATTATGAAAGGCAAGAACCGAAGGTTGAGTAATAGTTATATGTGTGGGGTTTTTTAGCAGCATGTATTTTTTAAATTATACATGGGCTGAAATTTAATTCTAAATATTCGTTACTATATTTAGGCGGAGGAATTGTATTAACTCCTATCTATCTTTACATGACTTTATGGACCCTGCCTGGATAAATGCCAGGGAAGGTTTTGTTTAAAATAATCCCGGGAGAACAGGGGACAAATCATTCGAAAAAAGATACGGTTTCTATAAGTAGTATTCGTGATATCAATTTAGTCAGAAACCCTTTTAACTTAATAATTGATATTGTTATTGAGACCTTCCATGACAAGAAAATAAAAATTAGAACATATAATTTTCTTGGAGATTTACATTATAAATTAATTGTAGATCAATACATCTATCCATATATGACAGAAAACGCAAAAAAGGTTTGGGACAGAAAAGTGAATCTTGAACGTCTTCGAGATGTGGCAAGATACGAAAGAAAAGGAACAAAATTTGTTTAAAAAATTAATTAAATCTGATAAGCCCTCTTTTAAGAGGGCTTTCTAAAGGGGCTAGTAAATAACGAGCCCTTTTATTTTTCGTCAACAGGCATTTTGGACGCTGCGAATCAAATGCTTAATAAGGTAATTAAGTAAAGCATATGTGTAAATTGTCTCTCTTTCTGCAGGTTCTCACTATCTGATACAAAGGAGGAGTTATAATGGTCAATGGTTCAGAAAAAAGGGGATGCAGTAATTATAAAGGGTTCGAAGTTTTATTATGTATTAATGTTCCTGGAGAGAACGGTATTATTCATTCCCCAAGAGGAGCCGCTGTAAAAGTAAAAAA
Source organism: Bacillus sp. ZZV12-4809 (assembly GCF_009849585.1). Classification (GTDB taxonomy): domain Bacteria; phylum Bacillota; class Bacilli; order Bacillales; family Cytobacillaceae; genus Cytobacillus. The sequence goes on from NZ_VCRN01000030.1 coordinate 40,218, forward strand.
CATCTGAAATATTGATTTGAACAGAAATCCCTTAAACCTTATTAACGATATTGTTAATCGAAACATTCGATGATAACAAAGTAAGAATTCGCACCTATAACCTCATCGATGATGGAGATTTTCAAGTGATTGTCAATAAATACATTTTTCCGTTTATACAGGAAGATATGGGGTCGGAAAACCGATTTAGATAAGTTAAAAGAGGAAGATGATTATGTGAGACAGGAGTATAAGGTATAAAACACATTTCTGGGCTGGCAGTATGCTGAACCCTCTTTGTCTTGCCAGGGTTATATTTCAAAAGAAATCTGAGAAAGATTACAGCAAGATACATTGGTAACATCACTTATAATGATGCAATATTATCGCTATGGAGGATCTTCGATTAGCATTCAGTTTGTTCTTTGACTAACAAAGTCCTTTTATAAGATTAATACTCTATTTTCTAAATGGGGGAGTTTATCTTGTCAATGATTGAAGAAAAAAATGAAGGAATACTTATTAAAGGTTCAAAGTTTATGCGCATTTGGATGTTTTTGGCCACATCAGGGTTTTTGATTGCATGTGTTTTCTTGATAACACATGGTCTGAAATTTAACTCAAAATACTCTATTCTATATCTTGGTGGAGGAATTGTCTTAACCCCCTTCTACCTATATCTCACTCTCTGGAGCTTGCCTGGTTTTATTCCGGGGAAAGTCCTATTTTCAATTATCCTAGGAGAAGATGGGAAGTTAGTTATGAATAAAAAAGAGATTTTAATAAAAGACATAAAAAACATTAACCTGGTAAGAAACCCCATAAACTTAATAAATGACATTATCATAGAAACGTTTAATAATAAGAAGTTCAGAATTCGCACTTATAATCTTCTTGCTGAAATGGACTATGAAATGATTGTAGATAAGTATCTTTATCCTTATATGACTGAAAATTCCAGGAAGGTTTGGGATCGAAAAGTAAATCTGGAACTACTGCAAGTAGAGTTAAAGTACGATCGGAGGGCACAAAAGATAGATTAATGATACTATCCTTTCAATTTTATAAATAAAAGCTCACATAAGGTCTAACTTAACAAGGAGCTCTTGTTTTAAAATTCAATTTCTGAAACCAGAGGGCATTCCGAACGTAATAAAGTTAAGAACATTAAAAAGGAGGACCCCATGCCAAAGAAAAGCCTCATCAATATATTAATAGTTTTGCTTACCAGCTTCCTCTTCCTCTCTGCATGCAGCAGCTCTGAAAGCAATTCAGAAGCAAAAGCGGAGAAAAAGGAAGAAGACAAATATGAAAAGCTGGCTAAAGAGAAAAATAAGGAACTTGAGCTTGAACCCCTTGAGCTGACTTCTTACAGTGAGGAAGTCGGAGCGGCTCTGAAAAATCCGAAGTATAAGGAGTTTGCTGCTAATGGCAAGGTAGCTGTCCAGGGAGAGGTTGAAAAATACACTGATCTCAAATCAGAATATGCCTGGATCAAGATCCGTTCCACAGAAGATGGACCGGCAGGGAACGATCTGGAATATTACGCACCCATCAAGGAAGGGAAGTTCAAGCAGGATATCCGTTTATTTAATGGGGAAGGCGAGTATAAGGTAACGGTTCAGCTTCCAAGTATAGATAGTGAGAATTATTATTATGATCTTGCTTCATTCACTGTCCATAATGTAAATCCGGATGCGGACCGCGATGTGACGTATACTCCGTTTGGCCAGGAAGCAGATCTCGCCCTAGATATAGAATCGAGCTACGTAAATGGCAATGAAGTCTTCAGTTTACAAGGGGAAGCCGAAAGCCTGTCAGACAGCGATACAATCATGTTACAGCTGAAAAAGGATTCGGAAATGTGGAAGCATGTCATTAAGCTTAAGAATGGCAAGTTTGCTTATGATGTGCCTTTATTCTACGGAAAAGGCCAGCACGAGCTTGAAGTGCTCGTTCCTGACAAGGAAAGGGAAAATTACTATCAGACAGCCACAACCATCTTAATAGACAACGAGTCTGATAGGAAGATGAGCCCGATTGAATACTCTAAATCATATGAGGAGCGGGGAGTGGCGCTCGAATACCCGCAATATGGCGGTGAGAAGTCTGACGGTGTCTTTTCTATAAAAGGAAAAATTGATCCGCAGGCAGAATTCGGTCCTGAAACAGATCATATTTACATTACTACAAAAAAAGGTGAAGACGAGGCACTGGATGTGATCCCTGTAAAGGACTTCACATTTGATGATTCATTTTATTTAAGGTTTGGTCCTGGCACATATGAAGTCACACTAAGTGTGCCGGAAATTAAGGAAGAGAATAGCGATTATTTCCGCTACTATGGATTTGCCAAGTTTGAGGTGGAGTCAACAGGCGAGGATAAGCGGGACCTGCTTCCTTCAAGGGGCATTCAGTCAGATGAGCCGCAAATTACTGAACTCGCACAAAAGCTGACAGAAGGTATTAGCGGGGAAAGGGAAAAAGCGAAAGCCATTTATGATTATGTTGCGAAGAACGTTTCATATGATGTAAATAAGCTCGAAACAGATAACTTCAGCTGGGATGATAGTGCACTCAAGACACTTGATTCTAAAACAGGCGTCTGCCAGGATTATTCGTATCTGGCCATTGCTTTGCTTCGGGCAAGCAATATGGAAGCCCGCTTTATTGAAGGAACTGCATTCGGCGGATTCTGGCCGCAGAAGCATGCATGGGTGGAAGTGAAGGTGGATGGAAGCTGGCTCACGATGGATCCTACATGGGGAGCGGGTTACATTAAGGATGATAAATTCGTGGCAGCTTTTAATGAAAAATACTTTGATCCGAATCAGGCAGAGTTTGAAAAAACTCATAACCGTACAGGTGTATCATACTAAACTGCAAAAAGTCATGGGGCCTGTTCCTGTGGCTTTTTTTATTTGCCAAAGGAGTGGAAATTAATTCGAAATACTCTTCAATAATTATTCTGAAAATTATAAAATTAAGTTGACTGGGCTTCCGTCCGGATCTCCGTTAGGAGGTAATAGCTTGATAAAACAATTGGCAGGAGTGATCTTTTGTATGATGCTGATTTTCCCTGGTATGGTGAAGGCTGGCGGCATTGGCGGTGACGACAGTGGCACTCCGGGTTATTGGTATGCCGGAGAAACACCCTCAAGCATTGACCCTTCCAAATCACCTCTTGTGTTTGTGCACGGCTATAATAATTCATCAGCTGTCTGGCATGAAGGAAATGATATGTATGAGGTGGCATTGGCAAATGGGTATGAAACAGCCTTCATTGATCTTCATCATGACCGTGATATGTGGACGAATGGTGCCATTCTGGCTGAAAAGCTCCAGGAAATGTACCATCATTTCGGCGGAAAGAAGCTCGTGGTCATTGGCTATAGCAAAGGCGGTGTGGATATTCAGACAGCGCTTGTTCATTACAATGCCCATCCCTATGTATCAAATGTCATCTCTCTATCCTCTCCTCATCATGGCACCCAGCTTGCAGACCTTGCACACAGCAGTGCCGCCTGGTGGCTTGCTGCCCTTCTCGGAAACAATAATGAGGCAACTGAATCCCTGCAGACAGGCAATATGCAATACTTCCGAAGCCTGACAGACTCCCATCCGAATACTGCAAAAAACCGATATTATACACTTGGCGGAACCAAATGGGGATCATTTGGCAGTGCTTTCTACTGGGGAGGTTTATACCTGAGCCAGTACGGAAAAAGCGATGGTGTTGTGACAGCAGTTAATTCCCGGCTCCCTGGGGCTTCCATTGTCCAGGAAGGCGGCTGGAATCATACAACCATCCGGGAAGGGTCCCGTACATTCCCGGTGTTCAGACCTTACACATCAATTACTCAGCCTGCTGCGAATTATTCCATTGAAGACTCTGAATCCTCAGTCGGAAAGCCACGCATTCACTCCATTGTAAAAGGAGGAACAAGTGTCAATGCAATAAGTGAGCAGTTTCTCGTGGAGGATAAGGTGAAATCCATAACCATTTCTTTTATAAGCGATAAGAATTTATCCTCTTTAAAATTAATCAGTCCGGACGGAAGAGAATATAAAATGGGAAAAGCGCATAAAGAAAAATCCGAGTTTTTCAAAGGGGCATGGGTTCATCAGATTGAAGCAGATAATCCTAAAGATGGAACCTGGGTCTTAAAAGCTCCGGCAAATGCTTCGTATCTATACACCGTTGCACTGGACAGCCCGTTAAATGATAGTATTCAGGGCAAATCTCTGAATAGCCAAGAAACCTTCCATTCAAAGTGGATCCTCTATGAATTTGATTCTTCAGGAAAAAAGCTGCAGCAGAAAGCGAAGGGAGAAAAGCCCGGCATTATGACCGATGGAGATTTTTCTCAGGAAGGTGTATACAATGTGACAACGGAAATAAAAGGTTTTACCGGAAATGGGAAGCCCTATGAAAGGACTCTTATCGAATCTTTTTATATAGATACGAATGGAAAACGATATAACTGACTGCTCTGCGGCTGCTGAAAAGCAGCCTTTATTTATGTCGAATCTGATATGGCCCGTCTCGGAAAATCACAGGAGTTTCCGGGGCGACAGCGAATATATAATAGGTTAGAATAAAATTAAGAAAATTGTAAATTAGTGGAATGATAGATATAGATAAAGGGGAGAGATTTCTAATGGATCGAAATCAGATGCACCCTGCAATTGAAAGGGTATTGGGAAATATTGAAAAAGTTATGATCGGCAAACGGGATGTTGCGGAGTTGAGCTTAGTGGCGCTTTTAGCAGAAGGCCATGTATTGCTCGAGGATGTTCCGGGTGTCGGGAAAACAATGATGGTACGTGCGCTGGCTAAATCAGTTGGTGCTTCATTTAAACGCATCCAGTTCACGCCTGATTTGCTGCCTTCGGATGTAACGGGTGTATCCATCTATAATCCGAAGGAAATGGAGTTTCAGTTCAGGCCTGGTCCCATTATGGGCAATATTATTTTAGCGGATGAAATCAACCGGACCTCTCCCAAGACGCAATCCGCTCTTCTTGAAGGGATGGAAGAAAGCAGTGTGACCATAGACGGAGTGACACATCGTCTTGAAAGACCCTTCTTCGTTATGGCCACACAAAATCCCATTGAGTATGAGGGAACCTATCCGCTTCCGGAAGCGCAGCTGGACAGATTCCTTTTAAAAATGAAAATGGGCTATCCGGAAATAGCAGATGAGATGGAGGTCCTGAACCGCGCGCAGCGCATTCCGCCAATAGAGGGTCTGGAAACTGTAATGGATCTGGCTGAATTGCGCTCACTGCAGACAGAAATTAAAGAGGTACATGTAGACGAGACGATTAAACGCTATATCGTGGAAATCGCAAATGGAACCCGCAATCACAGCAGTGTGTACTTAGGGGCAAGTCCGCGGGGTTCCATTGCTTTAATGAAAGCAGCCCAGGCTTATGCTTTCATGTATGGCCGCGACTTTGTTCTTCCAGATGACATTCAGCATTTGGCGCCTGCGGTTTTTGTCCATAGAATTATTTTGAGATCAGAGGCGAAATTTGAAGGTGTTACGGCTGAAGAAGTGGTGGGGCGGGTTATTGCCAGGGTGCCTATCCCTGTACAAAGGCTAGTGAAGTAAATGAAACAGCTGTTAAATACACTGAAAGGTGTCTGGAAGCTTATTGTACTGTTTCTGCTAATTTTGTTCACCTTTTCGTATGCCATGTTTCAGGGCGGCTTTGTCAGCTGGTTTTTGTTTTACAGCTTTGTGCCATTTGCTTTATATGCCCTTTGTCTGTCGTTATATTCATTAAATGGCGTTAAAGTGGAGCGGATCCTGACGAAAACGGAATATAGTGCAGGTGAAGAGGCATCGATTACTCTAAAGATAGAAAGGGAATCAGCTTTTCCTTTATTGTACCTCGTCGTTGAGGATGAAATGAGCGAGCAGCTCCTGCGTGCCCGGAAGTCAAACGAGGCAAAGCGGTTTTTATTTCCTGGATTTCAAAAGGAAATGTCCATTCAATACAAGATTAACAGCCTGCCCAGGGGAGAGCATTTTTTTGGTTCCGTCCGTTTGAAAACGGGTGATCTCTTGGGCTTAATAGAAAAAGAAAGACAAGCTCCCGCTGAGAGCAGGATGGTTGTCTACCCGGCGTATGAGGAAATCATCTATAAGCCGATGGCACATCATTACGACCAGGGAATGACTGCTTCCAAAGAGCGGGTGCAAAGGGATACTTCCATGGCAATCGGCATCAGGGAGTATCAGCCTGGAGACAGATTTTCCTGGATCAACTGGAAAGCTACTGCAAAGCGAAATGATATTATGACCAAGGAATTTGAACAAAGGCAATCCCATGATGTTTTTATCCTGATGGACTGTGCAGCCGATAGCCGATTTGAGGCCATCGTTTCGTTTACTGCCTCCATTGTAAGGGCAATTCTCCGGAAAGGGGCGCAGTCTGGATTTTTGACCTCTGCAGCTGTTCGGACGGCTTTTCCAATCAGGGGCGGAGAAACGCACCAGCTCCAGATTTTTCATCATTTGGCAAAAATAAAAGATGATTCACAATCCTCATTGGATCGGGTTCTTGAAGCAGAGCATTTTCTTCTGCAGCAGAACAGTCAGCTGATGATTATGACAGGGAAATTAACAAAAGCACTCATAGAGAAAGCCGGATATTTTGCGTCCAAAAATGGAACCTTGACTATATTTTTGATTAAACATGAGCATGAATCTCCTTCCGGTGATGAGCTGCTGCTAAAAACCTCTGCTAATGCCAGGGGGATACGGGTAGTCCTGGTTCATGACGGACATTTTGATGTGTTTTCGGGGGTGAGCAGGTGATGAATTTTGAAAAGGTCCATAAGGACTTTTCCTCCTTTCTCCTATATGTCCTTGGCTTTTTCTTGTTATGGGAATGGCTGCGGCCTGTTGAAGAGCTGACAGATACATCGAATATTGCCGTTTTCCTTGTGTTCCTTGTGCTGTCACTGCTCCTTGCTTTCTTTGGCGTAAGTCCAGTCATAAGCAGTGTTATTAAGGTGCTGTATATTTTATATGAGCTGCATTATTTGTATTTTGAAGGCTCCTTTTTTCAATTTTCATGGATAGCCGTGTTTGCGTCGGATAGTTTGCACAACTTTGGTTTGCTGGCTGAGAGAGACTGGCCCGCCATGACCAATCTTTTCAGAAGCCTGCTATTTTTCATACTGCTGTGGCTGATGTCTTATTTGATTCAATATTGGCTGATTAACCGCAGGCAGATTTTTATTTTCTTTTTCATGACACTCATTTATATAACTGTTTTGGACACCTTTACGCCTTACATGGCAGACGCTGCGATTGTCAGAACAGTAATTGCGGGCTTTGCGGTAATGGGCATCCTAACATTCAATCGTCTTCTGGAGCAGGAAGGGATGAAAAAAGAAGCCTCCCTCTCGCGCAAATGGATGATTCCGCTGATTGCACTGATCGCGTTAAGTACAGGCTTGGGATATGCTGCCCCTAAAGCAGAACCCATTTGGCCCGATCCAGTGCCTTTTATTAAATCTTATGGGCAAAACAGCGGCGGCAATGGCCGGGGTATCCAGAAGATCGGATATGGGGAAGACGATTCCCGTCTTGGCGGCCCTTTTATAGGTGATAACGCAGTGGTCTTCAGGGCGGAAGTGGAGTCTCGCCATTACTGGAAGGTGGAAACAAAGGATAAGTATACAGGCAAGGGGTGGGTAACCTCCCAGCCTGAAGGGGAGTACCTTCCGTTTGGTTTGGGAGAAGAAATCCCGGTTACATCGTTTATCGATAACGATGCAATTGAAACAACTGAAGAAGCAAGCTCGGTTTATACCTTTATGAATTACCCTCATGTGGTGTATCCATTAGGGTTAAAAAGTATTGAAGCTTCGCCGTTCATTACCTATGAGATGGAGTCGGCTACTGAAAAGATACGGACATTGGATGGAGGACGGCCATTTGCATTGGAAGAGTATAAATTGGGATTTGCGGTCCCCGAATACAGTGTGACTGCCATGAAGGCATCAGGGGCAAAGGCGGAATCACTTCCTGAAGAATTTTTGTCCCGGTATACACAGCTTCCTGAAGAATTGCCTGAAAGAGTCAGGGAACTTGCGCAGGAAATTACTCAGGATAAACCGGATTGGTTTGAAAAAGCAAGGGAGCTTGAGAGATATTTCCGCAGAGCGGAATATAGCTACAGCCAGACAGATGTAGCGGTTCCAGGGGAAAATGAGGACTATGTGGACCAATTTTTATTTGATACCAAGCAGGGGTATTGCGACAACTTCTCTTCCTCAATGGTGGTTCTGGCGAGATCGATCGGATTGCCGGCAAGATGGGTGAAGGGCTATACAGAAGGAGAATTCAAGCAGTCGCTTGGATCTGGTTTTCGCTTATATGAGGTAACAAATAACAATGCCCATTCATGGGTGGAAATTTATTTTCCTGAGATGGGCTGGGTTCCATTTGAACCAACTCAGGGCTTTAGTAATAATGTACAGTTCAACTTTGACAATGCTGGCCAAAATACGAGCCAGCCGGAGGCAGAAAAGCCTAAAGAGGCTGAGACTCCTGTTAAGCCGGACAAGCCTGAAACAGTATCAACAGAAGGATCACAGTTCACATTCAAGAAGCTTTGGGGCAATATAGAGGCTTTCTTTAAAGAACAGTGGAAGGTCATTGTAACAGCCGTATTGGCAGCTGTTTTGCTTGTAATAGTCAGTTTCCGAAAACGGGGTAAATGGCTTCCTCATTATTTCATCTGGAGGTTTAAAAGAAAAAGGAATGATGAGCACTTCTCGAAGGCTTACCTGATTCTTTTAAAAGAATTGGATCGATACGGATTAAAACGGAGAAACGGACAAACCTTAAGAGATTATGCCAAGTATGTTGACAGCTTTTTCTCAACAAGGGAAATGAGCAGTCTGACAGCACATTACGAAGAGCTTGTCTACAGGGGAGTTCTGAAAGAAGGAAGCTGGAAGGATACAAAGGAATTGTGGGAAAATTTAATTAAAAAGACAATAGCTTGACCGGGATTTAGGGCTGTTGTTACAATAGGCAAATAAGACAGCGGCAATATTGTTCGGATTTTGCCGTTTTTCACAATTAAATCATGCAACCTTCATATATCCTCGATAATATGGTTCGAAAGTCTCTACCGGATCGCCGTAAATGATCTGACTATGAAGGCAGAAGAAGTTTTTTGCTGTACGTGAGAACCGGAATTCTGCCTTCACTTTTTTTTGTGGAGAAAGAGTTCCGGTTTTTTTATTGTCAGCTTCCCGCTGGAATATATGAACTTGCTGAGAAATTATATTTTTTCTAGATATTTTATCTGTATGAGAGAAGACTAAAGGCAATACAACAAATTTAATGAGGTGAACAGTGTGACGGGGAAAACAGAACTTCAAAATCAGGAAATGATCGTAGTGCTGGACTTTGGGAGCCAGTACAATCAGTTAATCACACGCAGAATTCGTGAGTTCGGTGTATACAGTGAGCTGCATCCGCATACGATTACAGCTGCAGAAATCAAGGAAATGAATCCGAAGGGGATTATCTTCTCCGGTGGTCCTAACAGTGTCTATGGCGAAAATGCTTTCCGCTGTGATGAGGAAATTTTTGAACTGGGCTTGCCGATTTTTGGAATCTGCTATGGCATGCAGCTGATGACGATGCATTTTGATGGAAAAGTAGAACCTGCCAAGCACCGTGAATACGGAAAGGCGATCATGAAGATTGAAAACGAGTCTAAATTGTTTGCAGACCTTCCTCGAGAACAGACAGTCTGGATGAGCCATGGCGATCTTGTTGTAGAGGCTCCGGCTGGTTTCACAGTGGACGGTACCAATCCATCATGTCCGATTGCGGCGATGAGCAATGAAGAGCGCGGTTTATACGCTGTTCAATTCCACCCTGAGGTTCGCCACTCTGTTCATGGCAATGATATGCTGAAAAACTTTGTGTTTGGCGTTTGCGGCTGTACTGGCGATTGGTCAATGGAGAACTTCATTGAAATTGAAATGGAGAAGATCCGCCAGGAAGTTGGGGATAAAAAGGTTCTTTGCGCATTGAGCGGCGGTGTTGATTCATCGGTTGTTGCCGTCCTAATTCATAAAGCAATCGGAGACCAGCTGACTTGTATTTTCGTTGATCACGGCCTGCTTAGAAAAGATGAAGCAGAAGGCGTTATGAAGACTTTTGCTGATGGATTCAATATGAATGTAATTAAAGTGGATGCGCAGGAGCGCTTTATGAATAAGCTTAAAGGGGTTAGCGATCCTGAACAAAAGCGTAAAATCATCGGCAATGAATTTATCTATGTATTCGATGATGAAGCAGCTAAGCTTGAAGGCATTGATTTCCTTGCACAGGGTACACTTTATACGGATATTATTGAAAGTGGAACAGCAACTGCGCAAACGATTAAATCTCATCATAATGTAGGCGGACTTCCTGAAGATATGCAATTCAAGCTGATCGAGCCACTTAACACTCTGTTTAAAGATGAGGTGCGTGCACTCGGAACAGAGCTTGGCATTCCGGATGAAATCGTGTGGAGACAGCCATTCCCTGGTCCGGGATTAGGAATCCGCGTCCTTGGTGAAATTTCAGAGGATAAGCTGGAAATTGTGCGCGAGTCTGATGCGATTTTGCGCGAGGAAATTAAAAAGGCCGGCCTTGACCGTGATATCTGGCAATACTTCACTGTCCTGCCTGACATCCGCAGTGTCGGGGTAATGGGTGATGCCCGGACGTATGATTATACTATTGGAATCCGTGCTGTTACATCAATCGATGGCATGACTTCTGATTGGGCCCGTATCCCATGGGATGTTCTGGAGATCATTTCAACTAGAATCGTTAATGAAGTATCACATGTCAACAGAGTGGTCTACGATATTACGAGCAAACCGCCTGCAACAATTGAGTGGGAATAAAATACGAACATTATTAAAAAGCGAACATGAAAATGTTCGCTTTTTCTATTGACTAGGACTTTTTGGGGTGCTATGATAAAGAAGAATTAAATATGTCGTTTTACGTCGTATAATCTTGGGGATATGGCCCAAAAGTTTCTACCGAGCTGCCGTAAATAGCTTGACTACGAGGTAAGTGCAAATAGGGATGTTTTTGCCTTTATTCTTCTTTATTTTCCCTATGGCAAGCACGAACCAGTTGTCAATGCTCCGGTGCTCAATACCGGAGTTTTTTTATTGCGAAAATATAGATTGCCAATAGGGGGAAAAGAAATGAAGAAGTACTTCCAGTTTGAAGAGCTTGGTACTAACTATCGCCGTGAATTCATCGGCGGACTCACAACATTTTTAGCAATGGCTTATATTTTAGTCGTTAACCCGATTACTTTATCTTTAATGGATATACCGGATTTACCGGATTCCATGAGGATGGACTATGGGGCTGTGTTTGTTGCCACAGCAGTGGCTGCGGCTATTGGTTCCCTGTTGATGGGGGTGCTGGCCAGATATCCAATTGCGCTTGCTCCTGGTATGGGATTAAATGCATTTTTTGCTTATACTGTTGTTTTAACGATGGGAATTCCTTGGCAGCATGCATTAGGCGGGGTTCTTATCTCGGGAATTATTTTTATCATTCTGTCCTTATCTGGCTTGCGGGAGAAAATCATTAACTCGATTCCTGCAGAATTAAAATATGCAGTCAGTGCCGGAATCGGATTGTTTATTACATTTGTCGGCGCTCAAAGTGCGGGGCTGATCGTTAATAATGATGCAGTACTCGTAGGTTTAGGCGATTTTACTGATGGAAATGTGCTTCTGGCCATTTTCGGAATTATCATCACAGTTATTCTAATGACAAAAGGCATTAATGGCGGAATTTTTATTGGAATGGTGATTACAACAGTTGTTGGTATGATTGCCGGTCTGATCGATGTTCCAGGAAAGGTTGTTGACTCAGTGCCAAGTGTAGCTCCAACGTTTGGTGCGGCATTGGGAGCATACAGCGACCCTTCATTCTTCTCAACAAGCATGCTGGTCGTAGTTTTAACATTCCTGTTCGTAGACTTCTTTGATACTGCAGGGACGCTGGTAGGGGTTGCTAACCAGGCAGGCCTAATGAAGGAAAATAAACTCCCGCGTGCAGGCAGAGCACTTCTGGCTGACTCAACAGCAACAGTCGTTGGTGCAATTTTTGGAACATCGACGACAACTTCTTTCATTGAGTCTTCTTCAGGTGTTGCGGCAGGTGCGAGAACAGGATTTGCATCGGTTGTCACAGCAGGATTTTTCTTGCTTTCATTATTCTTCTTTCCGTTATTAGAAGTTATTACTTCTGCAGTAACGGCTCCGGCGCTGATCATTGTCGGTGTATTGATGGTTGCATCATTAGGCAACATTGACTGGACGAAGTTTGAGATTGCCGTTCCGGCATTCTTGACAATTATTGCAATGCCATTGACTTACAGCATCGCAACAGGAATTGCAATCGGGTTTATCTTCTATCCGATCACCATGATTGTAAAGGGCAGAATCAAAGAAATTCACCCAATTATGTATGGCTTGTTTGTTATATTTGTTCTGTATTTCATTTTCTTGAAGTAAAAGGATGTGAAGGGCCCGCAAATGCGGGTCCTTTTTTTATTCAGATCGATCCCGTTGACTTCCCGGGCAGGCTTTTATACCATGAGAGTACATTTGTTTAATGGGCGGGGAGAAGAGAATGGGTGAATATAAGGTAAAAAAGGTGCTTAATAATAATGTTCTCATTGGCAGTCATGAATCCTTTGGAGAAGTCGTCCTTATCGGCAAAGGGATAGGGTTCAGCAGGAAGCCGGGCCAGCCAATCGACTCTAATTTGGTTGAAAAGCTCTTTATTCTTAAAAATGAAAAAGAGCAGGAGAATTATATTAAACTTATGCCTTATGTGGATAATCAATTGCTTGAAGCGATTATCTCCTCCATCCAATTGATAAAACAAAGGGCGAACTCCATGCTTAATGAACATATCCATGTTGCATTAACGGACCACTTGATGTTTGCGATAACTCGCTTGAAAAATGGGATGGAAATGAGAAACCCCTTCCTAGTCGAAACGAAGACACTTTATCCATTTGAATTTGGAATAGCCCAGGAAGTTGTTAACCTTATCGGGCATCGTACAGGTATTTATTTGCCTGAAGGAGAAGTTGGATTTATTGCCCTGCACGTTCATAGTGCAGTAATGAACAGAGATTTATCCGAAGTGAATCAGTATTCTCAGCTGGTGACCCATCTCGTCAATATGATTGAAGAACAGCTGGGTATTCAAATAGATAAAGACAGCATTGATTATATGAGACTTGTCCGCCATATCCGCTTTACTATTGAAAGGGTTAACAAAGGCGAGGTCGTCGAAGAACCGGAAAAAATAACTTCACTCTTGAAAGAAGAATATCCGGTATGCTACAATCTTTCTTGGAAGCTCATTAAAGTAATGCAGCAAACATTAAAAAAACCAGTTTATAACGCAGAAGCTGTTTATTTGACTATGCATCTGCAAAGGCTTCAAAAGAAAATAAATTAATTACAAGATATCTTGTCCAGCAATGGAAAGTCTTTACGTGTTACTGATTCGATCAGGCATGAGTGAAGAAAGGTAATTGAATTTAAGTGAATAGGGTATGATACCCTGTATACACCTGAATTCTATCCTTTTTTCCTCATGCCTTTTTTATTTTTAATGGTTGCCGCTATTAAATGAAAACGCTTAATGAGTAAAAAAATTAGGGGGTTAACAAATGTTTAAAAAAGTATTTGGCGTCCTGCAAAAAGTCGGAAAAGCCTTAATGCTTCCAGTAGCCTTGCTGCCGGCGGCTGGTATCCTGCTCGCCCTGGGTGCTGCACTGCAGAATCCGGCGCTCTTAGAGCTGGCCCCGTTCCTGGATAACAGCGGGGTTGAAATCGTTGCCCAGGTTATGCAAAAAGCAGGGGATATTGTCTTTGCCAACCTGCCGGTGCTATTTGCGGTTGGTGTAGCAGTTGGTTTGGCAGGCGGCGAAGGTGTAGCTGCGCTTGCTGCCATTATCGGTTATTTAATTATGAACGTGACAATGGGTACGGCTGCGGGAATTACAGCCGAGGATGTAAATGGGCTTAATTATGCGAGTATCCTAGGCATCCCGACTCTGCAGACAGGCGTATTTGGCGGTATCATTGTAGGTATTATCGCTGCAGCATTATATAACAGGTTTTTTGAAATCGAACTTCCATCCTATTTAGGATTCTTTGCCGGAAAGCGTTTTGTTCCGATTATTACGGCTGCAGCATCTGTAGTACTTGGTCTTTTGATGCTCGTTATCTGGCCGCCAATTCAGGAAGGGTTAAATGCTTTCTCTCAAAACATGGTTCATGCGAACTTGACTTTATCAGCGTTTATTTTTGGATTAATTGAACGCTCGTTGATTCCTTTTGGTCTTCATCATATTTTCTACTCTCCATTCTGGTATGAATTTGGACAATATGTAACAAATGCAGGTGAAACTGTTCGTGGTGACCAGCGAATCTTTATGGCGCAAATCAGCGACAATGTACAGAATCTTACTGCAGGTACATTCATGACTGGTAAGTTCCCGTTCATGATGTTCGGTCTTCCTGCAGCTGCATTAGCTATTTATCACGAAGCACGCCCAGAGAAGAAAGTGGTAGTCGGCGGCCTTATGGCATCAGCTGCGTTAACTTCTTTCTTAACAGGTATTACTGAGCCGCTGGAGTTTTCATTCTTATTCGTAGCTCCGGTGCTGTTTGCGGTACACGCGGTGTTTGCAGGTCTTTCATTCATGACCATGCATCTCTTGGATGTAAAAATCGGCATGACTTTCTCAGGAGGTTTGATTGATTACATTCTATTTGGTTTAATCAACCCTCAGACAAATGCATGGATTGTCATTCCGGTTGGCTTAGTGTTTGCTGTGATCTATTACTTTGGTTTCCGATTTGCTATCCGCAAATTTAATTTAATGACTCCGGGCCGTGAAGAAGTAGAAGATGAAGAAACCGCTGCTTCAGGTAAAGGCGGAGATCTGCCTTATGAAGTTCTTGATGCTATGGGCGGACAGGAAAACATCGCTCATCTCGATGCATGTATTACTCGACTCCGTGTATCTGTAAATGATATTAAGAATGTAGATAAAGACCGCTTAAAGAAACTAGGTGCTTCTGGAGTACTGGAAGTTGGAAACAACATTCAGGCTATCTTTGGACCAAGATCTGAAACAATCAAAGGTCAAATGAAAGATATTATGAGCGGCAAAAGACCGCGGGCAGTTGAAAAAGCTCCAGAAGGCGGAGTTGAACAGCAAATTGAAGAAGTAAATCCTGAGGCTCTTCAGACTGAACATAAGGAAGACTCTTTCATTGCTCCGCTAAAAGGTGATATCAAACCGATCACAGAAGTGCCTGATGCTGTATTCTCAGGCAAAATGATGGGTGATGGTTTTGCGATTGTACCTGCTGAAGGAACTGTAGTTTCACCTGTAGACGGGAAGATCGTTAATATGTTCCCGACCAAGCATGCGATCGGCATTCTTTCAGATTCAGGACGCGAGATCCTGATTCATGTGGGTATTGATACGGTTAACCTGAAGGGGCAGGGCTTTGAAGCATTAGTTGCAGAGAATGATCGTGTAGAAGCGGGACAGCCTCTATTGAAAGTGGATCTTGATTATATTGGGGAAAACGCAACTTCTATTATTACACCGATTGTATTCACAAACCTTCAACAGGGGGAAGCAATTAAAATTAATAAGCCGGGCGCTATTGACCTTAAAGAAAAAGATATCATCGTTATCTCAAAACAATAATATATAATATAGAAGAAACCAGCTGCAGTTCTAACAGCTGGTTTCTTTTGATTTACAGTATAATAAAAATCCTTGTGTTTTTTTTGAATAACTTGTTGACCTTCTGGGCACCAGGTGTTATTATAGTAAAACAGTCGCTTAAGACGTTAACAGCATTTGAATGTTTTTCAAAAAAGTTGTTGACGAAGTGGTTGAGAAATGATATATTAATAAAGTCGCTTCTGAGCGGCGGATTGATCTTTGAAAACTGAACGAACAATACGTCAACGTTTAATCATTAGTCTTTTTCGAATAGACAATCGAGCTATATCAACTCTTATATGGAGAGTTTGATCCTGGCTCAGGACGAACGCTGGCGGCGTGCCTAATACATGCAAGTCGAGCGGACTGATGGGAGCTTGCTCCCTGAAGTCAGCGGCGGACGGGTGAGTAACACGTGGGCAACCTGCCTGTAAGATTGGGATAACTCCGGGAAACCGGGGCTAATA
>NZ_VCRN01000031.1 GCF_009849585.1 Bacillus sp. ZZV12-4809
GATTCTCTTTTCGGTTTGAACATGCCATCCACCATCCTAAGTAAAATTAATTATATTATATCAAATTAACGCGGTGAATTAATAAAGTTAATGATAAAAATAAAAGCTGTCGAGAGTTTCTCGACAGCCTGAGGAGCCAATGGGCTCCTATTTACTTTTACTGCAAACTGCAATCCCAAAAGGATAGTGTTTGCCTTCTCTTTTTGGTTCAACGAGAACACTTCTCTGGTAATAAAATTCAGTCTCACCGTAAGACTTGAACAGATCAATAAATTCATCTTCAGTAAGCTGGTGAAAATGGAAAGGCTCGTTTGTTGGCTTTCCTCTCCCGGCTCCGAATGGCGTGGATAAAATGAGAGTGCCGCCTGGCTTCAGCATTTTAAAAAGATTGTTAAGAAATATTTCTTCTGATGCCACGTGTTCAAGGGTTTCAAAGCTCGTTATCACATCAAAGGATCCTAATTCTTCTGGGAGGGTTTCATCTTCCGCATTTGCTTTTACATATTGCACGAGAGGATGATAATGATGCTGTCTGGCATACTTCAGTGTTTCCTCATCAATGTCCACTGCTACAATTCCATTGATTTCTTTTTTCTTGGCTTTTGCCATTATTTTTGAACCGTACCCTGTTCCGCAGGCAATATCAAGCACTCTCCCTTTAGCATAATAAAGGGCAAAATAATAACGTGCCAAATGTTCCAGAAGCATTCCGTTAGTAACCGGCATTTGCTCGGGTATGATCCTTTCTCCGGTATTTTCCAGCATTTTTACTCCACCACCCTTAATAGAAATTATAGCAAATATGGCATATGGTTTGTATGGACTGGTAAAATCATATAAAATGGGTCATTAGACAGGACAGCTATAAAGAGGTGATCCTTTGAAGCAGGTAGTGAAGCTTAATGAAGAGATCCGCAGGCAAATATCAGATATTGAACAAAAATGTGAAAAGCTTGCAGAAAAACTTCTTAATACGTACAAAACAGACTTTCAAACTGAAGAGGGAAATCTGGTGGTGGACTTGGTTCGGACAATAAAAGGCCGGCGTGCATCAGAGGACGATGTGTTTGAAGTTGATTATGAGTCTATTTTGGAACTGGGAATTGAGACAGAGGATGAATTTTTTCCAAATGCTTATATTCCCATTTGGAAATGCAAGCAGGAAATGTTTCATTCCGTTGGCTATTTAACTAATCTGGATATAGATTCAATAGAAAAGAAAATGATTCTTATGATTGAAGAAATGCTGTCAGATTGTGAAGAAGGGGAAATGTATGAATAAAACAGAAATATATATATTATCAGGATTTCTGGGAAGCGGGAAAACGACGCTTTTAAAGCAGCTGCTGCAGGATGAAAAAAAGCAAGGCAGAAAAGTGGCAGTGATGATGAACGAGCTAGGGAAAGTTTCAATTGACTCGGACGCAATTGATGAGGATTTGCCATTAAAAGAGCTGCTTGATGGCTGCATATGCTGTACTATCTCAGATAAGCTGGAAGCCCAGCTTCAGGAATTGTTGATGGTTGAAAAGCCGGAGGCGATCTATATTGAAACTACGGGGGCTGCTCATCCAATTGAAGTTCTCGATAGCATCCTTTCCCCACTCTTTGCTGACAGGATGCAGGTAAAAGGTATTATTTCTGTTGTTGACGGTCCAAGGTGGCTTAATCGAAATATGTTAAGCCCTCAGGTGCAGCAGCTTTTAATTGAGCAGGTTCGGCATGCGGACTTAATTCTCTTAAATAAAGCAGACGAACTTTCTGAGGCGCAACAGGCCCGGCTTACAATGGAGGTTCAGGGTCTGAACAGCCAGGCATACACCATCTTAACTTCATACTCAAAGATCGCTGTGAAGCAGGTAAGAGGCATGTCCTCCGCGAAAAAGAGCAAGGCTTCCAAGTCACATGTTTTTACTGATCTTAAGCTTAGCACGTTCGTTTATCAGTTTCAAAAACCTGTCAATCAGACTGATTTTGAGGATTTTCTTAGAGGGCTTCCAGACACTGTGTACAGAATAAAAGGGTATATGAAGCTGCATTCATCACAGTATCCGTTTCTTTTTCAGTTCTCTTATGGGATGCCGCTCTATATGCAGGAAAACATAAACATGCCTCTTAATATGGTGTTTATTGGAGAAAATCTTGATTGGGCAGAAATCGAACAAAGGTTAAAAATCTTAGAAGCATCTGATTAATCCGGGAATTTAAAGGGAATCGCATTCAATGGGTGCGATTTTTTTCTTGCTTGAATGAATGAATAAAACCTTTTTTTGGGAAACTCATTATATAATGCCTTACCGAAAAAAACATATAAATGAGTGGAATTTATGAAAACATTAAACATAGTCATTATATTCATCTTTCTTCTTTTTGCAGGGGGAACGCACACAACTGCGAGTAAAGAGGGGATTGGCTGGCGGATTGAGATGCTGCCATGGGAGAAAGTGAATGGGATATTGCCGAAATACAGTAAATTTACCGTTCTGGATGTGGAAACGGGAAAGAAGTTTAAGGTTCAGAGGCGTGCGGGCAGCCATCATGCAGATGTCCAGCCATTAAATGCTGAAGAAACTAAAATAATGAAAAGTATTTATGGCGGAAAATGGAGCTGGAAGAGGCGCGCCATTATAGTTATTAATGGAAATCAATGGATAGCGGCTTCCATGCATGGTATGCCCCATGGCGGAGGTGCACTGAAAAATAATTTTCCAGGTCATTTCTGCATTCATTTTTATGGCAGTACGACACATCGAACTAACTTTATGGATTTATCACACAAGCTGATGATCCTGAAAGCGGCAGGAAAGCTTGATGGATATCTCTATAATGCCAATCCATATGAAATAATCAGCGCATTCATGGCCGGACTTAAACAGCAAGATGCAAGGATAGTCCAGCCGATTTCACTTCAACCCATAGACTGGAATAAACTCCTGCCCAAAATTGAGAATGTCAGGTTAAGTGCGATGCCCGTTCTTCCGGCGGAGGATTTGGCAGATGAGCTGAGCATGGAAGTTCCAGTGGAAGCAGATTGGTTCATAAAAAAACGCGGCAGACAGCATTTTCGGGGCAAGATTTATCTTGTGCGCTTTTCACAGGCAGATCCATGGAAAGTGGATAATAAAAGATTCTTAATGGAAAATAAATTAGTGAATGAATAAAAGCCCGAGAACAGAATCTCAGGCTTTTATTTATTTCACTGTTTTTCGCCAAATTTGATGAATGTCCGCTCGTCTTCAACAAGTCCGCAAGCCGCACATTGCACCCTTTTATCAGGGCCCTTATATGGCATATGGAAGGGGGACAGCTGTTCACTGCTGTACTCTTCCATAACATTCCCTGTCTGAGGATCCATTTTAATGGATTGAGGCACCTGTTTAATAATATTGAATCGGCTTCTGTTGGTTTTACAGTTTGGACACCGATAAGGTGAATTCATAACTCATTCTCCTTTCTCGCATATTAGCTGTATTTTTTGCATTTACAAAATTATTTATGTAAAAATACATCTAAGGAAATTTAATTGTTTCCTGTTTTGGAAGGGATGTGGCAAGTTATGAGTCCAAAATATGAAAAGCTTCTGAATGAATACCGGAAGCTTTGGAACAACCGGAAACTAGAAGAGGACACTAATGCAGAAATCATTTTGAAAGAAGCAATCTCCAGGGAACTAAAGGATGAAAATTCACATCCAAGAGTCCGTAAGTCTGTCTATGAAAAATTTTTCCTTGCGGTTAAGAGAATTACTCATTCAGACATGGATGACACATCCAAAGCCGCACTTATCCAGATGCATATCCATGAAGCGGAAGGGTTGAAATAGGGAGGTTCATGCCTCCTTTTTTTAATGTGTAGGTTTATTGCAGATTTCAGGATCCTTTCACATTTATCTCACAATATTAATGTAAGATAAAGTTAAGATAGTAATTAGGAGAAATGATATGTCAAAAAAAATATATTGGCTTGTCTTTTTATGGATCACAACGGCCCTCCTTTCTTCCTGCTCAGAAAAGAGACTGCCTGAAATCCCTGAGGATGTCAGCTTTGCTGCTACAGTGAATATAAAAGATATGACCATATCTTTTGTGGACCTGGAAAAAAAAGAGCAGGCAGCAGAGTGGGCTATGGAAAAACCTTATACAGGCGCTTTGATTCTCCCGGACAATGACTCCATCCTGCTATATGGAAAACAGCTTGAAACGGCTGATCTTTATTCCTTAAAGGAAGGTAAATTGATTGATAGCTGGGAAACAGGAGAAGGTATCGTTAATGGCATCATGCTTGATACTAATGACATAGCTTTTGCAGATCAAAATTTAAACAAAATTCGGTTCTTTAATCTAAATGGAGAAGAGGAAAAACAGGTCAAGACGGAAAGAGATCCGCTTACCCTCCTCGAATCTGCTGCGGAAAATAAGTTATTTGTCCTTAGCTTTAATCATGAAAAACTGGGAATTATTGATCTTAAATCAAAAGCAGGAAGCGGAGAATTTACAATTCATCCTTCAGCATCCGGTGCGTGGCTTAATGAGAGAAACGGTGAAATATGGATTGGCGGACATGGAGAAGGTGCAGAGATTGAACAAAATATCCATGTGTATGACACTGATACCGGTAAGTTAAAAAAGAAAATTCCAGCTGCTTCGATGCCGGTTAATTTCCTAGGACAAGAAAATCATGTATATGTCTTAAGCCATGGTTCAAATATGTTATACAAAATTAATGATTCCGGGGAGGAAGCTGCCTCAGTTTCTGTTGGGGCAAATCCCTTTGAATTAGCTATTGCCAAAGATATTCTTCTAGTCGCCGGTTATGACAGCAATGATTTACATTTACTGGAGCCGAAAAGCTTAAAAACGCTTAGTAAAATTAAGGTTGGAGAGGGCCCGTTTAAGATAGTGATTAGGGAAAGTGGTGAATGACATGCTGAATATCCTGATAATTGATGATGAAGCTGATATGGGGCATTTGATTGAGATGTACCTGGGGAATTCAGGATTTACATGCTTTTTAGCAGAAAGCGGCGTTGAGGCATACGGCATACTTGGAAATAATATGATAGACTTGGTTATTCTAGATATAATGATGCCGGATGAAGATGGATTTGAAGTGTGTTCTCAGATCAGGAAAAAATCAAATGTACCTATTATATTTCTCTCTGCCAAGGGAGAGGAATGGGATAAAGTGAAAGCACTCCAGTTAGGAGGGGATGACTATATCGTCAAGCCATTCAGTCCTGGAGAACTTATTGCCAGAATAAATGCAGTACTCCGAAGAACTGGCGGATTAAAAGATGACTTGGATTCTGTGCAGATTGGGCAAATCACAATTGACAAAAAAGCACGCAAGGTAACAGTAGAGGGGAAGCAGGTCACGCTCACTCTTAAAGAATATGAATTGCTTCTATTTTTTTACGAACATAAAAACCAGGCATTAAGGCGGGAGCAGCTTCTTGAATACATATGGGGTATAGATTATACAGGAAGCTTAAGAACGGTGGATACTCATATAAAAACCTTGAGAATGAAACTGGGGGTTGGGGACTATATCCAAACAGTCTGGGGAGTAGGCTATAAATTAGAGGTGCCATGTGAATGAAATTTTTGACCAATAGCCTGGCAAAAAAAATGTGGCTGACCGTGACAGCAGCGATTATCATTACGATCTTATATTCCTATTTTTTATCTTATTTATTTTATGAAAAAATATATGTGGAAGATGTAAGAGATTCCCTGCTGACTGAAGGGCGAAACCTCTCGTCAGAGTACGAGGGAGGGCCTTTGACAGAGAGTCTAAGGGAAAAAATCGATTGGTATAATTCAAAATCAGAAACAGAGGTTTTTATTGTTAACAATCCAAGAGAGCTTAGTGCCTGTCTGCCGTTTGAAATTGACTACCAGACACTAATAGGTGAAAAAGAACGGGAAGAGCTTCTTAAAGGCAGAGCGGTTGAAAAATTGGGCTATGAAAAAAGGTTTGACCGGAAAATAATGGGTGTTATTATTCCCCTTCTCGATGGTAATCGGCTGGAGGGTATCATATATTTATATGTTCCCCTTGCAAAAATTTCAGAGATTACCCATGATTTTGCCTACCTATGGCTGGCTGCTGCGATGATTTTTACGTTCATCAGCATTATTTTAGGTACCATGCTGGTTAAAAAGCTGACAAAGCCTCTATTGGATATGAAAGTTGCAGCTGATCATGTTTCAAAGGGACACTATGATATTCATTTGAATATTGATTCGAAGGACGAAATTGGCCAGCTGGCAAATGCATTTAATCATATGTCTTCATCTATACAAAAAGAAGACGAAAAGAAAAAGGATTTTCTCGCAAACGTTTCCCATGAACTGCGAACTCCCATCAGCTATGTAAAGGGCTACAGTGAAGCACTTCTGTCCGGTATGGCAAAAACTGAGGAAGACAGACAAAAATATTTGCAGCTAATGCATAGGGAGTCTAAAAGGATGGAACGTTTGGTGGGAGATCTGCTTGATTTGTCGAAGCTTGAATCTGACGAATATAAACTCGAAAAAATGGCGCTGCCTTTGGGGCAGCTAATAGAGGATGCTATTGAAAAATATAAGCATGTCCTTCGTGAAAAACATTTGGATTTACAATACTGCCTGGATCCCGAAGTCATCATTAACGGTGACGAAGGCAGGGTTGAACAGATTATCCAAAATATTATGGACAATTCAATTCGTTATACAGACGAAGGCGGTATTAGCATCCGTTTATATCAAGAGAAAGATAAATGTGTGATTGAAATAGAAGATACAGGGATTGGGATTTCTGAAGAACATTTAAGCAAGATTAAACAAAGGTTTTATAGAGTGAATAAAGGCAGAACAAGATCTGATGGCGGTACAGGCCTTGGACTTGCCATTGCAGAAAAGCTGGTTAAACTCCATCATGGTGAGCTGACTGTTATAAGTGATTTAAATAAAGGAACAACGGTTAAAATTGTGCTGCCGCTGTTCGAAATAAGATAGGATAAAGGAGATTTAAGATGAAGAAGCTACTAAATATCTGGCTCCCGCTAATGCTCATGGTTACCCTGGCAGCCTGCAGCAATGGTAATCAAACAACAGAGGAAGAACCGCAATTCCTGGATGTCGAGTTATCCATTAATCCTGAAAAAGCAGAAGCAAATGAACCTGTAGTTTTTGAAGCAAAAGTTACATATGGAGAAGAAGAGGTCACAGATGCAGACGAGGTAAAGTTTGAAATCTGGAGAGCAAATGCAACAGAGCATGAAAAAGTTCTTGTTGAACATGCTGGTCATGGAATTTATCGGCTCAAGAAAACCTTTGAAGAAGAAGGAACCTACTATATATACTCACATGTAACGGCACGAAGAATGCATAATATGCCTAAAAAAGAATTTGTTATTGGTCAGCCCAGTGCACCTGAAAAAGAATCAGGCAGCCAGGAAGAAGATATGGATGACAATGATCATGGCAGCCATTAAAAAGCAGCATTGGCTGCTTTTTTTGTTTTGGATCGGTTAATCCTGCTGGAATTTTTCCTTTGGGGGCATATATACCCATTAAGGGGTACATATACCTATCATATTTGTTACACCAGTGTAATAAAAGTAATGAATACTATCAGGCTAAAAACCTGTCAATAGTGATCTATTAGTATATAAATGGTATTTGGGTAATGCGTCTGCCAATAAAGACAAAAATAGACAGAAAGTTATATACCCATCTTAAGCAAGTATAAACCCTTTTAAATAGGGATATATGAAAATTTCTAAGCTGATTTTACTAGTTTCTAAGTCGATCGGTTGTGCAGGATTCAAGAATTTGTAAAATCTGTCCATAAATATTACGAAAAACCCTGTGTTATGATGATTGTGCAAGTCACACAGCACCACACAACAAAGAAAACAAACACAGGGAGGATTTTTATACATGAATAAGAAAGTTATTTACTCAGTAGCAGCGGCAGCAGCTTTACTAGTATCAGCACCAGGAGCTAACCAGGCGGACGCAGCTTCAAATTGTCCTACTCCTGAACAAGCTAAAAAAATGGTAGTTTCTCAATCTGGTAACCTAAGCCAGGAGCAAATTAATAATATTCTTCAAAAATACCTTAAAAACTACAATATTAACTGGGATAATGTCCAAGTAAATAAACAGGAAGCACAAAAACCAGCAGAGCAAAAACCGGCAGCACCAGCACAAGCACAGCAGCCAGCACAAGCTCCAGCACAGCAGCCGGCAAAAGCACAAGAAACAGCAAAAGCACCTGCAGAACAAACAAAAGAAGCTGCACCTGCATCTTCTGAAGTAAGTGCTTACGAGAAAAAAGTACTTGAATTAACTAACCAGGAACGTGCGAAAGCAGGAGTGCCTGCACTTAAATTGGACGAAGAACTAAGCAAAGTAGCTCGTGAAAAATCACGTGATATGCAATCAAAAGGATATTTTGACCATAACAGCCCAACTTACGGTTCACCATTTGATATGATGAAGCAATTCGGCATCTCATACACTACAGCGGGCGAAAATATTGCTATGGGGCAAAAATCTCCTGAAGAAGTTGTACAAGCTTGGATGAATAGTGAAGGCCACCGTAAAAACATCATGAATGCCAACTTTACTCACCTTGGTGTTGGCCATGTTGCTGACGGTAACTACTGGACACAAATGTTCATCGGGAAATAATATTTGAATGAATAAAGGCAGCCTTTTTAGGCTGTCTTTTTTTGTGATTTTTTGCCACTCGCCCGAGTTAATTTTCATTATAGTATTTACTTCCGGTCCATGTATGTATTCAATCATTCAATGGAACATTAGTAATGGCTGTTAAAAATGAAAAACAACAGGTGATGTAAATGGAAATTAGAAAAGGAACAAAAGACGATTTAACGGAGATAATGAAAATTGTCCAAAAAACAGTCAGCATTATGGAATCTGAGGGGAATGATCAATGGAACCGTACTTATCCCCGTGAACAGGATTTTCTGTCTGATGTGGAAGCAGGCAGTCTATACACTGCCATCTATGAAGGAAATGTCGCAGGTTCCATTACTGTCGATCAAATCCAGGCGGAGGAATATAAAAATGCCTCCTGGAGAAAAGATGAGCCTTGCTTCGTTTTTCACCGTCTGGCCGTAGATCCGGAAATCAGAGGGGAAGGGATAGCGAGCAGATTAATTGAATTTGCTGAAAAACATGCAGTTAAGAACGGGATTCCGTATATGAGAACAGATACATACTCGCTGAATAAAAAGGCTCAAAAATTATTTGAAAAGAACGGCTATGTCAAAACAGGCACAATCTGGATGGATCGGGACAACCCATTTTACTGCTATGATAAGCTGCTTGATTAAGGGTATTATTCAACTCTGTACCTTAATAGGTATTTTTTCTTCTTCTTCAAATAAGATGGGGAGAGAGATAGAAAGAATCCCATTCTCAAACGATGATTTTATCGAATTTTTATCAACAGGCATCGGGAGGGTCAGCACTTTTTCAAAAGCTCTGCTATGTCTTTCTTTCAGAAAATAGCGCAAGTGCTGCTGAAATGCTGAGCATGTTCCTTTAATGATAAGTTCATTTTGCACGAGAGATACTTTAATGTCATTTTTACATGCACCGGGGAGTTCTGCTTCAATTATGATATTTCCGTTATACTCATATACATCACAACGCGGATAAATGTCCTGACTGGATAGAAAACGATTGATTTTTTCCTGCTCCAGCCCTGACAAAGAAAGTTTTTTATTATGATTGGAAACTTCAGGTGAGATAAGTTTTTCCCAGAAATCCTGATCTTGATATTGTGCGGACATTTTGATTAACTCTTTCCATTTTTCCAGTTCCAAAATGAGCCCTCCTTTATAATATTTCTGTTACATCAATTTCTGAAAACTGCATGTCAATGTTTTTAGGAATTTTTATCTCCATATACCCTTCCTTACAGCTGGCTGATGATCCTTTTTTCCTGACAATTGCAGGGAGGGTTATGATATGCTTATCGTCTTTACCGGGAATGTGTTCAATGATCATTTGGTTAGATGTGTGGTAAAGTTTCATTTCTTTTAACCAATCATCATTTTTTACAGGGAATCTTACAAAAACGTAATCATGAGTTTCAAAGACGGATGCATTCAGCGGTTCAGAACCTGGCTGGCCAGCTCCAGGGGCTGCTGTATGAAAACCTTTCATAAAATCATGAGTTCCGTTCATCCCATGCATACTTTGAGGGAACATCTGCCCCATAATACTTCTTACATATTTATCAATATCCTCCGGTTTCATTTGATGGGGAGGATTTTTCATATCTTTATTAAATGGAAAAAGGTTCCATGGAAACATCCTTCTCATCCTTTCCTGAAAAACTGCCAATGAAGCTGATGGTTCATCACTAAGCCATATATTCTATGCAGATAATTGCCTATCCGTTAATGTTCCGCCTTTGGCAGAAGAGGAAATAACTTCTTATTATTTGCAATAATTCAATGTAATTACTACTATATTGGTATTGGAGTATATAAAAATTATTAAATACTGAGGGGTAATTTTGTGAGAAATAAAGCAGCTTTAATCACGGGGGGAGCAACAGGAATCGGAAAAAGAACCGCGTTCATGCTTGCCGCTAAAGGCATTGATCTGGTGATTAATTACCGCAGCAGTCAAAAGGAAGCTGTCTCATTATGCGGGGAACTGTCCGGCAAATATGGAACCAGGAACATTGCTTTGCAGGGAGATATTTCTATAACGGATGATTGTGTAATGATGGCTGAAGCTGCTTTAAATGAATTTCCGGTCATCGATATCCTCATTCATAATGCCGGACCTTACGTACATGAACGAAAAGAGATGCTGGATTACACCTTCGAACAATGGAATTACCTGATTAATGGCAATTTAAATGCGGTATTTTATTTGTCAAAGTTGTTTATCCCGAAAATGCGGGAAACTGGATGGGGAAGAATCATAACGATTGGGTTTGATCGCGTAGAATATTCTTCAGGATGGGTATATCGTTCTGCTTTTGCCGCTGCCAAAACAGGTGCTGCGTCATTAACGAAATCGATTGCATTGGAAGAGTCCGGGAATGGCATTACCGCTAATATGGTTTGCCCAGGAGATATTACGGGTGAATGGAAGGAAAAAAATATCGAAGAAGCGGCAGGTGCTTATGAAAGTGCATCACCAGTCGGAAGGCCGGGAACTGGTGAAGATATTGCCCGTGTAATCAGCTTTTTAACCGATGAAAAATCCGACTTTATCACTGGCAGTATAATCCCGGTTACAGGAGGGAAAGACGTTCTCGGCAAAATTTATCAGGAATGAAAATGAAAAGGCAGAAGAACCGTGTTCTTCCGCCTTTTTATATTACTTCGCTTTCATATATGCCGGGTATTTCCTCTTTTGCAGATTGATCAGGCGGGCTGTTAAAGTTATGGCTCCGGCTGCAAGCCCCGTAATTAAGCCGATCCAATATCCATATGCTCCCCAGTCTGTATGATTGGCCAGATAATAGCCAAATGGCAGCCCGATGATCCAATAAGAAATAAGGGACATCATAAAGGTGACATTTACGTCCTTATACCCGCGCAGCGCCCCCTGGACAGGTGCCTGAATAGCATCTGACAGCTGAAAGAACATAGCATATACAAGAAAAGCAGCTGTTAATTGTAATACTTTTTCGTCTTTTGTGTAAATAGATGCCACTTCCCTTGGGAAAGCCAGAAGGATAGCTGCACAAATTAAAGCCATAAAAACAGCAATGCCGACACCAATCCAGCTGTACTCCTTAGCATCCCTGAATCTGGAAGCCCCTGCTTCAAAGCCCACAACTATTGTTAATGCCATTGAGATGCTGAGAGGAATCATATAAAGAAGTGATGCGAAATTTAGGGCAATCTGGTGAGCTGCGATAACAGCTGTTTCGAAAGTGCTCATTAATAAAGTCACTGCTGAGAAAATGCTTGTTTCGAAAAAAATAGATAAGCCGATGGGAATCCCGATTAGCAGGATTTCCTTCCATTTGCCGAAAGAAACAGCATGTATTTTCCTGAAAACTCCATAAGTCGAGAATGGTGAATGTTTATGAATAATATAAAACGAAATGAGCATGATCAGCCAGTAAGTAATAGCTGAAGCATACCCTGCACCTGCTCCTCCAAGTTCCGGGAATCCAAATTCGCCATAAATAAGGATATAGTTAAACACAGCATTGATCGGCAATGAAAGAAGCGTAATGATCATGCTGACCCTGGTCTTTCCAAGAGCATCAATAAATGAACGCAAAACATTGTAGACAAACAGGGGAATCAACCCTGTGCTTAAGGCTGCCAGGTAGTTAAAAGCTGTATCCTGAACCCTGTTTTCTAAATTCATTCCACTTAAGATTGGATTTAAGGAGAGTGCTCCCCCGGCAAATACAATGACAGCCATAATAATGGAAAGATAAACACCCTGAATAACAGAAAATGCAACTTCCTCACTTTGTTTCTTTGCTCCCACGAGATGGGACACGATCGGTGTAACAGCAAGGAGAATGCCGCTGAGACCTGTGAACACAGGTACCCAAAGGGAGGAGCCAATCGCTACACCTGCCAGGTCCTCAGAATTATAGCGGCCAGTCATTAATGTATCAAGAAAAGTCATGGAGTACATTGCCAGCTGGGTTATTAAAATAGGGATTAAAATCACCAGCAGCATATGCAGCTTTTGTTTTTTGCTATACGTTTGATTCATGTATTATTTCCTCTTTCTTTAAAGTGACTAAAGAATTATATCATATTGAAAGAAATGGGGCGCATTCCCGGCTTGTTCCTGCATATTGCAGGACGATATTTTTCAATTATGTGAACTTTTGTATAATAAGGAATAAAAATCCTTCCATAGGCGAGTATAGAAGTTAAAGACAGCCAATTTATACTCGGCTTGAAGGAGGCATAACCATGAGTTTTAATACAAATAGGATAAATCCGAATCAAACTCAAGTTTCATTCAAAGACGGGCGTTTTGAAACCCTTACCAACGAAGAACTGGAACAATTGCTGGCACAGCATGGAATCAGAGAAAAAACAGATGAACCGGAATCAAATCTTATCAATTGAAAAAAAGCACCTGCTTGAATGCAAGTGCTTTGCGTATTTATTATAGAGTTCAAAATTTTTACTTCGTCAGTATCCAGCTCCTGCAGCCAGTTCCATTGAGGTGCCGTGGGTGGGCAAGATGCTTGCACTTTCTGTTAAGCCTCCAGTAATTGGGACGATTCTTGGGCTGCTGCTCCATGGCGCATCACATGAAGAGTATATAAATCTTTTGGGATCTCATATAAATTATAAATATCACCATTAGCATTCAGCTGATCATAAACAGACTTTCTTGTTTCATTTGCAAGAATGACATAAGGAAGTTTTTCTGCAGCTTTTTGCGAACGGATATTTTCCTTGCGGATCCGCATAAAGATCGTTTCAATGCCAGTTTCGAAAAAGAGCTCTTCAAAGAAAGAATCTTTTGCTAACTTGTTATACCCCTTGCCATGATAAGGCTTTCCAAGCCATGTGCCGAGGAAGCCGGCATTGTCCTGGATGTCATACAAATTAATCGTCCCAATCGGAGCGCCCCATTCATCAAGAATTGTTCGTGAAATCAATTCACCGCGCTCTTCGGATTCGATTGTCTGCTTTGTAACAAAAATAAATTCATCATAACAATTGGCTTTTTGGCGAACAAAAGGGAAGACATCAGGGTGCGTCATCAAATCAAATAAAGCATGGCAGTCGTGAAGATCACGTTTCTTGAGCATAGGTTATCCCTCCAATTGAGGGCAGTCCTACTCCATGCCAAATAGAGCCTTCGGTCCACCCTCGAAATTTTTTATTATGCTGCTAAAAAATTTCGGGGTGGGAATCGAACCCACTAGAACCAGATAACTGGTGGCGCACCATTTGCCTTCCCTATTCTATCGTTTCCGATATTTGATTGTAATCCTAAAGAAGCAAAAATTTTCACTTCACTTTAGGTATAATACTAAAAAAAATTCAAAAAGGAAATAGGTTTTTTAATTATTTTTTTTACGATTTAAAGCCAAAAAACACCAGCGATATTCGACAATATTCTACGATTCTCTGTACACAAAATGGCCGCCTATCATGGTCCATTTTGGCTTGGCAAGAAAGTGGAATGGGTGATGATTCCATAAAACTAAATCAGCGTCTTTTCCTTCCTCGATGCTTCCCAGCTGATGATCAATTCTTAGGTTTCTTGCCGGCAGAATGGTGATTCCTTCTAAGGCTTTTTGCTCGGAAAGACCTTCCCGGACTGCAATAGCTGCACACATATTTAAATATTGTACAGGGGTGTATGGATGATCTGTAGTGATGGAGACTTCCACTCCATGCTCGGTCAGCTGCTGATACGTTTTCCAGGTTTTGTTTTTCAATTCAACCTTCGATCTTCTTGTCAGAGTAGGGCCCACTGAGACCTTTAAATTCAACCCTTCTAATTCGTCCGCAATTAAATGGCCTTCTGTACAATGTTCGATTCGAAGGTCGAGATTGAATTCTTCTGCAAAGCGGATGGCAGAAATGATATCATCGGCCCTGTGTGCATGTATTCTTACAGGAATTTCTCTTTTAAGTGCTTTAACAAGCGGTGCAAATCTTAAAGAGTCAGGATTATCACATTGTAAAGCCTCATAAAAGGCTTCCCTCAGCATCCCCATTATCCCCATTCTTGTAATGGAATCCTTGTTGCCATGACTGTGAATCCGTTTTGGATTTTCACCAAGGGCAATCTTAAGCCCTGCTGTTTCCTGAATAATCATCTTGCTAATATTTTTCCCTGAAGTCTTAATAACAGAAGTTGTTCCTCCAATAACATTAGCACTTCCCGGCATGATGTGGGCAGTTGTTATGCCGTACTTCACTGCATCAGCAAAAGCGGGATCTAAAGGGTATACTCCATCCATCGCCCGGATATGAGGGCTTAAAGGTTCAATTGTTTCATTGGCATCGTTGCCTGCCCAGCCTGTGCCTTCATCATATAGACCCAAATGGGTATGGACATCAATGAAACCGGGAAGCAGGTGGTGGCTGTGGCAGTCAATAATTTTTACATTTGAATCAGACTTTAAGTTCTTGCCTGTTTTTAGGATTTTTCCTTTTTCAACTATTAAATCCCCATGGAAGGTGGGGGATGTGACAGGATAAATGAGTGCATTTTTTAATAGAATTTTCATAAATAATATCTTCCTTTGATTCTAGATATTTGCTTTATTTTACAAAAATGGAAAGGAAGTGTGAACAGTTTTTAAATTGAAAAAATTAAAAAGCTACTTTCGGAGTTACTGTCAGTCTTGAGCGGAAATTAACACACAACATTATTAGGGGAAAAACACAATTTCTAAAAAATGAGCCAATAAAAAAGTGTAAAATTAGCATTCTACACTTTTGGTGGATATACTGATTTAACTTTTCCGCTTCTTATATAAAAAATAGAACATCCCGGAACTCAAAGCGATGATTATGATCGGCAATATAAGTGGTTTTGCATATTCCTTGATGTCTCTCCAGTGGTCACCCAGCTCCATTCCCAATAATAAAAAGAGAACCGTCCAAGGCACCATGGCTGCAATTGTATAGATTGTAAAAATGGATAACGGCATTTTGGCTATTCCGGCAGGGATTGATATGGCGTGCCGGATGACTGGAATAAATCGGGCTGTAAAGATGACTCCTGTTCCATACTTTTCGAACCATTTCTCTGATGCATCCAAATGCTTTTTCTGAATCAGCAAGTATTTCCCGTATTTATCAAGAACTGGCCTTCCGCCATATGCCCCCAGCCAGTATAGAAACAGCTGGGCAAATGTTCCCCCTGCAATTCCTGCAAGCAGTGCCCCTGTAAAATGGATATCACCGGTGCTGACTAAGAAGCCGCCATAACTTAGGACTATCTCGCTTGGTATTATCTCAACCATTAAGCCAAGTGCTATGCCGGCATAACCCAGCTGGGAAAGTATTTCAAAAATGCTCGAAATGATTCCTTCCATTTTGATATCGCCCCTTAGAAATTAAAAAATCCCGGTCATTTGCAGAAAGATTATGGAGAACCCTAAAATCCAAACGTATACAGCAAATATCTTCAATGATTTCCGTTTTAGAAAGTTAATCATCCAAACGACTGCTGCATAGCCGAATATAGCCGATGACAATGTCGCCATTAACATGCTGCTAAGGGTTATGGCTTCTGTGTGGCCCGATAACAGTTCGCCAAATTGCATGACAATGCCGCCCGCGATGGCTGGAATGGAGAGCAGGAAGGAAAAATAGGCAGCTGTTTCCCTGTCAAGCTTTCTAAAGAGACCTGCTGCAATTGTTAAGCCGGATCTGGAGACTGCCGGAAAAATGGCAGCTGCCTGGAAAGTCCCAATAAATAAGGCATCTCCGTAGCTAATGCTGTCCATCTTTTTTGCGCCTTTTTTAACACTATCAGCAATCCAGAGGATAAACCCTGTAAATAGAAACTCCCAGCCTATAGTAACTCCGGATTTAGAAATTGAATCGAACATGTCACTCAGAAGCAGTCCGACAATGACAGCTGGAATCGTCCCTATAATCAGCAGCATCGATAGCTTGCAGAATGGATTCTTTACTATTTGAAGCAATTCATTTTTGTAAACGACAAGAACGGCCAGTAAAGTTCCTATATGCAGCATTGTATCAAGGAAGAGGCCAGCTTCATCAAGCCCGAAAAGATGTCTCCCCAAATATAAATGCCCTGTACTGGAAATAGGCAGGAACTCGGTAAGCCCCTGGATGATTCCCAGAATGAAAGCCTCCAGCTTTGACATCATGTGTATATCACCTTCCTAGGCAGGTATAAGAATAGGCAAAGCTATGCGCAATGCCTGTCTTTAACATGTGTATTCAAGTTGTCCTAATCGAGAACAGGAAATTGAGCTGCAGGGGGATTGGAAAATAAAAATACATGAAACCTTTTTGAATGAATATCGTAAATAATATAAAAGAATCATCCAATTATATTGAAGAAATTTAGGAGGAAACACAATGAATGACTATAAGATGCCTTCCAATGATGAAAGGCTTATAGCAGCCGCTATCTATGTGACCAGCTTCTTTACCATTTTTATCGGACCGCTGATCATTTGGCTTTTGAAAAAGAATGACTCGGAGTTTGTAGATTACCATGGAAAGGAATATTTTAATTTTTTAATTTCCTATTCGATTTACAGTGCAATCAGCGTAGTGTTAATGATCGTATTAATTGGAATCATTACGATTTGGATCGTGGGGATTCTTGTGTTTATCTTTACGATAGTAGCTGCAGTTAAGGCATATGAAGGGAAGGAATACCGAATACCTTTAGTTTTTAGGCTAATAAAGTAATGCGTTAGCAGAAGCCCCATGGTTACAGAGGAACGTACGTCTTCCCAAAAGCTGTGGTGGTGCTATGTTAAGCTGACGAAGCCTTCCTTGTCCTTTGTGCCTCAAGCGCAAGTCGGTTTGTACCGAAAGGTGTCATTGCTTTTCTGGGCGGACCTGCTTGTGACCATGAAGGGGAGGCGCTGGGGCTGGATGCCAAAAACAGAGTCCAGGGCTGTTGCCGCTGGGCTCTTTATAATGGATAATTATAAGGGGATGGGATGATGTAATGAATAGACTCGATAAACAGCGCATGCTCAATCTAATGGAAGTTTTGAGGGAGCAGACCGATTAAGAAAACGAATATACGCTCGACGATATAGCTCAATGCTTTAAGTGAGAGATGGGCTTGTCAAATGGCTTCTTAACTGGGGCAGCCAGGCTAAAGTGCTTTCACCATCCTCACTCCTTGATCAGGTAACAAACGAAATCAAACAGATGATGGCTGTTTATGAAAAAGAAACGGATTAAGCCGTCAATTAACTTTTGAAGCACCCCTTTACTGGAGTGTTTTTTTATTTGAAAAAATAACTGAACGATTTATGCACTTGAACGTCATATGAATGACAAAACACTTAAGGAGGAAATCATAATGGAATTATTTGAAAGTATTAATTGGGCAATTTTTGCTCCGATTGTCTTCATTCAGCTTATTATAATGGCGGTTGCCATCATAGACCTGATAAAAATAGAAAAAGCAAATGGACCAAAGTGGGTATGGGCTCTCGTCATTTTATTTATTAATCTGATTGGGCCTATCATTTACTTTATTTTCGGAAGGAGAAGCTGACTATGCCGGTTGTTAGGGTAACAAATCTTAAAAAGCGGTTCAGAAATCAGGAAGTCATAAAAGGCCTGGACTTCCAATTATCGGAAGGAAAGTGTATTGCCCTCCTTGGAGCAAATGGAGCAGGAAAAACAACTTCACTAAATATGCTTGCAGGTCTGATGAAGCCCGATTCCGGTTCGATCGTGTATGAAGGGGGAGAAAAATCGGATTTTCGCAGATTAATAGGCTATCTTCCTCAATTCCCTGTTTTTTATGACTGGATGACAGGAAAAGAATTTCTTGAATACGCGGGTCAGCTTGCTGGCCTTTCCAAAGCAGAAGCCAAAGCCAGAGCAGCGGACCTTCTTGAACTTACCGGTATATCCGAAGCTAAAAACCGCCGGATTGGAAAATACTCGGGAGGAATGAAGCAGCGTCTTGGCATCGCTCAGGCGATTATTCACCGCCCTAAGCTAGTCATGCTCGATGAACCGGTTTCTGCCCTTGATCCTTTTGGGCGCAGGGAAGTGCTGGAGCTGTTGAACAGGCTGAAAAAAGAAACTGCAATCCTGTTTTCCACCCATATTCTAAACGATGCAGAAGAAATATGCGATGAAATTTTATTCCTCCATGATGGTGAACTGGTTGAGTCTGGAACATTGACAGACCTTAGAACCAAACATCAGCAAGCCAAGATTGACTTGGTTTTTAAAGAAGATGCCCGGGAATATGCTGAAGAACTGTCACTGCTTCCGCAAGTAACTTCAATGGAATTGGACGGAGATCGTGCAAGCTTTTGTGTAAAGGATATTGAAGAAGCAAGGGCTTTATTTTTATTTGAAATAACCAATCGGAAATGGCCACTGGTTAAGTTTGAAATCAGCAGAACGAGCCTTGAAGATGTTTTCATGAAGGTGGTGAAGAAATGAAGCAATGGGTGACTTTATTAAAAAAAGAAATGCTGGAGCTTGCCAGAAACTTCAAATGGGTGTGGGTGCCGCTGACTTTTATTTTAATAGCTGTAAAAGAGCCTCTGACCTTATACTATTTGCCTCAAATCATTGATTCAATTGGCGGGCTGCCTGAAGGGGCAGTTATCGAGCTTCCTGTTCCTTCAGCAGGTGAAGCACTTGCTGCTGCTCTCAGCCAGTATAATACGCTTGGTGTGCTAATTATTGTTTTCATTGCAATGGGAACCATTGCCGGTGAAAGGAAAAGCGGTGTTGCAGGGCTAATCCTTGTAAAGCCTGTGTCATACACCGGGTTTGTAACAGCTAAGTGGGCCAGTTTAATGATCCTAATATGGTTATCATATTTTTTAGGTTACTTCCTCTCCTGGTACTATGTGGGCGTATTATTTGAATTTATTCCTTTTTCCGATTTTCTGCAATCCTTTTTTGTTTATGGCATTTGGCTTACCCTTATTATCACTATAGTAATTCTCTTCAACACTTTTATTAAATCGCCTGGAGCGGTTGGATTTTTTACTATTGGGGCAATAGTCATTTTAACTCTTGTAAGCAATTCGCTTTCTCACGTGCTGGAGTGGAGTCCGGCCCTGCTTTTTGCTTATACAAATTCCTTTTTCATAGGCGGTCATTTCCCCGATGAATTATTGCCGAGTATCATTGTATCTGTCATTATCATTATATTTTCGATGTTTGCATCGATTGCGATTTTTAAACGAAGGGAACTTGCATGAATTCATGCAAGTTCCTTCCTTTTGGGCAAATTTGTATTTGAGAGGCTGATATTTTGGTAGTATAGCTTTAAAAGACAGAAAGGAAGATGCAGGGTGATTAGTGAAACGGGTCTTGTGCTTGAAGGGGGAGGAATGCGGGGAGTATATACAGCCGGGGTTCTCGAATATTTTCTTGAACAGGATCTTAGCTTTCCTTATGTTATCGGTGTTTCTGCAGGGGCATGTAATGCAGCCTCTTATTTGTCCAAACAAAAGGGCAGGAATAGAATTGTTAATGTGGATTATGTAACAGATCCCAGATATATCTCATGGCGCAATTACTTTAAATCGCGTCAGTTTTTCGGAATGGATTTTATTTTTGATGAAATACCGAATAAACTTGTCCCATATCATTACGAAGTGTTTTATAATAACCAGTCTGAATTTATAATTGGAACAACAGATTGCCATACAGGCAAACCTGTCTATTTTAGTAAACAAGACTATGGGAAAGATATGCTCCAGGTTTTAAAAGCATCCAGTTCCCTTCCATTTATTGCTCCTGAGGTAGATTATAAAAACAAGGTCCTCCTGGATGGAGGGATCAGTGATCCAATACCAATCAAAAAAGCACAGCAGGATGGTTTCAAAAAAAATATAGTGATTTTAACAAGAAACAGGGGATACTCAAAGAGACCTTCGAAATTTGCTTTTATGGTAAAAAGGAAATACCCGCATTACACAGGGCTGCAGAAAGCACTGGCAAATCGGTATCGAACCTATAACGAGACCCTGCGCTATGTAGAAGAGGAAGAAAAGAAGGGGACAGTCCTTGTCGTCCAGCCGCAGGAACCATTAACAGTGGGAAGGATGGAACGAAATCCTCAAAAACTGGAAAAGTTGTATCTTCAAGGTTACGAAGATGCAAGAAAATCATTTGAAAGAATCATCTCATTTTAACCGTATCGATCACGATGCGGTTTTTTATGTTTTAGGACAAAACACTTATCTTTTCGACATTGAGGAAATAGAAAAATATAAGGGTATTGTTGTATATAGTGCTAATATACCTAAATTGGTGTGAATATATGGAATTTAATATTAATAACATGAGTTTTATGTTGTGTCTTTTGCTTATTCTGCACAGGAGTGTGTCGAATAACAAAGATTTGCTGGTTAATTTATATTGAATATAATGAAAATTAGAAATTATAAGGGGGTCAATACACAAAATGAACATGAAAAAGGGAATCGTAACGGGTGCGTTAAGTTTTGCGTTATGTGCTTCAGCTGTTTTTGCGTGTTCTGCAGGCGCAGGACAAGCCCAAGCTGCTGAAAAGAACTATTTGGTTGTTTTTAAAGATGAAGCTAAGCTTCCTTCAGGGTATGCTGATTTAGTGAAAAAGGCTGGAGGGCAAGTAGAGAATAAGCTGAATAAATTAGGAGCAGTTGAAGTTTCTTCATCTAATCCTAATTTTCTTTATGAAATCAGAAAGTCTTCTATTGTATCGGCTGCTGGCACTGAAAATGTCATATATCCAGAAGCTCCTGCAGTGGAAGCAGATCTT
Source organism: Bacillus sp. ZZV12-4809 (assembly GCF_009849585.1). GTDB lineage: Bacteria > Bacillota > Bacilli > Bacillales > Cytobacillaceae > Cytobacillus. The sequence continues at coordinate 21,447 of NZ_VCRN01000031.1, forward strand.
CCATTAGATGGTGCGGATTTATATAACAGTCTGCAGTGGGATATCAAACAAGTAACAAATGATGGTGTATCCTGGAATCTTCCAGGAGGAACAGGAAAGTCTGCTGATGGCAAAGATATCGTTGTTGGGGTAATCGATACAGGTATTGACTATAATCACCCTGACCTGAAAGAAAATTATGCATATGGTAAATCATTTGTTCCCGGCTATCCAGATCCAATGGATGAAAACAGCCATGGTACACATGTTGCGGGATCCATTGCAGCAAAAGGAAGAACAATGGGTGTTGGACCAGACTTAAAGGTAGCGGCTTACCGTGTATTCGGTCCTGAAGGGGGAGCAGCTACTTCACATATTGCCGAAGCTTTAATGACAGCTGCAGATGATAATGTCGATGTTGTCAACATGTCCCTTGGCGGATATGACTGGTTCCAGAATCCTGAGTATGCAACGAAGGATATTGTAGCAGACGTGCAAATGTTTAACAGAGCTATTAAATATGCGATTCAAAAAGGTGTAACTGTAGTTGGTTCAGCAGGGAATGATAGTGTTGATTTAAAAAGTCCGGGGAAACTTTCTGGTTCTGATAATGGTGCCACACACAGAAGTCCAAGCAGTCAGCTGATGATTCGGGTGTCTGCAGGCGGAGCTTTAAAGAATCTTGCTTTCTATTCCAACTATGGTGTCGGCAAAATTGATGTTATGGCTCCAGGCGGGGACTTGGGACCAAACTATGATCCAAATACCGGAGCTGGCAGGGATAGTACCTACTTGGCATTAGCGACAATCCCTGGCGGAGGCTATGGCTATAAGGGAGGAACTTCAATGGCTGCCCCGAAAGTTGCGGCACTTGCTGGTGTGATCATCGCAAAACATGGAAAAGACAAAATCTCTCCCGCACAAGTTAAGCACATCATTCAAACTTCATCAGAAGATATCTTTAAGCCTGGGTATGATGAGCAGTCAGGCCACGGGCTAATAAATGCAGTTAATGCGTTAAAATAATTCAATTAATAAAGCTGGCGGAAACTTTCCGTCAGCTTTATTTTTGAGGGAATTTTGCAAATAAAAAGAGCTTCCGACAATAAAATCCTTTCAGAATTCATTTTTATAGGACCTGATTAATAGAATAAAGAAGAGAAACAAATATAGCAGGGGAGACATACTGATGAATATCCAGCACTATTACCAAAAAACAGCCGATATCTCTTTAAATGCAAGCCTCACAGCACTAGTGCCCCCATTTTTTTTCTTGTTGTTGTTTATGAATAAATTTCAGGGCACACATTTCATTATTCTATTAATCCCTTTTATTTTTTATAGTTTTTTATGCCATCAAATGTATTTGCTGAATAAGCAAAGGGCGGATGAGGCAGTGTTAAGTAAGTACTATTACCAAGGACAAGCCCTTCTGCCTATTTTGCAGTACTCAAATGTGCTGATCGCTTTTTTGCCTGCCCCTTCTCTCAGGATGGTTTTGTTTGATCCTGATGGAAGTCAAATAGGCGAAATCAGGGATATGAAAATGCGAAAGATCCGCTGGTTTCTGCCTTATTTTCTTGACCGTATCTTTCCAACGAGGCTGGGGATCTATGACCAAGCAGAAAATCTTGAAGTTTCCATCTTAATCCGCAGGAGTGGCATCGAAATTATCTCCTCAAATGATGAATACAGGGAAACAATCGAAATAAGAAAAATTGGAACCACTGTCGTGTTTCAAAATGGAGCTATTCATTATACAGTTCCTAAAACCTATTTACACACGGATTTGCAGGTTCTGGATGAACAATCGCATAGAGCTGCCCGCCTTCGCAAAGGGTGGATGCCACTTGAGTGGGGAGAGCGTTTTAAGGATCCAAATACACCGGTGCTCTCTTTTAAAGAGAGTCTGGCTCCAAAAGAAAAATGCAGAATTTATGCCATTTTTGCGGCTCTTTTTCTATATCACAATCACTAAAATCCAGTGCACATATGTAGATTCTGTATTCCCCATATAGTATGATAAATTCAGCTTACAGGGAAATCAGTATTGAGGTGTTGGAATGAAAAAGTTTTTACTGGCTGCTGCAGTTATTGTTCTTTTGCTGTTTATTGTAGACAAAACCATTCTTAAAGAAAAGGGAGTAGTAGAGCAGGCCGGACAAATGCAAAAATACGATAAAATAAAAGATCCAGAGGATTTGCCTATTGGTCTGGAAAAAGGAAATCTTGCTCCGGATTTTGAACTGACAGATATGGAAGGAAATCCGGTAAAGCTCAGCGACTACAGGGGCAAAGCAATCCTTTTAAACTTCTGGGCTAGCTGGTGTCCTCCCTGCCGTGCAGAAATGCCGCATATGGAGAAGCTTTATCAAAAGTACAAAGATGATAAATTTGATATTTTAGCCGTAAATCTTACAAACACAGAAAAGAATAATGGAGACGCTGAGAAGTTCGTGAAAGAGCTGGGTCTGACTTTTACAATTCCTATGGATGTAAAGGGAATTGTGGGTTCTGACTATAATATAATGGCTTATCCTACAAGCTATTTTATTGATTCCGATGGTGTTATCAGAGAAAAAGTATTGGGAGCTTTAAATGAAGAATATATGGAGAAGGAAATCAAAAAGCTTCCTTAAATAAAACCGGTGAGCCATTCAGCTCTCCGGTTTTATTTCTGTCATCCTATTCTGGTAAAGGCGGTTAACGATTACTCTTTTTCTGTATAGCATAATACCTGCTTCGGCAATATCATTAACGGCTGATCGATTGATGAAAGCCCCAAACAACAGTCCGGCTATCGGGATCAGTTGGAAAAGTTTTTTCCAGCCAATTTGATCTCTGTAAGAAAACACAACCTCTCTCCATCCCTGAAGTTCGGAAACGACTTCCCTTTTTGGCCCTGATTCTTTAGAACCGAACATGGAAAGCTGCTGCAGAATGGCTTTTTTTCCAACAATGTCACTGGAAACAAATTGAAGAATCTTTACAATGAACATTCTTTCGTTTTTATCAGCAGGATCGAAGCCATAGCAAATCGCGATATCCTGCAGAGTTTTCAGCTGAATGCCAAGAAGCAGGGGGATATCAATGGTCAGGGTAAAAATCCCTCCGACACCAGTACCCGCACCCTGCAATGCTGCTGCTCTTTTACGGTTAGAGCTTAGCCTTTCAGCGGCTACATCCATTATTGATAGGGGCAGGGCTTCTACATCCTGCAAGGTATGAATGTTTTGTCCAGGATAATAATTCTTTAACGCGGAAGCTGAACTTAAATATCTTCCTCCTGATTGAATATATGTCCCAAGCTCATCAAGGATCACTCCAACCTTTTTATGTATGAACTCAGGTGTAAATCTATCAATAAGCTTAAAAGGGAGTCTGCCCAGCTTCTCCCAAAACCATAAATCACCTTGTTCTTTTTCCCATTCTTCACATTTTCTTAACTCGCTGATAAGATGTTCTCTTGGTTCCTCCATTATAAAAGTCCTCTCCTTTTTCTATAATTAACTATACGGCGTATCGAAGTAAAGGTTTCAATTCTTTCAAAAACAATTCTCTTTGTATAATGTGATAATTCATGGTAAGATTTCTATAATAGAATAGGATTTCCTTCGGGGCAGGGTGAAATTCCCAACCGGCGGTGATGAGGGTACGCCCTCTTAGTCCGTGACCCGGCTTTATAAGGCAAGGCGCTTGAGCTTTTCTAATTATTGTCTAGCAGCGCCTACCCCCTCGAGGTCACAAGCCAATCCTCTCAAAAAGGCAAAAGACGCCTTTTCTGGGAGGCTCGTCTTGTGCTTGTCGGGGGTGAACGAGGCGCTTGAGCTTTTCTTATAAACCCGGTGGATTTGGTGAAACTCCAAAGCCGACAGTGAAAGTCTGGATGGGAGAAGGAATGATTATAATGATGCGTTAAAAAAAGTCTTTTTAAACGCTTATTTCGTCATGTGTTTTTGCCCCGTTTCACCTATCTGGTGTACGGGGTTTTGCCGTTTTATACTTAATTTGGAGAAATAGTAAGGAAGGGAGGATGCAGAAAATTTGATCCATCAGGAATATATGAAGTTAGCCATCAGTCTGGCAGCGGCAGCTAAAGGCCAAACCAGTCCGAATCCGCAGGTGGGTGCAGTTGTTGTGAAAAACGGTGAAATTCTGGGAATGGGTGCTCACCTGAAAGCGGGAACACCCCATGCAGAAGTCCATGCGATAGCTGCGGCTGGAGAAAGGGTTAAAGGCGCTGATATTTATGTCACTCTTGAACCATGCAGCCACTTTGGAAGAACTCCGCCCTGCGCAGACTTAATTATTAATTCAGGAATTAAAAGGGTCTTTATTGCTTCTGCCGATCCCAATCCTCTCGTTTCAGGAAAAGGAATTGAAAGGATGCAGGATGCCGGTATTGAAGTGGTGACCGGCCTGTTGAAGGAAGAAGCAGATGCTCTCAATGAACCATTTTTTCATTTTATAAAAACAAAGACACCATACGTAACCATTAAAGCAGCCTCATCTTTTGATGGGAAAACAGCTGCAAAAACCGGTGACAGCAAATGGATTACCTCTCCAGAATCCAGGCAGGATGTACACCTTCTACGGCATGAACATGACGCTATACTTACAGGCATAAATACCATCATTCACGATAATCCCCTTTTAACCGCCAGGCTGCCCCAAGGCGGAAAAAATCCCATTCGTGTAGTTTTAGATACAAATCTAAAAATTCCGGCTGATGCAAATGTCATCCGCGATCAGTCTGTTAAGACCATTATCTTTACCGGCTGCGAAATTGATGCCTCAAAAGCAGAGGAAATAAGGAAACTAAATGCAGAAGTCATTTCTTTTCCTGCAAATGAGGTGCCGATTAAAGATGTATTGAAAAATTTAGGTGAAAGAAACATTATGACCTTGTTTGTTGAAGGCGGATCTGAGATCCATGCTTCATTTATAAAAGAAGGCTGCTTTCAGCAAATAATTCTCTATATGGCTCCCAAAATTATTGGCGGCAATCAGGCGATTCCATTTATTGGGGGTGTTGGTGCCGACTTTGTGAAAGATGCAACTAGGCTTGTGTTCACAGAGATTAAAAGGGTTGGCAGCGATCTTAAAATTACCGCAAAACCACTGAGGGAGGCCAAGCAATAATGTTTACTGGAATTATCGAGGAGCTTGGAACAGTAAAAAAAGTAGTTCAGCAAGGAAAAGCGATGAAACTGACAATTCTGGCCTCCAAAATTTTATCAGATGTTCAATTGGGAGACAGTATTTCTGTAAATGGTGTTTGTCTCACTGTTACGGAATTTGCCAGAAATGGATTTTCAGCAGATGTCATGCCGGAGACGTTCAAAAGCACATCGCTTTCAGCTATTAAAGAAAGATCAAAGGTCAATTTGGAAAGGGCAATGAGGGCAAATGGCCGTTTTGGCGGTCACTTTGTAACAGGGCATGTGGATGGAACAGGTCAGATTCTCAAAAAGTCAGCGAGTGAAAATGCCATTTATATTCAAATATCTGTACCTCCTGCCTTAAGCCACTTGCTTATCATGAAAGGCTCTATCGCAGTGGACGGGATTTCCCTGACTGTATTCGGCAATGAAGACAATACCGTTACTGTCTCGGTCATTCCTCATACAGCCAGTGAAACGGTACTGGGCTTCAAAACAGTTGGCGACATTGTTAATCTCGAATTCGACATGCTTGCCAAGTATCTGTATACCTTTGTGAACAGGCAGCAGCAGGAGACCACGCAGCCTAAAGGAGGCATTTCAGAAGGATTCCTTAGGGATAACGGCTTCTTATAATAAGCAAAAGGAGTGGTATTAAACGATGTTCAGTGAAATAAAAGAGGCACTGGAAGATTTAAAAGCAGGAAAAGTCATCATAGTCTGTGATGATGAAGACAGGGAAAATGAAGGGGATTTCCTGGCAATCGCAGAATATGCGAAACCGGATACCATCAATTTTATGGCTAAGGAAGGCAGAGGCTTAATCTGTACACCTATTACAGAGGAGCTTGCTGAAAAATTGGAACTGAATCCTATGGCAGAGGTGAACACTGACAGTCATGGAACAGCTTTCACTGTCAGTATTGACCATGAAAAAACGACTACAGGCATCAGTGCTTTTGAGCGTGCTTTCACAATCAAGGAAATGCTTGAGGATGGTGCCAAACCTTCAGACTTCTCCCGTCCGGGACATGTTTTTCCGCTCGTTGCGAAAAAAGGGGGAGTTCTTAGAAGAGCAGGCCATACTGAAGCAGCAGTAGACCTGGCTCGTCTTGCCGAGGCTGCTCCAGCAGGAATTATTTGTGAGATCATGAAAGATGACGGGACAATGGCGCGTGTGGATGACCTTGAAAAAGTAGCAGAAAAATTTAATTTGAAAATGATCACAATTCAACAACTAATCGAGTATAGACTGAAACACGACTCTATTGTAAAAAGGGAAGTGGAAATACAGCTTCCGACAGAATTTGGAAATTTTAAAGCTGTCGGCTATACGAACACTGTGGATGGAAAAGACCATGTTGCTTTAGTAAAGGGTGAAATCGATGAACACGAACCCGTATTGCTTCGTGTTCACTCGGAGTGTCTGACAGGAGATGTATTCGGGTCTAACCGATGTGACTGCGGACCCCAGCTTGAAGCAGCGCTCGCACAGATTGAGAAGGAAGGCCGTGGAATCCTTCTATATATGAGGCAGGAAGGACGCGGTATTGGCCTAATCAATAAGCTGAAAGCTTATAAGCTGCAGGAAGAGGGCTATGATACTGTTGAAGCAAATCATAAGCTCGGGTTTAAGGACGATCTTCGTGATTATGGGGTAGGTGCACAAATTCTAAGAGATCTGGGAGTTAAAAAGATGCGCCTCTTGACTAATAATCCACGGAAAATTGCTGGACTTGGAGGCTATGGACTGGAGGTTGCCGAAAGGGTTCCTCTCCAAATGCCTGCTAAAACAGAAAATGAGAATTACTTAAAAACAAAGAAAACTAAACTTGGGCATTTATTACAATTTTAAGGAGCGATTAGAGTTGAAAAAGGTTATCGAAGGACATTTAGTAGGAACAGGATTAAAAATGGCAATTGTTGTATCACGTTTTAATGAATTCATAACTGGCAAGCTATTAAGCGGAGCGGAAGATGCCCTAAAGCGCCATGGAGTGAGTGAAGAAGATGTGACGGTAGTGTGGGTTCCTGGAGCATTCGAAATCCCGCTTGCAGCTAAAAAGCTGTCCCAATCAGGTAAATATGATGCAGTCATTACACTTGGCACGGTGATCCGCGGTGCAACTCCGCATTTTGATTATGTCAGCGGGGAAGTGGCAAAAGGAGTTTCGAACATAGCATTGCAAAGCGGTGTTCCTGTTATTTTCGGCGTACTTACAACTGACACGATTGAACAGGCTATTGAACGTGCCGGCACAAAAGCAGGAAACAAAGGATGGGAAGCGGCTGTCGGAGCCATTGAAATGGGCAATCTATACAGACAGTTATCTGATGGTGAATAAGATTTCATACATTATAAAGAAGTGGCAGATATAATTTGATTCATACACATAAATGAGTTAAAGTGGCACATAAAATGGAATAGTGGTTCATATGTTTGCCAAAGCGGCACCTAAACGTAACAGGCGTATAATGCTGCACTGTTATCTATCAAAATCGGCGGGATCATTCTCGCTGATTTTTTTTGATTCATCTGAACAGACGTCTGACCTTTCTATTGGCAGAATGATTTTTTTTTGATAAAATACTGCTTGTGGCTCACCCGTATTTTTACACGCGGGGAGAGCGGGTAGGGAGAGGGCTAATTGAATAGATAGGTAGTAAATATGATTAAGTGGTTTAACCGGCTTTTTCAGCTGAATTCAAATGGAACAACTGTTAAAAAGGAGGTTATGGCTGGGACAATCGGCTTTTTTACGATTGTTTATATTATCGCAGTCAACTCTCTAATTCTCTCTGAAGCAGGGATACCTTTGGAAGCAGCTATTTTTGCAACCATTATAACATCGGTGGTCGGGTGTCTGATCATGGGGTTTTGGGCAAATGTACCAATTCTCCTCGTGCCTGGTATGGGAATTAATGCTTTATTCTCATATACGATGGTTCAGTCCATGGGCTTATCCTGGCAGGAAGCATTGGCTGTAGTGTTTATATCCGGTCTGATCTTTGTTTTCGTGGCTTTTTCACGATTTGCTAAGACATTAAGTGAATCGATTCCTCATTCACTTAAAGAAGCGATAACGGTGGGACTGGGACTTTTCCTGATGCTGATCGGACTTGAAAAAGGCGGAATCGTTGAAAAAGGGACAAACTCCATTATTGCTTTAGGTGAACTTGGAGACCCGCAAGTGCTTGCAACAATTTTAACGTTCCTGCTGGCAATCATTTTATTCATGCGGAATGTGCCTGGCAACTTTTTAATTACTGTTGCTGCAGGGACACTGATCGCATGGGCTTTTGGGCTGATAAATGTGCAAAAGACTGATGAAAAGTCATTCGCACTCTCTGATTATATGGAAGTATTTGGAGCAATGTCATTTGATAACTTGCTTTCCGTCACTTTTTGGATTGCGATTTTTTCTTTGACAATGGTTCTGGTATTTGAAAATATCGGATTAGTCCATGGGCATGTTGGTTTTATTAACAGGCCGGAACAGTTTAAGCGTGCTTTTCAGGCGAATTCTGTTTCCGCTTTATTGTCCGGGATTTTTGGGACAAGTCCTACTGTAGCAACGGTTGAAAGTGCAGCAAGCATGGCTGCAGGAGGACGTACAGGATTGACAGCAGTTACAACCGGTATGCTGTTTATGCTATCCGCTTTCTTTATTCCTGTTATTAAGCTGATCCCCAACAGCGCAATTGCCCCTATTCTGATCATTATTGGCGGACTGATGCTTCAGAACATCCGCAATCTTGATTTAAAGGATATGAGCGAAAGCTTTCCGGCAATTTTTATCATTGCCATGATTCCGTTCACTTATAGTATTGCAGACGGTATTGCCATTGGGTTCATTCTTTATCCAATCTTAAAGATTTCGATAGGGAAAGCAAAGGAAGTTTCTTTTGCTTTATATGTTATAGCTGCTTTGTTTTTATTTAACTTTGTTTTTCATGTGATTAGTTAATATAGATAATGGGATGCCCCTTATATGAGGCATCCTTTTTCTTTATCTGAAAAAGGGAAGATCTTGCGAAAAACTTAAAAACTCCTATTTATTCAGCAAGTTTCGACACGCGGATTAACTAACCTGAGTTAAAATAAGTCTATAGTAATAGGTTTTTCGGAGGTATGTCAATGGAAGTGTTTGTTGCAAGACAGCCAATTTTCAACTCAAAGGAAGAAGTGTTTGGTTATGAGCTTTTGTATAGAAATAATCAGGTGAATGCCTTTCCTGATATAAATGAAGATCAGGCTACGGCTGAGGTTATCATTAATAGTTTTTTAAATATTGGAATCGACCAGCTTTCTGAAGGAAAGCCATGTTTTATAAATTTTACGGAAAAATTGCTTAAGCTGAGAGTGCCTGCCTATTTCAGGCCTCGGGAAATTGTCGTCGAAATCCTTGAAACGGTAGAGCCAAGTGCGGAGCTTGTAAGGATATGCAGGGATTTAAAGGAGCTTGGCTATCAGATTGCCCTGGATGATTATGTATTCAATGAAACTAATCCCTTTGCAAGGCAATTGCTAAAATATGCCGACATCATAAAGGTGGATTTTCTTAACACTCCAAAGGAGATGCGCGAAAAAATAGAAATGCTTGTGAATCAGCTCCGAATAAAAACAATAGCTGAAAAGGTTGAGACAAGAGAGGAATACGAGGAAGCTAAAAGTAAGGGATATGATTATTTCCAGGGTTATTTTTTTGAAAAGCCTGTGATTATGTCGACACATGATGTACCGGTATATTTTCAATCCTATTATGAGATGATCCAAAACCTGTCAAAGGAGGAGCCTAGTCTCGACCGTATAACCGAATTAATAGAGCGTGACATATCCCTGTCCTATAAATTGCTTAAGCTGATAAACTCACCGGCTTATCGTCCTAAGCAAAAGATAAATTCAATCCGGCAGGCAATAGTTCTGCTTGGATTGATCGAACTGGAAAAGTGGATCTATGTATTGGCAGTAAGGGAAAATATTGTAAAAGACTCGCAATTGGCCGAAGAGACCATCAGGTTTTCCATGACTCGTGCAAAAATGTGTGAGGAAATTGGCAGACTCAGAACCGGAAAAAGCGTTTCGTCAAGCTATTTTATGACTGGGATGTTTTCATTGATGGATTCATTGCTTAGTATCCCGATGAAGCAAATTCTTGATGAGCTTCCACTGCAGGATGATATTTGTGAAGCACTCCAAGGAGAAAATAATAATCTTAAAGAAATACTTGATCTTGCCATAGCAGTAGAGAAAGCACAATGGAGCAGAATCAGTGAGATGTGCAATAAGCTGAGCGTTGATGAAAGAACTATTTTTAAGATCTATTCAGAAGCATTAGCCTGGGCCAGTCAGCTGCTAAACCCTGAAAGGATTACAAATTAAAGATGCAAGTATTATAGAATTATATTCTAAAGTCTATATTAAACAGAAAACCTTATTGAATAATAAAAGCTTTTATGGCACTCTTATTTATAAGTTGAATGACTATTGGTCTGGAGGTATTACATTGAATATTGAATTATTGAAATGTCATGGATCAGGAAATGATTTCTTTATTATAGATGAGATTTCCAATACGTATCATTTTACAGAAAATAATCGTGCGGAGCTTGCCAGAGCTATTTGCGACCGCAGCACTGAGCTTGGCTCGGATGGAATTCTTTTCGTATTAAAAAGCGATAAAGCAGATGCAAGGATGCGTGTTTTTAATCCGGATGGGTCAGAGGCCTCGATGTGCGGTAATGGATTGCGATGCGTAGCCCGTTATGTCTGCGAACTTCTTGGGCTGAAAGAAGCTATCATTGAGACCATGAAAGCTGATCTGCAGGTGAAAAAGCAGGAAGACATCTTTGAAGACATTCCGACGTATCTGGTTGAAATTTCACCTGTTTCGTTTGACCTGAAGGATCTTCCGTTAGTACTCGATAAAGACACTGTAATTAATGAAAAAGTCACCGGGATATCAGATGATTTAGAATTCACAGCCTTAGCAGTTCCTAATCCTCATTTTGTATCTTTAGTGGAGAAAGAGCAAATAGCATCTGACCTTCAAAAAAATATCAGCGAATTTCTGAACGGGCCGAATGAATTCTTTCCTGATGGAGTCAATGTCAGCTTTGTGAAGCCGTTAAAAAAAGGGCAAATTTATGTAAGGACATTTGAACGGGGAGTAGGATTTACCAATGCCTGTGGCACGGCCATGTCCGCTTCGACACTTGTAACTTGCATGAATGGGCTGAATAAAATAGAAGAGCCTGTAGAGGTTTATAATAATGGAGGAAAAGTGCGCTGTGTAGTCCATGAAAAGAATGGCAGGCAGACCATTGACTTAATTGGGAATGCGAGCTATGTTTACCGCTGTGAAGCAGAAGTCAGCATGGAAAACCCTGCAGAGTTTTCCCTTTCCCCAAAAGAGGAATATACTGGAGAAATTAAGCAATATGCTAAACTTCAGGAATATGCTCAGTCAGTACTTAAAGATTGGTTGTAGGATAAGGCGCCAAAGCCTTATCCTTTTTTATTGTGCTCCTTTAAAAAGTCCAGCACGGGTGAAAAAGGCTGAATTTCCTTTGTCTGAAAATAAGTGTTAAAAGGATCGCCATCACTGTTTATTCTTTTTATCATATTGGTTATTTGAAATCTTTCCATAGTCAGCTTTTCGTTAACTTCCTCCCAAAACAAGGGAGCCGCAACTGTTGCTGATTGATTTCCTCTGGGTGAATAGGGGGCTATGATTGTCTTTCCTTCTGCATGCTGGATATAATCCACATAAAGCCGACCGCCCCGGTTTTTCTTTAGTCTTTCAATGGTAAAAGAATCCGGGTCTTTGTTTATGAGATACTGGGCAATGAACTCTGTGAACAGCCGTGTATCATCAAAGGTATAAGTATTTTCCGGAAGGGGAATGTAAATTTGCAGCCCTTTATTGCCGGATGTTTTAACAAAGCTTACCAACTTCAGCTGATCAAGCACCTCTTTAATATAAACAGCAGCTTTAATGGCCACCGGAAAAGCTTCCCGGGAAGGCGGATCCAGATCAAATACGATTTCGCTTGGCCCGGTGCTTGCATTCGTTTTGAACGGTATATGATATTCAAAAGCCAGCTGGTTGCCAAGCCACAAAAGTGTTTTTAAATTATTGCAGACTATGTAATCAATACCTTCTGACATTTCCGTCTCCACAAAATCCGGTGCATAATCCGGGCAATTTTTTTGGTAAAAGGGCTCTGCAAAAATACCATGCGGATACCTGATAACGGTTAGCAGCCTGTTTTTTAAGAATGGCAGCATATAGGGTGCAATTTCTCTTAAAAAGTGAATATAATCAATCTTTTGTATAGCTGGTGTTTCCCATAATGGCTTTTCCGGATGGGTGATTTCTATCTCGGGAGGCAGATTTTTCTGCTGCTGTATAAATTGATCATAAGTGCAGGCATCAGGCTTCAAATCGAAACGAAACTGATGAAAGTGCGGCTCCCTCATTTGTTCCTCATAAATCTCCAGATACTTAACATCCACACAAATTGCTGGTTCTACATATATAAATTGATTGTTTTCATCCGTTTTATTGTCTTTGATTATTTGAAAAAGAGCTTGTTTTTCATCGGGCTTCAATCCAAATAGAAATTGTCCGATTCCTATTACAGAATCCCCCTGGTAAACGCCTGCATAGAAGTAGCCATTTGATTTTTCATAAGCAGTTATAAAACAGGAAACGTATTTCCAGTTTTTGAATTTCAGCCATAAAGAGGATCTCTTTCCTTCTTCCCATTTATTTTTGATTTGCTTTGCCACGATTCCTTCGCCGTCATGAAGGACAATTTTTTCCCAAAGTTCTTTAAAACTGCGGTATGGGGGGATTAATTGTATCAATCTGCCATCCTTTTCGTCAGGTTTTAAAGGCAAATTGCAGTCTTTAAACAAAGCTTCAAGCTCTGCTTTCCTGGCAGTGTACTCTTTATCGCGAATCTTTTTGCCTTTTAACATTAGGATGTCAAAGATAAGGAGACGACAGGGAGCTGTTTTAGCTTTCTCAAGAATCTTTTTTTCAGATCTCATTCTGCCCCTGACCTGAATGGACCCAAAATGAGCTTTATAGGCATTCTCAAGCAAGACCAGTTCTCCATCTAATACAAGCGGAAGGTGCGGTTCGAATTTATCCCTGTGATTTTCCAAAAAAGCCTTAATCTCCGGGAAAAGATCCAATAAAGGTTTATCGTTCCTGCTTGTCAGTCTGAGTTCCTTGTCCCAGTGCAGGATCGCTCTAAAACCATCATATTTTGCTTCAAACAGCCATTCTTTCTCTTTGGGAGCATCGAAAGTTAATGTAGGAAGCATAGGTCTCATTTAATTTGTCCTCCTTTACATTCGTCATTATAGTGTTGGCATTTCCCGCCAAAACTACTCAGTTTCCAATTCTTTTTGCGTATCTCAGATTTTATAAATACACAAATTATGACTACTACATCAAAATGAATGGGAGTCAGACTATGCATACAATGTGGAAAGGAAGCATCAGTTTTGGGCTGGTGAATATACCAATAAAGCTGCATTCAGCTACAGAAGATAAGGATATTAAGCTTAGAAATCTTCATAAGGAATGCCATTCGCCAATAAAGTATGAGAAAACATGCCCTGTTTGTGAAGTGGAAATTAAGAACGAAGATATTGTAAAAGCTTATGAATACACAAAGGGAAAGTTTGTTGTTTTAGAGGATGAGGATTTAGAAAAGCTGAAACAGGAAAATGAGGATAAAGCTGTAGAAATTATGGACTTTGTAAAAATCCAGGAAATTGATCCGATTTATTACAATCGCACTTACTATATGTCCCCTGGAGACGGTGGTGGAAAAGCCTATTCTCTTCTGAGAAAAGCCCTCGAGACTTCTGAAAAAGTAGGTCTGGCAAAAATCATCATCCGTTCCAAAGAGCAGCTGGCTGTAGTCCGTGTATATGAAAACACTCTTGTCATGGAAACGATCCATTACCCTGATGAAGTACGTAAGGCTGCTGATGTGCCAAATGTCCCTGCAGAAGATAATGTGACAGATAAAGAAATTGATACGGCCATCATGCTAATTGATCAATTAACCACAGAATTCAAACCTGAAAAATATAATGATGACTACCGGACGGCCCTTTTGGAGCTTATCGAAGCTAAACGGACTGGCAAAGATATAGTCACACCTGTTGAAAAAGAGCCTGCGGCAAATGTTACTGACCTTATGGCTGCCCTGCAGGCATCAATTGATAAAACGAAGCCCGGTGATGCAGCAACAGCAAAAAAACCTGCAGCTAAAAAGAAGCGTGCTTCTACAAAGACTAAAGTTAAAAAGCAAGCATGATGCATGGAAACCGAATTTGCTGATGCAAACTCGGTTTTTTACTGCAGAACAGCATAATAAAGAAAAATCGAGGGAATTTATGGATAACCTTCGAAAAAATGTTCATATAACTCGAATGGGTGGTAATCCCTTAAGAAAAAGGATTTGAAGATATGGAATTGAAAAATTTAACATTGAAAAGCATTTTTTATTTAGCGCTGGCAGCTGCAGTACTTGGTGGGTTTTTGCTGCTTTTTATAGAAATAGTGGACGAATTAAAGGAAAATGAGTTAACTCGTTTCGATGAGTCTGTGATCGATTACGTACAGGCTTTTATTTCTCCCAGGATCACAGAATATATGAGTGTGGTTACTTTTTTAGGGTCGGTAAAGTGGCTGGCTTTTTCTGTGCTTATAGCATCTGTAGGTTTGTTCTTGTTTAAAAAGAGATCACTTGCCTGGTTCATGGTTCTTTCCTCCGGATTCGGCGCACTATTTAACCTGCTGCTGAAATGGATTTTTAAAAGAGAGCGACCGGATATCAAACCTCTGATCGAAGAGCACGGATTCAGTTTCCCGAGCGGGCACTCGATGGGATCTTTTATTTTTTATGGCTCACTTGCCTATATAATCATTCATCTGGCAAAAAGAAAGCGCTGGAAGGCTGCATGGACCTTTATGCTATGCTGCTTTATCATAATGATTGGACTAAGCCGCATTTATTTAGGTGTTCATTTTCCAAGTGATGTAATTGCTGGTTTTGCAGCCGGTGGCGCTTGGCTTATAATTATGATCATCGGGTTCCGCTATTATGAGTACCGTAAAAATATATAATGGGTATTGAGAAATAAACTCATTCTTAATAACATAGGGGAATAACAGAAACAGGAGTGGAAAGAATGAATCAAAAAATTTTGCCGGCCTCATCCAATATGAAAGAATTTGAAAAATTCCTGAAAAGCACTTATGAAATTGGTGTATTTCTTGATATGCATATTTCACAGCTGAAGAATGTTTCACAGATGGCAAAGGCACATAATAAAAAAATGATTTATCATGTCGATCTGATTCATGGATTGAAAAGCGATGACTATGCTGTCGAATATATATGCCAGGAATATAAGCCTCATGGATTAATTTCTACTAAATCCAGCGTCATCCTGAAAGCTAAGCAAAAGGGAGTAATTGCTGTTCAGAGGATTTTCCTCATTGATTCGCATGCACTCGAAAAGAGTTATAAATTAATCGAGAAAACCAGGCCGAACTATATTGAAGTTTTGCCGGGAGCCATGCCATGGATGATCAGAGAAGTTAACGAACGTTTGAATACCCCTATTTTTGCAGGAGGACTCATCCGTTCAGAAGAAGAAGTGAGGAGCGCGCTTGATGCAGGAGCCGCAGCCATTACAACTTCAAAAATTGAATTATGGGAGAAGTTTTCATAAAAATGTTATTGGAGAGTTTGACAACGTTTTCATAGATTTGTATACTAGGTTTAACAAGTTAATTTATGTGTCGGAGATTAGGAGATTCACACAGTTTAGCCTTTCAAGGCTTAATCTGTCGTGGATCTCCTTTTTGTTTTCCGGCCAGCCAAAATGGAAAGGGGATTTTTTCAGATGTCTGCTTTTATGGGAGAAATGATTGGAACAATGATCCTGATTGTTTTTGGAGGAGGCGTTATTGCCGGGGCGAATTTAAAAAAGACCTTCTCTTTTAATGGAGGGTGGATTGTTATCACTATTGCCTGGGGGCTTGCTGTAACGATGGGGGTTTTTGCTGTAGGGTCGATAAGCGGAGCACACTTGAATCCCGCTGTAACAGTCGGGTTTGCGCTTAGCGGGGATCTCCCATGGTCTGACGTGCCGGGGTATATTCTGGCCCAAGTCCTGGGGGGCTTTTTGGGAGGAGTTATTGTGTTCCTCCACTATCTGCCGCATTGGAAAGAAACAGAAGACCAGGGGGCAAAGCTTGCTGTATTCTCAACCAGTCCTGCGATTTCCCATACATTTTCAAATTTATTGAGTGAAATGATTGGCACATTTATTCTTGTATTGGGATTGATGTTTATTGGAGCAAATCAATTTACCGAAGGGTTAAACCCGATTGCTGTAGGTCTTCTTATCGTAGCTATCGGCATGTCTCTTGGCGGGACAACCGGGTATGCGATTAATCCGGCCCGTGATCTTGGGCCGCGAATTGCTCATTTTCTTCTTCCTATTGCAGGTAAAGGGAAATCGAACTGGGGATATGCTTGGATCCCGGTAGCAGGGCCAATCCTCGGGGGCTTAATGGGATCTGCATTCTATCAAGTTATGTTTGCTGGCAAAGCTTCAGGTATGTTATGGGCAGTGCTGGGTGTTAATATAATAGTATTAATTCTTTCGTATATCTTTGGCAAAAAACAACCGGGGGAAGTTGATTCTTCTAAAGTGGCTGCATAAATAAGAATATTGATTGAGATTGGGAGGAGTCCATTATGGAAAAATATATTTTATCATTAGATCAGGGAACTACTAGTTCACGAGCCATTCTTTTTAATAAAAAAGGAGAGATTGTGCACACCGCACAAAAAGAGTTCACACAGCATTTTCCAAAGCCTGGCTGGGTTGAACATAATGCCAATGAAATATGGGGTTCCGTTTTATCGGTGATTGCAGGCGTGTTTTCAGAATCTGGAATAAAACCTGAGCAGATTGCAGGAATTGGCATTACAAATCAGAGGGAAACAACTGTTGTTTGGGATAAAGAAACGGGGGTCCCGATTTATAATGCGATTGTATGGCAGTCAAGGCAGACGAGCGAAATTTGTGAGGAATTGAAGGAGAAAGGCTATAACGACCTATTCAGAGAAAAAACCGGCTTATTAATAGATGCATATTTCTCTGGAACAAAGGTAAAGTGGCTGCTTGATCATGTGGATGGAGCAAGGGAAAAAGCAGAACAGGGAAAATTATTATTTGGAACCATTGATACTTGGCTAATCTGGAAACTATCGGGGGGAAAAGCACATGTGACCGATTATTCCAACGCATCCCGAACCTTAATGTTTAATATTCATGAACTTAAATGGGATGAAGAGCTGCTGAATATTCTCGGAGTTCCGGAAACGATGCTTCCTGAAGTGAAGCCATCTTCCGAAGTGTATGCTAAGACTGTTGACTATCACTTTTTCGGGAAGGAAGTACCTATCGCCGGGGCAGCAGGGGATCAGCAGGCTGCGCTGTTTGGACAGGCTTGCTTCGAGAAAGGAATGGCTAAAAACACTTACGGCACCGGCTGTTTCATGCTTATGAATACAGGTGAAAAAGCCGTGAAATCTGAACATGGACTTCTAACAACCATTGCCTGGGGACTTGGTGGGAAAATTGAATATGCCTTGGAGGGCAGCATTTTTGTTGCGGGCTCTGCTATTCAATGGCTGCGCGATGGAATGAGAATGCTCAAGGATGCAAAGGACAGTGAAAGCTATGCCAAAAAAGTCGACTCTACTGATGGAGTATATGTAGTTCCGGCTTTTGTTGGCCTTGGCACCCCGTACTGGGACAGCGATGTCAGGGGAGCAGTATTCGGAGTCACACGGGGAACGTCCAAAGAGCACTTTATCCGTGCGACACTTGAGTCACTTGCTTATCAGTCAAAAGATGTCCTCTCTGCGATGGAAGCGGACTCCGGCATTGAACTTAAGACGCTTCGAGTAGATGGAGGAGCCGTGAAAAATAATTTCTTGATGGAGTTCCAGTCAGATATTTTAAATGTTCCTGTAGAGAGGCCGGTAATTAATGAAACGACTGCGCTTGGGGCAGCTTACCTTGCTGGATTGGCCGTCGGGTTCTGGAAATCACAGGAGGAAATTGCTGAGCAGTGGGCAATTGACCAATCGTATCATCCATCAATGGATAATCCGGTGCGGGAAGAATTATATAAAGGCTGGAAAAAAGCTGTAAATGCTGCAATTGCCTTTAAATAATCTGAAGCAGGTTTTATACACAATTCATTTCTTTTATGATACAATAAACTTAAGTTAATAGTTCGGCAGGAGATGCGGAGAGACCACAAAATCATTATCGTCTAATCGATAATGTATTTTGTGGTCTCTTTTTTATTCCCTGCTTTAAAAGGGGTAGTTACAACTACTAACCTTTTCAATAAGGAGGAGACAGCCATGACATTTTCTAATTTAAATCGTACTGACATGATAAATACTCTTACAAAGAAAGAATTTGATGTTCTGATAATTGGCGGAGGCATAACCGGAGCAGGGATTGCGCTGGATGCTGCAGCACGGGGTATGAGGACAGCACTTGTGGAAATGCAGGATTTTGCAGCAGGAACCTCCAGCCGTTCAACCAAACTGGTTCACGGTGGGTTAAGATATCTTAAGCAATTCGAAGTTAAAATGGTAGCTGAAGTCGGAAAAGAGCGGGCTATCGTATATGAAAATGGTCCACATGTGACTACACCGGAGTGGATGCTTCTCCCAATGCATAAAGGAGGCACATTTGGGAAATTTTCAACTTCAATCGGACTTAGAGTGTACGATTTCCTTGCGGGCGTCAGAAAGGCCGAACGCAGAAAAATGCTCAATGTCCAGGAAACATTGTCAAAAGAGCCGCTCATAAAAAAGGATGGCCTAAAAGGCGGCGGTTATTATGTAGAATACCGCACAGATGATGCACGTCTTACGATAGAGGTAATGAAAGCCGCTGCAGAAAAAGGGGCTATTCCAGTTAACTATATGAAGGTTGAAAAACTTTTATATGATGAACAAGGTAAGGTGTGCGGGGCTGCTGCTGCTGATCAGCTGACTGGCAGGATCTATGAAATTAAAGCAAAAAAAGTTATTAACGCTGCCGGCCCCTGGGTTGATTCCATTCGTGAGAAAGACGGCTCCAGGAAAGGAAAGGCCCTGCGCCTGACTAAAGGTGTTCATTTGGTCATTGATCAATCCAAGTTCCCATTAAAGCAGGCTGTGTACTTTGATACTCCTGACAAAAGGATGGTGTTTGCTATACCTAGAAACGGAAAAACATATGTGGGGACAACTGATACTTTTTATGACTCAGATCCTGTCAATCCAAAAATGACTGCAAGTGACAGAACCTACATTATAAACGCGATTAACTTTATGTTCCCTTCCGTAAAAATAGCGGAGAAGGATATTGAATCCAGCTGGGCTGGTGTTCGTCCACTTATTTGGGAAGAAGGAAAAGACCCTTCCGAAATATCACGCAAGGATGAAATTTGGGAGTCGGATACTGGTTTGTTGACAATTGCCGGCGGGAAACTGACAGGGTACAGGAAAATGGCAGAAACCATTGTAGATTTGCTTGCTGATAAACTTAAACAGGAATGGAACAGTACATTTAGCAGCAGTATCACAAAAACATTGCCCATTTCTGGAGGAGATGTAGGGGGATCCTTTAAATTCCGGGAATTCGTTGAGCTTCAGACTGAGAAAGGAATAAAAATTGGCTTATCAGCTGAACAGTCGAAACACCTTGTAACAATGTACGGGTCTAATGTTGGCCGCATTTTTAATATAATTGAAGAGACTGGGAGTGAAGCTGACCATTACGGTCTTCCTATGGTATTGTGGGCAAAGCTGAAATATGCAATAGAACATGAAATGGCTGCCACCCCTGTTGACTTTTTTAACCGCAGAACAGGAGCGCTCCTTTTTGATATTGAAACAGTGAGAGAATACAAGGAGCAAGTTATTTCATATATGGCTGAAGCATTTAATTGGGATGCTGCTGCAAAAAGTAATTTCGAGAACCAGCTGGGCCAGGAATTAAGCTCTGCCATAGACCCTGCTGATCATGACTAAAACTCTCCGGACGGGGAGTTTTTTTCTTATGAGGAGATTTTAAACAAAAGGGACAGTCCGCTGTCATACAATTATATATATAGGTAGCGGAGGTGGGTTATGTACAACGTTCTAATGTTTGTTGACTCGGGGGTTGATGATTCAATTGCGCTGATGTATGCCCTTCAGCACCCTGAGATTAATGTAGTAGGTGTGGTCAGTGCTTATGGCAACATAACCAAAGAGGAATCCATTAATAACACTGCCTATTTACTGACCCTCGCAGGCAGAGAGGACATTCCGATTATTGCAGGAGCAAGCGGGCCGTTATCCGGTGATACTGCTGTGTTTTATCCTGAAATACATGGGGAGGAAGGACTTGGGCCCATTCAGCCTCCAAAGGATTTTAACAGTGAAATAGAGGTTCATGATATCAATAAAATTATTGAAATAGTTAATGAATATAAGAATAACCTGGTGATCGTTGGTGTAGGGAGGCAGACGGATTTGGCGCTGCCGCTCATTCTGTATGGAAAGGATGCATACAAGGATGTAAATGCATTCTATTTAATGGGAGGTGCCTTTCTGGTTCCGGGAAATGTGACACCAGAGGCTGAAGCAAACTTTTACGCTGACCCCATTGCTGCGGATTCAGTGCTTGAAAAAGTAAAAAACATATATATATTTCCGTTAAATGTAACCAATAAAGCGATTATCCGGCCAGAGACGATTGAATTTATCGCGAATAACACCCAATCTCCTTTTAAAGATTTAATTAAGCCTGCATATGATTATTATTATGATTCTTACCAGGAGCTTGTTCCGGGAATTGAGGGTGCGCCGCTCCATGATGTTCTTGTTTTAAGTGTTCTCACAAATCCTGATCTCGTAAAATATGTTAAACGAAGAGTGAGAATTGAGCAGTTTGGAAAGGCCAAAGGAAAGAGCATCGCTGATTTTAGGCCTAAGCCTGAAGAGGAACCGGCGGAAACACTTGACAACATTGCGATGGAGCTTGACGTGGAGGGTTTTGTTATTGATTTTATGAAGGCTTTTCTCTATCAGAAGAATCAGAAATAGCTTTTGACACATTGTGTTGAAAGCTTTTTTATTTGTTTGAAGGGGAATAGACTGTTCACATAGAATCTAATATCATGGAAAACTTTTGCAGTAAACGGAAGATTCGTTAGGAAAAATAAAATGGCAATAAATCCATTTAGCTACATCATATATTAATAAGATCAAATGGAGGATTGTAAATTGCTGAAAAATAAAAAATTAAACATGACTCTTTCAATTCTTGGAATGGTCCTGGCCATTGCTCTGGCGTACACTGTCCTTGTCTTTTTAAATAAGGATGAACCTAAGATGCAAAAGACCTCGGCAAATGCGGAGGCACCCGAGGGATTAATGTACGAAGATTTAGGAGACTTTATTGCCTCCAGTCATACTTTTTATAATGAAACACTTGGATGGGGAAGAGACCGTAAAGTCAGCTGGCCAAAACAAAAAGAGCAGGCTGATTTAATCATAAACTCGCTTAAAAAAATATCAGCGGAGAATAAAGATCTTCAGACTGACTTGGACACGATAGCAAGTCTGGCGAAAACTGTGCAGTCGGGCACCAGGGAAAAGGACGCTTTAATCAAGCTTCACCGCTATTTTCATGATTTGGATATAGGTTTTAATGACTATAAAGATACAACCGATTATTTTGATGTGACCGAGTACAAAGGAGAAAGCTAATCTGCGGGTTGACAAGATATTTTCTTGACAGATAACCTCATATAAGATATTATAGTGATTGAAGTATTTGAGGTATATTTTTGAAGTCGTTAATTCACTTGGAATATTCGGCAGCCGAACATTCTTTTTAGTGAAACTGCGGCTTTTTATTATGTTTTATGCTCTTTAGGATTTTGAAAGAGTAAGTATGTGTTTGTAATTAAGAATAATTTGTGTGGACAGCTTAACGCTGAATGTTCTTCTTAATCATCTTCTGTAAACCAGACACTTCTCCGTATTTTTACTTCATTAAGTTTCTTACCATTTAAATATTAAAATCTCAGAGAGCATCTAATCGGAAAGGATTCCGATTCAACCTGATTCCCACTGGCGCGGTCTCGGAGCCGTAAGGATGGAAGAGAGGCAGGGCTTTCATTGTTTTAGGTAATAATTAATTAACTCAAATATATCTCTAATAAGGACAGTTTCTTACTGTCCTTTTTTATTTATTTTAAAAAAACACGAACATTTAAGTGAGTTTTAGTTTAATTATTTGTGTTTTTGTGCTATTATGGATTTATTAACATAGCTTTTCAAAATCGCAGTGACTGACGACAATGCGGAATTAACCGCTGGGGAGCTGCGTCTATGTATAGCCGGTCGTCTGGGCAGAGATAAGGGATACCCTTGTCTCCTTTTTCATAATAAAATGGAAAAGCCCGTAAGCCTAATAGGAGCTTTTCCTTTAGGAGGAATATGCATGGCGAAAAAAAAGATTATTCTTGATGGAATTGTTGTAGCAAAACATGTGAAGGATCAATTGAAGAATCGTATTGAAGACCTAAAGGGAAAAGGTGTTGTGCCTTGTTTAGCCACTATTTTAGTGGGGGATGATCCTTCTTCTGAAACCTATGTAAGGATGAAGGGCAATGCATGTGAGAAGCTTGGCATTTTATCAAAACGTATTCATATGTCAACTGACACAACAACAGAGGAATTATTAGATAAGATTGCAGAACTCAATAATGATCCATCTGTACATGGAATCCTTCTTCAGCATCCTGTACCTGGACATATAGATGAACGCAAAGCTTTCGAAGCCATTGCCATTGAAAAAGACGTAGATGGTGTTACAAGCCTCGGATATGGACAAACTGCTTTCGGATTTGGTGAATATCCGTCCTGTACACCTGCAGCTATTTTGGAAATTATGGATTATTATAAATTGGAAGCTGAAGGCAAGCATGCAGTTGTTGTTGGCAGAAGCCCTATCCTGGGAAAGCCGGTCTCTGCCCTTTTGCTTAATCGTAACGCAACAGTCACTACATGCCATTCATATACCCAAAACCTGCCGCAAATTGTAAAGCAGGCTGATCTTGTAGTTGCAGCTGTAGGAAAACCTAACTTTATTAAGGGTGAATGGCTAAAAGAAGGGGCTATCGTCCTTGATGCCGGTTATAATGAAGGAAATATTGGAGATGCAGAGTATGACAGCTGTTTTGAAAGAGCATTTGCTATCACTCCTGTTCCTGGCGGAGTAGGACCGGTTACAATTTCCATGCTTTTAAAACATACTGTACAGGCCGCTGAAAAGGCTCAAAATAAAGAGGGAATCGCCGTAAATAGTCAATTTATCACTAATTGAAAAATTGGCTTCCAAAAGGATTGACTTATAGTTGGGTGTCGTTTATTATTAGGTTAACGCTGTAAAGATCGTTATATACTTTTTGGATAAGTAGTCGTAGCTGCAAAGAAATGTAGGCGATCGTTCATCCTCATTTCTGGCACCTGCGACTTTTTTATGTTTAAGTTTAATGGTACATTTATAGTGAAAAACAATTTATTGGAGGCAACACAAATGAACACAGGTAAAGTTAAATGGTTTAATGCAGAAAAAGGTTTCGGATTCATCGAATCTTCAGAAGGTCAAGATGTATTCGTACACTTCTCCGCTATCCAAACTGAAGGTTTCAAAACTTTAGAAGAAGGTCAAGACGTAACTTTCGAAATCGTTGAAGGTAACCGTGGACCTCAAGCTGCTAACGTAACAAAAGCATAATTTTGCTTAATGAGGTGATGCATGTCTAATCATGCATCACCTTTTTATGTTTGCTTATCCACTTTGTAGCCTTCAGCATTCCTCAAAACAGATCTTCTGCAACACCTGCTTTTAGGATATGTATTTTTCATTTCACCCAATTAAAATTCTTCACTTACAAAAAGTTTAAAATTAGTGCAAACGGAAATGTAAAAAAGAGATGCAAACTGGAAAGCCTAGTAAAGTGTCAATGTCTTTATACAAAAACAAAAACAGTCTTTCAGTACCTAATAACATATGTAATTCAAGGAGGAACTTATATTTTGACAACTTTTTCAGATTTTGGCTTAAGTAATGAAATAGTAAAAGCCCTTTCCAATATGGGCTTCGAGGAACCAACACCTATTCAGGCACAGGCTATTCCAATTGGAATGCAGGGCAAGGATATGATTGGCCAGGCGCAGACTGGAACTGGAAAAACTACTGCTTTCGGTGTACCGCTTTTAGAGCAGATTGATTTAAACGAAGGAATTCAAGGCCTTGTCCTTGCTCCAACAAGGGAGCTTGCCGTACAGGTAGCTGAAGAATTAAACCGTATAGGACAGGTAAAAGGTGTCCGGACACTTCCTGTTTACGGCGGTCAGGATATTAGCCGCCAAATACGTGCACTAAAAAAACACCCTCATATCATTGCAGCTACACCAGGAAGATTAATTGACCATATTGAAAGAAAAACAATTCGTTTAAGCAATATCAAAATGGTCGTTCTGGATGAAGCTGATGAAATGCTCAATATGGGATTCATCGAGGATATCGAAAGAATTCTAAGTGAAATTAAAGGGGAGCGCCAAACCCTGCTTTTCTCTGCTACAATGCCGAGAAGAATTCAGACCCTTGCTGAAAAATTCATGCAGGAGCCTGAAATGGTTAAAGTGAAAGCAAAAGAAATGACAGTTAAAAATATTGAACAGTATTATATGGAAACGCATGAAAAACAAAAATTTGATGTGCTTTGCAATTTGCTGGATATACAATCACCTGAGCTGGCAATTGTATTTGGCCGGACAAAAAAGCGTGTAGATGAAGTGGTGGAAGGTCTTATTAAGAGAGGATATTCTGCTGAAGGAATTCATGGAGATATTCCTCAGGCGAAAAGAGATCAGGTAATCCGCCGATTTAAAGAACAGACAATCGATATTATGGTTGCGACTGATGTTGCTGCCCGGGGCCTAGATATTTCAGGTGTATCTCATGTTTATAACTTCGATATCCCGCAGGATCCTGAAAGCTATGTTCACAGAATTGGACGTACTGGCCGTGCAGGTAACAAAGGACTCGCGATCACGTTCGTTTCACCAAGAGAAATCGACCACCTGAAGATAATCGAAAATGTTACAAAGAGCAAAATGGCGAAAAAGCCTGTACCATCATTTAAGGACGTTGTTGCAGGCAACCAGCAGGCGACTATTAATAAACTTTTAGAAGTAATTGAAAGAGAAGAGCATGCAGACTTCAAGAGAGTGGCGGAAAACCTTCTTGAAGATACAGATTCTGTTACCATGCTTGCAGCAGCGCTGAAATTACTGACTAAGGGTCCTGATGTAACTCCTGTTAAATTAACTGCTGTGGAACCTATCCGTGTCAGAAAGCCTAAAGGTGATCGTGGAGGAAGAAGATTCGGCGACAGGTCCAGAGGCGGCGGACGCGACAGAAGAGATTTTAAAGGCGGCCGGGATAGACGAAGCAGCAAGCCGCGCAGTAATAGCAATAAGGGATAATTCGCAGCCTGAAAAGCAATAAAAGATTTTTTTTCAGTGCTTTTTGAATATTTTATTATAAAAATTGAGGAATTTACCCATATTAGTAAATGCAGGGGAAAATTACTCTGTGAGTTATAGATATTAGGAGGAAATTTACATGGCAACAGGCAAAGTAAAATGGTTTAACTCAGAAAAAGGTTTTGGTTTTATCGAAGTTGAAGGCGGAGAAGATGTATTTGTTCATTACTCTGCAATCCAAACAGAAGGTTTCAAAACCCTTGATGAAGGCCAGGAAGTTAACTTTGACATAGAGCAGGGCCAGCGTGGACCACAAGCTGTAAATGTAACAAAGTTATAATGATGGATTAGAGAGTCCCTTGATGGGGCTCTCTTTTAATTTTTCGGGGTATATAAGGTATAACAGCAGGGAGAAAGGACTGGTCATGATTAAAAAAATCCTTATTTTATCAGATACTCACATGCCAAAGAAGTCAAAAAAGCTGCCGGAAGTACTGTTGAAAGCAATTAACGGCTGTGACTTAATTATTCATGCAGGCGACTGGCAGACCAGCGAGCTCTATCATGAATTAAAAAAGTATGCGCCAGTTGAGGGGGTATATGGAAATACAGATAATGATGAAATGCACACCATTTTAAAGGAAAAAATACTGCTTGAAATAAATGGCTTTAAAATAGGAGTTGTCCATGGACATGGAAAGGGTAAAACAACTGAAAAAAGAAGTATTGAGGCTTTCGGAGATGGAAAAGTTGATGCTATTATATTCGGGCATTCACATATCCCGGTCAACAAACTTCATAATGGGGTTATCCTGTTTAATCCCGGGTCTCCGACTGACAAGCGCAGGCAGCCGAACTATTCGTTCGGCACCCTGGAAATTGCAGATGAGTTAATATTTAATCATGTTTTTTTCGATTCAAAGGAATAAACCTTTATTAAACCTTTAATATATTCAGTTAAATTCATAATAATCCTGAGTGCCGTATGGCTCAAAGCCGCAAGATTTGTATAATGAAAGAGCATGGTCATTTTCTGCAGCGACTTCAAGATGCACCCAGTTGATTCCCCTGCTGTGCTGAAGATTAACAACATTGGTAAGGGCGCTTCTGCCGATTCCTTTTCTCTGGAATAAAGGATCGACAGCAAAGCCGTAAATCCACGCAGCATCTTCTTCTGTTTGAATCCTGATCTTGCCGGATTTTACCCTTTTGTATTCTATAATAAATGTCTTTTCATTTTCACAGTCGAAGTTAGTATTATTATTAAATGCCTCTGCCTCTTCTTTTGGAATATTAAAGCATACAGTATCAAGGTGATTAATGAAATCCAGGTCACTGCTCTCTGCTTTCCTCATAGTGACTTCTGGGTTATTTGCTCCGATACTCGCACTTTTATGGCGTTTCATTTGATACTCGGAGAATGAATAAGTGCAAGGCAATGACTTTATAAAGCCTTTCGCAGATTCTGAAGTGGCTGGTGCATTGATAAGCAATTTGTTTGCCTCAGTTAACTGTTTTGCTGCTTCATTAAATAAACTGCAGAATATCCCCTTGCGTCTATGATCCGGATGAACCATTCCGCATATTTCCACCGGGCCGCCGAAATTGTAAAGAGCAAGGTACCCTATTAATTTTCCGCTTTGATCATAATGAAAATAGTCGTTTTTCTCATCTGCAGGTCTTGATTTCAAAGTATCCCAGTTTAATTTTAATTTGATATTCTCTGCCTCTTCACATATTTGCTGTAAAGAGTGGATATCGTCTAATTGTTTTTTGGTCAGCACTCAGGCGGCCTCCTGTATAAAAAATTGATAAACCAATAATATAAGAAAACGGTTTAAACGAATAGCCCTAAATTTAAGGCTGTTGATTGCAGTGGAAGGTACGAGATTCCGGCGGGATTAATAGGGACAGATGAGACCCGGCGTCCAGCTTTGGGACTAACTGCCCCACGATTCGCTGAGCAGCCTTGACCCGAAAATCAACGTACAGCTTTAGCTGTGATTGAAATTATGTAAATTAAGAAAGCTATATGTTAGGATTGTATGGTTAAGGAGGAGATATAATGAAAAATTTCACTGTAAAGTTTCATAAGGAAGACACTATACAGCAAATGCTTGTTCAGAAGCTTAATGAGAATGATTTTGAAAAATATACTGAAGGCGGAACCAGGCATTTATTTGAATTGAACTCAAATGTCGGTTATTTTATCTTTTTTGACGCTGTCGATAATGAAGGTAAAGAGTCTTACATGGTTCTCCAATATGAAGGCGAATCAGAAGAACCCAGTGCATGCTTTGCTTTTGAATTAAAGGACTTCTATCAATTCACGGCTCTTTATCTGAATGACCTTGATTTTAATGAAGGAAATAATGAGGACAGGGAAGAGGCTTATACACCTATACAGCATTTGGCACATTTAATGTATCACATAATTGAAGAGGGAAAGGATATATAAATAAGGTAAAAGAGCAGGTGAACCTGCTCTTAATTTTTTTCCTCGGAAAGGCTGTCACGGCAGAAAGCAGAAACTGTTTTTTCTTCATCTTCATCTAAAGCGAAATCTAATACAGTTCCGGACTCTCCTTCAACAAAATGATAATTAAGAATCCTCTCGTCTTCTCCATTTTTGAAATAAAGCACTCTAAGCCTAATGCCATTCTCTGAATATAGTTCATCCTCTTCATCCACATCAATATCTAAAAAGAATTCGTAGCGGTCACCTGTTAAAATGCCTGTTGGATCTTGTATGTACTCAACGGTATAACTTGTAATGTCCATGGTCTTCACCCTTTCTATCGCTGCTGTACATGTCATTATACACTTTTCCCGGATTTGGTTAATAGTATTTAACAATTTTTTGCTGCTCTTCAATGTTTAAATCTGCAGGTTTAGAACTTTTTGACAGCATCATTTAAATATGTTATACTATTTTTAGTTAAAAGAATATAATATTGCCCATAAACACTTGTTATATAGAGCCAGTGGTTCGTCACTTTATATAGCAAGTGATTTTTATTTTGGGTAAGGGTCTTACTCTTTGGGAGGTGCCTGTTTATGGCAATGGGATTTGGCAGAAAAAACATGGAAGAAATCAAGGTTGAAGAAGTGAAAATTTGGGAGTGTACATCTGAGGCCTGCAATTGCTGGGTAAGGGACAATTTCAAAAGCAGCCAGGTACCTCTTTGTCCGATTTGCAAAAGTGAAATGAAAGAAACGACTAAAGAGCTGCAAGTCGTTAACAATAACAGCATATTCTCTAAATAATTGAAGGGGCGATCTAATCGCCCCAGGCTGTCGAGAAACTCTCGACAGCTTTTATTTTTATCATTAACTTTATTAATTCACCGCGTTAATTTGATATAATATAATTAATTTTACTTAGGATGGTGGATGGCATGTTCAAACCGAAAAGAGAATC
>NZ_VCRN01000032.1 GCF_009849585.1 Bacillus sp. ZZV12-4809
GATTCTCTTTTCGGTTTGAACATGCCATCCACCATCCTAAGTAAAATTAATTATATTATATCAAATTAACGCGGTGAATTAATAAAGTTAATGATAAAAATAAAAGCTGTCGAGAGTTTCTCGACAGCCTGGCGGCCCTTTAAGGGCCGTTTTAGCTATACATATATTCCTTACTCAATCCTATTGACATATTTATTAATAGATAATATAGTATTAACACATGCACTTTAACGCTAAAAAGCGTTTAAGTTTAAAAGCAGAAAGTGTAATCTCAACTGAAGAACTTGTCCGCAGCAAAAGTAGAGTAATTGCCGGCAGCAAACAGAAACTGGATGGCTGATGAAAATCCAGGCAGCAATGGTCGAAATACAACTGCAACCAAAATGGACAATATATTTTTAAGTGGGTAAGCAGCAATTGCTTATCAATTAGGGTGGTACCGCGGAGCTCCTTCGTCCCTATAGGCGAGAGGGCTCTTTTTGTTTGTATTAAATTACAGGCAACTTTAGGAGGAAAACGTTATGCATCAAGATAAGGCAGTATTAAATATAAAGCCCTTGGAGGCACTTATTGTCACTTTCATAATTTTAGGCGGAATCAGCTATTCAATTATTTTTGCCGGGGCAGTTCCCCATATTCCTGTTGTTTTCGCGATAATGGGATTAATAGCCTACGGTTTATTAAGAAAAGTATCTATAGCAGAGCTGGAAAAGGGGCTTATTGAAGGTGCTCAGTCCGGATTAGGAGCAATTTTTATCTTCTTTTTAATCGGGATGCTGATAAGCAGCTGGATGGCGAGCGGCACGATTCCTACATTTATCTACATGGCTCTGGAAGCTGTCAATGGAAAGTTCTTTTATGCCATTGTATTTATGGTAACATCTGTGATCGGAATGAGCATAGGAAGCTCACTTACAACAGCTGCAACATTGGGAGTGGCCTTTATGGGAGTCAGTTCCGCATTGGGCCTCTCGGATGCAATTACGGCTGGTGCAGTTATTTCAGGTGCATTTTTTGGTGATAAAATGTCGCCCCTATCCGACACAACCAACCTGGCATCATCGACAGTTAAGGTGGATTTATTTGAGCATATCAAGACGATGGCCTGGACAACCATTCCTTCGTTTATCATTTCACTGGCAATCTTTGCTTTTCTATCACCATCGGAAGCAGCGTCTGATTTCTCAAAGATTGCCCAATTGAAAAAAGTTTTACTGGATGAGGGATTAGTACATTGGTACTCCCTAATTCCCTTTGTGATTTTGGCTATATTGGCCCTGAAAAAAGTATCAGCTTTTATTACGCTGTCTGCTGGCATTATATCCGCATTAATTTTAGCTGTTATCGTCCAAAGCAGCTTTGGCATTGAAAAAGTTATGACATTGCTGTTTTCGGGATATGCTTCGACAAGCGGTTCAGAGGAAGTTGACGCCCTTTTATCAAGAGGCGGCATGGAAAGCATGATGTTTTCTATTTCTCTGGTTTTGCTCGCGCTTTCTATGGGCGGTTTATTCTTTAAGCTTGGCATACTTCCAGCTCTGCTTGAAGGAATCAAACGGTTTTTGAATCGGGTGTCAACTCTAGTAGCGGCAGCAGCAGGAACAGCAGTCGGAATTAATTTCCTGCTAGGCGAGCAGTACCTTTCAATTCTTTTAACAGGAAATACCTTCAGGGAGCCCTTTGAAAAAGCCGGGCTTCATCCAAAGAATCTTTCCAGAATTCTTGAAGATGCAGGCACTGTTGTAAATCCATTAGTTCCTTGGAGTGTCTGCGGAGTATTTTTATCAGGAGTATTAGGTGTAGAAACAACAGCTTACCTTCCATTTGCCTTATTCTGTCTGCTCAGTCCTGTAATCACCTTAATCTATGGATTTACTGGCTTTAAGATTGAAAAATTACAAAGAAAAGCAGCTGATTAGGCTGCTCAGGCTGTCGAGAAACTCTCGGCAGCTTTTTTTATCATTAACCTCATCAATTCACCGCGGTAATTTATTATGATGAAGCGTTTTTTTTCTGGAGATAGAAATTCTGCAAATTGATTACTCATACAGCACACTGATTGCTTGCATCGCTGTACCTGCTTTAATATAGTTAGAATGTGTTATTCTACCAAATGCATAGGTCAGTTATCCATACAGTCATTGAAAGGAGCAGAAAAGTGTGCGAATAAGCGATTTTTCAATCAAAAGGCCAATTTTTACATTGGTTACCATGTTCTTAGTGCTTATTTTAGGGGTTGTCTCCCTCTTAAATATTCCATTAAAACTCATTCCAGACCTTAACCCTCCTGTAGGAGTTGTAGTAACTTCCTACCCTGGAGCAAGTCCCGATGAAGTGGTGGAAAAAGTAACTAAGCCGCTTGAGGAAAATCTGGCAACATTGCCGGGGATTAAAACATTGACCTCTACCTCGCAGGAAAGCGCAAACTTCATTTTAATGCAATTTTCATGGACTACAAATATTGATGAAATACAAAGTGAAGTAATTCAAAGACTGGATCAGACACAGCTTCCTGATGAAGCTGATAAACGCGATTTATGAAATTTGATCCTGCCCAGTTTCCGATAATTCAATTATCCCTTAGTGGAGAAGAGGAACCTGAAGCATTAAGAAAGCTTGCAGACGAACTGAATCTCGAGCTGGCTAAAATTGAGGGAGTAGCAAGTGTTAACCTCTCCGGAACGGCCATTAAGGAAGTAAGAGTGGAGCTTGACCAGGATAAACTGAGGGACTTCAAATTAAGCCAGGCGGATGTAGTGGATGTAATTGAATCCAATAATATTTCCATGCCGAAAAACAGCCGATTCCAGCACTTCAAGTGGAGCTGAAGAAGATCCATTTCAAAGTGTAAATAAGTACGATCAAACCGAAAATTTTTCTAAAGAAGATTTGCAACAAACAAAAGCAACTGCTGTTCTATTTGTTACAGCCTTTCATACGTACAATGCAGAGAAACCCCAGGAATATTTAGAAAACGTAAAACTCTATATGACCGATGCTTTATATGAAAAAATGAAGCGAAACATGAGACGAGAGCCGCTTGATCGTTCCTATTTAACTGTTAAAGAAACAAGTGTTACCCCTGTTGTTAATTCCAGCAGTTCTGTTGTTCGCTGGAATGTCATGGTGATGGGTGAAGCGAAGGCAACTGATGGCACAATTTCAGAAACGGAAGATTGGTATTTGGTCGGTATTCGGCAAGTGGATGGCGAATGGAAGGTAGAGGATGTGAGAGTAAATGTCCCAAACTAACGATCCAAATAACAATTATGAAACAGATGGAAGTTCAGCCTTAAAGAGTACTGCTGGTACAGCTGGTAAGGTAGTTGCAAAACAAGCTGGAAAACAGGTTGTCAAGAAAGCTGCGCAAAAAGCCGGGACAGCTGTCACTCTAAAATTAGGTTGGCCAGTCATTTTAGGAACTGTAGCGGTATTAATCGTATGTATGGGAATTGCTGTCGCAATGGTCCTTATCATTGCATCCAGTGGAGAAGAATCAAAGCCTGAAGGCGATGGGTTCTGGGGTGGAGAAATATCCGAAATCGGCGCAAATGAAATTCCGGATGCATTTATACCAATCTATAAGGCAGCTCAAGAAGAATACGGTGTGCCGTGGAATTTACTTGCAGCCCATCATCGCGTAGAAACGCGATTTTCAACCATTCATCCTATGATTTCGCCCGTGGGAGCAACTGGGCACCTCCAGTTTATGCCTTGTACGTGGGTTGGATGGGGCCATCCTTCGTGTGGTGGATTAGGGAAAGGTAATATCTCACAATCTGAAATTACTAGCCTTTCTGTCATTTCAAAGTATGGTGGCTATGGCGTTGATGGAGACGGAGACGGCAAGGCTGACCTAAATGATTTAGAAGATGCTATTTTCGCAGCAGCAGCATACTTAGCTGCAAACGGTGCAGCTGATGGACGTATTCGTGATGCTGTTTTTGCTTATAATCATGCGGACTGGTACGTTGAAGAAGTGTTAGGCTTTGCTGATTCTTATGTAAAAGGATATGTTGCCATTGGCGGCGGTTCAGAAGGTCTTTCCGGTGTAGAGGTTGTAGATATCGGGCGGAAGTGGATCGGAAACTCTGAATATATCTTTGGTGGCGGACGAAATCAAAGTGATATCGCAGCAGGACGTTTCGATTGTTCGAGCTTTGTACATTGGGCGTTCGCTCAAATAGGTATAGATTTAGGTCCTTTGACTTCAACCAGCACAGAAACTTTAAAACACTTAGGAAAACCTGTTTCTCCTAGTGAAATGAAGCCTGGTGATCTAGTATTCTTTGATACTTATAAAGTAGATGGTCATGTCGGTATTTATGTTGGTGATGGGAAGTTTATTGGTGCGCAAACAAATACAGGTGTTGCCATTGCGGACATGACAAAAGGATACTGGAAAGATACTTTTAATGGACGAGTAAAACGTTTATAAAGCAGTGTCATCGCTGCTTTTTTTCTTTAATCTTTACTAGAAAGTAGGAATAGCATTTGCAAGAAGACAAAAATAATAGCAAAAGGATGAACCAGGAGCAAGAAGAGGATAACGGCTGGGATGTAGGAGAAAATCTATATGAATCAGGAGAGCAACTTGCGTCTAAAGGTTGTTTAGGTTGTGCGGGCGGATGTTTTTTTGAAACTTTATTTCTCGTAATCACACCTCTTTATATATTCTTGACATAGGTTTTATTTAATATTTCAAAAGTACAAAAATGAAATGGCTTGTGCCAGTACGGGAAAGATCACACAAGAAAACAAAAGATACGGAAAAGGAAAAATTGTGTTAAGCCCTGAAGGTGTAAAAATATTGCTTCAAGAGATTGAAAAGCAAAATAATGCGTGTTCTTAAAGCCAAATTCTTAAAGCCAAATTCTTGAATACAAAAATGAATTATTAGAATATTTAATTATTAAAAATAAATTCGATATTTAATACTATTTTGTTATTTGTTTTATATACTGATAATTGATGATGATTAACAAACTGGAGGTACTGAAAACAAAAATACAGCTTGTTTTTTCTTGCGTTAGTCTTGGTTGTCAGTCCTTTCTCGTCAGCTTTTGCAAAAGATTAAGGGGGTATGTTAAATGTTTAAAAAAGTAAGAGTAATATTTGTTGTTATTTCCTTATCCTTAATTATGGCAATAATCCCACAGGACAAATCTTTTGCATCGGATAATCGATTTTATACTCCATTTCACTTCAAAACTCAGGATGGAAAATGGGATGGGAAAGGTTCTATTAGCAATGGCGCAACAGTACATGTCTATATATATCCTTATAAACAAATTTATAGTGGGTCTGACTTTCGTATACGCCTATGCAGTGCATCTAGTGGAAAATGTACTTCGTATAAGACTCCAAAAAGATATTCTATTAGTACTGTCGATAGTTTCTATACCTCATTTTACTCGATGTATGGAGGTACCTATTATG
The DNA here is from genome assembly GCF_009849585.1 of Bacillus sp. ZZV12-4809. Classification (GTDB taxonomy): domain Bacteria; phylum Bacillota; class Bacilli; order Bacillales; family Cytobacillaceae; genus Cytobacillus. The sequence continues at coordinate 5,440 of NZ_VCRN01000032.1, forward strand.
TAGACGTGATAGATTATGTTCCGGGGTCAGTTGAAGGACAAGGTAGATTTATTCCCCGTTATTAAGAATAATCAGGAAAAATTTGCTGTCAGCGCTAGGCAAAATTGAACACTTTTCTGGAAATAAGTATTTACCTGTAATTGCTTTATGGAGTGGAACCAGCGTAGCTGATACCTCGCACAAAGTAATTGGTATTTTTTGTAATATTATTAGGAGATGCTTTAACAATTGGACGTTTAAAAGTACGATACTACATATTTCGGACAGATAAAAGCTGTTATTCCAAAAACATCGGAATAACAGCTTTATATATTATTATTAATTAGCAAGCAGCATTGACCTTACAATCACATTTGTTTGCCATTAATACTTTTTCTGTTAATCCTGTTGGTTCTAAACTTAAAGCGCTTTGGATCATTTTCATTTTTTTCTCCCTCCCTTTCTGGGGAATTTGAAGATGAGATTGATGAAGATTAATAAATAAAACTTAGCTTATTAGTTATTCAAGAAAAGGGCGCTATTGTTTAGCAACACAGGTAGAAAATGAGCAACCTTTTTTATAACCTAGTCGCCTTAAGGCGGCTTTTTATTTGTTCATTATAAGTAGACTCTAGATGAACAATTTCAAGTGTAGTATTATCAAGGCATAGGTGTGTTCATTATAAGTTGTTCAATAAAGGAGGGTGAAATGAAATGATTTTTGGTTATGCGAGGGTTAGCTCTGCTGACCAAAATTTAGATCGTCAGCTGAAGGAACTTGAAGCCTTTGGTTGCGAGAAAATCTATACAGAAAAGCAATCAGGTAAAGATTTTTCCCGTGCAGTGTATCGAGAAATGCGTTCAAAAATGCGCTTCGGTGATGTGCTAGTTGTTCATGATTTAAGCCGATTCGGACGCAATAAGCAAGAAATTCGTAATGAGTGGAAGAAAATCATGGATGAAGAGATTGATATTGTGGTATTAAATATGCCTATTCTTGATACTCGAAAATACAAAGAGTTAGAGGGTGTGGGGCAGCTCGTATCTGATTTAGTTTTAACTCTTCTTTCATGGATGGTTGAAGAGGAACGAAATCGAATTAGAACCGCGCAGCGTGAAGGAATTGCCATTGCAAAAGAGCATGGAGCTTTTAAAGGAAAGCCTAAGAAGTATCATGCTGGAGCAAAAGGAAAAGATCGTCTTATTTATAATGAGATTGTTCGCCTGTTAAAACAAAATGAGTCCGTCATGAATATTCATCGTGAAACAGGTATTTCCAGAAATACTATTTATGGGATTAAAAAAGAATTAGAACGAAGCGAATAGGGGTGCCACCAACATTTTGCTTGTTAATTTCCTTGTAGGCTTAATCTCTGCAATCGTTGTTTGCAGTTTTTAACAAATTGTCATGTACCTATCATGATAGTGTTGACTTATGAAAAAGTGGAATGGAATCCTTTGATTAGAAGATTTTTATGCTTTCTGGAATAATATAAAGATTTAATCTATCCACTTCGAGATTACAATGGAGTACTTATTTACGACAGTGGGTAGACTTATTCCAACTCTTTAAATAAAAAGGGGAACCACCAACATTTTATCATATTTCTCACGCTAAGGATGTAACCTTTGATAAATAAGGGATTTACCTATAATGATCGTTTAAGGGAGTTTGAATACTAACTTTTTGATATTCACAAAACCTACTATTTTTACTCCCTTATTTCATCCCTAAAACTAATTCCCTTTTGACAAGACTATCTACCTTAAAGGGAATGGTCTTAGAGTGAGAAAATACGCTAATTTATTTCCATTAAATGTCTTAACGTGGGTTTAACGTCAAAATGTTGTTGGGACCCCAATAAGCACTACAGAAACTAACGGGCAGGTTTATGGCATATACTGTTTTTTTTTTAGTAACAGGTTTAAGATACAAAATGATATTGGTTAATTTTTTGGAACAGCCAATATACTAATAATAACAAGCGATGGAGGAGGAAAAATTAATGCAATTAAGGGAGATACGTCTTCTTACACATAATGATTTAGCCAATGCAGTGGATGTAATGAGCAAAGCCTTTTTTTATGATCCACTTTGGGTTTATTTATATAATAATGAGAAAAAGAGGAGGAAGTATTTAGAAAAATTTTTCCGAGTATTTCTTAGTGTTTTTATCAATAAAAAAAATGTATATGGTATTGGTTATCCCGTTCAAGCAGTTGCAGTATGGGCTATTCCACATAATACTAACGCTAAATCTAAAATAAATTCACCTATAAGAGTTTTATTTTCTATGACGAAATTGTTTTTTTCTCCGTTTGCTATCAAACTATTTAAGGTTTTCTCAGTCTTTTCCTCCTTCGCTACTTTGGAGAAAAAATATGCTCCAAATATCCATTATAAATTAGAGTCAATTGGAGTACATCCTGATTTTCAAGGGAAAGGATTATCTACAAAATTAATAGAACCATTTATTTCAGAAGCACAAATGCAAAACATATCAGTTTACACTGAAACCTTAACCCCGTTAAATGTTGGTTTGTATGAACATTTTGGTTTTAAAACTATGGAAGAACGTTCATTTCCAAAAATGAAACTTACTGTTTGGTCACTCTTAATAAGTTATCCTATCAATGGCAATCATTCCTGAAATAAATGAAACAAGTCACTGTTTCCTGTTACCAGATAGGTACGTTAGGTCCATAAACGTCCATTTATTGGGTTACCATAACCTAGTTAACAAGCAGCCTATTCATACTAATTTACAGTAACCAAAACTCATTCCTTACAACAAAGGAGAATTTTTACTATCAAACACCATTTTTGGTATGTCATGTGGGGAGCAGATAAGGTAAATGTAAAGCGGAATATACATTTTATGTGAATGATCTGACGGACTACAGCAACAACCCTGTGACTACGCCTTGTAGAATGGAATTCATTTATGTATTCCCCAAATCTATACTTGCCGAATCGTATTCCAAATAAAGTTACGGCCGTTTGGAAGGAATATTGGAATAGGCAATAGAAAAAAATGACCATTAAACCCTCACTTAAAGTAGAGGGGTTTTTTTATTCCTTACTATTGAATAGGTGTGGGGAGTTTCTACTAATTAACTTAATTGTTAGAAAAAAATAGTAGAGAATATCATATCATATCATTGAAAAAGTTTTCATATCCTAGATTAAAGGGCGGTGAAATTTAAATGAAAAGTAATCTTTATAGAGATAATAAATTCTCAATCATTACTTTTAAATTTAAAACTATTATTTTTTCAATGATAGTAATAGCAACATTAGTATTTTCACTGATTATTAATTTGGGGCTCTCATCAGAAAATATCCAGAAAACCTTATCAGGAATAGAATCAGAAAATTTATTTGTACAATTTGTTAGAGCAGAAAATCACATGTTTTTTTCATCAGATGAAGCATTTGCGATTCCACCAATATCAGAAATCTTATTTGAGCTTGCTACTAATATAAAACCCAGAGATACTAGAAGCTTTTTAGGGAATGAACTTCCAGGGTTGAATTTTTATGATACAGAGATCGTAGTTGCAGGAGAGGGAACTGACCTATCAACACTACCTTATGAATCTGCTCCGCCCTTAGAAGTTCTTCTTAAAGAAAAAGAGGTAATTGAAGAGGAGCTTCAAAATAATTTTGACAACGGAGATAAAAAACCATTGCCAAACAAAGAACCTGATGTGTTTGTTTATCATACTCATAACCTCGAGTCTTTTCTGCCTTTACTAAAGAATACGTCCAAAGCAAATGAAGCCGTAAGTTCTGATGAAAGGGCGAATGTGGTTGCTTTAGGAAGTAGATTAAATCAACAATTAATGGGTGCAGGGATCGGTGTAGAACATAATAAAACTAATATTAATAAAAAATTATTAGAGCGAAAATGGGATTATACTGCCTCCTATGAGTTATCAAATGAAGTTATTCAAGAAGCGGTAGCGGAAAATAAAAATCTTAAATATTTTATTGATATTCACAGAGATTCTGCCAGGAAGGATGTTACCACAAAAGTAATTGATGGTAAATCCTATGCGAAGTTATATTTTATAGTGGGTAAAGAAAATGAAAATTATGAAGAAAACCTAGAATTTGTAAAAAAAATTAATACTGAATTAGAAAAGCGCTTCCCTGGCATTAGTAGAGGAGTATTCTTAAAAAATCGATTAGATGGAAACGGAGTTTATAATCAAGATGTATCCAACAGGGCTTTGTTAGTTGAAATAGGAGGCGTTGACAACACGCTGGATGAATTAGGAAGAACTACAGATGCATTTGCAGATGTATTTTCAGACATATACTGGGAAGAGAACGGAGGAGAAAAAGAATAATTTTACATTTTTTTTAAAATTTAGAAGGAATTACTCTGAATTTATAGAATATATAAAACATTAAGAAAATATGAGGTAATTCTTATGAAAAAAATGAAAAAAATTATTGGTTCAGCAATTCTAGGTATTTCACTCTTGTCAGCATCATTACCAGCTTTTGCTGCAACTCCTGTAGATGAAAAAGGAGAAGTAGAAGTTCAAGCGGCTCCATCACTCTCTCCTTCTTCACAAACCATTTCAGCAGGTAGTTGGGCAAATGTGAATCTCTATCATAGTGTATCAAAAGCCCCATATAATATAAGGGTTAATAAAGGTAATGGTAGTTCTTTTTCAATCTATACTCATGATAGAAACGTTGCCTTTCCATCAAGCTCGATGGGATATAGCAGTAGAGGAACATTCTACGTATCTGCAGTTGTATACGATGCTGATGGCACTGGATGGGTATCTAATAAAGCAACAGTTGTTGTGAAATAGAATAAACTAATTTCTAAAAAAAGTTGCCAATATGGCAACTTTCTTTAGGAGGAATTATTTTAATAGAGAGGTAATAAATATAGAGGAGAACAATATTTTTGATGTTTCCATTGTGGAAATTAAGGAGTGAAATACATGGATAGTTTTAGTGCTAGTCCAATAATATGGCTATTATTTATGTTTATATCCACCCTAATTTCTTATTTTTCTTTTAGTTGGCAACTTACTACTGGATTCTTCTTTACAGGATTTTTTATGTCTATCTTTTCCTTGATAAAAACATCAATTAATAATAATGAATAATAGTAAAGGGTTTGAATTTAGTATAAAAATCAATCACTAATAATGTAACTTTACAGTGCATTAAAACGAATAATATATAGATGGTTAAAGACTCCACTAAATTTGTAAGGAGATGATTATATGAACATAGTTGAGGCATTAAGTGAATTGAAAAGTTTAAAACCTAAACAAGAATTTATTGTTAGAACAGAAGAATTGTTACGGATGAAGGCAAAGAAGTTATCGGAAGGAGAGGGACCTCAAAAAAAGTAAGGTTCTTGGAGAAATGATGCCTGGTTATTACAAGTCGTAAGGCTCAAAGCAAAAAACTATGCAGCTTCAGACAGAGAATAACTTAACAAAAGCTTTCCTTAATGGCCTAGTCACAGGGTTACTGTCATAGACCGCAAAGTAGCAGATAAATGGAGAGATGATGGGGAACACACGAGTAAAGTACATGCTCCTTATGTTGTTTCTAGGGTCCGTTTCTGAATAGCCCTGTATAAAGAGCCTTGTGAAATACCGGTTCCATCTATAATTTCTTTTACAGAGTATTCCTTACTGTCATACATTCGTAAAGCCAAGGCTATTTTATCCTTGTCGATCTTCGGTCTCCCAAGCTTTTTTCCACGATTCTTACTTGCTTCCAATCCCTCTTTTACCCGTTCAGCGATGAGATTCCGTTCCAATTCGGCAATAACACACATCATTTGAAACATAGCCTTTCCTGTTGGCGTTCGTGTATCCATATTTTCTTTCAAAGAAACAAATTGAACTCTCATGTCTTCAAACTCTTGAATGATGGTTAGAATATCAATCGTTTTACGACCTAAACGTGAAATACTCTCAACAACAACGATATCATTTGCTCGAATCACATTCATTAAAGTCTTCAGTCCTTTACGGTCTTTCACCGTACCAGAAAATTTCTCTTCAATTATCTTTTTGCAGCCATATTCTTTTAGCATACTAAGTTGTCTGTCTAAGTTCTGATCCGTCGTGGAAACACGGGCATATCCAATAATCATAAAAATCCTCCTGTGCAATAGTATGGTTTTATTGTACAGGAGGTCTATTTTTTGTAAATGTATTTGGTAATACTTCTGGTAATAACTTTTGGTAAACTATAAAGTTAGTAAAAATAAATATCAACTTCATCGAGTGCGATGTTACAAAAAATATGATTTTTGGTAATTTGATAGTTCATATTTCTAAAATTTCACAAAATGCTTAAGAGGTATATAGTAGCATCGTTACAAACATTTTCTATGTGATATCTTAGAATTTGGTAAGTTATTAGTTTGATAGTCAATATATCGAACAGACAGAAAGGGAAACTCTCTTAATGGCCCAAATCTATTTTTACCAATAATAAACTGTTTTGATACTTATGATTTGTTAATAAAATCCATTCTGTAGGAAAAAAGAAAGATTAACAGGGGGATTATTATAATGATTAAAGTAAATATAGTGGAGGGAAAAAGAGCATTTTTGGCTATTCTTCGCATTTCCTTCATCATGTCGGAATTTTTCGCTTCAATCTCTCATCAGATGGTGGTTCTACTTTCCACTTGCGAAAAAGACTATATGCTTGGTTTGTTAAATAGTCTGTATCGTGTGTAAATGGAACTTGTTCTTCTAACTATTGTTCAAGACGTTTATTATCTGTACCGGTGAGTTCCTGAAAACCAAAGAAATCTCGAATTTGCTTTCTATGGTAGGTATAATTTCTTTCTTCAGCTCCCCAACGATATTCGTCGAATAGATCAGGGGGCAGCTTGAGTTGGTTCGCAATATACTCAACAACTGTCCTTGGTATTTCAATTTTTTTAGTTGGGAATATAGCACTGCGTTGAAAATACTTTAATAATACGGTAAAACCAAGTCGACTTGCACCAGTCTTGTTTCCGATTAATTTACGCTCGATATTAAACAGGGTAAAATGTTCTAATAGCTCGTCTTCTGCCCAAATCCTCTTCATGTCTTTCTCTCCCTTATATGTAAAATTTCTACCTATAAATTAGTTTAGGTAAAAATAAACAATAAAAAAAGCCTTTTTCGGCTAACATCTCATGTATTAAATATCTACCTTGCGGTCTATGACAGCAACCCTGTAATCAAGCCTTTAAGGAATTTCAGGTCAATGATTTCTTCTTTTGTTGTGGTTGCTGGCAGATGGATGTATTCATTTACTTAAAAACAGCTAGTTGTTTTATAATCCAAGCAACTTTTTTATGTAAAGTGGACTCAATCTTTGTAACATCTACTGCAGCAGGAGAAATAACGGATACGCCATGCTGATCAAGAGAAATAGATAACGTTTTACGACGCGAACTTCTTGAAAGTGTGTACGGTATCGTTTGTTGCCCAAACTGGATAGAATACATCTACCATCTTCCTTTCTATGGTTTATTATAACAAGAATTATGTTCTGTAAAAATAAAAGAAAACGCCTTGTTCAGGCATCGTCACAAGCCGATTGCAGAAAGCAAAGCTTTTCTGCAAAACGCCATTTCTCCGATACTTTCTTCTCGAAAGCTTCTTGTCGAAATGACTATGTAAAGCATTTTGACGGGTTTACGGGGGCATCGAACCCCCTAGAACCCGACTGTATCTGGCTTCGCCTTCTACAGTACGCTTCCCTTTCGAAACCTCTTTCAGAAGTTCCGAAAACATCGCTTTGTTATGGCGGCTGCGGGCATCGAGCCCTTACCGCCAGGCGGTTTATCCCTTGGTGATCCGGTTTTGACTGAGGGAAAAGAGCTGACAACCAGAATTATCAGTTCCATTGATTCTCTTGACACTCTGAAAAAGCTAACAGTAACAGTTGACCCCGCATCAGGAAATAAAGTAAGCCTTGACGACATCTCGGAGGTTCAGCTGACCAGCCAGGATGATCGCACTATTACCCGCACAAACCAGGCTCCATCTGTCCTGCTTAGTGTTCTGCAGCAGTCAGATGCTAATACAGCAGAGGTTTCAGATCAATTTATAAAACAATTGGATACTCTTCTTGAAAAGGAACAGTTTAAAAATATTGAATCAGAAATACTTTTTGACCAGGGAGATTACATAAATCTTGCAATAGGAAATATCTCCAATTCATTGATTCTCGGCGGTATTTTTGCCATGATTGTCCTGTTTTTCTTCTTGAAAAATGTTAAAAGTCCGCTCATCATTGGCATCTCTATTCCTTATTCAGTTATTTTTACATTTGTTTTAATGTATTTTTCCGATTTCACCTTAAACATTATGACTCTCGGAGGATTGGCACTTGGAATAGGAATGCTTGTGGATAATTCCATTGTTGTTATAGAGAATATTTACCGCCATTTATCAATGGGAAAAGATCCTAAAACGGCTGCAAGTGAAGGGGCAAAAGAAGTAGGAGGTGCAATTACTGCCTCCACACTTACGACAGTTGCAGTATTCCTTCCCGTAGTATTTATAACTGGCATCATTGGTGAATTGTTTAAGGAGTTTGCTCTGACCATTTCCTTTAGCTTATTTGCATCTCTGGCTGTTGCCCTGACAGTTGTCCCGATGCTTGCGGGCAGGCTGCTGAAGGCTCCAAAAACCAACATGGAAGCAAGAAGGCAGGAAACAGGCTCAATGCGTTCACTTGAAAAATCAATTAAGTGGGCTTTGCGGAATCGTGCAGCGGTCATAGCTATTACCATGCTGTTGCTGGCAGCGGGGAGCTATGGAATGACCACGGTAGGCACACAATTTCTCCCAAATGCAGATGAAGGCTTCTTTACGGTAAGAGTGGAGCTTGAGAACGGTACTGCACTTTCAGAAACAGAAAAGGTTATCTCGGCTTTAGAGGAAGAATTAAAGAATGAAGAGGATATTGATACATTTGTCAGCCTCATCGGAACTACACAGGAAGGATCCTTTCGTGGTTCGAAAAATGCCAATATCGCAGAAGTGTATATCAAGATGAAGGAGCTGGACAAGAGGGAAAGGTCTACGTTTGAATTTGCAGATGATGTAAAAAAAGATCTGGAAAGTGCTGCATCAAAGGTAAATACAACTGCAGAACTCTCGTTTAATACCCAATCAACAGCAGGTACATCGCCTAATACACTGACCTTCAGTGTGAGGGATACAGATCCAAACCGTTTAAAGGAAAATGTAGATAAAATTTATAATGCACTGAAAAACCTTGATGATGTAACCGAATTGTCGACTGATCTTATGGATACCATTGAAGAGATTCAAATTACTGTGGATCGTGATAAGGCTCTTGAGCAGGGGCTGGCTCCAGCCCAAGTGGCAATGGCAGTAAATGATGTTACCCGGGGCAATCGTGCTACACAAATGATAGATGAAGAATCCAATATATACGGCGTTTTTGTAGAGTACGATCGGGAAGTCACACAGGATATAGAGAATTTGAAGAAATTGCTTATTAAAAAGCCTGATGGCAATTACGCTGCTCTAAGTGATGTAACCAATATAGAGCGGGGAGAAGGACCGGTAAATATACAGCGCATTAATCAGCAGGATGCTGTCCAATTTACATTAAAGTACAAGTCTTCTACAAACATGGGTGCCATATCAAAAGAAGTGGATAAAGAAATTGCTGATCTGGACTTGCCGGACGAAACAGAGGTTGTTTTCAGCGGTGACCGGGAATTACTGGAATCATCAATTGATGATCTGATTCTCGCATTTGTACTGGCAATCGTATTTATCTATCTTGTCATGGCAGCTCAATTTGAATCGCTGAAGTATCCGTTAGTTATCATGGTTACTGTGCCGCTCATGGTGATAGGGGTGGCAATTGCTCTTACTATAACCCAAACACCGATCAGTTTAACAGCCATAATCGGGATAATTGTGCTTGCAGGAATTGTCGTTAATAATGCAATAGTTATTGTTGATTATATTAACCAAAAGAAAGAACAGGGTCTTAAAAGCTATGATGCCATAATTATTTCAGTTAAGGACCGTGCAAGGCCAATATTTATGACAGCCTTAACTACTATACTTGGACTGGTGCCTCTGGCTCTTGGTATTGGTGAAGGAACAGAAATTAACCAGCCGATGGGAATTACGCTGATTGGCGGGCTGATTAGCAGTACGTTTTTGACGCTATTTGTGATACCTGTTGTATATAGCTTTTTTGACAGGGATACACGGCGTTTAAATAAAATGTATGCCACACCGGATGGCCACTTAGTGCCTGCTTACCTGCTAGAAGAAAGAGTGGACAGAAACTGGAATAACGATAATGATGATGACAATAATCAGCTTCAATCCTCAGATGCTAAATCATACAGCAGAGAGGATCTGGCAGCTATTCTGGAGGACTTATTAAAAATTGTAAAAAGAGATGGCGAAGAAAAGAACACAGAAAAACGGAATGATAATTCCTAAAACCTTATGAAGGCTCCTTCCGATGAAGGAGTCCTTTTTCACTCCTATGAATGTGTATTAGGAAAAAAGCTGGAAAATTAATTGATAATTGGCCAATATTCGGAGCACAATAAAGTTATCGACTTGTAGCTGGTGGTAATGAAATGAAAAAACTCAGTAAACTAGAAGCAGTTTTTTGGAGTATTGCATTGCCAGGTTTTAGCCAATTATTGGTGGGGCAGCTGTGGAAGGGGACATTGTTTGTTGTCCTTGAATTTATCATTAATGTATACAGCCATTTTAATTCGTCTATCATGTTTAGTTTCATGGGAGAAATTGATAAAGCTGTTCATGTCCTTAATTATCAGTGGCTCATGTTTTATCCTTGTCTTTATATGTTTGCAATGTGGGATGCATACCGCAGTGCAATGCCGGAAAAGGAAGAATTATCATTCCTTCCTTTTGTATTCAGTGCCTATTTTGTCACTGTAGGACTTATGTACTCAACTAGGCTGAAATTGTTTGGGGTTTTTTTTGGTCCGGTCTTTCTTCCCATGCTCTTTGTTATTCCTGGTGTTGCAACTGGCCTGTTGGTCAGGTGGCTGATCCTAAAATTAAGAAAGCGGGCTGTTAGTACTTAAGTTAATTTAATGAAAAAGCTTTGACACACTGGTGCTTTAGTGATGTTAAGGCTTTTTTTTATATTTTCCTCCATTACCCCCACAAACCTGCTTCATGAATCCGTACAGTTGTAATGAACAAGCGGCCGCTATAACTTAAATCATGAGGTGAAATCTTATAGAGAATTAAAGCTTTTACAATACTTTTACAATAGCCCCTATCCATAATACGAATGGACACCGTATGATATAATGTTTTTTGAAAAGAGGTGGGGCTATTGCTGGGTTTATTGTTTATGCCGAAAAAGCGAAAAAAATCGCTCGAAGAAACGGTAGAGTTAATACAGCAGGGAAATGCAGCATTAAATAATGAGCTAATAGAATCATACAAGCCATTTATTGCAAAAACCGTATCATCAGTCTGCAAAAGGTATATTCATGAATCTGATGATGAATTTAGCATAGGCCTCATAGCTTTTAATGAAGCCATTCAAAAGTACAGTCCAGATAAGGGCAGTTCACTCATCAGTTTTTCTGAAGTTCTGATTAAAAGGCGCGTTATTGATTATATTCGTAAACAATCCAAATTTCAGAATCTCAGTTTTAATGGAGTTTCTAATCCTGAAGATGATGATACGGCCGGTTCGGCAATAGAAGACGAATTGTCCATTGAAGACTACAGAAAAAAAACAGATGAACAACTGAGGAAAGAAGAAATTATCCAGTTTACGCAAATTCTTCAGGAATTCGGCCTGACATTCAGTGATCTGATCGAACAGTCCCCCAAACATGCGGATGCACGAAAAAATGCCATGACAGTTGCTAAAATTCTGGTTGAAAATGAAGAACTTAAAAGTATTCTTTTGGATAAAAAAAAGCTGCCGATTAAGCAGCTGGAGGGTTATGTATCTTTAAGCAGAAAAACAATAGAGAGAAATAGAAAATATATAATTGCCATATCATTGATATTAACTGGCGATTATGTCTTTTTAAAGGATTATATCAAAGGGGTGTTAGAAACGTGAAAACAGGTATAATCATGGAAATTAACGAACGTTTTTTAACACTATTAACCCCGGAAGGAGAATTTCTGCGTGCCCGAAAACAAAATCGTGCTTACGCAATAGGCCAGGAAATTGTATTCTTCCCAATAGAACTGAAAAACGGAATGTTGTCGCGTCTATTACCTATCCTTAGTTTATCAAGAGGAAAAGGAATAATGGCAGCAGTATTTGCGATCATGCTCGCAATTGTGTCTTTTCTGCCCTTATTACAAAAGGACGAAGTTTACGCTTATATGTCAATAGACGTTAATCCAAGCATTGAATTAGGGGTCAATCAGGAATATCAGGTAGTGAAACTTGTTCCTTACAATGAAGAAGGAAAACGGATTATACAGAATATAAAGGACTGGAAAAAGAACAGTATTCATGAAGTAGCTGACAAAATTCTTCTCCAGATAAAGGAGCAGGGCTATTTTAAGGAAAACAAGGAAGTAGTCATTGCTGCCGTTTATACAGATCAGAATAATAAAGCGGATGAGCGTATTCAGAAAGAGTTAGCAGATATAAAACTAGCTGCACAAAAAGAGCAGCTTGAAGTAACTTTATTGGAAGCAAGCAAAGAGGAAAGAGACGAAGCTATTGATAAAGGACTGTCGCCTGGTTTATATAAAGAAAATAAAATAAAGGCTGACGGTGTCAATAAGAAAATATCTGAGCCGGTGAATCAAAATAAACAGGCTGATAAACCGTCAAATTCTCCAAAAAAGTCTGCTAAAACACAACAAAGCCAAATAAAAAAAGAAGAGCTTAGTGTAGAGAAAGAGAAGGAAAAAAAGCCAGCTGTTCCAGGGCAGAGTAAGAAATCCGAAAATCAGCACAATAACAAAGTTAAGAAAAACAGCGGAAAAAACAGCCAAATGAACGAAAATGGCAGTCACAATCAAAATAAGCATGAGTATAGACAAAATAATATAGATAAGAAACATCAGAAAGATTATAGGGGGAAAGCTCAAAATAATCAAAATCAATTTCGCCGCACGGCGCCGGATAATGAAAAAAAGGGTAAACCTGACAGAAATCATAAAGATGATAAAAAACAGTGGAATAAAAGTGGCGGAAACGGTCCTGAGGGAAAGCATCAAGAAAGGGACCAACGAAATAACCACGGCGGAAATAAACAAGGGAAACACCAGGAGAGAGGAAAACGATAAAAGAAAAGCAAAGTCCGGAGCATGCTCCGGACCTTTTCCATTTATATGAAGTTGTTATTGATTATTATGCCCGGACATTTGAGCCTGAGCTTGCTGGACAAGACGTTTAGTAATTTCTCCTCCAACAGACCCATTAGCCCGGGATACCGTATCAGAGCCTAATTGAACACCAAATTCCTGGGCAATTTCATATTTAACCTGGTCCATGTATTGTTCAATACCAGGAACTAAAAGTTTATTGCTGCTTCTTGCCATTGTATTCAACTCCTTTTAATTGGTCTTACAGAGTTACAATCCCTCTGTATTTCTAGTATGAATTAAAAAGGGGGTTTCATAAGTGGTAAAATTTCGGCATATGCAGCAGGTTTATTTTTCACTGGCAGCCTCTAACAGGATGTCTGCGATATGCACTGCTTTAATCTTATGCTGCAACCTTTCACGCTCGATCCCCAGCTTCATCTGAAGAAGACAGCCTGGATTAGAGGTTACAATCATTGCAGCATTTGCAGATTTGGCCTGAATCATTTTATGATCAAGTATTTGCATAGACATTTCAGATTCAACAATATTATAAATACCGGCAGAACCGCAGCATCTGTCTGCATCCTTCATTTCTCTGAATTCAACGCCCTCGATTGAATTCAGAAGGGTACGGGGTGCTATGGCGGTTTTCATGACATTGCGCAAATGGCATGAATCCTGATAGGTTACGATCTGTCCAGGCAGCTTAAGATAAACTTTTTTATGAAATTCAAGTTCATAAAGAATTTGGCTTATATCTTTAAGTTTTTCCGAAAACTTTACTGCTCTTTCATGCCATTCCCTGTCATCTTTAAGGAGGTGCCCGTAGTCAATAAGGAATGCCCCGCATCCGCCTGCATTTGTGATGATATAATCTGCTTCCAGTTTTTCAAAGGCTTCTATGTTCCTCTTAGCCAGATCTTTAGCTGTCTCTTTTTCGCCGCTATGACCGTGAAGAGCACCGCAGCAAGCTTGATTTCCAGGAATATGAATTTCACATCCGGCAAGCTGGAGAAGTTTTATTGTTGCATTATTTGTTTCCATGAACATCGTATCCATTAAGCACCCTGTAAAAAAGGCTACTTTCTTTACCGGCTTATCTGCTGAGAGATAGGATGGCCTGTTTTTCATTTCTTTTAATTTCGGTACTTGAGGAAGTACCTTTTCCATCGCGCTGAGATTTTCAGGAAGCCAATTCAGAATCCCAGATTTTCTGGCGGCTGCCTGCAGGCCTGAGCGCTGATAGAAACCAACAAGCCCAGCAGCTGCCCTCATTCTGTTCTGATGGGGGAAAAGGCCTTCAAAGACCAAATTGCGAACTGCTCTGACCGGCAGGGAGTGTTTCTTATTCTGATTAATGATATCCCTCGCATCTTCAAGTAAGTGTCCATACTTAACCCCAGAAGGACATACAGGCTCACATGCACGGCAGCCAAGACAAAGATCGAGTGATCTCTCTACATCTTCGTCCGGTTCAATCAAACCGTCAGCAACAGCTTTCATTAGCGCAATCCGCCCCCTTGGGGAGTGAGATTCTTTATAGCCGGATTCGACATAAGTGGGGCATGATGGGAGGCAGAAACCACAGCGCATGCAATTCAATAGCTCGTCTTCATCCATTCGCTTCGCAAATTCATCCTGAATAACTTTCTGCTCTTTTAATGTTGTCATCGTGTAACCACCACACGTTTCCTGTTGTCCTTGGCAAAAATTTTGCCTGGATTTAAAATATTATTAGGGTCTAAACTTGTTTTTACCGCTTTCATGGCATTAATTCCTGCCTGGCCAAGTTTCAGTTCAAGATAAGGCGCTTTCATGACCCCCACTCCATGTTCGCCTGTAATTGTTCCTCCCAGTTCTATCGCTTTAATAAAAATCTCTTCGAAGGCTTTTTCAACACGTTCCATTTCATTTTTATCCCTTGCATCTGCAGGGCATGTTGGATGCAGGTTGCCATCTCCGGCATGGCCAAAAGTACAGATTGAAAGATCGTACTTCTCGGAAATTTCATTGATGGCTTTTACCATATTGGCAATTTCAGATCTTGGCACTGTAGCATCTTCAAGAATGGTTGTCGGCTTTAGGCGAGCAAGAGCCGATAAGGCGGCACGTCTTGCAGTTCTTAAAGCTTCGGCTTCCTGTTCGGATTTTGCAAGCTGCACTGAAACAGCACCTTGCTCCTGACAGATTTCCGCCATTTTTTGCATATCCTTAACAACAACGTCAACCGGCCCATCCTGTTCGATAAGAAGAACAGCTTTAACATCGGTTGGCAATCCGATTTGAGCGAAGTCCTCTACTGCTTTTAGTGTAGGCTGATCTAAAAATTCCAGAGTGGCAGGAATGATTTTGCCCGCGATAATCTTTGAGACGGATTTTGCAGCTTGTTCCAGATCCTGAAAGAGAGCAAGCATTGTTTTTTTTGCTTCAGGAAGCGGGATTAATTTTAATGTGGCTTCTGTAATAATCCCTAAAGTTCCTTCAGACCCAACAAGCAGCCTGGTAAAATCATATCCTGCCACGTCTTTTGCAAGCTTGCCACCCGTTCTGATAATGTCTCCGTTTGCAAGTACAGCTTCCAGCCCCATCACATAGTCCCTTGTAACGCCATATTTCAATCCTCGGAGTCCGCCTGAATTTTCATTGATGTTTCCGCCGATTGTGCTTATTTTCATTGAACTTGGATCGGGAGGATAAAAAAGTCCTTTTGCTTCAACATGATTAATCATATCAAGTGTGATGACACCAGGCTGTACCGTAACTGTAAGGTTTTCCTGATCGATTTCAATAATTTTATTCATATGCTTAAACAGAAGTACAATTCCTCCTTCTGTAGGGCAGGTGCCTGCACATAAATTGGTGCCTGATCCTCTTGGTACGATTGGAATTCCCTTGCTGCTGCAAATTTTGAGAATTTTGGAAATTTCCTGTGCATTTCGCGGACTGATCACCGCATCGGGCATAGATTGGAAATTGGGGGTTGCATCATAAGAGTACACGAGCCGCCCAGCTTTTGATTCATCATAATTCTCTTCACCAACAACGGCAATTAATTTTTCTTTTATTTGAACGTCGATCAAGCAGATCCTCTCCTTTAATAGCAGGATAACAATATCTATTCTTTAAGTATAAAAAAAGCAGGGAATCCCCTGCTATGGATAATTATATAAATATTAAGGAATATCTTAATTAATTTTTGTGTTTTCCTCCAAAAGTTTTACAGCTATAAATAATTTCATTAAATCATTCAAATTTGAGATATAAAGTCCTGAAAGATCAGATATTTTCCTGAGCCTGTAATGAAGGGTGTTAATATGTATATGCAGAGCCTCAGCAGTATTTTTCAAAGAGTGATTTTGCCTGAACAGCTCCTTAAGTGTTTCCATAAGATCCTGTTCATTTAAAAATGTGCCAATCGTTCTTTCAATGAAGTCCTTCTTAGTTTCCGGTGAAAGGTCATCAAATATCATTTCAATGGTCAAATCCTGGTCAAATATGATAGTTTCGCGGTTTTTGGCGATTTTCAAAGCTCGTTCTGCCTGCATAAATGATTCGGACAAACTGAAGGGAGGTAAAGGTTTACCTGTGCCAATACTTACTTTGGCAGCGAGAAGGTCTTCCAGAAAACGATGGAAGCGTCTGACCTTTTCCCTTAAGCTCTGTTCTTTTTCTGCTGAAGAAACCCCGGCTAAAAGGACAATTCGATCATTGCCCCAGCGAATCAGGATATCATTCGGACCCGCTTCTTTCCAGGATAAAATTCTATTCCAAAGGTCACGATGAAGCAATTGTCCAGTTTGCCTGAATTCCGCGATAGAAACCTGTCTATCTTCTGAGAGATTTATTTTCAGCAAATGAGCCCGTTCTTTAAATGCGGGATCCCACTCTTTAGTCTGCAGCCAGTCAAACATAAAACTCTCCATTGCACGTGCCTGCCAATCGAGCTGCTCTGCAAAGTAACTTTCACTGATAAACAATTCTGTCAGTTTGCGAATGATTTCTGCAAACGGGGAAATTTCATCGGGATTTCCGGTAATGCCAATAACTCCAACTGTCTCTCCTTTAAAAAAGATCGGCAGGTTAATGCCCGCTTTTACCCCCTGCAGGCGTGATTGATCCTTCCTGGTGATAATCAGCTTTTCTTTATGTTTTATCGTAAGCAAAGCTCCTTCATGAAAATTGCCTATTCTGTCAGAGTCAGTACTTGCAATAATGACTCCTGAGGTATTGGCAACAATGATATCTTCTTGAAGGAACTGGCGAACTTCAGCAATGATCTTTTCAGCCAAATCAGGCAGCAGCATATTATATCTCCCTTTGGTTTTTGACTTTATTATATATAATTAAAGATTCTTTTCGTATAGATTGTTGTTTTTTGCTTGTCAATGTTATCTGCTGATTTCCGCTAAAGAAGGCTCAGCTCCTCAGCTGCTCCCCCGGAAGGTTAAATAAGCCTAATCGGAAAACAATGAACTCAGTAAAAATACAAACAACCTTCCCAAAATAGCCTTTTTTAAAAAACTTCCTGCAAATTTTCTAATATCTCTTTTAAAAAGAGGGTATATTCATTATGATAAGGGTTAGAAAATTTTAAAGGGGACAGGTAGGATATGTGGAAGGACATAAGACATTGGCTGGATAAACTAACACCTGCCCAAGTAATATCCGGATATTATTTATTGGCAGTATCTGTATCGGTACTTTTATTAAGTATACCGGCCGTACATAAGCCGGGTGTTGAGATTGCATTTATTGATACTGTCTTTACTGCAGTAAGTGCAGTCAGTGTAACCGGACTGACAGTAGTAAATATATCAGATACTTATAGTGTGTTTGGATATTTTGTTATTATGTTCATACTTCAGTTTGGCGGAATAGGGATCATGGCACTGGGCACTTTCTTTTGGCTTCTGCTGGGCCGCAGGATTGGATTAAGAGGGCGCCGCCTCATTATGGTGGATCATAATCAGTATTCTTTGTCAGGGCTTGTGCATTTAGTGAAAGAAATTATTAAAATAATATTGGTGATTGAAACGCTTGGTGCACTGATTCTTGGCTTTCATTTTCTTAAATATTATCCATCATGGGATGAGGCATTTCTGCATGCATTGTTCGCATCTGTCAGTGCCACAACTAATGGCGGCATGGATATTACAGGAGCATCGCTCAAACCATTTGCCGGCGATTATTTCGTGCAGCTGATCAATATTATCCTGATTACTTTAGGAGCTATAGGCTTTCCTGTTCTTATCGAATTAAAGGAATATCTATTCCGCAATAAATGGAATCAGGAACAATCCTTCAGATTTTCTTTATTTACAAAGCTGACAACTGTTACATATGCAGCTCTTCTTATTTTTGGGACTTTAATTTTGCTTATTATGGAATTCAATCAGTATTTTAAGAAAATGATCTGGCATGAAAGCCTTTTTTATGCGTTTTTCCAATCCGCAACTACCCGGAGCGGCGGTTTATCAACCATGGATGTAAATGAGTTTACAATGCCTACACTCATTATTATGAGTATTTTAATGTTCATTGGCGCATCCCCAAGCTCTGTCGGAGGAGGCATCAGGACAACGACATTTGCGGTAAATATCCTTTTCATTTATCATTTTGCAAAAGGAAATCGGGATATAAAAATATTTAAAAGGGAAATTCATGAAGATGATGTCTTGAAATCACTTGCTATCACTCTGCTTGCTATTGGAATGTGTTTCTTCTCTGTAGTCATTTTAAGCATTACAGAAAGGCATGCGGAGCTTGTTGAAATTATATTCGAGGTATGCTCAGCTTTTGGTACCACAGGATTATCTTTGGGAATTACACCTGAGCTGTCAACTATCGGCAAATGCATCATAATGGCCTTAATGTTTATTGGAAGAATAGGATTAACCTCTTTCTTATTCATAATAGGCGGCAAAGAGAAAAAGCCAAATTATCATTATCCAAAAGAGCGAGTTATTATAGGCTAAAAAAGCAGCCCGGAAAAGTTTTCCGGACTGCTTTTTTACAGGGTATAGATAATTTGGATTAATTTGGACCTTTGCGTTACTAGAAGTCATGGCAAATTCCTTTGCCGCTATTTCATTTTAATCCGTTCCGCGGCTGACATCCTTGGTAGGATGCATGAATGGGTAGGCTTGAGGCGGTTTTTTGCTTTCCAGGAGCTCTTTATTTTCCTCTGTATTCCATCCGATATCATTTGTCGGATGGATCCATTCGTCTCCAGCCATAACGGCAGGATCTGTTTCATCACTCCAGTTTTCCAGCGGAGAAATGTCTGAAGAATAATGACTGTCCCCAATGGTAACGCCAAAAGAATTCTTGAAAGGCGGCTGAAGTTTCATACCTGTGCCTTTGAAGCTCGGAGCTTCAATTTGATGCGGAAGTGTCTCGTCAATGCCAATGTTTTTATTTATCTTCTTTTCATTTGTCATAGAGGCTCAATCCTTTTTATTCTATTTTCTGCACTGAAGAAAAGTTTATGAATGCAAAATAAGGAAGTCTCAGTGAGGAATGAAACTGTGTATTTTACTTAAAATAAACCTGTGTTAAAGCTGAAAATAAATTTAACACCAAAAAAGTTCAGGAGGAGATGTGGATGGCTAAACGAAAGGCTGAGTATAATGCCGTTGAAAAATACAGCAAGACGCCTAAGAAAAACCTTCAGGAATCGGAGTTTTCTGCTGAATTCAGCCAGGGAGAAGATCCGATGAAAATGGCTAACCGCAACTCAAAGAATGGGAGAGAGGGTAGAGCCTAGTGGATCAAAATAAACCACGAAAAAAAGGCAGGCAGAATGGCGCTCAAAATGTTGAATTCGGGATGGAATTCGGTGATATAAATGCAGGGAAATTTTACGAACTTCCTTTTATGAACCGGGATAAAGATCAAAAGAAAAATAAAAATGAATGCTAAAAAACCGGCAGATCCTGCCGGTTTCTTAATTATTTTAAAGGTCCGGAAAAGACAGAGACTGTCTCAGAGCCTGAATCGAAATAGGCAAGAAGAACAGAGTCTTTCTTTTCAATTATTCCCTCGTTCATATACCTTTCAATATCAAAGGATAATTTTTCAATCAAGGTATGTTTGTATATTTCTTTTTCATTCAGCTGAAGATTTAAGAAGCTTTCTCCCAGCTGATTGGGGTTTTCGAGAAGAGACTGGTAAAGCTTTGATCTTTCGGATTTTTCAAAGGTTGGCTGCCACCATGGTTTTCTGGGCTTGTATTTTTGTTTTGAAATATAGTCATACTTCATCAGTCCTTCTGCTACATCCAGATCATCAATTTCAATGGATTGCAGAAATTCATATAGGCGTTTAAAGAGATCCTCAAGCTGATGCCCAATTCGGGACCAGCCCTTTTGCTCCCAATAGCTTCCAAATCCCTGGAAGAAATCAAAAGGAGTCGGAAAGACCTTAGTAACCAAATATTCGACAGTCGCATCCATCCTATGGTCATTCCAATATTTTTCCAGAACATCTTCAACCTGTTTAATGCGAATGATGTCATCGAAGGATAAAACATTATTTCCTAAGATTTCATATGGTGAATGGTCCATATATATATATTGATGATCTTCTGCTCTTAAGCGCAGGCCCGTACCTCTCAGCATTTTCAGAAAACCAAGCTGAAGCTCTTCCGGCCGCATTGCAAATACATCATTGAATGTTCTCTTGAATGAATCGTAATTCTCTTCAGGCAGACCGGCAATTAAGTCTAGATGCTGATCGATTTTTCCTCCATCCTTTACCATTGTGACTGTCCGGCAAAGCTTGTCAAAATTCTGCTTCCTCATGACCAATTCATTTGTATAGTCGTTTGTTGATTGAACTCCAATTTCAAAACGGAATAATCCTGCCGGGGCTTCCTTATTTAGAAATTCAATCACTTCAGGCCTCATAATATCTGCAGTGATTTCAAATTGAAATACAGTTCCCGGAAGATGTTCATCTATTAAAAACTGGAACATTTCCAATGCATAGCTGCGGCTAATATTGAAGGTGCGGTCCACAAATTTAAGGGTCTTTGCACCATTCTTCATTAAATACCGGATATCTTCCTTGATTTTTTCCCTGTCAAAGTAACGCACACCTACTTCAATGGAAGAAAGGCAAAATTGGCAGCTGAAAGGGCATCCCCGGCTGGTTTCTATATATGTGACCCGTTTTGAAAGGTGAGGAATATCTTCTTCAAAGCGGAACGGTGAAGGCAGGTCTCGCAAGTCCAGCTTATTCCGCTGAGGATTGATGCGAACCTGGTCATTTTCTCTGAAAGCAAGACCATGAACATTTTCCATATTCATGCTGCCCTTCAGCTCATGCAGCAGCTGTTTGAAGGTTTCCTCACCTTCCCCGATGACAATGTAATCAAATTCATTTACATTGTTCATCCAATCTGAGACATCATATGTCACTTCAGGCCCCCCGACGACAATATGAATGGAGGAATCTATCTTTTTGATCATCTTAATAACCATTATTGTCTCTTCAATATTCCAAATATAACAGCTGAATCCGATCACCTCAGGTTTTTTGCGGATTAGGTCTGTAACAATATTCATTATTGGATCTTTAATAGTATATTCGGCTAATTCCACATCGAAATCAGGCTGAGCATATGCTTTTAAATAGCGGATCGCTATATTTGTATGAATGTATTTAGCGTTAAGCGTACTTGCGATAACTTTCATTTATTTCTGAACTCCCTTTTTAGCAACTTAAACATCATATAATTGTATCATATTTTTGACCGAAAAAAAGGAAGTAAAACATTGACATATGTTTTGCAGGAAAAACTATACAAATTATTATAATATTTATAAAAATACAACAATTCGCATTATAACTATAGTAAGATAGTAGAAAATAAATACTTAGCTGGGAGAGAGGACGAATGAAGGTAAGTCTTTTTGCAACATGTCTGGTGGATATGTTTCAGGGAAATGCGGGCAAATCTGCTGTTGAATTGCTTGAGCGCCTGGGATGTGAAATAGATTTTCCGGAAACACAGGTCTGCTGCGGCCAGCCTGCATACAACAGCGGCTATGTGAAGGAATCAAAGGAAGCCATGAAAAGGATGATCACAGCATTTGAACATGCAGACTATGTTGTATCTCCTTCCGGATCCTGCGCCTATATGTTTCATGAATATCCGCATGTTTTTAAAGGAGATTCATTATGGGAACCAAGAGCAAAGAAACTTGCAGAGAAGACATATGAACTTACTCAATTTATCGTTGAAGTCCTTAATGTGGACGATGTCGGGGCAAGGTTAACCGGAAAGGCCACCTATCATACATCCTGCCATATGACCAGGCTCCTTGGAGTAAAGGAAGCCCCTATGAGATTATTAAGGAATGTGAAGGGCCTTGAATTTGAAGAGCTGCCAGGAAAAGAGCAATGCTGCGGTTTTGGCGGAACATTCTCTGTGAAAATGGCTCAAATATCGGAACAAATGGTTGATGAGAAGGTTGGGCATGTAGAGGAGACCGAAGCAGAGATTCTGATTGGAGCAGACGCAGGGTGCCTGATGAATATTGGAGGCAGAATCGGAAGACAGGGAAAACCAATAAGGGTTATGCATATTGCTGAAGTGTTAAATTGCCGCTAAACCATAAATGGACATGCTTTCCTGCAAAGCTGGCAGGACAGTTTTGAAGTGTCTGGAGGAGAGCCTCCACACATTTCAAGAGGGATTGAGGAGCTTGCGTTTTTCTTAAGGGGGAATAAAAATGGCTATGAAAATAGGAACAAACGACTTTAAGGATCGAGTAGATTCCGGAATAAGCAATGCCTTTATGAGAGGGGCAGTTTCAGGGGCACAGGAAAGGCTTCAGACAAGAAGGCTTGATGCTGCAGCGGAGCTGGGAAACTGGGAAGAGTGGCGGTCGCTTTCTGAAGAAATTAGAAAGCATGTACTTGAAAATCTTGATTTTTACTTATACCAGCTCAGCGAAAATGTTGCTAATAGGGGAGGGCACGTCTTTTTTGCTGAAACTGCTGAAGAAGCCTCTGCATATATACGGGAAGTAATTGAAAAAAAGAATGCAAGAAAAGTGGTTAAATCAAAATCTATGGTAACCGAGGAGATACATTTAAATGCCTCGCTGGAAGAGGCAGGATGCCAGGTCATTGAAACTGATCTGGGAGAATACATTCTACAGGTGGATGACCATGATCCCCCATCACATATTGTGGCGCCTGCCCTTCATAAGAACAAGGAGCAGATTCGCGATGTATTTTCAGAAAAACTTAACTATCAAAACACAGAAAAGCCGGAAGAGCTTGCATGGCATGCGAGAGAAATGCTTCGCCACGAATACCTGACGGCCGATGTTGGCATAACCGGCTGCAATTTCGCTGTTGCAGAAACCGGTTCAATCACATTAGTGACTAATGAAGGCAATGCAGATCTTGTCACAGCACTTCCCAAGACACAAATTACAGTAATGGGCATGGAAAGGCTGGTCCCGACTTACGAGGAAATGGAAGTGCTGGTCAGCATGCTGACCAGGAGCGCGGTTGGGCAAAAGCTTACGAGTTATATAACTGTTTTGACTGGTCCAAGAGAAGAACTTGATGTTGATGGCCCTGAGGAATTTCACCTCGTCATTGTAGACAATGGCCGCTCATCAATTTTGGGAGGGGAGTTTCAATCCATCCTCCAATGTATCCGCTGTGCTGCATGTGTAAATGTCTGTCCCGTGTACAGGCATGTTGGAGGGCATTCTTATGGATCCATCTATTCTGGCCCGATTGGGGCGGTTCTGTCACCGCTATTAGGAGGCTATGATGATTATAAAGAATTGCCTTATGCATCCACACTTTGCGGAGCATGTACAGAGGCCTGTCCTGTCAAAATCCCTCTGCATGAGCTTCTTCACAAACACCGGCAGGTAATCGTAGAAAAAGAAGGAAGGGCTCCTATATCAGAAAAGATGACCATGAAGGCTTTTGGATTGGGGGCAGCTTCACCGTCCCTTTATAAATTGGGCTCTAAGCTTGCACCGGCAGCCATGAATCCATTTACAGCAGGGGACAAAATTACAAAGGGACCCGGACCGTTAAAGGCATGGACAGAAATAAGGGATTTTCCAGCTCCTAATAAAGAAAGATTTCGTGATTGGTTCAAAAACCGGCCAAAAGGAGGCGGACAGCAGTGAAGGGGACTATTCAGAATCGGGATGCTTTTATTACTAAAATTGCAGGGAGACTGGGCAGAGAAAAAAGAACTTTCGGAGTTGAAAAGCCAAAGTGGAGCTATAATCCTCAGGATGCAATCTTTAGAGAAGCAGATGCAGATGAACTTTTAGAAGCTTTAAAAACACAGTGTACGAAAATTCACACTGATCTCCTTGTGACAAAAGCCGCTGATTTGCCGGAAACTCTTAAAAGAATTACTGCCGAGTACGGAGGCGGCCCAATAGTAACCTGGAAAGATGACCGTTTTAGACAGTTTGGGCTCACTCAGCTATTTGAGGAAATTTGGCCAAAAGAGAATGTGAAAGTATATGAATGGGACTATTCTGCTGAAAATAAAAATATTGAATATGCGGAACAGGCGAATATCGGAATCACAATCAGTGAAATTACTCTGGCTGAATCCGGAACAGCGGTCTTGTTCAGCAGCAGAGATCATGGACGGGCTGTCAGTTTTCTGCCCGCTGCTTCCATTATTCTTATTCCGAAAACCACATTGGTTCCCCGCATGACACAGGCTGCGAGGATTATAAGGGAAAGAGTAAAATCAGGGGAGCTTGCTCCTTCCTGCATTAATTTTATTACCGGACCAAGCAATTCAGCAGATATTGAGATGAACCTCGTAGTTGGCGTGCATGGACCTGTTAAAGCTGCGTATATTGTTATTGATGATTTATAATGCGTGAGACGCTTGATATCATAGGTTAAAAAAAGCTAACATTTTGTTGGCGTTTTTTATCGTCCAGGCGGTGTCTTGCTTAAGAACTTCGGGGAACGCGCGTTTGGAAGATGAGTTTCGTCTTTGTATTGAGATAAACACGGAAACAAATTTATAGCCCTTCTCAAATTGAGAAGGGCTATAAAGTTTAAATGGAAAACTGTATGACTACATAGTACGGTTTTTCGCAATTTTAGAGTATAGTAATAACGCAAGTTTGGAGAAGTTTTATTTAGATTTAAAGAGTGACTGGGGATTGCAGCTTACCTGTTTTTCTCCCGGCATTAAGATTTATTATCATTCCCTGTTCGTTTTGCCCTAATTATTCCCGAGAAGTCATAGATTGCAAATAAAGCCGTTAAAATGATAATTGCCGTAAAACTGTGTTCACGCGGAACTAAAAAATAAGAAATAATAAGTGCTAGACCAAAGAATAACCAGCCAATGTAATGCCATTTATAATATGATATATCAATCCCTCCCAGGTAATCATTTTACTAAATTTGGTGTGGATGTAATATTATTCTACCAATTAGAGGGTGAAGCTTCAAAAGGTGTCACCTAAATATTTATTCCTTTTCTCGTAACTTACTAAAAGATAAAATAATGGAAATTTATTAACAATCATAGCTGTTAATTAACATAAGCTAAACTTATGGAAAATTATAAACTTTTTAAAATTTTCATATGATATTAAGCGAAGTATTATAGGAATAGGAAATATTCCAAACAAACGAGGGATGTCCGATGGGAATTGATTTTCATAATAAAAAAAGTCGTAAAACTTATACCACCAGAAATGCAGATCATTCATGGATCAGAGCTATAAAGGACCTTGTGCCAATCAAAAATATCTCATTGGCATTGGATATAGGCTGTGGCGGAGGTATTTATTCCAAGGCTCTATCCGATTTAGGGGTGCAATTTGTTACTGGCATCGATTTTTCCGAAACAATACTAGAAGGTGCTAAAGAAAACTGTAAAGAACATAAGAACATATCCTTTATAAAAGGTAATGCTTTGCAAACGGGCTTAGAAAGTAACAAATATGATTTTGTTCTTGAAAGAGCACTGATCCATCATATAGATGATTTACAGCAATGCTTTAACGAGGCATTTAGATTACTAAAGGATGATGGATACTATATTGTTCAGGACCGTACACCTGAAGATTGTTTATTAAAAGGGAATGAAAGTCATATTAGAGGGTATATATTTGATCTGTTCCCAAAGTTAATAAAAAAAGAAATTAACCGCAGATACCAAAGCCAATTGGTTATAGATACACTTAAACAAGCAGGATTTAGTCAAATTGAAGAAGTTAAATTGTGGGAAACCAGAAAAGTATATGATTGCAAAGAGCAATTGATTAATGACTTAAACAGGAGAACAGGCAGGAGTATTTTACACGATTTAGACGATAAAGAATTAACATTATTGATAAATTATATAGATGAGTCAATTTCAGCTGATCATAGCATAGTTGAAAAAGATATATGGACGATTTGGAAAGCAGTCAGATAGTTGAATAGATTAGGATTATTTATGTAATGATGAAGGAAGATGACGATCAGCACGCTGAAAACAGGTGTCTGACAATACTTAAAAATTCAATTTTTCAAGGAGAAACATAAATAAAAAAGCGCGAAACCTATGATATATATGGGTTTCGCGCTTTTTTTCTGTAGCGTCCCAGGCGAGATTCGAACTCACGACCTACAGCTTAGGAGGCTGTCGCTCTATCCAGCTGAGCTACTGGGACATGGTGGTATAATGAAATGAAATTGTTGCAATACAAATAAGATTGGCATATCCTGTTTCTTCCTCTGCAAGCCTATACAGGGAGTAAATGCGTCGAAACAAAGCTGCAGGGATGTACTTCAGTGAAGCTTACGCTTAGCTGAGCTACTGGGACATGATGGCATATCGCACAGCAAGTATTTATATTGGTAACACAGTTACTTATTATAATCCCTTCATCAAAATTGGTCAATGGTTATGCCTAAAGAAAAACCGGCCATTAGAAAATGACCGGTTTATGATCTAACTTGTAAGTTTATTTCGATAAAATCTGGCATATGCTTTTGATCTATCTTTCAGCTTTTTTAACTGTGATGTTCTAAGTTCGATGATTGGCTGTGCAAAGGAAGTAATCAGTTTGCTTGAGAGAAGCAAGGTCAGAATCAGCGATATACCGGCAAGCAGCAGGAAGTTTTCTGGTTTATTGAAAAAGTCCTGTAAGTGGCTTACTCTGAAAACCCGAACAAAGAACCCATGAAGCAGATAGACATAAAGTGTGTTTTTGCCTAAATTAGTAAAGAAATAGTGCTTGCGCGGCACGAAAGCAAAGAAGCTAAGCACCATTATTAAGCTTAAAATATAAAAGCCTAATCTCGTTAGAACAGCTCCAATGGAAGCTGCCCCCATTTCAGTGTATGGCTTCGAGCCAAGCAGCCATTTGTAATCCACTTCAGGGTAAAGATAGAAGCCGATAAAGACGACCGCAAAAATACCTAATGCACTAATTCTGAATTTTGGCTGGAATAAAGCATATAAATGTTCTTTCTTTAAATAATATCCCAATAAAAATAATGGGAAGAAAACAAAGGTTCTTGATAAACTTAAATAGTTTGAAATCCAATCAGCATATCCGACAGCAAGCCCTATGATCACGGCAGCTGCCAGGGAGTACTTCGCTTTATATTTTGCGAAGAGCAGAAGCATAATATTCCAGCAGAACATGCTTATCAGGAACCATAATGACCAATGAGGGTTAAAAGGATCCAGCTCAAAGGTTCCTTTATTATATAAAAAGTAATAAAAAACCGAATAAATAACCTGGAAAATGATATATGGCAGTATTAGCTTTTTGGCAATTTTCTTTATATATCCTTTTTTATAGAAGCCTTTGGCAAAAAAGCCGGATACCAATATAAATGCCGGCATATGGAACGTATAAATAACTTTATATACTGTATAAATTGTTTCATTACCTTCAATAAAAGAGCGGAGCAAATGCCCAAAAACGACAAAGAAGATCAAAATAAACTTGGCATTGTCGAAGTAATAGTCACGTTGTTTCATATGTCCTCCTCTATTAAAGACCCCCAAATAAATACTTTCTCTGTCTTTACCCACTGTAACATGAAGCAAACTTCTTTTCTCGTGTAAATAGAAGGTTATATTTACAGAAAAAGTTAATTATAAAAGATCCAATATGACTGTAACATACTAAATGAAAAATCTGTTATATAAAAAGGGTGTTCAACCAACTCATATAATATAAGGGTTAGTATATTTTTATTAATCTGTTTCAAAAATATTGTATTGATTGTTATTTTTGTTTCAGATAAATGGTAGCAGTCCGATTAGTCTGCCAAGCTATAAAAAGACGATCTCCCCAGGAAAAAAATCATAAAGGAAAAGCACGGATAAATGCCGGGCTATAACAAATTGGAAAAATAATCTTCAAATGTTATTTTTGTTCTATTATAATGAATTGAAAGAATAGTAAAAAAGAATTAGAAGTGAACTGGTTCAATTGTTTGCATCCGGTTAAATCACAAAGGGGGAAGTAATTTGAAAGGGGCAAGAAAATACGAAGCAGGGAAGAAGGAACGTACTGTTTCCTTTAAGCCTAAAAAGCCTGATATAGGTAAGTTCTTTAATAAGATGGCCGGCACGCGCTGGTGGAAGAATCTGAAGCTAGGCCAGAAATATGGGGTTGCGCTTTTTGTGACTATTGGTCTATTTACAGTTTCAACAGTCCTTACTTTTTTTCTGCTTACAATCGCCAGCTCAAAACTGGAGATTGTGAAGGATTCTGGGGAGAATGCCATTAAGATTACTGAATCGGCTGCTACATTTCACCATAAAGGAAGCACAATTGGAAACTTTATCATTGACTCCAATCCTAAACACTTAAAGACCTTTGACCAGCTGACAGAGGATTTTAATGAATTAAAGGAGGAAGTTTCTCCGGATTTGAGCAGTGCAAAATCGAAAGAACTTTTTAAGGAAATTGATGAAAATGATCAAAAAATCACCAGTTTATTTCATGAAGTCATTGAGCCAAAAGTAAAACTTCAGCATGAAAGAGAGTACAGGCTTGGGAAATTGCAGGCAGATAATATTATTTCTGAAACGGTTGAAAAATTGAATACCCTGAGCAGTATGATGAAAGAGGACCAGAACAAAGCTGTATCTTCTGCTAAAGCAAGTCTTATCTTAACTTTAATAACACTTGGTATTTCAATCATCGTTTCTGCTATTTTTGGAATAACAAGTATTGTTTTTATAGGCAGTATCATTACAAAAAAATTAAATTCGATCGTTACATTCTCAAATGAAATAGCAAATGGAAACCTCAACGCTGATTCAGTTGAATATGAGGGCAATGATGAAGTGGCACAGCTTAGCAGAGCTATGAATTCCATGAAAGTGAAACTGCAGGCTATGATTCAGGAAATTAATGCAGTTTCTGGATATGTAACAGAAAGAAGCGGAGAATTGAATATTGCTGCTAATGAAGTAAAAGCAGCCAGTCAGCAGGTTGCTTCTACTATGCAGGAGCTTTCAGGAGGAGCTGAGGATCAGGCTGGTTCAGCAACACGATTGTCATTATTGATGGACGAGTACCTGGAAAGAGTGAATGAAGCAGCAAGCAGCGGGAATAAAATCAAGAGTGCTTCCACAGAGGTGTTGTCGCTTACTGAGGATGGAAACAAGCTCATGAAAGAATCCCAGGAACAAATGGGATTAATTAATCAGATAATGAAATCATCTGTGAACAAGGTTAATGGGCTGGATGATCAGACCAAACAAATTTCAAGGCTAGTTAAGGTTATAAAGGAAATTGCTGACCAGACCAACCTGCTTGCATTAAATGCAGCAATTGAAGCTGCCAGAGCCGGTGAGCATGGAAGAGGGTTTGCAGTCGTTGCTGATGAGGTGAGGAAGCTTGCTGAACAGGTATCCTACTCTGTTTCGGATATCACCAAGATTGTCGGGGGGATTCAATCAGAGTCAAATAGTGTTGCCGTGTCACTTCAAACAGGCTATGCAGAAGTTGAAAAGGGAACTGAGCAAATTCAGTTGACAGGACAAACGTTTCAAAAAATTTACGAGGCAGTTAACTCAATGTCCACCAATGTTAGCGACATTTCCCGCAGCCTCGAGCAAGTATCAATTAACTCTTCGCATATGAACCAGTCCATTGGCAATATTGCCGCAGTATCTGAGGAATCTGCTGCAGGCATCGAGCAAACAAGTGCATCAATGGCTCAGACTAATCATTCAATGGAGGAAATCTCAGATAATGCACAATCTCTTTCGGAATTGGCTGAACAATTAAATGAGATGATCATAAAATTCAAACTGTAAATTTTTAGGTATACTCGTGAAAGGGTATGCCTTTTCTGTATTCTCCAAACGCATTAATATTAAAAATTATTTATGACAGTTTTCCCTGAGATTTAAAGGTTTTGGTCAAATTTTGTAGAAATATTTAATTAATTGCATACCCCAATAGGAGGAAATAGAGTGGTCATTATGAATCAGGAAATCAGGAGACTCTATGCCAGGATTGAGACTTTGGAAAAGGAAAATAATATTTTGGCCAATAATAATTCACTAGGATATAATCTTTTCTCACACTCAAAAGATGGAATTATAATATTTGACAGCGAGGAGAAAATAGTCGATGTCAATCCATCATTTATTGAAAGTATAAAAATGGATAAACAGCAGCTCATAGGCAATAGCCTGTATGAAATCGTACCGGAAAATAGGCATTTCAAGCTTGAAAAGCACATAGAGCTTCTGAGGAAGAATAAAAGTGCCAGAGGCATCCTGCCGGTATATACTGGCAGAAGTATTATTGAGTTTGATTTTACTGCCAGCATCCTAAATGATAGCGGCCTTTATATGTGTTTATTACGTGATGTAACGAGCAAGAGGCTCCTTGAGCGGAAAGTAAAAAAGAATGAAGAGCTTTATGCTGACTTATTTATCGAAGCACTTGATGGAATTATTTTTTGGGGTGGCGGCGGTGAAATCATCGATGCGAATGAAGCCGCTTGCCGAATATTTGAATGTACCCATGATGAGCTTCTCAATAAAAAGATAAAAGATTTTGTTTATGAAAAATCGGAAAGGTACAAAAGCATTGTAAAAGAGATGTTCGTTAAAGGAAGTATACGGGATGAGCTTGTTTTTCTGATGCCCAATGGCCAGTTTAAATCATTGGAGTTTACAGTGAAATTAAACTCCGTTGAAGGCTACCATATGACAATCTTCAGAAATGTAAGTGAGCGTCATGCCATGGAGAAAAGCTTAAGGGAAAGCGAACAAAAATTTCGCATGATATTTGAAGGAGCACTTGAAGGTATTCTTCTCTGGAACGATCAGTTTCAAATAGTTGATATTAATCAATCGGGCCAGAGAATGCTGCAGATGAAAAAGGATGATCTTATCGGAGCGTCACTTCATAGTATTTTGAATGACTGCAATATAACCGATGATGAATTAAAAGAGCAATTAAGAAACATACACACAGATGGCCAATCTGACGGGAATCTTTCCATTACTTTAAAATCAGGCAGAAAGAAATTCTTTGAGTTTTCCAACAAGCATAATATTTTTTCTAATATCAGTATGAGTACATTTAAAGATATAACTGAGAAGCTGGAAATGGAAGAACAGCTTCGGAAATCAGATACCTTGAATGTTATTGGAGAATTGGCTGCAGGGATTGCACATGAAATAAGAAATCCAATGACGGCTCTTAAAGGGTTTATACAGCTGTTGGAGAGCAGTGTAAAAGAAGATCATACGATGTATTTCAATGTAATCACCACTGAGCTCAGCAGGATTGATTCCATTATTAATGAATTTCTCATTCTCGCTAAGCCTCAAGCTGTCAAATTTATAGAAAAAGACATTTCACAAATCATGAAAGAAACAGTCGATCTCCTTAGTGCACAGGCTGTGCTTCATAATGTTCAATTCAGAACTTATTATGAACAAAATTTGCCCAAGGTTTTCTGCGAAACCAATCAAATGAAAAAGGTCTTTATCAACATCATTAAAAATGCAATTGAAGTCATGCCTAAAGGCGGTTATATTACCGTATCCGTTCAAAAGGGCCCTGGTCATAAAGTTCACATTACCATAAGGGATGAAGGAACAGGAATTCCTGCGCATAAAATAAAAAAGCTTGGTGAGCCTTTCTATACTACAAAAGAAAGAGGCACTGGACTTGGTTTAATGGTTACATATAAAATTATAGAAGAGCACAAGGGAACAATTGAAGTGGAAAGCAAATTGGGAAAAGGAACTGTTTTCCACATCTATTTGCCCTTATTATAAAGGCGGGAATTAATATGACAGGCAGAGTTTATTCTAAAAAAATGACACCGGTCGGAGATATTTACATCGTAGCAGAAAATGGAATTCTTTCGGCTATATACATGGGGGAAGATGATTTTATGGAAGGGGAAGAGGTATCATCATTGCAATTTGATCCTTCTAATACTTTAATCAGAAAGTGTACTCTCCAGCTTGAGGAATACTTTGACGGACATAGGAAGGAATTTGATATCCCTATAGAGCCCAATGGAACGGATTTTCAAAAAGCAGTATGGAAAGAGCTTTGCCTCATTCCATTTGGCGAAACAAGAAGCTATCAGGAAATCGCTGCCGGGATAGGGAAAGATAAAGCTGTGAGGGCCATTGGACAGGCAAACAAGGCCAATCGCCTTCCAATCATTATTCCTTGCCATCGTGTTATCGGCAAAAATAAATCTTTAACTGGCTATGCGGGAAGCAGGACAGAAATTAAAGAAATTTTATTATCCCTTGAAGGAGCCCATTATGCTAAATAGTTATCAAAATCACCCTTTCAAGGTGATTTTTTTGGTTTATTTAAATTCTATTGACGAAATGAACTAAATTCGATTACTATCTAATTAGATAAAAATCGAAATGGGGTACTTTACTTATGCAATTAAATCGTTTAGTAGCATTTTATAAGACAATGGGAGACCCTACCAGAATCCGGATTGTATTTCTCCTTGCCAAAGGGCCGCTGCATGGCCAGGCTATAGCCGGAAAGCTCGGCTTAACCCCGCCTACTATCACGCATCACCTGAATAAACTGCGGGAAATAAACCTTGTTTATCAAAGAAGAGATAAAAATACTGTGTATTTTTATCTAAATGAATCCGTATTGAAACACCAATCAGGGGTTCTTGCAAAATTGGCAGACAAAGAGGAGGTTAAAAAAATGGAGGAACAAAATTCAGAAAACCAGAAGGTTATTGAAAATTTCTTTACCAGGGATGGAAAACTGAAGAATATTCCTGCCCAGAGAAAGAAGAAACTCATGGTTTTTGAACATTTAATTAAAGGCTTGAAAATGGGTAAAAAATATGAAGAAAAAGAGCTTAACGAATACATCAAACAGTTTCATGAAGATTATGCAACTATACGCAGAGAATTCATAATCAACCATTATATGTACCGCGAGAATGGGATTTACGAATTAAACCCTCCAGAAATGTGGGCAAAAATAGAAGGATAAGCAGGGGCCCTGACAGGGCCCTCTGCAACATTTTCAGCGGTAAAAATCCGTTTTGCGGTCATCAAAAATCGGAATTAAGCCGCGGACTTCCTTCACTTTATCCAGGTCAATTTCAGCATGCAGAATTTCTTCAGTTTCAGTGCCTTCAGCAAGCACATCCCCCCATGGATCAATAATCATTGAATGACCTGCAAAGACATTAGCAGGATCAGAGCCGGAACGGTTGCAGGCAATGACATAGCACTGGTTTTCAATAGCACGTGCAATTAATAGCGCACGCCAATGAGCAAGCCGTGCCAATGGCCATTGTGCTACTACAAATATTGCTTCTGCACCATCCGCTGTATGGGTACGCAGCCATTCAGGAAAACGGATATCATAACAAATCATTCCTGCAAACTTCCTGTTGGCCAGGGAAAATCCTCCCCTTGCTGCCCCTCCTTTCAAATAGAGGTGCTCATTCATAAGCTTGAATAAGTGCAGCTTGCTGTATTCATGCAAAAGCTCACCATTATGGTCTACAATCAGCAGAGTATTGTAAATGCCATCAGTTGTTTTTTTGGCTACAGAACCGCCAATCAGGTAAACCTTATTTTTTTTTGCAATTTCTTTCAAAAATGCCAGTGAAAAAGCAGCATCCGGATCTGCTATTTCATCCAATCTGGTCAAATCATAGCCTGTCGTCCAAAGTTCAGGTAGTACTAAAACGTCTGGATCAGATTTAAGAGCTTTATTAATCATGGCTTCGGCCGCAATAAAATTCTTCTCTGGTTTTCCAAATGCAATATCCATTTGCAAACAAGCAATCCTTAATTTCACTTTACTCCCCCACAATCATCTTTTCCTTATGTTATGATTAGTCCGATAGATAAAAACTTTCTAAATTTTACTTTACAACTTACCATTTACGTTATATCATTTGGGACTATATTTTCAATCCTTTTTTTAAGCAGGTGAACAATTTGATTAATTATCCGCAATCTGAACTTTTAAAAAGTCTTCCTAAACAGTTTTTTGCTTCTTTGACTGCGAAGGTGGGAAAAAAACTTGAACAGGGCTATGATGTCATCAATTTGGGACAGGGAAATCCAGATCTGCCAACCCCGGATCATATTGTCAAAAGTCTTCAACGTGCAGCCGATAACCCTCAAAACCATAAGTACTCTCCTTTTCAGGGTTACCCGTATTTAAAAAAGGCAGCAGCTGACTTTTATAAAAGGGAATATGGTGTAGAATTAGACCCCGATACTGAAATAGCCATTCTTTTTGGAGGCAAAGCAGGGCTTGTTGAAATCCCCCAATGTCTTTTAAACCCTGGGGACAGGATATTGGTTCCAGACCCGGGATATCCTGATTATTGGTCAGGAGTTGCGCTGGCTAAAGCAGAAATGGTGACAATGCCTCTGAGGGAAGAAAATAACTTTTTGCCAGTATATAGTGACTTGCCGGCTGAGGAGCTTAAAGCAGCCAAGTTGATGTTTCTTAATTATCCAAATAACCCTACTGGAGCAATCGCAAACAAAGAATTTTTCCAGGAAACAGTTGAATTAAGCCGAAGGCATGAGATATGCGTAGTCCATGACTTTGCATATGGAGGAATTGGATTCGACGGAAAAAACCCTGTCAGTTTTCTTCAGGCAGAAGGAGCAAAAGAGGTTGGAATTGAAATTTATACTCTATCAAAGACCTTTAATATGGCTGGCTGGAGAGTAGGGTTTGCCGCTGGAAATGCAAGCGTTATCGCAGCATTGAACCTGATGCAGGATCATCTTTACGTCAGCTTGTTTGGAGCTGTTCAGGAAGCTGCAGCAGCTGCTCTGTCAGGCTCTCAGGATTGTGTAAAAGAGTTGAATTCGATCTACGAGTCCAGACGGAATACCCTCATTTCCGGTCTCAGGGAAATTGGGTGGGATGTACAAGCGCCAAAAGGCTCCTTTTTTGCATGGCTAAAGGTTCCTGAATCATTTACATCTGAAGAGTTTTCTGAGTATCTCCTTGAAAAAGCGCATATTGCAGTGGCACCCGGAAACGGCTTTGGCCCCTTTGGAGAAGGATTTGTAAGAGTCGGGTTGCTGACATCTGAAGAAAGACTTAGAGAAGCGGTGGAGCGAATACAAAAATTAAGCTTGTTTTAATTTTTTCAAAAATTCAATTGACAAAAGTATATAGCACTGTCATAATTTTAATTAAATTTCTAAATTAACTGAATACTCGATTTCGTTTTCTTATCAAGAGCAGGCGGAGGGACTAGCCCTATGAAGCCCGGCAACCGACTTAACAAAAGCACGGTGCTAAATCTTGCAGCTAATAGCTGAAAGATAAGGAGATGTTAGATTGTTATGCTAACCTCTTCTTATTTGAAGAGGTTTTTTTATTTTTTCCATTCTTTGAAATTGAAAGGAAGAAGATTAATGAGTGAGATTATTGCAGCGTATCTGATACATGATGAAAAACATAATCCCGAGAAAAAAGCAGAGGAGATTGCTTTAGGATTAACGGTGGGATCATGGACCCATTTGCCCGTGCTTGAAAAGCTTCAGCTGGAGAAGCATAAAGGCAGGGTCGTTTCTGTTGAAAGAGCGACAAAAAATACAGGAAGCAAGGAAACAGCTGCGATCATTAAGATCGCCTATCCTGCTGTTAATTTTAGTCCGGATTTACCGGCAATATTAACAACCGTTTTTGGAAAACTGTCATTGGACGGAAAGATAAAACTGCTGGATTTAGAGTTTTCCAATGAACTTAAAAGCTTTTTTCCAGGACCTCGATTTGGAATTGAAGGACTGAGAGAGAAATTAAATGTGTATGACAGACCTCTTTTGATGAGCATCTTCAAAGGAGTGCTCGGCAAAGATATGGATTTTTTGACTTCACAGCTAAGAGAACAGGCCTATGGGGGCATTGATCTTGTAAAAGATGACGAAATTTTATTTGAAAACAGCCTTACACCGTTTGAAGCCCGGATAGCAGAAGGAAAAAAGGTGTTAAGGCAAGTTTACGAGGAAACGGGCCATCAAACCCTTTATGCTGTGAATTTAACAGGCAGAACATTTGAATTAAAAGACAAGGCAAGGAAGGCAGCAAGTCTTGGTGCAGATCTTCTGCTGTTCAATGTATTTTCTTATGGACTCGATGTTTTGCAGTCCTTAAGAGAAGATAATGAAATTGAATTGCCTATCATGGCACATCCTGCAGTTAGCGGAGCTCTTTCAGCTTCAAGCCTTTATGGAATCTCTTATCCTTTACTTTTGGGCAAGCTGCTCAGATATTCGGGTGCTGACTTATCTTTATTCCCATCTCCTTATGGGTCTGTTGCTCTTGAAAAGACACAGGCATTATCCATTGCTGATAACCTGAATGCGGAAGATTCCTTCAAAAGATCTTTTCCGGTACCCTCAGCCGGCATTCATCCGGGTTTAGTGCCTTTGCTTTTCGAAGACTTCGGAATAGACAGTGTAATCAATGCCGGAGGCGGGATACACGGGCATCCAGATGGGGCAAGAGGAGGCGGTTTGGCATTCCGCCAGGCGATTGATTTGACTTTAAAGGGAGTTTCTTTGGCTGATGCTCCTTCAGACTTCACCGAATTAAAAAGCGCGATCGATTTGTGGGGATCAAAAGAGGCGGCTGTTAAGAATGGCTAAAATAGGGGTATTTTGCGACTTTGATGGAACTATTACCGAAAGTGATAACATCATCAATATTATGAAACATTTTGCTCCTCCCCAATGGGAAGGAATAAAAAATCAAGTTCTGAATCAGGAGATTTCTATTAAAGAGGGAGTAGGAAAGATGTTTTCCCTTCTCCCTAGCAATTTGAAAGGAGATCTCACAGATTTCATCCTGGAAAATGCAAAAATAAGAGATGGGTTTCAGCTTTTTGCCGATTACCTGGCACAAGAAAATATACCGCTTTATATAGTAAGCGGGGGGATAGATTTTTTTGTGACTCCTGTACTGGAGAAATATGGACCCTTTAAAGCAGTGTTCTGCAATAGTTCTGATTTTAGCGGCGATAAAATAAAAATCTTATGGCCCCACAGCTGTGATGAAAAATGTGAAAATAATTGCGGATGCTGCAAGCCCTCCATTATGAGGAGGCTGGAGGATGAGGACACGTTAAAAGTCGTTATCGGAGATTCAGTAACTGACCTTGAGGCTGCAAAACAGGCGGACTTTGTCATAGCAAGAGATCTGCTCCTGGAGAAAAGCAAAGAGATGAACCTTAATCACAATTCATTTGAAACGTTCTATGATTGCATAGAAGTTATAAAAAAATTAAATGAGGTGAGAGTATGAGCACACTTGAGGAAAAATGGAATGAGCTCGCCGATATTAAAGACGAGCTCGCAGCAAGGGACTGGTTTATGGGGACGAGCGGAAATCTGGCCATTAAGGTCAGTTCAAATCCGCTTCAATTCCTTGTAACTGCAAGCGGAAAGGATAAAAGAAAACGCACTTCCGAAGACTTCCTGCTAGTGGATGAATTTGGCCGTCCGGTGGAAGAAACTCATTTAAAGCCATCCGCTGAAACACTTCTGCATACGGAAATATACAGTAAAACAAAAGCTGAATGCAGTCTTCATGTACATACAATCGATAATAATGTTATCTCAGAAATATATGGAGATCAGGAGGCAGTAACATTTCAGGGGCAAGAGCTCATTAAAGCATTTAATAAATGGGAGGAGGATGCTGTCCTTAGAATTCCGATTATTCCAAATTATGCGCATATTCCTGCGCTGGCAAATTGTTTCTCTTCCCATGTACATGAAGATTCAGGTGCAATTTTAATTAGAAATCACGGAATTACTGTTTGGGGCAAAACCTCTTTTGAGGCTAAAAAGATCCTTGAAGCTTCAGAGTTTCTGTTCCGCTATCAGCTAAGGCTTCTGGAGCACAGACCCAATCAGCTATCCAGAGTTGTGTAAGGCACAAGATGCAGATTTAAATAAGAAAGATAACAGTAGAGAGGATTGATTAGCATGGCATATATCGTACTGAAAAATTCAAAAAAAGAAATCAGGAATCAGGAAGAAGTTGCTTCTTTTCTGGAAAAACAGGGGGTTATCTATGAGCAATGGGAAATAGATAAATTGCCAGAAAACCTTCAGGAGAAATATTTGCTTTCTGATGATGAAAAACAAAAAATACTTGAGACATTTGCTGCAGAAATTAAGGATATTTCAGAAAGAAGAGGATACATGGCCCAGGATGTCATTTCTCTTTCGGAAAATACGCCGAATTTGGAACAGCTCCTTCAGAATTTTCAGCAGGAACACCATCATACAGACGATGAGGTAAGGTTTATTGTCAGTGGCCACGGAGTTTTTATTATACAAGGAAAAGATGGGGAATTTTTTGAGGTATACTTAAAACCCGGCGATTTAATTTCCGTGCCTGAAAATATCCGTCATTATTTCACTTTGCAGGATGACAGAAAGGTGGTAGCCATCAGAATTTTTGTATCTTCAGAAGGATGGGTGCCAATTTATGAGGAAAAGGAAGTTCATCAATAATACGTTGACCCATTGCTCCGGCATTGGGTTTTTTATTTTTCCACTATAGTAGTTGGATATTTTTTACAACCCTAACTTGCAAAAATTTTATCAAATACTGTTGATTCCTCATGTTTTAAGCAGCAGAAGTGTGTCGAAACCGTGTGAAGCCAAAGTGAAATTTGTGTCGATTAAAATAACTTTGGAAAAAGATTGTCTAATATTGCGAATCTATTTACATTTATAGAAATTCTTGTAATAATGCTTCAAGTAGACACATTAATATTGGATAAAAGGGATAGGATTAGGAGGAAAAAAGTTGCGCAATAAAAGAATACAGCTGCTGACTGAAATCCAGCAAAAAAGGGAAAAAATGATAGAAACGGCCAGGGAAAAGGGGATGGCTAGCCAGGAAACGGTTCTCTGCAGCCAGGAACTCGATCAATTGATTTTTGAATATCAATGCGCCATAAAACGGGAGAAGGAACAAAGAAATAGAATGAGAGTTTCATTCAGACAAATGATTCTATCCCTTAAGAAAGCAGTTGTATAATTATAATAACAAAGGATATTTAATGAGTATATAGAGGTAATCAAAAAGAATCCGTGGAGGGTTCTTTTTTTTTGCAATCTTCTGCCATTCTAGTAATAAACATATTAATTCATTAAAGAAGTACTATGCCTGTATAGAGAATCATATATCGTAATACAAAGCTTTTTTTTCACTTAAAGTTTTCAATACTCATACAAGCTTTAAGTAAGAGGAGGGAAAGAAGAAAATGCACATAGTTGTGTGTGTCAAGCAAGTGCCTGATACAAAAATCATTAAAATCAACCCCAAAACCAATACCTTGGACCGGCGCAGTGCTCCTGCCATATTAAATCCTTATGACGCCCATGCAGTTCAGGAAGCTGTGAGAATTACAAAGACAATTGGAAAAGGCACCATATCGGTCTTATCCATGGGGCCACCACAGGCTGTAGCGGTTATTAAGAAAAGTATCGAAATTGGGGCGGATAGGGGATATTTGATTTCTGACCGTGCATTTGCCGGTGCCGATACATTGGCTACCAGCTATGCCCTGTCTAAAGCATTAGAACGTATTTCAAAAGATATGCCTGTCGATTTAATTCTATGCGGAAAGCATGCTATTGATGGAGATACCGGCCAGGTTGGACCAGGAATCGCAAGGCGGCTGGATATCCCTCCAGTCACCAATGTGATCGAGATAGCGGAAGTTAACGAAAGTGAAAAAACGGTTTTAATAAAAAGGAAGATCACTGATGGATATGAATTAATCCAAGCTCAAATCCCTTGCCTGCTGACAGTTGAAAAAGAGATTAACAGCATAGAATATTCCCCTATGCCAAATATGATAAAAGCCGCCAGATATGAGCCGGTGGTCTGGTCTGTAAATGATCTTGAAGGTGTGGATCGGACCCAGCTTGGGCTGAAGGGATCTCCTACGATAGTGGGTAAAATGTTTACTCCTCCAAAGCCAGAAGGCGGAAAAAGGCTTGAAGGAAATTCAGATGAACAGATACAGCAGCTGATGGAGCTTCTTAATGATAAAAAAGAGCTGTTTGCAGGCAAATAGCTGTAATAAACAGGGGGGATTAACATGATGGATGAGTACCGTGGAGTATGGGTATTCATAGAACAAAATGATGGGAAAATTGAAGAGGTTTCCCTTGAATTGCTCGGAGCAGGCAGAAAGCTGGCTGATAAGCTTGAGGTACCTCTTTCCGGGGTGCTGCTTGGGTATGGAATAAAGTCTTTAAGCCGGGAGGTCATCACATATGGTGCTGATCTGGTCTATGTAATTGACCACGAAGTAATGAAAGATTACCGGACAGAATCTTATATGAAGGCTGTTATCAAGCTAGCTGAAAAATATAAGCCTGAAATATTTCTATATGGGGCCACCTCCAATGGGAAAGATTTAGCCAGTGCAGTTGCCACAGACCTAAGTACTGGATTGACAGCGGATACAACCATGCTGGATGTCGAGGTGGAAAAGAGACTTCTGGAAGCAAGCCGGCCGGCATTTGGAGGAAACATTATGGCAACCATCCTCTGCAAAAAACACCGGCCTCAGATGGCTACTGTACGCCCTAAGGTTATGAAAGCAATGGAGCCTGATCCAAATAGGCAGGGTGAGATTATAGAAGAATCGATTACATTGAGAGAAGATGACATGCGCACAAAGGTGATTGAAATTGTGAAGGATGTCACAAAAAAAGTGAATTTAGCTGAAGCCCATGTTGTCGTTGCAGGCGGGAAAGGGATGGGCGATATCCAAAACTTTCAGATGATCCATGAGCTGGCTGACGCCATCGGAGCAACCGTAGGGGGAACAAGGGATGTTGTTGAGGCGGGATGGCTTCCGCATGAACAGCAGGTTGGACAGACCGGAGAAACCATTACTCCAAAGATCTATTTTGCTATTGGGATTTCAGGTGCCATTCAGCATGTTGTAGGCATGAAGAATTCAGAGCTTATTATTGCGATTAACAAAGATCCTGAAGCACCTATT
Organism: Bacillus sp. ZZV12-4809; assembly: GCF_009849585.1. Lineage (GTDB taxonomy): Bacteria > Bacillota > Bacilli > Bacillales > Cytobacillaceae > Cytobacillus. The sequence continues at coordinate 47,293 of NZ_VCRN01000032.1, forward strand.
TTCGATGTAGCCACTTACGGTATCGTAGGTGATGCACTTGATATTGTTCCGAAACTTATTGAAAAGTTCAAGGAAGCCAGCGAAAGAGGAGGTGAAATGAGCTATGTCTGAAAAGTTTGATGTTATTGTGGTCGGTGCAGGGCCTGCAGGAACTTCCTGTGCTTACACCTGCGCTAAAAACGGACTGAAAGTCCTGCAAATAGAAAGAGGAGAATATCCAGGCAGCAAAAATGTAATGGGCGGAGTACTATACCGTAAGCAAATGGAGGAAATCATCCCGAAGTTTTGGAAAGAAGCCCCACTCGAACGGCCTGTCATAGAACAGCGTTTCTGGATGATGGATAAAGAATCCGCAGTGAGTTTTGGCTACAAAGGTCTTGAGTGGGGAAAGGAACCATATAATAATTTTACGGTTCTACGGGCGCGATTTGACCAATGGTTTGCTAAGAAAGGGGTAGAGCAGGGGGTTCTATTAATAAATGAAACCGTTGTACTTGAATGTTTGACTGAGAATGGGAAAGTGGTTGGTGTAAGAACTGACCGTCCGGATGGAGATATATATGCAGATGTAGTGGTTTTGGCAGATGGCGTGAATTCACTGCTGGCAAAACAGCTTGGCTACCATAAAGAATTCCGGCCTGATGAAGTGGCGCTGACAGTTATGGAAGTTATTAATCTTTCTAAAGATAAGATTAATGATCGTTTTAACCTGGAAGACAACCAGGGCTGCACGATAGAAATCTTCGGAGACTCCACTAAAGGCAATCTCGGAACAGCTTTCATCTACACCAATAAAGATAGTATCAATATTGGCGTGGGCACGACTCTTTCAAGCATGATTAAGGCAAAGCTTAAACCTTATGACCTGCTGGATTATTTAAAAACACACCCTATGGTTAGACCTTTAATAGAAGGAGGAGAATCCGCTGAATATCTGGCTCATCTTATTCCGGAAGGGGGCTACCACTCGGTGCCAAAAGTGGCCGGAAATGGAGTGCTTCTAGTTGGTGATGCGGCACAGCTTGTAAATGCCATTCATCGTGAAGGTTCTAATATGGCCATGGCTTCCGGAACAATGGCTGCTGAAACGATCATTGCCGCTAGAGAGCGGGGAGATTTTAGTGAAACCAGTTTGAATCAATACAGGGAGAAACTGTATCAAAGTTTTATTATTAAGGATCTGGAAAAATATAAAGATGCAACTCACACGTTTGAGAACTATCCGCAATATTTTAAGGAATATGTTCCGATGCTGAACAGGGCAGCGAACAAATTCTTCACTGTTGATGGAATTCCGAAGAAAGATAAGCAAAAAGAAATAATGAAGAGTTTCACCAGTGAACGAGGGACTATTCGTGTGCTTCAAGATATGTACAGAGCATGGAAGGCGGTGAAATAATGTCAACAAAAACGATCGAAGAAAAGCAATATTTGGTTCGTTTTAAGGCAGATACAAAATCACATCTTACCGTATTGGATCATGATATCTGTATGACAAAATGCCCTGATAAAATATGCACCATCTTCTGCCCGGCTGAGGTCTACAAATGGGAAGGATTAAGAATGCAGGTAGGCTACGAAGGGTGTCATGAATGCGGAAGCTGCAGAATAGGATGTCCGTATCAGAACATTAAATGGGAATATCCTAAAGGAGGTCATGGGATAGTATTCAGGCTAGCATAATTCAGCCCGCAGAACCATACAAAAAACCGGCCAACAAATTGGCCGGTTTTGAAAAGGGGGGATGAAAAAGGCTTTATCTTTCGGTACATGTACATTATAAATTTGAAATATTAATAAACTGTTAACAAGATATATAAAAACTATGAATTCTAAAGTGATTTTCTAAACTGACGCGTTAATGCTTTTTAGTAATAGTGCTTTAGTAACTTAACTTTTCAGACAGAATTTGTTAAACTGAAATTGGTCGAACTACTATAGTTGACCCCCTATAATCTGGAGAGCTTAGTTTATCTAGGCTCTTTTTTTATTTCATTATGGGATAAGGTTTTTTATTGGGTTTAAATTATACGTAGTATTTACCTATATGTATGTTATTTCACATGCGAGGGTAAAAAAAGATGGAGCGAAGGAGAAATAACTTTTTGAGGTTAGCTGATTTTTTCTTGATTATTTAAAAAACTGAACTTGGAGTCTTTGACATTGGCTTCAATTTCTCTGGCATGTTCAAAAGCTTTATGGATGCATTCATGAAGGGATGAAGAATATAGTACTTCATTCCATGAAAAGCTTCCTTCTGAATTAGATGGATAAATGGTTACTTTCCAGCAATAGAACTCTTTTTCCTGTTCTTTAAGCTGTCCTTCCATGGCGATTAGCCAATGTGTTTGCCCATTGGAAAGGAGTGAGTCAGCTGTTTTCGCCGGAATAAGGCATTTTTGATAAAACTCATAATAGGCTGGCAGATGCATTTTTTATCCCTCCTAACAATTTACAGGGTTTAGCTGCGCCGTTATAAAGATAACTTACCTTTATTATATGGCAAAAAAAGAGAATATTGCACACAATTATTTTAATTTTTTGAAAATTTTTAAGGATGTTCAAAGTGATAGGCATCACAACAATCAAACCTGCTATTTTTTATACTAAACCTATAACAGATAGGAGGGATTTAAGGATGGAAGGCTGTATGAGCTCCATGATGAGCAATGGTCCAGTCATTCTTAGCAAAGGACTGAAACAGCTTAAAGAGGAGCATCCTCCTCTTTTGGCAATGCTTGAAGAGCTGCTTAATATCACCATTAAAATGGAGGAATCTCCGGACAGAGCTCTGTTTGAGAAATTAACTGAAAATGTACAGAGTTTCTGCAGTCAGCTTGATCCTCATTCAGAAAGGGAGGAAGGCGTACTATTCCGCATAATGGAACGGTATTTGGGAAAAGGAACAGGCCCTATAGCTGTCATGGAGTATGAGCATGATCAGGCTAAAAGCTGTATTAATTCTTTCTTAAGAGCCGCTGAAGGAAAAGAGCATTTGACAGAAAAAGAAATGGCCGAACAAACCAGGCAAATTAAAAAGGCATACCACACTCTGACACAGCATTTTTCTAAAGAAGAAAACGTTCTTTTTCCTATGGCGGAAAATCTTCTTACTGAAGAAGAAAAAAATGAGCTTTATATGAAAATACAGCAAATATAAAGAGGAGGGAGCCTGCACATAACCCTGTCAAGTAGACAATGAAAAAAAGAGTATACTAAGCTGCGGCCTTTTCACGATATTCAATTGGGGAAAGGCCGTTAAACTTTTCTTG
>NZ_VCRN01000033.1 GCF_009849585.1 Bacillus sp. ZZV12-4809
GATTCTCTTTTCGGTTTGAACATGCCATCCACCATCCTAAGTAAAATTAATTATATTATATCAAATTAACGCGGTGAATTAATAAAGTTAATGATAAAAATAAAAGCTGTCGAGAGTTTCTCGACAGCCTGACAAGCCTTCTAGGCTTGTTTTTTTGTATTTATTCCTCCAAACTTTGTGTACCCCTTTTATGTACCTAAAAGGACCGTAAACCATCAATCCCTCGTATATCAACGTTTTATATGTGTACCATAATTAGCAACCTCAATTGCGGTACATATAAAATTATTTTTACCTTACTAATACGGTTATTACTATAAGTTAAAATCAAAGAATGCCCTTAAGTTATGTTAGGTTCGCTTTGAAATTCAAAGAAAAGACTTGTGCTGGATCCAAGACGCAAAAAAAGCTCTTAACCTGGATAAAAACCCAGTAATTCACAAAATTCATCTTCACTCAATATAACACGGACGATGTTTCATCATTCATTCTCAATCAAACGCAAACAACAAAACAAGAACCCTTATAAATCAAGCGCTATTAAGCACAAACGATATGTAGCGTTACCGTTCTTGTAACGTTAAATAGCGCTCTTTATAATTCAATTACGAAAACGATAGATTCATACATATGCGTTTGATTCAATTACGTTATTGATTTATTAAATTTCGTAAGGTAGCGTTCGCGCTGATGTTCGTTTGTGGCAAATATCGCAAGCGCTGCGAATCGTTCGGAGCTTGTTAACGCCTAATATATCAACGTTTTGAGTTGATTTATGGATATATTAAGTGTAATATTTCTTATAAATGATTGTAGAAATCTACAGTACTGGAGGTGATTGTGTGGAAAGCTTAGATATGAAAGAACTGCTTATGAAAGAATTTGAAAATGATCCTATATACAGAATGGCTGTTTTGAATGGATTAGAGGACAGCGTGTTCACAATGGGTATTCAATCAATGCATAAAGACATGACATATAGCACTGTTGAGGCAGGTCGTATTATTGAACGGTCTGACTCTACAATTAGAAATCATTTTCGTTCAGATCTAATCGAGTACATTCAACCTGAAAAGTTCGGGAAGTTTTACAGGTTAAATTATAAAAGTGTATTTCGTTTACATTTAATATTTGTATTAATGGACAAGGCCTCTAAAACTTCTGTGGATCTTCTTGCTGAGCTAGGAATGCAACCTGGTGTTTCCATGGGAGGGAATGTAAAGAGGGTTCAACGTGAAAGTACCGATCTTCAAGAGTATAGCGATCAGCTGCAGAATAATTATGAAGAACGTTTATCAACTATGGAGCGAAATCTAGGATTCCAGAGTAAAATGCTGAACATACTTAAGTACGAAAAAGATATTTCTGATATTGAGAGAAAACTAGAGAGAAAAGAAGTTGAGATAGACCAAATCAAGACAGATGCTTATATGAAGTACTTAGAAGAAAAACAAACGCAGCTGCTATCAACCTCATTGAAAAAAAGTATTCAAAAACCTTCTTTTTTAGGGCTTTTTAAGAAACCTGATATTATTGATGTTGAGCAAATTAACAAGGATGTAGAAACAAAGCTAAAAGAAAAAATGGATCAAGAAATTAAAGAGAAGATCAATATAGCAAGAAAAGAAATAGAAACACTTCAAGAGGAAAAGAGGAAAGTAAATACGTTATTACAGCAAGAGCGTGAATCTTTTTCGAATATGCAGCTCAATACTGATGTAGATGACAAAAAACTATTAAGTGCAAATATGAAATAGATTGAAATTTCCGAACATATGTTTTATAATGGGCTTACTAAAGTTGTTCATAAGGGGTGGGGCAGAGTGTTAACATATTATTTTAAAGAGAAAACAGTTAGAACAATTGATAAAGTGGTGGTAGCTGCAACCGCAGTAACTCTGCTAGCAGCTATCGCCAGGACAATCATTAATTGGTAAGTTCAATATCTCCTAAAGCTATTAAAGCTCATTCAGTAAATATTTACTGAATGAGCTTTTTTTAGTCATTATTATTGTATTTCTAATGGGTTTTTGTTAAACCTTAGCTGCGTTCTTGGTTTGAAAAATAAATAAAATACAGGGTACAACTGAACTCTAAAAAAGTTAGGTTTCAAAACCGCTGAGTAGTTAAGGTGAGTCTAAAACTTGCGGTAGTAAATTACAACAAAAAACCACTTAAAATTGGCAGTATTTTAGTTTTTAAGGAAGATACGAACATATAATCTAGTATAATATAGGAAATATAAAGGTCTGATATTAGGAGGGGAGAATGAATGCCTTACGGATTTATTAAGCATATCGAAAATAAAGGGTATAGTGAGGAAACAGTAAATAGCTACGAAAAGGTTATAAACCAATTTTTTGCCTTTATTAAAGATAAATATCCGGAGAATAAGGAACCTTTTCAAATTACCTCTTCAGACATAATCAAATACTTAGAGTATCAACGTGATATAAGAGAAAAAAGTATCTCGACAATAAATAAAGAACTTGCCATTTTAAAGACTATGTTTAACTATTTTTGGGAAACTGACAAAGTACCTTTAAGTGTTGATCCTGCAGTCAAAATCAAGAGGTTTGTTGTAAAAGAAAAGCCAACTGTGCACATTCAATTTCACGAAATTCTAAAAGTGCTTGATCTAGTTCTGCTTAATGATGAATATTCGCCGCTTAGAAAAGTATTGTTTTTATTGGCCACTAAAGGCTTAAAGATGGCTGAGTTTGGATTTACCAAGGATAAAGTTAAAGATAACGCAAATAAAGATATAGTTGAAATTCAATTGAAAAATAGAACCATTACCCTCCAGGGATCTGAAGTGGCGTACTTCCATGAGTACTTTTACTCCACTTTTTTTAATGGCAGCGAGTATGTATTTACGACAAAACATCACGGAGAGAACGTAACTGGACCTATACAGGTAATGTCCATGCAAAGTCATTTAAGAGCAATATCTCGTGATTACCTCCCTGAAGGATCTCCAGCTTTAACTCTTACTATAATTCGAAGAGCTATCGCATTTGATCTTTATTCTAAAAAAGTACCAATCCAGCTCATAGCCGCCGAATTAGGAATTGAAGAAAATACTGCATCATACTATCTGAAACAGATAGTCGAAGGAACCTATACCCAAAAAGAACTTGAATAGGCTTCAAAATTAAGTGTATAATTGTGGAAACAAAAACAAAAACAACAATGGGAAGCACCCAGAAAAACTATCTTTTATTGGAGATGGTTTTATTCTGGAGTGCTTTTTTTTTATGGGAAAGGAGCTGTAGCGTTGGAAGATAAGCAAGTTGCTAGAAACCTATTAGATTTCTCCAAAGCAGTCTTAATAGGAGAAGGAGATTTTAATTTCAATAATTCCAATGATGTATTATCTATACCTTTTAACAAACAAAAATCTTTATACTTATCGGAAGTTCTTAAGAATGAGCAGATTAGTAACTATATTGAAATTAATAGTAAAAAAGAACAGCTTAGTATACATTCACATCCAATTTTAAAAACTTTGAAGGACCAATGGTACAAAGATAATTCGAAGATATTTAGCTTAACCTTAGATCCAGGCTTGGTTACTTTAAAATCGATTATTGTCTGCATCAACTTATTTGGAATTAGAAAATTAGAAAGCATATCACTACCAACCAGTATTGATAGAGATCATCTTAAAACTCTTTCATATTGTTTAGAAAAGCATTTAAAAGTACCAGTAACACCTAGCAATAACCAAATGAAAATAACAGATATACCTAAACTTGTCACATCTGCAGTGAGTGACATCTCTGCTTTACATAGCGCAGAACTATTAAATTATCTTACTACTAAAGAAAAGAAGCTTTTGACAGAAGGGATCTTAAGATGAAAGTTAAAGCTATTTCTCTAATTCTATCTAGTTCTTTGCTGTTAACTGGATGCGGTGGTTTATTCGATAAAGAATCAAAAAGAATTGAAGCTCTAAAAGAAGAAAAGAAGCAAGGTGAACTTAAGGATAGCAAAGAAAAAGAAGAACAAGAGAAAATATACAAAGATATGGAGAGACCAGTTAATGAGGTAGTCTATGAAAATGAGTTAGATACCTTAAAAGAAGTTGAAAATCTAGACTACAAAAATTTAGAAGAGTATAAGGATGCTGCAGAGTTTTCAAAATTTGTCGCAGACGCATTGTATAAATTCTACACAGTGCAACTTTCTCCGGAAAACTATTATGAATTCCTTTTACAATATGGAACTGAGTCAGTAAAGGAATCTTTACCTTCTAAGGATGATGCTGTAACTGTATTTTCTTCATTACAGGACCTGTATCTAAAACAAAATATTAATGGCGAAAGCTACACATTAACAAATGTTACTTTTAACCGGCTTAAAAATGAAGGGAGTTTTTATCGTAAGGTTTTAACAACAAACGGGGAGGAGTATTTTATATCCATAATTCAAAAGGAAAATGGAGTCTGGAAATATGCTGATGATAGTCCTTCACCTCCATATGAAGTTCAGGATAATGCTTCATAATACTTACAAAGGAGAATTTAGATGACACAAACCACTGAGATTAATATTTATGAATACACACAAAAGAAATTAAAAGCCCACCAACAGAATAATCAAGAGTTCAATATTGATTTAGCAACAATCTATGAGTTCTATAAAAATAGATTATTACAATACGTGCAGCATGACAAAGTAGAGAAGATGGAGAATATGCTGTTTGCAGGAATTCAATCACAAATATTTAATGGTTACTTTATGGCAATGGAATTAATGCAAAACAGCGAATCGAACTTTGAGGATGATTGGTTTAAACAAGCAGAAGGGGTAATAGCGCAACAAATCCCCGATATGCTCCGAGTCGGCTCAAATAATAACCTAGAAGAAGTAATAACCATGGATAGCCTTAGAGAGTTGATCAAATGGATGGTAATTGAATATGAGGGTGTTTACCCTACCCTGATGGATATATCCTTAAATACGGCTTGTTTAGGGGCATTATGGGCTTTTAAAGACGAGGCTAATAAAAGAGGTATACATTTTTATAAGTCTCAACACAAAGGCATTATGGCTTCTCTAGATGACATTACCTTTATTAATCCTCAGAACTATCTTAGTTTAACTGCAGTAAATAGTTTAAGTGAAGTTTGGGAGATTATAAATTCAGATTATAGAGGATTAGACAAAATAGGAGAAGTAACAGTTTTGGCTGTTGATATCGGGGATAGCGAAAAAGGTCTTTTCCTGAATATCTCAATAAAAACTAGCCTAACTGATTTAGAGCAGGACAATCTTTTAGATCAAATAGTTACTAGAGCAGTTGTTATGAATACTCTTGATACAGATAAACTTACAGTTAACTTAGCTCAAGTAGACAGTTTCTTTCAATACAACTAATAAACAAGACCAAGCAGATTGCCTCTGCTTGGTCTTTACATATCTTCTTTTCGAAGTACAAAAAAGACCATCTAAAAAATGATGGTCTTATAGAAAATAATTTATTTTATTGAGTTATCGGCTCACTTCTCATATATCCTTTCTTAGAATGATAAAATATCTTATGGGTAGATACTGTTCCTAATTCGAATATTTCATTCAATACTGTGGATGCTGCTAGAGCTGAGTAACGATTAGTTATCACTCTCTGCGGATTAGAAGCAGCAAGTTCAGTACATGAAAGTTCGGACGGGGCAATTTCATCCTGGTCTTCTAAAATATCAGGAAATACAGAAGCAACTGGCTCAGAAATTACATTCCCATTAATTTTAAGGCCACATACCAATTGACCCGTAAAGCCTGATCGTTCATAAGTTTCCAACTCTTCTTCTGTCCAGGCATCTTTTGACCGGATACGGAAGTCATTGGGAACCTGGACTTCCTCATTCCCAATATCGATATATAATAGGTTATCTACTTTTTCAAAGTATTCATGGAATACCCTTCTAGAGAAATTGTTATCAACACAAGAGATTAAGATTGGTACATATGATGTACTCCAGCCATGACAACCTTCATAGTCTGTATTAAATAAATTGTCTAAGGTTTCAACATTCTCAATATAACTAGCGCTATATGTTTCAATGTTTACCTGGTAAGCTGAGCGATAACGTTTAGCTAATACTTCCGCTTTGTTCCTTTCTAAATCTTGGCGTAAACAAAGCTGGTTAGCTAGGTTCTTTTCTTCATAATGGTCATAATCAGCAATCACCATTTTGCCCCACACATCAAAAATATTGAGCATTTGAGCTACTTGCTGAATGACATAACCTCCATTACCTCCCGCTCCAACTAGCACAATATGGGTGAAAAGTCGTTTGCCTTTTGTAAAATCCACAGATATTTTCGGCATATTACTCAACCTCCACATTTGAGATATCACTAAGATAAGTCGCATAGTCATCAAATACCGGGTTTTCAAAAACATTAAAGGGATTAATATTAAAGTGTTTTTGAGTCTCCTTGTTAAATGTTCTGACGATTAAGTCCGGAAAAAATTTATCCAGGCGGCCAACTATGGCATAAAGGATAGGGGACCTTTCGTTAGCATCATCCACTGGAGAGGGGATAGCCGGCATTACATGATGAGAGTGGATCTCCATAATTTTCATTAAGTTTCTATCACCGTATTTCTCAACATAAAGCCACGCATTATCATCATCGATTGAGCAAAGCACAGAATTAACCACTTGCTTGGGAAAATCTAAGATAAATGTTCCTTTGTCTCTGTCAAGGTAGATGTCGGCATGAACCTCCGTTCCAAACTTACTAGAAAAATCTTTGGCTACTACGATAAAATCAGCCAATATGTGAAAGGGAATTTTCTTTTTCTTTGAACAGGAAGAAACCTCTGCAGATGCAGAGGTCTCCTTACAATCCACCATACCTTTCTTCTTTGCAGAAAGTACGGGTACAATAATGTTTTTCTTCTCAATGTATACAAGTTGAGTAAAGTTGGCCACAAGCTCAGGAAAGTCATCTTCTAATTTCTTTCTGAGAGCATTTTCAGAAATCGGCTCAAATGCTGATTCTTCTCCATCATCATCTTTTTTCTTCTTTTTAGTCGGAAGTCCATTTTCTAGCTCTTCTATTGAGAAATAGTTGGTAACTGGCAAGTCCATACCCGCATAGCGAACAATGGTATCAACCAGGACTTTAAATGGATCCTTTTTTGGAGCAGCTGGTGTAGAAGCTTTGGCCTCTTTCTTTTCCACATTTGATTTCCTTAATTTTTCGATTTGTTCTTCTCGCTTTTTTACGGCGGCTGCTTTTGCAGCTTCAAGCTTAATTACTGCCTCATCCTCAATATCAAACATGCTAAAAATATCAGTTTGTTCTACCTTTGTCATTGTTTATTTCCTCCAATTAGTTTTTTTAAAAATTTCCAAGTATAGACTCTTTTAAAGGAACAAGCCATTCATCGTTAAAATCGTTGTCCTTAAGTACGGTAAAAAGCTCTCGTATTGTTTTTCCATTAGACGTCTTTGACCCATAGTCATCCCCGAACGGTGCCGCAAAAAAGATATTATGAAAAGTACTTAACTGAGATAGAGTTTTAATAGGAGGGAGTTCATTTCCACCCATACATACCTTTGTATCTGTGTTCACATTTGAAAAAGGAAACAGAAATAAAGGGGTTTCATCAGTTAGTATCCCTTGCTCTTGCACTGCTACAATGTTAGATAGGATTACTTTAGTGTCAGACACTGAGTATTTAAAAATCATCCTTGGGAATCCCACCTTCTCAAAAGCCTGAGAATGATAGGTAATATCCCACCGCCTTTTCGGTATCTCAATGTATACTTCATGCTGTTTAGCAGCTCGATTCACCCATACATGCTTTATGCAATTTTGCGGTAAAATAGGAGTTGAAATGTTTTCTCCACCTGCACTAGATTCCGATAGGATCCGGATTAAATCTGATAGAGTCATTTTATATAAATCCTGGATGAGACGGTTTTCTATTTTCACCATCTTGTCCAAGCTTTCTGTCTTTCCATCAAAACGGTCAGATAATCGCAGAACCTCTACATAACCTTCATAGTCATCAATTTTGTCAGATAGCTTGATAACATAATCCATTATCTGTCACACCCTCAATTTGTATATAAAAATCCTCTACTAATCTAGTAATTCTAGCCACTGCCTCAGCCGCTTCAAAAAATACACTTGTAAAATAAATTGCCAAGACCAATCCATATTCCTTATGGAAACTCATATCAAATTCAGTAAGATCTCCGTAAAGTTTGGATAATGGCTTTTTTAGCTTATCTATCTCACCCGTATCTAGTAGCTTTTGAACCTTATCATTGTTTAATAAATATAGCCGCTCAGGAGTAGAAGAAATATTAGATTCTTTAGCAATGGTTTCTAGTTTGTGTTCATCTTCATAATCCAGCTGTCTGAATGTTGGATAAAGTGCTTTTAATCCAGCTTCTAGAATCTCGAAAGATGAACCATCATAACCACCTGGATACACAATGTAATCCGGAAATTCTTTCACATTAACCCCTAAATCGTGCCAAATCTTTAATGTAAGAAAATTGCTTATTGATTCATCGTAAGCGTATTTTTCTTCTGCATCTAATAACATTCTCATGCCAATTCCTCCTTAAATGAAATCATCTTCATTCTCATAAACCTTGTTATTACATTTGGTTAATGAATAGATCAAGTCATCCCAGGCAGCGTTAATCTCCCATAGATTGTCTTTAATAGAGACTAAATCTGCCTGTGTCATTTCATCATCGTAGTGGGGGAGGAAATAAAACTCATAAAAAGCTCTAAGACCTCCGTTTAGATTAAAAGAATCAAAATCCACCTTTTTGGTAGGAGTATGATTCCATACATATTGAATGACTTTGGCTACTCCTTCCTCTTTCTTTTCAGAGGTTTGCTTTTTAATTTGCTTATAAGGCTCCAAAAGTTTTTCTACTTTATGAAAGTCAATCTTCAAATTAATTCCCCCATTAGAAAAGGAGGGAGATAACTCTCCGCTCCTTACTGTGTTCTAACTGGTAAGACCAGCTGAAGCTCTTCATACTCAGATTCACATGGAGTTAACAAGAAAGGTCTCATTTCTCCGTTGAACTTGAAACTTATGAATTCGTCATCGATGGCTTTTAAAGCATCAACAATGTATTTTCCCGAAAAGCTAATCGTGAAATTATCTTCGCCTTCTAAAGACTCATAATCTACAACCGATTCACCTTTGCCTGTTTGAGCGGTATAAGAAGAAATAGTTGCTGCTCCGTTTACATGAAGTTTAATTACTCCTCCTTGTCCATTGTCTGCATTATTAGCAATCCCGCGGATTATTTCAATTTCATCCAGGAACACTTTCCGATTAATCTTCATTTCCGCTTTAAAATCTTGCGGAATGAGACGGGAAGTATCAGGGTAGGTGCCTTCTAACAAACGACAATAGAACACCAAGGAACCACTTCTAAAGATGAGCTGGTTTTCTGATTCACAATAGATATGGACATCCTCCTGTAAATCAAATGTTTTATTCAGCTTATCAAGCGATTTCGCAGGAATAACAAACTTTAAATCCCTATCTGAAGTGTTTCTCACCTGGACTTTACCCAACCGGTGAGAATCGGTACAAACCATTTGCATACAATCTCCAGAAAGGTCTAGGCATACACCGGTTAATATAGGGCGTATTTCAGAATCAGCCGCAGCAAATCCCGTTTTCTTGATTAGATTGCTAAGGTCAGTGCCCTTTAAGAACAGGGTAGATTCTTCAATAGCAAAGTCGGGTAACTTTGGAAACTCTTCCGGGTCAAACGTATTCAAATTAAACTTAGACCGGCCTGATTGCAGAAGGAGGGTAAAACCATCAAGCTTTAAAGTAATGTCCTTCTTGAATCTTTTTACTGTTTCGGTCACTTGTTTAGGTAATACCGTTTTCCCTGGCTCACATATCTCAACGTTTTCACCATCCACAGGTACGTGAAAGCGGAATGATTCATTACTGTCAGAACCTATAAAAATAAGTTCTTCATTTGTAGCTTCCATGTAGATTCCTTGTAATATAGGGATATTGTGTTTGGCGTTTACTACCTTCTCTACCTTTTTTAAAGCATCAGACAAAACAGAATGATTAATTTTAATATGCATTGTTATTCCCCCAAGAGTTGTTTTTTTATAAATAAAAAAGCACAAAAGAAAGATAGAAAAATCTTCTTTAGTGCCTCTCCACAATTAAGCGATTTTAGTTAAATTTCCACTTTGAAGGTCCTCTTTAATAAAAGTAGCGACTTCTTTAACATGATCCTTCGTTAGGTGTATAAAGCAGCTAAACAAACTCTCAATCTTCACATTAGGAAGAAGAATTTGTACATATCTCAATGAATCACTTAAAGCAACTTTATAATTATTTGTGATAAGAACCAGGTCATTAACCGGCCTCAAAACACCATAAAATGCTCTAAGTTCCTCTTCTGTTGCTTTATCAAAAATATTTTGTAGTGACTTGCAAGCAGAATTTTGGGTCACCTTTTTGAACAGCGGAATAATAAATTTCGGTTGTTCTTTCAGACCCGTAGTTTCTAAATACTCACCAATTACCTTTAAACAACGAGAGCGGTTAAATTCTTCCTTTTGATTCTTTTGGTTAGTTTCTTTAGGAGGTTGTTTTCCGGTGTTTTTCTGTACAGAGTCATTTTTATTACTCTGCTTAGATTGGCTATTTTCTCTTTGGTATTGCTTTTCAGGCTTATTTTGAGGATCCTGAGAAGCATTTCTACAATTTCCTTTCTCATCAGCAGGCAAAGCCCAATCTGGAAGCTTTGGTGGCATCCAATAACCCTTAACATTAGTTTTCTTGTCGTTTATATAGTTGGATCCATCACGTTTATTATCAAAAACTTGTACGTAATTCTCTTCCAATCTATAATACCGATAGGTAAGCCAATTCTTCAGCACTACCCGTTAAGATTGACTTTTCCCCCGGTCCACACCGTACGTGAGACTTTCACCTCATACGGCGCTCCATCTACTTATCAGCTTGTGCGAATTTTCTTCCTGAACCGTTCCAGTTTCTTAAGTTCCTTATTATTCAAGATGCTGCTCATATCTACTGCGGTGTGTATAGCCTTGTGGATTTCCTTATGAACACAAGCCAAGTTTGGCAGTTTGTTAACTTCTTCTAGTGGAAGATTAGGGTCAATGTGGTGAACATGCAGGTTATGCTTCCCGAGAGGGACTCCTGTAATTCTACATTTACCTTTATCTCTGTTGAACGCGTATGCTCTGTTCATAAAATATTCAAAGTTGTATCGTGGCGAAGTAACAAGTTCTTTCCTAATTTTCTCAAGAAGGGATAAGCTTGTTATTTCATCATGCCTGATACCGATTTCCCTAGTTCCTTTTCTTTTTTCGATTAATGCTCGACCGAAAGGAGAATAGGGGGTTTCGTCTTGAACTTTTTGTTTGAACAGGTTTTCATTCATTTTTGCTAGATTGAGAAGCATTATGCCGACAAATCCAACTTCGGTTTCGATAGCCAAAGTTTTCTGTGTCCGTTCGGGATATTTGACCGCAAGGTTGACACATTTATTGGTAGATTGTAAGACTCCTCCACGTTTGGCAAGAATGTTATAAGTTTTTATTCTTAATTTATAACCTTCTTTATCCATAATGGAAGTATCTGTTGCATATGAATAATAATTTACTAGACCTCTAACCTTTGAGTTGTAGGCTAATATTAGCTGTGCGTTACTCAGTTTGTCATGATTTAACTTTTTATTAAGAGAGGTGAGTTCAGCTCTGAGTTCCTTTACTTTGCTCTTAATCTTCTTATCGGAAGGGGTAACATGACTGATGTATCTAGTCTTTTTATCTTTCTTCCTTTTACCTTTTATTCCTTTTAGAACTACCTTGTATTTAAATCCTAGAAATTCAATTGGACTCGTTCTGATGTTGGTGATTTTCGTCTTTTCTTCAGAGAGTTCTAGTTTAAGTTCCTTCTGGAGAAAATTTTTAATAACAGTTTTCCATTTATGCGCGTTGGATTTGTTATTTGTGACCAAAATCCAGTCATCAGCATATCTGATTAGATAGCCTGGTTTGAGTTTAGAAGATTTTAGAGCTCGTAATTTATGGTCGTGTTTTGAATATTTGTGTTTAGTGGTGAACTCTTCAAATTGCTTAGCAACCCATTTGTCAAAGTAATGCAGATATACATTAGCTAGGAGGGGGCTTAAAATGCCTCCTTGTGGGGTTCCAATGTCATTTCTGACAATATTTTTGAAGATACCAGCTTTGAGAAATTCAGTTATTAAGCATAATATTCGTCTATCTCTGATACCCATATTCCATAATTTCTTTATTAGGATTCTATGGTTTACTTTGTCAAAGAACTGACGAATGTCACCCTCCACGATCCAGTGGTACCCAGTACGGTGAACAAGGACTTTGATTCTTTCCAGAGCATGATAAGTAGTTCTTTCAGGTCTAAACCCGAAACTATATTTAAAGAATTGTGCCTCTAATATAGGTTCCAGAACTTGTTTCATCATTTGCTGGATTATTCGGTCCTCTAATGTAGGAATACCCAGAGGTCGTTGTCCGCCGTTAGCCCTTGGAATAAACACACGTTTTATGGTATGTGCCTTGAAATTCTTAATTCTATCGTGGATTAACTCAATGAGTTTTTCCTCGGATAGTTTTAAGTAGTCGCGTATTGTTTTTCCGTCGACTCCTGGTGTCATAGAGCCCCTATTGCTCTTCAGTGAATGTATCGCTGTGACAATATTGGGTTTTGACATCATTATTTCAAGGAGAGATGTGTGTTTTACCTTGATATTGTTTTCCAGTTGCTCTCTTGTTCTTGAGTGCAGCTTGTCTAATGTGCATCTTAATTCTGATTCTGATTCAAGAGTGTATTCTAGTTTTCGCACCATATTGCATCACCTCTTAATGAGATTTTGCTCTAAGGTTTAGTCGGTTACTGTTACACATTCCTAGAATAATTCCGCTTTTGCTTGATTGTAGACTCGGGCCCTTCCCTTCGGTTACATTACATAACCCTCATCAGTACTATGACCCTGCTGCCATTGGTGTAAAGGAATTTCAGTATTGTTTCAATACCTTATATCCACGAACCGGTAATTAACCACCGTATTGCGTTCTCACCAACTTCAACTGTTCCGCATGTTCTAGCCTTGCATATAACCTTAGGATTCACCTTTATGCCGTCAGTTACTAATGAATTAATCGTAATGTGGTTCATTAGATGAATAGGGGATAGTCCCTATCCGTAGATTTGATATATTTGATTATCATTTCCACAACTGAAAAGGTAGGGGTTTACCTCCTCCATATTTCTATGGAACGGATAGTATCGACATGTACATTCGGTGATTCGTCAGAATCTGTGATTCATTCTATCCATAGATATTTTATGGCATCCCGATTACTTCTCTTACCATGTTCCCACAGGAATTTAGGCTCGATTTTCACCGACTTCAACGGGCTTATAACAATAATAGGGTTATCTATTATTGCTATCCGTAGGATTAGACCTTTTCAAGAATTTACGATATTCTTGCAAGACTCACTTCCAAGTCTTGTTAGTCAAACATGCAGTTGGAACATTGTTGTTCCCTCGCTTTTATATAGTGTGTTTCCACAACTTTTTGTGCGAGAACAGTTCACACCAAATACCTTCCAATGCCCCACTGAACTGCAGCTCTTTTCATTGCACTTGAAAGGCCACCTTTCAATGATTCAAACTGAGTTTGCTCTGCTCCATCTGATTTTTTTATCCATTCGCCATCTACATAACATGAGATTGTACAAAGGACTCCTTGCATAAAATCAGAAAAATCATTTTGCCAACCAGCTGGTCCGAATACTTCATCTAATCGATTTTGAATTGCTCGATTTGTGACATAAGCTAAGACAAAGGCATATTTTTTACCATTGCTTTGACCACTTCGACTGACACGCCATTCAATATCCTTTGAAGGAAAAGGCGCTTGCAGATTTTGCATAACTTCCTCCATGCTACAATCTTTCTTCACAACAACAGCCCCTTAAAGTTTTTTAGAACTTTTCCACCACTTATTTTTCGCTCCATTAACGCAAAAAAACCTCTGAGTTTGATAGTTACAAATAAGCACAAAATGCCTATTTGAATTCCATCAACCCAAAGGTTGTAAGTTTAATAGAGTATCCGCTAACCAAATTATGGCTGCCAAAAAATAAAAAAATAAAAAAAGTTCCTGAAAAAATTATACAATTTTATCATTTAATTAACAATAATAAACTTCCAGTATTGTGCTAATGTGGTGTTTTTAACCTTTAAAATGTATCCCGATGTGCTATAATATTTCTATAATTTAATTTACTTAAAGCGATGACCGCTCAAACAGCCTTTTGTTAAAGGTGTGTTTAGCGGTCTTTTTTATTTGAATCTATAAAGAGGGGAGAACAGTTAAGTAAATGCTAACAGTTGATACATTTAATGAAATTGAAATAGAAGATGACGTAGAACGATTGTTAATTCTCCGAAAACGAATGGCCTTATCCCAATATCAGTTTGCAAAGGGGATGGGAATTAGTACAAGTTATCTTGGACAAATTGAAAGGGGCGAGGTACCATTCTCTCCCCAACTTAGAGTTCGGATTAACGATTATCTGAAGCGGGAGAAAGAGATTCATGAAAAAGATATATTTAGCAGTTTCTGATAAAGAAGATGGAGAAATCAGAAGTACAATTAAAGGATTGCTTCCCTTTGTAGATGTACATAAGCTATCTTCCAAGGAGGAAGTTTTAGAGGCAATAAGCAACCCATTTTTAGCATGTATCACTCTAAGTGACTTTCTGGATCAACATATTTTAGAATCCATTAAATTAGAGGGTCAACTCATTGTAATCGACTATGATAAAAGTATAAACGTTACAAATAAAAACATAGTTCTATGCAGAAGTACAAATGATACAAGAATGGCCATCTATGATTCACCTATTGGCCACTTAGGAATAGATAGAACAGTAATGGAACCATCCAATGATAAGCCGATAAAGAAAGAAATTGCTAATGAAACAGCTGAAAATGACGTTAAGAAGAGTGATAATCAGGAAAAAGCCATAGACAAATCACCTCCAGAATTCTCGAAGGAAAAGGATAATACAAACTCTAAAATTCCTCCAAAAGAAAACGATCTAGAAAAAAACTCAGAAAAGATCAATAGTAAATCCCTAAGTAAAACGCCAAGTCCGGAATCTAAAAAGGCAGCACCTAATCAAGAACATGACAACTCATCAGCTTCACAAAAAAAGAGGAAGAAAATATACATTTCTTCACCTACAAAGGCTCATGATTTCGGTAGAAAATTAAATGGTGTAAATCTCAGTACAGAAAAGACTGTGGGTATTTGGGCACCTTTAACAGCAGGGGCCACAACCTTCATTGTGGATTATGCCATATTCCTTCAGCAACATGGTGTTCCTATATCAGTTGTGGAGATCCCAAAAGAGAATCCTCACTTGTTTAAGATGTTACACCGGTTTGGTTCAAAGCCAGACAATTGGATTTCACTAACGGAAAACCTTTACTCCAATGACAATGGCAATAATAACTCTTTATGGATTTATAAAGGCGTCAAATGGTTCCCGGTAGGCTTAAATGATTTTGATATTGATCGAAACCAGGATCTAATTTTAGATTTTTTTATTTCAGTTAAAGAAAATGCTTATGTATTAGTGGATTTGCCTACCGGAAAGATGGATGATTCCACTTTAAATACACTTCCATACCTCGACGAAATTTGGGTAATTGCTGATGACCAGTTTGACCGAACTAAAGAATGGAAAAATTTCATACACAATACACTCATTAAGGAGTATAAAAAGCCAGTTAAATTGATTCATAGCCGCACTGGTACTCATAGCCGGCCAAAGGACGTAGCAGAATTATTAGACTTGGAGCTCATCACATCTTTACCTTCCATGTTTGACAGGGTAATGGCAAATAACCATGAGAGAAAACCATTGATTGCTGACATAATTGCAGCTCAAAAGCTCATACCGCCATTTATTAAAATAGCTAGAGGGTTTGTGGGGAAAGAATTTGATAAAATATACCGACCAACCTTCTGGATGAAAATAAAAAGAAAGTTATTAGATGCTGTTGATTGATTCTTCATGTAGGTGCTAAACTGATAGTAATCTATTTTCTTTTATTATTTCTTGGCTATCTTTTATGAGATAAGCGGTAATTTATCAATTTAGCGGTCTTTGGATCGAAGCAAGAGCTTTCTTTTTGATGCTCTCTCTTCTTTCCATTGGCCGCTTTTTTTATTCAATGGAGGTGGAAAAAAATGAATTTAAAGGAAATTAAAAAAGTCTTAATGACTGGAAAAGGAAAAATTTTAATAGGGACACACACTAAGAAAAGACTTAAAAAGCGAGGGTACTCTAAAGGAGACATTGTTTCAGCTTTATTTAATGGAGAAATCGTTGAAAGACAAGGGGCATCTAAGGTTGTAATAGCCGGGAGAGATATGGATGATAACCCGATTGTTGTGGTCATCGCTAAACATTCGCATTTTATTTTTAAGCTTGTAACAGTCATGCCGCCAATTGATCATTTCCGATTTAAGGATTGTGTGTAAAGAGCTTAAGAACTATAAGAAAGGTTGTTACGAATTATGAAATTAATGAGGCAAACTAGAGTCAAAGATTGGTATGAATACTATCGAACCCCATGTGTAATTTGTGGTAAGACAGGTGGTTGTATGGCTCACGTTGATGGTTCAGCGGTAGCTTGTATCCGAACTGAAAGTGACACTTATTTTTCAAAAAATTCGGCTTTACCTAGCTACCTTCACCTACTTAAAGGGGATAATAAGCGAAAGATTAACAAAGAGGAAATCGAAGAAATTCATGTAGGACATCCCAAGCAAAAAGATAAAGTCCTTAATACTGTTTATAGTGCATTAATAGAATGCTTAGAACTTGATGATGTACATTACAAACACTTAACTTCTCCTTCAAGACAGCTAGCTGATAAGCAAGTTATGCTAAGGCAATACCGCAGCTTTCCAGATAAGCCTTGGGAGGTAGCGAGATTGTTGAAAGAAGGTTTGGAAATTAAACATTTTAAAGGAATCCCTGGTTTTTATCTACAAGAAGAAAAGTACTGGACTATTGCCGGCAGCAAGGGCATTTTGATACCTTTTCGAAATCACTATAATGAAATTGTCGGTTTCCAGTACCGAATAGATAATCCTCAAAATGTGGTTGAAGTAAAAGTTAATCGCCCTGGTCTTAAAGCCCGGATTATAGAGCAACCAGATCTTGTGCAGGTCTCTTTTGATGGTGAAATCATCTTAGAGGAAGAGATTAAATCTAACAAAACATGGACAACCATTGTACATGAAAATGAAGTTAAAGGATGGGTTCGAGTAGTAAAAGGAAACCGTTATTTCTGGCTTAGTTCAGCAAAGAAACCAGAAGGAACAGGTTCAGGTAATCCAGCCCCCATTCATGTTGCAGTACCTACTTCTAAGTTAAAGGAATGGAAAGAAGGGGTTAGTCTAAAAGCAAGAACTGTATGGTTATCTGAAGGTCCTTTAAAATGCGACATAGCATCAGATTGTATTGGGAAACTATATGATCCATTAGAAATTGATGATATAGGTGATATCTTCTTAGCACTTCCGGGAGCAGGAGCATGGCGTCTAGCCCTTCCTGTATTAAAGGAAATGGGTGTGGAACAAGTAAATATTTGCTTTGATGCTGATGCCGTTTCCAATGTATATGTAAAGAAACACTTGATGGAATGTGCGAAAGGTCTAAAAGAAGAAGGCTATAGAGCAAACCTTGTTTTATGGAATGAAGATGAAGCTAAGGGGATTGATGACTTATTTATCAAAAACCGCTTACCACATATAAAAAAATTATTTTAAAAAATATTATTTAAGCTATAAAAAAGTCCTTTGAGTTGAGTTCTCAAGGGACTTTTCCTTTTTACATCAAAAACTGAACAAACAAAATTAAATGTTATTGGCAACTTTCCATCCCTTTCGTTGTTTGGCAGCTGATAAGATATTTGAACATTTAAAAGTCCTAAGTTGCTGCTTCCCAACATCCAATGTAAGAACAACTTCGCTAGTATAACTCCTTACAACCACTGCCCTATATGTGAGTTTCCCTGCATCATTCATATAAATTAGATCAATCGGTATTTTATTTTCCCTTGAGAAATTAAACAAGCATTTCATGTATTATCAGCTCCTTTTTACATAAAAATAAGGGAACTAATGTTCGTTTTCAAGTTGATTTAAGAACAAATGTTTGTATAATTATTGATATAAGGAGATGAGAATAGATGATCCGTGACAGAGGAAAAATTTAAACAATACTATAATATAGGGGAGGATAAATCGTTTTTAACGATATACTTCCCCTTCTTTTTTTACGTTGTAAATTCATTATCAATATTTAATTCTATGTAGATCTTATAGTAATTAATGATTAATCAAACGGAGGAACAAGATGGTTGTAGTAAGAGAGGTTGTTATACCTTCAGGGGAGAAAAGGTGGATAGTGTTAACTAATCAAATTGAGCCAGTCATTCCAATAATGAAATATATAAAGTACCTTGATAGTCTAGGAAAGGCTCCTAATACACTCAAATCCTATTGTTATCATTTAAAGCTTTACTGGGAGTTCCTACTTAGCCACGATAAGAGCTTTAAAGAAGTTGATCTAAATTTATTAGCAAATTTCATAGGTTGGTTGAGGATGCCGCAACAAAAAGGGAAAGTTAAATACCTTTATGGAGAAAAAGCAAAAAGAAGTGAGCAATCTATAAATATAATTGTTAACTGTGTTATCAATTTCTATGATTATTTAATGAGATTAGATGGCTTCGAGAAAGACCTTAAAACTAAAGTAATGAAAGAAATAAAGGTAAGTAAACGCTCTTATAAATCTTTCCTTAATCACATTTCAGATAAGCAGTTACAAACAATGAACGTATTAAAAGTTAAAGAACCTAGAAGAAAAATTAAAACTGTTACTGAGGAACAGTCAACACAGATTCAAAAAGCGTGTAAGAATATTAGGGACCAACTAATTATTAGAATAATGTATGAAGGGGGGTTAAGAGCAAGCGAAGTAATAAATTTATGGATAGAAGATTTTAATATTAATGATCACAGTATTCTTGTTAGAAAATCTAAAACGGTAGCTGGAGAAAACCGTAAAGTTTATGTTTCTACAGAGACGATGAATATTTTTCAAGATTATATTATTGATTATCATGCGGATGAGGTAGATACAAATTTTGTGTTTTTTAACTTATCAGGGAAAAATAAAGGAAAACCAATACAATATTGGACAATTCAATCCTTAATAAGAAGAATAGGGAAAAAGACTGGTATTGATTTTTCAGCACATATGCTTCGTCATACATGTGCAACTAACTTACATAAGCATGGAATGGATGCTTCATCAATTCAAAAGTTTTTAGGACATGCTCATGTTCAGACAACTATGCAAATGTATGTTCATCCTTCTGATGAGACTATTCGAAAACATTGGGAAATTGCAATGAAGAAACAAACAGGAGGCTTATATGACAACTAATTTAGTAACATTACTAAATTCTAATAAGAACATAGATCCTAAATTAACGGACTATTGGGCGGCTGACATATGGGAAGTGAAAGATTTCCCATATCCGAATAAACTTGGACGCCGTGTGGGTAAAGCAAAATTTGATTTTACGGTAATTCAAAATTCAAACATTAGGCACCAAATAAAATATTATTCGTTTTATGGTTTGTCTCATGAGTATTGGCTACTTTCCTCTTACAGCTATGGTACATACAATTATTTACTTTGGATTTGGAAGTTCATCTCCTCATACCGTAAAAATATCCAGTCGATAACAGAAATGCCGTATCAAGAATCCTTTCAAAAATATAAACAATTTCTAATTGAGAACAACAAACCTTTAAAAGGAAGTAACAGAAATAGTATTTCGAGATATATAAGTGTTTATAATGAGTTTTATAAATTTTGGACAGATTTTTATGATGATCGACCAGAATATAAAAAAGATTGTTGGAATGTTGAAAGGCTAGGCATTGAATTCAATATGTCCAGAAGAGATAAGAATATAAATTTCGGGAATATACCTTCTGTATTTCGTGAACTGGTCAAGAGGTATATGTATCAAACCCTTCTTGTTCAGCAGTTAATTACCTACTCAACAGCAACAAATATTATGAAAAAAATGTATTTATTTTTTGACTTTATTGTTGAAGAACATCCGACTTGGAGAGATTTACGCAATTTGTCCCGAATAGATATCGAACGGTTTCTCTTGTATGTCAGAAATATTGAGATGGGCGGCAGGAGTTACACAAAAAATCGCAAACCAAGTAATAGACACATTTTAGAATGTATTTCTAATGTTAGAAGATTAATTGAATACATGCAGAGATACGAATGGAAAGAAGCACCCGCAATACCGGTCAAACTATTGATTTTTAAGGAAGATATACCTAAAAGAAAATTTATTCGTTATAGTGATCATATTAAACATGTACCAGATGAAATTTGGGAACAAGTACAACAATATTTACACCTTCTTGAACCGGAAATAGCAAGATTAATTATTATTTTAGAGGCTAGTGGCTTCCGTGTCTCAGATGTATGTCAATTAAATTATGATTGTCTAATACGCAAAAGTGATGGCTGGTGGTTAATAGGTGATCAGCGCAAAGTTAGGCATGAAAAGCATACTGTTCCTATATCTAAGGAAATCGTAACTATTATAAAAATGCAACAAGAGTATGTACTTTCGCGTTCTCAAGGAGACGATAATCCTAATAGGTTCTTGTTTCCTGTGCTATCCGGTAGAAATAAAGGTAAAGCTGTATCACAGAAAATGGTGAGCAATGCCCTTAATCGGTTGGCACTGAAGATGAAAGTATTAGACAAGGATGGCTCTATTTATCATTTTAAAAACCATGCTTTTCGGCACCGTTATGGCGTAACCTTAATAAATAATGGAATGAATATTCTCCACGTACAAAAATTAATGGCACATACAAGCCCTGAGATGACTTTAACATACGCTAGAATACTAGATAATACCCTCCGTAAGGAATGGGAAAAAGTCGAAAATGCAGTTCGTTTAAATCCTTATGGAGAGGTTATACATGCAGATTTAAGTGAACAAGTTGAAGAAAATGGTCTTGAGTTAGAATGGATACGTCATAATATGGATTCCGTAAGACTAGACCATGGTTTTTGTATAAAAAGCCCGAAACTTAATTGTGATTTTTTAGAACAAACATTAGAACCACCTTGTATAAAGAATAATTGTCGAAGCTTTCATGTAGATCAAACGTTTTTAGATTATTACAATAGTCAGATCATAAAAATGGAATCGGATATTGAATTATATAAAAAAAGTGGACGTCATCGCTCTATCGAATTAATAGAGCCAAAAATAAGTAAATACAAGGAGATCCGTGACTTAATATCTGAGGGCACTGAAATCTTAGGACTATCAAAAGAGAGAAGAGAATATATAGGCTCAGAATGTAATAAAGGAGGACCACATGGCTAATATAAATCCAAATACTCAAGGATTAAAAACATATGCGTTACAGAAGAAAATAATTACGAAGGAACGTGTGGATGAAGCCTTAAAAAAAATGTATAAAGAGAACATGAGAATTAACTTTAATTCAGTTTCAAAAGTGGCCAAAGTATCAAAAGCATTTCTTTATAAAGAATTAGAGTATCGCAATAAAATTGAATCATTTCGAAAAGAACAGGAAGGAATTCAGTCTCTAAACCATTATAAGAAAAGTGTATCGGAAACATCGAAAGATGTCATTATTGAGGCATTAAAGAGTAAAATAAGTGAGTTAAACCGAAAAAATCGGGAATTGGAACTAGAAAACAAACAACTAAAAGAAACACGTAAAGTTGAGCTAGGGAATATTTATGACAAGATATAGTAAGGGTATCATTCCAACTCAAAATATCTGATTAAAAAGTCATGAAAAATAAAGTGCGATACATTTTAAACATGACTAATTTGTATCGCCCTTTTATTCAATTAAATTCTATAACGGTATAACACCTTAGCTTCTATTTTTGTTGAAGATTATTGCAAGGCATTATTGAACAAAATCTACCCCCGTTGTTGTTAAAATCCTCCACCATACAGTTCGAACTATCTCCTGGCTTAGCGTTTGGATTCGTTGATATATGAGGATTATTTATGTTTTTCTTACGTCTTCAATCTATAAATAGAGCAAATGTTAAAATCATTATTACCTTTTTTTTAGAGCCGCGAAATAACCTCTGATAAACTGATTACATTCAAATTGTAGACCTATTCTTTCTTATATGATGGGTCTTTAAAGTGTTCCTTAACCTCTATGAGCTGCCCTATAAAAATTTTTTCCTCATTATTTATTAGTGCAGGAAAATTATCCTCAACCTAAAGCCTTGATTCGAGATTTAAACCACTTTTAATTCTTTGAGATCATAGGGAATAATTACCGTTTTCCTCGTTTATCCATTTTTGGGAAGGTTTTATATAGCATATCTCGAAAATTAAAATATGTATTATTTATTTACAAAGGGGGAATGTGAGAACAATTTTTTTACTCCAATAAAGAGCAAGAAAGAAAAAAACAACAAAAAAGGAGAGAAATATGAAAAAGATAATTCAATTATTAAGTGTCTTTGTTTTAACAGTAAGTATATTATTACCTTTTTCTACAAATGCCCAAACTAGGGAAATTCCTCCCCAACCTCCTCAAGAAGTACTCAATGAAGAAACAGGTCAAGAATGTGGATGTGAAAACGATAATAGTGAAAATTCATTAGTGAAAGAATCCATTAAAGTAGAGGATACAACAGTAATCAATAATTTTAAATCTCAGTATAATCAGTGGGAATCTTTAGGAGTAACTTATTATAATACCAATGAGTTTAATTGGAATGAAGTTACACTAACAAAATACGAAAATGGTGACTCTTCATTAGTTGTACCTTCTACCAAACTTGAACAAGGTGGTAATTTAGTATTTCTAATGGCTGGTTATTCAGTGGAAGATGGGGAGATTCTAAACCCAATTTTGATGGAAATTGACCCACAAGAAAATGATGAACGGCCAAGTGTCGAATATAAAACCCTTGATAACGTTGCTGTTGCTGGATTCTTATTTAGTGAGGATGGTGAATATTTAGAAAAGATCGAATACCCTGATAATCAAGTGAATGGCTATTGGAACGATGTTGCAAAGTGTATTAAGAATTCTTGGAGTAAAATCCCAAGTTGGTTAAGGACAGTTTGCTCTTCTGCTTGTTTCAGCGTTGTATTTGGAGGTAATATTTGGGGTGCTGCAGTTTGTGCCGGATGTTTAGGTGGGCATGTAATGCATTGCATGATGAGTAATGCGTAATAATAGCATCAGTAAACAAAAACTAGTTGTGCATGGGTTAATATTCCTTATAGCCACTATTTTAGCTGTTATATATTATCCCTCTGGAGTCTCGACAATTTGTATAATAGCGGCTTGTTCATCTGTATTCTTTCTAGGTAAACCAGCCTTCTCAGGGAAAAATAAAAAAGATGTTGATTAAAATATAATAAAGGAATAAATCAACAAAATTTAAACCCATCATCTGAGATGGGTTTCTTTTAATACTCAAAACCTTATTGAATAGCAAGATTGAAAAAAGGATAAAATTATAATACAATAAAAAGAACATATGTTCGATAATTTAGCAAAGGATTCATTTGTAGAGAAAAGAGGGGACAAAATGATCCGCGATAGAGGTACTAAAAAGTGGGTTTCACTAATGTTACCTGAACATGTAAAGATGTTGAGGGAATATAACGCAAATTATAATAAGATTCCAAAACCGTCTCTTGATGAACAGAAATATGAACAGTTTAATGAAATCGTATCTGAGGCTATGGAAATGAATAATACCTTGGAATTTGCTTATTATTTTCAAGGGGATATCAGACAATATATTGGCAATATTCACTATTTCGATGTATTAAAAAATGAGTTAAGAATTATTGATCAACGGGCTGAAAAGCACTTTTTAAAATTAGAAAATATCATGGGCATATCAAACTACTATGAATAATATTCTAAAAAAATTGAGCAAAAGTAAGAGTTGGACTAAATGGTAAGGATTATCTATATAAACATATCTTTAATGAATGAATGTTTGAAATTAAAAAGATTTATCGAAAAAAGTCTTGATAACAGAATAAAATGGCAGCCAGCTCATTTTATGCCAGAGCATAGGGCCATGCTTAATCGAATAACAATCGACGACAAAAAGCAAAAAAAGCCTCAGTTGGATGAACATGAATTTGAGGAAATAGGTTATATTGTCATGGAATCCTTAAAGTGTACCATCCCAATTAAAGTGACGATTTGGAAAGACGGGTTTTTTATGTTTAGAACCGGAATCGTAGATAAAGTGGATATGCTAATGAAATATTTACTCTTAGAATCTAATGGTGAGTTATTAAGGATATCTATTCACGAAATTACGGCTGTTGAGAGGATATAAAAATGACCAGGATTCCAGATAAAGACCGGGATATTTTAGAGCAAGCTATGTATCTCCCGATGCTCCTTACCATTCTCGAAAGGGATCGAATATTATTTGATAAAGGTTCCTTCAAACTTAAACAACCATACTTGGAACTTATTGATGAGACGATAAAGGCCGTTCAATATGATCTAAAAATAACTAAAGATGCAATGAGGAAAGGTCAAATGAAGGTTGAAGAAATCACCCGGGATGAGGCTTTCACGATGTTTTTATTTATTTACAAAGGCTATGAGGAAAAACATAATTATTTTAATCCAAGAATTCGAAATAGGGTCCAGGAACTAATGGAGTTTTACCTGTATAAGCGATTTAAATATTAAAAGCCCTTAAGAAGGGCTTTACTACATTTAGAACCAGTTATTTAACTGTTTTTCACTGCATCTTTCAGTGCTTTACCTGGAGAAAATGCTGGTACTTTACTCGCAGCAATTTCAATTTCTTCACCAGTTTGCGGATTACGCCCTTTACGAGCGGCTCTTTCACGAACCTCAAAGTTACCAAAACCTAAAAATTGGGCTTTTTTCCCTTCTTTTAATACATTAGTAACTGCTTCAAATACTGCATTAACAGCTTTTGAAGCATCCTTTTTGGAAAGCTCACTACGTTCAGCCACTGCATTTACAAGTTCTGTTTTATTCATTTTGGTCACCTCTAGAAAAATTTGGAATCATCAATTTATGTTGCACTATAAGTAATAGCATATAAGCTTGTTTATATTCAAGAAAAATAATCTCTTCATATTTTACTACTTTACCAGCTTGAGTTTAAAATCTGCTAAAATCACTTCACTTTTACTTTCGTCACAGCTTTAGATTTTTTTGCTGCCTTCCCTAATTCCTTCAGCAATGTTTTTTTATCCTTTTTAGAAGCCATATATTCCCCACCTGCCCTCTTATTTCGTTCGTTAATTTTTAGTTTGTCCAAATTAATAAATTCTAAACGTACTATACTCTCCACTAGATGAATAGATTAACAATATAACTATTTAACATTTTGACACTGGGATAAAAGAGGAGAGAGGGGCTCTTTTAGAAGAGGGGGGAGTATATTGAAAGCAATCAATCCAATTTTTGATAACAAAAATAAAAACAAGCTATCCGTAACTCATACACCCAATGTTCGGAAAAAGCCTGTAACGAAGGCTGAGGGCAGAAAAGAAAGATGCGATAAAAAGAAAGATGTGAAGATACCATTCAATGACGAAGAGAGGGTATTAATTAAAAGGCTTGCTAAAATGCGTGGCCTGGAACCGACTCCTTATTGCACTTTGTTAATCAAGAAGGCGCTCAAGGAAGAGCATCATTTTCCTCCCTGTTATTACAATCCAAAAGGGAAACCTTATCCTGCAAAACTTGAAGTTCATTACCATGATCAGCTTTTTGATTATAAAGTTAAATGGGATTGTAGTCTAAAAGAGGCTGCCTACAGGATTATAAGTTTCATGCTAACCATTGAAAGAAGGTTATTGTTATGAATAAAACCAGATATGGTCAATATGAAATATATGAAGAAGAACTTGACGATTTATCTTATCAACCAAGTGGATTGATTGATAAGTTAATTTTTAATCTGGGTAGAAGCTTATATAAATCTCAAGAACTTCAATACTCTTTTTCTGTGCCTGCATCTGAATACTTAAGGGGAGAACTATTTTGCAATGATGTATCTGAAGCCATGGAGTGTAAATTCACGCAAAGAGATCTAATAAGTTTACTCCTTGACGATTTTTTGTATCAAGCAAAACAACGAAACAATCCATATGATCTTTATCATGAATTAGATATAAGGAGTGAACACTCGTTAAAGGTGAATAGCTATGAAGGTGGGAATAAAACATATAACCGTAATACATCTAAAGGAAAAGAGCGTATATTTGAATGTACCATCAGAAGAAAAGAAGCCTTACGACTGGAAGTAATTTTAAGTGATATAGCAGAATTAGGGGAAAACAAATCATTTACAGTTAACCAGGTGCTAAGAATTCTTTATAGCGACTTTATACAGAAATATAGAACTGGAAATTTAACCAACGTAATAGAAAATATTGTTGCTCGTTATAGAAACTTATAATCCTTATTAAAGTTGGTACCATAATTTAGGATTTCACGGAGCAATAGGCCCTTCAAAAAACAGGAATAAAGGCTTGACCATATCCAATATTTACATTATTATGATGATATATAAATTAAACCAACGGGAAAGCCCCGAAGAACTAAGAGCAGATACTTTTTGTATCTGCAGCTCTTAGCTTCTTCGGGGCTTTTTTTGTTCCTCGAAGGAGGTGGAACCATGAAAAAGTCTATGAAAAAATTATTTCCATTTGTAGCGTTAACTGCAGTATTTGCCTTTTCTTTACTTCTTTTCTCTCCAGAGGAAGCCGCAGCAGCTTGGAAAAAATCCGGTATTACCCCTCAGGGAAATTTGCAAAACAGTAAAATTTACACCGATCTTGCTAATATTGTTTACTTTATTACAGCTGTAGGTGGATTCTGGGTTATTGGATGCCTATTATTCGCGGGTATGAGACTCTCAGCTGCTCAGGGCGGAAATCCACAGGCCCGAACGCAGGGCTTTATTGGAATCTTAATGGCTGGACTTGGAATTTTCATTATTGTTAAAGCAACGACTATTGCTGGTTGGTTTGCAGGATTCGGATCCTAATTAGAAATTCAAATAGAAAAACTCATACCCCTCTAAATTATTAGAGGGGTAGATTTTTAAAGAAGGTGCTCATTTGAGAAAAGAAACTGTTCCAATTGATATGTCCTCTGAACAAAAAACAATACTAGGCTTTATCTCTATAAGGCAACTTATCTACCTCATCATTGGCGGGGCCATTTTATATACATATATCCCCATAGTCTTTAACATATTCCCGCATTTTATCGTCGGTGGGATAGCTGCTCTTATTTCAGCAATTCCCACACTGGTTTTTATTTTCATATTTGGTTTTTGGAAAAAAACAAAACTTCATCTAAATTTTGACCACTATTTTCTAATTAAGCTTAATTACGGAACACAGATAGGCATTTGGCGGAAAGGTAGCCGTTCTAAAAATTGGAAGGTGACTAATAAATGATTGAACTTATCGTAATGGCAATCTTCGGGGTTGTTGCTTATGTATTTTACAAAATGATGTTGAAGGAGCCCATTCTCCCTTGGAAAGAAAAAAAAGTTTATGAATCAGATACCCCATCAAATAAAAAGAAACAAAAAAAGAAAAAGCATGAGGTTTCAATCGAAGAAGAGCCAAAGCTTTTTCAAGAGTTATTTGATGAAGTAAAGGACATATCAAACCATATGATTAGGTTTAATGATAATTCCTTCACCATGATAGCTGAAGTTGAGCCGGTCAATTACTTCCTTAAGAGCCAAGATGAACAGGAAGCGATCGATATGGTTTTTGAAAGTTGGTTAGCTGCCATTAATTACCCTGTACAGTTTTACCTACAAAATCGTTTTATAGATATTTCTGAACCGGTTCAGCAAATGAAAGAGAGCATGAGAAATTCAGAAGACCTTAATGAAGCAGCATTAAGTTTTGGCCAATCAATGATTGATGACTTACAAAATTGGCAATCACAAACACCACGTTATGAGACTAAGAGATATCTCATATTTACTCATAAAATCAACGCAAAGGACATTTCAGCTGATTCAGCTGAAGAATTAGAAGAAAAACTTGTTGAGAAATCATTTGCTGAATTAATGAGGAGATTGAATGCCGCTAAATCTCAATTAAGGAGAGCGGAAATGAATGTTTCTCTTCTTCCTACAGAAGGGATTTATGAATTGCTTTATCACACTTTTAATCGTCGAAAAGCAGTAAAAAATCGTTTCAAAGATTTAGTAGAAACAGAAAAAAATGCATTGTACGTAACAGCTGAGCAGACTGATGAACATATTGAAGCGGTTAAGGAGGCTATTGAAGAAAATGAATTTAACCAAGAAGAACAGCGAAAAGAAGATCGAACAGAAGAAAGCCAAGCAAGTTAAAGAAAGTAAGGTTAAAAAGAAAAAACAGTCCGGTAAGGATGAAGCGATCTCAGATCATCAAATGGTGACTAAGCCTACAATGTGGGACATTATTTCCCCTGAAGGCTTAAAAATTAATAGTGAAGATTTTGGAATAATAAAGCAATCTCTAGGAACCAAAACATATTTCCGTCCAATTTATATTCCAAGAGACGGCTATCCCAGAAAAATGCAGACTAATTGGCTCTACAATCTTTCTTCAAGTGGAGAAGTAGACGTTCTAATTGATGTACATAAAGTAGGAAAATCAGATGCCATTAGAACCTTACAGCGGCAAATTACAATGCTCCAGTCGAACTTAACCTTTCAGACTAAAAGAGGAAACATTGATCAAATTAATGATTTGGAATCTAAAATTCGAGACACAGACTTACTTATGAGCGAAATACAGTTCTCCGAGAATGACATGTATAACGTTAGTTCGTTAGGGGTTTTATATGGCCAAAGCGAGAAGGAACTAAATAGGTACAGTGAAGCCATCGAGGATGAAATGAGCAGTCAATTCTTCTCTTTAGTCTCGACCTGGAGCAGAGTCAAAAAAGGTTTTAAAAGTGTTATTCCTTTTGGGAAAAATGAGATTCCGGATTCATTTCGTAATATTGACCGCCGTGCTTTATCTACCTTCGCTCCCTTCATTAGTGGCAGCGGTAAATACATGGGAGGTATTCCATTAGGAATAAATAAAATTACTGGCCAATTAGAGTTTATCAATAGTTTTGGGAATGAAGAGTACCGTCCACAAAACTATAACATGTTTGTAGTTGGTATATCTGGTTCAGGTAAATCAGTAACTCTTAAGCTCTTAATTGCTCGGGAATTAACTGGTGCAAATATCTATAGCAGATTAATAGACCCAGAAGGTGAATTTGTTCGAATCACCAGACGATTAGGTGGTATCAATTTAAACATTAGTGAAGAAGAAGATATTTGCATTAATCCTCTCGCTATTAACTTTACTGACGTCCCAATGGATGAGCAAGATGAAGAGTTAGATTTATTAGAAGATACTGATGAACGAGAAGTTATTGAAAAAGAGGGGAAGAAATTTATTCGGTTTGTACCTCTTAGAGAAAAAATGAATGACATTCTGGACTTTTTCGATATTATTTGCCGCGGTAAGAATTCGGAAGATCGAGGCCTTGATGTTTTTGAGAGAAACTATTTAGAAGAAACAGTTCAATACATCTTTAATGAAAAGTTAAAGCTTACATCTCATCCGGATTCCTTATTCAGCAACGAGGTAGTTCAAGTTGACAACCAATTGATCCAATCAAAAGTAAGGAAACCGGAACCGACTATATCTGATGTGTTCGAATACTTAAAAGATCATTATGAGGAAGAGCCAAAAGCTCTAAGATTAATAGCCGCCATTCGCCCCTTCTTAAGGGATGGCTCAAAGCCTATCTTCGATGGACAAACATATCTTGGCAAGGGAGTTACCCAATCATTGCAAGATGCAAGGCTGGTTAATTTTAATATTAGCCAAATGGAGGAAGGCTTTTTACGCCCAATTGCTTATCATGTAATCCTGAATTATTTATGGGAGCATTTTGTGAAAAATCTAGATAACGCAACAAAAAAGAAATTTGTTTACGCCGATGAAGCTTGGACATTAATCGATTCTGAGCAAACAGTCAGTTTCCTTGAAAAAATGGCACGAAGAGCCCGTAAACGAAACACAGGTCTTCGATTGGCAAGTCAGGACTTTGTACGCTTTGTTACTAATAACAAAGCTAGAGGGATTCTACAAAATACACATGCTTATCTATTCCTTCAGCAAAACAAAATTGATTTGAAAGTTATTAAGGAAAACTTTGACCTTA
The DNA here is from genome assembly GCF_009849585.1 of Bacillus sp. ZZV12-4809. Taxonomy (GTDB): domain Bacteria; phylum Bacillota; class Bacilli; order Bacillales; family Cytobacillaceae; genus Cytobacillus. The sequence continues at coordinate 30,478 of NZ_VCRN01000033.1, forward strand.
GCGCTGGTGAAATAAATATCTTATTCGGGAATCCGGATAAAGGTGAAGGAATTCTTCGGATGGGAAAAAGCTCCGTGTGGTTACAAACAAATCCTAGTGAGGAAGAATTATTCTTCATTGAATCTAACCAAGCAGTTTATGAAGAACAAATGAAGCGAAAACAACTCATGGAACAGCGTTAGAAGGGGGTGGTGGTCCTTGCAAGATAAAATTATGGATATATTTGAGTCCCTATTTGAGAAGATGCTCGAATGGATATTGGGTCCCTTTAAGGATCTAGACACTCTTAAGGGGCTCATTTATGACACAGGAAAAGAAGAATACTATTATGGTGTTTTTAATGAGGATCAATTTGGTGTTATAGCTCAAGGTATGGCTGTTATGCAGTCCTTATCTGTAGGGTTCATTTTAGTTTCTATTATATTAGCGGGTATGAGAATATCCTCTTCCGGTATAAATCCTTCTAACAGGACCTATACATTTGAATATTTTAAAGACTTTATTCTTGTAGCTATATTGTTTTTTAACTTGAGCACAATTTTCGAAATTATGTACTCCGTAAATGAAATGTTTGTTTCGACATTCTCAAGTGCAAAAGAAGTCATGGATGGAGATATTGCGAAACAGGCTACTACATTTCTAAAGCAAGGTGTTCTAGGGGGATTAATAATAGGATTGGTACTTCTTGGACTTTCAATATGGGCAAACTTCTATTATATGATGCGTACCCTTACACTAATGATTTTAACCATAATGTCGCCTTTGGCAGTGGCTCTTTACCTTATTCCGCAAACGAAAGGTATTACCGCTGGATTGTTTAAAGAATATGCAGGAACTGTATTTGTTCAATCCGTTCATGCCGGGGTATATTGGGTAATTGCAGCAATTGCTGGTGCGAATCCTGGTATCGGAAGTATCTTACTTTACATCATCTTTATTCCTGTTACGGAATCAATCAGATCTCTTTTAGGTTTAGGAGGACAGATGAATGACCGGTTAAGTAAAACGGCAGCCATGATGGGTGGTTCTGCACTAATGGGTGTTGCTGGTGCAGTTAAAGGGGCCTTAAGTGGACAATCTGTCGCTCAATCATTAAGAAGTGCTGCTGGCCAGGTAGCTAAAAATGCTAAAGGCGGAAAAGATGGTACTGAAGAAGACGGTGCAAAAGGTCTCCTTGCAGGAGCTGGAACAGACATAGGTTCTACCTCAAGAGCAGAAAGAATGCTAAAAGCTGGAGAAATTTTTTCAAAAGGCGGTAAAGCTGTCTTTGGAGCCGCCGGAGCTATTGCTGGTTCACCGATGGGTCCTGTCGGTTCAATTGCTGGCTCAACTTTAGGTTTTAGTGCTGGTGGTGCAATCGGTGGAGTAGCGGGAAGAGCGGGTATGGCTGGTGCAGAATTATTGGCAGACAGAGCTAAAGCTGGTTTTAAGGCGGGGAAAAACAAGTTTGATGGTTTAAAAAATGCTGAAGCTCATGCAGATGAAAAATTAGCTAATACCCTTGCTGATAAAGAAACCTCTCAATGGGCTGGTGAAAATAAAGATGCATTTCTAAAAGATATTAAAGAGCGTTTCCCTGATGCCACTGATCGCGAAATCAATCAAATGTGGGATAAACAAGTTGCGTCTAAGCAAAGTGATTTTCTCGAAAAAGCAAGATCAACAGTAAAAGGACTTAAAGCACAAAATGGGAAACTTGCAAAAGCTTCAGACTTAGTAGATTCCACCGTAAATAACCTGACTAATGATTGGGCAAGAAACAATGAAGATACCTTTAAACAAAATTATGATGCCGCTCATCCGTTGCCAGCAAATGCTACGGAAGCTGAAAAGAATAAACATAATCAGAATAAAAATGAAGCCTGGAATCAGAAGATAGCTGAAAAGAGAAATGCCATAAATGGTGTAGCCTTGGCAGCAGCTTCTAAACTCGGATTTGGCAAGTTAGATGGTCAATCTTTCATTAATAAGGATGACTTTATTAGTGAGGTTGGCAATCAAGTCGGTAGCGTTCTTGGCATCAATGGGAAACAAGAAAGTTTAGGTGCCGTTAAGGATGCAATCAATAGCGTTAACTTAAATCGTGCAAAAGCTACAGATTTGATAAATACTTCTGTTGGTGGCCTAACAAAAGAATGGGCCAGTAAAAATAAAGAAGCATTTATGAGAAATTATGATAATGAAAACCCCTTACCAACGAATGCTTCTACAGAAGAAAAAACAATGCATCAACAATCTAAAGAAGCTGCCTGGAATCTAGCACTTGGCCAAAAGCAAAATGCTATTAAAAATGCTGCCATTTCGGTTGCCTCCAAACTAGGGAATGGATCTCCAGTTGATTCATCCTCTATTAATAAGGAAGAGTTTGTAAATCAGCTTGGAAATAAAGTCAGTTCCATTACCGGTTTTAATAATCCTGAAAGTATTCAAGCAGTCAAAGCTGCGACTAATGGAGTTAAAGTGGGACAAGCTCAGGGTTCTGAATTAATCGGTGCAACTGTAAGCAATTTGACAAGCAAGTGGGCTAAAAATAATCGTGAATCCTTTATGAAGAACTATGATATGTCCAACCCATTGCCTGCAGATGCAAGTTCAGATACTATACAAACCCATAACCAAAATCGGGAAGTTGCTTGGCAAAATGCGGTTGCTGGTAAAAGAAACACAATTAGTCAGATTGCTAGTAAGGCCGCTTCTAAATTAGGATATATCCCTTCTAGTGCCAATTCTTACATTAATAAGGACGACTTTGTTAATGAGGTTGGAAATGAAGTAGGCGCGGTAATTGGAGCGGGTCAAAGCGCTAGCCTCCTCGCTGTTCGTGGAGCTACAAGTGCCGTAAAGAACGCTTCACTGTATTCAGGGAAGTCGGTAAATACACCATTCTTACGTAATCAATTAGCTTCAATGCAAACAAACAAGCAAAGGGACGCTTTTGTTGAACAGCATATTAGTAGCAACCCTGGGGCAACCAGACAAGAGGCTGTTCAAGAATGGAACACAACACATGCACCATCTCAATTTCAAAAGAACTTAAACGCGTTAGCCAATCCTGTAAGCGGACTCCCTAGACATATACCTTTAGACCATCGGTTAATCGGAGGAGGTAGTTTCGTTAGAGGAGCATCTGCTTTAGGTGCAGGTGTTGCTAGTGGAGTCATTGAAAGTACGGGTATTATTTCTGGTCCGAAGGCTGTTGGCCAATTTCTGAATGATACTAAGATGGGGGCATTCGGAACAGCATTAGTAACAGATACAAAAACGGCATGGGAAAATAGAAATCCTGTACAAAATCCAGTCACTGCAGCAGCAGATTCTGTGGGAATTGGATTAAAGAATGCTTGGAGTGCAGCAGATAATCATGTTGCTCAAAATGTGGTCGGTAAACAAGCCGGTTTTAGAAACACTGTTGCTTATTCAGTAGGTATCTTGGGAGGAGTAAAGGGTTATAAAGCCGGAGCGAATTATGCAGCTGGAGGAACACAAGTAACTAAAGCATTTGGCTTAAAAGGATGGAATCCATATAACAACGCTGTTAATCAAAAGTCTCCGGATGTTGCTGAAATATCTGAGATAGAACAAATGGCTCAAACTATAATTGGTGATGATGGCCAAAAAACACTTGCATCTGGAGCAGTTCGAATGGTTACTTCTAAGGGTCAAACAGTCCTTCAAGTAAGAACGAAATCGGGACAGCTTCAAACAGTTTCTCGTATTGGCTCGGGTGATTCTTCTTTAAAAAAGGGAGAAACCCTTTATCAAGATTTATCAATTCAAGATGGCCAACTCACTCCAACTTCTAATGTCTACCAAGAAGACAGTGGAGGAGGGAGGGTTAATTTAAACCGCACCATAAATGTTAACCCTAATAGACTGGTAGCTAATAGGAACACACCTAAAACTCCAAGGGTTGTAAAAGAAGTACGAAGCTATAACCAATTGGTAGATAGCGGACAGTATTATTTAAAAAATGCAATGAGTGAAATGTCCAACATTGAAATGATTGTTGACAGAAATCGAAGCTACCTTCAAGGAGTAAAGAATGGACAAACCTACCGCATTTCTCCTTATGGACCGGGTGATACAAGAATTAGCCCTGATGAAACTCAAAAGATCACCTGTGAGATGAGAAATAATAAGCTGATTCCAAATAATCCTGATGGTTATACTACTACATTAAAACCAGAGGATTTAGTCGCTTATCGTCCAGCTAACAAACGAAATATGATGAGAAAACAGAATGACAAGTTCAGAAATAAAGCATTTGTGGAAGGCTTGAGGTGATCGCATGCTGCCTTCACCTCAAGAAAAAGAACGAGATCCATCCGTATTAAGAAAATATGCTGAACATAAGGCCAAACAGCAGGGCAGGAAAGTAGCTAAAAAGCTAGCTAAAAAAGGAGCTAAATTTGCAGTTAAATTAGCTAAATTCGCGGCAAAAAAGTTTGTCTTGCTACTTGGAAAAGTACTAGCTTGGCTAGTTGGAGCTGTTGGCCTCCCTGTTATAGGGATAGCTTTAGCGGTAATTGTTGCTCTTATTGTTATCTCATTAGCCTGGAGCTTCATGTTCGGTACAGGCGATGGACTAGAGGGTGAAGATAAGAAGATTCATGAATATATCGTGCAACAGGCAAATGGCACAGTAAATATGAATAGTTCACTTGAAAGACCCTATCGCGTACCCGAAAAACTAATAGCTGCCACTATTCAATTAGATGCTTTCCAAAAGAATGATGATATTAAAAGCGTCATTAAAAAAATGGCCAATGCTCTTGCTCCTACATTTGATTACGGTCAATATGATGAATGGAAAGAAAAACAGGTCACGGTATGTGAAGATGGAAAATGTAATGCTGGACCTGTAAAAAGAACCTCAAATATGGTTACAAAATTAAACCATGTAGAGTATTGGAATGGAACAACAACTTTTACGTACACACCTAAAGTTACTCCTTGGAAAACTAGTGAGAAGATCACATACCGGGAAGAAAAATATAAAGAAAAAGTAAAAGAAACATACACCGTTACTGTAGTGGAGTACTATATCGAATATGAGACACGGCCCTATACAGTTACCGAATACGTTCCTTATGAAGAAAAAATTGCTGTTGTAAAACTTGATGAAAACGGTAGAAGGTACGTAGAGTATATAACTGTTACAAAGTATAAAAAGGTAACTAAAACAGAGTATAAAAAAGTTCCTGTCAAAAAAGCTAAATCAAGGGAAGAAGAAAGGGTTAGAGAAGTAGAAGTCGAGAAAGTTCGAAAAATAGAAGTAAAAACAATTACGAAAACACGTCAACAATATTTCGAGTCCTCTAAATCTACTATTACTGATTATGCTACTTTTGATAGCATCCTCAATTCTTATGGGCTTGGTCTAACCGATAAAAGTATAGTAGAAGCAAACTATATGTTTATGGGAGGAACTATTGCTTATACAGATTGGCTTCAAACGATGGGAACCGGCGGTAGCTTCGGTGGTTCTCCTGGCTTTGACGGAACTATAATACCTGGTGCAGGTGTACCTCCACAATACATGCCTTTCTATCGATCTGCAGAAAAGAAGTATGGTGTTGATTGGTATGTATTAGCAGCTGTACATTTTGTTGAAACTGGATTCAGTTCACATAAAACTATGGTTTCATCTGTTGGCGCTGTTGGACACATGCAGTTCATGCCCGCAACATGGGTTGGCTGGAAGTACAATATCGGCGGAGGACTAGTTTCGTCAAGTCTAGATATCACCAGTCCAGCAGTCATTGCTGCTGGAAATGGATACGGAAGAGATGCCCAAAATGACGGCAAAGCAGACCCTTGGGACATGGAAGATGCCATTCATACCGCAGCATATTACTTATCAAAAAATGGATATGCAAAAGATGCAAGAAAAGCCATTTGGCAATACAATCACGCAGATTGGTATGTTAATAAGGTACTTTCCAACGCAGAGAAATTTAAGACTGCAGCAACCTATGAAGGTGGTGGAGATACTCCTCCATTAAAACCAGGTAGCTTTATGAGGCCAGCTATTGGTCCTGTGTCTTCTCCTTTTGGAGCAAGATGGGGAACGGTACATTATGGAACTGATATCGCTTCTGGGGGTAAATCCAAAGTTCCTATCGTTGCTTCTGCAGATGGGACAGTTAGCCGATCATATTTTTCTTCATCTTATGGAAACGTTGTTTTTATTAAGCACAACATTAATGGGCAAGCTTATGAAACAGTTTATGCTCATATGACCAATAGAGCAGTGAGTCAAGGTGCAAAAGTCAAGCAAGGGCAATTTTTAGGCTATATGGGTACGACCGGGAATTCAACTGGAGTACACTTACACTTTGAAGTGCACAAAAACCAGTGGACACCCAATAAAGGGAATGCGATGAATCCGGCATTAGTTGTTCAATTTTAATAAATGAGGGGGATTCCCCCTCTAAAAAGGAGAATCAGTATTTGTGAAAAAGCTAGGGATTGCAACTATTATCATTACTAGTATCTTAATTTTAATGGGATGTTCCTCAAAACAAAATGCTACAGCAAGTTTAAAGGTAACTGAAGAAAATAAATCCTATCTAGAAGAATATGATAAGTCCTTACAAGTATATTTTGATCAAATGACATCAATTTTTAAGTCCTTTAATAATTCATTAGATGGCTTATATACTGAACAATACAGCCGTGAACAATTCGCAAAATCTATGAAAGACAATATAGAAATATCAAATACACTAGTTTCTGATGTTGAAAGTTTAGATGTAGAGCCCGAATTATTTGAGAACCATCAAAATCTTATTGCGCTAATTAATCGTTCTCACGGACTTTTGTTAACTGCTATTGATATGGCCAACACTGAAGAAAATGAAATTGATAAAAACTATCTAAGAACTGAGTACCAAGAAATTAAAACGAATCAAGCATCTATCAATAATGAATGGAAAATACTAAGAAAGAGTCTTGAAACCTCAGACGGAGAGACACCTCAATAATCATGAATAAAAAATTCGCCGCTTTAATATCAATAATGGCCATTTTAGGTGTTTCTTTGTTTATCTATCTAGATATCAATTCAGACAAACAAAGGATTGAGTTAGACGCTACTAAAGAAGAGGTACTGAAGGAAATAAAAGATTCAAAAGAATACACTGAGAAAACAATTCAATTAGCGGAAGGTAACGACCAAGACATCGGTTATTTCCATCCAGAACATGCTGAGCATGAGGGAAAAGAAGATCCCAAAAAAGATGCCATAAAATATTTTATTGCTGGGCTTCTTAGCAACAATACCGACATCTTTTTATCTAGTTTTTATGTAGAGTCTATCTCTCAAGATTTATTTAAGAGTAAAAATCCCGATAAAGATGCTGTTACTAAAGAAATAATGGATAAAATTTCTCGCAATGGTACTCTAAAAGAGATTTTGTATAAAGTAAATAAAGGGTTCTTAAATGCAGATAGCAACACAATCTCACTAACCATTAAATACGACGATCAAAAAGAAGCCACAGTAAATTTTGATCTTTTAACTTTATCAGACTCTCACCATGAGGATGAAATAGGCACTTACGTAATAACTACTTCTGCATGGGATATCATTAAACAGATAGAAGCCAGCCTCCAATAACAGGAGAGCTGGCTTTTAAATTACATTGGCTTTATCACATTTTTAGCTGTGTTCCAGGAGCCAAAATGTTTATGGAAGGTGGTACTTCTAGGCAAGTTATTCTCAGAAGCATATATATCCCATCTTGCCATGCTTGATGTTAAAAATATATCCTTATGCTTAAGTGCTATGCGTATTAGATCATCTTTTGATAAATTAATCTTTTTTTCCTTGTTAAGAATTTTTGTAATTTCCTCGTAATCAAAAAATTTCTTTATAGTCTTGTAAGTCGGAAGTTTATTCTCTTTTGCATAAACATCCCATTGTGTACGATTTTGGAAATTGGGAGCATGGTTTTTGAGTATATCTTTAATGTCTTTCTTTGTATATGTCGGTTTTCTTTCACGTTTATTCCCAACATATTTCCTTACTTCACTCCATGTTTCAAAACTCTTTATAAGCGTCTTAGAAGAGGGTAAAGAATGTTCCCTCGCATATAGATCCCATACAGATTGGGTCCTAACATGATTCTTATGCTTTTTGACTATTGTTCGTATCTCGCTCGGAGTATATGATGTATTTGTTACCGGAAGCCCTAGCTTACGTTTTAATTCATTCCATGACCCATAATTAGCGATCAACTTATTTGAATCTGGTAAACCAACACTTTTTGCATATGAGTTCCAATGTGCAGCAGTTGTTATTTCCGATTTGTGTTGTTCTAATTGATTTATTAATTCCTCGTTATCCATAGATTGCCTCTCTATTGTACTCTTCCTTCAGATTGTATCATCATCCTTACTATCTCCTCATTGGAAGCATTGAAATTTACTATTTCTTGGACTGCTTCATTGAATCTTTCTTTATTTGGAGTAATAGAAATGGTTTTTTCTAAATTATCCTTTTTTTGAATGTATGTTGACTGTATTTCATCAATGTATTTTCTATATTCATCCCGGTAACTAAATTGCTGAGATTTCGCTTTAATATCCTTAAGGCTATTTTCAGAGTGATAGAAAGTAATCCGATCAATTGGGACTGGCTGAATACCTCTACCTGGGTAAATCTCTTCTGGCTTAATATCTATCTGAAATGGCCCAATACCAAATTCTGAGCCATTGCACCGTTTCATAATGGATTTTATTCCCCATAGGCCAGCACTGAAATTCTCAGTATTTAAAAAATATGGTTTTGGAAAAACAAAAAATACTTCGTTTTCCTCCGTTATCCCTAATAAGAATAAATGGTCTCCCTTAGTAGGAATTCGGTTCAAATACCTTATTGCCTCATCTTCAGTAATTTCATTATAGTTCTCCTTTATGATATCAATTGGAGTACTATTAGCTTCTTTATATTTTCTCATTCGTTCTCTTTTTCGTTCTTCCCGGACTTCTTTTGGTGTAAATATAGTATCGTAGAGTGACCACAACAAAATAAAAGGTAATGCTAGTACAACCACAAAAGTACCCAAAATTGCAGCACCTATATTACTTGAGCCAATAATTGAAAATATAATACCAAGAACTAAGGTTAGAAATCCTAGTACTACAAACAATATGCAAATCCTAAATGCAACCATAAAGATGCTGAATCCAGTCATATAAGATTCACCTTCATATATGAGACCCCATTTATCGAGAAAACTTATCAAACCGATTGCTTCGAAAATAGGGACGATATGATCCCATTGATAAGCAGCAAGTAATACAATTCCTATAAAAACTAAACCCGCTAACCCTGTTTGTTTTCCTCTGTTATATTGCAATGCTGCATTAGCCGCACTAAGTAAAGTGTTCATCCTATTCACCACCAGTAATTAAATAAAAAAATAAATTCGTTTTAAATTACACCAATTTATAGTGTTTATTATATTACCTAATTATGGCAGGGTCAAGAAAATTTAGACTTCAAATCCTCCAAAATGGTTACTTTACAAGCATTTGGATAACTTGCCACCAATTTTATAAGGATACTATTGAAGGTATCTGTTAATGTTGAAATGAGGTGGTATGGATGTTTGTTTCACCAATGTTATTGCATAAATTCAGTCCTCCATTCGATGAGCTTCCATTTGATGAAAATGAATATATCTCCGAATTAAAAATAGATGGGATTAGGTTACTTCTAGCTAAATGGGATAACGTTATAAAACTATATACTCGACATGGAAATGAAATAACAGGGAAGTTTCCTGAGCTCCTGAATATAGTTATCCCAAATGGAACGATCCTGGATGGAGAAGTAGTTGTGCCTGGTCCTGGAGGTAAACCTGATTTCGAGGAAACAATGAGCAGATTTCAAGCGGGGAGAAATGGAATACAACCCATACAGTATTGTGTATTCGATATTATCTATCTTGAGGATAAAAGAATTACGCATTTACCTCTGCTCAAGAGAAAAGAACTATTAAAATCTTTAATCAAACCTTCTCAATATATAGCACCGGTCGAATGGACAACCGGAAATGCGGAAGCATATTTTAATTTAACCAAAGAGCATGGACTAGAAGGGATTGTTATAAAAAAAGCAGACTCCTTATATAAAATTAAAAATAGGTCTCATAATTGGCTTAAAGTCATCAATTACTCTTTCGCTGATGTTTACATTACAGGATTGAGAAAAAACGAATTTGGACTCCTTCTAAGCTTGGAAGAGGGGAACAAAATGAGACCTGTTGGATTAATGGAGTTCATGGTTCCAGCAGCGAGGAAAAAGTTTTATCAAGAGTACCGTAATTATGTAGTTGATGAAAACAAGGACTTTATTTTCCTGGAACCAAAAATAAAGGCAAAGGTAAAATATCGTAACCTGACAAAAGAAAATAAATTACGTATCCCTTCCTTTGTAGAATTTATCTCATAATGAAAAAAGTTTCGTTTTGAAGTGCATATCAAATAAATGTCAATAAAAATGGCTTGCTAACTAAAAATAGTTTTGGCAAGCCATTTTTAAGTTTATAGAGTTCTTCGCGTCACAAATCCCTTTTTAACTAGTATAGTGAACAAAGATTTAGCAACGATTTAGTCAGTTGTTAGGATACTAATATGAAAACGACATGCTTCCAAATACACCTGTGATCCATGAAGTGGCTGGTCCTGATAACGTGTATCTTCCAGAAAAGACGTAGCCTGCAGGACTTACAAAAACAGGTGCTGAAGCTAAAATGTATTTTCCAGGACCATTTGGCCTTTCACCAGAATTAAAATAGTTATAGTAAGTAGTTAATGTCATAAGGCAACCGGAACATTGATACAAATTCCCAATCCATGTACTTCCATTGGTTAGAGTATGCTTTCCAGTCCCGCGAGCCTTCATTTGATGTTTTGTTCCTGTCTCTGGACAGGGAACGTATAAGACTCCAATATCCCCATCTTGCTTTTTCTTACTCTTACTAGTATCAGAGAAGCTTTCGTGCGCATGATTGTGATGTTCTATATCATGGTTATGATTATCTGTATGATTTGTAGATGCACTAGTTGGAGAAGAAATAGATATTAATAGTAGAAGCGAGAATACCAAACTAATAAACTTTTTCAAATAAAACACTCCCCTTTAATTGATTTGCCCTAAGAAAACCACTATTTTTGATTTCCTTACCCCATAAATTACCAAACACCTCCTGTTCATAAGAAATTCTATCTTTAATAGAAACACCCTTTTTTTGGAAAATAAAATAAGATAAACAACCCATAAACTTATTAATTATGCTTTTCTTAAGGATCTATTCTCATAGCTTAAAAGGCCCTGTTTTTTTAATAGGTACATATTTTTTATACTTGTGATTCTTCAATAAACATTAATTACTTTTTCTTATCCAAGTAACAAAGCAGATTAGATAATCAAAGAAATTATTATTTTAAAGCTCTCTATATGATAGAATGAGGAACAAATGTAAAATTTAGGGTATTAAATGAGGTGAGTTGATGGGAAAAGAACAAAAAAATGGTAAAGGTATACTCCTAACAATTGGGTGGTTATCTGTCATCTTATTAACTTTTAACTTAATGCCGCCTATGCTATTGTTTTTCCCCATATGCATAGGAGTTGTAATAAGGCGAGATTACCAGGGGAGTAAGCAAGGGTCAGCAATGATTTATTTAGGAATTATAGGCGGAATCATTGGTTGGCTTTTAGGATGGTACGTCAGTAATAACTTAATGTAGGTATAGCACTCACGTCACTAAATTATCCAAATTGGAGTGTAATAATTTGAATGATGTAAAACCTTCAATAATACAAAGACTGCGAGCAAAATATGCAGCATTAATTACTGCATTGGCTTGTTTATATAGTGTAGTTGTAAGTTGGGGAGAGAATTGGTTTTTTACTGTTTTTTTGGGATTAGGAGTTTTAGTATGTGGTTTGATGAGTTATTTCGATATAAAAAGACATTGAAGGAAAGTCATTAGGAGCATTCTTTTAATGTAAAGGGCACAAGAGGGGGTAGTTAGCATAAGAGGGAATTGAAAGTGGTGACTATTGGCTTAAAAAAAGCATTAGATATCCGTTAATATTTTTTGTAGTATCAATTGTTTGTCAGTTTATTGTTAATAAAGAGGTTAAGTGGGTTGATAATATAGGGATATCTTTTATGATGTTCTTATTTATTCTTTTATATAATTGGTCAAGCAAACCTAATAAATGGAAGAAAGATAGAAGTAAATAATACTTTTATTCAATTTTTATTAACACTTGAAGTGCTCGTGAAAGGATAATCGCTTTCATTCTTGAATTCCTTATTAAGCTAAAGGGATAGTTTAGCTTAATAAGGAATAATGAGCATTAAGAAACAAATACAAATATTATGAGGTGTCGGTAGTGACTAATACTGAAAAAATACAAAAATTCTTAAAAAGTACTTGTGATATTTATTGTGATGATTGTCTGTCTGAGGTTTTAAATATTCAACCAAGGCAGCAGGTTAATCAGATTTGCAATAAATTTAAGAAACAAGGCGATATCAAAAGAGAAGTTAAGCAATGTAGTTATTGTTCTAAGGATAAATTGGTCAACTTTATATAGTTTTGGTTATCACTTTCTTATTGAACGGGGGAAGTAGAGTTTAAAATAAGAGAAAAGAAGGCTCTTAATTACAGTTTACCTTCATTATCACTTTCCAGGCTGTGATTGGCAGCTCAAAAAGCGCAATTTAAAAAGGTCCCCAATTCATCCATACGCCGATTACAAGGAAAATTGATCCCAGGATGATCCAAATCATAAGTAATGGAAAAATGAATCGGATCCATTTTATCCACGATACACCTGCAATTGCTAAATTTGCCATCAATATCCCAGATGTAGGTGTAATTACATTTGTAAAACCATCTCCCATTTTGTATGCTTGTACTGCAACTTGTCTGGGAATTTCCATAATATCTGCCAATGGTGTCATAATTGGCATAACTATAACGGCCTGGCCACTTCCAGAAGAAACTAAGATATTAAATAATAAGTTGGCAATAAACATTACCAACGCACCCATAACACTAGTAAAAGGTGTCATCAGATTTGCCATACCCTGAACAATTGTATCTAAGATCTTCCCATCTTCTAACACCACTACAATGGAACGAGCCATTCCAATAATCATTGCTCCATACACTAATCCCTTAGCACCCTTAAAGAGTTCTACGATAAGTTTGTTTGGTGATATCTTTGCAATGATTGCAGTTCCCACTGCAATTATTAGAAATATTGCAGCCATCTCATTTAAGGACCAATTGTATTGAAAAACCCCAAATACATAGATTCCGATTCCGATTACAAGCCAGAACAACACAAGTTTATGTACACCAGTGAGAACAACCTGTTTATTTAACTGATTTTTCTCTTCGATTTTCGGAAAAGGGGTATTGCCCAATACACTTTTAGCAGGATCATTTTTAATCTTATTAGCATAATAAGCAATGTAGGCAATGGTTGTAATTAGTATTGTGATATAAATGACAATTCGGTACCCGATACCAGAAAACAAAGGCAGCTGGGCAATTTGCTGTGCAGTACCTGTTGTTAGCGGGTCAAGGAAAGCGGTATTAAATCCTGCGTATGCTCCAAGATATATAATTGATACACCCACTATAGCATCCATCTTCATTGAACGTGCCAGAATGATACCTATAGGTATAAATGCTATTACCGCATTAACGATAATCCCTAGTGCTCCAAAAATTGAAAAGAGGATACACACAACTGTTATCAAAAGTAATTCTTTATTTTTAGTTTTTTCTATCGTTTTTAAAATCATTGCATCAATTGCACCAGTTGATTCGATAACTGCAAACGATCCTCCAATGATTAATACTAGGAAAATCAAAGGAGCGGAACTAATCATCCCTTCTTGAATGGCAAGAAATATGTCTAGAAGACTTGCAGGTGAGGAAGCTATCTGCTGATAGCTATCTGGTACTACCATTGTTATACCTTCTATTTCTTCTCTAGAGAACTCACCAGCTGGTATAAGATAAGTCAAAACCGCCATAAGGGCTAAAATACCAAATAAAATAATATAGGCATCAGGTATACCCCATTTTAACCCTTTCTTTTCTTTTGCTTTCTCCATTGTAAACACCCCCCCCGTTTGAATTTTCTTAATATTCATTGACTTTTATTATAATAAAGCATAAACTTTATTTTAACAACAATAAATTAAATACTTTATTTTGGAGTTGAAACATGTCTTATATCGAAAAAACAAACAAACACTATAATTCCTTAACGAAAGGATTAAAAAAAGTAGCTGAATCATTACTCTCCAATCCAGTTTTATTTGCCACTCACCCGGCTAAAAAAGTAGCTTCTTTAATTGATGTAAGCGAGACAATGGTTATCCGCTTTTGTAAAGCTATAGGCTACATTGGCTTTGCAGAATTACAAAAAGATGTCCAATACAGATTGTTAACGATTCAGCCGCCAGGTAAAGAGGTTTCCCCCGATACATCTGATTCATTTGAAAATGTAATGAGCATTGATGAAGGCATTATCCATCAGGTTGCAAAAAATATTGACTGGGATATTGCCAGAAATATTGTTGATCAGATTGTTGGTTCTCGTTCAGTAAAAATAGTGGGGTATTACCAATCATTTGCTTATGCACATTGGTTTTCATACGTTCTAAATAGTCTTTTGGATAACACCACTTTATATCGCCCTGAAACTGATGTTGGTATCACTAAAGATGGTAATGAACATACGGTCTTAATTTTTTCCTATTATCGATATGCTTTGGAATCAATTAGATTAGCAAAAGAGGCAAAATCCAATGGGAATAATATTATCGTCATTACAGATTCACAGATCTCACCAATTGTGGAATATGGAGATCTTGTTTTAACTATAAACACATCACAAAAGTCCCTATTGGAAAAAGGGCCTGTAACCTTTTCTGTTTTAAACACACTTCTGCTCCATATAGCCCAAAAGGTTGGAAAGCTCGATTTTGTGAATCCCACTAATCGATACTATATTCAATGAAAGGTGATAAAAATGGTAGCTTATCTAAAAGAGAAGATCGATGAAACATTTGATTATTTACATTCACACCCAGAACTAAGCTGGAAAGAAACTAATACGACAGAATATATTAAAAAGCGTTTGGAACAGGCAGGATGTTCAGTCAAAACGTTTGAGGATTGTACAGGAGTAATAGGGGATTATGGAGATTTCTCGGGAGATGTGCCAATTGTTGCAATTCGTGCAGACATGGATGCACTCTGGCAAGAGGTCAACGGTGAATTACAGGCTAATCATTCATGCGGACATGATGCCCATATGACTATGGTTTTGGGCGTTCTCTGGAAAATACAAGAGCTAGAGGGTCTTAAAGACAAGGTCGGTGTAAGGTTTATTTTCCAGCCTGCAGAAGAAGTTGGTGCAGGAGCACTAAAGCTAGTAGATAAAGGAATCGTTGATAATGTCGATTTTCTATATGGGATTCATCTAAGACCAGTCCAAGAAACACCAGATGGCTATGTTACTCCCGCTATTATGCATGGTGCCACAGGTTCTATGGAATTTGAAATCAGAGGAGATGATGCACATGGTGCGCGTCCTCACTTAACTCATAATGCAATTGAAATTGGAAACTCTATTCTAAATTCCTTTAATACAATTCACCTAGATCCAAATGTGGCTCACACAATAAAAGCTACTCGATTCATTTCAGGAGGAAAAAATACGAATATCATACCTGGCAGTGCTTCTTTGGCTATTGATTTACGCGCGCAGACAAATGAAATTATGGAAAAATTAAGACAGAGAGTGCTCGAAATTTTACAATCCTCCAGTGAACTTTTTAATACAGATATCGTTTTGACGAATGATTATGGAATTGCGGCAGCTGAAGTCAGCAATGAAGCATTAGAAATGGCTGAGCAAGCAATTGTTAATTGTTTAGGCGAAGAAAAGTTGGTTGCCCCCCTGATTACACCTGGTGGAGATGATTTTCATTTTTATACGATTAAAAAGCCACATTTAAAAGCAACTATGGTTGGGCTAGGATGCGACCTAAAACCTGGCCTGCACCATCCGAATATGACTTTTAATAGAGATTCCTTACTCAATGGAATAAATATTTTATCTGAAATTATCATTCTACATAGTAAAAAGGGGTGTTGATATGAAAGGAATTTATATAAAAGAGGTGGTACTGCATCATACTAGGGTATCTTTGAAAGCCCCTTTTACTACAAGTTTTGGCACTATCCAAACTAAGGATGTTTGTATCGTTGAAGCAATTGACGAATCTGGTATCTCAGGCTGGGGAGAAACGGTTACCAGCAATGAACCATATTATAATGAGGAAACAACTTATACCGCAGTTTATATGTTAAAAGATTTCCTTATTCCTAAAGTTATTCAAAAAAAAATCTCCCATCCTAAAGAAGTCCATAAAATGCTCTCTTTTGTACGCAGAAACCAAATAGCAAAAGCTGCCCTTGAAACGGCCATGTGGGATGTTTTTGCTAAAAAAAATGGAAGTTCATTATCAGAGGTTCTTGGAGGAGAAAAGAAAAAGATAGCTGTTGGAAAAAGCATTGGTATTCAAGAAACACCTGACCAATTAGTTGAAAAGGTAGGGATGTATGTTAAGGAAGGATTTAAAAAAATAAAAGTAAAAATTGCCCCAGGAGCTGACATTGAATATATTGATGCTGTTCGCAAGAAATATCCCGATGTCCCCCTTATGGCTGATGCTAATTCCGCTTATACCTTAGAGCATATTGAACACCTCAAAAAGTTGGACAAATATAACCTCATGATGATTGAACAGCCTTTGGCCCATGATGATATTATTGATCATGCTATTTTGCAGAAAAACATCTCTACACCAATCTGCCTTGATGAAAGTATTCATAGTTTTGAAGATGCACGAAAGGCAATTGAACTTGGCAGCTGCAAGATCATAAATATTAAAATCGGCCGTGTTGGAGGGCTCCAAGAATCTATTAGAATCCATGATTTATGTGAAGAGCATAATATCCCTGTATGGTGCGGAGGAATGCTAGAAACTGGAATAGCAAGAGCACATAATATTCATATGACAGCACTATCTAATTTCACAATGCCTGGTGATACAGCCCCTTCTTCTCATTATTGGGAAGATGATATAGTAAAGCCCGAAATCACAATGGAAAATGGATACATCCAGGTTCCAGAAGGATTGGGAATAGGATATGAGATTGATCGAGGGAAATTGAAGAAAATATTGACTCATTCTGAAAGAATCTATTCAACTGAATCTACTCATCCAACCCTAGGATAGTTTAAACAAAGATATTTTTTAGAGGAGCAATTCTTATATAGCCAGGTGTTACAAGGGTATAACATCCTTCATAAAATTAGAAGAATTGATTAAACCAACCTTTATTTATACAATAAGGTGCCTATGTTCAAAATCAGCTGCCTAATCAGGTGGCTTTTTCTTTTTCAACAAACGGGGCAGCATTCCTGTAATGAATGAAAATGGAGTTTGAACAAAAAAATAACCTCTTGGTAGAATGAGAGAGTCCTGAAGCCGGCAAGCAAAAAGGACAAAAATCTCAAACACCAGGAGGCTTTACAATGAATTATAACCAGAATAAGAAGATTGCTCAAATCACTTCTCAAACTCTTATTATAGGAGTCGATATTGCGAAATTCCAACATGTGGCTCGTGCCCAGGATTTCAGGGGAATGGAGTTTGGATCCCCGTGTCAATTTGAAAATACAAAAGAAGGATTTGAAAACTTTCTTAAATGGATTTCGGAAATCAAAAAAGAACAGCGTATGAGTAAAGTGATGGTTGGCATGGAGCCAACAGGCCACTATTGGTTTAATCTGGCCCATATCTTAAAAGAAAATGGGATAAAGTTTGTCGCAGTAAACCCGTTGCACGTCAAGAAAAGCAAAGAGTTGGATGATAACTCACCCACCAAAAATGATGTGAAAGATGCCAAGGTCATAGCCCAGCTGGTCAAGGATGGAAGATACGCCGAACCAACAATACCGCAAGGTGTTTATGCAGAACTCCGTGTGGCAAAGAAAATACGCGATCTTTTAACTGAAGACCTACAAACGGTCCAAGGACAGGTGCACAACTGGATTGACCGGTATTTTCCGGAATTCCTCAAGGTTTTTAAGAAATGGGAAGGTAAGGCTGCTTTACAATTCTTAAAGCTCTATGCCTTGCCACATGAAATAGCTGTATTCACCGAAGAAGAACTACTCGTCCATTTGAGAAAGTCCGTATCTCGGAGTGTTGGATTAAACAAGATCCGCGAATTAAAACAGGCAGCTAGCCAGTCCATCGGACTTCGACAAGGTGCTGAAATGGCCAGGCTGGAGCTAAAAACCATTCTGGCTAAGTATGAATTAATTCAGTTACAATTCGAAGAATTGGACGCCAAAATAGACAGCCAGCTTGATGAAATACCAGGTGTACAACAAATGTTAGCGATAAAAGGTGTAGGCAGGGATACAATTGCCGGCTTCTTTGCGGAAGTAGGAGATTTAGGTGAATACAATCATCCAAGGCAGATTATCAAGCTGGCCGGCTTAAGCTTAAAAGAAAATACATCCGGCAAGCACAAAGGAAAAACGACCATCACAAAAAGAGGCCGAAAGAAACTCAGGGCACTGTTATTCAGGGTCTGTATGATTCTCGTTGCCAAAAATTCTGCATTTAAAGCATTACATGCTTACTATACTCAACGTCCGGATAATCCTTTAAAGAAGATGCAGTCCCTGATTGCTTTGTGTAATAAACTAATTCGGATTTTCTTCAGTATAGGAAAAAAGCAATTTGATTTTAATGAGGAAAAGATGCTAAAGGACATCCCTCATTTGGCAGTAACAAAGAAGACGGAAATGGCAGCTTAACTTTGGTTTAGATTAGATAAGTAGTAGTTCTTGCTTTTATAGTTTTGGAGACATTTGAAGCACGGATTAGTCGGCAAAGCAACTAAATTACGGGCTTGGACCCTGTGGGGCAGCATGGCTGACATCCACCTCATGGAAAGGTTGGACGAAGGAATTTGAGAGCGAAGACTCTGTGAGACATGGGAGGGTTGACCTCCATGAGTAAATGTGGACATCCACCAGTGCGGTTATATTTTTACTCATCCACCATTTTCTGTAAGGGATTGGTTAGTGGGTTCTAACTCTTTTTTCTCACTCTGTCCAAAAATATCCTTTCAAGTGAAGATCCTCCATTTATAAAGTGAGTTACCGAAAGGTAAATAACTATGAAATTCTAAGAAAACAAGAGTAAATAAGTGTTTTCGCTTCTTTTATTGAGGGAGGTTTGTTGAATAAAGCATAGTTATTGAAAGGGAAGTTAATGAAAATTGAAGAATATAAAAACTATTAATTATTGGAGGCCTTAAAATGTTTATTGTGAATGTAGAGGGTGCAATAAGGAAAAATGACAAGTGGCTAATAATTGAAAGAAGTAAAAAAGAGGAACACGCTTGGTATTATCCCCAATAGGTAGACTTGAAAAAAAGAGGACATGATATGATGTTCTTAATAGTCTACCAGGAGGGGATTTTTCTATGGCCAAAAAAGGACAAACATTTACTTCGTATACTGAGGAATTAAAGCGTGAAGTAGTTCGTTTGAAATTGGAGGAGGGCTGG
>NZ_VCRN01000034.1 GCF_009849585.1 Bacillus sp. ZZV12-4809
GAGAGGTTTACAGTCATGAAAAAATGCTTTCAAGTCCAATAAAAAAGTAAAAAGGGTCCGGAATAAGGCTATTCCGAACCCCTTTTGTCTACAAACTGACAAGCGCATATGATATGCGCTTGTTTTTTTTGCATGGATAAATCTATATTTCTGCTGTTTGATGCATTTGATTTTACTTTTGCTGGAGATGTGGTGTCTACCAGGGACTTTGATGCAGCATCTTTTCTCTTTTGATGAAGACGTGGCGTCTTTAATGGTGTTAAATGACCTCAGTTTGGATAATAAGAATCATCATTTCCAACAAACTCATCATTCCAAAAACCTCCCCGGAAAATCGGTCATTATCACTTCGACTCCAGCCTTATATAAAATTCCGCTGCGTGTTTCATCATTTACAGTATATACCCGCAGTGGATATCCTGCATCTATTGCTTTCCTTCCAATTTCGGATAGAGCAAACCTCTCTTCACAATGAATACTGTCTGCACCAATTTCTTTGGCGATTTCGAGTGTATTTTCAGGAATGCCTTCTATCAGATACCCAGTCTGGATTGTTGCATGAAGTTCCCGGACTCTCCTCAGGCTCTCCGCATTGAAGGATGAGATAATAACACGCTGTTCCAATCCATATTTAAGAATAAGGTCAATTACCATTTTTTCCATCCCGGGATAGTCAATCAAATCATTTTTCAATTCAATATTAATCAGCAGTTCGTTGCCCTTCATTACTGCCCATTGCAAAAGCTTCTCCAGATCAGGGATTATTTCTCCGGCGTTCACATCCGCAAACCAGCTTCCTGCATCAAGCTTCAGGATTTCTTCAAAGGTCATATCCTTAATATATCCGGTTCCGCACGTCGTTCTGTCCACCTTTTCGTCATGAATAATCACGAGCGTACCGTCTTTCGCCATCTGCACATCCAATTCAATGCCATCTGCTCCAGCATCCAATGCTGCCTGAAAAGCAGCCATCGTGTTTTCCGGAAAATGCCCGCTGACACCTCGATGGGCAAATATTTTTGCTCTATAACTCAACTCATCTCCTCCAATGCCAATACATACTCATTAATATTCTATTCTACGGCCGGCATCAAAATCATTTTTCCAACCTCAAATAGACGCTCAAGTTTCACTTCGCTTTCAATTGCCTTATAATGAAAACTATGAAACTTCTTTCTTCTTAGAACGTATAAAAAGAAAAGTGGAAGCGCTTGAGCTGGACAGTTCTCAAAGTACAAAGGTATAAATTCTAATTATTAAAAAGGTAATAGGAGTGAAATCTGTGGGAGTTCGATTGAGCAAGGGACAAAAAGTAGACTTGACCAAAACCAATCCTGGATTGCAGGTTGTAATGGCAGGATTGGGCTGGGATGTCAGCCATAATCAATCTCAATATGACCTGGATGCTTCAGCATTCTTAACAGGCGCATCCGGCAAAGTACAAAGTGACAGTGACTTTGTGTTTTATAATAACCCTTCCGGCGGAAACGGATCAATTCTATACAGCAGTGATAACAGAACGGGAGCTGGTGCCGGGGATGATGAGCAAATCCGCATCGAGTTGAATAAGGTGCCGCAGCATATCCATCGAATTGCGTTTACCATTACCATTCATGATGCCCAGATGAAAGGACAGAATTTCGGGCAAGTTTCAAATGCCTATGTAAGAATTTTTAATGCCTTGACAAACGAGGAACTGCTGCGCTTCGATCTTGGCCGTGATTTTACTGTTGAAACAGCCATCGTTGCTGCAGAGCTTTATCGGCACAATGGCGAGTGGAAATTCAATGCCATTGCAAGCGGGTTTCAGGGAGGATTAGCTGCCCTATGCCGCAATTTCGGTGTTTCTGTAGATGATGAGCCCGCTCCAAGTCAGCAGCCGTCAGTCGGTCAAAGTCAATTTCAGCAGCAGGCAACTTACGGACAGCCGTCTAATGGATTCAGCCCACAGCATAGCCAGCAGACTTACTCAGGCTACAGCAGCAGTCAGTCGTCTTTTGGGCAGCCTGTTAGTCAGACTACATATAGCCCTCCTCCATCCCAGCCACCTGCTATGGGAGGCCAAACTGATTTTGGACAGCCAGTACAGGCTCAATCCTATACTGATGGTAATATGGCTTGTACCCGCTGCGGATCCACTAACATCCGTACCGGCCAAAAGGGATTTGGACTTGGAAAAGCAGCGATCGGAGGACTCATCCTTGGCCCTGTAGGACTTCTTGGCGGATTTATTGGTAAAAATCAACTGAAGCTTACCTGTAATTCCTGCGGCAACTCATGGTCACCTAATCAGACGGATTATGCACAGTGGGCCAATGATCAAAAGCGCCGTGCACAGGAGCTGTTTACTCGATTCAAGAGCCAGGATGTCCTCGACGCCGTTGTTTCCTCATGCGCTCTTGTCGGCATGGCAGATGGAAGGCTTGATCCGTCTGAACGCCAAAAGATGATTGAGTTTGTGAACAGCAGCCAGGAATTAAAAGTATTTGATACCCAAAAAGTGATACAGCAATTCAATATGTTTGTCCAGCGGATTGAGATGGATCCAATCATCGGCCGGGCCGAAGCCTTCAAAGCAGTTGGACGGGTAAGAAATAAGCCAGAGATCGCCCGCCTCGTCGCCCGTTATTGTATCGCGATCGGTTATGCCGATGGGAACTTTGATCAAAATGAAAAACAGGCTGTAACTGAAATCTGCATGGAACTTGGGTTAAACCCGCATGAATTCCTATCATAATTTTCAAAGCTCTGCCATAATGCGGCAGAGCTTTTTTCATTTATTCCCTCCACCTCCTGAATATGCCGCATACAAAGTTCACATGCGGGTATACTCAAAAAGATAAGGAGTCTGTTATTTATAACTCAACAAGGAGGTAATATTTTGAAGGAAAGTTCATCAACTGAACGCTATATGCCCATGACATCCTCCACGAGCGGAATGATTGTAAACGAAGCAGATGGAGTTTTCTGCCTGACAGTTCAGATTGTTAATGTTTGTTTTGTACGAATATCAGAAAAGCCCGGCGACTGGGTTCTGGTTGACGCAGGCATGCCAAAATCTGCAGAGAAAATCATAGATGCAGCAGAAGAACTTTTTGGAGAGAACGCCAGACCGAAAGCCATTATTCTTACACATGGCCACTTTGACCATGTTGGCGCAATTATTGATTTGGTAGAGCGCTGGCAGGTTCCTGTCTATGCTCATACACTGGAAATGCCATTTTTGACAGGTCAGCAGGACTATCCCAAACCTGACGCGAGTGTTGAAGGAGGACTTGTCGCAAAGATGTCCCCCACTTTCCCGCATGAAGGCATCGATCTCGGAACTCATGTTCAGGCCTATCCTGATGATGGAAATATTCCCCAAATGGAAGGCTGGAAATGGATCCACACACCAGGTCATACTCCAGGCCACGTTTCCTTGTTCAGGGAATCGGATCGTGTGCTGATTGCAGGTGATGCTTTCGTAACAGTAAAGCAGGAATCCTTATACAGTGTCCTAACCCAGGAACAGGAAATCAGCGGCCCGCCCCGCTATCTGACGACAGATTGGGATGCGGCCAGGGCATCCGTACAGAAACTTGAAGCCCTTCAGCCGTCTGTCGCCATAACAGGTCACGGTATTCCCATGGCTGCCGCTGTATTAAGGGAGAGCCTCACCAGACTTGTAAATGAGTTTGATGAAATTGCCGTTCCAGACCACGGGAAATATGTGGACGGGGAACGCTAAATGTCTTTTGACAGCAGGTCCACTCTCTTGAAAATAAAAGGAATTGCCGTTTGAACGGCAATTCCTTTTCTATTTTTCATTTTCATAGGGGCCGCTGGATTAATATTTAATGTCGAATGCCTAACTATGCCATTCGCTGCGACTGCATAGTGCCTTCTATCGGTGGTCCTATTTTTGCTGATTAGTTCCGTTTACAGCGACTTTTCCTCTCTTGAGTGGCTCTATTCCTACCCATTAGTTCCATCCCCGACAGCTCTCCCTCTCCAAGTGGCTCTAAACCCTGCTATTAGCAAGCAAGGTTCGCGCAAACCGCGTGGATCTTCCTTTTTTATGTTTAAAACAATCAAAAAAAGGAAGAGTATAAAAAAACGAATTTAAATAGTTCAGGAGGTTCATATATGCATCTTGAAAATTTCGCAGGAAAAAAGATTCAAATAAAATTCAAGAACTTTCCAAATGATCTCGTCGGTTCCATTACAGGCATTTTTCAGCCCGATGAGTGGTACCTTGTTAAACTGATCAAAACAGAAAGCATGGGAATCTGGGTCGAGAACCCTTGCTTCAAACGGACAATGGTGCAAGATGAAGACGGCACCAACATTCCGGAAGAACAGCAAAAGGAAGAAGATTGCGTCACCCATTTTCTGATCCGCTGGGATTACATCAGCTCTGTCATTACTTTCCCGGACAGGGCCACGCTGGGTGTTGATAAAAAAGCCAAATTAATAGGTTTTCAGCCCACTTAATAGATAGAATTCCCCGGTGTCATTACACCCGGGGTTTTTTGTCTGCTTTACATTTGCCTTCTTCTATATGATTGTCCATGTCTTTACATTTTAATAGAAAAGTTAATCTTTATAGACTATGATATATTTACCGACTTTTCAAAAAATAAAACGGAGGCACACAAATGACAAAAAGAACCTGTATCATTACACGAGACTTGGAACCCGCTCAGCTTGAAAAAATAAAAGAAACCATTCCCGATTGGGAGTTCATTTCCGGCAAGGATTCCGCAAACTGGCAAAAGGAAATAAAAAAGGCCGAAGTTATCGCCGGATGGAAAAAGGAACTTAAAGAGATGGTCCTCGAGGGAAACAGCAAGCTCCGCTGGTTCCAGTCCTGGAGTGCTGGTGTCGACTCCCTCCCTCTTGCAGATATGGAATCACAGGGAATCCAGATTACCAGTGCAAATGGCGTGCATGCCAATCCTATTTCAGAAACGATTTTTGCTTTGATGCTGGGGCTTACCCGCAAAATCCATACATATGTAAAAAATCAGCAAGCTAAAATATGGCACCATTCCGGATTAAAGCTTGAAATACATAATAAAACCCTCGGCCTGATAGGCACAGGAGCCATCGGAAAAGAAACAGCCAAAATTGCCAAAGCATTCGGCATGAAGGTGATTGGAGTCCGCCATTCCGGAAAATCTGAAGAGTATATTGATGAAATGTATACATCCGGACAGCTCAACGATGTGCTTCCGCAATGTGATTATGTTGTCATTTCCCTTCCGCTTACACAGGAAACACGGCAGCTATTTGGAGCGGATCAGTTTGCCCTCATGAAGGATTCTGCCTTCTTAATCAATATTGGCCGGGGGGAAATTGTGAATGAAAGAGATTTGATCGGCGCACTGCAGAACGGCGAGATTGCCGGCGCAGGCCTTGATGTGTTTGAAAAAGAACCGCTTTCTGAAGACAACCCTTTATGGGAGCTTGATAATGTTATCGTTACTCCCCATACAGCCGGATCAACGGAACATTATAACAAGCGTGTGATTGAAGATATATTTATTCCCAATTTAAAAGAGTATATAGCCAGCGGGATACCAGACATTAATCGTGTTGATTATAAAAAGGGATATTAATAGAGAGAGCCTTGCGGATGCAAGGCTCATTTTTTATAAGCTACAATATAGAACCCTTCTTCTTTCGACCATTCCGCACAGAATATTTCTTTGATATTTTGGTAGCCTTCAGTTTTAATGGACTCTCTCAGCCACTCCCCATCTTTGCCCAGTAATGTCAAGCCGTCCTCCACTACCTCTCCTTCATCGATCAGCAAGGTTGAGGGATTCTTTTCATTCACATCAAGTTTCATCATTTCAGGAGTGACTGGCCCTTCTGTTTGGTATTTCATTACGCTTAAGCCTCCATTGGTTTCAAGATAAGCATATTTGACATCCTTCATGCTGAAAATTCCTTTCTGGCGCAGCATCGTCCTCAGCTGCTCCATTTCAAGGTGGTTTTTCTCCATCTCTCTTAAATCCAGATTGCCATCCTTGACCAGGATCGACTCCCTGCCCTTTAAAATCCTTCTGAATATATTCTTCTTTTTTGCCATAATTTCAATGATATAAATAAATCCTCCCCATAAAAGTGCCGAATAGATAACTTGAAGTGCAGTTACTTTTTCATCATAAATCGCTTCCTCAATAATCCCTCCAAGAACAACTGCATAAATAAAATCGAACGGGGTTACCTGTGAAAGCTCCTTCTTTCCAAGAATCCGGGTTACCGCTAACAACGTAACCAGCCCCACAGCCATTTTTATTGTTATTGATAAATACATCCATTCTCCTCCTCTCTCTATAGCCTCTCTATTCCCTTTAACGGACTTTGAATACACCTTTTCCCCTATTCCACTTTTTGCAAAAAAAAGAGATCTCTATTTCAAGAGATCTCTTTACATATACTGGCTATTCTCTTTTCTCCGCTTCCTGAAAATTAAATCCTCCAATGCTCCTGAGCCTGAAAGGACACCTCCCACAATAAGAACCAGTCCAAGCAAGTGGTTCATGGTGATAATCTCACCAAGGATCAGCGCTGAGCCTGCCAGTGAGAAAAAAGTATTCAGATTCAAAAAAATACTGGCTTCTGCCGGCCCGATATTACGGATGGCTGTGTTATAAACCATATGGCCGACAGCTGTTGCCAATACGGCAGATGCGGCAAATGCAGCCCAAACATAGGCTGGGGCTTCTAATAAACCCTGAAGGCCGCCAGGTTCCATAATATTTGCCATGACAAACAGGATCACTCCTCCAAAAACCAGCATATAGCCTGTCAGCAATCGCGGATCAAGCGTTTTCGAAGCTTTGCTGATTACAATGAAGCTAAGAGCCTGTGAAAGAATGGACAGGAACACAAAGAAATCACCCGGAGTTAAGCTCGATATCCCTTTATTTCCGGAAAGAACAATAAAAGTCACGCCCGCACCGCCCAGCAGAAAACCAAGCACCTGAATGCCTGTAGGCTTATGGCGCAGCAGAATGGAAGACAGTATAGCTGTCAAAAGAGGACCCGCACCTAATATAAGCCCTCCGTTTACCGCACTTGTCCCCGTCAGGCCTATAGCCAATAAAAGATGGTGGCTGACCACACTCAGGAGGCCGCCAAAAATAATGTACGAGATTTCCCTTAAGCTCGGCTTCCTCACTTTTCCCATTATGCCTAATATTAAAAACACAGTTATGCCTGCAGTTAATATCCGCAGAGACGTAATCGAAACGGGAGGAAAATAGCTGACAAGAATCTTTATTATGCTGACATTTAATCCCCACAAAGCCATGATGGAGGTGAGGAGAATGTATGTTTTTATGTTCTTCACATCAATCCTTCTTTCTAATAAATCCAATCCCATAATTTGTATCATTTTATCATAATTAATTGAGATTATGTCTTTTAATGCTTTATTTGTTGGAAAGGTGAGTCCTCGCTTCTTTTTGATATAATAAAACTATAAAAATGCGGGGTGAAGACTATAATGAATTCAAGCGATTTGCAGAAAAAAGCAGCCGGGGAAAAAGCGGCCGAGTTTGTAAAGAGCGGTATGACTATTGGATTAGGCTCAGGATCTACAGTGTATTGGTTTTTAAAAAGGCTTGGTGAGTTAGTTAATGCAGGTCTAACAGTTAAAGGAGTTCCCTCTTCTCTGAGAACGGAAGGGTGGGCAAGGGAGTTTAATATCCCTCTTACAGATTTTTCCGAAACCCAACTACTTGATTTGGCCATTGATGGAGCAGATGAGGTTGACCCTGATTTTAATTTAACAAAAGGGGGTGGAGGATCGCTTCTGAGAGAAAAAATTGTAGATGCCAACGCAAAAAAACTGATCATTATAGTGGATGAATCCAAATTAGTAAAACAACTGGGCAAATTTCCTCTTCCTGTAGAAGTTGTACCTTTCGGCTGGGAACTGACATCTAAGAGAATTGCTGAATTAGGAGCGATACCGCAGCTAAGGGTAAACGACGGAGAAGTTTTCGTCTCAAATAACGGAAATTACATATTAGATTGCCAATTCGAGGAGATACCGAATCCAAAAGAGCTTCATAAACAGTTAAAACACATGACAGGTGTCGTCGAGACCGGCCTTTTTATTGATATGACAGATTTAGTGCTAGTCGGCAGTACCGGCAAAGTAGATTCGCTCAATAAAAAGGAATGAAAAAGGAGAGGGCTTACCCTCTCCTTTCCGGTCTAAATAGGTATCAAGTCTTTTCTGATTGGTGTAAAAATATCTAAGATAATACACTCTTCAATCACTGTTACCTGATGCTCAACATTAGATGGAATGTATTGAATATCACCTTTAGCAAGGATTCTTTTTACTCCCCTCACTTCGAATTCTACTTTTCCTTTTTCAATATAACTAATTTGTTCTTCAGGATGCCGGTCAATATCACCTGTAAATCCTTCTGCCAGTTCTACTTTTACAGCCATAAGTGAACCATCACTGTTTAAAATTTCTCGTTTTACCATGATGTCTTCCTTTCTATACAAAACTTTTCTAAAATAAACCAGGGTTAATTAACTTAGGCACAAAGAATGCGATATCCGGGAAAAAGGCTACAAATATCAGCACGGCCAATACAATTAAAATATATGGAATCACAGCTGTTAAGGATCTTTCGATGCTGAGATTGCCAATTTTCGCAGCCAATAGCAAGCATAATCCGTATGGCGGTGTTACCAGTCCAATGGCTAAAGTCATAACAACAATTAGTCCTAAATGAACGGGATCCATACCAAATTGAGAAGCCGTCGGCAATATGACTGGGACAAACAGAATCATTGCTGGAATAGCATCCATGAATGTTCCTACAAATAAGAAAAATGCAATAATTATCACAATGAATAGCCATTTTGCACCAACATTATTTACAAAGAAGTCTTGCGCCATTGTTGACAACTGATAGTAGCTCATCAGCTCACCCAGTGCACTTGCAGCCGCAAGGGCAAACAATGACAATGAACTTAAAGCCAGAGTATCCATGAGTATTTTTGGAAGATCAGATAGCTTTAAAGTTTTATAGAAAAACATGCTGATCAAAAGTGTATACAGAGATGCCACTGCAGCAGCTTCCGTTGCTGTAAAGAATCCTGAGATAATCCCTCCAATAATAATGATTGGCGTAATCAGTGCAGGGACTGTTTCATATACCAGCTTTAAAAATTGCTGTATACTGGCCCTTTGGGATCTTGGATAGCCTTTCTTCAAAGCCATAATATATACGAAAAGCATCATTCCCAGGCCAACTAATACTCCAGGGATTATTCCTCCCAGGAAAAGAGCTCCGACAGAGGCATTAGTTAAACCTGCAAAAATAATCATTGGTATACTAGGCGGAATAATTACACCTATTGTAGATGATGCTGCCGTTACTCCAACCGCTGTTTCCGTGTCATATCCCTGTTTTTTCATATTTGGTATTAATATTTTCCCAACACCAGCTGTATCAGCCTGTGCAGCTCCTGAAACTCCAGCAAAGATCATAGATACGAGAATATTAGCATGTGCAAGTCCACCTCGGATATGACCTACAACAGCAAGAGAAAGATCAATCAGTTTCTGTGAAATTTTACCGCTGTTCATTAAGTTAGCAGCCAGGATAAACAAAGGAACGGCAAGCAGGACAAATGAGTCAATTCCATTAAGCATCTTCATCGGAACCGTTACTTCTGGTATATATGGAACAGTAATAATGCCTAAAAGTGCCACAATTCCTATCACAAATGCAATCGGAACTCCTATCAGCATCAGGACCAGGAATAAACCTACTAAAATAATACCAATCATACTCTCGCCTCCCTATCCTTTAGCTGTTTAACATTATTAATCATATGGCTTATGGAATAGATGGACATTGTCAGTCCCATTAAAGGGATGGAGATCCACACGTAACCCATTTTCATCGCAGGAAGTGAAGCCCAATTATAGTTCCAGAAATTCTGTACAGCTTGAATGCCATAGTAGAACAGTGCAATGGCAAACAGCAATACAATTGCATCAACAACAATCATTAACAAGGCTTTAGATCTCCCTTGCAGCTTTTGCTCTAAGAAATCGAATCTGAAATGCTCTTTCTTATTGACCATTACAGAAGCACCCATGAATACGGACCAAATAAATGAATAATTAGCAACTTCCTCTGTCCAAATGACAGGTATACCTAAATGCCTGGTTACTATTTGAATAATGATGGCTATAAAAAATATGGATAAGCTTATTACACCGACGGTCATCTGGATCTTTTCTAAAATTTTTATCATGCTTACCGTCTTCCCTCCTAATTAAGGATTAAAGGGAAGACTGCGTGCCCATAACTCTTCCCTTTAACTTATATATTTCAAATTATTTAAGATCTTTTATTTTCTTCAGTAAATCTTCAGCACCCAAGTCTTTAGCAGTCTTTTTCTGTAATGGCTCTGCCAGCTCGATGAATGGTTTTCTATCAATTTCGTTTACTTCAGCGCCATCCGCAATGGCTTTTTCCTTATACTCTTCTTCCTGAGCGTATACAGCTTCCCGTTCTGCTTCAACAGATGCTTTTGCAGCTTCTAAAATACTATCCTGCTGTTCCTTAGTATAAGAATCAAACTTCTTGCCGTTTACTAATAGAAATCTTGTTGTATAGTCGTGTGCAGTTTCAGTAATGTATTTTCCATTGTTTGTTTTATGATGGTTCTGCTGGATAAAGTATGGATAAGAGTTTTCAGATGAATCTACAACATTTTGCTGCAATGCCTGATATAATTCACCCCATGCAACAGAAGTAGGAATTGCTCCTGTTTTCTTCCAGTAGTCAGCGATTACTCCTGATGTTTGAGTTCTGAATGTCATACCCTTTAAGTCTTCCATTTTTTCAATTGGCTTTTTGCCATAGTAATGTCTTACACCAGCAGACCAATACCCAATTAGTTTAAAGTCATTATTAGACTTCTCATTCACAAGTTCAGCCATTTCCTTTCCAACATCCCCATCAACAACTTTTTCCCAGTGGTCATAGCTGTCAAAGAGGTATGGAAGCGCTAGTAGATCAATTTCTTTAATACCTGTTTGAGTCATAAATCCTGGAGAAACTAATACAACATCTGCAGCTCCTAATTTAAGCTTTTCAACAAGTTCGGATTCTTCTGTTCCAATAGTTCCTGCATGCACTTCAACTTCAATATCTCCGTTGGACTTGCTTTCTGCTACTTCCTTAAATTTTAACAACCCTGTTTGATATGGGTTATCAGGTGAAGTCTGATTATGGGCAGCCACAATTTTAATTTTTTTGGCACCAGCTTCTCCACCTGCCTCTTCTTTACTGCTGCAGCCTGCTAAAACAGCTGAAAAGGCTAAAAGTAACACAAAAGAAATGGATAATATTTTTTTCATTTTATAATCCCCCTTAATCTTTTTATTTGTAGAATTTTTTTACTATTTCTGTATATTTCCGAGCATTCTTTGTCAGCATAAGAAAATCCTCATCATTATTCAGGTGTTTGGGGTTAACAAGGTTTCCTCCAACCCCTGCTGCCAAAGCACCGCCTTCAATATATTCCTTCAAATTGCCGGTATTGATTCCGCCTGTTACCATTAACGGAATATGCGGGAATGGACCATGTATATTCTTGATATATCCTGGGCCGAAGGCATTAGCAGGAAAAACCTTTATCATATCGGCACCCTGTTCAAAAACAGTAATAATTTCCGTTGGTGTTAAAGCACCTGGGATGCTTGTTATGCCGTATCGCTTTGCCATTTTTATCGTTTCTGTATTCAGCGAAGGAGATACAATAAATTGGCTCCCTGCCATAATGGCCGCCCTTGCAGTTTCAGGATCCAAAACGGTTCCTGCCCCCACCAGTACCTTATCTCCAAGCTCAGATCTTACTTTTTCAATCATTCCCATTACTCCAGGAGTTTCTGCCGTAACTTCCATCACTTTCACTCCGCCTTCATAAAGAGCATTGGCAATCGGCAGTATATTATCAACCGTAGCCTCACGTATGACGGCTACAATAACGTGTTCTTTTATAAAATCCACTGCTTCCATTTTTGTCACCTGCCTTTACACCTTTCTATTCCAAATTGGTATGTCTTTTTGTCATCTCTTCGTAGGCCAATTCCTGATTCTCAGCCTGCAGTGTTCCGATGATAATGGCATCGAGAACAAGATGTACAGATTGATCGAATTGATTGCCCAGTGGCTGAATCGTGCTTGGTTCATCTGGCCTGCGGTGCTTGGTTGCAGCTGGTATGCAAAGAATTCCATCACATAACGCAGCAATTTTTGACTCTCTATTTGTCGTTACCAGGAAAACCTTTGCTCCAATTTCTTTTGCTTTAACTGCAAACTGCAGAATGGCACCTGTAGAGCCTGATCCCGAGATGGCAACTAATAAGTCCCCCGCTTCTATACTGGGTGTAACTGTCTCTCCGACCACATATACAGGGAATCCCCCATGCATCAAGCGCATTGCAAATGCTTTACCCATCAGCCCTGAACGCCCTTCTCCCAAAACGAAGATCCGCTTTGCTTCTTTTAGAAGGCAGGATAAATGAACTGCTTCTTCATTGTTAATTTCAGATAGCACCCCTGATATTTCTTCAGACACTGTTTTTATAATTGATTTCATTGTGCTAACAATCCTTTCATTGCGGCAGCAGTCTCAAAGGGGTTTTCCGCCTTTGTTATTGCACTGCCAACGATGACCGTATTCGGCTTCTTCTCTACTATTTCGGGCAAAGTATTTAGGTTTATTCCGCCGGCCACTGCAGTTTCGAGCTTGGGCAGACCCTCAGTAAGCGAAAAAATATCTGTACAGATTTCACCCTCAGCTTGCATATCCTTTCCAAAATGCAAGCTGACGAGATCGACTCCCAAGCCGTGCAATTCAATCACTCTGCTGCGTTCAAAGACGCCAAGTAAGTCGGTCATTATGCGCTTGTTGTGCTGTTTAGCCACTTTAAGAGTATCTTCTATTGTTTTATTTGCAGAAAATGCCATGACAGTTGTAATATCAGCACCTGCCTCAAAAGCTTGAATAGCCTCATGCTTACCGGCATCACATGTTTTCATATCAGCAACGATCGTTTTATCTGGATATGATTCCCTGATGTCCCGAACGATTGCCATTCCATACTCTTTAATCACACCAGTACCTATCTCAATCCAATCAACGAAGCTTTCTGTTTCCTTTAAAACTTTCATACACTCTTCCCTCGTAAGACGGTCAAGGGCTATTTGCAAATTCATACTATCACCCTATCTTTCTACGAATTCTCTTTCTCCCAATTGAACCATTACATCATCGAGATACGGGAGGCCTTCATTATCCCCTGAAACACTCACGACCATGGATCCTATTACATTTGCAAACTTTAAAGTCTTTTCAAGAGGCCATTTGTTTATCAGTCCGTATAAAAATCCAGAATCAAATCCATCTCCAGCACCGACTGTATCCACAACCTTTTTTGACTTTAGGGCAGGAGCTTCGATAAATTTTCCATCATGGTAGCCGACAGATCCTTTTTCACCTTGCTTAATGGCAACATGACTTATACCAAACTCTTTGCTGTACTCAATTATCTGCACGGGATCACTAGTTCCCATTAGCAGTTCAGCTTCATCTTCTCCTGTTAATAAAATATCAACGTATGGCAGATATTCTCTTAAGGTTTTTCTCGCCTCCTCCTTACTCCACAGCTTCAGTCGGATATTCGGGTCAAAAGATACAAGTACACCATGTTTTTTGGCAATTGATATCGCATATTTTATTAACTCTATATTTTTCTCTTTGTCTACTGCAGGAAATATCCCAGTAATATGGAGGATCTTTGAATTTTTAATATATTCTTCATCCAGCGTTTCAATGGTTAATGCAGTAGTAGGAGAATTGGTTCTGTAATAAAAGGTTCTTACACTTCCATCTCCCATAATTTCTTTAAAATTCAAAGAGGTTGGATACCCGTCGACAAGTTCTACTTGAGAGACATCTATTCCCTCTCCCCGCACTGTATTAAAAATGTGCCTTCCAAATTCATCATTTCCCAGCCTGCTAATCCAGCCGGATTTTAGTCCTAATCGTGAGCAGCCAATTGCTACATTCAGCTCCGCCCCGCCAATTTTGCGTTCAAAAGTTGGTACAAACCTCATTGGACCGGTTGCCGAAGGGTTGAATGTAATCATGGCATCCCCAATGGTAACTACATCTTTCATAGCAAAACACCCTTTTCATTTCTATTAACACGATTCTCTTATGATAAGTTTTGGCTCAAAACGATAAACAAGCTTCTCTTCTGCAGGTATTTTTTTCTGAATCTTGTTCAATAAGAGTTCTGCTGCTCTTTTGCCTATTTTAAAAGCAGGCTGTGCAACGATTGTTAGTCCCGGCTCATAGAAGCTTGCAAATGAGACATCGTCAATTCCGATAATGGCCAAATCTTCCGGTACTTTTAAATTATGTTCTTTCACATACTTAAGGATTTCGATTAAAGTAAGATCGTTTCCGGCAAGAATCGCTTTCGGAGGATCTGCCAGCTCCAGCATTTCCTTAAGACCTTCTTTTATTTTGCAGACTTCTAAACTTTTAATATATTCTTCCCTTAACGGAAGCCCGTTTAATTCAAGTGTTTTTTTGTACCCGTTTAATCTTTCCATCCTTGGGGTAACATTTCGAATTACATTAGTGATTATTCCAATTTTTCTGTAGCCATTGTCAATAAAGTGCTGAACTCCCAATCCTGCTGCCTTCTCATTATCCAGGAGCATGGAAGGAATCTGCACATCAGGCACTGTCCGGTCTACAAAAATGACCGGGTAATTCACCTTGAGCATTTCGTTGTAGAGATCTGAATTATCACCGGTAGGAAGAAGGATGATTCCATCAACCTGTTTGGCGCGAAGCATTTCGATATATCTTTTTTCCTTAATCGGGTCATCATCGGCATTACAGACAATGGTATGGAAGTCAAATTGATGGCACATATCCTCAATGGCCCTGATAACCTGGGTGGAAAAAGAGTGAAGAATATTTGCCACAATAACCCCAATCGTTGTAGTTGACTTCTGCTTTAAGCTTCTTGCCACAATATTAGGCCTATAGCCAAGTTCATTAATTGCTGCTTCGATTCTTTTCTTGGTGTCCTCCCCCATATAATCAAACCTTTTATTTAAATACTGGGAGACTGTGCTTTTTGATACTTTTGCGTGCTGAGCTACATCAGCTATAGTAACCGTTTTCATTTTATTTTCTCCGAATCAATCTTTTTTCTAAATCGATTTACTAAACCGGTTTACTAAATCGATTTATCACAATTATAGAAAAACTGAAAGCGCTTTACAAGTGTTTTATTAATTTTCATAAAAAAAAGCAGCGTTTTCTTGAAGGAACGCTGCTCTCAGAACCATTACTTGGACCCAAAACGGATCTTATCATAAATGGCTGAATCCGCTATTTCTGCTGACTCCTGAAGTTTTTCTATTACTAGTATCTACTTTGAATGGTACCAAAAAAAGAAGGCTGCTCCATGCAAGCCTTCTTTAATTCTACTTCATTAAATCATGGTCCACATACCGCTCGCCGTTCAATTCACTGATTACGTTAATCGCAACTTTTGCACCGTCTCCGGCTGTAATGATTGTATGGACACTGACTCCTGCAATCGTTCCGGCTGCCCAAATGCCATTAACATTCGTCTTTCCGTCCGCATCAACATCCAGAACCGTTTTAATGCGGGGCTCAGTCCCTGCCTTTGTTTTCAAACCGGCTTTTTCGGCTAAACCAAGAGATACGCCAGCCGCTATGATCACGTGACTAGCTGAAAATGATTTTTCTCCTGCTGTAACTGTAAAACCGCTTTCAGTTTTTTCAATGGTTTCTACAGTTCCTTCTTCGAACTCTGCCCCAAACTTTGCAGCTTGCTTTTTGCCTGTTTCAATCAGATCCGGGCCAGTGATTTCCATAACGCCATAATGATTTTCAACCCATGCCCGTTTAGTCATACTTTTATCATTATCCACAACCACTACCTTCTTGCCCGATTTGGCGGCAAATAGCGCAGCACTTGCACCAGCAGGACCTGCACCCACAATTAAAATATCAAACATCCATATTTCCTCCTTTGCACATTATTTAATTCTAGTTTATCCAGACTGATAAAAATTGTAAAATAATGTGATTGGAGGGAAATTACCCTAGTTAATCCTCATCTTTAATATCCAGGTCTTCCGGTATCGGCTCATTTAAAATTTCCTCCACCAGCTCCCTGTATTTTTCCACCTGCTTTAGATGGGCATTAAACTGTTCCTTGTAAACTAAATACTGTTCTCCGTCATAAATGGCGCGTATTTTCTTTTGCTGAATCAGGCTTTCTATATATGACTCAGGGTATGATAAATATTCTGCTGTTTCTTTAATGGTCAGATACATGCTTGTCCTTCCCTTTCTTTTTCCTTATAATATGATTTTACTAATTTCCTAGAAGACTCTGCTAAAATCATATAGAATAGAAGCTGTAAATAATGTGTATATTCAACCTGTATTTTCTTTTATTATACGCGAAAATTACTAATTTGACTGAATTACAGCTTTTTTCAGCCAAATAGAACAGGAGAAATATAAGCTAATGAATAAAAAAAAGTTATTGGGCTTATATATGATAATCAGCCTTATTTGGGTATTCGGAACTAATTACCTTTTGCATATGCTTGAACCTTCTTCTCTTGTCAATTTTCTATTCAGAGCGAAAGAATTTCTGTACATCATTGCTACAGGATGTCTGCTCTATTATTTTATAGGAAAACGAGATGAGCTTAGCGCCTCAAGAGAAGACGAAAAGAGGCTTTCCACTTTAATCAATTCCATGGTGGACTTTGTTAATTTTAAAGACGGTCAAGGCCGCTGGATTGAATCTAATGAATTTGGACTTAAGTTATTCAATCTCGAAAATGTTGATTATAAAGGCAAGAAGGATTCAGAACTTGCCGAGTACACTGATTTTTATGCTGATGCACTTCGCTACTGTGAAAAATCAGATGAAGAAACCTGGATAAACGGTAAGATTACCCGCATTGAAGAAGTTATTCCTTTGCCTGATGGAACAGAAAAAACGTTCGATACCATCAAAGTTCCACTTTTCCATGCCGACGGAAGCCGAAAGGGACTGGTCATTATCGGCCGGGACATTACAGAAAGAAAACATGTGGAAAAGCTTCTGGCCGAAAGCCAGCAGCAGTATAAATCCTTGTTTGAATATAATACCGAGATTGTCTTTATGACAGACCTTCAAGGCACCATCACAAAAGTAAATCCCCAATTTAAAGCCGTGACAGGATACAGCCCTGATGAAACACTGGGCAAAAGTATAGGTGAAATCATACCTGTCCCTTATAAAATAAAAGCCTTAAAAAATTTTACAGCCATCCTTGAGGATAAACAGCCAAAAACCTGTGAGTTTGATTTTACACATAAAAGCGGCAGCATATTGACTATTCAATGTACAGCTCTTCCGCTTATTGTGAATGGTCAGATTGCCGGGGTCATCGGCTATGGAAAAGATGTGACCAAGCTCCGTCAGGCTGAAGAAAGACTGCGCCGCACTGAAAAACTTTCTGTGGTTGGTGAGCTTTCTGCAAGTGTTGCACACGAAATCAGAAATCCCCTGACATCTCTAAAAGGCTTCGTGCAGCTTATGCAGCTGGAGGATGAAAAGCATCAGTTCTATTATCAGATCATGCAGGAGGAACTGGACCGAATCAACCATATTGTCGGCGAGCTGCTGCTCCTTGCCAAGCCTCAGGATATTTGCTTTACAAAAGCAGATGTTCAAAAAATCCTGTTCAATGTCATTTCGCTTTTAAAAACAGAAGCCACCATGCACAATGTCCAGATTGAATTTCTGTTAAAATCGAATGTTTATATGATTGAATGTGAACCAAATCAGCTTAAGCAGCTTTTTATTAATATCATTAAAAATGCCATCGAGGCATCTAAAGAAGGCGGCAAGGTAACCGTTACACTGCTGGAAGAAGACCAACAGCTGACTATCCTCGTTAAGGATAATGGCTGCGGCATGTCGGAAGATCGCCTAAATAGAATCGGCGAACCTTTTTATTCATCAAAGGAGAAGGGTACTGGTCTTGGACTTACCGTCAGTTTCAAGATAGTCCAATCCCATAATGGTTCCATTCATTTCAACAGCGAAAAAGGAAAAGGAACAGAAGCTGTCATCAAGCTCCCTGTAAAAAAACAAACACCTTCCACTGAAACTGGATTAACCGTTTAAGCAGCAAAAGAGCGATATTCAATCAAACGTTTGATTGAACATCGCTCTTCTTTTAATTCCCCTTAATCTCCAGCAGTTTCAGCCTCAAGTCATTTTCCATATTGGCCAGGTCGTGTTCTGCCTGCCGGCGTTTATTCCTGCCTTCTTCCTGGATTCTCAAGGTTTCTTCAAGAGTAGAAATCAGGTTCTCCTGTGTTTTCTTTAATGTTTCGATATCAACAAGGCCCCGCTCATTTTCGCGTGCCGTTTCAATTGTATTCACTTTCAGCATTTCCGCATTTTTCAATAGAAGATCATTGGTGGTTTTGGAGACCTTCTTCTGGGCTTCGACTGCATGGCGCTGGCGAAGAAGCGTCAAGGCAATAGCCACCTGGTTTTTCCAGAGCGGGATGGCAGTCATAATGGAAGACTGGATCTTTTCAACCAATGCCTGATTGGTATTCTGTATCAGGCGGATCTGCGGCGCACTTTGAATCGTGATTTCACGGCTCAGCTTCAAGTCATAAAGACGTTTATCCAGGCGATCGGCAAACTGGATCATATCGTTTACTTCCTGGAACTTCATTTGGTCATTTGACTCTTCCGCCCTCTTCTTCAGCTCGGGAATCGTCTTTTCATGCAGTTCCTCGAGCTTCAGTTCACCTGCCGCAATATAAACATTTAAGGCATGAAAATACTCTTTATTATTTTCGTAAAGCTTATCTAACATGACAATGTCGGAAAGAAGTGCATTCTTGCTTCTTTCCAATTTCACACTGATGCGGTCGATTTGAGCTCCTGTTTTCTGGTATTTGGACAAGACCTCCTGAACAGTACCGGAAATCTTTCCGAACATACGAGCAAAAAAGGAGGCTTTCTCAGGCTTCAGCTCATCCGGATTCACATCGCTGAATTTTTTCATCAGGTCATTAATGATCGTTCCCACTTCACCAACATCCTTTTTCTGAACATGCTCGAGCATGGTATGGGAGAACGATAACAGCTTTGATTGAGCTGGTGTTCCGTATGAGATCATCGCCTGGTGATTGGCCGGATCGATTTGCTTTGCAAGCTGATAGGCTTTTTCACGGTTTTCTTCCGGAATCACATCAATCAGTCTTGTCCGCTTTTCCGAATTCAGCGGCGATGAAACAGGCTGCTGATTTTCCCCAAAGGGATCTGCCAGCAAGTCATCCATTAAATCAGTGCTTTTTAACAGGGATGGTTTTTCTTCGTTCATTTTAATCTCCTGCTTTCATCATGAATTCTTGATTCTTTTATCTTTTCAATCGAATTCCTGGCAACATCAATCTCAAGATGAAGCTGATCAATATCTTCTGCTATTACCCGGTGAAGATCTTCCTCTATATGATGGGTAAGTTCGTCAAGAGTACGTCTCGTCTCCTGAAGGGACTGATCCAGTTCACGCGATTTTCTTGGCTGGGAAGACAGAAACACATACTTTTCCGCCAGCTCCACAGCCGAATCCAAATGGGAAAAATAAAACTGCTCCGCTTGATAAAACCGTTTCGGCTCACTTCTGGTCAGTCTGTAAATTCTCCTCGTCACCCTCATGAACTCCATGCGCTGCTTAAGCGTCGGGAGGTGCCGTATGGAGAACATCGCTTTATGCAGACGGGTTAATTTACGGCGTGCCTCATCAAGATTTCTCTTTATATATTGGTATTCCCTTTTCTTCAATCCATGCTTTTTCAAAAAGCGGCGGCGCTGAATCAATCCTCCCGCCCAATAAGTGAGCAGGCCGGCTCCAGCCCCATAAACCCCCGACAGAATAAATGTTTGCCCGAAAGCAAAGTAACTGGCCAGCCACACACTGACAGACAATGGAATTGATGTCAGCAGGCGAAAAGCAAATGCTAAAAAGGAATTCATATTTATCGACTCCTACTCATAGTCCTACTTATTAATACGTAATTCATAAACCTAAAGTTTCATCCACAGACATCTTTCAGCAAAAAAGGCATATATCCTTAAATCTATTAAAACACTTTTAAAAAACTTCTCAAGTTATACAATATAAAATAACACGCTTACCCGCCATAGACCACAAAAGTAATCCTTCCTAAGACCTGAGACGTATATTCTGTAAAAAAAGCACCTGCGGAAATTTCCGCAGGTGCTTTTTGGTTATTTAACCGCCAGTGCACGCTTGCCCATGGCATTATAAATCTTAATGAACTTCTCTTTTGGCATTTTGTCATCTTTTTTAACAGCTTCACTGTCATTGAAATAAACATAATTCGCATCCACACCGGTTACAACAATACAGTGCAGAGGCCTCGGGGCACTGATCGTTTTGCCGGCAGGCGTTTTCCAGGTTCTATTCGCAGGCATTTCATGGCTGATGGTAAACCAGGCCAGTACAGGGCTGCCCTCTGAAACAGCCTTTTCAATTTCTGAGAAATCTTTTCCGGTCAGATTCACACCACCTGGACGATACTGGTCAAGCAGCTTTTTCAGCGGCCCCGGGTTTATCGTATGCCCGTTGCCAAAAGGAGTTCCAACAAACCCGACATCAGGATCCCCCCAGGTTTTAATTGATCCGTCTGCATTTCTTACCAGCTTAGTTGAGTCATAGGGCATCTTATTTGCAAGTGTCGTTTTACTGACATTGACCCCATAAAATTTCAGTGCCATCGCAAGTGATGTTACTTCACATCCGCTTGGCAGTTCCGGCCGCTGGGCAATGAGCGGCACATTGATCTTGGACAAGCGGGCATCACTGGCTGTCACAAAATCACCGCTTACATAACCCGTGCTGCCATTGTAGGAAATTTTATACCAGCCATTGCTTTCCTTATGTATAACATTCAATATAGATCCGTTCTTTAAAGACCCTATTCTCCCGTAATTGGTACCCGGGCCTTTCCGGACATTTAATGAGGTGGCATTCACACGGTAAAGCTTTTCATTTGTTTTAATATATTGGGCGCTGACGTAGCCAGTTTTGCCATTGTAGTTAATTTTGTACCAGCCGCTTGCAAGACGTTCAATTACCTGAATACTGCTGCCTTGAGCCAGGCTCCCAACTCGGCTGTAATTTGTCCCTGGACCGGAGCGGACATTCAGACTTGTTGCATCCACTGTGTAAGAATAGGAAGCTGCTTCTGCCACTGCCTCGTTTGAGAAGCTTGGAATTGACGGTGACAATACTCCTCCTGCCAAAATAGCTGCTGCAACAGTCCCTTTTAATATAGCTCTGTTTCCATATGAACCTTTTAAAATTGCCATACACTTTCCTCCATATCCCTTATTTTATCTGTCGAATTTTGCGGACTACTCTAAAAATAAAGATTCGCAAACTTCAAGTCTACATCTTTGGGACTGGAAAAATTTTATTGAATCTATTGAATCAGTTTGAATCTGCTTATTTACCGAAGTCAGTATATTTGGCATCTGTAAATCTTCCCCTATGAAAATGTTTAACTATAAAAAGCAAAGGGAATAATCTCTTGTACCAATTGACACCTTGGAGGAAGCATAATGAATAAGCACTATTTTTATATAGTTATTTTATTAATAGGATCGATTGCATTTCCTTCGTCAGGATATGCAGAGAATCCGATTGGGAAGGAAAACAAGGTTGTGATGATTTCTTTTGATGGAATGAGAAATGATCTGACAAAAGAGTATGTAAAGGACGGCAAACTTCCTCATATTAGGTCTCTTATGGAGAACGGAGTGGCAGCCAAGGGCTCCAAAACTGTAACCCCCTCGCTGACAGCACCCTCTCATGCGGCAATTGCTTCAGGTGCTGCTCCTTCAGAAACCGGCATGGTGAGCAATAAATGGCAGGATCCCAACAAGGAATTGGCCAATGGAGAAAGCGCATTTCATCAGCCGCTAGATAAAAGCCCTCTTTGGGCTGAAGCCAAAAAAAATGGGAAAACAACAGCCACTGTGCTGTTTCCCGGGTCAAATCCTGATGCAGGCGGACAGGCGGATTATGCAGTTTACTATGGCGAAACCTGGGCAGACAGCTCTCAGGACAAGCTTCAGTTCAAAAAAACAGAAAGCTGGAAGCACACTGAGGACAGTTTTAGTCCTATGAAGGAAGCTATAGTGAAGCTGCCATTGAAAGAAACAAAAAATAAAGTGATTTATATATTAGCTTTAGACACTTCGGATGATGGAAAAACCAACTATAACCGCTTTATTTTTTCAGAAAACCGTTCGGGAGACTCCGATGATATCATTGTCAATGCCAATGAATGGGGGTCAATTCCTGTTGAAGCTGATGGTGAGTCTGCAGGATTCTGGTTCAAGCTGAAGACTGATGCCAGTCTTGAGAACGCAAGTATTTACAGGACTGCAGTTACGTCAGCCCTCATTAAAGGTCCAGAAGGATTTGAAAAGGACCTGATATCGGAATTCGGCTTCTTTCCCGTCCAGGATGATACAAAGGCTTTTGAAAAAGAGTGGATTACACGTGAAGAGTACGAAGAAATCAGTTCGCGTTTTGTCCGCTGGGCAACGGACGTGTCACTTTATATT
Source organism: Bacillus sp. ZZV12-4809 (assembly GCF_009849585.1). Classification (GTDB taxonomy): domain Bacteria; phylum Bacillota; class Bacilli; order Bacillales; family Cytobacillaceae; genus Cytobacillus. The sequence continues at coordinate 22,790 of NZ_VCRN01000034.1, forward strand.
AAAGAAAAATACCAGCCAGATCTGCTGATGTTTTACACACCTCAGATTGATCATGAATCACATCATTTTCTGCTGACAGATCCGCGGCAGCCCGGGTATTCAGAGGAAAATTCACAAATACATTCAAAATACATTGAATGGGCCTATAAGCTTGCAGATAAGGTTGTGGGGCAAACGATGGAAAGCCTTGGCGAGGAAGACCATCTTTTTGTGGTATCCGACCACGGCATGGAGCCCGTCCACACCATTCTGGCTCCAAACACTCTTTTGAAAGAAGCAGGTCTATTAAAGATTGATAAAAAAGGCAGAGTCGATGAGGAGAACTCCAAGGCAATGGCTGTAGCCAGCGGATCTGCTGCCCAAATTTATCTGAATGAAAAACTCAGTAAAAAAGAGAAGAAAAAAGCTGCTGGCCAAATAGAGAAGCTCTTTAGCGAATATAAAACCAAACCCGAATTTAAGACAAAAATCCTCAAGGGCTATTTAAGTGAAGCCGGTGATTACCTCACCGAGGGAAATTTCAGCACTTTTAATCAAACAGCACAGAAAATTTCCAATTACCTTTTTAGGAAAGAAGAAAAGCCTTATCTGATTGCCTATAGGTATAAAGCTGAGAATAAGCACCCTAATCAGGGAGACATATTGCTGCTAGGATCGAGGGGTTATATGATGGGCAGCAGCCTAACAAGCCCCCATATGCCGACAATCGAACTCGGCAGCCATGGCGGCAACCCTGAGCGGAAGGAACTAAAGGCTGTGTTCTTTGCACAAGGTCCTTCTATTAAAAAGGGCAGCCCAATCGGCTCAATTACCACACTGGATATTGCCCCGACCGTTTATAAACTGCTGGACATCCCGGCACCTGACTTTTTAGAGGGCAAAGTTTTAAAGGATGCTTTGAAATAAAAACAAGGCCTTGCTATGTGCAGCAAGGTCTTGTTTCATTTTTGAATCTATGGGTTTGACCATTTATTTCAGAATCGATCTAAACCTAAATCAAAGGGGCAGTTCCCAAGTCTCTCCGACTAAATCTTTCCCGAAACTATGATGTTTTTCCTCATGGACAAGTTTAAAGCCCTTTTTCTGATAAATATGGCGGGCTTCTTTAAGAACACTATTTGTCCATAAGACAAGTTTTTTATAGCCAACCCTTCTGGAAAATTTAATACATTCTTCTACTAATTGCGACCCTATACCAAATCCTCTGGCCTTTGGATCTACAAATAATAAGCGAAGTTTAGCCGTATCTTCACTTCCTTCAACAACAAAGACAGAGCCGACAATTTCACCATTCATTTCGGCTATCCAGCATCGTTCCCGCTTAGGATTAAAGTTATTGATAAAATCCGCTGCTATTTGTGATACCAGCGCCTCAAAACTCTCATCCCACCCATATTCCTGAGAATACAGGATGCCATGTTTATGAACAATCCAACCCATATCACCAGGTTCATGCTGTCTAAGGAAATAGGGACCGGAAAATTTAAGATTTCCATTTTTACTGAGCAATCCTTCAACTGTTCTCATAGCGTTCACTAATTGCTGCCGTTCACTTTCTGACAGTTCTTGAAGAAGTTCGGCTATTTCCTTGTATGATCTCTCATTAATCAAAGAAAACGCCTTTTCCCCTTCCGGAGTAAGTATCAGGATACGCTGTCTGGCATCTGCGGCAGAACGCTCTTTTTGCACAAAACCTTTCTCTTCAAATCGGGCTAATATGCGGCTTAAATACCCTGCATCCAAACCAAGATCACGAGTTAAATTGGAAGCTGCAGGATTATCATTATTAGCAATCTCAAATAGTATCCTTGCTTCAGTCAGAGTAAAAGGGCTATGTAATAATCCCTCGTGTAAAGCTCCTATTTGTCTTGTAATAAAACGATTAAAATGCCGAACAATATTGACTTCTTCTTCAAATGAAAAGTTTGACAACATAGTCACCCCTGAGAATTTATTTGCTTTTATCAAAAATTATATTTTTATTAGTTGACTTAGTCAAATAAATTCCCAAAATCATAGATGAGATTTTAAACAAAAACGTCCCTACTATTAAGTAGAGACGGTTAGCTAATAATTTGTCCTCAGGATGATCTGCTTGCACTGTCGGCCAAATTGATATTAAGCCGTTTAATTATCTTTTAACCTGACCATACACTTCACATCTTTATCATTAAAATACCATTCGACGCAATAGCCATTAGGATCAATGTCAGAATATGAAATAAGTGTCTCAAAAGCTGTTCCTATACTATGTGGATTCGTTTTAAAATCCAAAATGGTAATGGTCCTGTAGTTGCCTCTTTTAATAATGAATGATTCACATTCTTTATTTTCTTCACCATCTTTTTCTAATTTTTCGGCAGCTGCTTTGTACAGAATCATACCTTTTTCCGGCCTTGATAAACCAAAGTACCTTCTTTCTTTTGAAAAAGGAATCATTTTATGAAGTTCCTGGTGAGCCTCCAAAACTCCATTTGGAAATGACTTAGCAGTTACACAATATATGTTAATGTCTTTTTCAATATAAAGTGTTTCCATTCTGTGTATTCTACCTCCTTTAACATAAGTGTATTAGGAAAGCACAAGCCTAGTCCCCAATCTCCCAAGCTGGATTCCAGACGACTTCCCACAAATGACCATCAGGATCCTGGAAATATCCAGAATATCCTCCCCAAAAGGTATCATGTGGCGGAACTGTAATCACCGCACCAGCTCCCCTTGCTTGTTCCATTACACTGTCGACCTCTTCCCTACTCCCTACATTGTGGCCAATCGTAAATTCAGTTGGACTTTTCGGTGTCTGTTTTATGCTTGTGTCATGTGCGATATCTTTCCGTTTCCATATCGCAAGTCTTAACCCGGATTGCAAATCAAAGAATGCAACAGCACCATGCTCAAATTCTTGTCCTATGATTCCTTCTGTCGGAAGCCCAAGTCCATCCTGGTAAAATTTCAAGGACCTCTCCAAGTCATCTACACCGAGGGTTATTACTGATATTCTTGGTTTCATAATTAAAATCAGCCTCCTCAATCCACACTTTAATAGCCATAAAAAGCATCTTTTTTAATATTTTTTTTTGAGATACTATTATTTTGTAAGTAACCAGAGAGTGTATCCGCCATTGACTTTGGCCCTGCAATCAGATATTGAGCATTGTTCTGATAAAGGTTAAGCAGCTTATCTATCTCCTCCTGCAAGTTATCCCTAGAGTCAAGATAAGCGGTACTTATTGAGGCTTTGTTAGCATCAAGTTCAGCTTTAAAAATATAAGATTTTTCACTATCCATATAGAGGAGGTGCATTGGCTCCTTATTGCTATGACCTTCTGCCTCAATTTGTTTTATGATGGATCGAAACGGTGTGATTCCGATTCCTCCAGCAATAAGGACAGCAGGCCGATCATCGTTTACATTAAATGACCCTAAGGGGCCAGACATACCAATCGTCATTCCCTGTTTTAGCTCTAACATTGCCTTCTTAAAATCACTTGGGTTATCTTTTATTTTCATTGTCAATTTTACAGCCTTCTCACTTGGAGCAGCTGATATTGTAAATGGTTTAGTAGGATTTTTGACTTTTTTATGAGTAATACTAAACAACCCATGCTGCCCTGCTTTCCATGTTAAATCTTTTTCTTTTTCAAATACAAAGGTATATACATCTTCAGATTCTTTACAGCTTTCTATAAATACTAATTTTCTTTTTTTAAATACTGCAATCATATCTTGAAAAAAACTCATCTCAATATCTCCTCTTAGCCCTCATATATTTTCTAAGAGCCGCAATATATTTTCTATTTCCTCCAGAAAGTTGTACAGTCTGCCTTGTCTTTCATATTAAAATCAATCATTTTCTCAAGCAGTGTGTAGTCTACCGGACTTTTCCAAGGGATACGTATGATCTCCTTTGTGTAACCATAGCCGGCATTTACAATGTCATCCTCTACATGAGCAATCGTTACACTTTCAGGAGCGACAGCTAAATGCTTTTTAGATAGGCTAAAGCCAATAATATATGTGCCATGATCTGTAAACATTGGCTGATTCCATTTAATTTCTTTATGTAATTTTGGATATTTATCTGTTAACCAAGTAAATACTTCTTCCGTTCTTTCTCTGTGGAAAGGGTCATCAATCCCAGCTAAAAATTCAGCAAAAACCTCCAAGCTATTCCCTCCTAAAATGAAAAGTTTCGTCTTATATTTCCTCTAACATTTTTTTAAGCACTTCAACCTTATATGTCCAGCCATACTTCGCACCATTGAACGCTTGAACATCTTCACTTTCAAACCCAGTCTGCTTAAGATGTACGTAAGTTGTTCCATCCTCTTCTTTCAATGTCCATGTGACTATCGTGTTTACTGGCCCGCCTACCCATGTGTAAGATAGCTTATTAGGCTTGTCCACTACCAATACTTCACTATCAACAATTAAATCTATATCCTTATTTCGAAACTGGCATTTATATCCTACAATTGGCCTGAAGTTATTTTCCATTACCCATTGCGCCAGGGTATCCGAATGCGTTAAAGCATCCCAAACCTTATTGATGGGGCTCTTAAATTCAAAGTCTAATGATATATCCGGCATTTTCTAATCCTCCAATAAATTCTTAAGTAATATCGCTCTTTCATTCCAAAAACTTTCATAAAAGGATAACCAGTCTTTCACTTCCTGCAAGGGAGCTGGATTTAGCCGGTACTTTGTTTCTCGGCCTATCTTACGGTTGCTAACTAAATCTGCTTCTTTAAGGATAGCCAAATGTTTAGATACAGCAGTCCGGCCCATTTGAAAATGAGCAGTCAGTTCGTGAAGAGGCAGTTCTTCAGCACCAGCCAGCAAATGTATTAATGTACGTCTTGTTGGATCTGCAATAGCCGCAAAAACATCATGCTTTTGGTAAGCAGTGTTCAAAATCCTCCCCCCTCTTAAATATAAATGACACTATTTGGTGTCCTAAATTATATGACACCAAATAATGTCCAGTCAACAGTTAAATGTATGATTGAACTTACACTTATCAAGCTCTTTTTCCTGTTTATCTATTCAATATAAAAGGCTCTTTTCTAAAAGATTGTTGTTTTGGTTTATGAATTCTGTCCATTGATTGCAGCGAAGGGATGCTCTAGTGTTCTGCGGGGCCTCGCCTGTCCGCTACTCCCGCAGGACATTGTAAATGTTTCCTTGAGTACACACCGCACGAAGAAAATGCGTATGCATTTTCGAGGATCTCGCACCTTCCGCTGCAATCAACTCAATAAATCTAATATAAATAGCAGCAACCTTTGACAAAACAGCCAACGAAAAAAGACTGAACCCGTATGGATTCAGCCTGAAATAGTATTTGATAAAACTCATTTGATACATAAATGACATCCCGCTGCTCATCCCGAAAACTGGAAGGAGTAAATATTTGTTTTACCCTTTCCATTCCAATCCCGCGACCGCTTCACAATGCATTGTCTGAGGGAACATGTCTACAGGCTGCACTTCGATGGTTTTATATCCGCCTTCCTCCAAAATACGCAGATCACGTGCCAATGTTCCCGGATTGCAGGATACATAGACGACTTTCTTTGGCTTCATGCTTAAAATGGTTTGTAAAAGTGCTTCATCACAGCCTTTTCGCGGCGGGTCAACGACCAGTACATCTGCAGTGTTCCCCTTTTTATACCATTCTGGAATTACTTCCTCTGCTTTCCCGACTGCAAACGAAGCATTTGTCATCCGGTTCAGATTTGCATTCCTTTTTGCATCCTCAATGGCTTCCGGCACGATTTCCACACCGAATACCTCTTTTGCTTTCTGTGCCAGGAAAAGAGAGATGGTACCGATTCCGCAGTACGCATCGATAACCTTTTCTTCACCGCTCAAATCCGCATATTCCAGTGCTTTCTCATACAATACTTTCGTTTGCTCCGGGTTCACCTGATAAAAGGAACGGGCGGAAATTGCAAATTGAATATCCCCGATAAAGTCATAGATTACTTCATCGCCCCATAGGATTCGTGTGACATCTCCCATGATCACATTTGTCTTCCGTGAATTCACGTTATGGACAATAGATTTAACACCTTCAATGCTTGATGCAATCTCGTCCACAATTTTTTGCTTATGCGGAAGCTCGTTCGTCCTTGTAACAAGAACAATCATTACTTCGCCTGTCACAAGCCCATAGCGCACCATCACGTGGCGGAGCTCACCTTTATGCCTGCCTTCATCATAAGCACGGACACCATAGCGGCCGCATATTTCCTTTACCTTCTGAACAACCTCATCATTTTTTTCCTGCTGGATAAGGCATTCCTTCATATCAATGATCTGGTGGGAGCGCTGCTGGTAAAATCCGCCGATCAGGCCGCCCTCCTGCTCACCAATCGGCACCTGCGCTTTATTTCTGTAGCGCCAAGGATCTTTCATGCCGAGAACCGGATGTACCTTGACACCTTCAAGCTTTCCGATTCTTTCCAGCACATCTCTAACCTGCTTTTCCTTAGCGAGAAGCTGGCCTTCATAGCTCAGGTGCTGCAGCTGACATCCGCCGCACTCTTTATAAATCGGACATGGCGCTTCTACCCGGTATGGGCTGCTTTCATAGGTCTCAATCAAGCGCCCAAATCCATATCCCTTATTCACCTTTATTACTTTGACTTTTGCTCTCTCACCCGGAAGGGCATCCGGCACGAATAGCGGGTAGCCGTCAACCTTTGCCACTCCTGCCCCTTCATGGGTCAAATCCTCAAATGTCACATCTATATAATCATTTTTTTGCACAGGTAATGTTCTGCTCATCATATTCTTCCTTTTCAGCTTAATTCCGTGACCTATTTTGACTAGACAGATTGTATCACAAAACAGGGGTAAATACGAAATGGATATCTATTAGACATAAGACCTGTATATCCTGCAGCATGCCAAATTTGCAGATTTACCTTATCTATTCTATTAGCACTGTTCGCAATTACATTTGATTTCGAAAATAAAAGCCCGCTCTGTTATAGAGCGGACCTTAGATTATTCATGAGAGCTTTCCCAATCTGTCGGGCGGTCTTCCTCACGAATCTGATCAATTGGGACAAATACTTCCAAATGTCTGTACAGGTTTACGAATTCGGCAGGAAGCAGCCCGCCAAATTCACCATCAAGGTTGAGCTGTACTTTCTCCTTGGATTGCACTTTAATGCGGTTTGCCTGCGTGTAGATGACGTTCGGATCCTTTACATGCTCACCCCGGACTGCCATTGTCGCGATCCGGATAAAATCAGCGAGATTGGTTTTCTTTAAGATCAGCAGGGAAAATAGCCCGTCATTAATACAGGAATCCGGAGCAAGCTTTTCAAACCCGCCAACTGAATTTGTCAGACCGACTAGGAAAAGCATGGCTTCACCTTCAAAGATTTTCCCGTCAAACTCGATGCTGACTTCGGTTGAACGGAAGGAAGGAAGCATTTCAATTCCCTTAAGGTAATAAGCAAGCTGGCCAATCATGGTTTTAAGCTTGCTTGGCACCTCATAAGTCAGCTCTGTCAGCCTGCCTCCGCCAGCAATATTAATAAAATATTTATCATTTATCCGGCCAATATCAACAGGAATGGTATCCCCTTTTACAATAATATCTGCTGCAGCTTCCACATCTCTTGGAATATGGAGAGCGCGGGCAAAATCATTGGTGGTGCCCGTTGGGATAATGCCTAGGCGCGGACGGTAATCCTGTTCAGCAAGTCCATTGACAACCTCGTTAATCGTTCCGTCTCCGCCTGCTGCGACAACCAGGTCAAATCGGCGTTCAACAGCCGTCCGGGCAGCTTTAATTGCATCGCCTTCACCTGTTGTGGCATGACATGAGGCTTCATAGCCAGCCTTTTCCAGTTTCTGCAAAACCTCTGCTATATGTCTTTTAAAAATTTCCCGGCCTGAAGTCGGATTGTAAATAATTCTTGCTCTTTTCATAGACCATCATCCTATTATTGAAATATCTAAACTTAATCCTTCTGGTTCCATCTTTTTACATCATATCTAATAGTCAAAGGCATATCAATTTTTCACTGCCATCCGTATCTATTCTATTCACTTCCCGCTGTTTTCACAAGTAGTCAGATGCACAAATGAATTATACCCTCATTAAACAAAAAAGTATCGTAATTAAGTTATATTTCTTGGCCAGGTGGTCTAAAATCAGCATTATTCCTTTTTCAGGTCCTGCAGAACCAGGCTTTTAACATAGTCAATAATCGTCCTGTATGGATATTCCTCATTGATTACTCTATGAAGCATCGCCCCATCCATAAAAGTCCAGAACAACCCTGCTATATGGTTGGGATCTGCATTGGATCGGAATTCCCCGTTGTTCTGTCCTTCCTCCAAAATATCTGTTATAAGGTTTAAAAAGAACTTCTTTCCGCGCTCATTCAGGATACGATTGAGGTTCTCATCTCTTGAAGAATGCAGCGTAAATTCCAGCTGCACAGTTATTCTATCCTTACGCTCCTGGCTGAATGGGCTCATATCCCTATACAAGTCAAACAGATATTCAAATTTCTCTTCCGCGGAGTAAAGCTTGGATATATTCTCTGTAAGTCTTGCGTTAGCTGATTCTGTCTGCTCATTCAACAGCTCCAGATAGATTTCTTCCTTGCTTTTAAAATAATTATAGATAGCTCCCTTGCTGATTCCTGAATATGCGACAATATCATCTATAGTCGCGGCCTGAAAACCTTTTTTGGCAAAACAGGCCAAGGCTCCAGACAGGATCTCCTTCTTTTTTTTGCGTTTATATTCTTCTGATACAATAGGCGGCAAGTCTGTCCCTCCATGGCATTTGATTTATTCTATCAGCAGCACTTCCGGCTGATTTCACTTCTTTTCAGAACTTCTTCTATATACAGGCTTGCATGCTCACTCGTGATTTCCGCTCCTTCCTCCGCCAATCCCGCTTTTTTCAGATCCTCTTTTATTTTAGCGAGAAATAAATCTCTGATAGCTGCCGAACGGCACGGCTGTATCTGTTCTGCCAAATCCCAAATCCATTGCTCAAGATGGACACTCTTGCTCTTTTTTTGCATTTCCTGCGGAACCTTCCTTCTTCCCATATCTCCCACTCCCCAGGCATTTTCTTTAAAATAAACTGATCAGTCTTTTTAATTGTAAGTATTTTTATGAGAATTTTCAAATTTTTAATGTTAAATTGCCATGTGCTACGCTCTAATCGATATAATGCTAAAAGCTATAAAATAAAAAAACTCCTAACTTTCGTTAAGAGTTACTCCTGATCTATTTGGCTTTTCTCCCGATACATGGTTACTAATCCCCCGATGAGCATAAAACAGGCAAAGGAAAACGGAAACCAGCGCTCAAACCAGGAGGCTTTAGGAGACTGCCCGCCCTGTTCCTTAGCTTCTTCAGGAGCTCCTCCTGATATTTGAGCCATAACCAGATTGGTAAAGTCCTCTTCTCCCGTCATTGCAGGCAGAGAGTCCTCCTCCTCGTCCATCGCTTCGAGGTATACTTCCAGACATTCATCACATATATATAGATGATCTTCATAGAGTTCACGCTCAGGTTCGGTAAGCTCATTTTTCACATATTTCCGCCAATCCTCCATTGAGAAATGCTCCATGAAAATCATCTCCTTCCAATGTTTTTCTCTCAGGGATTGCTCTAAAACACCAAAAAATATCCTGCTGGGATTATTCTTAGCAAACATATCCTTATAACTATTCGGATAACCTGCTTCCTTTTTGAGTGCCGACACAATCATAATTTAGCGCATGGAATAATTCAATACCTTTTTTAATAATCTCCCACTTATAAAATACATGATTTCCCAATCTTGATATTATAAATAATGATTAATTCTCCCTTTTCACCAAACCATTATATGGTAAACTGTAATCAATGACTACATTTTGAGGAGGCTAGAAAAAAATTTTCGAATAATGGACAACTCTAAAAAACAAGTGAATATATTGATGAAAAAGGATGAAAACGATGACTTTTCTTATTTACCTGGCAGCTTACTTGATAGGATCAATTCCAACTGCCTTATTGGTAGGCAAATATGCCTTTGGAATTGACATACGTGATCATGGGAGCAATAATCCCGGTGCAACTAATACCTTAAGGGTACTTGGCAAAAACGCAGCTATCGTGGTGCTGCTGGTGGATGTGGGAAAGGGAGCTGCGGCTGCGGCATTGCCTGCCATTCTGAACGCTGAGGCTGATCCGCTAATAGTCGGGATGGTCGCGGTTGCCGGCCACTGCTTTCCGGTCTTTGCAGGATTCCGCGGAGGAAAAGCCATCGCCACTACAGCTGGAGTATTGCTTACAGCAAATATTTGGATGTTTTTAATCGCCTATATTTCTTTTATCGCTATCATTTTCCTAACGAAATATGTATTTTTCGGCTCTTTATCTGTGGGTGCATCCTTGCTTATCTATTCCTTATTTACTGAAGGCACTGAACATGAACTTATCTTTTCTATTTTTCTATTATTCCTGATTTTTCTGCATCGTTCGAACATTAATAACTTTTTTGATCATAATGAGCCTAAAATCAATGATAAGCGCTTAAAAGATGACCGCATCCCTCCAAGAGATGATAAAAAGCGGGCATGATCAAAACCCGGATCCTGGATTCGGGTTTTTTATTATTTTTCACATGAAAGCAGCTCTTTAAGCAAAACCTTTGAATAAATTGCGTTTAAAGGAGCTTGCATTATGTTCTTGATTATAAAAATAGCGAGTCTTTACTTACTCACTATTATGATTATGAGACTGATGGGGAAGTCAACGATTATCCAGATGACTCCTTATGACCTTGTCGCCATCATTATCGTTGGCACAGTTGCTTCTGAGCCTCTCATCAGCACAAAATACTGGCCGACATTAGCAGCATTAGCAATACTTGTGGGCCTCCACATCCTCTTCTCCTATTTAACTTTAAACCAAATTGGTAACCGGTTTTTTCTTGGTGAGCCGACGATGCTGATTAAAAACGGAGAAATCCTTGAAGACAATCTGGAAAAATCCCATTTATCCATGTCTCAGCTGCTGTCCATCTTAAGAAGCAAAGGATATCCAAAAATCGCTGACGTAGATTACGCTATTCTCGAGCCAATTGGTGAAGTGAGCATCATACCGAAAGTGGCCAATACGCCTGTGACCGTCGAACATTTAAAGATTCCCATCCAGGATGAAGGCCTCCCCATTGCGGTGATTGTTGATGGCAGAATCCAGGTGCGCAATCTCCAGCTGCTGGGACAGACTAAAGATTGGCTTTTAGAGCAGCTGTGGCAAAACGATTTGAATGAAAAAGAGATTATGTATGCATATGTAAATGAAAAGTCTAAGAAATTGAATATCAATAGGCGCAAATAGGTTTATTAATTAAAATTCAGGGTATTAAATATGAGTTGTATACCAGAAAAATAAAAATGCTTAACTATACATATCAATATCAGGGGGTAATGGTATGAAAGAAGAAGGTCTAGTGCTTGAAACAAAAATTGATGGTTTTCATTTTAATTGGGACCTGGAAAAAGGTCAGTTTAATTTTGAAGGGGAAGACTCGGTCCTCTTTTGGATAAGTTCTGCCATGAAAAGCTTTTTCGATACAATTGAAGAGATTTCAGGAAAAGAAACTTCCAGTCTTGTACTTGAGACCGCCGGCTTCAGGCAGGGATTAGTGGTAGGCAAGTTTTTTAAAGACATGAACCTGCCTATTGCAGAAGTAGCTAATATCATCCCCAGAATATATGCGTCGGCAGGCTGGGGGAATTTTATCATCTCTGAGGTTGATCCCGCTGCCAACACTGCCAGGGTCAAAACGGTTGACAGCTGGGAATATAAGATTAACAGAAAACAAGGAAAAACCGAATCCGGAACCTTTCTGCCAGGACATTTTGCAGGGATTTTTTCGGCTGTGTTCGATACAAGCATATGGTATAAAAAAGAATCTGATCAGTTAGCAGGCGCGGAGTATTCTGAGCTGGATTTTTTCCCTTCAAGTGTTACAGTTGAGGAAAATATCCACGCTTTAGCGAGACGCGAAGAATCCAAAAAAATCAGAGAGCTTGAGAAACTAGTGGAAGTGCGCACGTTAGAACTTAAGCAGCTGGTTAAAGAAATCTCATCACCGGTTATTCCTGTCCTGGATGGAATTGTTGTTGTCCCTCTACTGGGAAGGTATGACGAATTCCGTTCTGAAGAACTCGTCGATAAAACTCTTCATAGCCTTCCAAAGCACCAGGCCGATTGCCTAATCCTGGACTTGACCGGATTAAATCAGTCTATCAGTTCCTACACGGTAGAATTTTTAAGTAAACTAGCTGCTGCAGCTAACCTGATCGGCACTGAAACGATTCTGGTTGGCATTTCTCCGGAACTTGGCACTAAAATTACGGAAACCAATTTTAATCTTTCCAAATTTAACTGCTTTACAAACCTGCAGCACGGCATTTATTACGCTCTTTCCAAAAAAGGCAGGAAAATCTTTTAACGATACAAAAAGCTGACTCCCTTAGGGCGGGAAGTCAGCTTTTTTGGAGTTATAAATGGCTGTAGCCGCAGAATTATGTGCGGATAGCCGGAATTTGTGTGCGGATAGATTTTTTTTATGTGCGTTCGCCGCCTTTTGTGTGCGGATAGATTTTTTTATGTGCGCTCACCGCTTTTTGTGTGCGGATAAACCTTTTTATGTGCGCTCACCATTTTTTTGTGAGGATAAACTTTTTTATGTGCGCTCACCGTTTTTTGTGTGTGGATAAACCTTTTTATGTGCGCTCGCCGTTTTTTGTGTGCGGATAAACCTTTTTATGTGCGCTCACCGCTTTTTGTGTGCGGATAAACCTTCTTATGTGCGTTCACCGTTTTTTGTGTGCGGATAAACTTTTTTATGTGCGCTCAGCCACAGTTGCTCTTATTTCTCTGACTGCACCTTCTTCGGAGCCCCCCTATATTTAGCTTCACGCAGCTCCAGCGCGTAGGCCTCAAGGTTCGGCATGCCCATTTCTTTGGCAATGCTGATTTCCTTTTCAATATCATATGGAATCCGGACTATTTCGATGGAAAAAGGCGCAGCCTCTTTTGATAAGTATTCCCCATGCAAAATTGCATAGGTGGCCTGGGGAATATCAAGGGAATTCCCGACGCTTCCTGCATTGAATAGTGTTTTTTGGGGATGAACCGGTTCAACCAGGGCAGCGTGAATATCCCCGTACCCGACAACATCTGGGATCCTGCCCTCCTCTCCGGCAATGATATGATCTGTATTGTCGAACATAGCCAGCTTTTCTTCATATGAATCCCTCATCGGCACAACCCGGTGATAAATGCTTTTGGCTGAAGCATGGTAGAGTCTGATGTATTTTCCGCTCATATAAAAATCGTGATGGAACGGCAGTGTTCCTAAATAGGATAAGGCATCTTCCCCCAGCTGTCTTTGATGCCACCGTCCCTCTTCAAAATCCAGCGGCTTCTGCATAAAGTCATCCCAATTTCCAAGGAGGACCACCTCACAGGTTTCTTTTATCCGTTCAACAGCTTTAAGAGAATTGGGACCTTTTCCTATCAGATCACCCAGGCAAAAGATGTTCTCTATTCCGCGTTCACGGATATTGTCCAGCACAGCCTCCAGTGCTGTTATATTTCCATGTATATCAGATATTACAGCTACTTTTCCCATGTTTGTCTCCTCCTTACTTTTTTTATACTTCTCCAAAACACCCAAGCTTCCTCTATCAATTGAAAAAAACAATATTTGATTTTTCACTTTGCCGCCATTACATTAGAAATATGGTAAAATAACAGCATGCCAAAAACCAACATTACATATAGAAGGAGTAGGAATTATGTCAAAAGTATTTGTATTCGGACACAAAAACCCTGACACTGACTCAATCTGTTCAGCACTTGCTTATGCTGAATTAAAAAACAAATTAGGCGTTGATGCAGAGCCAATCCGCCTCGGCCAGGTAAATGAGGAAACACAATATGCTTTAGATTATTTTAAGACTGAAGCTCCCCGGCTTGTTGAGGCAGTATCCAAAGAAGCAGGCGAAGTCATTCTTGTAGACCACAATGAGTTCCAGCAAAGCGCTGATGACATCAGAGATGTGAAAATCCTTGAGGTTATAGACCATCACCGCATTGCTAACTTTGAAACAAGCGATCCGCTTTACTACCGCGCAGAGCCTGTTGGCTGTACAGCAACCATTCTAAACAAAATGTACAAGGAAAACGGAGTGGAAATCAGCAAGGAAACTGCTGGCCTGATGCTTTCTGCCATTATCTCTGATTCCCTTCTGTTCAAATCTCCAACATGTACAGATCAGGACGTTGCAGCAGCACGTGAACTTGCTGAAATTGCAGGAGTAAACGCAGAAGAATATGGTCTGGAAATGCTAAAAGCAGGAGCAGACTTAAGCAAGAAGAGCGTGAAAGAGCTAATCTCCCTTGATGCAAAAGAATTCCAAATGGGAAGCTATAAAACAGAAATCGCTCAGGTAAATGCAGTTGATCTGAATGACGTTTTAAGCCGCCAGGAAGAATTAGAAGCTGTCATTACTGAAAACATCAATAACAAAGAGCTTGACCTTTTTGTTTTTGTTTTAACTGACATCCTTAACAACGACTCAGTCGCCATCTCTCTTGGAAAAGAAGCAGCAGCTGTTGAAAAGGCTTATGATGTAACACTAAAAAACAACAGTGCCGTATTAAAGGGCGTTGTTTCACGCAAAAAGCAAATTGTCCCGCCTCTTACAAACGTATTGGCAGGCAAATAAAACAAAAGCAGTGCCACACTTGGCACTGCTTTTTACTTATCCAATAATGCTTCTGTCCCCTTAACAAGCTTACTCATCAGTGCCTTCACTGTCACCTCTTCAGACAGTCCCACTCCCTGTCCGGCCCATAAAGACATAAAATCCGGCCGCTTTAGCTTCGCTGCCTGCTTCCGGATAGGAGCTGTCATGTCATTCTGTAAGGGATAAGGCAACAGCGGCACTTCTTGCATTTCTTCCATGAACCGATTGCGGATCCCTCTTGCAGATTTTCCTGAGAATGCTTTCGTAACAGCTGTCCTATCTTCCCTCGCATTTAGCAATGCCTGCTTATACAACGGGTGAGTCCCGCTTTCCCTGCATGTAAGAAAGGCCGTTCCAAGCTGTACTCCTTCTGCCCCTAGAATTATAGCAGCAGCAATGCCCCTGGCATCCATGATTCCCCCTGCAGCAGCCACAGGACAGCTTACTGCATCTGCAGCCTGCGGTATAAGAGCCATGGAACCGATCTGACCGCTTTCCTCCCTGTGAAAAGTCCCCCGGTGCCCCCCGGCTTCAATCCCCTGAACAACAATCACATCTGCTCCAGCTTCTTCCCATTCCACAGCTTCATTAACATTGGTTGCAGTTCCAATAATAATCGTACCCTGTTTCTTTAATTCAGAAATATCCGCGGTATCAGGTATGCCAAACGTAAAGCTGCATACAGGCACTCGTTCTTCGATTAAAACAGCAAGCTGTTTTTTGTATAATGCTGCATAATCCTTTTCAGGTAGAGCTGGTTTTTCCGCCATACCAAGCTCACTGCTGTATCGTTCAAGAACAGTCCCCATGGCGCTAATGTCTTCTGCTTTAGCTGATACATCGTGATCCGGAACAAAGAGATTGATGCCAAAGGGCCGATCAGTCATTTCCCGAACCTGTTTTATATCCTCTCTTATATCATCTGGCATCATATAGCCCGCACCCATATTCCCAAGTCCGCCGCAATTAGATACCCCGCTTATTAATTGCGGAGTTGTCAGCCCGCCAGCCATTGGAGCCTGGAAGATAGGATATTGGATTCCCAGCATCGCAGTTAAGGAATTTTGTTTCCAGCCCATTTAAAACATCCTTCCGACCTTATTTTCCAGAAACTAGAGCATCTATTATACTATCGGCCACCGTATGCCAAATCTTAGAGTCCTCCTGATAAGAAGCAGTTAATCTTCTATACATGTTCATCTGCTTGTCCTTAAAGTCATCAGCATCCTGTGCCGGAAGCTTGCTTCTTTCACTAGCCACCAATTCCTGAATCTGTTTGGCCCGCGGTCCCCAAACAGCTTTTTCATCCCCTTCTTTATCTATAAAGATATAAATCGGTATCGCTCTGGATGTTCCATTAGTCAAATACTGGTCCATCAGCTCAAGGTTCTGATCCCTTAAAACAAAACGGACTTCCATACCGGCTTCCTCTGCGATTTTTAAGAGGATCGGATTATTAAGCATGGCGTCACCGCACCAATCCTCAGTCAGGGCAACTACTTTCAAGCCAGCATCATTAAGATCTGCCAATCTTATTTTTTCCTCATCAGATAAAGAAAAACGATTATATATTTTATTCATCTCTTCTTTGTTAACTTGCATCGCATCTATATAATTCTGCGGACTTAGACCCTTCTCAAACCATTCCATTAAGTTCATAAAACCCACTCCCTTATTTCGATTTCTTTAGTGTATATTCTTTTCCATCCGCTTTCATTCCTGCATTTGCTGTAGCACTTTGTAAAACTCTATCTTTTCCTGGGAAATAGCCTTCACTTTTTTGTCGGAATATAGGAAAAGCTGATGGATTCCCATCAGCTCACCTTTTATCTTTTTTGTATTTCCTGCTGCAATAATTTGTTAACAAGCGGCGGGTTGGCCTGTCCTTTTGTGGCTTTCATAATCTGGCCGACAAGGAAGCCGATTGCTTTTTGCTTTCCATTCTTGAAATCCTCGATGGATTGCGGATTCGCATCAAGTGTTTCACCGATAATTTTAAGAAGTGCGCCTTCGTCCGAAATTTGGACCAAGCCTTTTTCTTTTACGATTGTTTCCGGATCTCCGCCATTTTCAACCAGTTCTTTGAAGACTGTTTTAGCAATTTTGGAAGAGATAGTTCCATTTTCGATCAGCTTAATCATTCCGGCAAGTCCCTCAGGTGTCAAAGCAATATCAGTTAGCTCTTTTTGTTCAGCATTTAAATAAGCTGACAATTCACCCATTACCCAGTTGGAAGCCTGCTTGGCGTCTGCTCCTTTATTGACAGCTGCCTCAAAGAAATCAGAAGTTTCTTTTGTCACTGTCAGGACAGCTGCATCATAGGCCGGCAGCCCAAGTTCTTCAATATAGCGGTTCTTTCTCTGGTCCGGAAGCTCAGGAATCTCTGCACGAATGCGCTCTTTCCACTCTTCATCAATGTGGATATCAAGTAAGTCAGGTTCAGGGAAATAACGATAATCATCCGAACCTTCTTTTACCCTCATTAGAATCGTTTTATTGGTCGCTTCATCATAGCGCAATGTTTCCTGCTGTATTGTTCCTCCAGAACTAAGAATCTCTTCCTGTCTTTTCTCCTCGTATTCCAGCCCTTTGCGGACAAAGTTAAACGAGTTCAGGTTCTTAAGCTCTGTCTTAGTGCCAAATTCCTCCTGGCCGACAGGACGAAGGGAAATATTCGCATCACAGCGAAGTGAACCTTCCTCCATTTTACAGTCAGAAACGCCAGTATACTGAATGATGGATTTTAGCTTCTCCAAATAGGCATAAGCTTCATTTGGCGTGCGGATATCCGGCTCAGAAACGATCTCAATCAGTGGAGTACCCTGGCGGTTATAGTCTACAAGGGAATATCCTTTAGCATGTGACAGCTTGCCTGCATCTTCTTCAAGATGAATCCGCGTAATGCCAATTTTTTTCTTATAGCCGTCAACTTCAATCTCAATCCAGCCATGCTCTCCAATAGGCTTATCAAATTGAGAAATCTGGTAGGCTTTTGGGTTATCCGGGTAAAAGTAGTTTTTCCGGTCAAATTTTGTAACAGGTGCAATTTCACAATTCAGTGCCATCGCAGCTTTCATTCCGAATTCAACAGCCTTTTTATTAATGACAGGAAGCACTCCAGGGTAGCCAAGATCGACGACCGTCGTGTTGGAGTTAGGCTCTGCCCCAAAGTGGTTTGGGCTTGCCGAGAATATTTTTGAATCCGTTTTTAGTTCAACGTGTACTTCAAGTCCTATAACCGTTTCGTATTTCATGTATTTCCCCCCTTACAGTCCCGGTTTTTGCTTATGGTATTCTGTAGCCTGCTCAAAAGCATGCGCTACACGGTAAACAGTGCTTTCATCAAAATGCTTTCCGATAATCTGAAGGCCAAGCGGCAATCCATCCGTGAATCCGCAAGGTACGCTGATTCCAGGCACGCCTGCAAGATTTACTGGAATCGTCAGGATATCATTCGCGTACATAGTCAGCGGGTCAGACGTATTTTCACCAATCTTAAAGGCAGGAGTTGGCGCTGTCGGCCCAATAATGACATCATACTTTTCAAAGACCTTTTCAAAGTCTTGTTTAATCAGTGTACGCACCTTTTGAGCCTTTTTATAGTAAGCATCATAATAGCCAGAACTTAAGGCAAACGTTCCAAGCATAATACGGCGTTTTACTTCATCCCCGAAGCCTTCTGCACGGGTTTTTTTGTATAAATCGATTAAACTCTCAGGATCTTCAGTTCTATAGCCATAGCGAACACCATCAAAGCGCGCCAGGTTGGCAGATGCCTCGGAGGAGGACAGCAGATAATACGTTGCAAGGGCATATTTGGAGTGCGGCAGGGAAACTTCCTCCCATGTTGCCCCTAGTTTTTCTAATACCTTTAGGGCATCCAGCACGGACTGGCGCACATCTTCATCTACACCTTCGGCCAGATATTCTTTTGGTACGGCGATTCTCAAGCCCTTAACATCGCCAGTTAAACTTTCAGCATAGCTTGGAACATCTACATTTGCCGAAGTAGAATCCATTGGGTCCAGACCTGAAATAGCCTGAAGCAGATAAGCGTTGTCTTCAACTGTGCGGGTAATCGGTCCAATCTGGTCTAAAGATGAAGCAAATGCAATTAGTCCAAAACGGGATACTCTGCCATATGTAGGTTTTAACCCGACAACTCCGCAATACGAAGCAGGCTGTCTGATTGAGCCGCCTGTATCTGAGCCAAGAGAAAATAAAACCTCTCCTGCTGCAACAGAAGCAGCAGAGCCGCCGGAAGACCCGCCCGGCACTCTTTCAAGATTCCATGGATTTCGAGTTACCTGAAAGCCAGAGTTTTCATTGGATGATCCCATTGCAAATTCATCCATATTCAGTTTACCGATTGTTATGGTTTCAGCATTATGTAATTTGGAAGCAACCGTTGCATCATAAATCGGGTCAAAGTTTTCAAGGATTTTACTCGCACTGGTAGTGCGCAGCCCTTTCGTTACAATGTTATCTTTCACGCCGATTGGCATACCGAACAATAGGCCTTTCTCCTCGTCCGTTCCAATTTTTTCATCCATTTTCTTTGCTGCTTCGCGGGCTCTCTCTTCGTTCAGTGTCAAGAACGCTTTTACCTGATCTTCAACCTCACTGATTCGCTTGTACGATTCACTGACAAGATCGGTAACTGTAATTTCTTTTTTATGTAAAAGCTGATGAAGTTCAGCTACCTTATGATCGAATAAACTCACCATTTTCCCTCCCTACTCAATGATAGACGGCACTTTTATATAGCCATCCTGATGGTCCGGCGCATTTTTCAAAACTTCTTCCTGTGGAAGTCCTTTTTTCGCCTTATCTTCTCTTAGTACATTTTTCATATCAAGAACATGGGATGTTGGTTCAACATCCTCTGTGTCAAGCTCATTCAAAAGCTCCGCAAATGAAATCATCTTGTCCAGCTGTTCAGTATAAGCTTTAGCTTCCTCTTCAGTCATCGCAAGTCGCGCCAAGTGTGCAACATGCTTAACCTGATCGGTTGAAATTCTCGACATTACTGCCACCTCCAAAAATTGAATACTGTCAATGCACAATTATAATGATCATACCAAACTTTCGTGCGTTAAAGCAACACGTGAGAACGGGCTGTTTCAGCAATCTTCTGCTATTTTACCATGAGTTAAATGAGTTGTGTGTTTGCATCTCTTTTTAGAGGATAAATGAAAAGCGAAACCGAATAACTTGGGATGCGACCATATGTACAGGAGGTGCGATTATGGATTTTTTCCGATTTGATTTGGGTGTCGGCAGGGAAATTACTCAATTCAGCAGCCACAATACCAGCATCAGCCCGATTATCAGAAACAAAACAGCTACTGTTGGGTGCATCTACCTTAAGGATAATAGTGTTTTAGGCATGCACCCGGCAGCATGTCCTCAGCTATTTCTCATCGTTGACGGTGAAGGATGGGTCAAAACTGCTGGAGGTGAGCAAATTGCAGTCCAAAAAGGCACCGCAGTTTATTGGTCTGAAGGCGAGGAACACGAATCAGGCTCTTACCTTGGAATGACTGCCATTGTGATTGAAGGTCCTGATTTGGATCCGCATCTGTATCTGAAGCCCTTGGAATAGGCTTTGGCCAGGAAGTGCCGAAGTCGTGCCGGTATTTTATTGCGTTTGGCCGAAAATCCTGCATCTCGGCCGGTATTACGATCCCTTCACCTAAAAAAATAGAGCAGCGTGGCAGCGCTGCTCATTTACGCTTGAATAGTTTGGCAAATAGGCCGCCTTTTTTCGGCTTTTCCGCCTCTGCTTTAACCGTTTTCCTCTCCACAAATATTTCCGGTTTATCAATCGCATAGTCATAGGCAAGAACGAGCCCGATCTCTGAATTATGATCTTTGTTGGTGACAATTGTATATTCTACTTTATTGGCCGAAGCCAGTTTTATATATTTTGATAAATAGGAGTAGCTCATATTCCCATTCAAATAAAGATGAGCTTTGCGGTTAGCTTTAATAGCTTCTTCCACCTGAGGATAGATTCCATCTTCCCTCATCTGCGGCTGCTTTAGGGCAATGACTACCCTCTCCCGAAGCGAGCCAAGAAACTTGCGGCGCTCATCAGGCTTGGTTTGTTTCTGTCCATGAATCCCCTGTTGAAGATAATCATCTATATTTTCAGCCAATTGTATATCCTCCATCCTTATATGACCTCATTGTTTTCATTGTATTCACTATTATGCCCTATTTCAAATTTCGCCTATATAATATGTATGTTTTTGCAGGAGGTACTGTGCCTGCCTGTTAATCAAAAAATACCTCCCTTCCATGGAAGAGAGGTTCAAAATAGGAGAATATAAAGGTGAAAAATCAAGTTACATTCGGGTAAAAACTAAGCTTCCTGCTTTTCAGTAAACTGTTCTTCTTCAGTAGATCCCTTTAAAGCTGTTGTCGAGGAAGTTCCTCCAGTAATGACCATTGAAACCTGGTCAAAATAGCCGGTGCCCACTTCGCGCTGATGTCTCGTCGCCGTGTATCCATGAGCTTCGCTGGCAAACTCGGCCTGCTGAAGCTCAGAGTACGCCGCCATTCCGCGGTCTTTATAGCCGCGTGCCAATTCAAACATGCTATGGTTCAGTGCATGGAATCCTGCCAAAGTAACGAACTGGAATTTGTATCCCATTTTGCCAAGCTCCACCTGGAATTTGGCAATCGTTTCGTCATCTAGCTTTTTCTTCCAATTGAATGAAGGTGAGCAATTATACGCTAACAGCTTGCCTGGGAATTTTTCGTGGATTGCTTCAGCAAAACGTCTTGCTTCATCAAGGTCCGGCTCAGATGTTTCACACCATACCAGGTCGGCATAAGGAGCATACGCCAATCCCCGAGCGATCGCTTGGTCGAGTCCTGCTTTTGTCCGGAAGAACCCTTCAGGAGTGCGTTCCCCCGTAATGAAAGGTGCATCATACGGATCCACATCACTTGTAATCAGGTCGGCCGCGTTAGCATCAGTCCGGGCGACAATAACAGTCGGCACACCCATAACATCCGCTGCCAGCCTTGCAGATATTAAGTTCTTAACAGCGGTCTGGCTAGGAAGCAATACCTTCCCGCCAAGATGTCCACATTTCTTCTCAGATGAAAGCTGGTCCTCAAAATGTACTCCGCCGGCACCCGATTCAATCATGCCTTTCATAAGCTCAAATACATTAAGCTGGCCACCGAACCCTGCTTCAGCATCTGCTACAATTGGAGCAAACCAGTCAATGGAATGATCCCCTTCCATATGATGAATCTGGTCAGCACGCTGAAGGGCCTGATTAATCCTTTTTACGACATTTGGTACACTGTTGGCCGGATATAAGCTTTGGTCCGGATACATATTTCCGGACAGGTTGGCATCAGCAGCAACCTGCCAGCCGCTTAAGTAAATGGCCTTTAGCCCGGCCTTAACCTGCTGAACTGCCTGATTTCCTGTTAACGCCCCTAATGCATTAACGAAATTTTCTTGATTGACAAGCTTCCACAGCTTCTCTGCTCCACGGCGTGCTAATGTATGTTCAATATCAATTGACCCTCTTAACTTAATGACATCCTCAGCAGTATACGGCCTTTCTACTCCACTCCAGCGTTCATCCATTTCCCAGCTTTCCTGCAACTGACGCACTCTTTCATCTGACATTTGATTAAATCCTCCTTTTGATTTCAAAAATTAACTTCAGCAAGAACCCGGATGCACTACAACTCTGTATCATAACAGATAGACGTAATTAACCTGTTATGATATAACTCTATGTTGTTATAAAACAATTAATTATCTATGTTTTGTATTATATAACAGTAATTTTAGAATGGGAAGCCCTTATTTTAAAAAAACTCTAAATTTACAGATTTTTTTAACCGTTTTTATTCAATTTCATTCACTGTGCTATGATATAGATTGTTGGTTTTGTTTTTAGATATCAATTTGATACATGAAGGAGAAAGATAGAAGTCTCTCTTTATATAATTATCTTTGTGGAAAAAGCATCTGAAATGACGAAGGATTGGAGAAGCTTTCAAGGTGGAAAGGCAGGATCTGACTACTCTTCCGATGCCCCTCCTGAAAGGGCAAAGAAAGTGGATGAGCAAAATCGCTGCTTCAGACAGAAGAGGAAATGAAGGAAACGATAGCTAATTGGACAATGCAGACTTCCGCTGATCGGGATATTGATACAGAACGGGCCAAGTTTATTATGGAATCGACTCTTCAGCAGAGTGTAAAGCTGGGGATTAGTCATTTAATCATTGACCTGTCGGGGGGCATCATGGTCGACACCATGGTTTCTTACCAAATTTTCCAGGTAATCGTCTCACTAAAACTTATCGGTGTTCAATCAACCCTGCTCGGCATCCGTCCTGAAGCTGCTCAGACAGCCATTCAGCTTGGAATAGACTTTACGGACATTATCACTGAAAACGCTCTAGTAAAAGTACTTAATATAATCAATATTAACCCTTGAGGGACCTGCCGGGTCTTTTTTATTTAACCCAAAACCCTCCCTGCAAGCCAACTTAATTTTATAAATTTGGATGAATAGATATGTTGATATAGTAGATATATCAGAAAATTAATGCGAAATAACGTATTTTTATACAATTATTTCTTTATAGTTTTTTAGATTTTTTGTTCCTGCACCTTAACTATGTTATGATAATAAACGTCTTTTCAAAGTGGAATTTTCCCCAAATTGATTTTTTCTAAAATCACAAAATTGCATGTAACTGTATAAAGAATGTTTTTTCACTTAGATTCAATTGGGATAGAAAATGGGGATACTAATAGAAAAATGGAGGCGAACATATGGATTTCACTATGGCGACATGGCTTTGGCTTCTTATTCCAATGCCATTATTGATCGTACTATCAGGCATCTCATATTTTGTTGAAAGGAGAAGATAAATAGATATGGATATAAATGTACCAACGTTAATTGCCATTATTGTTTATCTGGTCGGCATGCTGCTGATTGGTGTGCTTGCAGCCAGAATGACTAAAGATTTATCTGATTATGTGCTAGGCGGGCGAGGTCTTGGTGCTGGAGTTGCAGCCTTAAGTGCCGGGGCATCTGATATGAGCGGATGGTTAATGCTGGGACTTCCAGGAGCTGTTTACTTAGGCGGTATGGGTGAAATATGGCTTCCAATTGGTTTGGCGGTTGGTGCCTATCTGAATTGGCAGTTTGTAGCGAAGCCATTACGTGTATACACGGAGGTAGCCAACGATTCAATTACAGTTCCCGGGTATTTTGAGAACCGGTTCCATGATACCTCGAAATTGCTTCGGGTAGTTTCCGCAATCGTTATATTAATCTTTTTCACTTTCTATACTTCTTCCAGTCTAGTTGGGGGTGCCATTCTATTAGAAAATTCATTCGGGATGGATTATACTCTCGCACTTTGGGTTGGAGCTGCTGTTATTTTGTCATACACACTATTCGGCGGGTTCTTGGCAGCCAGCTGGACTGACTTCATCCAAGGTATATTAATGTTCTTAGCCCTGATTATTATTCCAATTGTCGCGATTCAAGAGCTTGGCGGATGGAATGAAACATTAAATCAAATCAGTGCAATAGATCCAACACATTTGGATGTCACCTCAGGAGCCACGTTTGTTGGCGTTGTTTCACTGCTTGCATGGGGTCTGGGCTATTTTGGGCAGCCGCATATACTTGTTCGTTTTATGGGATTAAAATCAACAAAGGATGTTCCTAAAGCCCGTTTGATAGGTATGTCGTGGATGGTCCTGTCTCTGTTCGGAGCACTGTTTGTAGGTTTTGCCGGAATAGCGTACTTTGCAGATACACCGCTTGCGAATTCTGAAACAGTTTTCATCGTGTTTTCACAAGTACTATTTAATCCTTGGGTAGCTGGATTTTTATTAGCAGCCATTCTCTCAGCAATCATGAGCACAGTTGACTCTCAATTGCTCGTCTCTTCAAGTGCATTGGCACAGGATTTCTATAAATCTATCTTCAGAAGAAATGCTTCCAAAAAGGAAGAAATGATTGTTGGCAGAATTGCTGTACTGGGCATAGCTATTATTGCCATCTTCTTAGGGTATAACCCTGAAAGTAAAGTACTTGAACTTGTCAGTTATGCATGGGCCGGATTTGGTGCAGCCTTCGGGCCGGTTATCATTCTGAGCCTGTTCTGGAAACGCATGACGCGAAATGGGGCGCTAGCCGGCATTATTGTTGGTGCTGTAACAGTAATTGTTTGGGCACAGCTTACCGGCGGCCTGTTTGACTTGTATGAATTGGCGCCCGGCTTTATATTTGCCGGTCTGGCGATCATCATTGTCAGCTTGTTCGATAAGGCACCTTCAAAGGAAGTTCAGGAGCAGTACAATCGATATAAGTCTACACTTAAAAATTAATTGCAGAAACCCTCTTCCTATGTGGAGAGGGTTTTTTGTATGTAAGCCGTTTGCTTACAGCCTCCAGCTTGGGCAATGCCGGCCCAAACTAGGAATTTACATTACTTCTGCTCCCAGCGTATTTGCAAAATGCCTTAAGGCCCACTCATGACCCTCCTGGTCAAATGATGCAACAGCATCTTTATGAATGACTATTTTAAACCCTTTATTATAAGCATCGACTGCTGTATGAAGCACGCAAATGTCGGTGCATACACCGACCAGGTGCACTTCCTCTACACCGCGCTCCCTCAATTTTATCTCGAGATCCGTTCCTGCAAATGCGGAGTATCTTGTTTTGTCCATGAAATATACATTCTCAGCTTCCTTGTTGGTTTCATAAACCAGCTGCAATGTACCGTAAAGATTTCTTCCACTCGTGTTCCTGATATTATGCGGCGGGAATAAATTTGTTTCCGGATGATGGGTGTCTCCTTCATCATGAACATCAATGGCGAAAACAGTGAATTGCCCAGTTTCGATAAACTGTTGCGTGAGCTCTGAGATTTTCTTTTCCAGCACCTGGCCAGGCTTACCGCAAGTCAGGGCACCGTCTTCCGCTACGAAATCATTTGTGTAATCAATATTGATCAAACCTTTGTTTGGCATTTTTGCATCACTCCAATCTATAGGCTATTTTCATCATAAACTCCAAAGTGCTGAATATCCAATAAAAAAGGAACAGCAACCAAGTTGCTGTTCCCGTCTCCAATCGGAGATTTTATTAGTACATTTCAGAAGTAGTCTTCGCCTGCATATGCAGAAGAATGTAGTCAGGTCCGCCCGCTTTAGAGTCAGTTCCTGACATGTTGAATCCGCCGAATGGC
>NZ_VCRN01000035.1 GCF_009849585.1 Bacillus sp. ZZV12-4809
TATTAGCCCCGGTTTCCCGGAGTTATCCCAGTCTTACAGGCAGGTTGCCCACGTGTTACTCACCCGTCCGCCGCTGACTTCAGGGAGCAAGCTCCCATCAGTCCGCTCGACTTGCATGTATTAGGCACGCCGCCAGCGTTCGTCCTGAGCCAGGATCAAACTCTCCATATAAGAGTTGATATAGCTCGATTGTCTTTTCGAAAAAGACTAATGATTAAACGTTGACGTTTTGTTCGTTCAGTTTTCAAAGATCAATCAGTAAGTTTGGAGCGGGTGAAGGGAATCGAACCCTCATCATCAGCTTGGAAGGCTGAGGTTTTACCACTAAACTACACCCGCATATATATATAATTATTGTATCCCGAATGGTCGGGAAGACAGGATTCGAACCTGCGACCCCTTGGTCCCAAACCAAGTGCTCTACCAAGCTGAGCTACTCCCCGTAATATGGCGCGCCCGAGAGGAGTCGAACCCCTAACCTTTTGATCCGTAGTCAAACGCTCTATCCAATTGAGCTACGGGCGCACGTTTTAAAGCAACTCTTATATTATAGCAACTTCAGTTATGAAAGTCAACAGCTTTTTTTGGTGCGGCCGAGAGGACTTGAACCTCCACGGGGTTGCCCCCACTAGGCCCTCAACCTAGCGCGTCTGCCATTCCGCCACGACCGCTTAATTAAGCGACAAGTAACATCATACCAAAACGTTATACTTAATTCAATGGTAATTAATGGTGCGGGTGAAGGGAGTCGAACCCCCACGCCTTGCGGCGCCAGATCCTAAGTCTGGTGCGTCTGCCAATTCCGCCACACCCGCAATATAAAATTAATAATGGTGAGCCATGAAGGACTCGAACCTTCGACCCTCTGATTAAAAGTCAGATGCTCTACCGACTGAGCTAATGGCTCATTAAAAATGGCTGGGCTAGCAGGATTCGAACCTGCGAGTGACGGAGTCAAAGTCCGGTGCCTTACCGCTTGGCTATAGCCCAATAATTAAAATGGCGATCCCGACGCGAATCGAACCCGCGATTCTCCTGCGTGACAGGCAAGCGTGTTAACGGCCGGAAATAAAAAAGTGACCCGTACGGGATTCGAACCCGTGTTACCGCCGTGAAAGGGCGGTGTCTTAACCGCTTGACCAACGGGCCGTTGTTAGAATATTCTGGCGGAGAAGGAGGGATTTGAACCCTCGCGCCGCTTACGCGACCTACACCCTTAGCAGGGGCGCCTCTTCAGCCACTTGAGTACTTCCCCAAAAATGGCTCCGCAGGCAGGATTCGAACCTGCGACCGTTCGGTTAACAGCCGAATGCTCTACCACTGAGCTACTGCGGAATAATATAAACAATAATAATCTTAATCGATAAAACAGTTAACTTCTTATCGACTCTTCATATTATAAGGACATGGGCTATAAAAGTCAAGCATATTTTTTAAGAGAATTTATTAGCCGTTTGTCCGATTTTGACCTGCGACAATTATTAAATATAATGTGTACCTATTCTAATGTCAACTCTTTTTTAAATTTTAATTTCCCTTTGCATTTTCCGCAGACATACTTTTGAGTATTAACTTTTCTTTTTCTCTGAAAGACTTGGCCGCAATCTTTGCACACATAAACAAGAACCTTAGCAGATCTGTTTGTTTTCGGACGATCAGGCAAGGCTGCACAAAATCGGGGTGCTCCAACTTTCTTCATTAACATTCTGAAGTCCTGATCACGATGTTTGTATCCTTTTCCTTCCAAGTGCAAATGATAATGACATAGCTCGTGTTTAATAATTCCTTCCAACTCTTCGAGACCAAGCTGTTCAAAATACTTTTTGTTTATTTCTACATGATGGGTATTCAGCATATATCTTCCGCCAGTGGATTTTAGGCGTGAATTAAAATATGCCCGGTGGCAAAAGGGCTTGCCAAAGCTTTCTAATGATATCTTTTCAACAAGTGTCTGAAGATCCTGGTCATTCATCGCAATGTTTTTCCTCTCTTATCGTAAACATGACAACCTATTATAGCATACATTATATATACCTTTTACAGCTCTGAATCCGCCTTTCAGCCCAGGGAGCCTTTGTCAGAATTCAATTAATGGGAGGTCATCTTATGCCTGTATGGTTTCAAAATCAAATCCAGCGTGCTTTTTATGAAAAAGACCGCTATCAGATCAAACTGCTGAATCAGTGCTGGTTTTTCTATCGAAAGAAACACTGCTCATAAAAAGCCGGAGTTCAATTCATCGAAACCCCGCGGTAATGACTATGCCAGGATGTCCTTATACAATCTAACTCATTTATTATAATCCATAAAAAGCATAAGCCAAATCACGCAATAAATAGATTTGGCTTATGGCTCGAATGAACTTTAAAGCTATTAGCTTTTATTAATTAGAATGGCCCAGCATTGTTAAAGCGACTCTTCCCTTGTGCTTGTCGACAGAGTCAACCCAGACTGTTACCACATCACCAACGGAAACGACGTCCAGCGGATGTTTGACAAATTTGCGGCTGAGCTTGGAAATATGAACAAGTCCGTCCTGTTTGACTCCAATATCGACAAAGGCCCCGAAGTCTACAACATTCCGCACTGTCCCTTGCAGTTCCATTCCTTCCTGCAGGTCTTCAAGCTTTAGAACTTCTTTTTTCAAAAGGGGCTTTGGCAGCTCATCTCGCGGATCCCTTTCCGGTCTCATTAATGCGTCTATGATATCTTTCAGTGTCAGCTCTCCAATCTCAAGCTCCCGGGCTGTCTGAGAGATATCAATTCCTTTAAGCGCTTCTCTTAGCGATGGCGATCCAAGATCATTTGATTTAAAGCCTAGAGTAGTAAGCAATTTATTTACTTCTGCATATGTTTCCGGGTGGATGCCAGTACGGTCCAGAGGTTCCTTTCCATCGATAATCCGCAGGAAGCCGATTGCCTGTTCATATGTTTTGGCACCAAGCCGCGGAATTTTCTTCAATTGCTTGCGGTCCGTAAACTTTCCTTCCTCATCCCGTTTTTTAATAATATTTAAGGCAACCGTTTTTGACAAACCGGCTACATGCTGCAGTAATGAAGATGAAGCTGTATTTACATTGACGCCCACCTGGTTTACCGCAGTTTCTACTACAAAAGCCAGGGATTCTGACAGCTTTTTCTGGGATACGTCATGCTGATATTGACCAACCCCGACTGATTTCGGATCTATTTTAACCAACTCTGCAAGAGGATCCTGGAGGCGCCGGGCGATTGAAACAGCACTTCTTTCTTCCACCTGTAAGTCAGGAAATTCTTCTCTGGCAAGGTCTGAGGCAGAATATACGCTCGCCCCTGCTTCATTGACAATCAGATAGAATATTTCCTCATCCATGTCCTTTAATATATCTGCGATGAACTGTTCAGTTTCCCTTGAAGCGGTCCCATTGCCAATGGCAACCATTTTTACTTTATAGGATTTTAGAATTTGAATTACTTTCTCCCGCGCCTGATTCGTTTTGGAAACCGGCGGATGCGGATAAATGACTCCGATATCAAGTACTTTCCCTGTTTCATCCACAACAGCCAGCTTGCAGCCTGTTCTGTAGGCAGGGTCCACCCCAAGTACAACCTTTCCTTTTAACGGGGGCTGAAGAAGCAGTTTTCTGAGATTTTCGGAAAAGATCATAATTGCCTGTTCTTCTGCTTTTTCAGTCAGCTCATTCCGTATTTCACGTTCAATCGATGGCATGATCAGGCGCTTATAGCCGTCATCTATGGCTTCCTTTACAATAGGGCCGGCAGGAGAACCCTCATCCTTTACCCACTTTTTATATAAGTACTTTAAAATAAATTCGGTATTAGGCTTAATGTTAATCTTTAAGACTTCCTCTTTTTCACCGCGGTTTAAAGCAAGTGTACGGTGTGGAACTATCTTGCTCACCGGTTCTTCATACTCATAATACATTTCATAAACGCCTTTTTCATCATTCTCTTTATTCTTCACAGAGGACTCAATGGTACTCTTTTTAGCGGTTTCCATACGGATCCATTTCCTGCTCTCCGCTTCATCTGATACCCATTCTGCGATAATATCCTTTGCTCCAGAGATCGCTTCTTCCGGTGTGGTTACTCCCTTTTCTTCTGATAGGAATTCTTTGGCTTTTGCAGCAGGGGGTTCATTTAGCGAAAAGGTAAGAAGCCATTCAGCAAAGGGTTCAAGTCCTTTTTCTTTTGCGGAAGTCGCTTTCGTGCGGCGCTTTTGCTTATATGGGCGGTATAAGTCTTCTACTTCCTGAAGCTTGACTGCTTTTTCAATTTGGGCTTTTAGCTCTCCTGTCAATTTGCCTTGTTCTTCAATTAAGCGGATGACCTCTTCCTTACGCTGATTAAGGTTTTGTATGTATTGCCAGCGCTCCATGATATCGCGGATTTGAACTTCATCCAGCGCGCCTGTCTGTTCTTTTCTGTACCGCGCGATAAATGGGACTGTGTTTCCTTCTTCCAGTAAACTGATTGTGTTTTTTACTTGTCTAATGGCTATTGATAATTCTCCAGCGATTAGGTTTAGTATTTGGTCTTGTTTATCCAATGTTTTTTCCAAGTTCATTCCTCCATCATAGAGTCTCAATATTTATTTTATCAAAAGAATAAACAAAAAGCTTACCCTGTCTAGAGTAAGCTTCCAAGTATGAAAGTAGCATCATCTGATGTAGATGGATACTGCTTCTTTATATCTTCCGAGATAAGATCAATAGGGAGAAATGCTTTCAGCAAAGATTTAACCCCATGGATATTAAATCCATCTGAGTATATCAAAAATTTAGATTCCGCTTCATACGTAAACCGCTGGGTATGAAACACCTGCGGCCTGCCTGACAGATAACCGGTTACTGGCAGGGGGTAAGTGAGTTTCCCCGTAGAGGAATAAAGGAAAAATCGTATATTCCCTACACAGCTGTAAACAAATTCCCTCGAAGCAAAATGCACTTTAAACAGCGCGACTGCTGCTCCTCTTTTTTGCACAAGAATTTCGTTGCAGAGCTTCATCAGGGTATCTACATCTTTCTCATGATGCTGCTCTACAACGGAAACAACAGCAGAAGAGGCCTCATACGCATATTCCCCGCTTCCAAGGCCATCCGCCAGCACACATACAAAGTATTCATCTGTTGCGGTAAAATAATATCCATCACCACAGAATGACTTACCTTCTTTAGCTGTCTGGTGAGCAATCACTTCGATGTTATCTCTAACCAATTTGGTCATGAAAGGCACTCCGAGTTATTTGTTTCAGAGTGGATCGCTTCCTGAAGCTTTTTAATTGCACGGCGCTGAAGTCGCGAGACATGCATCTGGGAAATCCCCAGTTTATCTCCAGCTTCCTTTTGGCTCATATTCTCAAGATATGTGTATTGTATAATTAATTTCTCTCTCTCAGACAGAACATGCAGGACTTTTTCAAGCACCAGCATTTGATTTACTTTTTCAAAGCCCTCGTCCACATTTCCGACGATATCCAAAAGGGTGACTGTTCCGCCATCAGAATCAGCTTCGATTGAATGGTCAACAGAAAGAGCCTGATAGCTTTTTCCCATTTCCATCGCTTCGAGCACTTCTTCTTCTGATACTCCAAGCACATCGGCAATTTCGTCTACTCTTGGCGACCTATGAAGCTCTGTTGTAAGCTCTTCAACGGTGGCTTTAATTTTCGGACCCAATTCCTTTATACGGCGCGGAACATGAACACTCCAGGTTTTATCCCTTAAGAAGCGTTTAATCTCCCCGATAATGGTAGGAACAGCAAAGGCCTCAAAGGTTTTGCCGAAAGACTCATCATAGCGGCGGATTGCACCCAATAAGCCTATAATGCCTACCTGGACAATATCCTCATGATAAGATCTCCCCTTTGAGTACTTGCGGGCAATGGCTTCAACTAAATTCTGATATTGTAGAACCAGTGTATTTTGAGCATCTTCATCCTGATGAAGCTGGTAGGCTTTGATTAAAGCATTTGTTTCTTCTTTGGATTTTTGGTTAGGTTGAGATTGTTTTTGCATCCCTCTCCACCTGCTCTCCTTCTAGGTATTTGGTCATAAAGACCGTAACACCCTCTTTGTGATGAATTCTAACTTCATCCATCAATGTCTCAATCAGGTATAGACCCAAGCCTCCTTCACGCAAAAATTCCACAGAATCGGTCTGGTCATATGGCCCAATGCCTTGTCTGGCAGATTGGAAATCAAAACTTTTTCCGCTGTCCGCGACCATTACCTCAAGACGGTCAGGATATAAACCGAACCCGATGACTACTTCCCCTTGCTCATTCTGTTTGTATGCGTGTTGAACTGCATTAGTGCAGGCTTCACTTGTCGCGATTTTAAGATCTTCAATTTCTTCATAGGCAAAACCCATTCTGCTGGCAATCCCTGATAATGTCAGGCGGATTACCCCAACAAATTCCGGCTTGGCCGGAATTTTCACCTCTATATAATCAAATGGCTCGTTCATTGTACTCCACCTTCAATCCCGCTGTTAATATCGATAATATCTGCTAGGCCTGTAATTTCGAAAAGTCTCTTTAAACGGTCCGATAATCCAACAATCTGGAATTTGCCGTTATTGGCACGGACATTTTTAAATACACCAACAAATACACCTAAGCCGGTACTATCCATATAAGAGACCTCAGATAGATTGACCACCATTTCTACGCCTTCCTTTTCTGTTAAAGGAAAAAGCTCTTCACGGAGTTTAGGTGCTGTATACGCATCAATTTCTCCGCTTATCATTGCTTCAATCAGCATATCATTTTCTTTTACATCTATAGTAATATTCATAATAGACCCACCTCTTTACATGTCAACTGCTTTTTACTAATTACCCGCTTTTGAAACCCATTAAACATTTCTTTTTAAAATAATTAAGGTAAAATCATCACGCAATTGAAAATGCTGAAGTTTTTCAAGTTCTTTATATACGCTATTAACTATTTCCTGTGCACTTAAATGAATGTATTTCTTGATTAATTCCAGCAATGATTCCTTTTCTATAAACCCTTCTTCTGTACGGCATTCAGTAACCCCATCTGACATTAATATAATCATATCTCCGGGATTTACTCCTTTTTCGTACTGGCGGTATTTCGTTTTTTTATCAATACCGAGAAGCAGCCCTTTTGCAGTCAGCTCGGTAAATTGCTCATTCGCAGCATTATAGAACAATCCCGGCTCGTGTCCTGCAGAACCATATGAGAACATATGGGTGTTTGTATCATATATTCCATAAAACATGGTAATGAACATCGTTAAATCTACGTTCTGTTCAACTACCCGATTAAGATTTTCAAGGACCGTTTTAGGGTCATTGCGGTTTTCAGGCACGCTGTCCATAGCATATTTAATCATGGACATACAAAGAGCTGCCGGAAGCCCTTTTCCGATTACATCAGCAATGGCGATGCTGATTGTGCTGTTTTCATCCTGAACAAAGTGGAAATAATCACCGTTCATATGCTTGGCAGGAACACTTATTGCGCCGATATCCAGCCCCTCAACAGAAGGAACCTGCGTGCCCAGCAAGGTTTGCTGAACGTTCGCAGCTATTTCCATTTCTGTCCTGAGTTCCTGCTGAATATGTTTTAGGCTCTGATGTTCTCTATAGGCAAAACCATAACCTATCATGACTTCCAGAAGGATATCAAAAGAATGGTGAACGTATTCAGGCAAGTCCGGATAAAGTTCACCCATCAGGTTTTTATGAACGCTGATAATCTCTTCAGGAGAGATTTTGTGCTCGATCGACTTCCTGCTGAACTTCTGGCCCTGATATAAGGCCTGTTCAGATTGTTCCTTAATATAATTCTCAAGAATATCCCGATACTTTGATTCCATCATTTCTCGGAAATCCATAACGCTTCCCCCTAACGAAGCCACTTAGTTGCTTTTATATCTGTTCCGGTCCCGGGATTGGAGTCAATTAAGAACTCATCCATTAACCGCTTCACACCTGGAAGGCCGGCTCCTAATCCTCCTGATGTCGAGTATCCATCTTCCATTACTTGGCGTAAATCATTGATACCAGGGCCGCTGTCTACCGCAACTATACGCAATCCCGCTTTTCCGCCGTCGTATATTTTCTCAATGCAGATTTGCCCCTGTCCGGCGTATAAATAAATATTACGGGCAAGCTCACTAATGGCTGTAGTGATTCTAGCCTGGTCAACTGTACCAAAACCAAGCTCTTTAGCAACATTCCGCCCTAGCTGGCGGGCTGCAACGATGTCCCATTCGTTTATGATTTTAACGCAGGATTGGTTTTCCATACAGTTACTCCCCCAATTCCTGTTGTAATTTCTCCAAACCTTTTTCTAGATCTAATGCAGTAAGGACATCATCTAACCCAATACCTAACTCAATAAGCGTAATTGCTACAGCAGGCTGTATCCCGGTTATGACTACTTTTGCACCCATCAGTTTGGACATATTTATTACGTCGCCTAGAACTTTAGCGATGAATGAATCAATAAAGTCAATGGATGTTAAATCAATCACGACTCCATTTGCGCTCGTCTCATGGATTTTATGAAGCAGATCCTCCTGAAACTGCAGAGCAGTCTGGTCATCTAATTCCCACTGGATGGAGACTAACAGGCAATCGTTCAGCTTTAAAATTGGGATTCTCACTCTCATTCCGCTCCCTCCACCTTCACAATTTTGCGGCTGGTTAACTCAAGAGCCGCTTCTACTCCCTTTTTCAAGGTGTTTTTTGTAGTGAACTGATTTAAATCAATTCCCAGGTTTACAATGGTCTGGGCAATCTCAGGGCGTATGCCAACGAGCATGCATTTAGCGCCGACAAGTCTTACAGCATCCGCAGCCTGTATAATATGATGGGCTACCATCGTATCAACAACCGGTACACCTGTTATATCTATTAAGACTACTTCCGAACGGTGTTTAACCACTCCATGTAAGAGGTTTTCCATAATCTGCTTTGCTCGCTCGGTATCTATGGTACCTACAAGAGGCATGACCGTAATCCCTTCGAATACAGGGATCAATGGTGCGGACAGTTCCTGAAGGGCGATTTTTTGCAGGGATACTGTTCTTTCCCAGGTGGCCGAATACATATTTACCACTTCATTCACCATGGGAGTCATCCAGCCATCGAATTCATAAACGACTTTCATTTGATTTTCCCGGGTGACAATCCCGGCATTCTGCATAGCTTCAAATACAATCTTACCGAATGTTTGGAGCCCTTTTGTCACAAAACTGAGCGGCCACCCCAATCGCACAATTTTCTCAGAGAAATCACTCAACTTTGAAGTGAATTCCTCATTTGAGCTTTTTATATTTGAAATAATCAGGTCAATGAATTCCCGGCTTGTTCCTGTAAATACCTGATCGGAAACTACCTTTGTAACCCGTTCATCCGCACTTTCCTTTGTAGCCTCAAGCCAATCATTAAAGATAGAATCTTTATTATTTTGTATAAAATTCAATATTGTCGAATTCATTTGTTCCTCCCTATTTTATCATATATCTATTATTAGCCTTCCAATTCCCCTTTATTGTATAGAAGCAAAAAAATCTTCCTGTTTACGTATACACCAATTAAATGATAACAATGAATGCCAGTCAAATGAAACCTATAGGGTCTGCAATTAATAATTACCAGCTATAGGTCAATTCGACAATTTCTTATAAAAACCCTTTTTCCAGTGTGCTGAATTCCTGCTAAACAGAAGGTTACTCCCAGCCGGAAACGGGTATATTTACAAAACCAGACAATTATATAGATTAAATGACTTTTCTTTTTACCCTATTGAAAAGTAACTAAACCTTTTTTGGCTGAAAAAATAAAAAAACGCTCTTCATAAGAGCGTTTGTTAAAATTCGATGAGGCCTAAGCTGATTTGCACGGCTTCATCCACTTTTTCCATCATTTCGTCATCGAGATGGGTTATTTTATCGGTTAAGCGTTGTTTATCAATTGTACGAATCTGTTCTAATAAGATGACCGAATCCCTTTCAAAACCATAACGCTTCGCATCAATTTCAACGTGAGTAGGCAGCTTTGCTTTTTGGATCTGAGCTGTGATTGCTGCAACAATTACTGTGGGACTAAACCGATTCCCGATGTCGTTTTGGATGACAAGCACTGGACGGACGCCGCCTTGTTCTGAACCAACAACTGGGGATAGGTCTGCAAAATAAACGTCACCACGTTTGACAATCAAAGGATTATCCTCCGCTAACTAGACGTTCAACTGTGTGTTCTGCCTCATATTCCGCTTGAAATGCTTCAGATGCAATCGTCAAATTTATTTTCGCCATCTCCATGTAGCCTCGTCTCATGGACTCGCGAATTTGTCTCTTTTTGCGTTCGCGCAAATACATTTTGGTTGCTTGATAAATGAATTCGCTCCGGTTAACGTTTTCCTGTTTAGCAAATCCGTCTAACTCGGTTAAAAGATGCTGCGGTAATTTTACCATTATCTCTGTTGTTGTGCTGGACTCAGACACAAACATACACCTCCACCATCACTACACACCATTTTTATATCTACCATTTTCAATATTACCATTAATAAAGCCTAATGCAAAGGGGATTCTTTAATTCTTCTGTATTATCGGCCAAAAAAATAGTTTTTTATGCATGACTTTAGAAAAGTGGAAGCGCCGCTGAACATTCATTCGTTACAGCAGATAATTAATTCCCCCGATAATTTCACCATCTCTTTTATATATGCGCGGAACGCGGGAAGATACCATACAGGTAACTTCATAATTGATGGTTTCAAGCTTTTCCGCGATTTCATCAACTGAGATCTTTTCTTTCCCCTGTTCGCCGATCAGGGTTACCCTCGTTCCTACAGGCATTTGATGAGGGATCTTAATCATACATTGATCCATGCATATCCTTCCAACAATTGGAACCCTTAATCCTTCAGCAAGCACTTCCTGGCCCTGAAGCTTCCGGATCCAGCCATCTGCATAGCCAATCGGCAGTGTCGCAATCCATTCATCTTCTTGGGCTTCATAAGTTGCACCATAGCTGACTTTCTCACCTTTAGTAAGCTTTTTCACGTGAACAATAGAGGTATGGAGAGAAAAAGCCTCTTTCAGTTCGAACGGAAGTACAGGCTTTATTTCCATGGATGGAGCCAGTCCGTACATGCTGATTCCCATTCTGACAGCATGTAAATGCGCTTTTTGAAACCTGAGTCCCGCTGCACTGTTGCTGGTGTGGACGTATTTCGGCAAGGTCTCAAGCCAGCTGGTCATTTCTTCAAACCTGTTCAGCTGCGTTTCAAAGTAAGCATTGTCCAATGAATCCGCTGTGGCGAAATGCGTAAATACCCCCTCAAGCTGAAAACGCTTGTCCTCTTTGATAGCGCTCTCAATTCCCTCGAGCTCTTCCTGGCTGCGAATCCCCAGGCGTCCCATGCCTGTATCAAGCTTTAAGTGAATATTCAGAGTTACGTCTTTTACATATTCAGATGCTTGTAACAGCCATTCCTGTTGAAAAACAGTGAGAGAGATATTTTTTGCTGCGGCTTCGCCAGCGTGCTCCGGACGGCTTGCTCCCATTACCAAAATTGGTGCTTCAATTTTTTTCATCCTTAAAGCCATTGCCTCATCCAGAGTCGCAACCGCAAGAGAGGATGCCCCCGCTTCCAGCGCAGCCTTCGCTACAGCTGCATCCCCATGCCCATATCCATTTGCCTTTACAACCGCAATAACCTTTGTTCCGTCTTTTACATGTTTTTTCATTGACTCTACATTATATGAAATATGGTCCAGATTTATCTCTGCCCAAGTGTCCCGATACATTTTTGTCTGTTCACTCATCGTTGTGCTCACGTCCTTAGCCATTGCTTTTATACATGTCGATTATCAAACTCGGCAGATCATTTGTCAAATGGATATTCTGCTGATATTGGGATTT
Source organism: Bacillus sp. ZZV12-4809 (assembly GCF_009849585.1). Taxonomy (GTDB): domain Bacteria; phylum Bacillota; class Bacilli; order Bacillales; family Cytobacillaceae; genus Cytobacillus. Next base: position 11,914 of record NZ_VCRN01000035.1, read on the forward strand.
TATGAAGGGAGAAGGTCAAAATAGTGGTGCAGGTTATGAACCTTGGGGGATTATTTAGGATTCTGCGAGGCTTTGATACGGGTGTTGTGTCCGAGCCCTGGCTTACTTTGGACTCAAGACTCCTGGTTCCTCTGTTTTGAATCCACACCTCATCTTACTTCCCTGCCTAAATCTAACGCTCGTATCCGCCTCCGCCCCACCTCAACAAAAAAAAGCAGACCCTGCACGGCCTGCTTTTAAGCATTGAGTTATTTTACCATCTCACCTTGTACTGTGCGGGCGATTTCGGTCATTTCTTCAGGTGATAGATCGTTGGATGCGATCATATAGTCCACACCCTGGTAGGTCCAGGAGATCGTGTTGTCAGAAAGTGCACCTATGGTGAAGCCAAGGTCAACCGGTTCGCCTTTAACAGACGTAACAACGGATGATGTCGGCATAACAGATGCCTTTTCCTGCACTAGCGTGAATGATTTTTCTCCATCATATGTTAAGACTACACGCTTGCCGTCTTCTGTTTTTATCTCCTGTTCATCAACCAGCTTTACATCTGCCATGTCCATCTGCGGATATTTAACTGTAAATTCCTGATCATCCACCTCAGCCATAACCGGCACTTCAAGCTGGGCGCCTGTCATGTTCTTCTGCATGTCAAAGTCTTTCTTATCAAAACTCGCATTGAACTTTACTTTCGAAAATTCTACAGTTACAAGTGCATTTTTATCAGGGTCCATAACCTTCACACTGACTGGGGATAAATCGGACTTCTTAAGCTTGATTTCCTGTACAGGAAGCATCTGATTATTTTGATAGCGTGTTTTTGTTTCAAACACATAATGTTCCTTTGTAGCGGAGAACTTCGCTTCCTTATCCTCCACAATGTCCTTGACTAATGATTCGTATAAATATGCCTGACTGCTATTCTGCGGCCAATCACTCTGGAAGCGGAAGCTTTTATTCAGCGCAGGAGTGAGGACAAATACACCGTCATTGTTTCGCAGAATCATCTGGCTTTGTTCCTTTTGGGCGTTTTTCAGGTTTACCCGGTAAAAATCCGGATCTTTATGCCAAACTTCTATATCATATGTCTGCGGGTCCGTTCCCATCTGCAGAGTCATCTTTGCCTCTGCCTTGTATCCCTTAACGTCTTCGAGCTTTTTATCTAGATCCTTTACAACATCCTCCTGTGTTTTAGATCCACAGGCAGACAATGCAAGAACAACCAAAAGCCCGGCAAGCAGCATGAACCACTTTTTCTTCATTCCTTCAGCCCCTTTGTCTCATTTCAGTGAGATTGGCCGAACCTTCGGCCTGTCTCTCCTATCGCATTATGAATATATGAGACAACCTTAAGGAATATGCTAGGAGGAATGACAAGCTTTTGAAAATCTTCCCGATTGAAACACCAATCAGCGGGGAGTACATTTCACCCCGCAATTTGTTAGTTGAGTCCCACAGAAAGTGTGCTGCCTCAGGATTTGGCGTTTTTTTGTTCTCAGACATTACCGGGCATTTTACCCCTTAGACTAATCATCTTTTTCTATAACCACCTGGGCTACTGCATACTCCCTGCTATGGGAAATCGACAAGTGAACCCCCTCTTTAACTGGCTTCGAAATAAACGGCTTACCCTTTTCATCCTTTTCAATTTCAATATCCTGAAAGGAAAGGTCTTCGCCGATCCCGGTTCCCCATGCCTTTGAAAAAGCTTCTTTCGCCGCAAATCTCCCTGCAAGAAACTCTGCACGCCTTTTTTCCGGCAATTGCTGATAGCTCTTCAGCTCTTTTGAGGTTAAAACCCGAGCAGGAAATCGGTCCTGCCTGCCAAGAATTTTTCGTATCCGCTCTAGATCCGCAATGTCAATCCCAATACCGGAAATCATCTCTCATCTTCCTTCTATTTATATTATTTTCTGCATAAAGAATACAGTAGAAGCCGAATTATGTACACTTTATCTCCTGAATAAGTGTTATGGCATGCTGAAATCCCGTTTTTCAGGCTATGATGTAGATACACGTTCAAACAATTCAAGCACGGAGGAGAGCCATGTTTACAAGAACGGAAAGCTTCAAAGAATTTATCCGCTACTACCCTGTTGTTACTGCTATCATTTGTATCCATATTATCATCTATCTATTAACCGTCATTCCCCTATTCCCAAATTCACTTGTATTTGAGAAGCTTGCTGGTGTCAATTTATATATTGTGCAGGGTGAATACTGGCGTCTGCTGAGCCCAATCATATTGCACAGCGGCTTCTCCCATGTTTTATTTAACAGCTTTTCACTCGTTCTATTCGGTCCAGTTTTGGAAAGGCTCATCGGAAAAACCAGATTCATTCTGCTTTATATCACTGCGGGAGCAGCCGCCAATCTTGCTACACTCATCCTTGAGCCATTAACGTATATTCACGCGGGCGCCAGCGGTTCAATCTTTGGCCTGTTCGGTTACTTTGCCGCAATCTTAGTTTTTCGAAAAGAGCTTTTATCCAGGGAAAACTCACAAATCATCCTGACCATTACCATCATCGGGGTAATCATGACCTTCCTTCAGCCAAACATCAATGTAACGGCACACATATTCGGCCTGATTGCCGGCTTCCTGATTGGCGCAGCCTCTCTCGCCAAGGGCCGTACATCCACTTCATCAGGCATCACACGGTCAGGCGGTCTTTCCGGAATAAGGCCGTCTTTAAGAGGAGTGCCTGCATCAAGGCTTGCTGTTTGGGGAGTCATTGTTATTTTAGCCATAGTGGGGTTTTTAGCCAGATAGGGGGACGCGAAGCTGGACAGGTAAATAAAAAAAGCGCTCAGGGGCGCTTTTCTTTTAGCTTCAGTCCGGTATAAGAATACCATTTATAGATAGCATATACTTCCTGTTTGTCGAGATCCCGGACAGTTCCGCCTGTCCCGCCTGCCCCCGACATAGCCGCAGCTTTTATGGTAGCCAGACTGCGTTTTTTCTGAAAATAGCTTTCTTTCACGGAGAGGGACTGAATTCGGCTTCTCCTCATAAAAACTGTAGCTCTCACTATTCCGCGATATCTGAGTGCAAGCTGCTGTGAGCTGATTTCCCAGCCCGCATCCCTGTATTTGAGATAAGACCAGCCCATTGCAAAGATCAGCAGCACCAAAGATAAATATCCCCATGGCCTGAAAAAGAGGAGCGGCCCACCCACAAAAGGCAAAATCCACAGAAATCCTCTCCATAAATAGCGGTTTAGCGCTCTTTTCGGAGCTTTAAAGAAAACCGGCTGCAGTTCATACTGTGGCAAGTGGGGCTTTAACAAACCGGCAATCCTCGTTTTTTTTACGATCGGCAGGATCATTAGGCGGGAGCTTTCATTGTCTTCAATGGAACCACCGGCACTTTCAATATAGACTGTTGCCAGACCAAATGGCTGCCTAAGAAGATTTTCCCTTATTTGAATAGCCTGTATGCGGTTCAGCGGGATCGTCATCTGCCTCTTTTCAAGCAAGCCTCTGCTAATAATCAATTCCTTCTCACTTTTTAATAATGTAAAGCCGGCGTATTTCAGCATGCTCCCTACAAGAGCGATCAGCCATGCCACAAGAAAAACGAAGAATACTAGTATACTGACAAATATCATTCCATTTGCAATAAACCCTTCGACTCCGGCGAACACCTTTTCATAGGGTATGATTTCTTCAAACTGAAACACAAAAGCAAAGACTGCTGAAATAACGACCCCTGCCCCGCCGGAAGTTGATGCCTGAAGGAACAATTCTCCAGGAGTAATCTTATAGATCACTTCCCGGTTCTCCAATGCTGTTTTCATTTCTGAAGGATTATTTTTGGCAGCTGAAAATGCCTGCTGAATGAAATCAGCATCCTCTTTGGATATAGCCGTCAATACCGCTTCTGCCTCACCCGCACCGCTGGAGCCCGCTGTTTCCACCTTCATTTTTACAAGTCCAAAGGGTCTTTGCAGCAAGCCTTCCGATAAATCGAGACTTTGGATTCTTTCAAGCGGAATATATCTTTTCTTCCTTACCAGAACACCATACTCGATTCGAAGCTCGCCTTCCTCCAGTCTATAGGTATATCTCCACCAGGTAAGGATCCCGATTAAAAAAACCGCGATGATGACCCCTATAGACAGGACAAGCTGAATAATGTCTCCATTTCCTCCTCTGCTTCCAAAGACGACAAAAATAAGAAATGGCACCAGCATTTCCTTAAGGTGTTTCAGGAAATTGGCTATTGCGGATATTGGGTGCAGCCGCTTCGGATTAGACATCATTTTCTGCAGCCCTTGCCAGCTGAGAAATGAAAAAGCGCAATTCCTCAGCTTCATCCACATCCAATGCCGGTATTTCATGTATCGTCGCAGCTGTTGAGATGGTCACGGTAGCCAGGCGATATTTACGCAATATCGGCCCTTGCCTCGTATCCACATGCTGCACCCGAATCATAGGAACAAGCGTCCTTTTTATCACAAATAGCCCGTGTTTGAGCTCTATTTCATTTTCCCGGACCTCATACCTCCATCTTTTCCACCTTAAAGATGGTAACGTCATTATGACCAGGTAGGCATACGCAGAAAAAAACATTAAAGACGCTCCAATAACCCAAATAGGCCAATCAAACAGGATGGCGGCAGCAATAGCGCCACCTGACAACACAAAAGGAAAAACAGAGTGGAGCGTGCCTGAGATTCTCCAGGCAAGCAGCCCCCTTGCCGGGATCCTTTTATGCGGCTCTGTAATCATGCAGTACCCCCCGCAATTCCATAAAATTATTTGATTTTAAAATCCGCTCTATCACTTCTATAAGTATACATGACAGAAAAAAGAAGTGTCTCCCTTTTATGAAAAAAGTGGGGGGTACAGATTATATTTCAAAGCCGGATGAATCAATAAAGGTCAGATTGGGGTTCCTTTTCAAATCCTCAGCAAGCTTAAACAGGGCGCTGTCCTTCATTTTCGCTTCGATCATGCAATGTATCTCAGGCACTGACCCCTTAATGTTCTGCAGAAACTCCATGAACATTTCAGCATCAATATAATCCGCATGCGCTCTGAAATCTTTGTCTGATTTGGGGCTCGAGATATGCATTTTCACAGGCAGTTCTGAATGACCCCATGTCGCCGCTACCCTTTCCCATTGCCCTATCCAGTCATCATTTTTGAAGTTCGCAAGGTGGTGGTGGTAATCAAATACAAGCGGAATCCCCAGCTTTTCACAAAGGTAGAGAGTATCATCAAGTGTAAAGGTGGTATCGTCATTCTCAAGAATAATCATCTGCTGGATTCCGGGAGGCGTAAAGCCCCAATTATGGATAAATTGCTCGAGTGCTTTTTCTTTATCATCATATCCGCCGCCCACATGCAGAACACAGCGGTGAGCTGGATTAAGATGCATGCCTTTCAGAAGGGCCTCATGCATAGCCAGTGTTTTGATGGACATATTCAATGTATCAACTTTCGGTGTATTAAGGAGCACAAAGTGGTCCGGGTGAAAATCCACACGCATCGGATGTTCATCCAGAAAGTCGCCAATCCTGGACAGAATATCTCTAAGGGGACGCATATACTTCCAATCAGAGAGTTCCTCATGATTTGCAAGGGGAATCAGCCTAGAACTGAAGCGGAAAAAGTGAATATCATGGGCTGCATTGTGCTTGAGCAGCCTGAGGCAATTCTCGAGATTTGAAATGGCGATTCGTTCCAGTCTTGCTATAGCCGCCTCCCGGTTTTTAATACTTGAGAATTGTTTGAACGTCATCGTTTGTGATGGCGATGCGTTTTTCAGGTTCATACTCATCGCAACATACCCAAGGCGTACAATCGTCATGTCGATTCCTCCCGTTCAGCATTTCCCATTAGTATGTACGACAGCTCTTGAGAAATTGCATGTTCGGGCTTGCTCTGTATGAGACTAAATAAAAAAGAGAGCAGATTTCTGCTCTCCAAATTTCTTATCTATAGCTGTTTGAACGGCTGTTGTTCTGGCTTGGGCGTTTTCCAGTGTGGCCTTGGCGTGATTTGTATGATCCCTTTTGGCCGCCCTGTCTGCCTCTTCCATTGTATCCTCCGCGGCTGCGGTCATTCGGCTTTCTGTCGCGTTTAGATGGAAGCGGCTTTTCCTCTGTTAATTTAACAGGTGTTGTATCAGGTTCTTTGGTCAGCATCTTCAGCACTGCCTGAACAACTGTCGAAGCGTCCTTTTGTGCCAGAAGCTGATCTGCCGCTTCTTTATAGCTTTCAAGATTGTTTTCCTCTATGGTTTGCATGATTTTTTCCATTACAGCTTTTTGCTGGCCTTCAAGCGCCTCATCAAGTGTTGGAGCATCCATGCGTTCCATTTTTTTCTTGGTTGTACGTTCTACTACATGCAGATACGATTTCTCGCGCGGGTTGATGAATGTCATTGCAACACCCGTTTTTCCAGCACGTCCGGTCCGGCCAATGCGGTGAACATAGCTTTCAGGATCCTGAGGAATATCAAAATTGTATACATGCGTTACGCCGGAAATGTCCAATCCGCGTGCCGCAACATCTGTCGCCACAAGGACGTCAATGCTTCCTTCTTTGAACTTCCTAAGTACAGAAATCCGTTTAGCCTGGCTTAAGTCACCATGTATTCCTTCAGCCATATATCCGCGAAGATTTAAGGCTTCAGCCAGTTCATCAACACGGCGCTTAGTACGTCCGAATACAATCGCCAATTCCGGAGATTGGATATCCAATAGTCTTGTCAGCACATCAAATTTATTTTTTTCATGCGTTTCAATATAGAATTGTTCAATAGATGAAACAGTCATTTCCTTCGCTTTTACGCGGACAATCTGAGGGTCCTTCATAAAGCGTTCTGCCATTCTGCGGATTGGCGCAGGCATTGTTGCAGAGAAGAGCAGTGTTTGGCGCTCTTCAGGAATTTGAGCAAGGATTGCTTCAATATCGTCAATGAATCCCATGTTGAGCATTTCATCCGCTTCATCAAGGATAGCCGTATGCACATGGTCCAGACGCATCGTTTTGCGGTTGATATGATCCAAAATACGTCCTGGTGTTCCAACGATGATATGCGGTTTGTTCTTTAAAGCGCGGATTTGGCGGTTAATATCCTGGCCGCCATAAATGGAAAGGACTTTCGTTCTTTTTCCGTAGCCGATTTTATACAATTCTTCCGATACTTGAATCGCCAGCTCACGAGTTGGGGCAATAACAATTCCCTGAATGTAATCTTTCGTGTTGTCGATTTTGTCAATCATCGGGATTCCAAATGCAGCCGTTTTTCCTGTTCCTGTCTGCGCCTGCCCGATCAGGTCTTTATTCTCCAAACTTAACGGAATGGTCTGGGTCTGAATAGGAGTCGCCTCTTCAAATCCCATTCGTTTCAGTGATTTCATTGTCTCTGGGCTGATGCCCAAGTCTTGAAACTTTGTCAATGTATTCATTCTCCTTCTAATCATAGAAAAATTTTGTCCCTGCAAACCTGCAGGCAGGAGTTCTCCTGAAAAATTGGCCTATGAGTCACTCTTCCGGACGATTATAAGAAATGTTATGGCACACCCTGTAAGGAGCCTTTTCACCTGCAGTTCCCGGCATTTAGATGCTGTAACTTCTTATTTTTATAAAAAGTGCGGTTATGTTTCGTTAAGAAGAGTCCCACTCACTATGAAACCCGCTTGAGGAAAGGATGAGGGTAAATTCTATCCAAATTGTTCACGGACAATCAGGTCTCTTAAGATAAGTTCAGTCAAAGAGAAAGCACTTATCTGTTTATGGCCTTACTGAAGTACGCCTCTTTCAGCTATACTTCTGTATTTAATGAAAAAAGACATTCTCCTGATGGAGTATGTCCGGGTTCTCAAAAGAAGTTCCTGTTGGCACTTTGGTGTTTATATTACCATTTCCAAGTAAGCATTGCAAACTTGAAGGCTAGCTGAAAACCTTATCATTCAGGCTTTTTTTGCAGAAATCCAAGGATCTCCCGGAAGAGGCGGTCCCCTTCCCCGCAATGGCAGATAAGATGCTTCGAATCTTTAATAAAAATTAACTTTTTGGCCGTTGAACCAATATTATTATATAAATATCTGGCGCTTCTCGGAGGGACAACTCCATCACTTTCGCCTTGCGCAATCAATGTCGGCACAGTGATCTGGTTTAAAATAGGTCTAATCGAAGCCACCAGCCTGCGGAATTGAAGTGTTGCCGTGATCGGTGTCGCACTGATTTTCCGCTTATATCTGACGAACATTTCATTGTCAGCGAGCTTCCCTCTGAATGCATCTCTTACCATCTCTTTAATATCGAAGAACATCTGCTTCGGGTTTACGTAATAAGCCGCAGCACTGAGCAGTACCAATTTATCTACAGGGTAATGAACAGTTAAATAGCTGGCTATCAGGCCCCCCATTGAAAAGCCGATGACATATACTTTTTCACAGCGGCTAATAAGCCTCTTCAGCTCTTCCTCTGCATGCTCAATCCACTTGTTATAGGCAATTCCTTTCAGATTCAGCTCATCGCCATGACCCGGCAATGTCGGCACAGAAATCTCCCAGTCTGTATTCTCTTTTAAATACTCTGCCAAAGGTTCTACTTCAAATGGAGCTCCTGTAAAACCATGTATGCACATGCAGCCAATCATCCACAAGTCACCGCCATCTTATTAATGTAAGTCTATTCTATTTTACACTTTTTCCTTTTTGGCATACTAATCAAACCTTCCCGGAGATAGAAATTACAGTGAAGGAACTATATAAAAATAATTTAAGCCCCTGTTCCACGTGGAACAGGGGCTTATTTCCTATAATAACAGATATATACAATTCAAAATGGTATTGCTGAAAGGGTCATGAAATCATCATGTTTGTATTAGTCCAGCACCCCTTCTGTTTAAGTCAAAAGGCTCTAAAATACTATTGAAGGGCTGATACAACTTCTTCAAGCTTCATGCCACGGGATGCCTTGACCAGCACAATGGTTTCCTGATCGGCATGTTTCTTTAATTCCCCGATCAGATTCTGTTTGTCAGTAAAGGCTGTCACCCGTTCATGGGGCAGGACTTCCTTCGCACCCTTGGCGATAAATTCGCCAAGCTTACCAAAAGTAAATACGTAATCAACCTTTTTTGCATCCACGGATTTTCCGATGGAGTAATGGAAATCCTCCTCTTGCGGACCAAGCTCCAGCATATCGCCAAGAACAAGAATTTTCTTTTTATAGCCAGGCAGATTGGCGACCAGTTCGATGGCGGCATTCATGGATGTTGGACTGGCATTATAGGCATCATTAATGATTTTCTCACCCATTTTGCCCTCAAGAAGCTCCATTCTCATATTTGTCAGCTTTAAGCTTGCAAAGCCTTCGTTCATCTTTTCATAAGGAACGCCAAAATGGGACGCTGCAATCATCGCTGCAAGAGCATTGAGAACATTATGGGTGCCCAGTACAGGCAGATAAAACTCCTCGCTGGATACATTGATCCCAAATGTGCTGCCGCTGTCATTCTGCTTGATATCAACCGGATACACATCGTTTTTCCCTGTTCTCCCAAAGGTTCTTACTGCGGCAGAACCATTGTAGGTTTTCAGCTTTTCATTAAGAAGAGGCTCATCACCGTAATAGATAACGAGGCCATTTTCCTGAAGGCCGTTTACGATCTCCAGCTTCGCTTCAGCAATCCCTTCTCTGGAACCTAAATCCTGCAGATGGGATTCGCCTATATTCGTAATAATCACGGCGTCCGGACGGGCAAGCTTTGTAAGAAAATCAATTTCTCCTCTTCCGCTCATTCCCATTTCCAGTACGGCGATTTCCGTATCTTCCTCAAGAGCTAGAATGGTTAAGGGCAGACCGATATGGTTGTTATAGTTGCCTTCTGTTTTTTGAACCTTGAATTTCAGTGACAGAAGGTTTGCAGTCATATCCTTGGTTGTGGTTTTGCCGTTGCTTCCTGTAATCCCTGCTACCTTTATATTTAATTCATTCCGATAGCTTCTCGCCAATTCCTGAAGTGCCGTTAGGGTATCTTCGACAATCAGGATGGGTAGATGATGGGGGGGATTGGGGACATCCCTTTGCCAAAAGGCCGCAGCTGCCCCCTTTTCAATGGCATCTTCGACAAATCGGTGGCCATCCGAATTTTCCCCTTTAAAAGGAACAAATAAATTCCCCTTCCCGATTTTTCTGGAGTCAATGCTGACGCCCTGTATGGAAGTGTCATTAAAAGAAGATACATCATTATCGACTTTAATCATCTGTGTAATTTCCTGAAGTTTTTTCTTAATCATATGGCGCCTCCTATTGGGCAAAATCACGAGTCCTGATTTTGCCAATTATGTATGAACAAAAGGAACACGGCAAAAATGCCGTGTTTCCTTAAACAGTTTGCCTTTTTACATGGTGTGCTTGATGCTTTGTTTCTCAGTATGGCGTTCGATGGCCAAATTGACAAGCTTCTCAATCAGCTGAGGATATTCTACACCCGTATGCTTCCAAAGAAGCGGGAACATGCTGAAAGGTGTAAAGCCCGGCATGGTATTTACTTCATTAATGTATAACTTACCCTCTCTGGTCAAGAAGAAATCAGCCCGGACAAGACCGGAGCAGTCAAGAGCCTTAAATGCCTTAATGGCCATGTCTCTCAGTTCACTGTACTCACTTTCGGAAATTTCGGCAGGGATGATTAATGCTGTATCTCCATCCTCATATTTCGCCTTATAGTCATAGAATTCAACCTTCGGGACAATTTCTCCGGCAACAGAGCATTCCGGATTATCATTGCCCAGCACGCCTGCTTCAATTTCTCTTGCAGTAACGCCTTCTTCGATAATGATTTTACGGTCAAATTGGAAAGCTTCTTTAAAAGCCTCCTCAAGCTCGGAGCGGTTCATGCACTTGCTGATGCCCACACTTGAACCGAGGTTGGCCGGTTTTACGAAGCACGGGTAGCCGAGTTCTTTTTCCACCTTATCATAAGCTGCCTCAGTTTCATTTTCCCACTCACCTCGGATAAACCAGACATACTTCACTTGCGGAAGGCCAGCCTGTGCAAATATATTCTTCATGATGACCTTATCCATGCCCGCAGATGAAGCCAATACTCCATTTCCTACATAAGGCAGGTTTAAGAGCTCCAAAAGCCCCTGAACTGTACCGTCTTCCCCGTTCGGACCGTGAAGCAGCGGGAAGATCACATCAAATGGGCTTTTCTCCTGGGCATCCTGGAAAAGGGTCGGTGCCAATGCTGTCGGAGGCAGTGCTTCCCCTCGTGAGAATTCAAGCTCCTTTACATTGGAAACAGGACCTTGCAGCTGAGGGCCCTTCACCCATTGTCCCTCTTCAGATATATAAATAGGATGAATTTCAAATTTTTCTAAATCCAAGGCTTTAATGACAGCCATTGCAGTCTGCATAGATACTTTATGCTCTGCAGATTTTCCGCCGTATAAAAGGCCAACCTTTGTTTTCATAAAAAGAACCTCCAATATTCAATCATGGCTTCTTATGCCGTTTATTTTTCTTAAGCTGTTTATATGTTCATTCAAGCTACTCTATATTGTAACACTTTCACATTTAAGAAAGGGAGTGATTACATGTTCAATTCTTCAGGAATTTTTTTCTGCCCCTACGCCCATATTTCTATATGTATGACTGAGAGCTATAAAAGGAAACTTAATCAAAATAATTTCCTTTTCTGGCATTAATTATTTTAGGAAAACGTTTACCCCCCTTTAATTGAGCAAAACACTTAATCTGCAGATAGTAATCAGAGTTTTTTTATTATTAAAACAATACCTTTATCTATTAACTTTTACAGCAAAACAGGATATAATCCCCCTAACAAAAACAATTGTATTTTTTAGGAGGACAAAAATAATGAAGTTTGGTTTGCTTCCCAGAATTATTGCAGCGATTGCATTAGGTATTTTAATAGGTTCTTTTTCTCCCGAATGGCTTATTCAGCTATTTGCTACGTTTAACGGACTGTTCGGAAACTTCCTTGGTTTCGCGATTCCCTTAATTATTATCGGATTTATCGCGCCGGGAATCGGCAGCATGGGGAAAGGTGCAGGGAAACTGCTTGGAATTACAACCGGTTTTGCCTATGCTTCTACGATCACTGCCGGGTTAGTCGCCTATTTTTCTGCGACGGCGCTGTATCCTATTCTATTAAAAAACCAAAGCTTCAAAGAGTTTGAGAATCCTGAGGATGCTTTGCTATCACCCTTTTTCCAGGTGGACATGCCTCCTGTAATGGGTGTCATGACGGCATTGCTGATTTCATTCACTTTAGGTCTTGGATTGGCCGCAATTAAAGGGAACACACTGCAACATGCGATGAATGATTTCCGGGATATTATTGAAAAACTGATTGAAAAGGTCATTATTCCATTGCTGCCTGTCCATATTTTCGGGATTTTCGCCAATATGACGCAAGGCGGACAGGTTGGCGCTATTATTTCGGTATTTGCCAAAGTATTTGTCATGATTATTGCTCTTCATCTCTTATTTTTACTGCTTCAATATTCAGCAGCCGGCAGCCTGATGAAGGCCAACCCGCTTAGGCTCATGAAAAATATGATGCCTGCGTACTTTACGGCGCTTGGAACCCAGTCATCTGCCTCCACAATTCCTGTTACGCTTAAACAGGTAAAAAAGCTTGGTGCACGCGAAAAGGTTGCGGATTTCTCTGTACCATTATTGGCAACAATTCATCTTTCCGGCAGCACAATTACGATTGTGAGCTGTGCGATCGCCGTAATGATGCTGCAGGGGCAAACAGCCTCACTTACAGAAATCCTGCCTTTCATATTAATGCTTGGAATCACAATGATTGCAGCTCCAGGTGTTCCTGGGGGAGCTGTCATGGCCGCGTTGGGTCTGCTTGAAAGCATGCTCGGATTCAATGAAACCATGCTTGCCCTTATGATTGCTCTATACCTTGCCCAGGACAGCTTCGGAACTGCATGCAATGTAACTGGAGACGGTGCGCTGACCCTGCTTTCTGATAAGGTAAGCGGCAAAGAGAAGAAACTTCAACCCCAATCGGCTGTGAAAGCTGGATGATTGAAAAAAGATGTCCCGATTTGGGGCATCTTTTTTTCAGTTAGACGATTTATCGCTTAAACATTTACTTAACAATTAAAACAGGCGCTTTCACACGTTTGGCAATCTTATGACTGACACTTCCGAGCACCATTTCCTGAAGAGTATTCAAACCCCGGCTGCCAACAACCGCAACATCATAATCCCCCTTGTTGGCAAATTCCACAATGGCTGGTCCAGGCTCTCCCTGCAGGATTTTTATTTCATATAAAATGTCCTTCTCTTTTAATAGGCTTTCTATAGGCTCTAAACGTTTTTTCCTCACCTGGTCCACGATACTCTTATCAAAATGGTGAAGGATATCTTCCTTTGAGGTCTGGCCATCAACGGCATACACTACGGTTACTTCAGAATCAGGATTCTGTTCAGCCAGTTGAACAGCTTTAGCGGCTGCCCGAATGGAATGATCTGATCCATCTGCAGCCATCAATATTTTTTTAAACACAGAGCCTCACCCCTAACTTATTCTTATAAAGAAAATACCACAGTCAAAGCTGACTGTGGTATTAATTGCAGTATTTTAATGGCCTGATAATTTTGCACCTGGTTTGCGGTGAACGGCCAAACGCTCAATCAGGTTCGAACTTGGCGCGTTTAATCCTGATAGGCGGACCAGCACACCATTGTCACGAAGCTTTAATACAATCTTATCGATGGCGGCGACACCTGAGTCATCCCAGACATGCGCCTGTGTAAAATCAATTTCAACTTCTTGTAAATCTTCATTAAAATCAAATGCTGCTATAAGTTCATCCACGGAAGCAAAGAATACCTGTCCCTTTACAGCATATATTTTCTTGTCCTCTTCAACTCGTGATGAAACATGCACTTTCGAAATTTTAGCCACAAAGAAGATCGCACTTAAAATGATCCCGGCAAAAACTCCCTTGGATAGATCGTGGGTGAAAACAGTGATAACAGTGGTTACAATCATAACAATTGAATCTGTTACAGGCGTTTTTGCAAGGCCCTTAATGGATGACCAGTCAAATGTTCCAATCGATACCATGATCATAACTCCCACTAAGGCAGCCATCGGTATTTGCACGACAATATTGCCTAATACTAAAATCAGAAACATCAGGAATGTGCCGGCCACTAGGGTTGACAGCCTTCCTCTTCCTCCGGATTTCACATTAATGACAGACTGTCCAATCATCGCACATCCTGCCATTCCGCCAAATAAACCGGACACGATATTCGCAATTCCCTGTCCGCGGCTTTCCATGTTCTTATCACTGGCTGTATCGGTCATGTCATCCACAATGGATGAAGTCAGAAGAGATTCAAGCAAGCCAACGATTGCAAGGGCAATAGAGTAAGGAAAAATGATCTTCAGAGTCTCAAAATTCAATGGAACATCAGGAAAAAAGAATGCCGGAAGGGCAGATGAGATGGCTCCCATGTCGCCAACTGTGCGCACATCACTCTTTGTCAAGATGGCTAGGATCGTAATAACAATAATAGCCACCAGAGGAGATGGCACTGCTTTAGTGAATCTCGGGAAAATATAAATAATCGCCAATGCACCGGCAACCATTGCATACATCACCCAGGTAGCATCAGTAAATTGCTCCAGCTGAGCCATGAAAATCAGTATTGCCAGTGCGTTCACAAATCCAATCATAACGGCGCGGGGAATGAATTTCATAAAGCGGGCTAATTTAAGCACACCAAATAAAATCTGCAGCATCCCCGTCAAAATCGTCGCAGCAAATAAATACTGCAATCCGTGATCAGCTACTAAAGTAACCATTAATAACGCCATCGCACCGGTTGCAGCAGAAATCATTCCAGGCCTTCCGCCCACTATAGCAATGGTCACAGCTATACAGAAGGAAGCATACAATCCAATCATCGGATCGACACCTGCAATAATGGAGAAAGCAATCGCCTCAGGAATCAGTGCCAATGCCACTACGATTCCAGAAAGGATATCTCCCTTCACATTGCCAAACCATTGTTCTTTTTTTGTCAGTATTCTCAAATAAACACCTCGTTTAATAGATTTATAGTAATGACTTTGAACTCTCATCAAAGTCGTGCCGACAAAAACATATAGAATCATAACACATTTACTTATATTTACAAGCCCTCATGTAAGCGCAAATAACCCGTAAAATCTTATTTTTTCTTTTCAATTCTCACGATTACTATATAGCCAATAAAAAAATGACCCTGAAAACAGAGTCATTTTCAACCGATAGGTGAACAAATCTCAATATAATGCCCATCCGGGTCTTCCACATATGCCACTTTCTGTCCCCAGGGCTTTTCAACAGGCTCAAGCAGGACTGGTACTCCTGCAGCCTTGAGCTTTCCAAAAACACCTTCCACTTCTTCCGTTACAAACCCAAGCTCGAAGGTCTGCTCCTTTCTGACTCCACCCGGTATCGGAAGCCCAGTGATTTCCCTCCCGCCTTCTCTCGTATTAAAGGAAAGAATGGTGCTGCCAGTATCATACTCGATGTAAGTGCCAAATTCATTCCTCAGCTTCAGGCCAAGCATTTCACCGTAAAAATGCTTCGTTTTTTCCAGACTCTCCACATATAAAATGACATAACCCATTTTCAATTCCAATTATGTTCACCTCTTCAGAATTTCTATTCATGATATGATTTCAATATAGGAGGTATTTTCTCCTTTCAAAAGAATGTATAAACTTGGAAATCAATAGAGGTGCTGCAATGAAATGGAAAGAAATTGAACATCAGATGTACCCGATGTGCATGGTTGTGGATGAAGATCAGATCCTTCTCATAAAGCGGCCGGATCATAAAGGCTTCCCCGGCTATCTTGCTCCCGGCGGAAAGGTCGAGTTTCCCGAGAGCATAACCGACGCAGCAAAACGCGAAGTGCTGGAAGAAACAGGCCTGCACGTCAAGAATATTATTTTTAAAGGCTGGGATGAGTACGTCAACCCGCAGACGAATATCCGCTACATGGTCTTTAATTATCTGGCAGACTCCTTTGAAGGCAGCCTGTTAGAGGCCCCCCCTGAAGGAGAACTGCATTGGGTTCCACGAAACGAGGCACTGGCACTGCCTATGCAGCCCTGGTTTAAAAGGAAACTGCCGCTATTTTTTGAAGAAGGAACTTTTGAGATCCATTCGGTTTGGGATGAAGAGCACAACACAGAAGGAGCAAGCAGGACAAGAGTTTTTACTAAGATTTAATGGAGGTGTACCCGCTATGACCAAAGAAATAGCCCTAAAGGTAAAGATTCGTCCCGTTCAGGAAGAGGACTTGCCCATTTTATGGAACTATATTTATGGAACGGACTGCACTGAATGGAAAAAATGGGATGCTCCCTATTTTCCTCTTGAGCATAAAGACTTTGAAACGTACCAGCAGGGATTTCGCCAAAAGGCAGAAGAATATCCGCCACGCAGCATGGCAATTGAAGCCTCCGGAAAAGTGATCGGCACTGTGGGATATTACTGGGAGCATCAAGATTCTAATTGGCTTGAAGCAGGAATCATTATTTATGATCCAGATTATTGGAATGGCGGGTATGGAACGGAAGCTCTTACTCTCTGGGTGAATTTACTCTTTTCCTCTATGCCGCTTGCCCGGGTGGGAATAACCACCTGGTCCGGCAACAAAAGAATGATGAAGGCAGCTGAAAAGATCGGCATGCAGCTTGAAGGAAGAATGCGAAAGTGCCGAATCGTAAACGGGGAATATTATGACAGTATCCGGATGGGTGTACTGAGGGAAGAGTGGGAGAAAAGGGCATAGAGAAAGGCTCGTTTTTAAGCGAGCCTCTATGTCCTGATTTCAAGCATGTGAAGATAATCCCCTGCAATCTTACTTATTCCTTCAGATACCTTCTTCGGAAAAACCGCGACGAAGCAAGTCGCAGGGCCAGCTGATTTTTTAAGATCCAATGGGCTTTCAAGATCTTTCTCTTTAAATTCCATGTTGGAAAACAAACCATTCAGCTCCTTCATTATTCCTTTGGAGCCTATTGGAAGAGTTACAGTCTTCTCCATTGAATTTATTGCCTTAAAAAGCTTCAAGGGTGCTGCCTCTTCCTCTCTTTCAACCAGCTCCTGGCCAACCAAAGGGGAACCGATTACCGCTATCCTTATATCCTCTGTAAATGTCAGGGTCTCAGCAGGAAGCTCTCCCCGCCTTTTTCCAAGTACCGATAACCCTGCCGCAGATTGCAGCAGGTTAAAGTTGCTTTCTGTACTGCCAGTGATTTGCAGTTCTGTCATGCCTAATTCATCTGCCCCTTTTTTAATGCCCCGTATAAGCTGCTCCCAGGCATCATCTCCGCAGAAATTCTGAAGAACAGCCGCGAATGGCTGAGCACCAGCTGACATGCATTCCATGACAGCGACCCGGAAGGAATAATATGAAACGGTCTCGTACGGAACCTGGACAGCGTCCTGTTCTTTCTCGCCAATTGCCCCGCTGTTATCACTTGCTACCACAATGGTGTCTTCCGAATTAAATGGGAAGGTTAAGACATCCCTCACTGTTCAGCACCCGCTTTGGAAAGAACCGGTCCCACGAGCTTAACAAGCCTTGGAATCACTATATAAGCAATAACGGCATTTATCACAGAACCTATAAAAAGGGAAGGCACAATTGCCAGATAAAAGGCCTTGCCCATTACAAAGATAAATGGAAGCGGGGCTGCAAAGGCATTGCCTAACACAAAAAGAATTCCCGCCAGCCAGTGCCGGCCCCTCTGATACAACGAACTGAAAATAAAGGCTAACAAAGCCATTTCAGCAGCAATTAGGAGATGAAGAGGCCCTAAAGGCATACCGCCCAATAAGGCCGAAAGCAGATGCCCGATAGCCGCAACAGCTGCACCGCCATAACCCCCGAGCAGAACAGCTGCAAGCAAGGCAGGAAATGCATCCAATGCCACGCTTCCGATAATGGCCGGAACTTTAATCGCTGCTCCAATTGCTGTCAGTGCAATCAGCATCGCTGCCATTCCTAAGCGCATGCTCTTCATTACTTATCCTCCTTGCGCTTTCCTTCACGGAATACATTGGCACTGCGCACATACTCCACATCCTTCTGGTTCAGACGGAAGTTAATCACCCTGGCCAGAGCAAAGAAGTAATCAGATAAGCGATTCAAGTATTTCAGCGCCACTGGAGAGGTTTCCGGATCTGCTTTTTTTAGTGAGACCACAAGCCGCTCTGCTCTCCGGGTTACTGTCCTGGCAATATGAATGGACGCCGATGCTGGGGCTCCGCCAGGCAGAATAAATCTTTCAAGCTTGGGTGCTTCCTCAATCATTTGATCAATCTTAGTCTCCAAATAGTCCACAGATACCTTCGTTAATTTCAGCTCCCGCTTTTTCGACACATTTGCTAGGTCTCCGCCACAGTCAAAAAGCTCATGCTGGATCTTTTCCAGATCCTCCAGGACATCCTGAAAAGCGACTGGATCCAGCTGTGTCATCGCCTGCCCGACAAAACAGTTGACTTCATCCACTGTTCCATAGGCTTCAACCCGTACATCATCCTTTTCCACTCTGCCTCCGATAATGCTTGTTTTTCCCTCATCACCAGTTCGCGTATAAAGCTTCATCTGCAATTCCCCATTTCATTTAATTTTTTGGCTGATGCCGTACCAAATCAAATCAACTCTATCTGCAGCTGCTGCTGCATCCTGAAAGGCCCATCCTGATGCATCCCGCCATTTTCGGTCAGCTGCCTCCATCGGAACAATCCCTTTTGACATATCAGATCCGATTAAAACCATTTTCCGGTTAACAGCTGCTTTTTCCCACTTAAGCCACTTTTCCAGCTGCGCCTGCCACTTGCCCCGGATTTCTTCAAATTCAAGCGTCGATGACCACTCCCGAATCATCTGTTCAATTCCCTCAAAAACAATCAGCTGGTAATCTAAATCATCAGGAAACTCACCATGATAAGCAGAAATCCATTTATGGGGAGTATCTTCCAATTGATAAAATTCCTTCACCCACTCGGATTTCCCGTTAAACCTGCCTCCTGTAATGAAGTGCATCTTTCTCCCCTCCTAAACGCTTCCCGAGACCATCTAAACTCATAGCCTCTTCCAAACGGAACTTGCCATTCCCAGAATTCCTTTTGCTCCGGTGCGTACTTTCCAAGAAGGTACCTTATGACTCCGCCATGTGTAATTACAGCAGCATCACAAATCTCATTCCGTAGCAATTGATCGGTTAAATTCTTCCACCCTTTATCCACTCTTGAAGTAAATCCTGAGAAAGACTCCCCTCCAGGCAGTACTACCGAGAAAGGATTTTCCAGCCATTTTTGATAATCCGGGTTCCCTTTCAGCTCTTCATAAGTCCTGCCTTCCCACTCGCCAAAATGCATTTCTCTCCATTCGGGACATGGTTTAACAGGATGACCCGGAAAAAGAATAGCTGCCGTCTTCATGCATCTGCCTAAATCACTTGCATAAATTCTGCTGTAGCCTTGAGGTGCCGCAGCCAGCTTTCTCCTATGTTCCGGACACAAAGGGGAATCCGTCCAGCCCAGATAAGCATGGGACTTATTGGCTTCTGTCATCCCATGACGAAATAATGCAACAGCCACAGTGTCATCCATAAAAGCACCTCCGTCCCTTCCACGCTGGCTCCAAGTACATCCCCTGTCATTCCGCCAAACCAGGCAATAACTTTTCTTGATAAAAATACGATAAACAGGATTGAAAATAGAACCATGAAAAGAAATCCGGCAAAAGCCGGCAAGCCAGACAGCCAGGCGGCTGCCGCGGCGCCCAGAAGGAAGATAGGGTAAATGAATAAGGTGGTTTTCGAAGCAGCCTGCTGAAATAAGGAGCCCAGCCCCTCTTTTTTGGCTGCCTTCACTTTTATGAGCAATACCCCCATTGCCATCTTACTTAAAAAGGGAATCACTGCAATTAAAAAATAGGAAGATGGATTTGATAACAGCACAATTTCATAGATAAACAGAAAACGGGCACCCAGCAGAACAATAACAGACAGAACCCCGAAAGCTCCTACCCGGGGATCACTCATGATTTCAAGCCGCTTCTCCTGATCGCGATAGGAGAAGAACGCATCACCCGCATCCATCCACCCATCAAGATGGATTCCGCCGGTCAGCAAAATACCGGCAAGCCAGACAGCAAAAGCCGCTGCTAATAGGGAAAAAGGAGTCCATTCAAGAAAAGCATAGAGTATAAATGCGTATATCCCGCCCTGTATCATGCCGGCTATAGGGAATGTCCTGATGGCCTTCTCCAGATGAGGCTTATCCATGGGCAGGGATACCGGAATGGGAATGCTTGTGAAGAATTGAAGATTAATCAATAATCCTTTAAGCCATTTCATTCTGTTTTCTCCGGCTAAAGACAATTTCCTTTAATTTTTCCCAATCCATATGCTTTAGCATCGCTTCTGACAGCTCATCATATTTGCTGTCTTCCACTATATCCGGATGAGCGGCTTCAGGTCCATCCGAAAGGGAATCTTCAACAGGAATGCCATGCTGGCCTATGTATGGGAGAACAGCAAGTACCGGAAGCCCGGTTTTTTCCTCAATCCACCTCTTCCCTTCCTCAAAAAGCTCCGGATCCCCATGAAATTTATTAATCATGATTCCTTTTACCCGGTTTCGCTCCTGTGGACTCAACAGCTCCAGCGTCCCTATAATACTGGCAAAAACCCCGCCTCTTTCAATGTCCGCAGCCAGAATCACGGGCACATCCGCCATTTCCGCGGCCTTCATATTTGCGAGCTCTTTTTCCTTTAAATTGATCTCAACCGGACTTCCTGCCCCCTCCAGCACAAGAAGCTCATACTCTTCCCGCAATTTTAGAAGTGACAGCCTAATCGCTTCAAGCCCCTTTTGATAAAAATCATTCTGATAAGAGCTACCTGAAACCACTTCTGCATGGTCCCCAAGCATAATGACCTCGG
The DNA here is from genome assembly GCF_009849585.1 of Bacillus sp. ZZV12-4809. Lineage (GTDB taxonomy): Bacteria > Bacillota > Bacilli > Bacillales > Cytobacillaceae > Cytobacillus. The sequence goes on from NZ_VCRN01000035.1 coordinate 32,906, forward strand.
ATTGGCAGCCGGCCATTGGCTTTAGTAAAATCGGATTCATCCATTGATTCGCTGTAGTCTTAGCGGCCTCTGCCTGCAATCCCTGTGCTCTGCCGATGTCCTTTCCGCTTTTGGTCTGATAAGTATAGTTGCACATATTCTGAGATTTAAATGGAGCTACGCGATATCCTTCGTTCGCAAATGCCCTGCAAAGAGCGGTAGCAATCAGGCTTTTCCCGACATCGGATGAAGTCCCCTGAATCATGATCCCTTTCATGCCGGATCTCCTTTCATTTGAATGGGAATGCCTGCTTCAACAAGAAAGGCTTCATCAGCCAGCTTTACGATCTCCCTGTGAAGCTTCCCCAATATTTTCGCATATGTAAATACCAATTCGTTTTCGCCAATTGCCTCATTCAAGACTTCGTTGCTGACTATGATCAAGCAGCTGCACTTTTTGCGTATTTCAACAACGGAACTTAGTATTTCATTAGAAAGGTTTTGCTGAAATTCTCTGGTCTGCCAGACATCTTCTCCTCCAAAAAATTCATTATTCAAGAGAGTGGTCAAGCAATCAAATAGAATAATATCCTGATTGCCAAAGCTTCCCGAGATCTCATCAAGTTTGCTAGGCTTCTCCCAGGTAGTCCAGCCCAAGCCGCTCTTATCCCGGTCATACCGGTGCTTCCGGATGCGCGCCTCCATCTCGGAATCAAAAGCTTTTCCGGCAGCAATGTAGTGAAGCTTTCCGGCTGTTTTTTCTGCACTCCGAGCTGCAGTCCTCTCCGCATATGAGCTTTTTCCGCTCCGCACGCCCCCTGTGATAAAAATCAGCGAACCTTCCGCCATTCCTCCATCGCCTCCATCAGGACATCATTGTCTTTCGGCCCTCTAATCGCAAAACGCAGCCATCTGCCTTCCAGGCCGGGGAAATTCATCGTGTGCCTTGGGATAATGCCCTTTTCCAGCAAAAATCGAAAGAGAGGCAGCTGCTCATCCAGGCGGGGATCCCTTAATAAATAAAAGTTCACGGATGAAGGAGAAACGTTAAAGTCTAATTGCTGATAAAACCGAACCAGCCTCGCTCTCTCCTGCCGGATCAAATCCTTTGTCAGCCTGACGTGCTCCTTGCTGTCCAAACACCACTCTCCTGCTTTTAAAGCAAGGGCATTCACGCTCCAATGAGGTTTCAGAGCAGCAGCTTTTTCAATTAGCCTCTCACCTGCCATCATATAGCCAAGGCGCAGGCCCGGTATGGAAAACATCTTCGTCATGGAGCGCAGCACCACCACATTCGAATCCTTTCCTATGTATGGAACAATAGATTGATACTCACTGGCAAAGTCATAAAAAGCTTCATCCATAATAAGCAGGCAGCCGTGTCTCTGACACTCCTCCATCAGCTTCTTCACCATCGCAGAGGGATAGTAGACACCCGTCGGATTATTTGGGTTGCAAAAGAAAGCAGCATCAGCAGCGTTTAACTTTTCAGATAGCGTTTCCATATCCAGATTCCAATCCCCGGGCTCCAGCTGATGATAGGAGACTGTACAATGATTAACGCGGCAGGCCTCTTCATATTCTGAAAAAGCCGGCTGTATAATCAGCGCATTTTTCCCTGCTATCATCCTGCCAATCAGGGTAATCAGCTCTGCTCCCCCATTTCCCACTAGAATCTGTGTTTCCTCTATTCCCTCTTCAGCCGCCAATTTGCTTTTTAATAGAGAAGAACGGGGATCGGGATAGTCGCTAATATATTGGAATAGACTGCCCCACCTGTCTTTTAATTCACGGGGAGGCCCCAGGGGATTGATATTGGCACTGAAATCAATCCGCTCCTCGGGCATTTGCTTATCCATCGCTTCATATAAGTATTGCGGGTTAGATCCGTGTGAAGGCCAAATCAAAGAGCATCCCTCCTGTCCATAATAAAAGCAAGAATAAGAAAACCGTCTTGTTCATGATCGAGATGCTTTTTAAAATATGTTCCTTTTCAAGCAGTACCTTTGGCTTTCCCATCGTTGCACGGTTTGAAATTAATCCCTTATAGAAGTTGATTCCTCCCAGCTGGACCCCCATAAGGGCTGCAATAGCAGCTTCGCCCCAGCCGCTATTCGGGCTTGGATGCTTCGGCGCATCCCTTAAAAGGATTCCCCAGGCTTCCTCATATGTAGAATGCTCCGGCTTTTGGGTGAGCATGATGCAAACGGAAGTCAGCCGGCTCGGGATCCAGTTCGCGATATCATCCACCTTGGCGGATGCCCATCCAAAATCTAAATATCTATCATTTGTATGGCCCACCATCGAGTCACATGTATTAATGGCCCTGTAAATAAGAGCAAGCGGAGCACCGCCGATGAGTGCCCAAAATAATGGAGCTGTAATGCCATCGCTCGTGTTTTCTGCCACAGTCTCCACGGCAGCCCGGACAATGCCGGGTTCATCTAGTCGTTCAGTATCCCTGCCGACAATGTATGAAAGCTTCACTCTTGCTTCTTCCATATCTCCTTTTGCCAGAGGCACATAGACCTCCAGAGCTGCCTCTTTTAAACTTCTTTGTGCAATGGCTGTGAAGATAAGGATCCCCTCTGCCAGAATGCCGGCAGCCGGATGAATTTTATAGAAGAGCGATATGATTAAATAAGTTATTCCTCCTGCAGCCAGCAGGACTATAGATAGCATGAGGATCCCCTTTAATTTTTTAAAACGGCCTTTATTCAGAGCTTGTTCAAGTTTATGTATCAGGGCTCCCATCCACCTGACTGGATGCGGCCAGCTGGGCGGGTCCCCTATCAGCTTATCTATGATACAGGCAAAGGTTAGAGCCATCAGGTGATTTATAATCATCTCTTTATCCTGCTTTGTGATTTTTTGATCGCCTCAACTGTACATTCGTAGACACCCTTGCCAATTAATTTGCCAAGCGGTGTAATGGTACCCGCATAATCCAGATTTTCCCCCTGCTGTGTGGCCGCAATCAAAATACTGTCTGTCGAAGTTCCAGTCGCTATCGTCCCTGTGACACCATCTTTAACTTTCTGATCATGTAGTGCACGGGTTTTTGCCTCAGTTGCAGTCATAATAGACTGGATGAAGGCTTCCTCAGTCAGATGGCCATTAACGAAAATCCATGTATTGATAGTACCCGGAATCAGATGATAAGAATGCTCTTCGCTTTTTGAGGCATCCACAGCATTGCCGACACCTGCTGTCACTACCACATACACAGAGAATGCCTCTTCTTCATAAAATTTGCTGAAGTAATCCTCAATATATACGGCAGTCATCATCCCCACAGTTTCTCCTGGTTCAAAGCCAATCCCCCGGACAAATTCCGCCATTTCTGCCCGATGATCACTGCAGTCATAATTCTTGCTCACATGCCGGTTAAGAAAAATCCGATGCCAGCCAGTGCCTGAACCGGTTACACCTGAAGACATGGTTTTAAGCGGAAATGGCGAGCGAAGAACAAGTAAGTCTTCCCTTACTTCCAGGCTGGCCGGATCGATTCGTTTCTCCAATTGGCTTTCTGCCTGTGAGCGTTCAGGCACCAGCACCATCTGAGGAGCCGCCACTCTTGGATGCGGAAGCTTCTCAATCTTCGTCCTGTAAACCTCCCGTATCCGCCCTTCTTTTAAAACCTCATTCGGAACATGGTTAATATTGATTTCACCATTCTCAAGCAGCAATAAGCGATCACAGTAAAGTCCGGCCAAATTCAAATCATGAAAGATGGAAATGACCGTCAATCCGCAGTCTTTTGACCAGACAGAAAGAAGATCAAGCAGCTCTTTTTGATAAGATAAGTCCAAATGGTTCGTCGGCTCATCCAGCAATAATATTTCCGGCTCCTGGGCAAGGGCCTGCGCTAAAAACACCCTCTGCCTTTCACCGCCGGATAATTGCTGAATATTATCATCCTGAAATCGGGAGATGCCTGTCTGCTCCATAACCCGGCAAACCGCTTCTTCATCTTTACCGGTCCAGCTCTGGAACCAGCCTTTTTGATGGGCATACCGGCCAAGGGAAACAGTTTCCTTTACAGTATAGGAAAAGGCCTGAGAGGAATGCTGGGGCAAAACGGCAACGATTTTCGCCAGCTCTTTCGGTGTATATTCTGAAAGGTTTTTACCTTTGATTAAAATATCACCTGATGTATTGGGCAGAACGCCGCTCAGCATCTTCAGAATCGTCGTTTTTCCGCTTCCATTTGGCCCCAAGATCCCGAAAAGCTCTCCTTTTTCCACTTCAAAGCTGATATTTTTTACAACCGGAGCACCGGCATACCCGCCAGTGATCTGCTCGACTCTTAGCATGATTCATCACTACTTTCTGAATAGAAAAGCGCAAGCGCCCTTATGTGCTTAAATTTTATTCTTTCTTTTCATTAAAATAACCCCAAAAGCAGGCGCACCGATTAAGGCTGTAATCACACCGATTGGAAGCTCGGAAGGAGCAATGATTGTCCGCGAAACCAGATCGGCTATAATAAGGAATCCTGATCCCATCAGAATGGATAGCGGCAATAGATGCCTATGATCCGGACCCCACAGCATCCGGGTCAGATGAGGGATCACCAGTCCGACAAACCCTATCGTTCCAGACACCGCAACAGCCGCACCCGTTAAGATGGAGCCTGCTATCAGGACCATCATCTTTCTCTTTTGAACGTCCACCCCTATATGCCGGGCCTTTTCCTCTCCGAAGCTCATCGCATTCAGCTCTTTGCTGTTAACCAGCAATAGAACCGCGCCTATCACAAAAAACGGAAGGATAATGTTAATATACGCCCACCCCCTCATGGATACACTGCCAAGAAGCCAGCCAATAATCTGTCTAAGCTCCTCACCTGTCAGTGCAATCATTAGAGAGATAAGGGCGCCTAGAAAAGAACTGAAGATGATGCCTGTTAAAATAATCGTTTCCACTTTCATGGATCTTTCAATACTTCTCGCAAAAAGCAAAACAGCAAAGATCGTTAAAAAGGAGAAAAATATGCTGAATAACGGCAGTGTAAAGATTCCTGCCAGCGGAATAGATAGACCAAAGAACAAGGTTAAAACTGCACCGAGCGAAGCCCCGGAAGATACCCCAATTGTATAGGGATCTGCCAGGGGATTCCTTAATAAACCTTGAAAGGCGGCTCCCGCAATTGCAAGAGACGCCCCAACCAAGCCTGCCAGCAGTACACGCGGAAGTCTTATGTTCATAATAATATTTGCATGCATGATATCTGTTTTTCCCAATGAGACAAAGGGAAAAATCTCAGCGCTTATTACTTTGATGATGGTCAGGGGATGAATGGACACTGTTCCGATTGAAATTCCCATCAGCATGGCACAAAGCAGGAAAGCTGCTGCTGTTGTATAAGCCAGTAATTTATTATTTAAATACGTCCGGATAGATTGCTTTTGCAAGTTCCTCGACTCCTTCAATTATACGAGGGCCAGAGCGGGTCACCATATCGGAATCAACAGCGGCAACCTGCTTGTTCTTCACTGCGGTAATATCCTGCCAGCCATCCCGACTTAAGACATTGCCGACAGAGTCTTCAGTGTAAAAGCCATGTGTGGTGACGATTACATCCGGATTCCGCTCGATAATTGCTTCCGAATCCATCTTCGGCCATCCTTCTTCCGATATGATATTTTCTGCGTTGATGGCACTTAGCATTTCATCCATAAAGGTGTTCTTGCCGGCTGCATAGATTTCAGGAGCAGGTGAAACTTCAACCATTACCGATTTGCGGTCTTCTTCTTTTATCGCTTGTGCTTTTGTTTTGATTTCCTCAAGCTTGCTCTTCATGTCGGAAACAAGCTGGTCGGCTTTTTCTTTCGCTCCCGCTGCAGTCCCAATCATTTCAATGGATTCATATACCTCATCAAAGTTCTTCGCGTCATTGACAATAAGGACAGGCACACCCGCATCCTTTAATTGCTGAAGACCGGCTTCCGAACTTTGTGCGGTTGAAGCATGGGCAAGGACAAGGTCAGGATTCAAAGAGATCACTTTCTCTACATTAAATTCCAGACCTCCAACCTTTTCCTTTTTCTCAGCTTCTGGCGGGTAGTTATCAAAATCAGAGACCCCCACCACTTCTTCTCCAAATCCTAATTCGAATGCTATTTCGGTATTGCTTGGAATAACAGAAACAATTCTTTCAGGCTTAGTTTCAATAACCACTTCATTATCAAGCGCGTCATTTATTGTTACAGGATAAGCACCTTTCTGGCCTTCCTCAACCTTTTTCTCTTCTTTAGGCTGTTCGGCACTCTCGCCGCAGCCTGCAAGCACTCCTGCCGCGAGCAGCATCGTTACTAAAAATGCATAAAACTTCTTCATACTCAGCAATCCTCCTAGAACTATCGACAAAATTCGGGTGGTGCCTGTCACCACCTGTAAAAATAAAAAAACATCCCCTCGAACGGCAAGGAGATGTTGGCATGGTCATTTACAAGAAATGCAGAATAGATGGCCGGACCAAACACCTCCCTATCCTCGTAGGTTAATGGGTGCTTAAGAATCAGGCAGGTCTCCTGGCTCATGGTCATTGCATTTTCTGCTCCTTCCCATACATTCATGTACAGTGGATTTTGCAGACTGCTTCCATTTACAGTGGCGGGACCGCGCTGGAATTTCACCAGCTTCCCTATTAAGTCTTCAAAAGAGCCTGCTTTAAAGCCCTTTTGAGAAGACACCTGTTCTATTGCGATATAAAATTTTCTATTTCCGATTATACACCATCCCGCAGGAAAAGTAACAGAAAATTGCTGAAGCTTGTAAAAAAGTTCAGAGTCTAACGCGAGTAGATTTTCCATTCCCTCGTTTTCTTATCGAATACAATCTTTGCTTCACATGGTTCTTTCACTAAGGCTACATACTCATCATACATATCATCCATATTGGCAAAATCACCAATTATCCAAATCGGAATTTCAATCCGGACCCGATTCTGTTCAATATCCTTAATGGAAAGGACAGCTCCTTCTTTCATAAGGGGCTTTAATGAAAGCAGCACGTCTCTCGTGATAGGAGGATACGTCTTTTTCTTTTTAATGCCAAGGAGTGTTTTTTCTACCTTCATCTGTCCCATTTTACCGGGAACCACTTCTCCAAGCATACGGTAAAAATCGTTCAAATCGCGATAATATGTGCGGTTAAACCAGCCATCCTCATGGGCAAGGTACACATACCGGTTACTCAGATAATTGTAAAAAGGCGGCTTAAGATGCTCTTTGATATGACTGAGATAAAGAAGCTCCGCAATGGCCTGGCCGGGAAGCTCATTCACTGCTTCCTCTTCCTCGAAGTCGATCCAGCAAAAATCGCCATAGCCGTATACATCATCCTCTACCAGCCTGCCCAGCTTGTCCCTTGACACATAATCGAACATCGTATGGCTATTAAAGTCCCCATCTTCATAACGGTGCTTTAACAGCAGCAAATTATTAATAGAATCTGCAAGTGACTGGGCAAACTCTGCAAACTCAATTCCATAGGTCATCACATACTGATCCTTTTCATTAAGGTGGATGTAGATGAGATCACGAATAGTTTGATTCCTTCTTTTCAATGACGAAACCTCCGAGCCGTTACGCAAAGTAGTATTTTCATAGCCTTAATTGAATTAATCGGGCCTTACGGGCAGATTGACCCCGCATATCCTCCTTGATTCTTCACAATCTTGAAGCAGGGATCTTATTGCCCGTTAGACTGCGATAAAAAGACAGCTTCCTTATTGAAACTTTCTGCCAAACTTCCAGTATTTTATTCTCTTATTGTAGCAAAAATATCTGAAAATATCTTTGCAATGCGAAAAAATTTTTACCGTTATTTTGAAAATGCAGGAAACCATCCCATTGATTTTTTCGTCTAACCAATGAAATCACTTTCTCCATTGTAAGGTTAATTTTTCTCTGATAGGATAAAAATGTAAATGATAAAGGAACCAGGTGTGTAAAAATGAAACAGAATAATAGATTCTCAGACCGATTCGATTGGACATTATGTTTTCTTCTGCTGCTATTTTTTCTTATCAGCTGCATTGCGATTTACAGCGGACAATCCTCCAATCAATATGAAGGGAATTTTGTCATCTCTCAAATTAAAAATTACATTGTTGGAGCGGTCATTGTAGGGATTGTCATGTATTTTGACGGCGAACAGATCCGGAGACTCACATGGCTGCTGTACGGTTTCGGCATCCTATTGCTTGTCGGGCTATTCATTGCACCGGAAAGCATCGCACCTGTGCGCAAAGGTGCCAAGCTGTGGTATATCATCCCTGGCCTCGGTTCGGTGCAGCCTTCAGAGTTTGTTAAGGTATTCCTTATCATTGCCCTCAGCAAAGTTATTGCTGACCACCATCTGAAGTATCAGGCGAAGACCGCAGGCACGGACTTTTTTCTCCTCATCAAACTGGGGGCGGCCACATTGCCTCCATTAGGATTGATTATTATCGAAGACCTGGGCACTGCTCTTGTCCTTATCGCGATATTAGCAGGGATCATCCTGGTATCCGGCATCACCTGGAAAATCCTTGTGCCTATTTATGGAATCCTCGGAGCTCTTGCAGGAACAGTTCTATATCTGGTAATCATAGCACCGGAGATTTTAGAGAAGTACCTCGGGATCGACCCCTATCAGTTCAGCAGGATTTATTCCTGGCTTGACCCGGTCAATCACAAGCAGGGGGCCGGAATGCAGCTGTATAATTCCATGCTCGCCATCGGCTCGGGATTAATTTCAGGTAAAGGCTTTACCGATAGACAGGTATATGTGCCAGATGCCCACACTGATTTTATTTTTAGCGTCATTGGCGAGGAGTACGGCTTCTTCGGCGCCAGTGTGGTAATCAGCCTTTTCTTTCTGCTTATCTATCACTTAACGAAAACCGGCCTTGAAACGACTGACCCTTTTAATACCTATATTTGCGTCGGGGTAATCAGTATGATCACCTTCCACGTATTTCAAAATATCGGAATGACCATTCAGGTCCTGCCAATCACCGGCATTCCGCTGCCTTTTATCAGCTACGGCGGAAGCTCGCTTATGGGAAATATGATGGCGATGGGACTGATATTCAGCATTCGCTACCATCACAGAAACTATATGTTTTCAACTGACTCAAATTATGTTGCAAAATAATACCAGGCGCGTATAATAACAGTAATATATTTAGTGTCTATGATGAAGAGAGTAGCAATGGGCTCTTTCCTAATAGCGAGACAGGGGCGGTGCAAGCCTGTCGGAAACCCTTTTTGTGAAGCGCACTTCGGAGATGCATAGCTGAAAGAAAAGTAGGCTGTGCCGGGTTAGGAGTCCCGTTATAAAACCCCTAAAGGAATGCTTTCAAAACTAATGAAGCGTCCTTTCGCAAGAGGTCCTTTGGACAATCAGAGTGGTACCGCGGGAATTTCAGCTCGTCTCTATTTTATATAGAGGCGGGCTTTTTTATTTTTTAGGAGGTGTTTAAATGATCGACTTCAAAGCTATATTCACCGATCAGCTGGCTTCAGTGCTGAATGGGGAGATTACTGAGAAAGCCATTTCAGATTTAATTGAAACGCCAAAGAACCCGGCATTTGGCGATCTTGCTTTTCCCTGTTTTACACTGGCAAAAGCATTCAGGAAATCACCAGCAATTATCGCTGAGGAGACAGCGTGCAAGATTCAGGGACCATTTATTGAAAAAGCGGTAGCTGACGGCCCCTACATTAATATCTTTTTCTCAAAAGGAGCTGCTGGTGCTGACATACTGGATGAAATCCTGAAAGAAGGAGAAAAATTCGGAATGCTGAAGGATGGCGCAGGCAAAACAGCCGTGCTTGATTTCTCTTCACCCAACATCGCAAAGCCCTTTTCCATGGGTCATCTGCGGTCAACTGTCATTGGAAATGCCCTCGGGAACCTGGCTGAAAAATGCGGTTATACGTCGGTCAGAATCAACCACTTAGGCGACTGGGGCACACAATTCGGCAAGCTGATCACCGCTTATAAAAAGTGGGGCAATCTGGATAAAGTGAAGGAGCATCCGATTAAGGAGCTGCTCAGCCTTTATATACGGTTTCATGAAGAAGCAGAGAATGATCCAGCCCTTGAAGATGAAGCACGTTCCTGGTTCAAAGAGCTTGAAAACGGAAATACAGAAGCACAGGCACTCTGGAATTGGTTCAGAGATGAATCATTGAAAGAATTTCAGCGTGTTTATGATATGCTTGGCATTCATTTCGACTCATACAATGGCGAAGCTTTTTATAATGATAAAATGGAGCCCGTTATCGAGGAACTGGTTGCTAAGGAGCTGCTGACTGAATCTGATGGTGCAGAGGTCGTTCAGCTGCCTGATGAAGACCTTCCTCCATGCCTGATTAAAAAATCCGACGGAGCGACCCTGTATGCAACGCGGGATCTTGCTGCAGCATATTACAGAAGGGAAACCTATCAATTTGATCACTCCCTATATATTGTCGGCCAGGAACAAAGCATCCATTTCAGGCAGGTTAAAAGCGTGATCAAAAAAATGGGCTACGAGTGGGCAGATAAAATGATACATGTCCCTTTTGGGCTTTATTTGAAAGATGGCAAAAAGATGTCTACCCGTAAAGGCAGAGTCATCCTTCTGGAGGAAGTCCTGGATGAAGCTGTTCTTCTCGCAAAAAACAACATCGAGTCTAAAAATCCCGGGCTGGAAAATAAAAATGAAGTCGCTGAAGCAGTCGGGATCGGAGCCATTTTGTTCCATGACCTGAAGAATGACCGCATGAACAATATTGAATTTTCACTTGAAGACATGCTGACTTTTGAAGGAGAAACCGGTCCCTATCTGCAATACACCAATGCCCGGGCCTGTTCACTTCTCCGCAAGGCTGGCGATCTCCCTTCTGCCGCTAGCGGGCTAACCGATTCTTACAGCTGGGAAATTATTAAACTGCTCTATCACTATCCCGAGAAAATCAGACAGTCGTATAATCAGCTTTCCCCTTCCGTTCTCGCTAAATATCTGATTGATGTGGCCCAGGCCTTCAATAAATATTATGGGCATGTACGGATACTGGAGAAGGATGCAGACATCCAGGCTAGGCTTGCCCTTGTCACAGCAGTCACCATTATTCTTACAGATGGCATGCAGACACTCGGCATGAAGGTGCCCCGGGAAATGTAAAAGGAGAAGCCGTTATGGCCTCTCCTTTTTTGCCTTGAGGCGGGCATTTGCTTTCTGCACTCTCACAAGGCTCCGCACTAAAAATCCTCCGACAAAAATGACCATCAGCACTAAGCCGGTATAATTCAAATGGATTACTTTCAGAATCACACTTGCGACTGTCGCCATGTATAAAGCTCCAAGCATATAGGTGATCTCTTCATTATCAAAATACGAGGTAAGCCTCGCTCCAAATTGTGATCCTATGAGGCCGCCTCCTACGAGTGAAAGGCCAATCCAATAATCGATGCTGACAGTGGAAGAGTAGGATAGATAGCCTGCGGATACGATTAACATGATAGCAAACAAGCTGGTCCCTACTGCATTTTTCGGCTTCATCCCTAAATAGGCGACCGATAAAGGCACCATAATAAAACCGCCGCCCACCCCTAATGTCGTAGAAACAAATCCTGCAAAAAATCCAATCAGCACCATCTTCAGAATGGAAGGAGAATATGACTGAGCGGAACCATCTGGTTTTTTCCCCCTTCTTAACATCCCTAAAGCAAAATAAGACAGCAGGATGGTATAAAACAAAGGAACGGCCCATGTGTCCCATCCCCTATCTGCTAGAAACATCACAAAAGGATGCGCGGCCTGAGTAGCTGCCATGCCGCTTAGTCCAAGAATCAGCCCTTGTTTAAGCCATATATTCCTCATCCTGATATGGGCGATGATGCCTGAAAGAGAGGTACCAATTGAAAAAAGCAAACTTGTGGTGATTGCTTCTACCGGAGAAAAACCAAACAGCATGAGTGTCGGAGTAAGGATGAATCCCCCGCCCACCCCAAAAAAACCAGAGAGCACACTAATAAGAACCCCGAGCGTAATAAATAAAAGATATTCCATTAAAAATCCCCACTCACCTGTATGTCTTGCCAGATATTCAATACTATATCACTTTACCATAATCGCACATGGTTATACCGACGAATACTTATTTATAATAATTATAAATAAGTATTGATTATAATTTAAAATTTGTTATAATTAATATATAAATTACTTAGGGGGAATTACGATGGAAAAATTACATGCAGCATTAAATGTTCAAGTAGCAAACTGGAGTGTCCTTTATACTAAATTGCATCGCTACCATTGGTTTGTAAAAGGCCCGCTTTTCTTTACTCTTCATGAAAAGTTCGAGGAATTATACAATGAAGCAGCGGAAGTAGTGGATGAGGCAGCTGAACGCCTGCTTGCCATCGGCGGCTCACCGGCAGCAACATTTAAAGAGTACTTAAGCATTACCACTCTTGAAGAATCCAATGGGGAGAAGAAAGCAGAAGATATGGTTGCCGCTCTTGCTTCCGATTATAAACATATTAAAGAAGAGTTAATTTCTTTAGCCGATCTTGCCGAGGAACATGGAGATCAAGTGACAGGCGATTTTGCCATCGGCCTATTGGAAAAATTAGATACGCATATTTGGATGCTGAATGCCTACTTAGGAGAATAATTGAGTTTGATAAAAGAGTCAGTGAGAATAATCACTGGCTCTTATTTTTGTGCTGAAAAAATTTTTGCCCTTTGTGCTCTCTGAGGTGTTATGATTGACCTGATTGCTTCATTTATTTTTAGAAAGGAGTCTCCATAATGGCAAACTTAAAATATTCCTTATTTATTTTTCTGGGCGCATGCAGTTATGGCATTCTGGCCTCCATTGTCAAACTCGGTCTTCAGGCCGGCCACTCTGTTCCTGAATTAACCGGAAGCCAATATTTAATTGGGCTCCTTTTGTTATTGCTTTCTTTCCCATTTATCAAAAGAACGAAGATCACTTTTAAACAAGCGGCAGCTTTGTTATTGACCGGTGCCTCCCTAAGCTTAACAGGCATTCTGTATGGCATGAGTCTTGACAGGAACCCGGCATCCATCGCTGTTGTTCTTTTATTTCAGTTCACCTGGATTGGAATTCTTTTTGAAGCACTATATGAAAGAAAGATGCCCGGCAAAGCCAAAATCATTTCTTCAATCATGCTTATTATTGGAACCGTATTTGCAAGCAACCTGATTAATTCCGGATCCTATACTATTCAAGCAGATGGCCTGATTTATGGTTTATTATCTGCGGTCACATTTGCAGTGTTCATTTTTGCAAGCGGCAAGGCCGGCAAAGGAATCCCAACCATTCAGAGAAGCATCTTCATCACATTTGGCGGACTTCTTCTGGTTGCTGCTGTTTCAGGCCCAGTCATTATAAGCGGCGGCATCCAGCTTGGAGGCCTATGGAAATTCGGGCTGCTGATGGCATTGTTTGGCGCCATCTTCCCAATTGTATTCTTTGCAATTGGCTCACCCCACTTAGATTCAGGGCTTGCCACGATTGTAGGCTCTGCTGAACTTCCGGCCGCTGTTGCAGCCGCCATGCTGATCCTTGGCGAGAGAATATCAGAAGCACAGACTTTTGGGATTGTGCTGATTCTGATCGGAATCAGCATACCGCAGTTTTCATTTAAAAAGTCAGCGAAGAATCGTTATAGTACGTAGGATTTTTATGGCTGGATTCGCTGGGGTTTGGCAACTTGCTTGCGTAAAGAGGCTTTGGAGCTTATTCCAAGGCATTTTTACTTTACAGCTGGTGGTTTGCGGGTGTTTATGGATGGTGCAGCTGGGTTCTGACACCAACTGGCTCTTTTCCCTTTTTATGTCGGAAGGTGGCCTTGGTTCTGACTCTGACTGGCTCTTTTCTCCTTTGTGTCCAAGTTGGGGCAGCTTCTGACTCTGACTGGCTCTTTTCTCCTTTTTGTGTCGGAAGGTGGAGCAGCTTCTGACTCTAACTGGCTCTTTTCTCCTTTTTGTGTCCGAAGTTGTAGCAACTTCTGACTCTAACTGGCTCTTTTCTCCTTTTTGTGTCCGAAGGTGGCCCGGTTTCTGACTCTAACTGGCTCTTTTCTCCTTTTTATGTCTGAAGGTGGCCTGGGTTCCGACTCTGACTGGCTCTTCTCTCCTTTTTGTGTCGGAAGTTGGAGCA
>NZ_VCRN01000036.1 GCF_009849585.1 Bacillus sp. ZZV12-4809
CCCTCTTCAAACACAACGTTGAAGGGGATTCATTTATACAGAAAATAAATTAACGGTTTAAAGGTGCTTGACTAATCGTAAGAAAGACTGCAGACAAGCTCAATTTTCATTGAGTTTGTCGACAGTCTGAAATCCCCATCCGGGGATTTTTTTATGCACTTTAAATGTCGTTACTTATCCAGAGCAAGCAGCCTGCCCCCTTAAGTCCTGAACTTGAGGCTCCTGTGTCAGGGAAGGCTGCGGCAGCAAAAATATCGCACGGCCAAAAGCCGAAGCTTTTAAGTGCGGGTGTTTTGGTTCCAGCACTTTTCTTAATGCAGTGGAAAGACGTCTAAAATGGTTCCCGTCTCTGCATCTGCAATGAACTCATATTGCTCTGTTTCCTCACCCGAAAATCTTGAAATGCCGCCCTTATAAACTTGATATTTTAAATGGCCTTTTTCATAAGGTTCAGCTTTCATTTGAATCCATGATCCGCTTATCGGACCTTCCTGTTTAAAGGCATTCTTTGCATTAGCTAAAGCTTTTTCCGGGGAAACAGCAGTTTTTTGTGAAAGCAATTCCCTTGCTGCGTATCCGCTGGCCAAACCAACCCCTACACCTAAAATAAAAGACTTCCAATTCATAATTGCACCTCCCCAGGCTGATGATATAGGCAGTTCGATATTATTTTTTCAGTTTTCCAAATCTATCTTACCAAAAATAGGCTGGAACTAAAATAAATAATGCATTTCGACAATCGAAATTTCCTGTCTGAAATGGTGGAAAGACGTATGAAAGTTCTGTAAAATGAGATTATACATATTTGCATATACAATCCATTGATTGAAAAAAGGAGAAGAATATATGAACGAAAAAACTTTGCAGCTTTTTAAAACATTGACAGAGTTGCCGGGGGCACCTGGAAACGAGCATTTTGTCCGGAAGTTCATGCGCGAACAAATCAGCCAGTATACAGATGAAGTTGTTCAGGATAAGCTGGGAGGCATCTTTGGAGTTAAAAGAGGCGATGAAAGCGGACCTACTGTAATGGTAGCAGGACATATGGATGAAGTAGGTTTCATGGTCACCAGCATAACAGATAATGGCATGATTCGTTTTCAGACACTGGGTGGATGGTGGAGTCAGGTATTATTGGCACAGAGAGTGCAAATTAATACTGACCATGGTACTGTGACAGGAGTAATCGGTTCCATTCCTCCGCATCTTTTAGATGAAGCCAAGCGCAGAAAGCCGATGGAAATAAAGAATATGCTGATTGACATTGGAGCTGATGACCGTGAAGATGCTAAAAGAATCGGCATTAAGCCCGGGCAGCAAATACTGCCGATTTGTCCATTTACACCTATGGCGAATGAAAAGAAAATTCTGGCGAAAGCATGGGATAACCGTTACGGATGCGGATTGGCTGTAGAACTTTTAGAGGAAGTCCGGAATGAAACACTTCCTAATATTCTCTATTCCGGAGCAACTGTTCAGGAAGAAGTTGGCTTAAGAGGTGCCCAGACAGCAGCGAATATGATCAATCCTGATATTTTCTTTGCATTGGATGCAAGCCCTGCCAACGATATGACAGGGGATAAAAACGAGTTCGGACACTTAGGCAAAGGAGCTCTGCTTCGGATACTGGACCGTTCAATGGTAACGCACCGGGGCATGAGGGAATTTGTTCTGGATACAGCTGAATCGCACAACATCCCATATCAATATTTCGTCTCACAGGGCGGAACCGATGCCGGAAAAGTCCATGTATCCAATGAAGGGGTACCAAGTGCAGTAATCGGCATTTGCTCCCGCTATATTCATACACATGCATCAATCGTGCATGTCGACGATTATGCTGCGGCAAAAGAATTGCTTGTTAAACTTGTAAAGTCCTGTGACCGTTCAACAGTAGAGACGATTCGTCAAAACAGTTAATCATAAGAGACAGCAGGCGCTGTCTCTTTTTCTGTC
Organism: Bacillus sp. ZZV12-4809; assembly: GCF_009849585.1. GTDB lineage: Bacteria > Bacillota > Bacilli > Bacillales > Cytobacillaceae > Cytobacillus. The sequence continues at coordinate 1,957 of NZ_VCRN01000036.1, forward strand.
AAATGAAAGGAGAACTCATGAAAATCATTATTGGCTCAAAAAACCCTGCAAAAATTTTGGCAGTACAAGCTGCCTTTAGTGGTTATGAAGCTGACATTATGTCCGAAGATGTGCCATCAGGAGTGAACGATCAGCCGTTTTCGGATGAAGAAACGATTCAAGGGGCCATCAACAGAGCATATGGGGCACTTGACATCTCAGGTGGACAAATCGGCATTGGATTAGAGGGCGGTGTGCAGCAAACTCCATATGGGCTTTTTCTCTGTAATTGGGGAGTTCTCGCGGAGAATGGGAGACCTCCGATTATTGTAGGAGGTGCCAGGATTCCGATTCCTGAAGCTGTTGCAGAACGGCTTTTAGCTGGCGAAGAACTGGGCCCGGTAATGGATGATTATACTAAAAAGGAAAATATCCGCAAAAATGAAGGGGCTGTGGGGATTTTTACAAATGGGCAGATCGATCGTGCTGACATGTTTTCACATGTAATGAAGCTTCTTATCGGACAATATGAATATAGAAAAAGAAGTTAGCTTAGTTCCTAAGCTATTCAGTTATTGTGGTGAATTGTGATAATTATGATTGGAATCAATTTGTCGTAATCACCTGAAGAGGCGGGCACACCTTGCCCCTTGTGATGATTTTCTCTATGTTAAATATCACAATGCATGGGCACAGAACCGGGCACATCAATGATAAGTAAAGTTTGACCAAAAAAGCCTCCATTTTTTCTGGAGGCTTTTTAGTCTATCTATTCAGTTTCGAAGATGTATGACAGAACCTTCAATGCCTGGCTGACAGTTTCAACTGTAACATTTGCCTTACTTGAAAGCTCTTTGAGGGGATGGTGAAGCTCCTTTGGACGGATGAGGATCAGCGGTTTTCCAAGAGCGGCAGCTGCGCTTGCGTCCATGGCGGTGTTCCACTGCTTGTACTTTTCACCAAATAATGCAATCACCAGATCTGATTTTTGCATTAGAAGCTGTGTTCTTAGATTATTTATACTTGAAGCAGCTTCGTCCCGGAAAATGGCATCAGGCTGCTTTCCGAGAATTTCCTCCCCAATCATGTCAGAACGATCATGATTTTCCATGGGACCTGTAAAATGAACTGGGAGCTTGAGTGATTTAGCCTTCTCCTTTAACTCGCTGCGCCAATTCGAATGTATTTCACCTGCTAAATAGACTGTTATTTCCATTCTTTTTCCTCCTTTATGCAATATTCTTATATTTTAACATTTCTTCTAGTAAGTAATGCAGTGAAAAGGCTGGCAATACTGATATGAAGGCTTGTCAGACTATTAAGAAGAAATGTATGATAGGAAAGGATATGAAATCCTTGCAAGGAGGGGACAATAGAATGAGTAAAAGATTCACCGCAGCCTTGCTCTTATTTATTTCATTTATACTGCTAAGTGCCTGTTCAGCATCGTTTGAAGAAGAGCAAACCGCCGCAAAGAATGCTGCCGAGAAAGCATTTAACCAATCACCTGAAAAGACAAATCATAAGTTTGAAGATATAGAGTACTATTTGCCTTTCGGCTATGAAGTAGAAGAGGAAAGCCCCAATAACATTATTCTAAAAAACGGCTCGAAGCGATATATTCTTTTTTACAATCAGCATGAAGGTCCGGAAAGCAAGGTTGTCCTTGATGCGACGCTTAAGCAGAAAGATAAATACGAAGTTAAGGAGACATTTACGAAGGATGGACATAATGGCTTCCTATTAATCAACAAGGGAAAAAAGGATGAACATGAATTGGTCGTCGGGATTGGCGGCGTAAAATTATCAACGCAGGCTAAGAGCAGAAACTTATCCTCTGACGCCGCTGCGATGATGGAAATAGCTAATTCTGTTAAATAAATAACTAAAGCGAAGGACGATGTCCTTCGTTTTTGTTTTGTCTTTTTATCAGATGATTTTTTATTTATATAATAGAAAACCCCTATTAAAAGAACAATAAGAATACAGGAATTTTATATTACAAGTGTCTTTACATATGTTATCTTATAATTGCACAACTTTTACATAGGGGGAAAAAAATGAGAGAATTTCTGAATAGAAAAGGGGTTACCCTTTCAGCTAAAGTTTATTTTATAGATGCGCTGAGCAGCATGGCGCTAGGGTTGTTTGCTTCGCTGATCATCGGGCTGATCATCAAGACAATCGGCGAACAGACTGATATAAAATATTTACAGGATATGGGTATTCTCGCTATGGGGCTGATGGGGCCTGCTATTGGAGTGGCAGTTGCATACGGATTGAATGCTCCTCCGCTGGTTGTATTTTCAGCCATCGCAAGCGGTGCTGCAGGTGCTGCTCTTGGTGGACCGGCAGGGAGTTTCGCTGCGGCCCTTATTTCCACAGAACTAGGAAAATTAGTCAGTAAGGAAACAAAAGTGGATATTATTGTAACTCCGCTTGTAACCATTGGTGCGGGTTATGTCGTATCAACACTTATTGGACCGGCAATTGATTTTGGAATGAAAAGCTTTGGCAGCCTGATCATGTGGGGAACTGAGCAAAGGCCAATCCTCATGGGCATCATTGTGGCGGTTTTAATGGGGCTTGCTTTGACGGCTCCTATTTCTTCAGCTGCCATTGCGATGATGCTTGATTTGCATGGAGTTGCAGCTGGAGCTGCTACGATTGGCTGTGCAGCTCAAATGGTCGGCTTCGCTGTAAGCAGCTACAGGGAAAATAAAATGGGCGGATTAATTGCGATTGGAATTGGAACATCCATGCTGCAGGTGCCTAATATTATCAGAAACCCGCGCATTCTTATTCCGCCTACAATCGCAGGAGCAATCCTCGCACCATTTGGCACGACCTTATGGCTAATGGAAAACAATGCTGCAGGGGCAGGGATGGGAACTAGCGGGCTTGTTGGCCAGATTATGACTTTTACCACGATGGGCTTCGGTACTGACGTTTGGATGAAGGTTATTGTCTTGCATATTATTGGACCCGCTCTCATCAGCCTGATATTATCTGAATATATGAGGAAAAAAGGCTGGATCCAATATGGAGACATGCAAATCAGCACAGGGGGCGAAAGAAAATGAAAAAATTGGAATCAGCGGAACAATTTAACGAGATGCGCAGCAGCGGGAAACACATTTTCATGTTTTCAGCAGACTGGTGTCCTGATTGCCGGGTGATTGAACCGGTATTGCCTGAAATCGAAGCAAAATATAGTGATTATACTTTCGTTTATGTAGACCGCGATCAATTCATTGATCTTTGCATTGAACTTGATATTTTTGGCATCCCGAGCTTTGTTGGATACAAAGATGGCAATGAACTTGGCCGCTTCGTCAGCAAAGACCGCAAAACACAGGAAGAAATCGAGAACTTTATTCAAACTCTGGAAAACTAAACCTGTTTACATTTAGACTCCAGTGCCTGCCCTCGAGGTTACAAGCTTGTCTGGTTGAGACAATCACCTTCCAGAAGGAAAAATCACTTTCTTGGAGGGCTAGGCTTATACTTGCCGGGGTTAGGTGAGGAGCTTTCCTTTTAGACCCTCCTGTATCTCTTTTGAAGCAGGAGGGTTTATTAGTGTAAAATGAATCTGAAATGGATCCCCATAAGGAGGGACTTATATATGAAAATGGATAGCAGAAAGATGAAAAATGAATTGGAGCAGCGTTTAGCAAAAGAGAATCGGGTATTTTCTTTTGACAGGGAAAAGGATCAGCTCAGAATTGAAAATAAGGACACCGGTAAAGGGATCACCATCACTCTTCCGGGCATCATTGCTAAATGGCAGGAGCAAAAGGAGAAAGCAATTGATGAGGTTGTTTACTATGTGGAGGAAGGATTAGAAGCTATGGTGGAGGATGCCCATTTATCCGGGCATGAAAAAAACATATTTCCGGTCATCCGATCCACCTCTTTTCCTGGCGAGTCACAAGATGGCGTTCCTTTCTTAACAGATGAACACACTGCTGAGACTCGCATATACTATGCCCTTGATCTAGGTAAAACGTATCGTCTTATAGATGCCCAGCTAATGGAAAAAGAAGGATGGGATCCTGAAAGAATTAGGGAAACGGCACTATTTAATGTCAGATCTCTCACGACAGATCTGAAATCGGATACTGTAGCAGGCAATACTTTCTATTTCTTAAATAAAAATGATGGATACGATGCGAGCCGGATACTGAATGATTCGTTCATCAAAGAAATGAGCCGAAAAACAGAAGGAACTATGGCAGTAGCAGTTCCGCATCAGGATGTATTGATCATTGCTGATATTAAAAATGAAACAGGCTATGATGTTCTCGCCCAGATGACTATGAGTTTCTTTGCGAGCGGCAGAGTGCCGATCACTTCCCTTTCATTCTTATACGAAAATGGAGAGTTTGAACCAATATTTATTTTGGGTAAGAATAAAAAGCAATAGCACTTTAGGGTCACAGCGATGTGGTCCTTTTTTTGTTAAACGCGCAGACTCATCCTGAAAAAAAGAATTAAACCCCCAGGAGAGTAATATTATTTTCGAATTATCTATTAATCATTATTTCTATTAAAAGAAAAATAGTACTGTGAAAAAAGTCAGATGCCTGTACAAATAAATCATAAACCTGGCCTAAGCCGAAAGTATGTCTGTACCTAGTGTTTGTTTGTAAATTTACCCATTCTGCCTTTAAAAGGACTCATTCTCGGATTTCTTATTCAAAATCTGTGAATAACTGCTAAAATAATAGAGATAGTCTAATAAGTTTTTGATGGAAAGAGTTGATATATATGAGCTGGATTAAGAAGCTTTTTCATATGTTTAAAGATAATGAAGAAGAATATGAGGAATTTGAAGAATACACAGATGAGAGAAACGATGAGAAACAGCCTCCTCCTTCTCAAAGCACAAAAGAAAGTTCAAGAGATGTAGATGCTAAAGTAGTCTATCAATACCCAAAAGGCCAATTTCGTTTTCCGGTCATACCTGACAGCGAAGCAGCCCGGGAAAATAACAGGCAGAAAAAGCAGGATCATAGCCTCAGACAGACAGTTAAAGAAACACCTGAAAAACGGGAGCCAAGGGGAAGAGAAACAGAGCGGCAGAAAAAATCAGAGGATTCTCCTTTCCATGAAAAAAGGGTGTCCCGTTCTGCAGAAAGGGAGCGGAAGAGAAATCCTGCCCCATCACCTGCGAGTGAAGAAAAGATAATGACACGCAACGAAAGAGAGGCGGCCAATAAGAAAAGGCCTTTCCAGCCAACAGAAATTCCATCCCCGATATACGGATTTAAGAGACCCGGTTCAAACACTCAAAAAGATCAGCCAGATAACGGGGAACAGGAAAGCAGCCGCAGGGAAATTACATATGATGAGGTTATGCGTAAAATTCAGCAGGCTCCTGTTAAACGGACGAAAACGAGGGAAAACGAACCCCTTAAAGATAGAGATACTGTCATTTCTGATAAGCAAGAAGAGTTCCGGGGTCAGGCAGCTGCACTTGAATCAGAGGAAACAGCAGTAAAAAAATATAAAATTGGTGAAGCCTCTGAATTAATGTTTGAATTTCCGGAGGAAAACTCTGAATCAGATCGTTATGAAGAGGAAGTAAATGCAGCAGGACAGGATGAGCTGGAGCCTTTCAGTCATAATGATGCTGCCAAGCCAGCCGGCAATGAGCCTTTAAACCAGGAAGAGAGCATGGATCAAGAGGGGAAATCAGAAATCAGCAGGTCACTTGCAAACATGATTGAAGAGGCTCTTTATGAAGAGGAAACAGAAGAAGAAACAGAAGAAATCCCAGGACAGGATGACTTGGGACCGCATGCTCTATCTGAGCAAGAGGCTCTAACTGTCACGGATAACAATCAATTAAATCAGGATATAAACATAGAATCAGAGAATGAAGAGGTAACTGATTCGGAGCAGGAAAAGATTGTACATGAAGAAAAGCCATCTTCCAGAGGGTCAATCCCATTCAATGTCATTATGCTGAACAATGACAGAAAAAAATTGAACCAGCAAGAGAAAATAACAAAACCGGCAGATGAAAAAAAAAATAATATCGCGATGTTTCCATCTGAAAGCATTCAGCAGTCTGCTGCTTCAGCTGAAAGGATTGAAGATTATTCACCTTTACCAGAATCGGACAAAATAGAGGAACAGCAGTTATATCGTGAGGAGGATGACATTTCCTATTATCAATTTCCTTCCCAGACATTACTAACGCCGCCGGTAATCATGAATGAAACTTCTGATTGGCTTTACGAACAGGAACAGATTTTAAACTCCACCCTGCAGAATTTCAATGTCAGGGCCAGGGTTGTAAATGTTACGCAAGGACCTTCGGTTACAAGATTTGAAGTGCAGCCTGAACCCGGGGTCAAGGTGAATAAAATCACGAACCTCTCGGATGATATAAAGCTTAGTCTGGCAGCCAGGGATATTAGGATTGAGGCACCAATACCAGGAAAGCATACAATCGGCATTGAGGTTCCAAACCAGAGCAGCCGTCCGGTATTTATCAGTGAGATCATAAACACACCTGAGTTCCAGAATGGCAGCTCCCCATTAACAGCTGTGCTTGGGCTGGATATCTCAGGCAAGCCGATTGTCACGGATTTAAGAAAAATGCCGCACGGTTTAATTGCCGGTGCAACGGGATCAGGAAAGAGCGTCTGCATCAACACGATCCTGATAAGCCTTTTGTATAAGGCGAGTCCGGAAGAATTGAAGCTTCTTCTGATTGACCCGAAGATGGTCGAGCTTGCGCCATATAATCGAATCCCTCATTTGGTAAGCCCGGTTATTACCGATGTCAAAGCAGCAACAGCTGCTTTGAAATGGGCTGTAGAGGAAATGGAGCGAAGATATGAATTATTCGCCCATGCCGGTGTGCGGGATATAAACCGTTTTAATGAGCTGGCAGAAGAGCATCAGCAATATTCAGAGAAGCTTCCATTTATGGTCATTGTGATCGATGAGCTCGCAGACCTTATGATGATGTCGCCGGCTGATGTGGAAGAAGCAATCTGCCGGATTGCACAGAAAGCCCGTGCCTGCGGAATGCATTTGATTATTGCAACCCAGCGTCCTTCGGTAGATGTTATTACCGGCTTAATAAAGGCAAACGTCCCAACAAGAATTGCATTCTCCGTGTCATCCCAAATTGATTCCAGAACAATTATCGATATAAGCGGAGCCGAAAAACTGCTTGGCCGCGGCGATATGCTTTTCCTTGAAAATGGGTCCTCAAAGCCGGTCAGACTTCAGGGGACATTTGTTTCTGACAAAGAAATTGATGATGTCGTAGCTCATGTACGCAGGGAGCAAGAACCTGATTATTTATTTGAGCAGGAAGAACTTCTGAAAAAAGCCCAAGCCATTGAAGAAGAGGATGAACTGTTTTTTGAAGCATGCGAGTTTGTTGTTGATCAGGGATCCGCTTCCACTTCAAGTCTGCAAAGAAGATTTAAAATAGGCTATAATAGGGCAGCCAGGCTGATTGATATGATGGAAAAACAAGGGTTTATTTCAGAAAATAGAGGAAGCAAACCAAGGGATGTCCTTATTACTGCTGCTGATCTTGAATCCATACAAGACACTAGTACATTAAATTAATCCATGGTATTCTTTACTTGCATGTTTAAAATAATATAAATAACTACTAAGATAACGAAGAAAGCATTCAAGCTGGCCCCCAGCCGGCATATAGGCCTGCTCCTTGCTGCGCCAAGTCTGCAGGCAAATCTGCTTTCTTTCATGTTTGTAAGGAGCTTGGGATGAAGGAAATTGAAATGAAGGTTAAGGGAGAAATAAAGCGTCTGACAAACCAGACCTTTAAATTTGATGAACGAGTAAGGGATGGCTGGTTTTCAGCGGTTTACTTCTTAAAGACTAGAGAAATTGTTAAGAAATATCACGCAGATAAAATTGTAACCATGCAGTTCTTTCAAAAGAATCATGCCGTTCTATGCGGTACAGATGAGGTAATTGCGCTATTAAAAACATTTGCGGACCGGCCGGATGATTTGGAAATCCATTCTTTAAAAGATGGAGACAAGATTTCACCCTTTGAAACAGTAATGACCATAACAGGAAGATATCAGGATTTTGGCTATCTCGAGGGAATCATTGACGGCATATTGGCCAGAAGAACTTCTGTTGCCACAAATGTTTATAATGTGGTAAAGGCAGCAGGAGTTTCCGGTGTTCAAAAACAGGTCATCTTCATGGGGGACCGTGATGATCATTTCACCACCCAGGCAGGTGATGGATATGCTGCCTATATTGGGGGTGCAACAGCCCAGGCAACCCATGCCATGAACGAATGGTGGGGCAAAAAGGGCATGGGAACAATGCCGCACGCACTGATTCAAATGTTTAAAGGAGATATCGTTGCGGCTACTGAAGCTTATCAGGAGACGTTTCCTGAAGACGATTTAGTTGCGCTGGTAGATTACAATAATGATGCCATTACGGATTCCCTGAAAGTCGCAAGGGCTTTTGGCGATGAACTTATCGGTGTAAGGGTTGACACATCCCGAACAATGATAGATCAATATTTCTTAAGAAATCAGCATCTCCTGGGGACTTTTGACCCGCGCGGAGTCAATGCTGAACTTATTTTTGCTTTAAGAAAAGCACTTAATGACGAAGGCTTCGGCCATGTCAAGATTGTGGTGAGCGGAGGTTTCACCGAATCACGAATCAGAGAATTTGAAGAAAAAGGTGTACCGGTAGATACCTACGGTGTCGGAAGCAGCCTGTTGAAGATCAACACTGGGTTTACAGGGGATAATGTGATGATAGACGGCAAACATGCAGCCAAGGCAGGACGACGTTACCGCCCTAACCCCCGCCTTGAGAAGGTTGAATAACTGAGCGATACTTCCCATTAGAAATGGAAGGCTCAATTCTGAGATTGCATCCTTGCCGCAGTGCTTAACAGCTCCGGTGCGAGAATAGAGAGTCTTCCTGAAATCTAATGTCTTATATTTTATATTCAAAGAATAAACAGCTGGCAATACGTTACATAGTTTTTAAAATTGATTAATGATATAATGATTCAATACATTAAAGCGCAAGTAAAATAATTTACAGCAGAATAGCATAGCAGCACAGTCACGGAAGTATGTCCTCACAGGGGATATGCGCAAAACTAGATATATGTCATATACTGTTTTACAGATATACGATGGTTGGAGGTTCTTTATATGACTATTTACCATTTCGTAGGTATAAAGGGGTCCGGAATGAGTGCATTGGCACAAGTTCTGCATGATATGAACTATCAGGTTCAAGGCTCCGATTTTGAGAAACACTTTTTTACGCAGGTTGCACTTGAAAAATCCGGAATAAAGATCCTTCCCTTTCAAAAGGAAAATATACAGCCGGGCATGACGGTAATTGCCGGGAATGCATATCCGGACACGCATGAAGAAATTGAGGAAGCAATGAAGCTTGGCTTGCCTGTAGTGCGCTATCACCGCTTTTTAGGTGACTTTATGAAGAATTTTACAAGTATCGCAGTGACAGGAGCACATGGAAAAACATCGACTACAGGCTTGCTTGCACATGTTATGAGAGGTGCAAAACCAACTTCCTTCCTAATTGGAGACGGTACGGGCAAAGGGGACGAAAAGGCTGAGTATTTTGTTTTCGAAGCTTGCGAATATAGAAGACACTTCCTTTCTTATTACCCGGATTATGCAATTATGACGAATATAGATTTTGACCACCCTGACTACTTTGCCAATGTTGAAGATGTTTTCTCTGCTTTTCAGGAAATGTCTTGGCAAGTGAACAAGGGCATTTTTGCATGCGGTGATGACGAGCAGCTGCAAAAAATCCAGGCTAAAGTGCCTGTCGTATTTTACGGTTTTGGGGATGAAAATGATTTCCAGGCACGCAATGTGGTAAAGACGACTGAAGGGACAACATTTGACGTTTTTGTCCGCAATACCTTCTATGAGACGTTCTCAATTGCCGCCTATGGAGATCATAACGTTTTGAACTCTTTAGCTGTCATCGCTTTATGTCACTATGAAGAGATCGATGCGAAGATTGTTCGGGAACAGCTTCTTTCCTTTGGAGGGGTGAAAAGAAGATTTTCCGAGAAGAAAGTGGGCTCTCAGGTAATTATTGATGACTATGCACACCATCCGACAGAAATTAAGGCAACTGTAGAAGCTGCCAGACAAAAGTATCCTGATAAAGAAGTTGTCGCGGTTTTCCAGCCGCATACCTTTACGAGAACTCAGGCCTTTCTTGAAGATTTTGCATCAAGCTTAAATTTGGCTGACAAAGTTTATCTTTGTGAAATTTTTGGCTCTGCTCGTGAAAACCATGGAAAACTCACGATTAATGACTTAAAGGAAAAAATTCCGAATGCACAAATTTTAAACGAAGAAGAAACTGCTGTCCTAAGGAATCATGAGGAAAGCGTAATTATGTTTATGGGTGCCGGGGATATCCAAAAATTCCAGCAGGCATACGAAAACCAATTATAATATATAAAAAAGGATGCTCCGCTCAGGAAGCATCCTTTTTTTCATAGAGTTTATTTTAAGTTCTCAGGATTTAACGGTTCCAATTCAGCAATAACGAACCGCCCGTCTTTACGGATTAAAACATCGTCAAAGTAGATCTCACCCCCGCCGTAGTCAGGACGCTGGATATTGACCATATCCCAGTGGATATTGGATTTATTGCCATTATACGCTTCGTCATAGCATTGTCCCGGAGTAAAGTGGAAGCTTCCATCGATTTTCTCATCGAACAGGATATCCTGCATCGGATGTAGAATATAAGGGTTAACTCCAATGGCGAATTCACCAATATAGCGCGCACCTTCATCTGTATCAAAGATTTTATTAAGGCGTTCGCTGTCATTTGCTTCCGCTTCCACGATTTTTCCGTCTTTAAATGTCAGTTTTACATTTTCAAAGGTAAAACCATGGTATGGGGATGGTGTGTTATAGGTGATAATGCCGTTAACAGACTCACGGACAGGGGCTGTATAGACCTCTCCATCAGGGATATTCATCTGGCCGGAGCATTTGATCGCCGGTATATCCTTAATCGAGAAGGACAGATCTGTACCAGGACCAGTGATTCGGACTTTATCTGTTTTATTCATTAATTCCACAAGGCTGTCCATTGCTTTGTCCATTTTACCGTAATCCAAATTGCAGACATCAAAATAGAAATCTTCAAATGCCTCTGTGCTCATTTTTGCCAATTGGGCCATGGAAGCATTAGGATAGCGGAGAACCACCCACTTCGTTTTTGGCACACGGATTTCTCTATGTACTTTTTGCCCGATTGTCGATCCATGGATTTTCATTTTATCATCCGGCACATCAGCCTGTTCGTTGATGTTGTCCCCGGAACGAAGTCCTATGTATGCATCCATTTTGCTCATAACATTTGCTTCAAATTCAGCCATCATATTGAATTGCTCTTCTTGTGCTCCTAATAGCAGGGAACGATCCACCTGATGATCTTTTAAAGATACAAATGGATATCCTCCAGCAGCGTATGCTTCCTTCACCAGTGCCGTCACTAGTTCTTTCTGCAGACCAAAATTTTCAATAAGAATTTTCTCGCCTTTCTGAAGACGGACTGAATAGTTAATCAAATTTTTCGCGAGTTTTTCAATACGGGGATCTTTCATGGATAAATTCCTCCATTAAATTTATTTTTCCGACAACTATTATTGTACCCGAAATAAATGATTTTGTTTAATCTTTTCCAATTGTGCTAATATTTACTTTAACAGATGAAAATAACCGTATGAGAAGGAATTTGGACATTACAAGTGGAATCTATTAATGTACTCCTGGTTTAGAGGCAGTGCATCTGGGTAAAAAGGTATTATACAGACAACCGGAGGTGTAGGAATTGGAAATAATTTTATACTTAAGTGTAGCAGTCATTGCGATTGCATTCCTGGTTTTGGTCATTTATTTGGCAAAAACATTAAAATCCTTACAAGGGACATTAGATAACGTATCACACACATTGGCAGGTCTTGAAAGGCAATTAGATGGTGTCACGAAGGAAACAACAGTCCTGCTGCATAAAACTAATTCACTGGCAACAGATATTCAGCAGAAGTCTGAGAATCTGAACAGTGTCGTAACAGCGGTAAAAGAAGTTGGTGACTCTGTCCGCAAATTCAATGGATCCATTCAGAAAATCACATCTTCTGTCAATACACAGCTTGAACAGAATAAAGATAAAATCTCACAGGTAGTTCAGTGGAGCAATGTTCTTCTTGAAATCAAGGATAAGTGGAAAATGAGAAAAGAAGACCCCTATCAGTACAATGTAGGCGAGAAACAAATGCTTCCGCCCGAACGCCAGAGAGAGAGAGCAAGATACTAGAATTAGAGGAGGAAAAAAGAGAATGAATACTCAAGAACGTACTCAATTTGATTCAAACCAGGTGAAAACAGAGGAAAATATCAATACGAAAGATTTTATGATTGGTGCTCTTATAGGAGGCATGGTTGGCGCAGCTACCGCTTTGTTCCTGGCTCCAAAATCAGGGAAAGAACTTCAGAGTGATTTAAGCGAAAAAGCGGCTATCTTAAAAGAAAAATCAGGACAGTATCGTGAAACAGCAATGACAAAAGGAACTGAACTGGCTAATGCAGCGAAAGAGAAAACAAATGTATTAACTCAAACAGTGACCAAGCAATCCAATCAGCTTGTAAATAAAGTGAAGAGCTTAAAAGAAAATGGACAAGCTTCTGCAAATGGCACAGCCGAAGAAGAGGGAGAAGCCATCAATAACGAAGCATTTCAGACTGAAGGAAATGCGCCAGTAAATGATGCGGAAATCCAAATTAAGCTGGAAGAAACGAAAAAAGCTTTTGACGAAACCGAGCAAAAGTATAATTAATTTTATTTGTTTAAACAACGGTGAAGTGGTACGATTACTTCACCGTTATTTAATTTCTTAAGCTGTTTGCTGCTTTTTCAAAATGTTTAACTTGCTGAACTGATCTTCCCTGTGGGCACTTGATCCTCGAAAACGGACTTTCTTCGTGCGGTGCTATTCGACGAAACATTTCAAAATCTGCGGGAGGAGCGGGAAGTGTAAGAATACGCAGGACAAGCCCTTCAGGCACTCGCCCCGCGGGTTCGCTGTGTGCCTGGAACAGATATCAGCGGGCAGAATTCTTAACCCTAAAATAGCAATCTTTGATAAAGGCGATTTTAAAAGAGCAAGGCATTGCCTGGCTTGGATTGGAGGAAATAAAAATGAAAAAATTTGAAAGTCATGAAGCATTTGATCAAGAGGTGAAATCAGGCGGGCAGCTGCTGGTTTTAAAGCATAGTTCCACATGCCCCGTGAGCGGAGCGGCGTATGAAGAATATGAAAGCTTTGTAAAAGAGCATAAAGATGTAAATGCTTATTACTTAGTTGTTCAGGAAGATCGCCCTTTATCCAATCACATTGCAGAAACGTTTCATATTAAACATGAATCTCCTCAGGCAATTCTGTTTAATAAAGGAGATGTTGTATGGCATGCATCGCATTGGAAAGTTACATATGACTCCCTTTTGAGAGTTATTGAGGAAAACAAATAAAACCCATCCAATCGGATGGGTTTTTAATTTTTAGCTATATTTTAGAGTTGACGGTTTATTAGTTATGGCTGGCCAAACAATTTTGAGGTTGTCGCCAGGCGCTACTGGTTCATGAAAAGAAGTTTTTTCTCCATTTTTCAAAAGTATAAAGCCGCCCGAAGAGGAAGCAGGCATATCAATATTAACATGGCTGAATATATCCTGAAAAATAAAGGGAGTTCTTGGCTTTTCCAGGATTGCAATGGCATCACCAGCAGATATCACATCATCTTCGTTGAGGACAATTCCTTCTCTCTGGAATTCGAGTATTCCTCTGGACAGCTCTATTTTCTTGCCGTTAAAAATGACCGGAATGCTTTCCTGAAGTGCCAGCTGCTTAATACGTGCTAATTCCTTTACAGTCAGAGTGCTTCCTTTTTCAATTTGAAGACTGTCACCATCATCGACTATGCTGTGACAATTCACCTCAAGCCCGTTTTTAAATAGCTTTCCGGAATGGCGCGGGAGAAAAGTATCTTTCTTGTTAATGCTGATTCGAAAAGGCTTTAGTTCGTTTAATAGATTTTCCAGATCTAAATATTTTAAGATGTCTTCAGCTGTTTCGGGAACCCTGCACTCTATTTTATCCCGATCAGCAAGAATCTGCTCAAGCGTGGCGGCTTTTTCATTACAGGTAAGAGCAGGATGAATTGTGTATTGCTTTCCGTTAATAGTGATTGATTTTTCAGGAACTTCGTCAATTAAATCCTTTACGCAAACTTCAGCAGGCAATCCGTCACGCCCTTTTGAAACTGTTAAGATATCCCCAGATTTGATTTCTTCATCCAAAGCGCTTGGAAAGCTGTTGCGTGTGATGACTGGGGCTTCTCCATGGCTTCCCGGGATTGTAATGTTTTGCCCATTTAAATTGATAATCATGGCAAGCCCGGGCTTCCCATAAAGCTTATTCATTTTTATTCCTGCTGCCAGCAGACCATCCCCGACTGTCAGGTCTTTAACCTCAAACAGCCGGACAGGCTGTTCGTTGACGTAAACAGTGCAATACTGGACCGGAGCTTTTTTAGCGGCAATTGCGATTCCTATTGGAGTGACTAATTCAGGGCCTTGATTTGTATAATCCGGTAAATTTAGTCCGCTGATTGCATCAATTCCCCTAATGGCAACTCTATTTGCGGGAAGCCCCAGTCTGTTTGCTATTCTTTCAGGGAGTCCAGGTGTTAAGCTCCCGCCGCCTGCCAGCATGACAGCTTTTGGCGGCCTGTTATTAAGCCGCAATATTTCGCCGCAGATGGAATTTGTCAAGCGTTCAAGCGCTCGAGAAATTTTTTCAATTGTTTCTTCTTTACTGATTTCTGATTGGAAGCCTAGAATATCTGTGACAGTAATCGTATTGGATTGATGCAAGTCTCTTTTTGCCTTTTCGGCTAGAGGGAAATCCAGAAGAAGCTGGTCACTGATGGCTTCGGTGATTTCGTCGCCTGCTACAGGAACCATTCCAAATGCAGTAACTGTGCCCAAATCTGTTATGGCAATATCAGATGTTCCGGCACCGATATCAACAAGCGCCACATTAAGCCTTCTCATTGAAGGAGGGATAAGGACATTAATAGCTGCAATTGGCTCCAGTGTTAAGGCTTCCATTTCCAGGCCAGCCCTTTGAAGAGCTGAGATGAGCGACTCCACTACAACCTTGGGCAGGAAGGTAGCAATGATTTCAACTGATGCTTCATCCCCTTGCTGATCAATCAGGCTGCCGATTTCTTCACCATCAAGACGATAGTATAAAACCGAATATCCAACACAATAGTAATAAAAGCTTTTTTCAGCTGCCTGCTTTTCTGCAGCGATTGCCTGTGCCTGCTGAACAGCACTTAATTCAAGGTGAAGAATATCCTGTTTTTGCATCATCGGTTTGCCTTTAATGCTGACCGATATTTCAGATCTTTCCGTTTTTAAAGCCCTGCCTGCCGCTGCTACACAAACTTTTTTTAATGGGCCATGTTTCACTTCAAGTTCATCCCTGATTTCTGCTATAATCTTTGAAACAGCCGGAACATCATGAATCTGGCCGTCGAGCATGGCCCTCTCTGCATGTTCCCTAATCACGATGTCTTTCACATGGTATTGGCCGCCGTCTTCTTCCAGAATAATTCCGACCACCGTGCGAGTGCCTATATCCAGTGCAAACAGCTTTTTTTGTCCATCCAAAGCAATACACCTTCTTTTTAATTGTCATAGAAATGCTTAATTTAGCCTTAAAATCGCTTTATTACTTAAAAGCGTTTAATTAATAAAGAAATTTTTCGTGACATGTCTGAATAATTCATATATAATAACCCTAATTATAAAAAATGTATCACATATCAAGAGGCCGTAAAAGAGAAAGATGGAAATGTTTAACGGTGTATGCATCCTGAACATAAATCCTGAAACCATCACGGCTAAATCTCAGAATCGAAAGGAAGGGACAGGAAATGAGCAATAATGAGCTAGATAAACTTCGTAATCGAGTGGATGAGCTGAATCTTCAGCTTTTATCTTTAATCAACGAAAGAGCAGAACTTGTTCAAGAAATCGGCAGAGTAAAGGAAACACAAGGGGTTTATCGTTATGATCCTGTCCGGGAACGCAAAATGCTGGATTTGATAAAAGAGCATAATGACGGTCCTTTTGAAAATTCAACAATTGAGCATATGTTCAAGGAAATTTTTAAAGCAGGTCTTGAACTTCAAAAAGATGATCATAGAAAAGCACTTCTTGTTTCACGCAAAAAGAAGCCTGAAAACACAATTGTGGACTTAAAAGGTGAAAAAGTAGGAGATGGCAATCCTCATCTTATTTTTGGCCCATGTGCAGTTGAATCGTATGAGCAGGTAGCAACTGTTGCAGAAGCTGTAAAAGCAAAAGGGCTTAAGCTTCTTCGCGGAGGAGCATATAAGCCAAGAACATCGCCATATGATTTCCAGGGTCTTGGCCTTGAAGGCCTGAAAATTTTAAAAAGAGTGGCAGATGAATATGATCTGGCCGTTATTTCTGAAATTGTAAGCCCTAATGATATTGAAACAGCCGTAGATTATATTGATGTTATTCAAATCGGTGCAAGAAACATGCAAAACTTCGAGCTATTAAAAGCTGCGGGTGCTGTAAATAAGCCAGTTCTATTAAAGCGTGGAATTGCAGCTACAATTGAAGAATTCATTAATGCTGCGGAATACATCATGTCCCAGGGGAACGGACAGATCATCCTATGTGAGCGCGGAATCCGCACCTATGAGCGGGCAACACGAAATACACTTGATATTTCTGCAGTTCCAATCCTTAAGCAGGAAACACATTTGCCTGTACTTGTTGACGTTACACACTCAACAGGCCGCAGAGACTTGCTCCTTCCGGCAGCAAAAGCAGCCTTGGCAATCGGTGCAGATGGCGTAATGGCTGAAGTTCATCCTGACCCTGCTGTTGCCCTTTCAGATTCGGCACAGCAGATGGACTTACATCAATTTGACCATTTTATGTCCGAACTTCAATCTTCAGCATTGTTGAGAGTGTGACCTTGGGAAGAAGAGCCGTTCGCGAGAGCAGATCCTTCGGGAGTGGCTCTAATCCGGCTGATAAGAGCCGTTCGCTGGAGCAGATCTGTCAGGAGTGGTTCTAATCCAGTCGATGAGAGCTGTTCACGTATTCTGATTCAGCACAAAGGAACTATTCAAAATATGGAGAGCCTTCTGCTAATAGCAGAGGGCTCTTTTTCGCTTGTAAAGTGAAATATTAAGTTTTTTTCAGAAATATAAGCCTTGACATTGCGGCAATTCCTGGACTGTCGTATGATTAGATACATAATTGTTCATGTGTAACTACTCACAAAATAGGATAAAAAATGAGTAGGTTATGTCGTGTTGCTGTAAAATATAAAGTAATAAATGTGATCGCTAATTAAAGAAGGAGTGTCAGTAATGAATGTAACAATATATGATGTGGCAAGAGAAGCGAATGTATCAATGGCAACGGTTTCTCGTGTAGTAAATGGCAACCCGAATGTTAAACCCGCAACCAGAAAAAAGGTAATGGAAGTAATTGACCGGCTTGGATACCGCCCCAACGCAGTTGCGAGAGGGCTGGCAAGCAAAAAAACGACTACAGTCGGTGTGATTATTCCAGATATTTCAAGCACCTTTTTTGCAGAGTTGGCAAGGGGTATAGAAGATATTGCGACAATGTATAAATACAATATCATTCTCAGCAACTCCGATCAGAATATCGAAAAGGAGCTGCACTTGCTTAATACTATGCTCGGGAAACAGGTGGATGGAATAGTCTTTATGGGCGGCAACATTACGTCCGAGCTTGTTGAGGAGTTTGAAAAGTCTCCAGTTCCAATCGTACTTGCCGGCTCTATTGAAGAAACAGGCAAAATTCCATCAGTCAATATTAATTATGAACAGGCAGCATTTGATGTCACAAAGTCATTTATTGAAAAAGGCCATAAAGATGTAGCTCTTGTGGTAGGACCCCTCCGCGAGCCGATTAATCAGGATAAGAAGCTTGCAGGCTATAAGCGTGCGCTGGAAGAAGCTGAAGTATCGTTCCGCGATGAATTGGTGGTTGAAGGAGATTATACGTACGATTCAGGCATAGAAGCCTTTGAAAAACTGCTTGAGGCTGATCCTCGCCCAACTGCTATTTTTGCAGGGTCTGATGAGATGGCTTTGGGAATCGTCCATGGGGCCGAGGATAAAGGCTATGATGTCCCGAAAGACTTTGAGATCATCAGTTCAGACAATACGAGATTGACTTTAATGGTCCGTCCTCAGCTGACATCAGTTGTACAGCCATTGTATGATATAGGTGCAGTTGCTATGAGATTGCTTACAAAACTTATGAATAAAGAATCAGTCGACGAGCAAATTGTTGTACTCCCTCATCGAATTGAAGAACGAAGCTCAACAAAATAAGATATCTGCCGATATAAGTAGAAAGTAAAACGCCTTAATCATAAAGGCGTTTCTTTCTGTCAATTTTTATACTAAAACGTTTAGATAATGCAGTGGATCAGGGAGAGAGAGTATGAGAAAGTTCGATATGTTAACACCTGCAGGGTTAATGGTGGGCCTGGCTATGCTTATTTTTGGGATTATGTGGAATGGAGGAACAGATGGGTTTTTATCATTTGTTGATCCTTCTTCTATCCTTATTGTTTTAGGCGGATTAATAGCCGGGCTGCTTGTTAGTTTTCCTTTAAAAGATATCAGGCATATGGCTGCCGTTTTTAAGCAGGTTTTTACTAGTGAAGAACAAAGCGTAGGAGAGCTGATTGGCATTTTTGTCAAACTCTCTGATCGTGCACGGCGTGAAGGGCTTTTGTCGCTTGAGGCTGAAGTCGAGAAAGTCGAAGATTCTTTCATTCGCAAAGGCATTTATCTGGCGGTGGACGGTATAGAGCCAGATGTGATTACGGACATAATGAATGCGGAAATAATGGCGATGGAAGAGAGGCACAGGAAGGGCAGGAGCATTTTTGAAAGAGCGGGTGAGTATGCACCGGCATGGGGAATGATCGGAACCCTGATCGGTCTGGTTCTGATGCTGAAAAACTTAAATGATCCCTCCACTCTAGGGCCCAACATGGCCATTGCCCTCTTAACTACATTATATGGCTCGCTGCTCGCTAATCTTGTGTTTCTCCCGATGGCAGCAAAGCTGGCTTTAAAGACAGAGAAGGAAGTATTTCTGAAGGAGATTATTATTGAAGGGGTCATCGGTGTTCAATCCGGGCAAAATCCAAAAATTCTGGAGGAGAAGCTGAGCGCTTTTTTATCCTCTAAGGAGCGGAGAGAGCTTGAGAGGGCAGTAAACGCAGGGGAGGCGCTGGATCATGAGGCGTAGGCGAAGATCTCCTGAGCCTCCCAAAGGTGCCCCAAGCTGGATGGTGACTTTCTCGGATCTCGTCACATTAATATTGGTTTTCTTTATCCTGCTATTTTCAATGTCACAGATTGATTTAATGAAATTTCAGGCGATATCTGACTCCTTCCGGGACAGACAGGTTCTTGATTTCCAGCCGTCCATCGTTCCGGCGGAGAATCAGGGAGAAATGGAAGAAAAAACGGAAAAGGAGGAAGACAGCGGGCAATCAGATTCACTTGATAAGCTCCAGGTGGAAATTCAGTCGTTTCTTGATGAGAATGGATTAGAAAAAGTCATAGTGGCAAACAGGACAGAGCGTGGTGTCGTTCTCGTTCTGCAGGAACAGGTTTTATTCGAATCCGGAGATGCCAGTCTGATAGACAGCTCATACCCTTTCCTTGATAAAGTAGGAACCTTGTTGGCAAACATGCCCAACCCGGTTAAGGTGGAGGGACATACTGATGACCGGCCTATTACTACATACAGGTATCCATCCAATTGGGAGTTATCTGCTGCCAGGGCGAGTACAGTAATCAGATATTTAACAGAAGGACATAAACTTGACATCCACCGATTTATGGCTGTCGGCTATGGAGAAACCCGTCCTATCGTTCCTAATTCCGGACCGGAGAATTGGGAGAAAAACAGACGTGTTGAAATCATTATTTCAGATCCGAAATTTAATGAAGAGAATAACAAATAAACAGGTCTGGCAAATGCCGGACCTGTTTATTTGCATATGAAGAAATGTATCTGGCAAATATTTTCCTAGAAAGACTCTGTCATTGTCTTGTGCCGAATGGGATAAAGCACCTTGTCCACCGTACGGGCATTTTTTTCAGTTATTTCACTTTTACGGGGAATTGGCTTATATAAATCAGCCGGATCATCCCATTCAGTTGGAAGAGGAACGGGTGCGTGTTCTTTCCACTTGTTTATCCATTGTTCCGGTATATTGCCGTAACAATTAGAGTTTTCGGTCATTTCAAGCCAAATCATGGCCCATGCCCGGGGAACAACTCTCCAAATATCATAACCGCCACCGCCGACTGCAATCCATTTACCGCCACAGTATTCATGGGCAATTTCATGGGCCAGTTTCGGAATTTCCCTGTAGATCTTTATAGTAGATGATAAATGGGTAAGAGGGTCAAGATAATGTGCATCAGCACCATTTTGGGTCAGAATTACATCAGGCTTGAAAAATTCTGCAATCTCCCGGAAAGCTGTGCGGTATGCATGAAGCCAGGAATCATCTTCAGTAAATGCATCCACGGGAATATTGAAAGAGAATCCATATCCTTTGCCTTGCCCCCGTTCATTAACATTTCCGGTGCCGGGAAAAAGATATCGGCCGGTTTCATGAATTGATAAGGTGCATACATCCGGATCATCATAAAATGACCATTGGACACCATCACCATGATGAGCATCTGTATCCACATACAGTATTCGTGCTTTATACTTCTCCTGCATGTACTTTATGGCTACTGAGCTATCATTGTAAATGCAAAATCCGGAGGCTTTTCCCCGAAAACCGTGGTGAAGGCCTCCGCCAAGATGCAGTGCGTGCTTAGCACGTCCGTTCATAACAGCATCAACGGCTGTCAGAGTGCCTCCTACTAAAAGGGAGCTTGCCTCGTGCATATTGGGAAAAATAGGTGTGTCCTCTGTTCCGAGCCCATAGTTTTCACCGATATCCTCCGGAAGCTGTCCCCGGCCGGCAAGCTTGACCGCATTTACATAATTAGGATCATGAATCAGGTGAAGCTCTTCATCCGCAGCCTGCCGAGGCGGGATAATATGGCAGTCATCAATAGCATCGATATTTTTAAGCAAATCGAGTGTCAGCTTCAGCCTTATCTGATTAAAAGGATGATTTTTGCTGAATTTGTAGTTCAACAGGTCTTCCGAATAAACAAATACTGAATCATGTGTCATAGTGAAATCCCCGGCATATTTGGCCACAATACATGATGGCCTGCTTTTTTCAAATCTTCAACTACAAGCGTGGGGTTCATTGTCTGTACCCTTATAACCAGTATTTTGAATTTATCATCCTTTTTGTCTGGGTATACAAGGACACTCTGGATATTTGCTTTCCTTTTGCAGATGACTTCAGCGATTTCAAACAGCATGCCCGCCTTGTTAGGCACCTTTACTTCAATCTGCGAGCCTGGCTGATGAGCTCCCGTCAATTGAACTAATGTATGAAGCAAATCTGTTTCTGTGACAATCCCAACCAGTTTATTATCGTTTAAAATGGGCAGGCAGCCAATGCGCTGTTCATAAAAAACCGCAGCAATTTCTTCAGCAAAATCAAGAGGATGACCTGTAATGATTTCTGTCTTCATAATCATTTTCAGCGGCCTTTGCAGATCTTCCTTAAATAGTTCTGTATGAAAAATAGAAGGTGTGGCATCACGAATATCTCTATCTGTTACAAGTCCCTGCAATCTGCCATCTTTATCTGTTATCGGCAAATGACGGATTCTTTTTTCGCTCATAATTCTTATGGCATCGGCAATAGTGTCTTCTTCTGACAAGGCCGTGATATCGGTTTTCATAATTTCTTCTACAATCACTTTAAATGCCTCCTTATAAAATATATGGAGAAACATTCATGCCGTAATAAATAGTCATGCATGAACTATGTATTTTGTTTTTATTAAGATTTAATACATAAAACGATTCATAAAGCGAAGGCGGTCAAATTGCTGAACAGAATCCTGGTCCACTCTTTTTCCAATGCGGGCCATTAGGCAATTTGCAGGGTGAGAACTGATTTCCGGGTCATCTGTGGCATACCATTCAAGACCGCCGGCATTCATCATCTTTTCCATGATTTTTCGATATTCCCATACATTCAGGCCAGTTCCTTTTAAATCCCAATGCCAATAATATTCAGTTGTTATAACAATATAATCCTCCATTGCATCGTCCATCATAGAAACCTTCAGCAGGTTCTTGCCTGTTCCCGAACCCCGGAAAGCTGGAATTACTTCTATCGCACCCAATTCAATTAAATTATTCATTTTACCCTCCGACCAGCGTTCAAGAGGATCGGGATACAAGTAAGTAACATAGCCGACAATGGTATGTCTGTCACGGGCGACTATAATTCTGCCCTCAGGCAATCCCGCAATCTCTACAAGTGCTTTATGCTGCTGAGCCGGCGGCCTGAAAGCCACAAGATCTTTATGAAACTCATAATCTGCCAATTTTTCAGGTGCAATTGGCCCCTCAATGATTAAATTTCCATTGGCTGTTTTTAATTCCTTTGCATTATACGTTTTTTTATGTTCCATGAATTCACCACCCGGTAGCATGTTCAATGTACCTCTATTATACATAAAAACGAGGATGATAAAGCGCTTTCACATAATTTTCTGTGTAATTAAAATAAGTTTGTGACAATTTTCGAGTTTGTTCACAATTGTATTTTTACTTTATCAAAATTTTAAAAATTGAGAAAATATAATGTTTATACTATAATAATATCAAATCTAAATAAGGGGGAGAACGATTTATGAAAGTGGAAGCGCTGCCAGTAACACAAGGGGACTTCAATTTAAAGAATTATGATGAACTTTATGAAAATTTCAACTGGGCTGATGCAGAAAAAGAATTTTCCTGGAAAGAAACCGGGCGCATGAATATGGCGTATGAGGCCATCGACCGCCATGCGGAATCTTTCAGGAAAAATAAGGTTGCCCTTTATTATCGTGATGGACAGAGAAATGAGAAATATACGTTCAAAGAAATGAAGGAACTATCCAATAAAGCGGGAAATGCATTAAAAGCATATGGAGATGTTGAGAAAGGCGACCGGGTGTTTATCTTTATGCCGCGTTCTCCTGAACTCTATTTTTCCGTGTTGGGGGCTGTTAAGCTTGGGGCTATTGTAGGGCCTCTATTTGAAGCTTTCATGGAAGGAGCTGTCCGTGACAGACTTGCTGACAGTGAAGCAAAAGTCCTGATTACAACACCTGAGCTTTTGGAGCGAGTGCCTGTTGACCAGCTGCCTGCTTTAAAGCATGTATTCCTTGTAGGGGAAAATATCGAAGAATCCGGGCCATATGTAGATTTTAATAAAAGAATGGCTGAATCCAGCAGAAAGCTCGCAATTGAATGGGTAGACGGAAATGATGGGCTTATTTTGCATTATACTTCCGGTTCAACAGGCAAGCCAAAAGGAGTTCTGCATGTACATAATGCAATGATTCAGCATTACCAGACAGCTAAATGGGTGCTGGATTTGAAAGAAGAAGATGTATACTGGTGCACTGCTGATCCAGGCTGGGTAACCGGTACTTCATATGGCATTTTCGGCCCTTGGCTTACAGGGACTTCAAACCTTGTGGTCGGGGGAAGGTTCAATCCGGAAACCTGGTATAAAATGATTGAGGAGTATGGCGTTACAGTTTGGTACAGTGCTCCGACTGCTTTCCGCATGCTGATGGGAGCAGGTGATGAGGTTGTGAAGAAATTTGATTTAAGTTCTCTTCGCCATGTCCTCAGTGTCGGTGAACCGCTAAATCCTGAAGTAGTCAGATGGGGTACAAAAGTCTTTAACATGCGTATCCATGATACATGGTGGATGACAGAAACAGGCGCACAGCTTATCTGCAATTATCCATGCATGGAAATAAAGCCGGGTTCTATGGGTAAGCCGATTCCGGGTGTTAAGGCAGCCATAGTCGATGATCAGGGCAATGAACTGCCGCCTAACCGTATGGGCAACCTTGCGATTAAAAAAGGCTGGCCTTCCATGATGCATGCCATCTGGAATAACGAGCAAAAATATGAATCTTATTTTATGCCAGGTGATTGGTATGTTTCCGGAGACTCGGCTTATATGGATGAAGATGGATACTTCTGGTTCCAGGGCCGTGTAGATGACGTTATCATGACTTCTGGCGAACGTGTAGGACCATTTGAAGTAGAGAGCAAGCTGATAGAACATCCTGCTGTTGCAGAAGCTGGGGTTATCGGCAAGCCAGATCCTGTCCGCGGAGAAATAATTAAAGCTTTTGTTGCTTTACGGGACGGATATGAACCTACTGAGGAATTAGTGGATGAAATCCGCCAATTTGTTAAGAAGGGCCTTGCTGCCCATGCTGCTCCGCGTGAAATCGAATTCCGCGACAAGCTTCCAAAAACACGAAGCGGAAAAATCATGCGCCGTGTGCTTAAGGCATGGGAACTGGATCTGCCAGCAGGTGATTTGTCTACAATGGAAGATTAAGAAAGCTGAAGGCCGCTGTTTAAAGACAGCGGCCTTTTTGTGCTTTGAACGTACAAAATAAAGAAAAGCAGAAATCCAGTCACTGAATTTCTGCTTTTCGTTTTAACCATTTTCAGATGATGTGTCTCCACCTTCAACGGCTTCTGATGGTTTTTCTTCCTTGGGTTTTTCTTCGGCTGGCGGATCTTTCGGTTTTTCTTTCTTAGGCTTATCTTGCTTTGGTTTTTCTTCCTTAGGTTTTTCTTCTTTAGTTTTCCCTTCTTCCGGCTTTTTGCCGATTGCCACTACATTGGAAGGAGCAGACTCTCTGCCGGCAATGTCAACGGCTGTGACATGGATCGAGCCGCTTCCAGCCTTAAAGCTAAGAGAGGAGCCGGCTTTTATGGTAGCGACTTTTTTGCCTCCGTTATAGACGCGGTAACCTATTACATCATTTTCGGAGTGCGCGCCCCATGAAATGGTTTCCCCCGAAGCTTTTATGCCTGGGGCTGCAGGGGCTTTACCATTGTCTTTGAGCTGGTCAGCGCTAGTCAGTATGCTCTTCCAGCGTTCTTTATTCGGAATAAGAGTACTTAGATTTGCTTTAATGCCGAATAGTTTTTGAATATAATCCGGATTCACTACCATTCCAGGTTCAGTAAACTCTGCTGGTGTTGAGTCAAGTGCCATATATTTTTTCTCGCCAATTCGTACAAGTTTTCCATTGCCAAGGCTGTCATCAGCTTTAGTAGGAACAAATTTTGCATTGAATAAATCAGTCTCAACCAGGCCAGCTTTAGAACAAGCCTCTGATGGAAGCAGGCCGGAAATGGCACAGAATGAACGTCTTACGATTCCGCCCGGCATTTTAAAGCTTTCGCTCGGGTCCACAAGGTCAGGGGCAACGTCATATGCTGCATTCATCAGATCTGCCCAGAGATAGTTGGTACGCAAGCTATAGCTTAGAGGCCCTGGAGCTTTTAATGATTTAGGCGTATCATATCCAGACCAGATGCCGAAAGTGACATTTGGGTTGGAAGCGACAAACCAGGAATCTATGAATTCGGTACCGGTACCGGTTTTCCCCGCCCAGTCAGAGCCGAACTTCAATCTGCTCTTAATCGATGTGGCAGTTCCGCTGTTAATAACGTCTCTCATCATATCAATGGTAAGGTACGCTGTCTGCGGGCTAAATACATCAACAGGCTCGGACTTATGCTGGAAAATTACGTTCCCGTTTTTATCAGTAATTTTTTCAATCATAAAGGCGTCAATAAATTTTCCGCCATTTGCAAAAGTAGTAAAGGCGTTTGTATTTTCTTCTACTGTTACGCCATATTCCAGTGATCCGATGGATGTAGACAAGTTTGTATAGTCAGGGCCGATCAGAGAAGTGAAGCCCATTTTCTCCAGGTAAGCTGCTGGCCTCTGCCCGACTATATCCTTATAAAGCTTTACAGCAGGGACATTGTACGAATGTTTTAGTGCTTGTCTCGCTGACACAAGCCCGCTATAGGTTTTCGTATAGTTCATTGGCCAAGGTCTATTTACTGCCGGATTAAGGTGCAGCGGCACATCAGGCAGAATGGTGCCGGGTGAGGCTTTACCAAGTTCCATTGCCGGAGCATACACTAAGAGCGGCTTCATGGTTGAACCATTTTGTCTTAGAGCACTTGTGGCATGGTTCAGCTGCTCACGTTTGTGATCGCGTCCGCCGACAAAACTGATGATTTTCCCTGTCTTATTTTCAATTAAGATAGCACCAACTTCTACGGGCTCCATGATTTGTTTATCTTCACCGGTTTCTGAGTCCTTAATCGTTTCAGGTTTGTCAGGCCCGTAATAAGGGTATTTATCTTTAACCTGCTGCATTTTATCATAAATATCTTTGTTGATTGTTGTATGAATCCGGAAGCCATTCTGGCGGATTGTCCGGTCTGCCAGAGTCCTGTATTCTTCGCGGAGCTCGTCATCTTCTTGTAAATCCCGCTCTTCATATCCATCATTCTTTGCGAGAATCTTAGTCATGATGTTTACTGCGCGTTCTTCTATTTCATATGTTAAATATGGGTACTTTTCCAATGGGCTCTCAGAAGCTGTTGTGAAATCCTTTGTCAGGTCGTAAGCCAAAGCTTCTTCGTATTGCTTCTGGTCAATTTTTCCATCATCATACATTCTTTTCAGAACGGTTTTCATCCTGGAGAACCCAGGTTCCAGATTCTCTTTGACCGTTCCCTCCCTTGTAAAAGGAGTGTAGCCGAATGGACTCTGAGGAAGCCCTGCTATGAATGCGGCCTGAGGCAGAGTTAATTCTTTTGCACTCACCCCAAAAATGCCTTTGGCAGCTGCTTCCACTCCGGCAATATTCCGTCCGGATGCATTTCTTCCAAAGGTGGACACATTCAGATATGCTTCCAATATCTCTTTTTTATCAAAGAATTTCTCCAGACGCAAAGCAAGCAGAATCTCTTTTGCTTTCCGTTCGAAAGAAACTTCATTGGTTAAGATTTGGTTCTTTATCAGCTGCTGAGTCAATGTACTTCCGCCGGATTGAACAGATGAATTTGTTACTTCCTGGAATAGTGCGCGCATAATCGCTTTTGGCACCACACCGTCATGTTCGTAGAAATATTCATCTTCAGTGGCCACTACTGCGTTAATTAAGTGCTCAGACACATCATCAAGCTTAACTTCTTCGCGTTCAAGGTCTGTTCTGAGCTTTCCGAGATATACATTATTTGCGAAGTATAGCTGTGATGTTTCTTCATAGTCATAAATATCTTTTTTCATGCTGGCATAGGATCTGATAGGTTCATCCTTTACAAGCGACGCGAAATAACCGGCTCCGAGTCCTCCCGCAAATGCACCGCCGATGACAGCCAGTATGATAAAAAGCAAAGTAAGGTTCCAGATAACCTGGTAAGTTATGCTCGCACCTTTTGCAGCTTTCTTATTTCCAAAAAGGCCTGGAGTTCGCCTCAATTTGTCAAGTAACATTTGAATCTTTTCTTTCATCATATCAATCCCCCTAAAATCACATCTATTATAGCACAATGTGACAGCCGAATATGACATGGTTCGCCATTTATCTGAAATTTCCTTTTTTGAACAGGCATTTGACATTTGGTTCATTTTTGTGATAAAAATATTCTATCTTAGACGTTAATATTTTACAGGCATTGATGGGAATCCAGTAATGCTTCTATCCCTGTTTCAGAAAGCCGGCGTTTGCTGCGAGCCGGTACAAATAGAAGGATGAAATACCTCCCTGAGCTTTCACTGTCAACCTGCACAGCAGTTATAGCAGTGGACGGATTATCCGTTATTCTAAAAGAGTGGAGGACATTTATCCTCAATCTGGGTGGTACCGCGCAAACTGATCATGCGTCCCTGCATAATTGCAGGGGCGCTTTTTGCATGGTTAAAACCTTTAATGCCTTGAAAAATAGCCGTTAATTAGGAGGAATTAAGATGAGCTTACTTGAAGATCTGCAATGGAGAGGAATTGTTTATCAGCAGACAGATGAAGAGGGGATCAAGGATACTCTCGAAAAAGAGAATATTTCTTTATACTGCGGTGTTGATCCCACTGCTGACAGCATGCATATTGGACACCTGCTGCCATTTCTAACGTTAAGGCGTTTTCAAAAAGAAGGTCACCGTCCAATTGTACTTGTTGGCGGGGCTACTGGACTTATTGGTGATCCAAGCGGCAAAAGTGAAGAGAGGAAGCTGCAGACTCTTGAAACAGTACAGCATAATGTGGACTGCATTAAGGGCCAGCTGGAAAGAATTTTTGATTTTAATAGTGAAAATGGTGCAATCATGGTTAACAACTACGATTGGGCAGGCTCGATGGATATCGTAACGTTCCTGCGTGATTATGGGAAGCATGTCGGAGTCAATTACATGCTCGCTAAAGACACCATTTCTTCCAGGCTGGAAACAGGTATTTCCTTTACTGAATTCACTTATACCATCCTGCAGGCAATGGATTTCCTTCATTTATACGAGAACCATAATTGTAAAATTCAAATTGGCGGAAGCGATCAGTGGGGGAATATTACTACCGGGCTGGAGCTCATCCGTAAAATGGCGCCTGAAGGTTCCAAGGCTTACGGCCTGACCATCCCTCTTGTAACGAAAGCGGATGGAACAAAATTCGGAAAAACGGAAAGCGGTGCAATCTGGCTTGATCCGGAGAAAACATCTCCTTATGAGTTTTACCAATTCTGGATTAACACTGCAGATGCGGATGTAATCAAATACCTTAAGTTCTTTACCTTCTTATCCCGTGAAGAAATTGAAGATCTTGAAAAAACTGTTCAGAACGAACCGCATCTCCGCAAAGCCCAAAAAGCACTTGCTGAAGAAATGACACGTCTGATTCATGGTGATGAAGCATTAGAACAGGCTGTCAAAATTACAGCAGCCCTCTTCAGCGGAGATATAAAAAACCTTTCGGCTGCAGAGATTAAACAAGGATTTAAGGATGTTCCATCTTATGAGCATACGGAAGGAGAGGAATTGGGCATAGTTGAGCTGCTTGTTGCTGCCCAAATCTGCCCATCCAAACGCCAGGCGCGTGAAGATGTGACGAATGGCGCAGTTTCAGTAAACGGAGAGCGCATAACAGAGCTTGATTACACTCTTACTGATAAAGACAAGATAGAAGGTCAATTTACTGTCATTCGCCGCGGAAAGAAGAAATATTTCTTGATTAAATACTAAAAGTGAAAAGCCCTCCTGTGACGGAGGGCTTTATTTTGTTAGTAGCTGCATCAAGAAAAAGGATTAAGATTCTGAATAGATAGCAGATCCAGTTAATTAATGACGCGAGTTGGGCAGAGTGAGAGAAAAGGGAGTTAATCCAGATGATTACCGCCGAAAATGGAGGCAGAGTGAGGAAAAAGGGAGTTAATCCAGATAATCTAACAAAAAAACTGCCGAAATGCATCAGCAGTTTTAATATTATATTTCATTTTAAAAGTGCCACAGTAAATGTGGTTTTGCCTGTTGTACTGTTTACTTCAATGGTTCCTCCGTGCAATTCTACGATGTTTTTGGCAATGGCTAGTCCTAAGCCTGATCCGCCAGTAAAGGTAGAACGGGATTTTTCGACTCGATAAAACCGTTCGAATATATAAGGAAGGTCCGTTTGAGGAATCGCTGCACCATAATTAGTCATATTGATCATAACGTATTGATTTGATTCACTCAAAAAAATATCAATGTATTTCCCCTCATGTCCATAACGAACTGCATTTTGAAAGAGATTATCAAATACCCTTACCAGTTTGTCCCCATCTCCAGAAACAATAGGGCTTTTTGCTGTCGAGTGAAGACGCACTTCCATTCCTGCATTTTCGAGCTGGAGCTTATATTGTACCACCAACTGATTCAGCATTTCCTCAAGATTAATTAGGTTTTGATCTAAAGGCATAGATTGATTTTGTGTATAGGTATAGTCAAAAATATCGTTGATTAAAGTGTGTAAGCTAACAGCTTTATCAT
Organism: Bacillus sp. ZZV12-4809; assembly: GCF_009849585.1. GTDB lineage: Bacteria > Bacillota > Bacilli > Bacillales > Cytobacillaceae > Cytobacillus. The sequence continues at coordinate 32,162 of NZ_VCRN01000036.1, forward strand.
GTATAATCTGAGTGCGATATCTTAATTCCACCTCGTCACGATATCGGTCATTATTGATTAATTCAAGATTCCCTAAAATGGAGGTGAGTGGAGACCTCAGATCATGTGCTACATTTGTGATTAGCTCACTCTTGGCTTGCTCTGCTTTTTTTACGTTTTCCACTGCTTGTTTGTGAGTGGTCATAATATCACGAATACCTTTAGCTACAGGTTCGAATTCAGAAGGAACAGCTAAGGGATGGTCCTTGTTTTCTGATTGATTTAAGTTTTGCACTTCTTGGGCAATCTTCCTTAAATGAAAGGATAGATATCGTATTCGTTCGATGTGATAAAAAATCGAAAGATACAGTACCAGTAATGGAATGAAAAAAATCAGGAACAGAAATTCCCGAAAATAGGATAAAAGAAAAAATAAGCTTTCAAAAAAACTTGAGTTGTTTTCTAAGTACCAGATAGCAGGCATTAATAAGAGATACGTGAAGCCAGTGAAAACAAATGACAGGATGACATATAGGGTAATTTTCCAATTCGGCAAGTGATGGATTAGACTGATCAGTTTATTTTTCAATCTTATAGCCTACTCCCCATACAGTCTGGATGATTCTCTCACCGGGCAGGGCTGCTTCCAATTTTTCACGTAAATTACTGATATGCACCATAACTGTTTGATTCGACCCTCCACTAGGCTCCTTCCACACCTTTTCAAATATTTCTTCTGATGTGAAGACACGTCCGCGATGACTAGCCAGTAAAAATAATATATTAAATTCACGTACTGTAAGTTTAATGGGAACATCATCAAGTGTGACAGTATGACTGTGCTTATCGATAATATAAGATCCTACATGTATAATATCTTGTTCTTTAGGTGAGGACTGGTACGATGCTCTTCGCAGAAGTGCTTTCACACGTGCGGTTAATTCCAGGGGATTAAATGGTTTTATCATGTAATCGTCTGCACCTGTCATTAATCCCATAATCTTGTCTATATCTCCAGCCTTAGCACTCACCATCAGGATTGGAACATGACTATGTCGCCGAGCCTTTTTGCAGAATTCCAATCCATCCATTCTTGGCATCATAATATCTAAGATGATGAGATCGAAGGGTTGAGCTTTAAGAATTTCAAATCCTTCTATCCCATCTGTTGCTTTTATTATGTCATAGCCTTCATTTTCTAAATAAATCTGCATTAATTCAGCGATTTCCCGGTCATCTTCTACGATTAGGATTCTCGTCATTGTCAAACCTCCATAATCTGCAATTCCAAATGCTGAAATATTTTCTTAAAGAGAGATATTTTATATAGTTTGTTGATAATCATAAATCCAATCACAGTCCCAGCAGTATTTGCAATTATATCATTGATGTCTGAACTGCGGCCACTGCCCAATGTAACACGAATAAGTAATTGTATGAGCTCAAACGAAAGACTAAACATCAATCCAAGCGTAGCCGCTTTTTTTATACCTGCCATGTTCTTTATTAATAATGGTATATACACTCCCAATGGAAGCATCATGAGTATATTTAGTAAGAATGTCTTGATGTCGATCGTCACGATGGGAATAGCATTAATAGATTTATACCATGGAGTCTGATTAGCATAACGCCCGAGATTCACACCGATAGGGAAAAATACCAAGTGAATGACACACAGCAGGTATATCACAAATGAGACTAAGGTGACATAATGCATAATGCTGACTGTTTTTTTTCGTTTATTTATCCAGAAAATGAATCCTATAAGCACACCAATAAATAGAGGTAATAAAACATACCATGATTTAATCGTAAACATAATTGAAATTTCATCCATAAAAAATCCTCCTAAATCTTTACTTTAAACACAAGATAAGTTTAGATGGAAATTCTAAAGATTTTTTAAAGAAGGATTAAAAGATATATAAAATGTTTTTAAAGAGCGTGAGTAAACGGTTCCTGCAGGCTATTAATTTTATATGGAGTGAAAATATTCTCTTTCGATTCAGAAACCCTCATTATCTTTTTTCTTCCTTGGCAGCAGTGTTTTTCTATCCATGCCTTCACTCATGCTATTATTTTTGGCCTTGCTTTATTTTGCAAACTAAATAAAAACGAAAAAAACCCTTGAAACGTTGTTTTAACAACAATTCAAGGGTTTTATTAGCATTAAAATACTTAATGCTGATATTAACGAGAGTAGAATTCAACGATTAGAGATTCGTTGATTTCAGCTGGAAGTTCAGAACGCTCAGGCATACGAGTGAAAGTTCCTTCTAGCTTGTCTGCATCGAAAGATACGAAGTCAGGTACGAAGTTGTTAACTTCGATTGCTTCTTTAACGATGTCAAGGTTGCGAGACTTTTCGCGAAGTGTAATTGTTTGACCAGGTTTTACGCGGTATGATGGGATATCAACACGAGATCCATCAACCATGATGTGACCGTGGTTAACAAGCTGGCGGGCTTGACGGCGAGTGCGTGCAAGACCTAAACGGTAAACAACGTTGTCAAGGCGTGATTCAAGAAGAATCATGAAGTTTTCACCGTGTACACCAGGCATTTTGCCGGCTTTATCGAATAAATTGCGGAATTGACGCTCATTTACTCCGTACATGTGACGAAGCTTCTGCTTCTCCTGCAATTGTAATCCGTATTCAGAGATTTTTTTGCGCTGGTTTGGACCATGTTGTCCAGGAGCGTAAGGACGCTTTTCTAATTCTTTTCCAGTACCGCTTAGAGAGATTCCAAGACGACGGGATAATTTCCAGCTTGGACCAGTATAACGAGCCATTTAAGACTCCTCCTTTTGTGTTTTTATTTGGGTAAAATAAAAACAGAAACAGATGTGCACAACAATCATGTTCATTTTGTTTTCATGTACCTTCGCCCTAGCAGCAGAGGGTTACACAGTACCCCATCCCCAGAAACTTGTTAGTCGCCAAAGGCGATACCAACTTCGATATTCTGGTTGAGGAACAAAATGAGTACATCAAGGTGCTCACATAGGCTGCAATATTTTACACAAGGAGTATTATATAATTTTTAGAGGGTAAAAGTCAAGGTGTTCTTTATTTTTAACCCCTTAAGATTTTAAGCATGTATTCATTATAGGGAAAGTTTTTTTCTATGCCAAATTTCACAGTAATTTAGAAAACTGCCAAAGAGTCTCTTTGAAAATATGATATAATTAAAGAAAAATTTGGCAGCAGGCATTTTTTCATAGATAGTATGGCTGATCCTCTGCTAAAACTTTAAACGGAATTGAAACGAAATAGCCGCATCTGTACCGGGATTATTAATTTTGGTTCGTTATTATACACCATATTTGATTTAAAGATTCATGATCTGAGACATTTGATGGGTGATAAGAAGATGGATACACTTGAACGCCAAATGATACTTAATTTAAAAAGCCGGTTTTTTGATATTATCGATACGGAGAACGGTTTCTTTCATTATGAAAAATTATTGAATGAAATGCTGTATGCCATTCAAGCGCTTGCTGAGGCTGATGAAATAACTCTGTACGTTTTTAATGAATGGAAGCAGGAGTTTTTTGCAGAAGCTTCCACAAATCCGGATGCTTTACATTCACTTGCATTTTCAGGTGATTTAAAAAGATGGGCTGAGGCAAACAGAGCGTTCCAGAGGTTAGGCCCTGAGATTTTGGAAGGCCAAATCATGCTTCCTCTTGTAAAGGGAAGCCAGCTGCTGGGCTGTATGATTCTAATAGGGGCATCAGGCAGTTTTCATACCTATCCAGAAAAGGTATTTCGGGAACTTAGCGAAGAGTGCGGGCAATTTCTTGATAAAGCTCAGGGTATGGCCAAAATTGCTTCTGAAGAAAAACGCTACAAACAGCTGTATCGCGTTACAGAAAAATTCCATTCCTCAATGGATATGGACATGGTGCTGGGAGAAATTATTTTTACTCTCCAGGAAATGTACCCCACGTTTACCTGCTATCTTCTGCTATCCCAGGATAACAATAATTATGGAGATCTGCCTATTAGAGACCTTGAATATGACAGCGAAAATATTGCGGCCATGCAGGCCTATGTCACGGGGGCTGTTCAATTTGAAGACTCCCTGCAGGAAGTCCGTTCAATCCTGTATGCTCCATTAAAAGGGAAACAGGGTGTTTATGGAGTGCTTCAAGTTATAGCGCCTAATACCACCATCTTCCCTAAATATGAAATTGAATTTATTACGCTTTTGGCCAATACTGCAGGCAGTGCATTAGAGAATGCTCAGCTTTATCAGCAATCGAAGCGGCTGATAGAGGATCTTCAATTAATTAATGAAACATCCCACCGCCTGAACTCGAATTTGCGCCTTACAGAAACGATGAATTTTATGTCAGATCAGATTCTGCAGTCTTTTGATGCTGAGGAAGCAGGGTTCATCCTGATGCCTATGCCTTCTGATGGTTCAGATGTGAATATTATTCAGGGCAGCACTGAATTCTTCCATACCAAAGAGGCAGATAGGTATATTCAGCATATAAAGAAAAAGATCATCAGAGAGAAAGAATCACTTTTTATAGGAGATTTTTCCTTACAGTTCGAGGATGCTAAAAGCAGCTTTAAATCCATCATGGCAGTTCCGATGACCCAATCTGGCTTATTAAAGGGATTTGCGCTTGTCATGCACAGTTCACCGTATCATTTTTCATTTGAAACATTCAAGCTGCTGCAATCCTTGATTCACCATTCCACGCTGGCCTTCACTAATTCAATGCTGAGAGAAGAGCTTGAAAAGATGGTTGTAACGGATCATTTAACAAAGCTATTTTCCAGAAACTATCTGGATGATCGCATCCATCAGTCCATGAATGAAGATTATGAAGGAACTTTTATGCTTGTTGATATAGATGATTTTAAAATGGTAAATGATACATACGGGCATCAGATAGGGGATGAAATTATTATTCAAGTCGCCAATTTAATAAACAGCAATATTCGCGGCACTGATATAGGAGCAAGATGGGGCGGTGAGGAGCTGGCTCTTTACCTGCCTGGTGTTTCCTTGTCAGCGGGCGCACTTATTGCAGAGCGGCTTGTCAGAAAGGTATGCCAGTTTACAGATCCCAAAGTAACTATTTCATGTGGTGTTTCGCATTGGAGCAGAGGAAAAAAAGATTCCTATGCCGCGCTTTTTAAACGGGCTGACAGGGCATTATATACTGCCAAGAATACAGGTAAAAACAAAGTAATACTTGAGTCGGAAGCAGATTCAATTATATAGGGACTGCTTTACTGAGAGGCAGTCTTTTTTTGAGATCCTGATGTCAGATAGCAGTTCCGGCTAGAGGTCAAAAGCCGATGGGCGCACCCGCTTTTCTAATTATTTTTTCAAAACAAAATACTTTCAAAAAATATACTATTATCATATGCTGAAAGAGGAGCGAATTACAGTGAATAATGTAAGCGTTTTCGGTGAAAGGGAGAGTTATATGGATAGAAAACATGGGTTTAACTTCGAGACGCAGGTCATCCATGAAGGATACGATGCAGAAAGCTTAAAAGGAAGCCTGGCACCCCCTATTTTTCAGACGTCAACTTTTACTTTTGAGACAGCACAGCAGGGGGAAAAGCGTTTTGCCGGTGAAGAAGAGGGCTATATCTATTCCCGTCTGGGCAATCCAACGGTAAAGATGCTGGAAGAAAGAATGGCCGCCCTAGAAAAGGGAGAAGCTGCCCTCGCATTTGGTTCGGGAATGGCCGCGGTTTCAGCTGTTCTGTTTGCTTTAACGAAAACAGGTGATCATATCTTATGTTCTCAGGGAGTGTATGGGTGTACATTTGGACTCTTGGAGATGATGGAGGAAAAATATAAAATCAGCCATGACTATTCAGCTATGGAATCGAAGCAGCAGCTGCTTGATGAAATAAAGCCGGAGACTGTCTGTATTTATGTTGAAACCCCAATAAATCCAACGATGAAATTGGTGGATTTGAAGATGGTTGCAGAAGTAGGGAGAGAGAAAGGAATTCCAGTTGTGGTAGATAATACTTTCTGTTCCCCATATCTGCAGAATCCGATTGAGCTGGGCTGCGATATTGTCATTCACAGTGCAACAAAATACATCGGGGGTCATGGTGATGTAATTGCCGGCCTGGTTATTGGCAGCAAAGAATTTTTGAATGAAGTAAGGATGACTACTCAAAAAGACATTGGGGGCATTATTTCACCATTTGATGCCTGGCTGCTGCTCCGAGGATTGAAAACACTTGCAGTCAGACTTGACAGGCATTGTGACAATGCTGAACAGCTTGCATCGTATTTATTAATGCATCCCAAAGTGGAAAAAGTTTATTTTCCGGGAGACAGCACGAATGCAGATTTCGGCATTGCGCAAAAACAAATGAGAAAGCCGGGCGGGATGATTTCCTTTACTCTAAAGGGGGATAAAAAGACTGCTCAGGAATTTATGAACAGGCTGAATCTGATAAAAATTGCCGTGAGCCTTGGTGATGCTGAGACATTAATTCAGCACCCAGCAACTATGACTCATGCAGTGGTTCCAAAGGAACACCGTGATAAAATGGGGATTGAAGATACATTACTGAGGCTCTCAGTCGGCCTTGAATCATGGAAAGATATCAGGGACGATCTTTCCCAGGCTCTTGAAGGAGTCTGATATGATATGTAAAAAGAGATGGCCGTTCTCAAAATGGCCATCTCTTTCTTTTAAAATCTTTTACAAGAAGGATACAAGTACTTCTGAAAAGTCTTCCAGGTATTTTTGATCAAGTTCATCAAATCGATTTTTTTCCGGGGAATCAATATCCAGCAAACCAAGAAGCTTGCCATCCTTGATAAGCGGAATGACGATTTCTGATTGTGAAGCAGCATCACAGGCAATATGTCCCGGGAATTGATGGACATCTTCTACACGGATAGTTTCCATTTGCTCAGCAGCTGTTCCGCAGACACCTTTGCCGAGGGGGATTCTTACACATGCAGGCAGACCTTGAAAAGGCCCGAGAACAAGCTCGCTTTCTTCCATCAGGTAAAATCCTACCCAGTTTGTACGATCAAGGAATTGATTAAGAAGTGCTGATGCATTGCTTAAATTGGCAATGGTGTTTGTTTCCCCTTCCAGAAGAGCAGAGAGCTGTTTAATCAATAATTTATAATTTTCTTCACGGGTTCCCTTGTATGATTCGACACTAAACATCACAAATCACCTTGCTTTCTCAAAGATATATGAATTTCCTGGCAGATGGACAGGAAATTAGAAGGACATTGTCGAGAAGTTTAAAAAGGATAAGACGATTTTAGCAAGAATACTTAATTATCACAACAAATCCGTTTTGTACAAGCTGTAATATAATTCGCTCATTTATGTTTGAAAAGAGACTTTATAAAAGAAAGCGAGGCGGGAACATTGAAAAAAAATTCAAAAGAGGCAATTGTGTCTGCCGCTATCTCCTTATTTAATACGAAGGGCTTCTCTGGAACTTCCATCCGGGATATTGCGGGCAAAGCTCAGACGAATCCAGCGAATATCGCATACTATTTCGATAACAAACATGGGCTGCTTGAATATTGCTTTACTGCATTTTTTGAAGGGTATATTCAGGAGATAGAGAAGGGTTTTTCATTTCTTGAGCAGGGGGCAGCTTTAAGTCTGAAAAAAATAGCGCAAAATATCATGATTTATCAATTTGAGCATAGCCATTTAACAAGATTGATACTCCGGGAAATTTCAATAGATTCCCAGGTAGTAAGGGAAATCATGTCCACTTATTTAGCAAAGGAAAAGTTTTATTTTGGCAAGGTGCTCGAAAGAGGCATGAAAACAAAAGAATTCCGTACCCATTCAGCCAATTATATGATTATTCAGCTGAAAGGACTTCTGTCCATGCCATTTTTGAACACACATTATATGTCTGAAGTACTGCACGTATTTCCTCATGAAAAATATTTCGCGGACAAATATACGAAAGAGATTTTCAAATGGGTTGATGGAGTTCTGTGCAATCATGCCGGAAAAACTTATGCTGCTGTACTCTAAGCATTTAAAGGCAGTTCATTCTATCAAGGCCTTGGCCCATTTCCTTTGCCTGATGAGAATCGGACCCATAAACAAGTTTTATGCCTTTTTGCATAGCTGCTTCTGCAGCCCAATCGGGAGGATAGGACTCTTTGCATAATGGCTTTGCAAAACCGGCTCCGTTATAGTCGAGTTCATAGCCCTGATTATGCACTTCATCAAGTATTTGGTTAATTTCCGCTCTATATTCCCGATTAGCGGGATATTTTTTTTGAAATTTTTTTACCAGGGTGATATGGCCAATCCTTTTAGGTTTAAATGGCCCTAAATCTGCTTTTAAAGATAAAAGCACGGTACGGAAATAATTCAAATAAACTGCTTCAATAGAACCGTATTCTTCGATCATCTTTGCAAAAACATCCGGGCTGTAGTCCAGGCATTCGTAGCGGCTGCCATGCTTTAGGAAATGTACAGATAAGATAGAATCATCCATATATTTTCCATTTATATCGAGAAACTCTTTGATATCCTTTTCAAAGCCTTCAATGTAATCTATTTCAAGCCCCGCATTAATCCTGATTCTTCCTTGATAAGCAGCTTTTACTTTTGAGATTTCAGAAAAATATTTTTCCAGATTTTCTTTGCTCATTGCACTGTCCTGAGCGGGTGCCGGGTCCTCAAAACCTTTAGGAAGCGGAGCATGTTCAGTAAAAGTAATCTCATTAAACCCCAGACTTATTGCTTTTTTAACATAATCTTCCAATGAATCCTTTGTTCCGTGCGGGCAATAAGGTGTATGGATGTGGCCGTCTTTTAGCATATGAAGAGCTTCCTTTCTGTCATGGTTTAATTGATGCAGTACTCAAGTCTCTTTTTAACATATCTCGTAAATTAAGAAGGAAATCATTTATAAAAAGCGAATTGTTTGTATTTGAACAGCTCATATAGTTCAATTAAAAAATACAGATGCTATAGTTATTTTCCGAAAATAGCATTTTAAATAAGATATTTAAAGAAGAAATTCATAAAAAAATGAAATAAATAGTCAAAAAATGTCGTTTACATGGTATCATAAAAGCATTGAAAATAACATGTGAAATAAAGAAACGCCTCACGCTTTTTAATAAAAACTTTACATATACATACTGGCTCGGGAACAGAACAGGGGGCTTTAAAATGGAATACATAATTGGAGCTATAGTCATTCTTTTTTGCCTATATCTCACCGGATATTTTTTAAAGAAAAAACATTACAAAGAAATTGACAGGCTGGAAACATGGAAGATGGAAATAACGGATCGCCCTGTTCTAGATGAAATGTCTAGAGTTAAAAAGCTGAATATGACGGGGCAGACAGAGGAATTATTTGAACGCTGGAGAAATGAATGGGATGAAATAGTAACTTCACAGCTTCCTGATGTGGAAGAATTATTATTCGATGCTGAAGAAAGCATAGATAAATACCGCTTTAAAAATTCCCAGGAAATTCAGAAAAGAATCGAAAATAGATTAACTGAGATAGAAGAAAACATTAATAATCTGCTAACTGAATTGAATGAGCTGGTAGGCAGTGAAGAGAAAAACAGAGCGGAAATTGAAGAATTGAAAGAAATGTACCGCCAATGCAAAAAGTCTCTGCTTGCCCATCGCCATACATTCGGCAAATCCGAAAAAATCCTTGAAGAACAGCTGGATGAAGCATTGGCTAAATTTGAAGAATTCGATGACAAAACCGAAAAGGGCAATTACCTTGAAGCTCGTGAAATCCTTCTGGTGATTAAAGCGCTGATTGAGGATTCACATACCAAAATGGAAGCTATACCAAGTCTGATGATTGACTGTCAATCCAAGATCCCGTCTGAGCTGGAAGAGCTGAGAGACGGGTATATGGAAATGCTGGAGCAGGGCTATATGCTTGACCATCTGCAAATAGATAAAGAAATTGAGAGACTTGAAGAACAAGTAAATGGTTATGCCGGCTCCATCGATCAAGCACAAATCGAGGAAGTTCAAACAGGAGTCGAAGAGATTAAAGAAAATATTGAACATCTGTATGATCTGCTTGAAAAGGAAGTACATGCCAGACACTACTTAAGCCAGCAGGATGAAGCAACAAGAACCATGCTCTATAATAACCGGGATATGAACAATCAGCTAAAGGCAGAGATTGCGGCTGTCCGGAATAGCTATCATGTTCCCGAAAAGGATCTTGAAATTCAAATCCACCTCGAGAAAAAAATAAGTCTGCTGTTCAAAAAATTCGAAGTGCTGGAGCATAAGATTAACAGCCAGAGTACTCCTCATACAGTTTTAAGAGAAGAGCTTGCTGAAGTCAAGGAGCATATTGAGGAGATATCAGAAGAGCAGACAGCTTTTGCCGAAAAGCTCCAGGCTTTACGAAAAGACGAAATGTCTGCGAGGGAAAAAGTGAAAGAATTAAGCAAGAAAGTGGCAGAAACGATAAGGCTTATTTCCAAAAACAATGTGCCTGGAGTTTCCCAGGAATATAAATATTTGATCGAGGATGCGAAAGAAAGCATAGAAAATGTGCTGGCTAAGCTCGATGAGAAACCATTGAACATTCCTGCTGTCCAGCAATACCTCGAAGTTGCGGTGCTGACTGTTGATAAGGCTGCTGATTCTGTGAGTGATATGATTGAGACGATCCTTCTGGCTGAGAAAGTCATTCAATATGGCAATCGGTACAGAAGCAGTTATCCATCTATTGATAATGGATTAAGAGATGCAGAAGCTTCGTTCAGAAGTTATGAATATAAAAAGGCACTGGAACAGGCTGCTGCTTCAATTGAAGAGGTCGAGCCTGGCGCGATCAAGAGAATAGAAGAATTAATAACTGAACAATAAAAAACAGATCCGATTTCGGATCTGTCAGACTGTCGACAAACTCAATGAAAATTGAGCTTGTCTGCAGTCTTTCTTACGATTAGTCAAGCACCTTTAAACCGTTAATTTATTTTCTGTATAAATGAATCCCCTTCAACGTTGTGTTTGAAGAGGG
>NZ_VCRN01000037.1 GCF_009849585.1 Bacillus sp. ZZV12-4809
GATTCTCTTTTCGGTTTGAACATGCCATCCACCATCCTAAGTAAAATTAATTATATTATATCAAATTAACGCGGTGAATTAATAAAGTTAATGATAAAAATAAAAGCTGTCGAGAGTTTCTCGACAGCCTGAGCAGCAAATTATCTTTGCTGCTTTTTCTTTTATTCTATATCTATCTGGTTGAAGGGGAGGCATCTCTGGTATGTGCTGCTGTCAGCGTGTCCTTTGTTTCCTCACACCCTGGAGCCGATATGCCTGAATTCTTAATCGAGAAAAATAACATCATACAGTGATCAAACCTTGAAATATCCAAACAGGTAAGTTCATTAATTTTTTCCATGCGGTATACAAGTGAGTTTCGATGGAGAAACAGCATACGTGCAGTTTCGCTCATATTCATACTGCATTTGCAATAGGCCAAAAAGGTTTGCGCAAGGATTGGAAAATTTACATGATTAATAAAATCCTCCAATTTTTCATGTAATCTCTCATTAACATATTGATTTAAACCATTTCCTAACAGTTCAAAAATAATGTTCCAATCATTATAGTAGTAAATTTTTGGAGAGTTGTTTGACTGTTTTCCAGCCGTTAAGGCGTGTAAAGCTGTCTGGTAGGAAACTTTTATTCCAAGAGCTCCTTTTTCTGAGCTGCCAATGGAGATGCTTGCTGTACAATTATTTTCGTTTTCTAAATATCGCAGTAATCTTTGAATTTTATGTTCCAGTCTTTTGATAAAAAGTTCATGAGACTCTTCCTTGCTCACAACTTTAATCAGCAGAATTTGATCAAGTGTCAGTGGAGAAAGAATATCTTCTTTACTATCCATCAAATAATAGCCTAGTATCTCGGAAAAATTATTTTTGAGGAATGGCCAGGAATACTTTTCGGAATTCTGTCTATCTGTAACTAAATGGCTGTCATCCAGGTCTATTTCGAACTGGATTAATAAGCAAATTCGGTTATGATGCGACTCCAAATTGTATCCAAGCATTTTGGCATATCTTATACTGTACTCCAAATCCTCCGGCTTTTGAGAGTTTAAAAGATAACGGATTAAGTTATCCAAGGTTTTTGACTCAATCGCAGTCATTTCTTTTTTTAGATACTCATGGCACATTAATTCCACATGGCTTTTTACGAGCTGTGCATATTTTCGCACTTCTGCAGGCTCTCCTACAATCCCCAGAACTCCAATTGGTTCATGATTGATCATGATCGGCGCAGCTACACCCGGCAATACGTTATCGAGTTTTTTTGCTTCGTCTACTTCATAAGCAATGGTTGTTTTTCGCTCCACTATCTCAAGAGAAGCCTGATGAAAACTTCCTAATCGGCAAATGTCGCTGGAACCAATGATAATGCCTTTATTATCGCTGATGCTAATTGGGTATTCTATTATATTTGAGGTGTTATCTACAATTACTTGTGAGATTTCTTTTAAAAAACTCAAATGGATCACCCTTTTCTGCTAATTCTTAATAGATTCTTCTTCTATAATTAAAAACCCTTGTTAAAATACACAATTAAAAATTTTCAAAATATTCTTTTTCCGTGTATTTTGCACATAGCATCCCAGACTGCTAATCAGTAACATTATAACTAAATAAATGCTAGAAAGAAGGGTAGGGAAGCGAATTGTCAAGCCATGCAGATATTCTTATTATTGGCGGGGGAGTCATCGGATCAAGCATTGCTTATAATTTGTTAAATGACGGATTCACGGGTAAGATTGTGGTATTTGAGAAGGATGGGCTTTATGAGTTTGCTTCGACGCCAAGAAGCGCTGGAGGATTCAGACAGCTATATACTACCGTCATTAATATGCAGCTCAGCAAATACAGCCTTCAGATTTACAAAGATTTTTCAAAAAACATGTCCATTGACGGAGATGCAGCAGAAATTGATTTTAAGCAAAGGGGCTACTTATTTTTAGCGACTGATCAAATGATGTCCCGTTTTGAAAAACACTTAAAGCTTCAAAATCAAAACGGCATACATTCACAGCTTCTAGAAGGGCCAAGCCTGTTGAATATTATCCCGGAGCTAAATATAGACGATATTGCCGGTGGGCTGTACTGCAGTGAAAGCGGCTATTTAGATCCTTATTCTGTAATGCTGGGCTATGTCAAATATGCCAAAAAACTCGGTGCAGAATATGTTTACGATGAGGTAGATAGTTTGATTACTGAGACAGGGAAAGTGAAGGGCATCAAACTTGCTGATGGGCGCGAATATCATGCCCCTGTAGTTGTAAATTGTGCAGGGGCCTGGGCATCGATATTGGGAGATAAAGCCGGACTGCCGCTTCCTGTTGTCCCGCTTCCAAGACAAATTTTTCAATTTGATATTAAGGAGCCGCTCAAAAATTATCTCCCATTAACAATGGACCCAACAGGTGTTTATTTCCGGCATGAAGGGGAAAAATTTATATCCGGCTATGCGGAGGAAATTGAACCTGGCATCAGCTTTAAGTGGAGAAGATCTGCTTTTGAGGAACACATTTGGCCTGTGCTGGCAAACCGGATCAAGAACTTCGAGCATGCCAAGATCGAAAGAGGCTGGTCAGGACTGTATGATTTTAACACGGAAGACCATAATGCCATTCTTGGTGAGTACCCGTCAATGAAAGGCTACTATGTTGCCTTTGGCTTCAGCGGACATGGTATGCAGCAGGCTCCTGCAGTCGGTAAATGCCTGTCTGAGCTGATTCGGACGGGAAAATACGGAACACTGGACTTATCTCCATTAAGAGTGGAACGTTTTGCAGAGAAAGACCTTATTATCGAGGATGCGATTTATTAAAAAAAACACCTTCGTAGGAGCCAAGCTCTTACTGAAGGTGTTTTTTGTAATTTCTTAGCGGCATGATGTCTGCATCTCTTCATAGCATTTGATGGCTGTGAAGAGCAGCATGCAATGTTCGAAGCTGCTGGTATTGAGGGAAGTAATTTCGCTTATTTTTTCCAGTCTGTAAATAATGGTGTTCCGGTGGATAAACATATTCCTTGATGCTTCACTCAAATTCATATTGTACTTGCAGAATCCAATAAAGGTGGACGATAATACCTCATAATTATCTTGCGCTCTTAAAGAAGATATCAAGTTTAAGAGCTTTTGCTTATAGTCAGAAGAAAGCTCTCTTGGCAAAAGACTCAGCATGGCTTCCCTTTCTATATACAAATTAATATGAGGATGATCTTGAAATTTCAGTCCAATATTCATTGCTTTCATTGCATTTTGGTAAGATTCATAGCATCCTTTATGGCCATTTTGAACATCTCCCACACCAATCTTTGCTGAAAAATTGTATTTAGCATTAAGGAATGAATTGATTTTTTCCAGTCTTTCACCTAAAGTTTCCAGGAAAGAATCAAATGATAGAGGAAAGGGCATGGATTTAAAAATAATGAAACGTTTGAAATCGAGAAATGACAAGATATCATTGTCATTTTCATTAAAGATTAACTTTAAAAAGCTCAGCACTTCTTTTTGAAAGTATTGAAACGAAAGATCCTCAAAAAGGTTCCGGTCACCTGAAAGAGGGTTAGTTACATCAATAATAATACAGGTCCGATTGATGGCGAGATCAAAATCGAGCAGTTTAGCATACTGGAAAATATCCTTTTTTTCTTCATGCCCAGAATCTGTATAATGAATAAGTTGATGAACCAGCATTTCTGCCATCTTATCTTTCAATTCCAGCATTTCTTTTCGGAAAGCATCCTGGCACATCATTTCCACTTGATTTTTAACAAGCTGTACATATTTTTCGACCTCTGCGGGATTGCCCACAATTCCAAGCACACCAATTACTTTATTGTTAAATTTTAAAGGAGCAGATACACCAGGAAGAATTTTTTTCTCTATTTCATTCCTGCAGACCACCGTGGTATTTTTATTAATTACGTCAAGAGAAGGACGATGAAAGATCCCAATTCTGCTTTGGTCTGTTGATCCAATAATGTATCCCTCATTATCGGTGATGCTGATTGGATACTCCAATATCTCACTGGTTTTTTCCACTATGTCCTGTGCAATATTTTCAAGGATTTTCATTCTTTTTGCTTTCCTTTCTAAACTCTTACATTTTCAAGAGATCCTCATCTGTAACTAAGTTATTATGGTGCCTAAAAGATTTCATCAATCTCTTTAGAGCGTTAATAATGAGTTGCCAGACTGGTTATGGGACTTTGTATGGATTCTCTGCATCTTTATCTTCAATAAGAGAAAGGTTTTTGTTTTTGGTTTGAAAAAATCAACAAAAAGGAATAGATAGATACTCGCCTGCGTGATAAGCCTTAAAATAAATTCGTTCAACACTTATTGCCGCCTGATGGGAGCGCGGCTCACACCATGGAACTTCATAACGTATTCCTACGGAAAAAGAACTCAATAAAATTTATAATATTTATAAAATATCGACAATTACATAACCTAATTTTACATTAATCTAGTAGTTTGTTCTACAATTTAGAACAACAAAAAAAGTCCGTCTTGGGGAACGATGCCACGATTATCCTTCTTAGCTATCAAGGTGCCAGAGCAGCGTTTAGCAATAACACTAACACTTTTAATCAGCCCTATTGTAATGCTTTTCTATGAACCTTCGGCATTAGATTCTGACCTTATCAAGGAAGGATTTGGGTATGGAAGGGATGACCATGGCAGCTGTCCATATGAAGTGAAATTTGCAAAAGAGGAGTCCAACTGAGTCTTCTTCATGATGGCGGGTTATAGTAGAGGAAGTATTTTTAAAGAAATAATTGCTAACCTAATGCGCGTTAATGCTGAGTTTTAATTGAGAGGTGAACTGCAGAGCTAGCACCTGCAGTTTTTTTAGACAAAAAAACCAAAAATAGTTTTTTATCATTCTCTGTTTTTTGGTCAATTTAAACATATAATTCAGAATATTTTTAATTTAAAATAAGTTTAATACACTGTTATGCACTAGATGTGATTTGTAAAAGGGAGGGCGAAATTCGTGAAAGAAGTTAGAGTCAGTACTGACATAAGTGAAGCACATACACTGCCATCGTGGATCTATACAGATCCAGAAGTTTTGGAGGCAGAAAAAAGAGAAATCTTTAGGAAGACTTGGCAGTATGCAGGGCATATGAGTCAAGTCAGTAGTCCGGGAGACTTTTTTACGGCTGAAGTTGCTGACCGTCCTATAATTATTAGCCGCGGACAAGATGGAGAATTGCGTGCGTTTTATAATGTATGTTCTCATCGCGCTTCCAAGCTAGTGGAAGGGGAAGGAAATAAGGCCGTTTTTACTTGTCCTTATCATGCCTGGACATACCGGACAGATGGTTCGCTCCTCAGTGCTCCGAACATGAAAGGTTGCGGGCATTTCGATCACCAGGATTTTTGTTTAAAAACGATTAAGCTGGAAATTGTGCACTCGTTTATTTTTGTCAATCTTAATCCTGATGCTGTATCAATGAAAATTCAATACCCTGATCTTTTTAAGCATGTGTCAAAATATGATCTGGATCGTTTAAACCGTGTGTCTGTAAAAGAGACCATTTGCCGTTCAAATTGGAAAATAGGAATTGATAACTATCTTGAGTGCGATCATTGTTCTATTGTTCATAAGACACTCGTTTCAAAACTGGATATGAAACAATACGAAATGACCATGTCCGATTATTATTCTTACCAGGGAACACCGTTAAAGGGGAGAAATTTGGACTTTGAGATGGGGCAGGGCGGCAGATATTATTGGCTTTATCCAAATACATGGTTTTCTTTCGATCCTGGCCCGCCTAATCTCTCCATCCATCAATCTATACCAATTGATGCTAAAACTACAAAATATGTGTACACAACTTTTTTCATGGGTGATGAGGTCACAGAGGAAGAAAAAGAGCTAATGAACATGGATGAGCTTGTCAGAAAAGAAGATCTTGATATATGTGAGATGGTACAAAAAGGGATAGAGACAGGGGCTTATTCACAAGGAAGATTCTCGCTTACCGAAAATCTGGTTCACCATTTTCATTTAATGATTCAGAGAGATCTAGAAAAAGTATTGCCGCTTCCCAAAAATACTGCTTCTGCCATAGACTAAAATTTTTCACCATTTTGTAAGCGCTTACTATAAAAGCGATCTATTTTAATCTGAAAGCAGGGTGAAAATGTGAGTCAATCAAAATTAAAAAGGCAAATGAAAAGCCGCCATTTATTTATGATGTCATTAGGGGGAATTATCGGGACAGGATTGTTCCTGGGGTCTGGGTATGCAATAGGAGAGGCAGGGCCCGCAGGTGCAATAATGTCATACCTTGTTGGCGGCCTTCTCATGTATTTGGCTATGGTCTGTCTGGGAGAATTGTCAGTTGTTATGCCTGTTTCAGGCTCTTTTCAGGCGCATGCGACCAAGTTTATTGGTCCCGCAACAGGTTTTGTCGTCGGATGGATCTATTGGCTGAGCTGGGCCATGTATGTCGGACTTGAATTCGTGGCAGCGGGATTGCTGATGAAAAGATGGTTTCCAGATGTTCAAACATGGATTTGGTGTGCCATTTTTATAGTTCTATTATTTTCAATCAACTCTCTTACAACGAAGGCATTTGCAGAGACAGAGTATTGGTTCGCTGGTATTAAAGTCCTGACTGTCATCTTATTTATCATTGTTGGATTAGGTGCTATTTTTGGCATTATTTCTATGGACAGCTCCCCGGCCCCTTATTTAACCAATTTCATTGGGGACGGTATGTTTCCTGCAGGCTTGGTTGGGGTCTTCATTTCAATGATGTCTGTGATCTATGCATTTCAGGGTTCAGAAATTATGGGTGTGGCTGCAGGAGAGACAGAAGAACCGGAAAAAAATATTCCAAGAGCCATCCGTACGATCGTTTTTCGAATCCTGATATTCTATGTTCTTGCTATCTTTGTTTTATCAGCCATTGTTCCATGGCAAGAAGCAGGGGTAATGGAAAGTCCGTTTGTAACCGTTTTTGATATGGTAGGCATTCCATATGCAGCGGATATTATGAACTTTGTTATCCTTACGGCCATCTTATCAGTTGGAAACACTGGTCTCTACGCCTGCACAAGAATTATGTACTCGCTTTCAGAAACAGGAATGGCTCCAAAAGTCTTTGGAAAGCTGAATAAAAGGGGTGTTCCTTCATATGCCCTATTAGTAACTCTTGGTTTTGCATTGTTATCGCTATTAACAAGTTATGTAGCAGCAGATACTTTATTTGTTGTTCTGCTGGCTGTCAGCGGATTAGGCGGCACTCTCACATGGCTAGCCATTGCTGCAGCACAAATAGGGTTCCGCAGCCAATATACTAAAAATGGAGGAAAAGTGGAGGATTTAAAATACAGGGTGCCTTTATATCCTTTTGTTCCGATCCTATGCATTGTCATGTGCCTGTCCATTTTTGCAGTTATGGCTTTTGATCCTACACAGAGAACCTCTTTATACTGGGGTCTTGGCTTTATAGCCCTTTGTTATGTGTATTATTACTTCATGTACACACGCAAAAAGATCACATTACCTATTAATGCAGAAAATGTAACCCCAGCTGTGAGAGATGAAATATAAAAATATGTAACTGCAGTTCGCCTCTAAGGCCCTGCAGTTTATTTCATGAAACTGAGAGGAGAATAAAAATTATGAATATAAAAGAATATGATGTTATTATCATAGGCGCAGGTTTTTCCGGATTGACTGCTGCAAGGGAGTTAAGTATGCTTGGCAAAAGAGTTCTAGTCCTTGAGGCTCGGGATAGACTCGGAGGCAGAACATGGGTGGATCACCGTTTAGGAGCAGACCTCGAAATGGGAGGCACATATGTTCATTGGCATCAGCCTCATGTATGGGCTGAAATAACAAGATATGGGCTCGAACTGGCTTCTGGGCCGAAAGCCGAAAAAGTGTATTGGATTACAGGCGGAAAGACGTATTCATTACCAGCGGGTGAGTTCAAAGAAAGGCTTAGAGCAACTGTTGAAAGGGTAATGAAGGAAAGCAGCAAACACATGCCATTTCCATTTGACCCTCTTCATACTGACAGTTTTCGAAAATTGGATCATATATCTGGAGAGCAATTTTTAAAAGAAATCAATTTAACAGCAGAGGAATTTGATGTATTGCATGGCTGGATTGCATCAGATTATTGCGGTGACCCTGCAGAGGGTGCGGTTACCCAAATATTTCGCTGGTGGGCATTTTCCCAAGGAAACTGGGATACACACAGTGCGATGGTTTCAAGTTACCGCTTAAAACAAGGAACAAGAAGGTTAATCGAAGCAATAGCTGAGGACAGTGGTGCGGAAATCAAGTTATCTACTGTTGCTGGACGAATAGAACATAAAGATGGAGCGGTTAAAGTCTTTACGGCAAATGGAGATTGTTATGAATCTAAGGCAGTAATCGTTACAGTCCCATTAACGACTTTGAATAACATAGAGTTTGAGCCAGCGCTTTCAGAAGCTAAACGGGAGTCTTCAAGAGAGGGACAAACCTCAAAAGGAGTCAAAGTATGGGCGAAAGTGAAAGGGGAGTTAGAGGCATTCGATGCACTGGCCCCTGGCAGCTACCCTTTAAATTCAGTTCATTTGGATCGATATGTTGATGGCAATAGCATCCTCGTCGGTTTCGGGCCAAGTGCAGCGAAGCTGAATCCTAATGACAGCGAAGCGGTAGAAGCCGCATTGAAATACTGGATTCCGAATATACAAGTACTTGAGAGTACTGGCCATGACTGGGTCAATGATGAGTTTTCAAAAGAAACTTGGCCTATGCTGAAACCTAAGCAGTTAACTGCTTATCTTGAAGAATGGAACACACCAGAAGGTTCTGTGTTTTTAGCAGGAACCACATATGCAAATGGCTGGGCAGGCTTCATTGACGGTGCAATAGAGAACGGAATAGCTGTAAGCAGAAAAGTGAATAAGTATTTAATCAGCAAACATTTTGTACATGCTGAGTAAATAACTTAAAAGGTGCCAGATAAACCATCAAATGATGGTATCCGGCACCTTTTTTTATTAAAAAATGTATTAAGTTAAGATCCTCGATAACTGTCTGAGCTCCGTGTGCCATCTGCTCGAGGTCTTAAGAAAATCATTTTGCAGGCAAAAAACTGTTTCCAGCACTTGTCTTAAGCATGTCCCAGGCAGGCGGATCATGTGCTTTTTTTACTTATCATCGTAGTCTGTTGTAAGGGTTCTAAAAACCATATATGAAAAGCCTCCCCAGAATAAGCTCAAGGTTAAGATCATCATAATTATTGCAGATGCTGTCATTATAATTCCTCCTTGATGTCTATATTTGCAGAAATCGGAGTATCTTGATCGTTCAGTCCTTCTTCTTTTACAGAGCTTCTTAATCTTTTATTAAATCGGAGCAGCACGAATGCAAGCAGGAAAGTAATCCCGAGCTGAAGGAATATTGTTCCGACATTGAATTCTTCAAGCGGCTTCCACCAAGTGTCCGGATACCATGCCACACCTTGATATAGCCACCACCCAGTTACTATGACAAACAGAGCGGGTATAAAATATTTAATAGAATAAACCCACCATTTGTTTATCTTAATGAAACTGACTTCATTTATTTCGTCACGCATTCTTTCGACCCCATATTTTATCGCAGCATATGCATACAGGAAGCATGAGAGCAGCAGTGCAACTCCCCAAACCCAATCCTGATTATTAAATATTTTCATATTAATGGCTGAAGGGATTCCGCCTAGAAAAATCAAAACAACAGTCAGCACGATTGCTTTGTTTCTGCGGATCCCATAGTCTGATAGGTTCCTGGTTATCAATTCCACCATTGCAACTAATGAAGTAAATGCGGCAAATGCCAATGCTCCAAAAAACGCAATGCCAAAGAAATAAGCCTGCGGCATGACACTGAGCAATTCCACCATATAAATAAAGGTTAACCCGGTATTGCCTGAACTTGTAGCCTGGGTAATATATTCCTGTGAAGGAGCTAAAGCAAAGATAGCAGGAATGATGGTTAAACCGGCAAGTAATTCGACTGAGTTGTTTCCTAGGCCTGCTGTTAACGAATTTTGGGCAATATCGTCTCGCTTTTTTGTATAAATGGCATAGGTAGCATATAATCCCCAGCCGGCCCCTACTGACCAGGCAGATTGTGATAAAGCCTGAAGCCATGTTGACGCTTTCCCAAGATATTCCCACTGTGGTGTGAACATATATGAAAGCCCTTCCATTGCACCCGGCAAGGTAATGGAACGGACAGCAGTAAAGATGAGCAAGAGGAATAAAAGTGGCAGGAAGATTTTAGACATTCTTTCAATTCCCTTTGTAATCCCTATAAAAACGACAAGTCCACAAAGGGAAGCGGCAATAAAATGGTAAATGACAGGTTCTGCTGGATGACTCGTGAAGTTTTCCCACTGAGCAGCTGAGTCAATTTTTTCTGCAAAAGTTCCCTGTAATGCTAAGATGAAATATTTAAAAGTCCAGCCAACTACTACAGAATAATAAAATGTGATTCCGGCTAAAACGATTGTGATTATAGGTCCAAACCAGGCAAATTGTTTGCCGATAAATTCTCCAAATGACCCCATTGTTCCCATTCTCGTTCTTCTTCCTATGAAGATTTCAACCATGATAAGCGGTAATGACCAGACAAATAAAAATATGGCCCAGCCAATTAGGAAAGAACCTCCGCCATGTTCAGCCACCATTCGCGGGAACCTCCAAATATTTCCCGTACCAACCGCCATTCCCATAGCAGCTAATATAAATCCGATTCTTGAACCCCAAACTACCTGGTTCTCCTTCAAATTTAACAACCCCTTTGTTATCAGGACTCAAAAGCATAGGATCTTTAATACATTAATAGGGCACGTTCTGTATAAATAGATCGACCTTTAAGAAAACCCTCCTTCATTAATTATTAATCTATTTATTTTAAAAATTCTGTAATTTAAATATATTATCTTTGGAATTCATTATCTATGTGCAACTTTCATAAAAAATAGAGCTCTTTCAAGCAGAAATTAGACTATAATTACCATATTTCCAGTTTAGCTTTAAAGTTTTTCACTAGAGAATGTAAAATACCACAAAAAATTCAGTTGAAAGTTATTTTTTATCATATATATTGTACATATTATTCGGAAAATTCTACCTATATAATTATGGTATAAATCTATCTAAATTTATTTATTAACTGGAGGGAAGGGAATGACGAAGGCTATCATTATAGGCGGAGGAATTATTGGCTTAGCATGCGCCTTTTACCTGAGGAAAGAGGGGAAGGAAGTAGTATTAATTGATAAAGGTGATCCCGGATCGGAATGTTCCAGTGGAAATATGGGATGGGTGTGCCCCAGTTTATCTGATCCCGTTCCTGCTCCCGGTCTGATTAAGTCAAGTTTGAAGTGGATGGTAAAGCGGGATAGTCCTCTATATATTAAGCCATCCATTGTCCCCTCTTTATATCCCTGGCTCAAGCAATTCTGGAGGTTTTGCAGTGAGGAATCCTACCAAAGAGGGTATACCGCATCCTTAGAATTGAGCAGAAAAACATTAAGTTTGTTCGATGACCTTGAGAAAGAGGGCAGTATCGAATTTGAAATGCATCGAAAAGGACTGCTTTTTGTCTTTTTAGATCAAAGTTATATTGATGAAAAGTTGGATTCCTATAGTATTGTTGAAAGCTACGGTTTGCCGGCTCCTGTAGCAAAAACAAAAAAAGAAGTAATGGAAATGGAACCTGCCCTTGCTGGTACAGTGGCTGGTGGCGTTTATCTTCCTTCTGAACGGCATGTTAGGCCTGAGTCTCTTACCAAAGCTCTAAAAAAATGGCTTATCTCAAATGGGGCTGAGATTCTTTCTCATACAGAAGTAATCGGATTTATCCAAGAAGGGGACAATATCTCTGGAGTTAAAACGCGGAAGAAAACCATTGAGGGAGATCACTTTCTTGTCACTGCAGGAGCCTGGGCGGGACTGGTTTTAAGACAAGTGGGCATACACATCCCCATGACAGCAGGGAAAGGCTACAGCATCACCATGTCTAATCCTTCTATTCAGTTTCAGCAGCCGCTTTACTTAGGTGATTCAAGGGTGACTATTAGCCCTTTTCATGATTCTGTAAGAATTGGAGGAACCATGGAACTATCTGGCCTTAATACTAATCTGGATCAGCGTCGAATTGATAGTTTAAAGAGTTCTGCTGCTCAATATTTGAGGGAGTCTATTCACGGAGAAGAACAGGCGTGGTGCGGAATGCGGCCTATGACTCCTGATGGATTGCCTATTATTGGAAAAACACCTTCGCTGAATAATTTATTTATCGCATCCGGCCATGCAATGAGTGGAATTTCCATGGCATTATCAACTGGGAGTGTTATATGTGACCTCATAACAAAGGGAATGTCAGATATTGATTTAACTCCGTTTAGACTGGACAGGTTTTCTGCTAAGAAGGCACTTAGCACTCAAACTAAAACTGTCAATATGTAGAAATGGAAGGAGCTGCGGCGAAAAGCAATCCATTTAATATACAAATATATGAAAATTTCATATTGGAGTGATTTCCTATGTTATTGATCAATAAAGAGACCATAAAAGAATTGTATTCAATGGAAGAGTGTATTCAGGATGTTGAGAAGGCCTTTTTTTATGGTTACAGAAATAAAACTTTAACACCTGTAAGGATGTCTGTCCCGCATTCAAAATACGAAGCAGAAACATTATACATGCCTTCCTATATTGAACCGGAAAATTATACAGCCGTTAAAGTTGTAAGTATTTTCCCGCATAATTCAGGCAGGGGCAAACCGGTTCTGCAGGGAGTGATTCTGCTGACTGATGCAAGGACTGGCGAGCATGTTGCCTTAATGGATGCCAGCTACTTGACGGTTTTAAGAACCGGTGCTTCAAGTGGAGCTGCAACGAAATATTTAGCTCGGAAGGATGCGAAAGTCTGTTCAGTTTTAGGGTGTGGAGCACAAGCATATGGCCAAATTGAAGCTGTAATGTCCGTAAGGGATATTGAACACATCATTTTATATAATCGCACTTTAGACCGAGCGAAAATGTTCAAAGACGAAATTTATTCGCTGTATCCAGATTGGAGGGGGACCATTTCCATTCAAGCGGATGCCAATGCGGCTGCAGCTCAATCAGATATTGTCATCTGCAGCTCAAAAAGCTCAACACCTCTTTTTGATGGATCGGTACTGAGGGATGGAACTCATATTAACGCTATTGGTTCTTATCAGGCACATATGCAAGAGGTCGATGCTCAAACACTAATCAGGAGTAATAAAGTAGTGGTCGATACATTGGAAGGAGCCATGCACGAAGCTGGTGATCTCCTTGTTCCTCATAAAAAAGGAGATTGGAATACGGATCTTATTTATGGTGAAATTGGTGAAATCGTTTGCGGGGAAAAAATTGGACGTGAAAACACAAGTGAAATAACCTTTTATAAATCTGTCGGGGTAGGATTTCTTGACACAATGGCAGCTTCTAAGGTATATAAAAAAGCTTTGAGTGAGGGGAAAGGTGACTCCTTTTCACTGTAAAAAAACATGTAACTTATTTAAGTATGACACCGGAATATTCAATTGTGAATAATCCGGTGTTTTTTTTTCGAAATTCCTAAGAAATGAGAAACTTACTTAAGTTCAGCAGGAGTTTGATCAACCGGATAAGCACCGCACCCTATTTATTCAAATGCTCCTCCAGATCCGAGTTCAAAAAGCTCTCAGTAGCATATGCTGAAGCCCCAAGTGCTGCTGAATAAATCGTTAATTCGGCAAATGTAATATTGACATTTTCCTGATTAAATCTTAAGGAACGATTCCTGACAACTTCCATAATCGACTCGGATAGTAATTCTCTGGCAATGGCTAAGCGATTGCCAATGATGATTTGCTCGGGGTTGAAGGTATTGATGATATTGTTTATGCCAATACCGAGGCCACGGCCGATATGACGGAACACATCCTTTACTTCCTCATCTACTTCCGCCATGTCAATTAATGACTCCAGGTTCAGATCCTCTTGTTTGGAGTTCTTTGCCTGGTTTAGCAATGCCTGTTCAGAAGCGTACAATTCCCAGCAGCCTTTGCTGCCGCAGCTGCATTCTTTTCCATCTATATCAATGACCATATGGCCCATTTCACCTGAGAATCCTTCAGCTCCCCGGTAAAGGCTGTTTTGTAAAATAAAGCCGACACCTATCCCAATTCCAGCACTTACATAGATAAGATTTTCATAGTTTTTTCCGGCACCAAATCGCTTTTCCCCGTATGCTCCAGCGTTCGCTTCGTTGTCAATGATGACGGGAAGGTGAAACTCTGACTCAATTTCTGCTTTTAGATTAATATCTGTCCAGCCCAAGTTAGGGGCCAGCAGGATATTGCTGCCTTCTTTATTTACGATTCCTGGCACTCCAATACCGATTCCAACCACACCGTAGGGGCTGTCAGGGGCAGAGTCCACAAGGGATTGGATGACTTCTTTTATCACAAGAATGGTTTCTTCGTACCTCATGCTATTCATATGCTTCAAGTTTTCGTTCACAATATTGCCTGACAAATCAGTTATGACACCTAAAATATAATTGACCCCTAGATCGATTCCAATCGCATATCCGGCTTTCTCATTAAAGAGAAGCATTACCGGACGCCGACCGCCGCTCGATTTGCCTGGCCCTGTTTCGGAACAGATTTTTTCATCGATCAGCTCGTTCACCAATGAGGAAACGGTTCCTTTCGTCAGTCCCAAATGCTGTGAGATATCAGCCCGGGAGAGAGGGGATTGGTCGATGATCGTCTGCAGGACGCGTGATTTGTTTTTCATTTTTACCAGCTGCTGATTCCAAGTCATTATTTTCTCCTCAAATCCTCAATATCTTTGTCTAGTACATATTCCATTTATACCATAATTAAAAATAAAAATAAAACTTAGTTCATTCAATAGACAAACTAAGTTTATGGTGTTAAAATCAATTTGTAATCAAATGAAAGCGATAACACACAGAAAAATCTGTAAAAACTGGAGGAATGAAAAATGAACTATTTCGAAAATGTAAGCGGAGTTAAATACGAAGGTCCAGATTCTACTAATCCATTGTCTTTTAAATATTATAATCCTGAAGAAATGATCAACGGCAAGAAAATGGAAGACCTAATGCGTTTTGCCGTTTCATACTGGCATACGTTTACGGCGGAAGGAAATGACCCTTTCGGAGAAGGTACGATGATTCGTTCATATGACAGATTTTCCGGAATGGATTTGGCGAAGGCACGTGTCGAAGCTTCCTTTGAATTCTATGAAAAACTGAATGTTCCTTTCTTCTGCTTCCATGATGCTGATATTGCACCTGAAGGCGATTCATTAAGAGAAACGTTTAAGAATTTAGATGTAATTACCGGTATGATTAAGGACTACATGAAATCCAGCAAAACAAAGCTACTATGGAATACCGCTAATATGTTCTCACATCCGCGCTGGCTGCACGGTGCTGCGACAGCTCCAAATGCTGATGTATTCGCTTATGCTGCAGCAAAGGTGAAAAAGGGACTTGAGATCGGCAAGGAGCTTGGCGCTGAAAACTATGTATTCTGGGGCGGCCGCGAAGGTTACGAAACATTGCTGAATACAAATATGAAGCTTGAACAGGATAATCTTGCGCGTTTCTTCCATATGGCCATCGATTATGCAAATGAAATTGGATTTGATGCACAATTCCTGATCGAGCCAAAGCCGAAGGAGCCAACTAAGCATCAATATGATTTTGATGTGGCTACCAGCTTAGCATTCTTGCAATCTTACGGTTTAAAAGACTACTTTAAATTTAATATTGAAGCTAACCATGCGACACTTGCCGGTCATACATTTGAGCATGAACTGCACACAGCACGCATCAATGGCATGCTTGGTTCAGTGGATGCCAACCAGGGAGATACTCTGCTCGGATGGGATACGGACGAATTCCCGACAGACATCTACTCAACCACACTGGCAATGGTTGAAATCCTTAAAAATGACGGTCTTGGAACAGGCGGCCTGAACTTTGATGCGAAGGTGCGAAGAGGTTCATTTGATCCTGAGGACCTGTTCTATGCTCATATCGCTGGAATGGATGCCTTTGCGGTTGGTGCAAAAGTGGCTCAGCGTTTAATTGATGATAAAGTATTAGACAACTTCATTACTGACAGATACAGCAGCTACACAGAAGGCATTGGCCTTGACATTGTTGAAGGAAAAACAGACTTCCATAAACTTGAGAAATATGCGCTTGGAATTGAAAAGATCGAAAACAAATCCGGAAGACAGGAACAGTTAAAAGCGATTTTAAATAAATACATTCTTGAAGCCTATGCGAGTGTAAAAGCATAAGAGATTGATAGAAAAAGGTAAATGTACTGGGATTCCGATATGGTCCCAGTACATTTTTAAAAACACAGCTTAGCATACATTTCATTATCTAAAGGATGATCAATCATGAAATATGTAATCGGGGTTGACCTTGGCACGAGCTCGGTAAAAGTACTACTAATGAATCAAAAGGGAGAAGTTTGCAGCGAAGTCTCCAAATCCTATCCGCTCATTCATGAAAAGTCAGGCTACAGTGAACAGGATCCGGCCGAATGGATTGATAAAACAGTCGAAGCTCTTAGAGAGCTTACTGGCCAGTTCGCTGGAAGAGCTGAAGATATAGAAGGAATTAGTTTTTCAGGCCAAATGCACGGCCTTGTCCTTCTGGATGAAGAGAATAGGGTGTTGCGCAATGCAATCCTCTGGAATGATACCCGCACGACAGAGCAGTGTAATCAGATTTATGAGATGGCCGGTGAGGAGCGTCTCCTGGAAATTACTAAAAATCCGGCGCTGGAAGGCTTCACATTGCCTAAATTGCTATGGGTGAAGCAGCATGAGGCGGAACTATTCGAAAAAGCAGCTGTCTTTATGCTCCCTAAAGATTATCTCCGTTTTAAACTGACCGGAAAGATTCATAGTGAATATAGCGATGCAGCGGGCACCTTGCTCCTTGATGTTGGCGAGAAAATGTGGAGTGAGGAGATGTGCAGGCTAACCGGAATAGATGTGGATATTTGTCCTCCACTTGTTGAATCCCATGAATTTGTAGGGTCGCTAAAGCCGGAAATTGCTGAGGAGACCGGGTTATCTCCTGAAACAAAGGTATTTGCAGGCGGAGCTGACAATGCCTGCGGTGCGATCGGTTCAGGAATTCTTTCTGAAGGCAAGACCTTGTGCAGCATTGGCACTTCCGGAGTTGTTTTATCTTATGAAGAACAGAATGACAAGGATTTTCAGGGGAAGGTCCATTATTTTAACCATGGTGAAGAAAATGCCTACTACACAATGGGTGTAACCCTTGCTGCTGGACATAGTTTGAGCTGGTTCAAAGATACATTTGCCGAAACGGAATCATTTGATTCCCTGCTGTCTGGTGTAAGCGACGTTCCCATTGGATCAAACGGTCTTTTGTTTACACCTTATCTGGCCGGTGAGCGAACGCCACATGCGGATTCACAAATTCGTGGCAGCTTTATCGGCATGGACTCTTCTCATAATCGGAACGACTTTGTCCGCTCGGTTATTGAAGGAATTACTTTTTCATTAAATGAATCGATTGAAATTTTCAGAGAAAGCGGAAAGCTGATCGATACCGTCATTTCTATCGGCGGAGGAGCCAAAAGTGATGCCTGGCTGCAAATACAGGCTGATATTTTCAACAGCACCATTGTTAAACTTTCAAGTGAGCAGGGCCCTGCTGTAGGTGCGGCTATGCTTGCGGCATACGGATGCCAATGGTACGAATCTCTTGAAGCTTGTGCAAATGAGTTCATCACATACGAAAAAACGTATTCGCCGATACCTGAAAATGTTAAGAATTATCAGGAGCTTTTCCAGTTATACAAACAAGTTTATGCAGAGACCAGGAAGCTGAATGAGAGTCTGGCCGGATTTAGGAAAAAGTAAGCGGACTTGAGGGAGACTTACATGAACATAACGGAGAGTATCTTTGGAAACTTGAATGGAAAGCGTATTAAATCTTATACCATCAGCAATGACCATGGAATGAGTGTAACGTGTATCGAATACGGGGGAATCATCACGGATATTTCGGTTCCTGATCGTGAAGGAAATATAGAAAATGTGGTCCTCGGGTTTGACACCATTGAAGAGTATATCAATCATTCACCATTTTTCGGTGCTATTATCGGAAGGGTGGCCGGAAGGATAGCGGGATCTGCTTTTACTCTTGATGGGGTTGATTACGAGCTGCCAAAGAATGATGGGGAACATCAGCTTCATGGAGGCAGCGGCGGCTTTTACAATGTCATTTGGGAATCGGCCGCCAAAAAGAGCCTGAATGAAGCGAGCGTCCAGTTCTTCTATATCAGCCCAGATGGGGAAGAAGGGTATCCCGGTACACTTGAGGTGATGGTAAACTATACTCTGAACAATGAGAATGAACTCATCATAAGCTATGAAGCGATATCTGATAAAAAAACGGTTATTGACCTGACTAACCATACTTATTTTAACCTGAGCGGAAATTTAAAAAGGGACATCCTTGACCACGAGGTGACCATAAAAAGTGATCACTTTCTCGAGCTTGATGAAACCTTAATTCCGACCGGGGAATTCATCCCTGTTGGAAATACTCCGTTTGATTTCAGAGCAGGGAAGAAAATTAAAGAGGGTGTAGAGTCTTGCCATCAGCAGAATCTGCTCGTGGGCGGTGGGTATGATCATCCCTTTCAATTAAACTCAGGTGAATTGACGCTAGTGGATTTTGAAAGCGGGCGAAAACTGGCAGTGACAACGGACAGGCCGAGTGTTGTTTTGTATACATCGAACATGCTTGGAAACGATTTTCAAATTAGAGGCGTGCAGTCCAAAAAGCATTTGGGACTGTGCGTCGAAACGCAATGTCTGCCTGATGCTGTTCACCATGAACATTTTCCTTCTATTGTATTGGAGAAAAATGAAGTCTTCAAAACAACGACCAGTTATAAGTTTCTCGTTGTTTAATAACCAGCAGAAAGGAGTATAGACAGATTTGAGTAACAGGTAAAAATGTAAGCGTTCTATTTTATTCAAATCTGTCTTACACACTATGAAACAGAATCGGAACTCACTATATATTGGTTCACTTACATTGGTTGCTGCGATTGGCGGTTTGCTCTTTGGATATGATACGGCTGTTATTTCTGGGGCTGAAAAGTCACTGGAAATTTATTTGATTGAAAGCATGGGATTAGGATCGCTGGCACATGGGGCGACAACCTCCAGTGCATTAATTGGCTGCATTATTGGCGGTTTGATATCCGGTTATTTTGCGTCAAAGTTTGGGCGTAAAAAGTCACTGATTGCTGCCGCTGTCCTATTCTTCTTATCTGCTTTAGGTTCTGCTTTTCCTGAATTTTTATTTTTCACTAAAGGGGAGCCGACTATTTCTTTATTGCTGACCTTTAATCTTTACCGCATTATTGGCGGAATAGGGGTTGGCCTGGCGTCAGCCGTTGTTCCTATGTATATCGGTGAAATTGCCCCTGCCGATATCCGCGGACGCCTGGTTTCATTTAATCAGTTTATGATCATTTTCGGAATGCTTGTCGTGTACTTTGTCAACTGGGGCATTGCCAGTGGCCGGCCATTGGAGTGGATCAATGATATTGGCTGGAGGTATATGTTTGCTTCAGAAGCGATTCCGGCACTTGCCTTTGGTCTTCTCCTGCTTTTGGTTCCGGAAACCCCCCGGTACCTGGCCATTAAAAACCAGGATAATAAAGCGCTGGATGTACTGACGAAAATTAACGGGGCAGCTGAGGCTAAAACGATCCTGGGAGAAATCAAAAAATCAGTCAGAGCCTCTGCCAATCTTCCGGCAGAAAAGCTGTTTGCTTATGGAAAATTAGTGATTGTTATTGGAATAATGCTGTCTGTATTCCAGCAATTTGTCGGAATTAATGTGGCCCTCTATTATGCACCTCGTATTTTTGAAAGCATGGGAGCGGCAAAGGATGCGTCCATGCTGCAGACGATTGTTATGGGTGTCATCAATGTCGTCTTTACAGTCGTGGCTATTTTAACGGTAGATAAATGGGGGCGCAAGCCATTATTAATCACAGGATCCATTGGCATGGCGATCGGGATGTTCGGCGTTGCAGGGATGGCCTTCTCCAATATCATTGGAATAGGCACGCTTATTTTCATTATTATTTACACAGCATCCTTCATGATGTCATGGGGTCCAATCTGCTGGGTATTGATCTCGGAAATATTCCCGAACAAAATCCGCGGACAGGCTGTTGCAGTCGCTGTAGCAGCACAATGGGCTGCCAACTATTTCATTTCATCCACTTATCCGATGATGATGGAATTCAGCGGCGGCTTAACGTACGGCTTCTATGGATTGATGAGTGTTCTGTCAGCAATCTTTGTATGGAAGTTTGTACCGGAAACAAAAGGGAAGACCCTTGAGAACATGGAAAACATGTGGAAAAAGACGGCCTGATAGACAAAAAACGCTTGAAAGTGTTCACTGAATACTTCAAGCGTTTTTCTTATGTTCTTCTATAAATTTCTTAATTTTTTCAATAACTTCTGTTTCCATATGCATTTCAACTTCACTGACCTTATTTCGGATCAGTTTGTCTTCAACGCCAATTAATTGGTAAAACTCCATTAAAACCAGATGATCCTCAAACAGCTTTTTGCCCATTTCTTTTCCCAGTTTTGTCAGAGTAACGGTTCCATAGGGCTGAAAGTATATGTAACCGTCCTCTCTAAGCTTTCCGGCCATTTTGGATGCTGCTGAGGCGGTGACCTTTAATACCTTGGCAAGGCCGGAAATGGTTGCATGCCCATGGGCTTCCTGTAAGATATAAATTTCAAGAATATATCTTTTAATACGAATGGGGATCACATGTTTCACCTGCTTGCTGGAATTACTTCGTCAAGCCTTCTTTAATGGTTTTAATATTCCATTCCATCATCGAGATGTACGTATCTCCGTCTTCACCCGGTTTTGCCAGAGAGTCGGTAAACACTTTTCCCATGATCGGTACATTGGTTTCATCGGATACAGCTTCCATGCTTCTGGCGTCAATGCTGGTTTCCAGGAACAATCCTGTAATGCCTTTTTCATTGATGATATCTACAATTCTTGTAATTTGTTCTGGTGTTCCCTGGTTTTCCTGGTTGATTTCCCAGATGTATTCTGCCTGGAAACCGTAGGCTTCGCTGAAATATTTAAATGCACCTTCACTTGTGACGAGAACCCGTTCGTTTTCAGGAATTTTATTAAATTGTTCGACTGCTTCATCATGCAGCTTCTGAAGCTTTGCGATATATTCTTCCGCGTTCTTTTCGTAAACTTCTTTATTGTCTGGATCTACTTTTATAAGTCCATCTCTGGCATTTTCCGCATATTTGATCCCATTACGAATGTCGAGCCATGCATGAGGGTCTTCTTCACTTTCTTTTCCCTTTGTTGTTAAGTGTCTGGCATCAACACCTTTGCTCATCAGGAAGACCGGCGCATCTTCACCGTCTTTTCCGGCGGTTTCCATAAGCTTGTTAAACCATGAGTTCCCGGCTTCGAGATTCAGGCCGTTATAAAATACAGCATCGGCATCCGTTGTTTTTTGCACATCCTCAGGAAGCGGGTCATATTCATGGGGATTGGAGCCGATAGGAGCCAGGCTATGAATCTCAACCAAATCCCCGCCTACATTTTTTACAATGTCATACACAATCGAATAGGTAGTGACAACCTGTATTTTTCCATCTGAATTGGCTGTGGTGCTCTTTTCGCTGCTGCAGGCTGACAAAAATGACAGGAATAGAAGGGATGCAGCCAGCAGTATGAAGCTTTTTTTTAACATTGGGATAACCTCCTAAATTTTTTATCACACTAATGAAGCTCTCTTTTTCTTTACCTTCAGCGTTTTCCAGATTAACCCATGCTTAGGGGAGAATAAGAAAACGAGAATGAAAATAACGGTGGAAGATATGACAATCGTTGCCCCAGAAGCTAAGTTATAGGTGAAGCTAAAGTAAAGCCCTGTGATGGATGAAATCACCCCAATGCCGGACGCCAGGAAGATCATTACCCACAGCCGCTCGGTTAACAGATAAGCTGCCGCAGCCGGGGTAATCAGCATTGCAACCACGAGCACTATTCCTACTGTTTGGAGGGATGCGACAGTTACCATTGTTAAAAGAGTCATCAGGAAATAATGAATAAAACGGACAGGCAGACCGTAAGCTGCGCCCATTGTCGGGTCAAATGATGTGACCAATAACTCCTTGTAAAAAAGGTAAACAGCCCCCAATACAATCAGACTGATGGCAAGTGTAATCCACATATCGGATGATCTTACGGCCAGTACATTCCCGAATAAAATATGATACAAATCTGTACTGCTTTTCAGCATCGTAATAATGATGATTCCTGAAGCAAAGGCAGCAGTGAACATAATGCCAATGGACGTATCATGCTTTATCCGGCTGTTTTGCGAGACGAACCCGATAGCGATCGCCGTGATGACACCGCTGATTACAGCCCCGAAGAAGAAGTTAACACCGAGCATATACGATATTGCGACACCTGGAAGGACGGCATGTGAAATGGCATCCCCCATGAGGGCCATTCCTCTCAGGATAATAAAACAGCCAATCACTCCGCAGATAATTCCGACCATAATCGAGGTTAATAGCGCCTTTTGCAGAAAACCATATTGCATTACCGCTTCGATAAAAGCCATTATAATGACACCCCAATCTCTTTCATAAATGCAAATTGCCCCTGATAGGCTTTTGCAATTACTTCCGGTTTAAAGACCTCTTCAACCGTCCCGAAGCTGATCAATTCCTTATTCAGCAGGATTAACTGATTGAAATAATCGTTCGCCTTGCTTAAATCATGGTGGACGACTATCACCGTTTTTCCCTGACTGCACAGCTCCTTCAAAATGTTCACAATCGTTTCCTCGCTCGATACGTCGACCCCGACAAACGGCTCATCGAGGAAAAACAGTTCCGCTTTCTGGGCAAGGGCTCTCGCAAGAAAAACTCTCTGCTGCTGGCCGCCTGACAGTTCGCCGATTTGTCTTTTGCTGAAGTCCTGCATGCCGACCCGCTGAAGGCATTCCATGGCCCATTCTTTATCCTTCTTCTTCGGCCGGCGGAACAGTTTTAGATGGGGGTAGGTCCCAATCAGAACGGCATCCAGAACCGTGATGGGGAAATCCCAGTCTATGTCATTCCGCTGCGGGACATAGGCGATGCTTTTGCGTACTTCCGTGATGGGTCTTCCCAGCACTTTAACTGCGCCTTTATCCTTTGGTATGAGATTAAGCATGGCTTTTAGAAAAGTTGATTTACCTGCGCCATTCGGACCGATGATGCCCACCAGATTGCCGGTATCTACCGATAAGCTGACTCCTGTGACCGCTT
The DNA here is from genome assembly GCF_009849585.1 of Bacillus sp. ZZV12-4809. Taxonomy (GTDB): domain Bacteria; phylum Bacillota; class Bacilli; order Bacillales; family Cytobacillaceae; genus Cytobacillus. The sequence goes on from NZ_VCRN01000037.1 coordinate 23,461, forward strand.
CATTTCCAAAATAGGAGACATGCAAATCCTGTATGCTGATCGCTGGATCCTTCATTTTTTATCCTCCTGTATTTTCCAAATTTAAACATATTCAAATTAATTGTCATAACGCAATTTAACGTCATATGGACAAGATTTATGGATATATTAAAAAGTTTTGCCTTAATGCAAATTATATGCGAATGCTAAACAATGTCAACACAAAAATTTATTATTACTGAAAATTTAGAGATGCCATAAAATAGCGATTTATGATTTATGACTCTGGTATATTGATTGTTTAATGGTAAAATTAGGTGAGATTCAAGAAAAAACTGATTGTAAATTTGTAAGTATATGAAACTTTTTACCCTTTTTGATCGTTTAATTAGTAGAGGCGGGGTAGGTGTATATGATCGATGATGTTTGGTCCGCTCTGATCGTTATGATTCTTTCATACGCATTGGGGTGTATAACAGGAGCTTATTATGTGGTTAAATATTTAGCGAAAGAGGATATAAGGTATATAGGGAGCGGGAATGCAGGAGCTACGAATGCCGGAAGAGCGCTCGGGAAGAGCGGGTTTTTGCTGACCATTGCAGTGGATGCGGGAAAGACCTGGGGAGCATTATATGCAGCTGGACTCTTTTTTGAGGGTGATGCTGTATTCATTCTTAGCGCTGTTTGCGTTTTGCTGGGCCATCTTTTTCCTATTCAGATCGGTTTTCGCGGCGGAAAAGGAGTGGTTGTCTATCTGGCTTCTGCCTTGTTTATGGAGCCGCTAACGATTGCCATCATGGCTGCCGTAATGGGAATCATGTACGCAGTTATTCGGAAATATACATTATCCGGTTTAATCTCCATATCTTCTATTCCCATTGCAGCATGGATGATTGGGGATTCATTCATTATTGCGGCAGGCCTGTCTGTGATGCTAATTATCGTTCTGCTTTCCCATACAAATTTCATCATGCCTAAACATAGGAGGTAAACTATGAATATTATCTGCAAAATCGCAGCTGAACCTGATGAATTTAAACAAATCCATCAGCTGAACTATCAGACATTTGTGGAAGAAATTCCGCAGCATAAGCAAAATGAAAATCAGGAATTAATAGATAAATTCCATGAAGAAAATACATATGTGATTGCCAAGGCTGGCAATGAAGTGGCAGGAATGATCGCCATCCGTGCGAAAAGGCCGTTTTCGCTAGACTATAAACTTCCCAATCTCGAAGAATACTTGCCTGTTAAAGGGGAATTTTGCGAGGTACGCCTGCTGTCAGTCAAGAAAGAATACCGCAGCAGCCGAGTCTTTTATCAGCTTTGTGAAAAGCTTGTTGAGCTTTGTCTTGAACAAAATTATACGATGGCACTGATATCTGGGACTGTGAGGCAGCTGAAATTATATAAGCGGATCGGCTTTTTGCCGTTTGGCCCTCTGACAGGAGAAGAAGGAGCCCAGTTTCAGCCCATGTACTTAACAAAAGAGAATTTCGAACGTTCCACAAAGGTCTTTAAACGCTTAATGGCCAGAAACTCTGAGCACTCTTTTTTACCTGGACCGGTTCCTATTCATGAGAATGTGAAAAGAGCTTTTGCCAAGGAAGCCGTCTCTCATCGCAATCATGATTTTATCCAGGGCTTGAAGGAGCTGCGTGCACAATTATGCAGTATGACCGGTGCCTCCTGCGCGCAGGTAATTGTTGGGACCGGAACACTATCCAACGATCTTGTCGCTGCCCAACTGAAAAACTTGGAGGGGAATGGGCTGATCCTGGCCAATGGTGAATTTGGCTATCGTCTCATTGATCACGCCAGAAGATTTCAGTTATCTTTTCAGACGATTGAAAAGGACTGGAATGAGCCGATTCAGCATGAAGAAATTGCCTTCATGCTGAAAGAAAATCTTTCTATAAAATGGGTCTGGACTGTCCACTGTGAAACCTCGACCGGATATTTATTTGATATCAGCGGAATTCAAGAAATATGTGAGAAGCATGGTGCCGAGCTTTGCGTGGACGCATGCAGTACAGCAGGGATCGTTCCGCTTAATCTTGAGAAAATTTATATGGCATCCACTGTAAGCGGAAAAGGATTTGGCTCATATCCTGGCCTTGCGATCGTGTTCCATAGAGACAGATTTAAGGGGAATAGAAGTGTTCCCAGATACCTGGATTTAAAGATGTATGAGGACCATGAAAGCATCCCATACACCCATTCTTCCAATCTGGTTAACGCATTAAAAGAGAGTGTAAAGCTGATAGATTATGAGAAAATAGCACGAATATCTGTAAAAGTTAGAGAAGTACTGGAGGAGAAGGGCTTCACCGTTCTGGGCGGGGACGATTATTCACCGGGCATCCTTACTGTCCATTTGCCGGAGGGCATATCCAGCAGGGAATTTGGCGACTTATGCAGACAGAAAGGCATCCTTTTAAGCTATGAAAGCGGGTACCTGCTTGAAAGGAATTGGGTTCAGGTGGCACTTATGGGGGCACAGGAAGAAGAGAAGGTCATGACAGCTATCGAAATGATGGCAGACATAATTAAAAAACAGTCTGAAAAGCGGTATGATTATGAAGCTATTTAACAAGCTTTCACCGATTACGGCTGCCGTCATCCTGATCTGGATCAAGACAGTTGCTGTCTCCTTTATTGGATTCAATATGCACCCTGAGAACTGGACCGATGTTTTATTTATGACTTTAAGCCCGATTGGTGCCATCATGGTCATTCTCGGAATCCCTTTCTATTTTAAGCGGAAGGTCAAACCGGGAGCAATTTTTGCAGTGATGGCCGTTCTGACCGGCATTCTTTTTGGCGATCTTCTATATTATCGTTTCTATACAGATTTTGTAACCGTTCCGATCCTTTTTCAGTTCAAAAATGTTGGAGGGATTGGACCGAGTACTTTTGAATTGATTAGTCCATGGGATCTTCTGTTATTGGTGGATCTGGCTATTTTTTGGCTGTTTTATGTAAAAAGGAAATCAGGAGGCGTGAAGGCTGAAAATAAATCAAAAAGGCTTTACGGTGCAGTCAGTCTAATGTTTGTTCTGATCACCATTACTCTCGGGATGGTGAAGGTGCCTCATTTATTCTCGGAATCCTATAATCGCCAGCAGCTTGTGAAGCATATTGGCTTGTATCAGTATCATCTTTATGATATCGGCATTGCTGCTGCAACCCCGCTTAACCGCGTTTTTGCGAGCGCGACCGACGCTAAGGCTTCGGCTGATTATGTTCAATCCCACGAAGAAAAGCAATCGGATTACTTTGGTGCCGCAAAAGGGATGAATGTCGTTCTGATCAGCATGGAGTCCACGCAGAATTTTGTGATCAACCAGAAGGTGAACGGCCAGGAAATAACCCCTTTCCTTAATTCCCTGATAGAAGACAGCTTCTATTTCAGCCGGATCTATGATCAGACAGCACAGGGCAAGACGTCCGATTCGGAATTCATGGTAGATACAGGCTTATATCCGTTGTCGAGCGGCTCGGCATTTGTCCGAAAACCTGGCAATACCTATCGGAGCCTGCCCCATATTTTAGCCGAGAAGGACTACTACTCAGCCGTTTTCCACGGGAATGACGCTTCATTCTGGAACCGGGAGACCATGTATGATTCTTTAGGCTATAATCGTTATTTCTCAAAAGCAGATTATATGGTCAGTGCTGAGAACTCTGTGAATTACGGGATTAAGGATATCCCATTTTTCCAGCAATCCATTCAGCATCTGGAGGAACTGCAAAAGCCTTTCTATGCAAGGTTTATTACATTAACAAACCATTTTCCGTTTTTGCTGGAGGAGGAAGATCAGTTTATCTCTGAGGCCAATACCAGTGAAACAGTGGTCAACCGCTATGTCACAACCGTCAGATACCAGGATGAAGCCATTAAAACGTTCTTCCAGGATTTAAAAAAGAGCGGACTCTATGAAAATACAATGTTCGTCCTGTACGGCGACCATTATGGCATCTCAGACAAATATGAGCATGGCGTGATTGAGCTGCTGGGCCAGGAAGATACGATGGTGAACCGCATGAAGCTGCAGAGTGTGCCGCTGATTATTCATGTGCCGGGTCTTGAGGGCGGTAAAACGTTCTCCAATGTTGGCGGAGAAATCGATATCAGGGCAACCATTCTTCACCTGCTCGGCATAAGTGCTGAAGATAATTTCAGCTTCGGACAGAACCTGTTTACCAGGGATCCCCAGCATCCTGTTACCTTCCGGGATGGAAGTTTCATAGCTGAAGAGTATTTATACAAATCCGGAAAATGCTATAAAACCGAATCGGAAGAAGAAACAGATATTACGGGCTGTGAACCCTTAATGGATATCTCCAGAAAAGAACTTGGATTCTCCGATGATATTGTACATGGGGACTTAATGAGATTTATGGAGTAATCTTTGGAGGAGACGCATGAAACTTTTTGGCTATTTACTAGTAGGGGGACTTCCCTTGCTATTGCTTTGGAGCTTTATCTTAACCATGATTCATGTGAAAAAAGCAGGCGAGAAAAAAGAGTTCCTTGGGAGAACCTTCACCTTCCTGGGCTGGATGTATGAGTACACGCTCTCTTCATTCGCAGCATGGTTTGGCATCATCATCCTTTTATTCAGCATTGGCCTGCTGTTTACTGGCGGCTTTTTGCTGGCTATTTTTACAGTGCCATTTGGGATATTTTTAGTGAAAGAGTTTTTCCCTCGGCTGAATATGCCGGAGTGAGTGAGGGGCATGTCCTTTGTGGGCATGCTCTTTTTTTATGGGGCTGGGTGAGTGCAGCTTCTGATAGAGATGGCGGGTTTGGGGGTGGCAGAGTCATAGACCGGGCCACCTTTTGACACAGGAAGGAGAAAAGAGGCAGGTAGAGTGCGTGCTGGGAGCAACTTCTGACACAGGAAGGGGAAAAGAGGCAGGTAGAGTGCTCGCCGGAAGCACCTTCTGACACAGGAAGGGGAAAAGAGGCAGGTAGAGTCAGAACCAGGTCCAACTTCTGACACAGGAAGGGGAAAAGAGGCAGGTAGAGTCAGAACCTGAGCCAACTTTGAACACAAGAAGGGGAAAAGAGGCAACTAGAGTCAGAACCGGAAGCACCTTCTGACACAGGAAGGAGAAAAGAGGCAACTAGAGTCAGAACCGGAAGCACCTTCTGACACAGGAAGGAGAAAAGAGTCAACTAGAGTCAGAACCGGAAGCAACTTCTGACACAGGAAGGAGAAAAGAGTCAACTAGAGTCAGAACCTGGTCCAACTTCTGACACAAAAAAGAGAAAAGAGGCAACTAGAGTCAGAACCTGAACCAACTTCTGACACAAAAAAGAGAAAAGAGTCAACTAGAGTCAGAACCTGGTCCAACTTCTGACACAAAAAAGAGAAAAGAGGCAGGTAGAGTCAGAACCTGGGCCAACTTCTGACACAAAAAGGAGAAAAGAGGCAGGTAGAGTCAGAACCTGAGCCAACTTTGGACACAAGAAGGGGAAAAGAGTCAACTAGAGTCAGAACCGGAAGCACCTTCTGACACAGG
>NZ_VCRN01000038.1 GCF_009849585.1 Bacillus sp. ZZV12-4809
TTTTTTTTTTTTTTTTGTTTTTTGTTTTTTGTTTTTTTTTCTCTTTTTTTTTTTTTTTTTTTTTTTTTTTTTTTTTTTTTTTTTTTTTTTTTTTTTTTTTGTGGGAGTTACGTTTACTATTCGCAGCTGCAATGCTCATGTCAGTGACATTCAAAACAAGCAACTTTTTGCGTACCTTATTAACCAAAAATAAACAACTTTAAAAAGCATTACTGCATGCAAATTGCAGCTAGGCTCTAACATTTCAGATGAAAATTAATCAACTTTATTATCTCTATATAGTGAAGTATACAATCTCGTAGAACATAATAGTATTAACAATAACAAGTAAACCAACAGGTTAAGTAAAGACACCCTAACGTCTGTTTTCACGGATTAGACTTAGCAGATGAAATGCTCCTGTAGTGTAATCTATTCTCTGCAGACTCCACAAGCTTTCTTAATGCAATAAAGTGGGAAGGAGGAGATAAAATAAAATATACCCTTTCAAATGGAGAGAGCATCACTGCTCCTACGTCAATCTCGACACTAGATTTAATCAAATAAAATATTCATCTCGACTTGAAGATATAAAAATAAGGCAATTATCGTTCTTAGGAATAATCTGATAGGGGTATATATCAGAAATTATAAGAATCTTCGAATGAAAAATTCCTGTAACACTACAGGGATTTTTCATTCGGTTTTCGTGTCATTTAGTGGAAATATGTAGGTTTTGTCAAGTAAAGAAAAATTTGAAATAATTGTATATTATATACTGTTTTCGCTTAATTTTAGGAGGTATTTGTCCGTAATATCTATAGATTAGTGAGTGGAACTCACTAGGGAATTGGTAACTCATAAAAAAGAAAAAATTAGCGGTTATTACAGGAAAAAGGATGCTTCTTCTAATTTTCCTAATGATTTTTGTCTTCAAAATACTCCTATTTTCTTCTTTACTTGAGCAACGAAAGCGGAGCCGGTTTATCACCTTCTAGACTATATTTTTAAAAAAGGCTCTGTTAAATAAGATTGTTGATTTTGAATAAATTCGATAAATAATGTTCTATACTGTAAAAAAAGGTGAGAGCGAGTGTTTATTGAATGGCGTTAAAAGAGATTATTAAAGAAATTTAAAAACTCAGCACAGAAGAGCAGTATCGTTAAAAAAAGAGTATTTTGTTAAAGCCCTCTACTCCTTTTCTGCAAGTGAGCCTGTCTTCAAAGAGGTTTCCGAACAGAAGCAGAAAGATGGATACACTTGTACTCATTGCCATTCAAATAATGCAGTTCGCTTTGGAAAATGTTCAGTAAAGGTCGGTATGAAAACAATGGAACGCCAACGTTACCGTTGTAAGGAGTGCGGCAAGACTTTTACTGATGTCACAAACACACCTTTATATCGCATCATCTTCCCCACAAGTGGTTGGATTTTGTTCAATGTATGATTAAGGGATTTTCTTTACGCAAAACATCAGAGATTATTGAGGTACACTTTGTTACTCTATTTTATTGGAGACATAAGTTACTCTCAGCACTTAAACAAATGGACTTTGAAGAATTTTCAGGTATCGTAGAAATGGACGAGACCTATTTTCTATACTCAGAAAAAGGGAAACGAAATATTGTAGGTCGTAAATCTCGTAAGCGTGGTGGTTCCTCGAAATACCGAGGAATTAGTAAAGGGCAAGTCTGTGTTCTTATTGCTAGAGACCGTCAAAAATCTACATATTCAAAAGTAATTGGTCAAGGTCGCATCGTTAAATCACGTTTAGATAAAGCACTAGGCTCAAAGCTAACCTCAACGAATGTTCTTTGTACAGATGCCTGGAGAGCATTTAAAACATACGCAGCCGAAAAAAGTTGGAGCGTTATCGCTTCAAATCTGATGGCAAAAACAGACTAAAAGGGTTATACCATATTCAAAATGTAAACAACTATCACAGTAGACTTAAAGGCTGGATTGACCGTTTCAAAGGTGTGTCAACTAAATACCTGGACAATTACTTGAGTTGGTTTTTATTCTTGGATATTATTAAACACCGCAATGATGATACAACAGTTAGTAAAATGATTGTTGAAAGTTGCTTATTTTCTACAAAGACAACGTATGAAGGGCTAAGAGAAAAAAGTTCGTGGAATTAAACGAAAATCTAAAAATATGATTAACCGATTCCAAGAGAATACAATGGAGTTTCCAATTGAATTCTATAATGATTACTGGCATATGCATTTACCGGTTGCCCAAGAATTTATTAATTCTAGTAAAACACCCTATAAAGTTAAACGGCTTTGTATTCAAACTCTATTAGAGAGAGCTGAAGATTTAATACGAATTAAGCCAAATGATAAAGAAAAATATCGGGTAGTAGTTGCGATTGACTATCCTGAATTGTGGGATTCTCAAATCATTGTATTCAAAGTTGAATCCTACTTTAATAGTTCTTTAATAGAAACGACGAATATCAAAAATGGCTGCCCCTTTCGGAAGAAAGAAACATTCAAAAAGAATGGGGATTAACTGTTCCAAATAATATGCAAATATCAGGAATTAAAGAATTGATTACAGATGAAGATGGACACTGTTATGAAGGTGATATTTGGTTTATAGGTGAATTAAAATGAATCAAAGGGACATTGATATTCAAAGTGTCCCTTTTTTTTATTAAAAATCAACATTAACGTTTAACAGAGCCTTAAAAAAAAGAGCCTAGATTACTCTAAGCTCAAAATAGGGGGTCAACTGTTTGAATAGTTCGACCAATTTAATTATAACTTACTCAAAATAAAAATTAAACACAAAAATGCATAAATACATTTTTATTTTTATAAATATACGAAATTACCTTAGTAACAATTGACCAGTAATCCTATTCTTATCATTGTCTTTTTACGGCTTCTTTTAGGTTTAGGAGTGAGGGTAATCATACTGCGGTTTCCAAACTCATTCATTCGGAAGAAGTGGTAAAGTGGATGGGGAAATTTATGCCGCAGTGGATGGTTATTTTATACTGTTAGTAGGTTATCATTGAGTTAAGTAAAATAACGATTCAGAAGTAAGCAGAGGTGTGCTGAATGAAAGTGATGCTAGGTTTAGTGATATTGATCTTAATTCTTGCTGTTGTTTCTACGTTGCTGCTGACAGGCAAATCAGACGAGGACTATCACAATTCGGCTAAGAGAAATACAGCAAATTTAACTTTAATATATGTGGTGGTTATATTTATTGCTCTCACTTCGCTTGGAATCTATATTTGGCGGGCTTAATTAGCTAAGGGAGATGATGAGAAGTGACATGGGCTGTTTTAATTCCAATTATACTCGTTAGTTTATTAAAAATAGTCATAACCTGCCTGCCAACGGGTACTGTCAATTGGCTCCTCAGCAAATTTGAAACACATTCCAAGCTTAAAGAGGAGGACGTCACCGTTACCTTTGGAGATAAGAAACTGGAAGGCCAGGAAAAAGTAAAGTTTATTAATCAATTTAACGAAGGAATTTTTATCAAGAAGCACTATATCCATCCTGGGAACGAACAGAATTTTTTATCGCCACGGAAAGCCGGCACACCCATCATAATGGATGTGAAGCGGGGGAAAATAAACGTCAGGATTATTGTATACAGTTATCGTGATCGTATTGATGTGGTAAAACAATACAGAAAAAAAGTTGTTGCCTATAGCCTGATTTCCGAGGAGCTCCAGCATAGTCGTTTGGCTGTATAGGGGAGATAGTTTAGAGACAAAAATGAATAAAAATACAGCCGAATATTGGCCAGAAAGAATCACGCATGGGTAAAAAAATCCATGCGTGATTTGTCTTTGCAGTATTAAACCGCCGATAAACTGACTGACATCCTTAAAATTGATTGCTGCTATATGAATGCAAGGGCTTCAGCAAATCGTTTAATTCCTTCATGAATGTTTTCTTCTTTTTCCCTGGCAAATGTAAAACGGACAAATCCTTTCTCAGTTCCCATTGAGCTGCCAGGAACGTAGATGACGCCTCTCTTAATAGATTCTTCGAGTAATTGAATTTCATTAAAATCCTTCTTGATTCTGCACCATAGATGTATACCGCCTTGAGGGACGTTATATTCAAGTTGATCATGAAGAAAGGTCTGCAGACTTGTATCAATCTGCTTGCATCGATGATCTAATTGCTTCACTAAATGTTTAATATGGGATTCAAAATTGCTGGATTCAATAAAATCATTGGCAATCCATTGAGAATAGCTTCCATGTCCAAAATCGACTTGCTGTTTTGCATCTGACAATCTTTCAATTACCGGTTTCGGCCCGATAATCCAGCCTATTCTTAGGCCTGAAGCAACAATTTTTGTCAGAGAGCTAATATATAGAACATTTCCATTTTGATCAAGGGATTTAAGAGTTTTCATTTTTTCACCTTTGAAAGAGGTTAAGCTATATGGATCATCCTCCACAATGGGAATGCCATATTTAGAAGAGAGTTCCAGGACTTTTCTTCGTTGGTTTTCAGGTAATAATGTACCCGTTGGATTTTGGTATATAGGATTTAAAAAGATCATTTTAATTTGGTGTTTTTTATATAATGCCGTGATATCGTCCGGATCAATTCCATCCTTATCTGTTTTTAAGTAATAGGTTTTGATGCCGGCAGATTTAAAGATGGGGAGGCTATAGTGATAAGAAGGATCCTGGATCGCTACAGCATCACCCGGTTTCAGGAGACATTGAATGACAAGATGCAAGGCTTGCTGTGCCCCTGACGTAATCAGGATAGAAGAAGATTCAGCCTCAATGTCCCGAAATGTTTTTACATGGGCAGCAAGAGTTTCTCTAAGAATTTCATTCCCTTGGGGATGGTCATATCCCAAAGGGCCAATAAAGGATCTGCTGGATGTAATTTCTCTTAGGGACGATAAGGGAAAAAGGTCTTGAGACAGTTCCCCGCTGGCTAAGTTAATCAGCTTGGTCCCAGTTAGTTCCCTATGGATTCTTTTTGTAACAGGGAAATTAGGCAAAAAGGAGCCCGCTTCAATGTATCTGTTCCAGCTTGGAATCCTTCTCTTTGTCATCCCCCAAATATCCTTGCTGATCGTTGTACCGCTTCCCTGATTCCGTTCGATGATTCCATTGGACTCCAGTTCATCATATGCCGCAACAACCGTGCTTCTGTTGATGTTAAACTGTTTGGCTAATCCTCTTTCAGAGGGAAGCGGCTTATCCGGGGGAAAAGTGCCATCTGCAATCCCATTTTCAATATAAAAAGCAAGCTGCTTATAAATAGGTGTTCTCGACTTTCTGTCAGGTATCCAATCCAATTGAAACAATCCTTTTCATAAAATAATGGCCTTTTTTGATATTATAACACCTTTCTTTTAATGATGGATTGACTGGAGCTGCCAACTAGCTTTATCGAAAACACCATTATTCAAAAATTCTCGTCCGATGGGCAGACTGAGGAGTATTTGAGGAAATTTTATGTTACTGGTTTTTAACTGGTGCAAGGTGAATTTTTCACTCTAATTCAGAAACTGTTCTTTCATTGAGAGGCTGAATTGGCCTGCTATTATGAGGGAAAATAGAACCAAATGCATTAATTTGTTCTTTTGACAGCTCAATCGGCTGCTCTAAGACGAACCATTTTACTCCCTCAGAACAAGGCGGTGTCGTTAATGACCCGCTATAGCTGAAGAGTTTTCTCTCTTTTGGCAATAAGTTTTCAAGGTTTATAGTCTTGTCCAAAATAACATCCTTATCCGTTTTCTCTTTTGGAAGTGCGGCCCAGATTTCTTCAAGTACTTTATTTTCATTTCCAGCATGAATAAGAAATCCAAGAACAGCCAACTGTCCTTCTTTGTTTTGATGAACTAAATGTCCCTCCATTTCAAACTTATTTCCGTTAAGCTGGTGTTCACTGGGATTATGAAAGTGCATTTGCTTCAGTGTATACTCTTCATCATTTACTATTATGTTATTTCTGCCAGATGTATCATTAGCTTGTATAGTATGGCCATTGTTCATAAGTGTAAAAGCTGTAGGGCTATAGTTTATTTTAATTTCACTTAATGCTTGATCGGTCTGTTCATTAGTTTGTTCAATGTCGATTGGTGACTGTTCTGTACCATCTGCGCACGCAGAAAATGCATCGATTTTCCCCAAATGTTCCGGACCGGTATCTCCATTGTAAGACCAATGAGTCTCACTTTTATCCGAATTCTTTTTCTCAGGTGAAGTTTGCGTAGCAGAAGTACAGGCAGTCATGAATAGTAAGACAGTTCCAAGAAATAATTTTGTAAATAAATTATTTTTCATATACTCTCCTTTCGAATTTCAGGTCTTCGTCTACTTTATTATTATTGTAAAATTTAGAATGAAATGGAACATGACTTTTTGCTTAATTTTTTTTTAAAGAATATATTAAGTGAATAAGAATCTGCCTGTTTGATTCCTTTTTATATAATGGTAGATGAATGATTCAATGATTATTGATATGGTGTGTTTGAGTATAAGAGTTTTTTAAAATGGAAGATTCTGAAGTACCCCAAAAAGTTAGACAGCTATTTAATTTAGCATTTGGGCTTGAGTCGGTATTCTAAAGGGCTCATGCTTTTATTTTTTGTATGACTATAAAATATCCATAGTGATATTCGACTGCTTTTGGCGAACTGTCAAAAAGTGATTTGATTACAGCGAGATTGTTACGATTGAAATAATGGAAGCTCTAAAGCAGGGAATTGGGAAAGGAAGGTATTTTGTTGATACCGGGAATATTTTAAAATCAGAATATTGCCTTTGTTATGATAGAATTATAAATTATTTGATAGTTGGGGGTGATAGCTATGCTGGAAGAATTAATGACAGAAATAAAGTCAGGTGCCGCTAAGTTTTTTCAGTCATACCCTGTTAGCGCAGATGTATTGCTGGCAGGAGGAGAATGGAAGGATTTGCATCTAAAATGTCAGATTGCCTCTAAGATCATGAAGACCGGAATCACTACGATAGTAAAGCAGAAATCTGATCATAGTACATGTATGTCTTGTTCTGCGAAAGATCTTTGTTCAATTGAAACTGCTGCACTTTCTCCCATTTTCATCCAAAAAAAGGTAGCAGGAATAATAGTACTTACTCCCATAAAAGGACAGAGGGAGTGGTTTATAAATAATTGGGATTTTCTAGAGCTTCAGCTTGATTTATGCAGTGAATGGGCAGGTGCGAAACTAGAAAATCATGAAATGAAAAAGGAGAATAATCAGTTTTTAGGAGAGATAAATGGAATTTTTCATTTTATCCATGAGCCTATATTGATAGCTGGCAGGGACGGAACCATTCATAACATCAGTAATAGCCTTTGCAGCATGCTAAATAAAACACAGGCAGAATTAATAGGTGAACATATTTCAGAAATCATTTCGGTTCCGGATTGGCTGAGGATAACCAAAATAGCCAATCAGCAGGAAATGAATGTCTCACTCTATACAAGTAAGACCGTACGAAAGTCAGAGCCCTTTCTGGCCCGATTAAAGCCTATTTTATCAGCTGGACAAATAGAATCAATTCTTATCCAGTTGAATCCGATTTTAAAAACAATGAAAAAAGAAGAAAAAAAATTTCTGTACTCCTTTCATGATGTTAAAGGGACAAGCGAGGCCATTCAAAGAGTGGTTGAAATAGCAAAAAGAGTAGCTCCAAGTGATTCTTCCGTTTTACTTAGAGGTGAGAGCGGTACTGGGAAGGAAGTATTTGCCCAGTCCATACATCAGGCGAGCAATCGAAAAGACGGCCCATTCATCGCCATTAATTGTGCAGCCATACCTGAATCGCTGCTGGAAAGTGAGCTTTTCGGACATGTAAAAGGGGCTTTTACAGGTTCAAATGCAGATAAACCAGGGAGATTTGAAATGGCCAATGGCGGAACGATATTTCTGGATGAGATAGGCGACTTATCTCTTCATCTCCAGGCTAAATTGTTAAGAGTGATTCAGGAAAGAAAAATAGAACGGGTAGGGGATACGAAAACTACTGGAATAAATGTACGCATCATCACAGCTACTCACCGAAATCTGGAAGAATTAGTTTCCGAAGGGCAATTCAGGGAGGATTTATATTACAGGCTAAATGTAATTCCAATTACCATACCTCCCCTAAGAGAAAGAAAAGAAGATATTCCTATTCTTGTCGAATACTTCTTGAAATCATTTTCTCAAAAGCTCTTCCGATCACCAAAGCGATTATCTAAAGATGTCATTGAAATTCTGCTGCAATATCATTGGGCAGGTAATATACGGGAACTCCAAAATGTTGTCCATCACTTTATGCAGCTGGAGATCGGTGATTTGGTCACGATTAAAAGCTTGCCTGTCTATTTAAGTGAACTATATAAAGGCCAGGTAAACAAAAATGCTCTTAAGCAAATACCGGCTGTAGCTTCAGGCAGAAGACAGAAACATTCAGATGAAAAGGAGCAAATTCTAAAGCTATTAGATCAATTTGGCAGAGATACAACAGGCAAAAAGAAAGTAGCTGAACAGTTGAACATAAGCCTTCCTACATTGTATAGAAGGATTAACAAGATGAAAATTAAATGAGTCTTCAGCAGAAATAAAAGGTTTAAAATATGATAAAAAGTCAAAAAACTGAGAAAAAATGAGAAAGTTTGAGAAAAACGTTTAAATCATCATGATTTTTAGATTTTATTTCTTTCTCATTCTCAATAGTTTTGCACTCGAAAAAATCATAAAGCTTAACAATCCTATGCTCCTCAAGCCTGAGGGGTTTTCTCTTTTCTGGCACAGTTCTTGCATTAATAAAATTTGAAAGGGGCAGCACATCATATGTCTTGGCAGATTAGAAAGAATGATATTCCCATTTTAGCATTAGGGGCAAAGCTATTATCCTGCGGAGGGGGCGGTGATACAAAAACAGCTGAAAATCTGTTGATGTCCATTATGAGAGAAGATGATGTCATTGCGGTCAAAACCATTTCAGATCTTGGGGATGAATGGGTGGCTGCAGCAGGTATTATGGGATCCATTGTTTTATTTAATGAGGATATTCCAGGCGGACATGAAGGGGTCCAGGCTTTAAAGCTTTATGAATCCGTCATAAACAAGAATGTAGGAGCCCTTATTTCAATCGAAATAGGCGGTGTTAATTCCTTAATACCTTTAGTAATAGCAATCCAAGCGAATTTGCCCGTCATTGACGGGGATGGAATGGGAAGAGCCTTTCCGGAGTTATTTATGACTGCCTTCCATTTATCGGGGATTCCGTTATCACCGATGGTTTTACAAACCCACGTCACGAATAGGGTTATTTATGACGCGGATAATGCTCATTACACAGCAGAAACGGCAAAGGTGTTCACCGTAAAAAATGGTGGCCATGCCCATTTAATTGGATATGGAGCTAAAGGTCGGAAAATGAAGACGTCTATGATTCCCGGAACATTAAATTTAATATTCAGGCTGGGGAATGTCCTTAAAAGTGAATTATCAGCAGGCGTTAAAATGGAGAATTTGATACACGTGTTTGAAAACTCCATTTATGGGAAGCCTCAGCAAATCATTAGCGGAGTAGTAACAGAGGTGAGCCGCTGGTTTGAAAAAGGCTCGCTTGTAGGAAAGTTCATTGTTGAAGGGCGAACTGCATTTTCGGATCAACGGATTGAAATAGAATTCAAGAATGAATTTATATCTACAAAAAATGGCCAATACATCTGTACAGCACCAGATCTTATCCTGGTATTAAATCAGGAGAATTTAATTCCTTACAATGTTTCTGAAGTTCAATCAGGTCTTTCTATTACCATAGTCGCTGTCCCTGCGCCTAATATTCTTCGTACAAAAGACATGCTGGAGTTAGTTGGCCCGACTAGCTACGGATTAGCCTGTGCCTATAAACCATTTCAGGAGGATTCAGGCTATGAAACTTGGAATTGATGTGGGCGGTACAAATACAGATGCAGTAATCATAACGAACGATGGCAAGCTTCTTTCCTGGTCGAAACAGTTAACAACAAAGAATATCATTACCGGCATTGAATTAGCAGCAGGCGAAGCTTTGCAGGAAGCGAATATCCCGCCAGACCAAATTGAGGGTGTATTCCTGGGGACTACTCATGTGCTTAATGCCTTATACTACCCTAACAATCTGGCAAAAACTGCACTGATCCGCATGACCAGGATACCTTCTTTAATTGGACCTGCCATACAATGGCCCTCGAATCTTAAGAAGTATATTGGGGAAGTGTATGACTTTAAGAGTTCGTGTGATTACAAGGGGAACAAGGATGATTTGTTTAATCCGAATTCTGGCCAATTAAGCAAGCTGCTCAGCGATATTGAAAAATACAGCATTGAATCCATTTGTATTGTGGGAGCTTATTCCCCTTTATATGAAACGGAAGAACAGGAAATACGGAAAATCATAAAGGAACATTATCCTGAAATACCGGTTACGATGTCACATGAAATTGGAAGTACCGGTTTTATCGAAAGGGAAAATGCAGCCTTATTAAATGCCATTTTATCAAAAGTCTTAAGGCAGGCCATGACTGACTTATCAAAGATATTTAAGAATCTGTCGTTAAATTGCCCCTATTGGCTGACACAGAATGACGGATCCCTTATGGAAATACATGAAGCTCTGGAATATCCCATCCTGACGATTGGCTCCGGTGTGAGCAATAGTATTAGAGGCGCCAGTATCTTAAGCGGTTTAAAGAGCTGCATTGTTGTGGATGTTGGCGGAAGTACAATTGATATTGGAAAAATAATCAATGGTCAGCCCGAAGTTTCTGTAGGTTCTTCCTCTATTTTTGATATTCAGGTTAATGTACGTGTTCCGCAGATTCATTCTTTACCATATGGAGGCGGAAGTCTTATCACAATTGAAAACGAACTAGCAAAAATCAAGGATACCATTGCAAATGATATCGAACAGCAGGGGATGGCATGGGGAGGCCGTACATGGACCTTAACCGACTCCTTTCTTAAGCTATTTCCAAATTCTTTTCAGGATGAAACTTTGCAGCTGCAAGGATTGGGCCTTTTATCAAAAGAAGAATGCAGAAAAGTTATTCAAGTGGTAACAAAAGCTATTAAAGAAACAATCTCACGGCTCCAGCCAAGTGTCGAGGATTTGCCTGTCATTCTTGTTGGAGGGGGAAGTCCGCTTCTCGCAAATCGTTTATTTGGCAGATATAAGAAGGTTTTGCATCCGGCTGGCTACCATATTTGCAATGCTGTCGGAGCATGTTTTGCTCCTCTATCTGCAGAATTAGATAAAGTTTTCTGGTTAAATGGCATTACTAAACAGGAAGTCATTGACCGGGCAAAAAATCAGCTTTTTCAGCAGCTTCTGCAAAAGGGTGCGAAAAAAGAGAGCATAGAGCTTGTCTCACTGGAAGAGTTCCCATTTGATTATCTGGAAGGAGAAGTGTTAAGAGTTCGGGTAAAGGCTTTAGGAGAATTGGCCTGACAGAATTGCGCTCTTTCCATATTAAACACAATGATAAATTTTTTAAAAGGAAGTGTATAAAAATGAAGATCAAAGTGATCATGCCTATTACATCGGATATCTTTAATGAGGAAATTAAAGAGGAAGTTAAATACTATGCATCCGATACAACCGAAGTGGGCGTTACAAGTCTGGATTATGGGCCTGCCTCTGTAGAAAGCGAATATGATGAGGCCTTATGTGTGCCTAATTTCTTAGAGAAAGCAAAAGAGGCAGAAGAGGAAGGCTATCAAGGCGTTATTAGCGACTGCTTCGGAGATCCGGGCGTCAAGCCTGCCAGAGAGATCTTGGATATTCCAGTTGTGGGTGCATGTGAAGCCTCTATGCTGTTCGCAAGCTCTCTTGCAAAATCCTTTTCAGTTGTGACCGTGCTTCCAAATGTTGTCCCAATGATTGAGAATATCAGCAAGACTTTAGGTGTAAACGGAAATTTGGCTTCAGTACGTTATGTAAATATTCCGGTTTTGGAAGTTCACGATAAAGATAGGCTAAAAAGAGAATTATACGAGGAAATGATCAAAGCAATCGAGCAAGATTATGCACACGCACTTATTTTAGGCTGTACAGGCTTTATGGGTGTTGCCGCCGAACTGCAGGCACGCTTAAAAAAGAACGGCTATGACGTACCGGTCATCGATCCGGTGTTTGCTGCCACGAGACTACTTGAAAATCTGATTGTCATGGGCGTTAAACAAAGCCGCCTGACTTACATGACACCGCCATCTAAAGAGCGTGTTAAAAGCTCATAAAAGTAAAAGCTTAATTATTTCACAGTTTACTTGTCCCCAAAGCTTTTTACTTAAATGCCAAGGCAGAAGAGTGAAAAATGTAACAGGAGGTAGAAATTCATGGAAGATCATTCAAAGTTAGGAGACGATTACTCTCTGTCCAGAGTCCCCAAGTCAGCACGTTTGCCAATGTGGGATATCATGCTTGTCCGTGTTGGTGCTCTGGCGACACTCTCTCAATTTATGCTTGGTGCTGCTTTGGGATATGGAATGACTTTTTGGCAGGCGTTCTGGGCCATGATGCTCGGAAGTGTTATATTGCAGGTCGTAAGCTTTCTAATCGGCTATGCGGGGGCGCGTGAAGGACTATCTACGAGTCTATTATCCCGCTGGACAGGATTCGGCAGATACGGTTCGACCATAATTGGAGCGGTTATCGCTATTTGTACAATTGGCTGGTTTGGTGTGCAGAACTCTGTTTTTGCCAATGGCCTGGTTCAGGCCACAGAAGGCAAATTAAGCCTGGCTGCCGCAGCAGCAATTACTGGATTAGGCGTAACCGTATTGGTTATTTTCGGATTTAAGCTTTTGAGCATGACTGCGAAAATTGCCGTACCAGCTTTCCTATTGGTAGTAGGGGTTGGAATCTACCAGGTATTAAATGACCACTCCATTTTTAACCTTATGAGTACTCCTCCTCCCGGAGAAGGACTTTCCATAGGGGTAGGTGCAACAATGGTTGCGGGAGGCTTCATGATTGGTGCAGTCATCACACCTGACTTCAGCAGATTTGCCCGAAATGGCAAGGATGTATTTTGGATGACCACAATCGGAACCCTTGTGGGCGAGCTTGGTGTCGGAATGATAGCGGTTCTTATGGCCCACGCAGCAAAAACAAGTGATGTAGTCAGCATTATGCTTCAAACATCGGGCTGGCTTGGAGCTGCAGTGGTTGTTTTTTCAACCGTAAAAATTAATAACTTAAATCTATATTCTTCTTCACTGGGATTTACCAATATCATTGATACCGTCTTCAAGGTAAAAGTAAATCGCGGGCTCATTACCCTTATCATTGGTGCGATTGGAACACTATTATCCATTCTCGGCATCCTGGACAGATTTGTGGATTTCCTTGTTCTGCTTGGAATCATGATTCCTCCTATAGCCGGTATTATGGTGGTGGATTACTTCGTGTTAAAAACCTATCGTAAAGCACTTGATGAAAGCAGGGAAAAAGGCATCTTGCCATCAGAGCCGGAGAAATTAAATCCAGTGACTTTATTTGCCTGGGCTGCAGGATTTGCAGGCGGCTATTTTATAACGCTTGGAATACCATCCATTAATTCGCTGTTAATAAGCGCTATCATCTATTACCTCGGTGTAATAGCAGTGAAAACCATATCCGGCAATAAAGAGGTTAAAGAACATATTGCGTCATAAATTTTTGGAATATTGGGAGGTTTAAAAAAATGAGAAGATTAGGCAAGCAGGAGATTGAAGATATAGCAGTAGGTGCCGCCTTACTTGGAACAGGAGGAGGGGGAGACCCTTACATTGGAAAGCTCATGGCACTGCAGGCGATTGAAGAATATGGGGAAATTACACTTTTAGATCCGGATGAGGTGCCGGATGATGCATTAATTGTTCCATCCGCCATGATGGGGGCGCCAACCGTTATGCTTGAGAAGGCCCCAAGCGGTGAGGAGGCAGCTGCAGCATTCAAAAACCTTGAATCGTATTTAGGGCAAGAGATTTATGCAACTATGCCCATTGAAGCAGGCGGTTTAAATTCCATGCTGCCCTTGGCCCTTGCTGCCAAACTTGGCCTTCCGGTTGTAGATGTGGATGGGATGGGACGAGCGTTCCCTGAACTGCAAATGGTTACATTCTACTTGGATGGAATCTCTGCTACTCCAATGGTGATCGCAGATGAAAAAGGCAACACAACGCTATTGTCGACAATCAATAATGTCTGGACAGAAAGGATAGCCCGGGCGGCAACGATTGAAATGGGCGGTTCTTCCATGATTGCCATCTATCCAATGACCGGCAAAGATATTAAGGAAAGCGGAATTAGCAATATCTTAAAACTGGAAGAGGAAATTGGCAAAGCGATCCGGCTTGCTAAGGAAAATAATGCAGACCCTATACGCGAAGTCCTGAAAAAGGCGAAAGGGTTTGAACTGTTCCGCGGCAAGGTCAGCGATATTAATAGGAAGACAGAAACAGGTTTTGCAAGAGGGGTGGCAACCTTCGAAGGAATCAATGAGTATAAAGGCGAGACTCTGGAGGTTCGATTCCAGAATGAACATCTTCTTGCCCAGACGGATCAGCGCCTGCTTTGTGTCACACCTGACCTGATTGCGGTACTTGATGCGGAAACTGGATTACCTATCACAACAGAGGGGATTAGATACGGTGCGAGATGTGTCATTATCGGAATGCCTTGCCATCCAAAGTGGCGAACTGAGAAGGGGATTGAAACAGTTGGTCCAAAGTATTTTGGATATGATGTAGAATATGTCCCTGTTGAAGAACTAGCCAAAAAAGGAGTGACGGTATAATGGGTGTTTATCGCATTGGAATTGACGTCGGGGGAACCCATACAGATGCAGTGCTTTTAGATCAGGATAATAAAGTCATTTCGGAAACAAAATCACCAACAACCGAAGATGTGGCAACAGGCATTTATACAGCTATGAAAAAAATTATTAAGGATGCGAATGTCCCGCGGGAAGAAATCAAATATGCGATGCTCGGAACCACACACTGCACAAACGCAATTGTTGAGAGAAAAAGACTGAATAAAATTGCTGCAATCCGAATTGGAGCTCCTGCAACTCTCGCGGTTAAGCCGCTGATTGGAGTGCCTGATGACCTTCGTGCTGCACTAGGAAAATATGTTTACCTGATCCGGGGAGGACATGAATTTGATGGACGCGAAATCGTTGCTTTAGATGAAGAGCATTTATATCAAATCGCTGAGGAAATCAAAGGGAAAGTCGATTCTATTGCGATCACTTCTGTTTTCTCTCCAGTTTCGCAAGCCCATGAGCATAGGGCAAGTGAAATCTTAAAAGAAGTGCTGGGAGATGACATTTCCATTTCCTTATCATCAGAAATTGGATCAGTAGGATTGCTTGAAAGGGAAAATGCAACCATTCTGAATGCGGCCGTTGTCAATGTTGCCAAAACAGCAGCGGACGGTTTTATCGATGCTTTAAAAAATGAAGGCATTGAGGCTAAAGTCTTTTTCGGACAAAATGATGGTACCCTCATGTCCGTTGAGTATGCGGTGAAATATCCGATCTTCACAATCGCTTGCGGCCCAACGAATTCACTGCGCGGTGCATCGTATTTAAGTGATTCCTCGGATGCTATCGTAGTGGATGTTGGCGGTACAACGTCTGATGTCGGGGTTCTGGTTCAGTCTTTCCCTAGGGAATCCTCCCTGGCTGTTGAAATCGGAGGAGCCCGCACGAATTTCCGGATGCCGGATCTGATCTCTATTGGACTTGGCGGCGGAACGATTATCCGAATTCAAGAAAATGGCAGCTTTACAGTGGGACCTGATAGCGTTGGATATCGGCTGCCGGAAAAAAGCCTTATTTTTGGAGGGGACACGTTAACCGCCACTGATGTTGCAGTAGCACTCGGCAAAGTAAATCTTGGAGATTCTTCAAAGGTAGCACATCTTGATCAAACAATATTGAATAAGGTCTATGATAGGATGGTCGAGCTTGTGGAAGAAGCTATTGATAAAATGAAAACAAGTGCCGCACCCGTACCGGTAATCCTTGTTGGCGGAGGAAGCATCTTGCTGCCGGAAGAATTGAAAGGTGCATCAGAGGTCATTCGTCCTGAACATTCAGGAGTAGCAAATGCCATCGGAGCAGCCATCTCCCAAGTCAGCGGACAAATTGAAAAGGTATATGCCCTTGCCGAAATCGGAAGAGAAAAGGCACTTCAACTTGCTAAAGAAAAGGCTATGTCTGAAGCAATCAATGCTGGTGCTGATCCTGATAGCCTGGTCATTGTAGATATAGAAGATGTTCCGCTTGCCTACATGCCTGGCAATGCAACCCGAATTCGCGTAAAAGCGGCAGGAGATTTAGCCCGCATGGAAGTGAATGAGTTAGTGTAGGATTGGCTGACATGGTAAAAGCTCTAGTAATCTTGCTAGAGCTTTTTACTCATGATTGACAGATTGGACCGTAATTTTATATTTGGAGGCCTAGTGAATGGAAACAGCAGCATATATAGATCAGATTAAAAAACACAGTCTAATTATTGATGGTCACTTCGACTTATTGATGGACGTGGCAGTTCAAAGAGAACGAGGAAAAAAGAAGGTGATTGAAACCGATTATTGGCCGCGCTTTAAGCAGGGCGGTGTGAATATCATTATTGCAGCTATTTTTATAGACAGCGGTTTTTTGCCGGAAATGGCCTTGCGGAAAGCCTTGAATCAAGTAAGTGCTTTGTTGGAAGAAGTACAGGAATCCCCAGATAAGTTAATGATCTGCAAAAATAGTGAAGACATGCTGCTTGCCCAGAAATCAGGCAAAATCGGTTTCCTGCTTTCTCTTGAGGGTGCAGAGCCAATTGGGACAGACTTAAGCCTGTTAAGGATATTCTATGAATTGGGTGTCCGTAACATGGGCTTGGTGTGGAGCAGAAGAAATGCAGTCGGTGATGGAAGCCATTTCAGCCCGATACGGGAAGGCAGGAAAGGAGGCATATCCTCTTTTGGTGTCCAGTTAATTGAAGAAGCCGAACAACTGGGTATGACGATTGATGTTTCGCATTTGAATGATGAAGGTTTTTGGGATGTCATTGAAATTTCAAAAAAACCTATTATTGCTTCCCATTCAAATGCAAGGGCTCTTTCAAATACGATGCGCAATTTAACGGATAACCAAATAAAAGCTATTGCCTCCAAAGGCGGTGTTATCGGAATAAACGCGGTCAGCATCATTGTTGCGGCAGAAGACGAAAACAGCAATCTGGACCAGTTGATTAAACATCTTGATTATATGGTTGAGCTGGCTGGCATTGATCATGTTGGAATAGGTCTCGATTTATGTGATGATTTCTTCAAATATGTGTCTGCAGAGGATCTAGCCAGCATGCCGCGAAAACCGTTCGACGTGATTGACGGGCATGGAAACCTGGGTCAATTGATTAAGGGATTGGCAGATAGAGGGTACAAGACGGAAGATATAGAAAAGATTTTGGGGCGGAACTTTTTGAGGATTTTTTAAGACTGAAGCTGGTAAAATATTTTTGGTGTTTTAAATTGGCCTATTGTCACTGCCTCCAAGAACCCTAGCAGCTGGGAAAGTTGTTAAATTTGAGGCTTTAGCAGCTGCCATTGATATTCCGAAGGGAAAGTGTAGATGAGACATTCGCATTCCTTAGTATTAACATACAAAGAGAAATATTGCTTTTGTCTTGAACATTCTTCAAATGAAAAATTAGTGAATTTTACAAACACTTCTTTGGTAAGGCTTGAGGCTCCAGCACCTGGAACGTATAGTTAAAGCCTTATTATAGTTGCAGATGCTAAATGATAGCTCCTTCAGGACCGTGCAATAATGCAACTGTAATTAATACGTAAACAAATCTAGATTAATATAAATCAAGCTCATTGTACTATAAGGTTCGAAACCGCTTCTGGTACGGCTTAGTGCCGGGAAAGCTTCATAAACACAGGGATGGTTCTGGCGATTCACCTTGATACGCTGGACAGTCCCTGTGTTTTCTGTTCTTGCATGAATGAAGAATTTGTGATTAAATGATTTTATAAATCGTAATAATTACGATTAATACCTTTGCTTCGTAAGAACGAAATAGCAAAGCCTTATATATCTTAAGAAAGAAAACCTGCAGAAGGAGACAAAAGGATGACAGAATTCTGGGAATCAAGTTTCATAGAGAAGCAGACGATGTGGGGATTTGTACCTTCAGATTCAGCCATTTTGACAAAGGATTTTTTCCTTGAAAAGAATGTGAAGGATATTTTAATTCCTGGTTTTGGGTACGGGAGAAATGCGAAGGTGTTTATTGACCATGGCATAGATGTAACAGGAATTGAGATTTCCAAAACAGCGATTGGGCTGGCAAGAGATAATGGGCTGACAATGCCTATCCATCATGGTTCCGTAGCCGATATGCCTTTTGATGACAAGCTTTATGATGGGATCTTTTCTTATGCGCTTATTCACTTATTGAATGAGCGTGAGAGAGAGAAGTTCATTCAATCTTGCTATAATCAGTTAAAGCCTAACGGATATATGATTTTTACATCGATTTCAAAGGAAGCCCCCATGTATGGAAAGGGGAAGAGATTGGGCAAAGACTATTTTGAAATCATGGACGGAGTAAAGATGTATTTCTATGATTCCGATTCAATTAAACAGGAATTTGAAGAATATGGCCTGATCGAAATCTCGGAAATTGTGGAGCCGCATAAGGATGATGAAACAAAGCCTCCATTTACATTCTCGATGATTAAATGTCAGAAAAAGTGATGGGGGACACTCATTAATATAAATGCCTGCCTATTCCTATAGGCAGGCCAACAGTATTCCTATCGCTTATAATTAACACTTTTCTCAATCTTGATGTCAACTGCAATCTTTTCAACAGAGTTAAGATCAAACGATTGGATTTCAGAGGCTTTCCAGGTTTTCATATGATACCGGTAAGCAGCTTCTCTGATATTCAGCAAATCCGCATTCAGTTCATCGCCTTTTTCCAGCGTTTTCTGGATATCCCGTTTTACCTTTTTGTTAATTTCTTCTTCAATTTTATCCATGCTAATATTATCCTCATTTTGAATCAATTCTGCTTTCCCTCTTATCATTAATTCATAAGTGGGTCTGTTTCCTTCCAAAACTTTAACAAACCTTTTAGGTTTATTGACCACGACGCTCACTTTCTCGTCAAAAAAAGAAAGAGGAATCCTTGCAGCCTGATTGGAGGTCCATTTAACGCCGGCCAAATCACCTTTAGTAGCCAATCCTTTATATTCCTGGCTGGAGATGACAAAACCACCCATTATAGTTGAAATTTGCTTTTTTTTCTCTTTTTCTGAAAAATGTGAGTCATTTAGAGTTATTCCCGGAACGATAAAGGTTCCAATGGGCTCATAATAAGTGGAGATGAACTTATTGTACTTTTGAACAGGGATGATAAAGTTATTTTTCGTCACTTCCTCCGGGCTGTGGAGGATCGTATATAACGATGGATAGTTAAAAAAGCTGTCACTATTGAAAAGATCCTTTATGGATTGATTTGTTCCAAAAAAATTTGAAGTATACCTCAGGAAATGATCCTGTCCTATAAACTCGACAACCGCTTTTATTTGTTCCTTAATCGCATTTTCACTTAGTACAAAGGTTTCAACATGGCCGAAATAGAGCGGATAAGCTGCTTTTTGTTCAAACTTGCTAATGGCTGATTGTATGGTTTTTCCTTTTGCCTCGCCAATGATATTGGGGACTGATTCCTGTAAAGACGAAGCACCTTCCTGCTTGGCTATATTGGCAAAATTCATCGCCTGGATATAAACAGTGAATTCATCATCGGCGAAATCGATGCCGATGCCTGTTACATAAACCTGACTCTGTATTTCTTTCTTCCCCCAGCATCCTGTCAATCCCAAAAGCAATCCAATGATCATAATCATCAACAATATCTTTTTCATACCTTACTCCTTTTGCCTGTCATTGCCGAGAAGAGTATGGGTCCGGTTTTTTCTGGTCAGAAGCTGGAAAGGCTGTTTGATGGCAGACCTGATTCGATCACCTAAATTAGGTTTGATCAAGTATGATACATAAGACTGCCCAAAGCTCTCGAGGGATACCACCGATGTCAGGATCAGAAACAGGGAAATAAAAAAGCCATACATTCCAAAAATGGACGAGATGATTAAAACGAAATAGCGGAGGATCACAATATTGCCCGAAATGTTTTGATTAATAAGCGTATAGCCTGAAATGACGGTTATGGCGATAATGACCAGACAGGAAGGAGAGGTCAATCCTGCCCGAATTGCCGCATCGCCTATAAATAATCCTCCCAGCACTGCTACAGTCTGTCCCACTGCTTTTGGAAGACGTACGCCAGCTTCTTTAAATAACTCAAATAAAATAAGCATGATAACCGTCTCAACAGGTGCCGATAATGGCAGCCCTATTCTCGATACAGATATGGTTGCAATTAGAGGATAAGGAATTTGATCCAGCTGAAAAGTGATCAATGCGATATAAAAACCAGGTAAAAAGATCGTCGTTAAGAAGGCCCCCATTCTTAACAGCCTTATAATGCTTATATAAAAAAAACTATCGTGAAGATCTTCTGCAGAATAGAGCAAATGACTAAACGTAATGGGGCCCACTAGACACGTCGGATTGCCGTCCACTAAAATGACAAAACTCCCTTGTGTTAAGGCATTCACGGCAAAGTCAGGTCTGCCGGAGCTGTCCATTAAGGGAAACAGGGAAAATGTTTTATCATATAACAATTCTTCAATTTCGGAGTTGCTTGCCACTATGTCCAGCTTGATGCTGCCCAGTCTTTTTTTGGCTTCCTCAAGTACACAAGAATCTATTTTATTCTCCATATAAAGTAAGGTCATTTTGGTCCTGCTGACTTCGCCTATCGAGTACTCCATACTTTTAAGAGAGGATGATTTCAGCCTTTGCCTGATTAACGCCATATTATCTGAAAGGCTTTCAACCAATCCGTCTCTTGGGCCTCTAATCGAGGTCTCAATATTGGATTCCTCTGGACTTCTTTTGGGAATATTGGAAACGGATGAAAAGAAGATTTCATTATTCTCCGGATTAAGGATCAGCAGTTCACCTGAAAAGAGCTTTTGCTCGGCCTCGGTTTTCAATTGGCCCTGCTCTTCGGGCTGGGTTACCTCTAATTCATTTAACAAGTCATGCTTGTTCAGCTGTCCGTTCTCCAGCATGATATTTTTTATCGCCGGGAATATCACATCATTCATATATTTTATATCCACTAAATTGGAACAGTACAGAAAAACAAGGGATTGTACACCCTGACTATCCGCATAGGCTTTTTCCTTAATCACCAAATCGGATGAATCCTTAAACCATTCTCTTAATTGGTCCGCTATTTTAGGCTGAATTTTTTTCATGTTTATCACCACTTATCTTAACTAGAATTAGGACAAACAGGAGTGCGCAAACCTGAAATATTAGGCTAATAGGGAAGAAATATTGCTGTAAAAAATAATAAAAGGAGGTTGCGTCCCAATTAACAGAAGCGCTTACGATTAAGATCAGATAAAGGATTGGGAGGATCCATCTGCTTTTCAATTTGAATGATAATAATTTATTTGCAATAAATAGTGTCAGGCTGACCCGGACAAATGCACCGGAAAGCCATTGAAAGATGGACAGGAAATCAAGACGGGTAAATTGGTCTCCAATCTGTAATAGCCTCCATTGCTCATATGCCGGATTTCGCATTTTGGCCGCTTCCTCTACACCAAATTCCGAAATGGCCCCTATTAGCGGGCCAAATGTTAACAGGGCAAGGATGACTCCAACCAATATCATCCACTTTACCTTAAGTTTATCTTTAAGAAAGGGTGTCAAAAATAAAATGGCTATGATGTCAAACAGTCCTGCACAAGAATAAAATATCCCTTTGAATAAACCATCTATGCCATTCTCATAAAGCGGAAAGAGCAGCTCGTAATTCTTATTTGGCATATTCCCTGCTCCGACAAAGAAACCAAAAAAAGAAACAAACGGCAGGATAATCAAGGCAATGGCGCTTATCGTCCGAATTCCTTTGGCAGATGCATAAAAACAGACAAGGGAAAACAGAAGAACAATAACAAAATTCGGGACTTCAAAAGAGTAATTTGTTTTGGCCCAGATAAAAGTGAACTTTAGGGTGATGAAGGCTGAAAACAAGAAATAGATCCCGAACAAAAATGAAATAACAGAATACATCCATGCAGGTGATCGCTTTCTTTTCATTAAAGTGATCAGGTCATTTTGAGGCTTCATTTTCTTATAGATATAAAAAATAATTAAGCACCAAAGAACGACAGGCACGATACTAAAAAGCACGCTCAGCCAGGAATCCCGTTTCGCTGTGGAAAGCAGGATGGGCAGAATGAGCACATGCACCAGGAATCCTGTAGAAATAATTTGCAAAATATATATGTGCACGGATTGAATTACTCTTTGATTCATTCGATCACCTTTGAATTCTATAATATCTTTTCACATAGTTTGAACTTGGGTTTGTTTAATTATGTAAATACTTTTCTTGAAGGCAAAGAAGAGGCTGGGGGAAGATGAAACAGTTCTTTTGTTCGAGTTATGCTGGGGATTGAGACAACTTGATTCCCTTTTTGCAGGATAAGAGGTATCTATCCTGCGCATATAGGCGTTTTTTTCCTTTTGGAAGAATTCTCGTCCTGCACTGAGGAAACAGAATTCTTTTTGAATTGGTAATCGTTACTAAATATCATTCACAGGCTTATCATCTATTGAATGCTGGATCCGGCGCATTCATTCCTGAAATCTGTTGGAAGGATTTATTCAGGCCTTATATCCATAGTAAAGATTCTCCCATTATTCAGCTCGCACCAATCTAACCCGTCATATGTTTCCTTATTTCCATATTTATCGAAAAAATCTTCCTTGCTGTCGAATACTTCCACTAAGCCATCTTCCATTAAGTTAATCATTTGAAAAGTATTTAATTTAAACACGCTGGAAACAGCTATTAATTCTCCAATATGTACATTTTCAGCAACATTTTTCATGATTTCCTCTCCTTTTTCAGAAACTTTCTGTAGAATTAACATTACCTATCCATTATTTTTAATATGAGCTTTGCGTATGAATGTATGCGTCACCTTTCCTATCAGAAGCGTTTAGCACATGCTGTTCCAATACATATCAAGAGTCACCGTATTGGGATATGAAAATCTAAAGTAAAAGGTGCTCCAATATCATTTAAAGGGGGATAAACAAATGCAATTTATTATTACGGCTTATGACGGCAAGGATGAAAAGGCCCTGGAACGAAGATTACAGGCAAGGGAGGAACATTTAAAAGGTGTAGAGCAGAGAAGTAAAGATGGGGAGCATTTATATGCTGCAGCCATCCTGGATGAAGAGGAAAAAATGATTGGCTCTATGATGGTGGTGGAGTATCCATCAAGAGAAGAATTAAACCAATGGCTTAAAGAAGAACCTTATGTAACCGGAAAGGTTTGGGAGGAAATTGAAGTGCAGCAGTGTAAGGTGCCAGCCCTTTTTACGCAGCTGAATAAGGATTAAAGATTGTTTTCTGCCGTCTGTAAAAGGGCGGTTTTTTTGTGTAAATGAAATGTGCTAAGGCAGTTAATCATTTAAATAACAATCGGTATTCTAATCAGATTCTTATTTATTCTCATATAGATATTCCGTTTGCAGCTGGGACCTTATAAAACCGCCGACCATTAAGGCGATAAAAAGCTTCCGGTCTTGTTTTTTCTAATCTTCTTCCTGGAAATGCAGTAAGAAATGCGGTTAGGACGTGAGCATATACAGGGAGGAAAGATCTCATCTTTAACACCCATTTCATTTTTTAAAATTTAATCTTCCTGTTTAGTAAGACTGATATTCAGGTGAGAGTATTCCCCGTTTTTCACCCATTTTCGCAAAACGAACCAGGTAATAGAGCTAAGGGCTATCAATAAACATTCCAAAGTAAAGATATACCACGGGTAAGGACCCAGTAAGTCAAATAAACTCGGGCTTTTCGGCTTGTGCCGCAGGAACCAGTAATTTCCGCCGGCCTGATTATTTACGAAAAATATGACTGGCACAAGGAGATTAATAAAGATCAATAGCTTCCATAGCGACCGGAATGACGGATAATAGCCTTTTGCCCAGGTAAAATATAAAGCAGCCCATACTACCATTAAATGCTCATAAAAGAAGCGGAAGTAACGGAAGTGCGGAAAATCATATGTCAGGGCTGGGGTGATAATCGCTTGTGTAGCACCCAAAACAGCTATAAAGAACATCAATTCATAGAAGATTCTTCTTCGTGTTATCAGTAAAAAAATACATAAAATAAGAGCAATGTTACACAATTCCAAAGGCAGGGAGCGGTCGAAGCTCCATACTCCATTGAGGTACATCCATACCTGATTCAAGCCTTCAACCAGGATCAATGATAAAGCTGCCCTAATCTCAAACCTTCTCCATTTTTGATTATTTAATTTCTTTCGGTTTAGAAATATAGCTGCAGCAACAAGCACAAAGATGCTTAAAACAGCAATGTGA
Organism: Bacillus sp. ZZV12-4809; assembly: GCF_009849585.1. GTDB lineage: Bacteria > Bacillota > Bacilli > Bacillales > Cytobacillaceae > Cytobacillus. Next base: position 24,547 of record NZ_VCRN01000038.1, read on the forward strand.
TTTACAGAGAACATGTTAAATTGGACAGACTGACTGCGGCTAAACCACTCCATGATTTTCCACCCCACGATTGAATAAGAGCAACCATAAGGTGTGCTTTTTTGGTGAGTTTTATACATTTGCGGTGCAATCCAGCCTGAAAGTAAAGACGATACATTTTTCTAACGATAATGAGGAATATTTTAAAAAAAGAGGAGGGAATTCCATGCCAAATATAACTTCTTCTAAACTGAAATCCAAGTCTAACACTGTTCTTTCAGGAGCTGTATCATCAGACGATGAAATAACAAATGGACTCGCATTTAATCTCAATACATACTCCCGGCTTGGTGCAAAGAGACAGGCAGTTAAGGTACGTCATCATGCAGGCAAAATGCTGATTGAATTCTTTCTTGAGTGGGCTATGTCCGGTGGAACTCTAAAGACATATATGCTAAAACGAGGGTGGATAAAGGTTCCGCTTCATTATCAACCACATGGATATCCGATTAAGCAGCATACCAATTCTTAAAATCTGAATTAGCTTCATTTCAATTTCGTCGTTTTTGGGCTTTGACGCAGTTATTTTCACTTATTTAAAGCAGTGTGAATTAACAGCAATATCCTGTTCAATTTTGCAGAAAAGGAAAGAAAAAAGGGTTTGGAACAACATATTCCAACCCTTTTTTATGTGGACTTTATATTGTTGTTAGTCATTATTTAGATTTGTCACAAAATGTTCGAAATTTAAAAAATATCAATTTCCTTGTAGTTTGAATTTTTTGTCAATAATCAATATGAAGCATCTTCAAAGGATGTTTTGTGACATGAATCACAAATATGGGCCTTGAAATAGGTTTTGAAATTATGCCGCCATATTATAGTGTCTGAACCTGTGACTGTCAATAGTAAGAAAACGGACATTAATACTAAAATAAGTCCTATATAGAAATAGTACGGTATGCGGATGAAATAAGATTTTACAATAATCAGATAACATGCCTATAATAATTTTCGGGCAGGAAATATGACCTATACTTGAATAAAGGTTATTTCTCGGCAAGCTAACTAAAAGTTCCTCTCAATTTCACAGCTGCGCTTGCTTGTGGCCACTTTTCTGGCAGGAATGCTATTAAGCAGACAGGACGAATGGAAGGATGGAGCCTATATGGATATCGTAGTACCTGGTTTGATAAACTCTTTGCCTTTGATTCTTCTAAAAGAATTGGAAACTATCAGGAAACCATGCTGGCGAGATTTCCGCTCATGAGGAATCAAAGAGTAATAAGCTTGGCTGAGCGGATGGAGACTCAAGGAGGTGAGCACGATGTGAAAGCATAAAAAACCCTCAGGCGGGTCTTGGTGGACGATAGCCTGAGAGTCTCAGTGAGATGGAGTATCCCAGCTCATAAGCTAGTATACTCCTTAATTTACAATTTTTAAATAGTTAAGTTAAAGGGAGGATATTAGTACAATGAATTCATTAATAGTAAAGAAGTATATAATCGTTCCGGAAACGAAATCAATCAGATCCCATTATAACGATGATGGCGATTACTGCAGTTTGGTTTTGGAAGGGGATTATACGTTTATGGTAATGATGAAACCGATTGAGATTATTGACGAAAGCATAAATTATTATGGCTTTGATCTAAATGGTGCAACGAGCGGTTCGAAATCCATACTGGGTCCCTGCAGACCAGCACCAGTACGAATTCCGGGTGGAATGGAAATGTATTGGTTTCCTCATACATCACCATTGCATGAAGATTGTGTGTGGTTTGCGCTGCATCATATAGATGCTATCATGCCTGATGGCCCAAATACCTCAAACGTTTATGTGAGTGGAGGTCTTTGTTTTAAACTGAATGCTTCTGAAAAGGATGTTTCAATGAGATATGATCGCGCAGAAAAGCTGGAATCAAGAATAGCCAGGAGAAAGGTAAATACCTTCAGCTTTATTATGGAAAGAACCACCGATACATACTCGGTTAATGAAGGAAAGCGGAATTATATTATTGAAAGAAAAAAAGAGTAGTATCATTTGATATCTGCCTATCTGAAAATTTAACAGGGCTGTGCGGTACAGTTAAGGTAAGTATTGAGGACTTTATAAAAAAGGAGATAATCATATATGAAAAACCTGACTGTATTCACCGTCTCTGCTGCCAAGCCAAATATCATCGTGAAAAGGGATGATTCCAGCCGGATCGAACCACAAGCCGGCTGGAGCATCTCAGCTGAAAATCCTGAAGATATTATCCATGGATTCTCTCAATTAAAGATTAAGAATGAATTTAAGCTAATAGGCTATCAATACTTCAGCGGCGGTAACGGAAACGGGATAGTCTGGGCGATTCCAAAGTCTACCGAACTTCCGCCGCCTGACGAATGTGACCGATTGGATGACTATTTCCTAAGTCCGCCCAGGCCTCAGGCCGCATTGGATGAATTTATGGGTGCGGTTGAAGGTGGCAGGTCACCTTTATCTTATCTGCAGGCAGCGATTGCTTTCCATGAGCTACATGAATTTGGTGCGATGTGGCACGGCTGCTCGTGGGGACAGGATCGGATTTTGCCCTATACGGATGATTACAGAGAAGACATGCTTTCAGAAATAGACGATCGAGAAACGGGAATAGAAGATTACCTCAATTATATTCATCCATGGGGGGAACTGACCGAAATTCCGGATATCCTAAATCCTCATTTCTTCTATCAAAACGGAAATCCGACAATCATTTTCTATTCGGTTAATGATATAGGCTATTACAAGTTAAACCGGTACATCCATACCTTTGAAAAAGAATCCTATATCCAGAAGGTTGAACGTGAGGAAATTGGGTCAGCCCCTGGGGGAATCATTTTCTGAGATTTGAAACAAAGATGTCACGATTGTAAGTCCCATTACCATGCAAATAATGTTAGAATCAACAAGGAGGACTAAGCGTCAGGCATGGTTCTCTTTTCGTTTTGCAGGGAGTCTGACAGCCATGGGATTTTTCAGAAATCATTGTGCATCAACTCCTGTTATAATAAGTGTATAATAAGAATTGTCTTTATGGGAAAGAGAGAATAATTTAAAGGGGAAGAAACGATCATGAAAGAGGAAGAGACCCTGAAAATGCAGGGACGGCCTTTATCAAAGATCCTCGCACTGACAGTTAAAACAGGGATTATTAAATCCAACCTGATCCCGATGTTTGCAGGATTAACACTGGCCTTATATACGTATGACTTCGGCCTTCTGGAGAAGCTGCCCGAGATAATACTTGCCTTTATTGGCTCAAGCCTTGTAATGGGCGCAGCCGGGGCTTTTAATAATTTATATGACCGTGATATTGATTCGATCATGAAGCGGACCCAAAGCAGACCAACTGTCACAGGGGAAATCAAGCCAAAGCAGGTACTATGGCTTGCAACCTTCATGTCTGTGCTTGGAGTCCTCGCTCTTGCCCTCACAACTCCGTTAGCGGGTTTACTTGGATTTTTGGGGCTGTTTTTTTATGTGGTCCCTTACACAATGTGGACCAAGAGAAGAACGATTTATAACACAGAGGTTGGAAGTATTTCAGGTGCGATGCCGCCGCTTATCGGCTGGGCTGCCATCCATCCGGATGTCACGCATCCTGCTATTCTTGGCCTGTTCATCATCACCATCATCTGGCAAATGCCTCACTTTTATGCGATTGCCATCCGGAAGCATGATGAATATAAAGCGGCCAATGTTCCAATGCTACCTGTTGTTAAAGGCGTCAAAAGGACATACATCCAGACGAATGTTTATTTAGTTATTCTGATCGGGATCAGCTTCCTGTTAGGCTCCTTAAGCACGGGTCTTATGCTTGTGGCACTGCTCCTCGGAATTGCCTGGCTTGCGCTCAGTGTCTATGGCTATAAACGAATGGATCCTGAAAAGTGGGCAAAGTCTCTGTTCATCTTTTCACTTGTCCATATGACCGTTCTATTTTCGACGGTGATTATTTACTCGATTATGGGGATTATTTTTGATTTGTAAAAAGGGAAGCATCATGCGGCAAGTTATAACCCGGTTACGTTAATAAGTTTAGATGGCATAAAAAATGACGTGTATGCTGGTACACGTCATTTCAGTTTGTAGACAAAAGGGGTTCGGAATAGCCTTATTCCGGACCCTTTTTACTTTTTTATTGGACTTGAAAGCATTTTTTCATGACTGTAAACCTCTC
>NZ_VCRN01000039.1 GCF_009849585.1 Bacillus sp. ZZV12-4809
TATTAGCCCCGGTTTCCCGGAGTTATCCCAGTCTTACAGGCAGGTTGCCCACGTGTTACTCACCCGTCCGCCGCTGACCTCAGGGAGCAAGCTCCCATCAGTCCGCTCGACTTGCATGTATTAGGCACGCCGCCAGCGTTCGTCCTGAGCCAGGATCAAACTCTCCATATAAGAGTTGATATAGCTCGATTGCCTTTTCGAAAAAGACTAATGATTAAACGTTGACGTATTGTTCGTTCAGTTTTCAAAGATCAATTTTCTCTTTGTTATATTTTGCCTGATCGCCTAGAAGCGACTTTATTAATATAACATGTTATCCATAAACAAGTCAATAACTTTTTTAAATGTTTTTTCTCAGTTCAACTTGCCTTGTTAAGGACAAGAATTAATATACCACGACTCTTTAAATGTTTGCAATATAATTTTTCAAAAATGTTTAGTTTTATTTCCTCATGCATTTTTCATTTAAGCTTTCTACTATTAGATGAGCGATTTGGAATCAAATTTATTAGAAGAGACCCTTAAAGATAGCGGCAGATAATCTAAATGATCTGCAGCCAGATCTAATAACAGGTGCATGTTCGGCTAATCAAATTAATACGCTTTTAACTTGCGCCTGCATGAATAAGTTATATCAATAACATATTATCTGTATCCTTCATTAAAAATGCCCACATACTTATCCACTGTAAAATTCTTATTATTTCAGTTGTCAACAGAGTTACACACAGTCTGTGGATAACTTTGTTCACTTTTCCACACTTTTAAAAGCAACCATACAAAATAATATATTTCTAAGAAGTATAATAACTGCTTATAGAAAATCCAAACTCAAAATTAAAATAATTTCAGTGTATAAAGAAGAAATAGTAATAGTTTAGGGTAATTTTCATAATATCTATTAACTCTATTTAAAACGGAAGGTGTGAATCATACTGGAAACCGCAGCACTCTACATATCAGTGATCATGGCTGTTTTTTTGTTTGCTTATGCTTATGCAGAGGGAATTAAAATTGCAGACTCAGATGAAAAGGTCCATGGAGGCACCTTCATCTTTTCTGTTACAGCTGCATTTATTTTTTCAGCTCTGACCTATGTATTCAGATAAAAAAATCTCCCCATTTCAGGGAGATTTTTTCACTATTATATCTATAAAGACTTCATTTATCCGGAAACCGTTGTTTTTTTCTTCAATCCTTTCATCCGAAGCTTTCTCTCATCTAATATGAACAGAGTTATTCCTCCAATTACAATTGTACCCCCAAGAATTTGTGTCCATATAATAGACTCATGAAGCAAATAATAAGCTAAAACAGCAGCACCAACCGGCTCGAATAATATAGCCATAGAAATAGTTGAAGTGCTAAGCCACTTTATTGACCAATTGAATAATGTATGACCAAGAAGGGTAGGAACAAGGGCTAGAAGGATAAAATATACCCAATCACTGGTCCCATACGGCAGTAAAGGTTCTCCGGCGATTAACACATAAAATAACAATGTAATAGTGCTTATACTATAAACAACAAAAGTGTAAGTGATGAGTGAAAGCCTTTTTCTGACTGTCTGGCCAAACATTAAATAAGCCGTAACAAGGGCACAAGCAATGATAGCAAGTATATCCCCGAACAAAGCAGACCCGCTGATTTGAAAATCTCCCCAGCTGATAATAACACTGCCCGCTATAGCGAGCAGCCCGCTTAATATCGCTTTCCAGGTAAACTTTTCTTTAAAAAAGAAATATGTACCTGCAAATGCAAAAAGAGGCTGGAGAGTAACAAGGACTGTAGAACTGGCTACAGAGGTGTAATTCAGGGACTCAAACCAGAGAATAAAATGCAAGGCTAGGAAAACACCGGCAATGATGGAATAGATCCAATCCCTCCTTGTAATAAGACGAAGTTCCGGAACATACTTTATAAGAAATACAGGCAACATGAAAAGAACAGAAAATAATAGTCTGTAAAAAGCTATGACTCCCGATGGAGCGCTGGATACCTTCACCAATATAGCCGAAGTAGAGACAGAAACGACGCCAATTGCCAGGGCAACATAGGGATTTATTTTTGTATTAGACATTTTTTTTACTCCTTGTGTCGGATTTCTAATAATTAGGGTATATTTCATTTTACAACGTACAGCTAAACTTTTACTACGGTTTTATTAGATCATATTTTGGATATATAATACTTTAAAAAGCGGGAGATATTATGAGCAGTTTAGAGATAGAAATATTAATGAAGCTGGGGATTTCAGCAGTCCTGGGTCTTATTATCGGCCTGGAGAGAGAATTAAAAAGAAAGCCGGTCGGCCTCAAGACCAGCTTAGTTATTTCCATAGTAAGCTGCCTGCTGACCATTGTATCTATTGAATCAGCTTATATGTTTCCTGGTAATGATGACATCAACATTACCATGGACCCTCTGCGTTTAGCTGCCCAAATTGTTTCAGGCATCGGCTTTTTGGGTGCAGGTGTAATATTGAGACGGGGAAATGACAGTATTTCAGGTCTTACAACGGCAGCTTTAATCTGGGGAGCAGCAGGAATCGGAATTGCAGTAGGTGCTGGGTTTTATATTGAGGCAATGGCAGGAGTTGCCCTTCTGATCATATCTGTAGAAGTAATCCCATTTATTATGGGCTTAATCGGCCCCCGCCGTTTAAGAGAAAAAGAAATCAACCTGCAGCTAAAGGTCAGGAATAAAGAAAACATCGCTGACATCATACCTGCAATTAAAGATCTTGATATATCTGTAAAACACATCCGCATCAAAGACCTGGAAGATGAACACCTTCATCTCGTTCAACTGATTGTTGCTGTCGACTATAAAAGGAGAACCACTGATGTATATTTCAACGTTTCAAGTATCCCTGGAGTACAGTGCATGGAAATCGATAGTATGCAGTAAATTTTTTTAATAATTTCTCTTGCAAGATAGCCCTGATGTGGTTATAATTTTTCTTGTACCACTACCCGGGGGATTAGCTCAGCTGGGAGAGCGCAACGCTGGCAGCGTTGAGGTCAGGGGTTCGAGCCCCCTATTCTCCATAATGTTTTCGCCTAAAAGCCTTGATAACTCAAGGCTTTTTTTTCATTTCTCCATTTAATATTAGCTCTGACTCCTTTTTGGACATCTGTAAAATATAGGATATACATATGATGCATTCAAGTTCAAAAAGAGGGTATGTGGACGGTAAAGAGTGAAACAAAATGGAGGGATTCAGCAATGAAAAAACCAGCAGCGCCCATCATCTTGGTATCTTTGCTTTCTGCCGCCGGAGCAGCACTTACTGTTACAGCTTTTAAAAACAGGCATAAGATGTCCGGTAAGACTTTTAGTGATACTGAAGCGCAGGAAAGTAAAAAAGCTGTAGCTATCGCGAAAGTATTGGAAGGAAATTGGCAAGCACGTATTGCACTTGCATGGAAATTGATTAAGGAAAAGCGCACCAATGAAGTAAACGAACTTATTTGCCTCGAGACACTGGAAGCAAAAGAGCAAAAACAAAAGGAACCAGCCCATACTAATGTAAATATAATTAACAGAAATAAAGTCTTTAACACTCCCTATGTGAGAAAAAGTAAAGAAGCTGATCAAATCGGAAGTTTTGATGCTGATAATCCTGATGAAAAAAGCCTTACTCAATACAATTCTGCTTTAAAAACAAAATGGACAGAAAATGGAATTCAGCAAACCCAAGCTTGACCATCTTCAAATGTTCAGCTTAGGTTAGTGACTAGGATAATACCGAAAAAAGCTGCCAGGCAAAACATGCTGTTAATGTCCCTTTTAAGTAGACATTCAAAAAACCTTCAGGTAACCATGGAGAAAAGAATGCTACTTGAGGGGATTTTTCTATGGCAAGAAAGGACAATCTATTAAGAGCTATTCGGGAAGTTCATCACTGTGATGAACTTCCCGAATTTCAATTTACATTTTAAGGTTTTTGTTAAACAACTTACCCTTTTCTTATGTACATTTGCCACAATCCTTGAATGTTAAATCTGCTCCCCGACTCAATTATAATTCCTTCTTTACCTCCAACTGTCGTTCAAGAGATTTTTTATCACCATTGCACATGAGAAATAGCTAGAAGCATGAATCTCTTCCATACTATTCTCCTGCATAACACCAACCCACATTATATCTGTTATTTCTATAATAGAAACCCTTGGAAAATCCAAAAAAAAAAAAAACACTTTGTATTTCCTGATCATCAATGCCCTTAGACAAATCTTTCTATCGCCCGAAAAACCTTTTAATCACCCAGCCTTGATCTGCCCCCTAATTAAAGTATTATTTTATAAGTATTTCTCTTTCATTTTTTAAAATTTGAAATAGATAGCTAAGGAATTCCTCTCTTAGATCTTCTCTTCTTAGCGCAAAATCAATTGTAGCTTGTAAAAAACCCAGCTTGTCCCCAACATCATACCTAGTCCCTTCAAAATCAATCGCATATAGTGATTCCGCCTTCGACAATTCCTTTAGTGCATCTGTTAACTGAATTTCACCGCCTAATCCTGGACGGATATTTTCGAGGATATCAAATATCGAAGGAGTAATAATATATCTGCCAAGGATTGCTATATTAGACGGAGCATTTGTTATAGATGGTTTTTCTACCAGACTGTTCACCTTGTATATGTTTTCTTTAATATATTCACCCTGGATTATGCCGTATTTACTGATATCATTTGTGTTTACTGTTTGGACTCCAAGAATTGTTGTTCTATATACTTCATAGGTGTCTATTAATTGCTTTAAACATGGTTTTTTTCCATAAACAATATCATCACCTAATAGAACAGCAAAGGGCTCATTGCCAATAAAACTTTTCGCACAATAAACCGCATGGCCCAGCCCCTTTGGTTCCTTTTGCCGTATATAATGAATATTTATCATCTCTGAGATAGAGCGTACTACATTTAGTAACTCATATTTTTTCTTTGCTTCGAGCTCAAGTTCGAGTTCTAAGGATTTATCAAAGTGATCTTCAATCGAACTTTTATTTCTTCCAGTTATTATTAAAATTTCCTCTATTCCGGATTCCACTGCTTCCTCTACAATATATTGAAGTGTTGGCTTATCAACAATGGGCAGATTTCCTTTGGCTGTGATTTAGTTGCCGGTAAAAATCTAGTCCCCAATCCCGCTGCCGGAATGATTGCTTTTCGAATTTTCATTTAAGATCTCCCCCTAAAAACGCCTTTACCAGTATTTGTACTCCCTTTTCTTGTAATACTATTAATATGCACTACTACAAATAAACAGAAGAAGAACTTCAAATAAACTGCTAGAAAGGCAGTATTCTTTTAGTAGAATTTTTAAACCCACATGTCGAATCTTTACCTTTCTTAAATGCTAGTTAAAGTGTTTCGAACCGGTTACCCGATTTTCCGCTATTTAATATTCTATTTGCGGGTATGGATCTCATGTCTAAATAATTATAGTTGCTTTCTGCTTTAAATATAAAAATAGGGTCCGAATGCTGAATTTGATGCAGATCCCAGCAAATTCCGTCAACTTTATTAATTTGCCCCTGAATGGTCATAATTCGTATAGTGTTGGAGGTTGGCTGTATCTGTAAATTTGTGAAGGAATTTCCGCTGCATTCATTTGGAATGGTTTCGCTTCCTTCCAAAATAATATTATCAATGCAATCATCCAAAGAAATCTTATCAAAGCGATTTGCATTAACGTATGCAAATCCGCTTGCAGGTTTAACTGCTTTTAAATAAAGTCCTTTCGTAAAACCTACAATTTTGATATCCGTAAAATTCACAAACGAGATTTCATGACCACTTCCTCCTGAATACAAGTAAATTCCAGTTCCCGATACTGTTCCAGACCAATTTACTATTACAAGGTTCTTTAGTGAAGTATTATGCCATGTGTTATAGTACTTATGCTTTCCGTCCAAATAAATAACCTCTTTGGTGTATCCTTTATAATCCACCATAATCCTGGTGTTCCATAGAGAAGCATCCCTCTCCAGCTCAAACCCTCTAACGTTTGCACCTATGACAAATCTCGTCCCATAACTGCCCTGCAGTTTCACACCCTGCTTGATAATAACGTTACCTGTCATGTAATAATCTTTATTTGCTGCAATAACTGTTTTTTTATTGTTTTGAAAGGCGAAATTTATGGCCGCCTGGACTTTCGATTGGGCTGTACTGCCGCCAAAATCTTCGACGTAAACAACATTTGGATCTCCTGCCATTGTCGGTCACCCCTTCTGATTTATTACTCTATTGTATGTATTCTTTTATTTAAGGGATAAGCGAATAACACAAGCGCTAAAATAAATATATTAATTGGGCATAAAAAAGAGCCCGCCCCTGTGAGCCGGCTAACTGTTATCTATTAACTGATCAATGAATGCTTCTTTAGGGCATTGAAAGAGTAATTTGCAAAATACCATAATGCTGAAGCGAAATTAATTTTCTCTACTTTCCTATAGGTATTCCATGTTTTTTTAGCAGATTTAAGTTTATTGCCTGAGAGGGAATGCTCTCTCTTTCTATAAATAGCCAACTCTTCATCTAACCCATAAGCATAGATCCCTTTAGATAAAATGGATAGCCAAAGTCCGAAATCCTCTGAACAATCTCTATATAGAGGCATTTGCACCATCCCTAATTGTCTTGTATCAAGCATTACAGTAAGTGTCCCTATCGCCGTATTTTTTAGTAAACTATGATAAGTCGTACATGGCGGTATATTAATAATTTCTTTTGCTTTTCCCTCTTTTTCACTAATTATTCTGTAACTTGTATACGAAAAAGCAATGTGATTTTTTTTCATAAACTTTAGCTGTCTCTCTAATTTTTGCGGAAGCCAAATATCGTCACTATCAAGAAAGGCTAAGTAATTCCCTTTTGCTGCAGCAATACCTATATTTCTGGCATAGGCAGGGCCCTTATTTTCTTGCAGTTGTATTACTTTAATTCTGGATTCACCCCGCATCTCTTTTTTTACTTTCTCTAAAGTATCATCATAAGAACAATCATCAATGATAATCAATTCCCAGTTCTGAAAAGTTTGTGTCATAACGGATTGTAATGCAGAGCAAATATAGTTTGAAGAATTATATGTCGGAGTAATGATCGAAACAAGATCCTGATTTGAAGTCCCCATTTATACCATCTCCTCAGCATTCATTTTTAAGTGAAGTAGATTTAGAAAAAAACTTTGATTAGCATGTAATCTAAATTACCCTGTCTTGTTCCAGGCTTTCAATTAGGCTCTGATGTCCATAATCGCTGTTCTTTACTAACCCTCGAGCTCTATCTCTCTGAAGAACTACTTGTAAAGTTTGAAACAAAATTTTCATGTCCAATGAAAAGGAGTAATTCCTTACATATAATAAATCAAAACGCAGCTTATCCTCAGCAGTCGTAGAATAGTAAGCTAATACTTGAGCAAGACCAGTGATACCCGGCTTGACGGATAATCTATAAGAATAATAGGGAAGTTTCTCCTTATATTGGCTAATGAAAAATTCTCTTTCCGGTCTTGGACCAATTAAGCTCATTTCCCCTTTCAAAACATTAAGAAGTTGAGGGAGCTCATCTAAACGAATAGCCCTTATGAATCTTCCAATTGCTGTTATCCTTGCATCATTATTTTCAGCTAATACTGGACCTGATATTTTTTCAGCATCCTGTATCATACTTCTGAATTTGTAGATCCAATATGGTTTTCCATTTAGCCCAATCCGTTCTTGTTTATATATAGCTGGACCACTAGAAGTAAGCGGGATTATTATTAGCAGAGCTAAAAAAATAGGACTTGTAAGTACAAGCAGGATAATACATGCGAATACATCAAAACACCGTTTAATTATCCGCTGCCAAATGTTTAATCCAGGAGCATTAATTGAAATTACAAGCATGTCACCAATCTGTTGCGATTTAGCAGAATGTATAAACAAATCCGAAACATGCGGAACGATTAGGACTTCCTTCTCGTTCTTGATGCATAAATTGAGGATGTCGCTTTTTAACTGTCCAATTACAGCAGGAGCGAGGAGAAATACATCGAATTTATCTATATGGTTTTCCAAATGTGGTATTTGATTTATAGGCAAATATCCTGATATTTCAAACCATTTATGATTATTGAATTTTTGTGCCAAAGACTGGCCAGTTTTTTCATCCTCACAAATTATGACTACTCTTTTGCGGCCATGCAATTTATTAGCCATAAGCCATATTCCGCCATGAATAGCCGAAAGCAAGATAATTTGAATAATGAGGGCCTCAATGAAGAAGCTTTTTCGATAAAACATGAAAGATCCTGAAAAGGATACAGCGGAAACAAATATTGAAAATATTACAATGGGTAAAATACGAGAATAAATCTGCTTTTTTAAAGAACTTCCGCGCAAATTTTTATATAAATCAAAGAAGTAGAAAAAGATGAAAGCTGTTGCTGAGGGGACCAATAACCAGAGTAGATTTAAGGTGATTTCTAATTCTGCAGGTATTGAAAAGACATGGTAGAACCAAATGGTCGCTATATATCCTAAATAAACCAATACTATATCCAAAATGGCCAAGATCAATTTACACTACTCCTTTTCACAGTGTCCTTGAGGGAAGTTTGCAAAATTCTCAAATTAGAGAGCGGATTTATAAAATCACCTATTAATAACACTTCCTGTACTCCCTTAAAGTATTTTCCACCATCTTATCTAATGAGAATTCCTCCTCCACTTTTCTTCTGGCATTTTCAATTAACTTATATTTAAGTGACTCATCCGATTCCATTTCTAGTATTATTCGGCAAAACTCATCTGCCGAATGGCTGCTTATTAAAAAACCAGTCTCTTTTTCAAAAATGGCTTCCTTTATACCGCCACGATCTATAGCAATAATGTTGGTTCCCACAGCCATAGCCTCTAAAATAACCATCGGGAATACCTCACGATAAGAAGTTAAGAGCAGAATGTCGATATTTTTAATAAATTCCTCCGGCCTGTTTACAGCACCAACCAATTTAATTTTATGTGACAGATTGCAGGTTTCAATCATGGATTTAATTTTTTGCTTTCTCGGACCATCACCCGCAATATAAAATTTAAAATGCGGAATATCTCTTAACTGATCTGCGATTCTAATAAATAATTCATGATTTTTTTCCTCAGATAATCTTGCTAATATACCAATTTTAAAAAAATCACCTTTCTCCTTTTGAATAAAGCCAAATTGATTTAAATCTACCCCGTTGTACACAGTCGTAATTTTGTTTGCCTTTATCCCAGCCTCCATAAGGCTGTTTTTTTCGAAGTCACTTACTGTGATCACTCTTTCAACACATCTGTTTATTAAAAAGGCAAAAGCCCTGCGGCTCCTATTCTCCAATATTGTTACATTATGCTTTGTATATATTATTTTAAATTTAATAGTTGATATTTTTCTGGCACATATACAGTAAAGAACCATTCTTAAACTATTCGCGTGAACCAGTTCAATTTTCTCCTCTAAAACGACTTTCACCAATTTCTTTATATTTTGGATATGGCTTGTTCTGCTTAGTTCGTGAAAACGCTGTTTATTTTTAATTCTTTCGTACAATTGGCCGTTGCCTGCAGCAAAGTGAAAAGTGATATTTGAGTCATGCAAGAGGTTCTCTAATTTACAAAAATACATTTCAGCTCCACCGAAATCTAATTTGTCTGTAATGACCAATATTCTCAATCTTTTCCACATCCCCATTCCATTTACTTTTCAATTATGGGAGAGAATAGAACCCAGGATCTCTCTGTTTCATTTGACTTTTGTTCCGCTCATGATGCATATAGGTTGATAGGATAGCTAGATACAGAAAAAACATATCGTTAATAATAATTGAAAGGAATCCCATTTGAAGTATTATTCCAACAAAAGTAAGTAAGAGATATGGTTTGTTTCTATATAACTTACTTTGGATTAATTGCATAAAAACTGTAAGGATAAACACACAGAAACAAGAGATGCCGATTAAACCCGATTCTGACAAAATCTCCAAAAAGGTGTTATGTACCTGAAGCGAATCACCATATCGAAATGAATTATATTCAGGAAAATTATAAGCTCCGATTCCTATATACTTATAGGAAACAAAGAATTCCCAGGCTCTTCCCCATAATTCCAATCTCCCGCTTCCACCATCCTTTGCCAGATCTTCTATTCTAGATCCTAAAATACTGAAAAGATTTAATTTCATATAGAAGACCACAAGGTAAGCAGCAGCTGATAGAAAAACAACCATTCCAGCTAGAAGCTTTATCTTTTTTAAGGGCTTATCTTTCAAAATGTATAGGCATAGTGTAATTAATAATACTAATAGTCCTCCTCTTGAAAAGGTTAATAAATTTGTCAGGATACAAAGCAGCAATCCTGCTTTATTTTTCATGGGTTTTGAATGGCATAAAAAATAAGAGAAAAAGAGAGTATTATAAAAGACAAAATAATTTGGATCCTGAAGTACCCCGATTAGCCTTGGGTAATTACGATCAAGCATCACACCCAACTCATAGATTCTGTCACCCTCTAAGTCAAAGCCAAGTCTCTGCAGCCCCATTAAATATAAAATTAGGCTTAGGGTATTAAAAACGATACCTGCATCGGCAATTGCTCTTTCGATAGTCCAATTATTTGTATGACCAATTATTGATTTAATTATGAAATAACAAGAAATATAAAGAATAATACCTAATAAAATTCTTATACTTGCAGAAGGATATAACGCAAACGCTCCTGTATAGCTATATACTAAGTAAAAAATTAGCATCGCTACCTCAAATCCATGCAGACGCTGAAAATAAAATGAACTTATATGGACTAGTAAATATAATATAGAAAATATTAAGTATGGCTTTATGGCAAAACCGATGTAAATATAATAATTCGCCATAGTTACGAGCAAAAAAAGAATGAAAACCGTGAAGCTGGCTTTTTGTTTTCTTATCATAATACCGTGGTCCATCTTATCCTCCCTGCGTTTCCTTGGCTTTCCATCTATTGAGTACTCTTATCAGGACACCGAGAATCATACCCTTCATTTCTTTATCTATAAAAATGACTAGAACCAATAGAAGAATTTGAATCATAAAGACGATGAAAGAGTGAGAATCAGTAAAAAGATTTATACCGGAGGTGCATAAAGCAAAAAATATTAAATAAGGAAATAAGGCTTTTTTTGCAATTATCCAGCGACTAGGATTACTGATCCAAAACCCCAAAAGTGCAATTCCTTCAATTGACGCTCCTGCAATTGCAGCACCGGCTATGCCGTATGAATTACTGAACTGTATATATAAATACATGCCTGTAATAATGGCTATGGCCTGTATAACAGTTCGGTAAGATTGCAGCCCCCTGGTAGTCAGTCCGTCAGCTAATGCAATATTTATTGCCTGTAAAGTAACCATTAAAGATAAAATTTTTAGCGGAAATGATGCAGCAATCCACATTTCACCGAATAATAAATGAATAACTGCCTCTGGTTTAGCGAACAAAGGAACAGTTATCGCAATACCAGCTAAAGCGATTAGCTTAATAAGAGTGATGTTCTTATGTAAGTGCTCCTCTAGTTGATTATTATTAAATGCCCTGAATAACACTGGGTAGTATGCTCCTGCTACAATAAAAGGGATTTGCTGCAATGCTTGGGGGATACGGTATGCAACTGCAAATATGCCTACTTCACTTAGAGTCAAGGTTTTACCTATAATAAGAGGGCCTAAATGAGGAAGAATGACAAAAAGAAGGCCTCCAAGTGAAAATGATCCAATATTTCGTAATAGTCCCTTATGAAACGAACTTTTCATTCGTATTTGTACGTATTGGCGTACTTTATAAATTCCAAATACTCCAGCTGCCAGGTAAGACAATCCATATAGAGTACAGATAAATAAATGGTTTAAATTAAATATTAATCCAGCAGACAGTGTTAAAACTAAACAAACAGAAGCCACAATGCGGATTAAGCCGCAATAGTGCATTCTCTCAATCATTTGAAAGAATATGGTTCCAATACTTTGCAGAGTGAGGCCAAGCACCATGGGTATAATTAAAAAATAGGAGGTTAAAATAAACTCTTTATTCCACGAATTTGAAAAATGAATGATGGCAAATCCACATATAAAAGAAACAGCAAGTAAAATGATCCTAACCTTCAAATAAGATGAAATTAGAACCGATAGGTCCACATCTTTCTTAGATCCTTCTCTTAACACAATGCTGTTCAGCCCTGAATCTGTTAAATAACCCATAATCATTGCAAAAGCTAATGCAACACTAAACATGCCATAATAATAGGATTGCAAATAATTAGCTAAAATAATTAAAGAAGCAGCATTTAAACTACTCGATAGGGCAGTACTATAAAATAAGTGGAATATATTTTTTCCTATTGTATGTTTCTGAAATTTTTTCAATAGCATAGCCACCCGCGCGTTAGTAGGCATTAACCTGTTTGATAGATAACCCCTAATATTTTGCTGTTTTTCCTTTCTAATTTCATTTTTGCCTTGAAGGCATCATCTTTCTTTGTCTTGTTTTCCTTAAGTACTAATATAGTTCCATCGCAATAACTCGCTAACACTTGAGAATCTGATACAGATAAAATAGGAGGTGCCTCAAAGATAACAACATCGTATTCTGTCCTGCAGCAGCTCGTCATATCCTTGATTTTGCTGGCCACCCATACATCTGATGGATTTAAAGGAATTGGTCCTGCAGGCATTACGAATAAATTATTAATAATTGTCTCTTTACTATTTAGTTGAAGGCTTTCCACATTCCTGACTGCATTCGTAAAGCCACTTTCATTCTTCAACTGAAACCAATGATGGAGTGAAGGGCTGCGAATATTCGCATCAACCAAAAGCACTTTTTTTCCCTGTTCAACAAAAGCAATGGCCAATTTAGAAGATATAATAGATGTCTGTTCCTCCTCATTGGGGGAAGTTACCATTAATAATTGGGATTCATTATCATATAAATGTTCTATATAAGTGCTAATCATACGAATTTGCTCTGAACATATTGAATGGCCACTTTGGTGGATCATCTTGGTATATTTTTTTATTTTCTTTTTTTTAAACACCGTTTTGTCTCCCTTCATTATTTTCTAAGGATGCCTGATATTTATTTCCGGATTTATCCTTATACATTCTTTTGCCTTTTTTTAAATTTACCTGTCCCAGGACAGGAAGTCCCAAAGTCATTTCTACTTCGTTAATATTTTTTATTGATTCATCCCAATACTCTCGCCACATGGCAAGTCCCACTCCAAGAAATAGGCCTATTACCAGACCTATTGCGATATTCAATGACAAACTTCCGACAACTTTAATGGATGGATCTGTTTCATTGTCGCTTAATAGCTTTATATCCTGCACATCAAACTGAGCATTCATTTTATTAACAGTTGTTTTGGCAATCGTATTGGCAATTTCTTTGGTTTTCTCCCTATCGTGGCCTCGTACCACTACATTAACTATTTGCCAATCTCGATTGTTTTGGACAGCTAGCTTTTTATCTAGATCATCATCTCCCAAATTAAACTGTTCTTTAACTGAATTTAGTACAACCGGGCTCTTTATAAGGTCTATTGTTGAAGCCAGCAGCATATTTAACTCCTGTGAATCTCCATATTGGCCATCCTTTTTTGTCAGCTTGCCGATAAGTATATTCTCCGTTGCTTCATAGGTAGGCTTTATAACATAAATGGACAGTCCCGAAGTCAGAAGGAAAAGACAAATTACAGTAAAAATAATAGTCAGCCATCTTTTTTTGATTATCCTGAAAAATGTTTTGAGATCTATGTGTTCGTTCATGGAAACCTCCAAAACTTTTATGCCTTTAATTGAATTTGGCCCATAGAGGCAACCGTTTCTCTTAACCCATCTATAAAAGAATACCTGGGCTCCCATTTCAGCAATTTAATTGCTTTTTTATTTGATAGACAGCTATGCCTTATATCCCCTTTCCTTTCCTGACCGTAAATTGGCATAATCTCAGAATCTAATAGATAGTTCAACTCGCTTACAATATCTTTTATGGAAGTTTGAGTATTATTACTTATGTTAATTACTTCATTTTCACCATAAAGAATAGCTGCTGCATTTGCTTTGGCAACATCCTTTACAAACACAAAATCTCTTGTCTGGAAACCATCTCCATGAATATTTAATGATTGTCCTGTTATTGCCCTCTTAATGAAAATAGCTACAACTCCGGCTTCACCATTTGTATCCTGCCTCATGCCATAAACATTTGAGTACCGTAAAATCGTGTAAGACAGTCCATACAGTTCTGAAAAAAGCTTAATATAGGATTCAGCATTCAGTTTTGATAAACCATAAAAGGATTTAGGTAATACAGGATGTTCTTCGTCAATTGATAAATAGTTGGGATTTCCATATAATGCAGCTGTGGATGCGAATATAAATTTCTTCGTTTGATGCCTTACACAGGCATTTAAGAGATTGATAGTTCCAATAATATTTGATTCTCCATCTAATTTAGGATGAGTCAATGAATTGGAAACTGACACTTGTGCAGCTTGATGAATTACATAATCCGGTTTTTCCGCCAAGAAAATTTGATCTAAATTGCCGCGTATATCAATATGGTAGAATCTAGCTCCGGCAGGAATATTTAATTCTTGACCAGTTACTAAACTGTCCAAAATAACGACCTCATAATCTTCTTTAATTAGCTCTTCGGCAATGTGGGAACCAATAAACCCTGCTCCTCCTGTTAACAAAACCTTCATTGTTTTCACCTTTCCATTTAAAGAATTTCTTCCCCGAAATGCAGTTAGTCATGACCATTTCTGGAAGAAGACTTGGCCCTTAAAAAAATATATGTAGTCCCAATCATTATATAACCATACTTTTTTACTAACATTTTCAAATAATATCCAGTATCAAACGAGAAAACATAGTCCATTCTAATTATTTTTCACAGGACATAAACAAGAAAAGCTGTCCATAGGATAAGTGGACAGCCTATCTTCTACTAAAATTTATCTCTCATAGAGCGTTGTGATTGATATCTAATATTAAAGTCCTGCTATATGGTGTTTTAGATAAAAGAAAAGTACCACCAATTTCTCTCTTTCGAAATGCAGTCCCTTGATCTTTAAATGGAATATCTATTAAAAGTTACAGCCTTATGCTGTAACTGGATACTAAATGTCCCGCTGACTTTAACATCTTCAAAATATCTGAATTGCTTCAAACATGCTAAATAAAAAATTGCAAGGTCTGCTTCAGACCTTGCAATTTTTTTACTCTTCCACTCTTTCATCCTTCCCCGCCAGCCAAAAAAGCCGCCGCTATAGAACCAGCGATCACGATAAACGGCGCATAAAACATCACAAATTCCGCCATGTTTCTCCCCTCCTATGCATGGTCGTCACGCTTTCCCTGAACATAGTCTTTATTGAAAAGAAACAGCCTGAGCAGCAGATAAAGGGAAGGCAGAAGCAATCCGAATCCTGCTATGAAGGCAATGACCAGCGCGATTGCCATGGCTTCGTTTGTGAAACCATCATAAATCGTCAGGTACGGATAAAGCAGATACGGATAATGCGAGATCCCATAGGCAAAGAAGGCCACAAAGAATTGCCCTGTCAGCAGCCCGAATGCAAGGCCATAGTTTCTTTTCTTCCAAATCAGATAAACCGTCCCTGCAAACAGCAGGAAGGAGATGCCAAACAGCCACCACAGCTCCATTAATCTGCTGAAATGTTCAGGGTTGTGGTCCCTTAGTTCGACAATGATGCCTGTCGCTGTCACGATTGCAGGTACTGCCCATATTAGAGCGTATTTTCTCAGCAGCTCTGTGGCAGGTTCATCGTTTGCTTTATTGGCATACCAGGTCAGGAACACAGCTGATATATATAATACCGCTGCAATACTCAGCACAACTATGCTCCAAGTCAGCGGGCTTGTGAACAATGTCCAATAGTTAAGCTCCAGCCCTGATGAAGTCTCACTAACGAATCCGCCTTCTGAAATGGTCAGGACTATGGATAAGGATGCAGGAATGAAAAGACCTGAAAGCCCATACAGATAGGTCCATCTCTTTTGCTTCAGTCCGCCGTAGGTGGTAAAAGCATAATACGAACCTCGAATGGCAAGCAGGACTACAGCTATGCTTGCCGGCACCAGAAGGATCGTTCCATAATAGTAGGCAGTTTTTGGGAAGAACCCGACAATGCCAACGAAGAAGAAAACCAGGAACACATTTGTAACTTCCCATACCGGAGATAAATACCGCTGTATGATTCGCGTTAAAATATGCTGTTTTCCGCGGAATAGACTGTATGCGTTGAAAAATCCTGCCCCAAAGTCAATAGAAGCAACAATGACATAGCCGAATAGAAACAGCCATAAGACGGAAATTCCAATGATCTCTAATGTCATCGAACCTCACCTTCTTTCTCCAGCTCACGGTCAGCCAATTCCTGTTCGACCGGATTTTTGCGGAACATTCTGGTGAGGACAATGATGCTTCCGATTGCCAGCACGAGATATAAACCTGCAAACAGCAGAAGCATCAGGTCTACCTGGCCGCTTGAAGTGGCAGCATCCTCCGTGCGCATAATCCCCCTGAGAATCCACGGCTGCCGGCCCACTTCCGCAAGCCACCAGCCTGCTTCAATTGCAATAATTGATAACGGCCCGCCCAGAACAATCAGCCAGCGGAACCATTTCGCCGCAACAAAACGCATTTTAAACCAGGTACCCAGGACATAGATGAGTGAAAGTGCCGTCATCCACATTCCTATGGTCACCATGAGGTCAAATAAATAATGGATATAAAGCGGCGGAATTTCATCTTCCGGAAATTGATCGAGTCCAATTACTTCTGCATTCGGATTGCTGTGAGCAAGAATGCTGAGTGCATATGGAATTTTAATTGCATATTTCACTTCACCGTCATCGAGAACCCCATATAGCATTAACGGTGCCCCTTCTTCTGTTTCAAAATGCCACTCAGCAGCAGCCAGTTTTTCAGGCTGGTATTCAGCAAGATATTTTCCTGAGAAGTCACCAATTACAGCTGTAGCGATCGAGAAAATCAATCCAATTTTCATTGTAAGCATCAATGCCTTTTTATGATAAATATGATTTGATCCTTTCAAAAGGCGATAAGCACCTATTGATGCCAGAACAAATGCTGAAGTCATATAGGCAGTGGACAGCACATGCGCAACTTTCGTCGGCATAGCAGGCGTGAACATCGCCAGGACCGGGTTAATATTAACAAGCTGGCCATTCACAACATCAAAGCCCTGCGGCGCGTTCATAAAAGCATTTACAATTGTAATGAAAATAGCTGAAAAAGATGCCCCTATTGCGACCGGGATTAATAAAAGCAAATGCTTCTTCTGATTCTCAAACCGATCCCATGTATAAAGATAGATCCCGAGGAAAATAGCCTCAAAGAAAAAAGCAAATGTCTCCATAAACAGAGGCAGCGCAATGACATTGCCTGCAAGTTCCATAAAGTTAGGCCACAGCAATGAGAGCTGGAGCCCGATGGCAGTGCCGGTAACAACTCCGACAGCCACTGTAATGACAAAGCCTCTCGTCCACCTTCTAGCGAGCAGAATATAATGTTCATCCTGCTTTTTGATTCCCACCCATTGTGCAATCATAATCATGAGCGGGATGCCGACACCGATGGTTGCGTAAATGATATGGAAGGATAATGTCAGCTCTGTTAAGACACGGCTGAAAAAAACTGATTCTTCATTTCCCATTTAACATTCTCCTTTTCCTATCCTGCAAAAATGCGTCCAATAAAAGAAAGCCCCATAATGATGGCCACTGTAAAAGCAAGCCACATCAAAATGCGTTCCTGTTTTTTATACATTCACTCACTCCTCTTGATTGCTCATTACATCACATTATTCCATTGTTTTGAAGGAAAAGCTGTGACGCTAAAGCAACATTTATATGGGGAAAGTATGAAATCATATGTATTTTCTTTTATAGCTTCCTATTCCCTCTAGTAAAGCAATTAAAACGAAAAGGACATTGGAATTTGCCAATGCCAAGTTTCATTCAGGTTATTTTATCTAACCTCCAGAATAACTACTTACCCGCTGATTCTGGCGCATTTACCATCCTGCTTCTTGCCATCAATAATGTGATCCCTTCATTACTACACTACATAAACCTTTGGGTAGAGGGAGCTTTTTAGCAAGCAATTACTTTATTAAAGGAACTGCAAGGTTAACACTTTAGGCTTGTCCTAATACCCAGCCTTTTAATATTAATCTGTTCAACCCCTTTAAGTTTATACTTTTTTTGCCAATAATAATCCCGGTGTATACACACCGGGCAAGAGTTATATATTTTTTACTGCCGTTTCTGGATCTTCATCGCCTGATACCAGGTCGAATGCGCGCCTATAGGTATTTTCTTGATTCAGCACAGCATAAAGGGTTTTAGCTACATCTTCACGGGGAATGAAGCCCCGTTCCAGGTTTTCCGCTGCTTTAATATGGCCGGTTCCCGGGTCATTTGTCAGACCGCCCGGGCGTACGATCGTGTAGTTCAAGCTGCTGTTTTCCAAAATTCTGTCGGCATAATGCTTCGCCACGAAATAAGGCTTGATCGTTTCACTCCACTTATCGCGATTATTTGCCTGGATAGCGCTGACCATTATAAACCGGTCTACACCAGCCTTCTCCGCCGCTTCAATTGCTTTTGCCGCTCCGTCAAGGTCAATCAGAAGAGTTTTGTCATAGCCTGTATTTCCGCCTGAACCTGCACTAAATACAATTGCATCACATCCTTTGGCTGCTTCAGCCAATTCATCTACTGTTCCTTCAAGGCTTGCTACTGCCGTTTCCACACCCATATCTTCAAACTGCGGGACCTGTTCTTCTTTTCTGACCATTGCTCTTGCTGTATGCTTACCCCCATCTTTGATAAGCTTTACCAGCAGCTTTCCAATTTGTCCGTTTGCTCCGACAATAAGAACTTTCATGTATAATCTGCCCCTTTCTGAACTAGTGGCCTTTATTATTTCAAAAGAAAAATGCATTATCAAATGAACTGTTTAGGGGCCAAAACGTATAATCCTCTTTTTATAAAGAGCCGCAATTGTATTCATAATGAATACAGGAATCTTTTTTGGAAAATATTTTTTTCTATAAAATTTATAGAATGCATGCTTCAAGTCGTCCCATTGTGTGCATTTTTTCGTTCGCTTAAAACGGGCAACATCAATGATTTTAATACACCCATCCCCTGTAAGAATAATGTTGCGCAAGTGAATATCCGAAGGATTTAGCCCACTCTCCCTCGCGATATCTAAGGCTTCATCAACTTGTCTTATTATCTCCTCTTTTATTGGTACCCCCTGCGCAAGACACTCAAACAGAGTCAGCCCCTGCACATAATCAATTACAATATAGTTATCTCCAGATCCATAGAAAGAGGGATAGTATGAATGATCAGGCAGTTCCCTGTAGACCTCCGCTTCATCCCTGGCTATTCCTTTAGATTCCGGAAAGAAGACTTTTATTGCATAATTGGTTTCCTTAATCCTAAAAGCAAAGGCACTTCTCCCTGCCCCTATAAATTCCAGCCTGTCGTCCTTTTCAAGAAGTCTGGTCCCATTAAGGCGTCTGGAAAATTTCACACTGTCTGCAAGTTGTTGATACAGTTTCATTAATAAACCTCCCTGTTCCAGACTCTCCTAAAAAATAAAAGGCACTGAACCATTTATTGGTCTCAGCGCCTTTAAAACAAAAGAGACCTTACCAAATAAATGGTAAAGGTCTCGCAAGCAACATCTGTTGCCAGCAGAGCCGGAGATTTATCATCTCGTATTGACGACTCTACTTGAAAGCTACTCCCCTTTAGGAAGAATCCGAACTATGCTGTTAGTTTTATTATATGTTTCATTCATATATTAGTCAAATAAATGGGCCGCGGAAATTATCCTTTTAAATGGAGCTGGAAAGCTGCCGGATGGGATAATCCGTGGGATCCGAGACGTTCGCCTCAATGCCGATTAGCGTAAAATTATTATTCTGCTCTTTTATCATGATAGCTGGGCAATGTAAAGAGGGACCAAGAAGTGATACCTTATAAAGTCACTGTGTTTACATGCCAAATTAGAGGGTAAACAATATCCGTCCTAAATTTCTTGTTTAATAATTGCCGTTTTTATCGTTTAAATTGTAAAGATTTCGGGTAACATAATTGTAACATTACAAATAAATAAAATTAACTAACTGCCTGTTAGTCCTTTATATCCCTAAAGGAGGGAGTCATCATGGATTTTGAACACGAGGCTGTCATACTCAAGAGAGAACTCTCCCTTCTCATGGATGAATATGAAAGGTGCGAGATTGACGACGTGAAAAACGAAATATCCAAAGATATTCAACTGCTGAGCCGTGCAATAGACGATATACTTAATTAAGTATATTCCTGGCATGGCTTTTTTTATATTCTAAATTTCCCGTTTTTTAACGCCCATGTTTTTAGGAGTGATGTTTTATGTCTCAGCACATTTATTACAGTTTCATCCGTCTTCCCTTAGTAATCAGGATTCTCTTAATTGCCCTGTTGGTGATCTTTCTTTTTGGAGGAATAGTACATATTATCGAGCCCTCCTCCTTTCCGACCTTTTTTGATGGAATTTGGTGGGCTGTAGTTACAGCTTCCACCGTCGGATTTGGAGATTTATATCCGAAAAGCACTGGCGGACGCATTATAGGAATTGCGCTTATTTTTACGGGAGCGGGCTTTCTGTCTACATATTTTATTTCACTTGCAACAGCCGCGGTTACCCGGCAGAATGACTTTCTGGAAGGAAAAGTTGGATATCGGGGCAAGGATCATATTGTTGTAATCGGCTGGAATGAACGTGCACGGGAGATCGTTAACGCACTCGGGGGTGATGGGATGAATCATTCCATTGCTTTAATCGATGAAACATTAAAATCTAATCCTGTTCCCTACAACAACGTACATTTTATTCAGGGTCGCGCTAACAGAGATGATGTCCTTATAAAAGCAAATGTTTTTGACGCGCAAAAAGTCATCATTACAGCAGATCAAAACAAAGATGAATTACATGCTGATATGAATTCAATCCTAACCTTACTGGCAATCAAAGGACTGAATCGAGATGTTCAATGCATCGTGGAAATATTAACGTCTGAACAGGCAGCTAATGCAAAAAGAGCGGGTGCTGATGAAATTGTCCAGACGAATGTGCTCACAAGCTTTGTTATGATCAACAGCGTTTCATCCCAGGAGCTTGTAACTTCTTTTCTTGATCTGCTCGGACAGCTTGATAAACGGAAATTAACGTTTCAGCCTGCATCCGAGGAAGTGGAAAATAAAACATTTGCAGAACTTAGTGCAGAGCTTATGGGAGAGGGCATTCTCCTTTTAGGTGTGAAAAGAGGGGAGGAAACCCTTGTTAATCCCCCCCAGCCATTTAAAATCCTTCAGCAGGACCAGCTGATTGTAATTCTTGGTTAATCTCTTAATAAAAGGGATTCCAGTTCTTCGACAAGTGCTTTGCCGAGATCAATGAATTCTTCCGGAAAACTGGCGTCTTTATCCACAGGCTCCGAGAATTGATCAAAGGACGCACTGAAATTTCCGGTATAGGCGTGGTCATCCAGGCCACGCTGGTATTTATGGGAAAGTAAAAATGGCCTGCCTATCTCCACCGTACAGCTTGGATCATCAAGCTGCCCATCAACTGCTTTAAAAGGCACCCTTAAAAACTGGTACCCCACCTCATCATCAATTTTATAGTCAAAAGAACCGTGGTCATAATCCCAGTTCCCTCCGATCGAA
Organism: Bacillus sp. ZZV12-4809; assembly: GCF_009849585.1. Classification (GTDB taxonomy): domain Bacteria; phylum Bacillota; class Bacilli; order Bacillales; family Cytobacillaceae; genus Cytobacillus. The sequence goes on from NZ_VCRN01000039.1 coordinate 21,851, forward strand.
TAGCCAATCGGCTTCAAAGCCTGCTCCAGCTTATATAAATCAAAATGCTTTCCTTCCACTTTTGAAGGTATCTCAATCACTGAATCCATCCCCTTTTACGCTTTTTGCTTAGTTTCTCCAAAGCGAGGGATATCATGAATACTTAGAGTTAGATATTTCGCGGTTATTTGTAGAAATTCACAATATATGTAAAGTTTCGCTGAAATATTAAATTCTTCGCAGTTAAGCTGCATTTTTGTCTTTGGAAAGCAACTATTCGATGTGCCTTCAATCAGTTGATAATCTTTTTCAGCCCCACTATAACAAACACGCCAGTGTCTTCCTTAATGTAACTTCTGAGTATACGACTTTCCGCCTTATGTCAGCAATGCCCAGTTCAGGCACAAAAAAGGCAGAATATATTTTCTCCAATAAAAAACGCCCACCCGCAGGCAGACGCTTCTCATACTTACTTCAATCTCTTTTCAAGTTCTGCTTTTTTCTCTTCAAATCCTGGTTTTCCTAAAAGGGCAAACATGTTCACTTTGTATGCTTCAACACCCGGCTGGTCAAATGGATTCACTCCCAGAAGATAGCCGCTCATTGCACATGCTTTCTCAAAGAAGTAAACCAGATAGCCAAATGTATAGGCATCCATTTTCGGAATGGAAACGATCAGGTTTGGCACCCCGCCGTCTGTATGTGCAAGCATAGTTCCTTCAAAGGCTTTATTATTCACAAAATCAACAGTCTCACCAGCAAGATAGTTCAGACCATCAAGATCATTTTCTGCCTTTTCAATGGTAAGTTCATGGCGCGCTTCTTCCACTTTGATAACCGTTTCAAAAAGGTCACGGCGGCCTTCCTGCACATACTGGCCTAATGAATGTAGATCAGTGGAGAAGTTGGCTGAAGAAGGAAAAATTCCTTTCTGGTCCTTTCCTTCACTTTCTCCGAACAGCTGCTTCCACCACTCTGCAAAATATTGAAGGCCTGGTTCATAGTTAATCAGCATTTCAATCGTTTTTCCTTTGTTATAAAGAACATTGCGGACAGCAGCGTACTGATAGGCTGCGTTCTCCTGAAGCTCAGATTTGCTGAAGTCTTCTCGTGCCTGTGCTGCACCGCTCATCATATCTTCAATATTTGCACCGCTGACAGCTATCGGCAAAAGGCCTACTGCTGTAAGAACAGAATAGCGGCCTCCCACATCATCAGGAATAATAAATGACTCGTAGCCCTCTTCTGTCGCAAGAGTTTTTAAAGCACCTCTCGTTTTGTCAGTCGTAGCATAGATTCGTTTACGCGCTTCTTCTGCACCATATTTTTCCTCAAGCATTTTGCGGAAAATACGGAAAGCCAATGCTGGTTCAGTTGTGGTGCCTGATTTAGAAATCACGTTGATAGACCAATCTTTTCCATCAAGGAGATCCATTAGATCCTTCATGTATGAAGAGCTGATATTGTTGCCGGCAAATAATACCTGCGGAGTTTTGCGCTTTTCTTTTGGAAGTGCATTATAGAAGCTGTGCTGCAGCATTTCAATAGCGGCACGTGCTCCAAGATAGGAGCCTCCAATTCCAATGACAATAAGAACATCGGAATCATTCTTAATTTTCTCGGCTGCTTTTTGAATGCGTAAGAACTCTTCTTTATCGTAGTTTGATGGCAGATCGATCCAGCCTAAATAGTCGCTGCCTGCTCCAGTTTGTTCATGAAGGGAGTGGTGAGCAACCTTTACGGCATCCTGCAGATATGTAATTTCATGTTCGCCAAAAAAAGGAAGTGCTTTTGAGTAATCAAAACGAACGTGTGTCATGAATGTCCTCCAATTTTTCTCAAATTTAAACAGCTGTGCTGTTATCTCTATTCCACTTTAACTAAAGCCCCAAAGTTAATCAAGAATCATCCTATATTGTAAGCGTGTCCAATTTTGACATATTTTTTACCCATAAAGATGATTGTCATTTCCCGCGAAAAGTGTCAAAGGACCCCGCTAAAGGCGGGGTCCAATATCTGAATGTTACAGGGAAGCCCGGTAGATTGAAACTACGTCAGCATGATTCAATTTCGCAAAATTGCCAAATTCTCCATTGACAGTCGCTTTATCTGCCATCAATTCGATCTGGCTGTCATCGATGTCATAATCAGCCAGGCGGGAAGGCGCCCCAATGCTGTTCCAGAATTCACGAAGCTTTCCGATTCCTTCAAGTGCTGTCTCTTCATCCGTTTTTCCTGCCTGATCCACATTAAATACACGGACAGCCAGCTGCTTAAAGCGTTCTGGCTTCACTTTTAGATTATGCTTCATCCAGTTCGGGAACAGAATGGCAAGGCCGCCGCCATGAGGAATATCGTAAACAGCCGATACAGCATGCTCGATATTATGCGTTGCCCAGTCTCCTCGATATCCCATATTCAAAATACCATTCAAAGCCATTGTGCCGGAATATAAAATGACTGCTCTATGCTCATAGCTTTCGAGGTCTTCAAGAAGCTTAGGAGCTGCCTCCATTATGGTAATCAGCAGTGATTCACACATGCGATCCTGAAAATCAGTATTTTCCTCAAGATGGAAATAATGCTCCAGCACATGGGACATCATATCGACAATTCCATACACCGTTTGATTTCTTGGCACTGTAAACGTATTAACAGGATCAAGAATTGAGAATTTAGGAAAAGTCACAGGACTGCCCCATCCGTATTTTTCATTGGTTTCCCAATTTGTAATAACAGATCCGGCATTCATTTCAGAACCGGTAGCAGCTAATGTAAGAACCGTTCCAAACGGCAGAGCTTCTGCCGCAAATGCTTTCTTGATAACCAGATCCCAGGCATCGCCATCATATTTAGCACCGGCAGCAATAGCCTTGGTGCAATCGATTACACTCCCTCCGCCAACAGCAAGCAGGAAGTCGATGCCTTCATTTTTACAGATTTCAACACCCTTGCGAACGGTGGAAATTCTTGGGTTAGGTTCAACACCTGCCAATTCAAAAACTTCAGCACCGATTTCAGTTAGCTCAGCCATCACTTCATGATATAAACCATTACGCTTAATGCTTCCTCCCCCATATACAACAAGCACTTTCTTGCCGTACTGAGGAATTTCAGTCTGCAATTGGGACAGCTGATCTTTCCCAAAAATTAATTTAGTCGGATTATAAAAGGTAAAATTTTGCACATCACCATCTCCTTTTCCCAATCATTATCTTTCAAACTTCCAGCTAATGCAAAAAGTATGTTCGTCTATCCTTCATTATGGCCCTTTACGAATAGTACAATGAATATTTTTTATTTACGTGCAGCAACATAATAGTGAACCTATACTACTAAGGAGGAAACATCATGAGTAGCATTCAGCGTATTGCACTGGTTCTTACAATTATTGGAGCTATTAACTGGGGGTTAATCGGATTCTTCCAATTTGATCTTGTGGCAGCTATCTTTGGCGGCCAGGATTCAGCCCTTTCAAGAATCATATATGGTCTGGTGGGCATCGCTGGCCTAATTAACCTTGGCCTTCTCTTCAAACCAAACGAAGAAATGGAAAGAGAACCTGAAGCAAGGCCATCCCGTTAATATATGCAAAAAATCCTTGCACATATTGTGCAAGGATTTTTTAATCGAAATTTTTACCCTGTTAACAGAATTACACCCAGCCTCTGAAGCGGGATGCTTCAGACATTTTTCTTGCTCCAGCCATGTAGGCTGCAAGACGCATATTTACTTTTCTTTGCTGTGAAGTCTGATAAACATTATCAAAAGCCTGTACAAGCACTTTTTTCAGCTTATCTGTAACTTCCTCTTCAGTCCAATAATACCCTTGGTTGTTCTGCACCCATTCGAAATAGGAAACAGTTACACCGCCTGAGCTTGCCAAAACATCTGGAACAAGCAGGATTCCCCGGTCTGAAAGAATTTTTGTAGCTTCAAGAGTGGTTGGACCGTTTGCTGCCTCTACAATGATGGGTGCCTTAATATTATGGGCATTTGCAGCAGTAATCTGATTGGATACGGCCGCAGGAACGAGGATATCGCAGTCCAGTTCAAGCAATTCTTCGTTTGTCAATGTGTTATCAAACAGGGTTGTTACCGTTCCAAAGCTATCGCGTCTATCCAGAAGATAATCAATATCCAATCCATTCGGATCATATAGAGCACCATAAGCATCTGAAATAGCGACTACTTTAGCTCCTGCATCATACATGAATTTAGCCAGGAAGCTTCCTGCATTTCCAAATCCCTGAACTGCCACACGGGCTCCTTCAATAGAAATGCCCCGCTTTTTTGCAGCTTCTTCAATGCAGATCACTACACCCTGTGCCGTTGCCTTTTCCCTTCCTTGCGACCCGCCGAGAACAAGCGGTTTGCCAGTAATGAATCCAGGAGAATCATACTCCCGGAGGCGGCTGTATTCATCCATCATCCAGGCCATGATCTGTGAATTTGTATAAACATCTGGAGCAGGTATATCCTTTGTAGGGCCAACGATTTGGCTGATTGCCCTTACATACCCCCGGCTTAAGCGTTCCAGTTCACCCATTGACATGGAACGGGGATCACAAATGATTCCGCCTTTACCTCCTCCATATGGAAGATCCACAATTCCGCACTTCAAACTCATCCACATGGATAAAGCTTTTACTTCATCCTCATTTACTTCAGGATGAAAACGGACACCGCCCTTTGTCGGTCCTACCGCATCATTATGCTGTGATCTGTAGCCTGTAAAAATTTTTATTGACCCGTCATCCATTCGTATTGGAATCCTTACCGTGAGCATCCTCAGCGGCTCTTTCAGCAGCTCATACATTTCATCTGCATAACCGAGCTTGTTCAAGGCCTCCTTGATCACAACTTGGGTTGAAGTAAATAAATTTAAAGACTCTTCGATTTTTTGTTCAGCTTCTTTACCAGCTACTCCTGCAGCTCCCATCATGGCACCTCTTGATTTTAATATTTAGGAAAATGAAGCAATATTCCATAACCAGCCCTGCATCACCAAATTTAGATACAGAGCCGACTTTCTAAAAAATAAATCAGCTTAATACTTTATTGATTCTTTCAATTGCCCAATCAAGCTCTTCCTCAGAAATAACTAAAGGAGGGGCAAAACGAATAACCGTGTCATGCGTTTCTTTGCAGAGCAATCCTTGTTCTTTAAGCTCTTCACAATATTTGCGTGCCGGTTCATTCAGCTCGACACCGATAAATAAGCCGCGGCCGCGCACTTCTTTAATGACAGGATTATTAATTTCTTTCAATTTGTTCATGAAATATTCGCCCAATTGAAGGGACCGTTCTGCAAGCTTTTCTTCAACCAATACGTTCATGGAAGCAACCGATACGGCACAAGCCATTGGGTTTCCTCCAAATGTTGAACCATGTGAACCAGGATTGAATACCCCAAGAACATCTTTATTCGCAACCACACAGGAAATCGGGAATACTCCTCCTCCAAGCGCTTTTCCTAAAATGTACATGTCAGGATCTACATCTTCCCATTCACATGCAAACATTTTTCCGGAACGCGCAAGTCCAGCCTGAATTTCATCTGCAATGAATAATACATTGTTCTCCTTACAAGTTTCATATGCTTTTTTCAGGAATCCTTCGGGAGGAATCACAATGCCAGCTTCACCCTGGATTGGCTCAATTAAAAAAGCGGCCGTATTTTCAGTGATCGCATCTTTAAGAGCATCCAGATCTCCGTAAGGAATCAGCTTAATGCCAGGAAGCATAGGTCCGAAACCCCGCTTATATTCTTCTTCAGAAGAAAGCGAAACCGCTGTCATTGTGCGGCCATGGAAGTTACCTACACAAGCAATGATCTCTGCCTGATTATCTGCCACCCCTTTTACATCATAAGCCCAGCGGCGCGCAGCTTTTATTGCCGTTTCAACCGCTTCCGCACCTGTATTCATCGGAAGTGCCATTTCTTTATTTGTCAGTTTGCAAATCATTTCATACCATGGCCCCAGCTGATCGTTATGGAAAGCACGGGAAGTTAGCGTTACGCGGTCCGCCTGATCCTTCAGCGCCTGGATAATTTTTGGATGGCGGTGCCCCTGATTTACTGCTGAATAGGCACTAAGCATATCCATATATTTATTTCCTTCAGGATCTTCCACCCAAACACCTTCCGCTTTTGAAATAACGATTGGAAGCGGGTGATAGTTGTTTGCCCCGTATTTTTCAGTTTGTTCGATAAGTGAATGTGTTTTTGTCGCTTCAGTCAATTAAAATTCCTCCTTTTTCAGAATAGTCCTTTTTATTGTAACGTTAAGCTATCCTACTTTAAACTATTTAAGGTTTTAGCATGCACGGGATATGAAATATCCCGCGCATGCCCGCAAGTCTTAATACATTTCAGAAGTAGTCTTCGCCTGCATATGCAGAAGAATGTAGTCAGGTCCGCCCGCTTTAGAGTCAGTTCCTGACATGTTGAATCCGCCGAATGGC
>NZ_VCRN01000003.1 GCF_009849585.1 Bacillus sp. ZZV12-4809
GAGAGGTTTACAGTCATGAAAAAATGCTTTCAAGTCCAATAAAAAAGTAAAAAGGGTCCGGAATAAGGCTATTCCGAACCCCTTTTGTCTACAAACTGAAGCACCCATAATTGGGTGCTTATTTAATTTGTTCCTTAAATCCAGGTGTAGATTATAGATTTATCACTATTAAATTTAAGAATGAGAAAATATAGTTTAGAATTTTCGAAAAATATTGAAATAGAATCATTGAAATATTATAATTCATTTAAGGACTATTTTCCTTTATTAACCCTTAATTAAAATTTGTTATATAAATTGAATGCAAAAGGAGCTATAAATGGGTGACACAAACATTTATGATTCATGATTTACTCGAGACTGTTAAAGATGAAGTGATTGGGTGGCGAAGGTATTTACATAAGAATCCTGAGCTTTCATTTCAGGAGGAAAAAACAGCCCAATTTGTATATGAAACTCTACAAACTTTTGGAGATTTGGAAATTTCACGACCAACAAAAACGAGTATTATGGCCCGTTTGATTAGTCAGCAGCCTGGTAAGGTTATTGCACTGCGGGCAGATATGGATGCGCTTCCAATTGAGGAAGAGAATGATTTTGAATTTGTGTCGCAGAACTTAGGTGTAATGCATGCTTGTGGACATGATGGGCATACTGCGATGCTGCTTGGTGCAGCAAAATTATTAACTCAATTAAAAGAGCACATAAAAGGGGAAATTCGTTTTCTTTTTCAACATGCTGAAGAGTTATTCCCAGGTGGTGCTCAAGAAATGATTAGAGCTGGGGTATTGGATGGAGTAGATCAAGTTATTGGCATTCATCTATGTTCACCTATTGAGGTTGGCAATATTGGAGTTTGCCATGGACCAGCTACCTCCGCGAGTGACACATTTGATATTAAAATTCAAGGAAAAGGCGGTCATTCTTCTGAGCCACATGCAACAATTGATCCAATTGCAGTTGGAGCACAAGTTATAAACAACCTTCAGCATATCGTTTCGAGATATTGTGATCCACTCGAAAAGCTAGTAGTATCCGTGACGAAATTTAATAGCGGTACGGCTCACAATGTAATTCCTGATAATGCTATATTAAGCGGTTCAATACGAAGCTTTAATTCAGACGTTCGGAATCAGATTCCGATTTTAATTGAAAGAGTTGTTAAAGGCGTTACGGAAGCACATAATGCTTCATTTGAAGTTGATTATCATTTTGGCTACAGTCCAGTTGTAAATAATGAAAGGGTAAGAGCAGTTATGGAGGAAACTATAATTGATGTATGGGGAGAAGATACTTTGCTTAGGATGCCGGCACTTATGAGCGGTGAAGACTTTTCTGCATTTTCAGATAAAGTTCCAGGTTGTTTCATCTTTATTGGTGCAGGAAATCAGAACAAAGGGATTATCTATCCACACCATCACCCCCGTTTTACCATTGATGAAGATGCATTAGAAATCGGTGTTGAATTGTTAGTCCAATCATCTTTTAGATTATTAATGGAATAAAAACTAAATCTACTGCTAAACAAAAGCAGATAATCAAAGGGGTGTAAAAAAGTGATACATGAACCTGTCATAGCAGCTGTGATTATCTTGGCATTAATCGCGGTAGGAGAAATTATTTCTATATTTACAAAAGCGAGGGTTTCTATGTTCCTCGTTGCTATAATAGGATATCTTTTGTTAATTTGGACGGGAATTATACCAAAAGAATTAATCGGAGATTCTAAATTTATTGAGATTGGTGCCGTATTAGGGACAGCTCCAATAATTATTCATATGGGCACGTTGATCCCTCTCAAGGTTATACGTAGTCAATGGAAGGCCGTTGCAATATCTTTGTTGGGAATTATTTTTGGCACTGGTCTAATCCTTCTTTTGATTACAATGATGTATGGTTATAAAACTGCGGTTGCAGGAGCAGGACCATTAACAGGAGGAGTAATTGCGTTTTTAGTAACCGCAGAAGGGTTAAAAGAAGTGGGATTAGCAAGCCTAGTGGTAATTCCAGCTTTAATTCTATCATTCCAATCGCTGTTTGGCATGCCTCTTTCCGCAATTTTATTACGTCGTTACGCATTAAAGTATCGGAAAGCTGCAGATGCTAGAACCTATACAGCTTCCACGTTAGAAGTAGAAGTAGAAAATGTTATAACTACAGAAGACGCTAAGGAGCTAAATACCGCTTGGATTCCAAAAAAGTATCAAACTAATCTTATTCTTCTTTTTCAGCTATTTATCGGAGGCGCTATTGCCGTGGTTCTAGAGCAATTTACTGGCATACCCTATAGTATATGGGCTTTGGTTCTTGGAATAGGCGGAAGATTAATAGGATTTTATCCAGACCGTGTCATGGAGCGTGCTAATGCTTTCACAGTTGGGATGGCAGGACTCGTATTTTTAATTATTGCTACTATGAACGATACGACATTCGAGATGTTTATTGGTTATCTTCCTGAAATGTTCTCGATTATTGCTGTCGGAATTTTGGGTATTATTATCGGAGGCTTTATAGGTTCAAAATTGTTTAAATGGGATCCTTTAAAGGGTCTTCCTGTGGCACTGACGGCTACAATAGGTTTCCCTGGTGATTATCTTATTTGCGAGGAAGTCAGCAGAAGCGTCGGCAGAAATAAAGAAGAAGAGGAAATGATATTAAATGAAATATTGACCCCGATGTTAATTGGTGGATTTACAACTGTAACAGCAGGATCAGTGGTAATTGCGAGTATTTTAATAAAAACGTTGTAGTCACTAAATTAATTTACAAGTCCCTTTTCTATTAAGTGGACCTTTAATAATGAATATAAGGTAGAGAATAAAAAAAGGGTGCGACATAGTCAGCGCCCTTTGGTTAGCCTTTTAGTCTAGTTCTACCCTATATTTAATGTGTTTTTTGACGCTCAGTCCTAATGATCATAGGTCCATTCTTATCCTTTTTTATATTCTCCAAATAACGTACTAAATAATTCTCCGTGATTCGGACTGGTACATACCTCCGCCGTGAACCAATGATATTCTCGGCCACAAACATTTTTTTCGTCAAATACATAAGATCTTGGCCTGTTTCTTTTTCTGCACTCTTGTATTGATCCGTCTGTGGCTCTTTGTCAGCTTTATGAAAAATACTCATTTAATGATACATGGGCGTCCGTTCACCCGAATCATTTAGGTAAGTTCAAAAGTTCAAACCTGGACATTCTCATAAGTTCTGGTGCTGTCCTCTCCATATAGCTATCTGGGACAAAATCTTTAAATGGGACATCAGCCTTTCTCTGTTTTTTTTGTTTTGCTTTCACTCATAGACTTGGAACAAAAATAGCAAAAATATGGCTCTTCATTTAGTTTATCTAGGTTACTACCGCAATAAGAGGGAGATCCCCTCATGTTTTTTTCTGCATGAACGATTAAAAATTTGTAATCTATTTCCCTATATGATAGAATCATCTACAACATATAGTATTAAATTAAAAGAATTAAAACTACATATAGATCGTGATTGGTGTCCTTTATGGACTTAATAGGGAATTCGGTGAAAAACCGAAGCTGTCCCCGCAACTGTAAGTGCAGACGAAAAGAGCATGCCACTGTACAAAACGCTTTATGGCGCTTGTATGGGAAGGGCTTTTAGTAGAGTGAAGCACAAGCCAGGAGACCTGCCAGGGCGATCGAAAGTTTCTTATCTTCGGGGATTGAGATGATGAAACGATCGCGTAATGGCCGTTTGTTCATCTGCTTACTGCTATTATTCTATCGTTTGATCCGCTCATTTTCCGAGCGGATTTTTATTTTGCCTTTAGGAGGAAGTAAAATGGTCCAAACCATACAGCCGATAGAAATTTTAGAAGAACTTAAGAATGAATTTCCGCAGCTCGGCATTGAACAACTGTTAAAAAGGTATGAAGAAATGAGTCAGCTGAGAGCAGAGGCCATGTATGACCAGCTTATACTTGATTGCATATCATTTATAAGCATTGAAGAGCCTGATTGGACGTTTGCCGCTTCACGTCTGCTTCTTAAAAAGCTCTATATCGAGTCCGGCAAAAACAGAGAATGCGATCCGGATGACTGCTACACACATTTTTATGCGCTAATTGAACGTCTGACAGATGTGGGTATTTATGAGCAGGATTTATTAGATATGTATTCTAAGAGTGAGATAAATGAACTGTCCCACTTTATTAATAAAGAAAATGACCGTTTATTTACATATCTGGGGCTGAAAATGCTGGCTGACCGATATCTAGCCAGGGACAAACAAAGAAATTTATATGAGCTGCCACAGGAGCGGTTTATGATCATCAGCATGGTGCTGATGAAAAAGGAGCCGAAAAGCAAGCGGCTTGAGCTTGTTAAAGAAGCTTACTGGGCAATGAGTGGCTTGTATATGACGGTTGCTACTCCAACGCTCGCTAATGCAGGGAAAAACTGGGGACAGCTTTCAAGCTGTTTTATCGAGACGGTTGATGACAGTCTTGATTCTATATATGACAGCAATACCGATATCGCATCACTGTCTAAAAATGGCGGTGGAATCGGAGTCTATTTGGGGAAAATCCGCAGCAGAGGCAGTGATATTAAAGGGTTTAAGGGGGCATCTTCCGGTGTGATTCCCTGGATGAAGCAGCTGAATAACACAGCCGTCAGTGTCGATCAGCTTGGCCAAAGGCAGGGTGCCATAAGCGTGTATCTGGATGTCTGGCATAAAGATATCTTCTCATTTCTTGATGCAAAGCTAAATAATGGAGATGAAAGGCAGAGAACACATGATTTATTCACAGGTGTCTGCATTCCGGATTTGTTTATGGAAAAAGTGGAAAGCCGCGGGTATTGGTATTTATTTGATCCCCATGAAGTCCGCACGGTAATGGGTTTCTCACTGGAAGATTTTTATGACGAAGGGGAAGGCGAAGGTTCATACCGCCAAAAATATAAAGAGTGTATAGATAACCCGATCTTATCCAGGGAAAAAGTTTCTGCTATCGAGATCATGAAATCCATCATGAGAAGTCAGCTTGAAACTGGGTCACCATTCATGTTCTATCGGGATGAGGTGAATCGAAAGAATGCGAATTCCCATTGCGGGATGATTTACTGCACCAACCTGTGCACTGAGATTGTACAAAACCAGAGTGTTACAAAGAGGGTCGAAGAATATACAAGGGACGGTAGAATTATTATCGAAAAACAGCCGGGAGATTTCGTTGTCTGCAATCTTTCTTCCATCAATCTTGCACGGGCCATAAATGAAGGAGTCCTTGAAAGACTTGTGCCAATTCAGGTGAGGATGCTTGATAATGTTATTGATATTAATAAAATTCCAGTTCCTCAGGGGCAGATCACAAATCAAAAGTACCGCGCGATTGGGCTGGGGACTTTTGGCTGGCACCACCTTCTTGCACTGAAAAAAATCACATGGGAAAGCGAAGAAGCAGAAGAATTTGCTGACTCTCTATATGAACAAATTGCTTTCTTATCGATAAAAAGCTCTATGAATCTGGCAAAAGAAAAAGGAAGCTATTCGGTTTTTAAAGGCTCTGATTGGGAAACAGGCGCCTACTTTGAAAAGCGGGGATATCTGGAGGCAGAGTCAGCCATGGACTGGGCTGCATTGAGGGAAGACGTAAGGAAGTACGGTGTTAGAAATGCCTATTTGCAGGCTGTTGCCCCTAATGCATCAACGGCTTTAATTGCAGGCAGCACTCCAAGTATTGATCCTATCTTTAACAAGCAGTATTCCGAAGAGAAAAAGGATTATCGGATCCCTGTTACTGCTCCTGATATAAATAGTGAGACCATTTGGTATTACAAATCTGCTTATCACATTCACCAGGAGTGGAGCATCAGGCAGAATGCAAACAGGCAAAAACATATAGATCAGGCTATTTCATTTAATTTTTATATACCTAACCATATAAAAGCTATAGATCTTTTAAATCTGCATCTTTCGGCATGGAAGAATAAATTAAAAACAACTTACTATATCCGTTCAACTTCATCAGAGGTTGAAGACTGCGAATCTTGCTCAAGCTAAAGGAGGACTTATGAATATTCTAAAAAAAAGACCAATAATTAATCAATTGGCACCTAATAAATCAACGTCAATCATCAATGGAGAATGCTCTAATATCCTTAATTGGGATGACGTCCGCTTCTCATGGGCATATCCAAAGTACAAAAAAATGCTCGCGAATTTTTGGACGCCATTTGAAATAAACATGTCACAGGACATTAAGCAATTTCCGAAATTAACGAAAAGTGAACAAGACGCATTTTTGAAAATCATTGGGCTGCTTGCATTGCTCGACAGTATCCAGACGGATTATGCAGGAAAAGTCGCTGATTACATTACCGACTCAAGTCTGTCAGCACTTATGATCATTCTGGCACAGCAGGAGGTTATTCATAATCATTCCTATTCCTATGTTCTATCAAGCCTGGTTCCCAAACAAAAACAGGATGAGGTTTTTGAATTCTGGCGGACAGAACCTATATTAGAAGAAAGAAATGAATTTGTTGTGAACGGATATAAAGATTTTGCAGAGAATCCAAGTGCCGAGAACCTGCTGAAATCGATTGTGTTTGATGTAGTTCTGGAAGGGCTTTTCTTTTATTCCGGCTTTGCATTCTTTTATCACCTGGCAAGGAATCAGAAGATGGTAGCAACCTCAACGATGATAAATTACATCAACCGGGATGAGCAAATTCACGTAGATTTGTTTGTTAAAATTTTCAAAGAAATTATTAAGGAAAATCCGGAGCTTAATACAGCCGAACTAAGTGAATTCGTTCAGGAGACTTTTAAAAGAGCAGCTGAACTGGAGATTGAATGGGCCAGAGAGGTGATCGGCAGCAAAACAGAAGGCATATTACTGACTGATGTTGAAGCTTATATTAAATTTTATGCCAATGTCCGCTGCAACCAGCTGGGATATGACCGGCCGTTTGAAGGGTATCGGACCAATCCTCTCCGCTGGATAGTAGCTTACGAGCAGGTTGACCACGGGAAGTCTGACTTTTTTGAACAAAAATCCCGGCAATATACAAAAGTTCAAATCGATAATGGATTTGATGAATTATAGAAAAAAAAGATTCTGCATTTGCGCAGAATCTTTTTTAATCATGAGCATACTGGTTTGCCAGCTGCAAAATCAACTTCAAAGCCCAGATCCTTAAGCATTTGATGGTCTGCCGTGCTTTCCTGTCCTGCAGTGGTTAAGTAGTCTCCAACGAAAATAGAATTGGCAGGATATAATCCAAGCGCCTGAAGGCTCCTGAGATTTACTTCCCTGCCCCCGGAGATTCTGATTTCCTTTGATGGATTGATAAACCGCATGAGACAGAGAACCTTCAGGCAATAGCGGGGATTCAGCTCATTGGTTCCTTCCAGAGGCGTCCCGTCAATGGCATGCAGAAAATTAACCGGTATAGAGTCGGCATCAAGCACTTTTAAGCTTTGGGCCATCGCTATGACATCTTCTTTGGTTTCTTTCATGCCGATAATAACACCTGAGCATGGTGAGATGCCTGCCTCCTTTATTAATTGAACAGTATTGACTCTATCCCGGTATGTATGGGAGGTGGTGATATTTTCATGATGACTTTCAGATGTATTAATATTGTGATTATAGCGGTCCACTCCTGCTTCCTTAAGCTTCTCGGCCTGATCAGGCTTCAAAAGCCCGAGGCAGGCACAGACCTTCATATTATAAGTATCCTTAATTTCTTTAACAGCTGAAACGACTTCGTTTAGCTCCCTATTGCTCGGACCTCTTCCGCTAGCAACGATACAGTATGTTCCAACATTAAGCTGATGAGCCTGTTTAGCTCCCTGTAAGATCGAGTCCTTATCCATCATTCTGTATTTTTCGATAGGTGCAGTTGAGATGCTCGATTGTGAACAATAGCCGCAGTTCTCAGGACATAAACCGGATTTTGTGTTAATGATCATGTTTAGTTTTACTCTATTTCCGTAGTGATGATGACGGATTTTATAGGCACTGTGCAATAAATTCAGAAGCTCATCATCTGGGCAATTTAATATTGACATTGCCTCCGAGTCGGTTAATTCATGTCCTTCCAATACATTAAGAGCTAATCTTTGAAAATTCATATGTATCCCCCTCTATACTATTAGTTAAGCTGCACGGTTCATTTTTCTGAACTGACTGCGGGCAAATACTCTATGCTCCAGCCGATATGCCATTAATCCGGCAAAAGCAGAAAGAATAATGTCCTTTGGAAGAGGGACCGCCATCCATAGCCAAGCCATTTGATAGGTAAATCCTTCAGGTGCTGTGAACCAGAGTTTATAAGCCATGTACATCCAATTTGTCCCGAATAGATAATTGATCGCCATCCCAATTAGAGCTGCAGTAATATATACCGGAACTGATTTTTTCTTTTCGATAATTTTTCCTGTGACATACGCTGTTAGAATAAACGAAAGGATAAAACCAAAAGTGGGGTTTAGCAGTGAAGCAAAACCGCCTCCGAATTTTGAAAAGACCGGGGCGCCTGCAAGCCCGACGAAAGTATAGACAGCCATTGTAATAGCACCCAATCGGCTCCCTAAAATTGCCCCTGCCAAAATGGCAAAAAAGGTCTGTAACGTAATGGGCACTCCTCCGATCACCAAAAATGGCGCAAAGGACGTGATGTTTGCCCCAACTGCCATCAGGGCCACAAACATACCAGCCAAAGTTAGATCAATTGTCCTCAAACCTGTCTTCATAAAAGCCTCCTGATAGTTTTATATTTATACAATTTAGAATAATAGCAGCAGATGAACATTGTCAACCTTAATTTAAATAAGGTTTACATATAAGAGGGGTAAAACAAATTGTGATGGAACTGGGGTGCTTGCTTTTTCCAAATTAAATAGCCGCCGGCAAATTGCCGCGGCTGTATTGTAGTATTAATTATTGCCTTTTGTTTTTTTTCGAACCACATCAAAAAGTCCGGAACCGATAATATCTAGTGCTGATTGCATTCTTTCTTCAGAAATATTATCTTCAATAGTATCCTGAGGTGTATGGTATACTTTTTCAATGTGATAGACAAGCGGATCCCAGCTGTCTATGCCCATCCAGATAAATAAGGCAGCAGGAATGCCTGCATTATGGAAGGGAACATGGTCACTCGATCCGAATTTACCAGGCAGAATATCGGAATTTCCCAAGCGAGCCCCAGCTTCACCAGTTGAGGCTGTCACAATATTTTGGCTGCCGTCCGGTGTCATGGCATATAGATTTTTTGCTTTATCATAATTTGTTGCAACCATATCAGGGACAAAAACAGCCTCTATCTGATCTTTTTGTGCCTCTGTTAACTGATCTACATAATATCTTGCTCCTAAAAGTCCGCGTTCCTCAGAGCCAAATGCAATGAATTTAAGAGTTTTGTCTGTATTGTATCCTTTATAAACTCTGGCAAGCTCAAGCATTAACCCAACACCAGAAGCGTTATCATTAGCGCCGGGAGCACCCACTACACTATCATGATGGGCGCCTAGTATAACCTCTTTTGCATTTTCATCTTTTGATTTAGCTTTCTTTGTAGCAATTACATTTACCGATTTAAGATCTTTATAGTGCTTTGCTGTCAGGGAGAGTTCAACTGCACCTTGCTCCATTTGTTCCTTAAGCCATTCACCATGAATATAGGAAGCCCCGAAAACCGGGATATTATATTCCCCAGTCAGGCTGGGATTAAAAGTTTGACCGAAATTTCCTCTGCTTCCAACAAGGCTTTGCAGAATCACACCAGCTGCTCCTGCCTCAACTGCTTTGGCTACCTGCTCCCGGTATCCAGCTGTAGTATCTGCGCGAGCCAGCAGTACAATTTTACCCTCAGCCCCATGGAAATTTTCATTTTCCACATAGATCACTTCAGCCTGAACTGGTGCTTCGCTGATTGCTCCATTCGGGGCAGCTCCCATTTCCCATACAGTTCCGTCTCCAAATGCAGCATTGCCTATGTATTGATCTGCTACTGGGAAGTATTGAAATTCGACATCATAACCATAACTCATAAGTGTATTTGCAATATACTGTGCTGACTTCTTTTCATTTTCTAATCCGCCCGGTCTTGTCCCTATTTCTTCTGATAAATACCTTACGTGACCGATTGCACGTTCAGCATTCACTCTGGCAATAATCTTCTGGTCCTGTGAGTTGGATGAGTTTCCGTTCTCAGTACTTAGCGGGGCAGCATACCCGACTGTCCCAAATGCTAAGGAAGCTGCTAAAGCTGCTGCCATTATCCTGGCAGGTTTTCGGTTTTTTCTTGGCATAATAACCTCCTGAAGACTAGTATTTTTCGATTACCTAACGATTCCTAGTTTAGTAGAAAATGGTATTTTATGAATAGTGTAATAATCCCTACTAGACATACCCATTGTTCCGACATCATCTGCCATTTCTTTATGGTAAATGACAAAGTTCATCAGTACCTAACTCCTATATTAATTAAAATCTGGGTGTTTTTTATTTTTCCAGAGAGGGTAAAGTGATATTGCTCATTAATAAATGATGTCCCCACAATTAAAGGAGGTATAAACATGGCGAATAATAAAAATAACCTTCAGAGTGACGAACAGAAACAATATTTTAAGGACCGGGCAGGTACAGATGACGCAAGATTCCATGTAGTACCGCATGTTGAAGAAGGGTGGGCAGTCAAAAAAGAAGGTCAGGACGATCCTGAGTACATTGCAGATTCCCAGTCAGATGCAGTTGAGGAAGCAAAGCGCATGGCTCAAGAAGCAGGCACAATGGCCATACTGCATAATGAGGATGGAAAAATTGAAGATCTGTTAAACTATGAAGATAAATAATCTAAGAGAAGGGCATTGCCATTGAGTAATGCTCTTTTTTTTGTTATGGGTATATGTAATTTTTTTCCTAAAATAAAAAAATCCGCTTTCGATAAGAAAGCGGTTCAAAAAAGAGACCTTGGAACGAGTTAATTCTTAACATAAAACAATATATAGTAGCGGAAGTTATCAGATGAAACTATATATTGTTATTTTAGATTCTAGCATAATAAACCATAGAGAGCAAACTATTATTTTAATATATTTAAAATATTCTAATAAAAATAGGAAGCAATCTATAATCATTCAAAAACACGCACATTATGATTGTTTTTGGTTTATTTTGATCGAAAATGATTGATTTTTGCAATCGGTTTCAGTATGATGTAGTCAAGAAGAATAACAGGCCCAGGGAGGTGATGTTTTGTTAACACCAGAGCGCCACAAAATGATACTGCAGCTATTAAAAGAAAAAGGTGTAGTGAAAATTCAGGATCTCGTTGACTTGACAGAAACATCGGAATCAACTATCAGAAGGGATCTTACCCAGCTTGAGGAGGGAAAGTATCTCAAAAGAATTCATGGAGGTGCAGCCAGGCTTCAGGGAAAGCTTCAGGAACCCAGCATGTCTGAGAAATCATCCAAAAACCTTCAGCAAAAGCGCCAAATTGCCCAATACGCGGCAAACCTTGTTGAAGAGGGAGATTCGATCTATTTGGATGCAGGCTCCACAGTAACTGAAATGATTCCCTTTTTGCCTGCAAAAGAAATTGTAGTTGTGACGAACGGATTAATGCATATTCAAGCATTGCTGGAAAGGAATATAAAAACATTTATTATCGGAGGATTTGCCAAGGAACAGACAAAAGCAATCATTGGCAGGGGGGCATTGGCCAGCCTGGAAAATTATCGGTTCGATAAATGCTTTATGGGGGTTAACGGCATTCATCCTCAATTCGGCTACACCACACCCGATCAGGATGAGGCGATGATCAAGCAAATGGCCATTTCGCTTTCAAGAGAGGCATTCGTGCTTACAGATGACACAAAGTTTTCAGAAATCGCCTTTGCCAAAATTGCCGATTTGCACGCAGCAGCAATTATTACAAATGAGCTGAATGAGGATCAGCAGGAGCCTTATACCAGCAAAACTACAATAAAGGTCGTGACAGCATGATATACACATTGACGCTAAATCCGTCAGTGGACTACATCGCAGAATTGGATGAGATACTGGTCGGCGGGCTTAACCGCATGCAGCGGGATACGAAGTTCCCAGGAGGAAAGGGGATAAATGTTTCCAGAGTTCTGAAAAGAATGGATGTTGAAAGCAGGGCACTTGGCTTTGCAGGCGGTTTTACTGGAGATTATCTTGTTGATTGCCTAAATAAGGAGAATATCCAAACTGACTTTGTACAAGTAAATGACGACACAAGAATCAATGTAAAGATTAAAACAGAGACGGAAACCGAGATCAATGCCAAAGGGCCGGCCATTACAGGAAGGAATTTCGAGGATCTTAAAAATAAAATCCGCAGCCTATCAGCAGGAGATATGCTTGTCCTGGCAGGAAGTATTCCATCAACCTTGCCGGAAACAACTTATGAAGAGCTGGTAAAAATCTGTTCAAAAAATGGAGCGGCATTTGTGGTGGACGCAGAGGGAGAATTATTGAAAAAGGTCCTTCCATACAAACCGTTTTTAATAAAGCCCAATCACCATGAATTGGGTGAAATATTCAGCAGAAAATTTACATCCGCTGAAGAAGTCATTCCTTTCGGGAAGAAACTTGTTGAAATGGGCGCCCAGAATGTCATTGTTTCATTAGCCGGCAAGGGAGCTGTCTTGGTTTCTAATGAAGCTGCTTATATTTCAAGCGTTCCAAAAGGAAAAGTAAAAAGTTCTGTAGGTGCCGGAGATTCCATGGTAGCCGGTTTTCTTGCAGCTTACGAAAAAAACCAAAATATAGAAAAGGCTTTTCAATACAGTGTGGCTACAGGGAGCGCCACAGCTTTTTCACTTGGTCTTTGCACAAAGGAAAAAGCAGAGGAATTGCTCTCCCAAGTTTCGATTGAAAAAGTCAGCCTAAAAGGGGAGATTTAGGATGAGAATAACAGAATTGCTGACAAGAGAAACGATTCTGCTTTCAATGAGCGGAACAGGCAAAATGGATGCCATAAATGGCTTGGTAAGCCAGCTTGATGCAGCCGGGAAGCTTCATGATCGGTCTGCGTTTAGGGATGCCATTATTAAAAGGGAAGAACAAAGCACAACAGGCATAGGTGACGGAATAGCCATTCCGCATGCCAAAACGGGTGCTGTCAAGGAGCCTGCGATTGCTTTCGGGAAATCAGCTAAAGGTGTAAATTATGAATCGCTTGATGGTCAGCCGGCACATCTATTTTTCATGATTGCAGCCCCAGAAGGAGCAAATAATACCCATTTGGAGGCTTTATCGAGGCTTTCATCAATATTAATGAACGAGGAAGCACGCAAAAAACTTAGACAATCTGCCTCTGCTGACGAAATTATTGAAATCATTGACAGCTATGACGAGACAGAAGATGAGGAAGACCAAAATATTGCTGACAGTAAGCGCTTTGTAGTGGCGGTAACAGCTTGCCCAACAGGAATTGCCCATACTTATATGGCAGCTGATTCACTAAAGGCCAAGGCAGCTGAAATGGGCGTTGATATTAAGGTGGAAACTAATGGCTCAAGCGGTGCAAAAAATGTTTTGACACCGGACGAAATTGCGAATGCAGCAGCGGTTATAGTTGCAGCAGATACCAAGGTGGAAATGGAGCGTTTCAGCGGGAAGCATGTCCTTGAAACGGCAGTTGCTGATGGCATCCGGAAACCTAAGGAGCTTATTGAAAAAGCGCTTAATCAGGATGCTCCTGTTTACAAGGGAGGAAGCGCGGACAGCAGCAAATCCGCCGGAAATCAAAAAGAACAAAAAGCCGGAATTTATAAGCATTTAATGAATGGCGTATCCAACATGCTTCCATTTGTTGTGGGCGGAGGAATCCTGATTGCCATTTCCTTTATGTTCGGCTATAAAGCAGCAGATCCTAATGATCCGTCATACCATCCTATCGCTGAAGCGCTGATGACCATTGGCGGAGGGAATGCATTTGGATTAATCGTTCCAATCCTTGCAGCGTTTATTGCCATGAGCATTGCGGACCGTCCCGGCTTTGCTGCTGGCGCAGTCGGTGGAATGCTGGCTGTATCCGGAGGGGCAGGTTTCCTTGGCGGCATCATTGCAGGCTTCCTTGCAGGTTATGTAGTAGTTGGGTTGAAAAAAGTATTTGCAGGCCTGCCTTCATCTCTTGAAGGAATTAAAACGATTTTGCTCTATCCGCTCTTTGGAATTGCTTTCACAGGATTACTGATGCTTTATGTAGTCAATAAACCAGTGGGAGCATTAAATACTGCTATTACCGAGTGGCTTTCAGGTCTTGGCACTGGAAACGCTGTCCTGCTGGGAGCGGTGCTTGGGCTGATGATGGCGTTTGATATGGGAGGCCCGGTTAATAAATCAGCATACGTATTTGGTACGGGGCTGCTTGCAAATGGAGTATATGAGCCAATGGCTGCGATCATGGCAGCAGGCATGGTGCCGCCTCTTGCCATCGCGCTTGCAACGACTTTATTTAGAAATAGATTTACCAAACAGGAACAGGATGCAGGAAAAGCAAATTATATAATGGGATTTTCGTTTATAACAGAAGGCGCAATCCCATTCGCAGCCGCAGATCCATTGCGTGTCATCCCATCCATCATGGCAGGGGCTGCCGTTGCAGGTGCCATCTCCATGATGGCTGAAATCGGATTAAGGGCGCCGCACGGCGGAGTCTTTGTGGTCCCTCTTGTCGATGGACCATGGGGGATTTATCTTGCTGGAATAATAGCAGGTGCTCTGCTGTCCGCTGTCCTTATGGGATTTTTGAAAAAGCCTATGAATAAATGATGTATGAACAAGAGCCGGTACTTGATGTATCGGCTTTCATTTTTATGAAAGGCTGTTTTCGCTAATATTTACTGAGTTGATTGCAGGGCAGGCTATCAAAAATGAATGCGCATTTCCTTCGCGCGGTGTTTAATGAATGCCCAGCTGTTCGCTGAACAGCATGAAGCGGAATTAATCGGCAATGTTGAAAAGCAAAATAATCTATTTATACGAAAAGGGTCTTTGTAAAAAATACTTTCTAAATAGATTGAAAAAACAGAAAATAAATGTTTTAATTAAAATAAACTCATTAGTCTATATTTTTTGTGTTTAAATAAACTGTTCGGTCTATTTAAATGGAGGTGGTGGAAATGGCCATTATCATTGTAATTAAAAGAGGGAATAAAAAATAAATAACAGTGCTTTATCATACTTGAAGGAGAAGCGTTTATGAAAATTAAAAGACTTTCCCAGTGTACCCTGGAGGAGGCATTGACTGCCTGGAATAGGGGATTTGAAGGCTATTTAGTGCCCATTAAGATGGATATCCAGTCATTTGTTAATCGAATGATATTCGAAGGTCTTTCGCCTGAAAAATCAATAGTTGTGTTTATGCAAGGAGAGCCTTGCGGAATTATTATGAATGGATTCCGGGAAATTGATGGCAGGAAAATAGCCTGGAACGGAGGAACGGGAATCGCACCTGAACTCCGGGGAAAAGGACTTTCTGCAGCAATGATGACAGAGGTGCTTAACATCTATAAAGCTGAGAATGCTCACACTGCTGTCCTCGAAGCAATTGAAGAAAATGAAAGGGCGATTAAGCTGTATAAAAAAGCAGGCTATGTGAAAACTGATCACTTGCTTCATTTAAACAGGAGGCTTACATATAAAGAACTGGACTCCTTACAGGAAAACAGTTATTCCCTAAAAAGAGTATACCCTGAACAGCTGCAGTCACTTAGCTTTTATGACAGCGCCGCTGCCTGGCAGTGCCAGTGGCAAAGTGCAAAGCACGGAGAAGCGGCTGTGCTTATAGGTGAAGATGGGAAAGCAGCTGGCTACATTTTATATAAAAGAATACTGGAAGCCGATGGACGTACAGACCGCATTATTATCTTTCAGCTAAGGTTCAGCAATGGAAATGTTAATAGAAAAGTAATGGGAAGCATCCTTGGCCAACTGTTCCTGGATAGGGATGATTCTATTGATTTCACTGCAGTTAATATCTCTGTCTCCAATCCTGTCTCAAATGCTTTACTTAAAATGGGATTCGAAAAAAAGATTGGCCAGGTAATGATGGAAAAGCCGCTATAGTAGACCTGCCTTACAATTCTCCCCTTTCTGCCAAAAACTAAGCTGCTGATTAAAAATGCTTAGGCATAATTTCAGCTGGCCTCTGATATGTTTTTATGAATAAGCTAAAAAGGGGAGATACACTTGGCTGAGGAATATGAAAATGCTGCAAAATTTGAACACGGCTTTTGGCTGCAGATTTTGGGCGATCATGCACGCTTTATACATGATTCGCTATCACCGAAGGAAAAAGACAGCATTGAACGGGCAAATTACTTCATACAAACCTTTGATCAGCTGTTAGGAAGGGTTGAAGTGGATAATCTCGAGGAGTTGAGCCAGAGGGCGGAACAGGAAGCTAAAAAGCTGAGGGAATTTAAATTGAACCTGCTGGAACGACATTTGACAGGGAAAATAACCATTCATCTTGGCCCGGTTTTTATTAACCATATGGTCAATGAACTTGAAGAATATATGCTTGTCCTGCAATATTTAACTAAGGGAGAAACCCCGCCTGTTTTTCATGAGCTCCATCACCATTTAATCTGGCTTCTGGATGCAGCAGGGCATGCAGGTGCCATATCGGACAATATGGAACGGGTTGAGATGAAAATAAAAAACGTCAGTGATGGCTATACAAAGGATTTTGAAGCCTTTTATTTAAAGGCTGTAGAAATGTCCGGCTTCCTTCGGACTAATGTTGAATCATTCCCAGCACTGCGGAAGTTTAACAGCGATGTTTCGCTTGAAATGTCTTTGTTTATGAACTTCCTTAATGAAATCGAAGAGCTTGAATTAAGCAAAGAGGCATTGGGAACATTTGCACCTTTAATGGCGGACCACATGTACCGTGAAGAATGCTATTACCTCTCAAAGCTTGCAGAGTCCACTCAGTCTGAAATGCCAAAATGTGATCCGGCCAAGCCAAGGCTTAAAGAATAATTTCAAAGCTGCCATTTCCGGCAGTTTTTTTGTATTCAGAACATGAATCCATGTTTTCCGGGTAAAGGAATATAAAAAGGCTGATATCATGAAACTGATAAAATGGAGTTATATGCGGAGAAATCAGGTAAAGGGGTTATTTGACTGTTTTCCTGATGCAATCATTATTTTTAAAAGGATACGAAATTTTTATTTTATCCACAGTGCGGAATGGAGAGAAAACCCCCAGCTAATTGGGAAAGAGCAGCTTGAAGAAATGGAGTATTTGCTTAACCAGGAAATGGGTTTCCTTCATGGATATCTTCAAAGGAAATCGGCAGACAACTTAGAAAGTAAAATTTGAAAAAATAGGAAAGAAGAATCAATTTACCCAAAATAGAACATACGTTCGACTAAATGGACAGGAATGTGGTATAATAAAGAAGCAATGGGAGTTTCTCAAGGGTGGTCGGCTAGCCCCGTACTGAAAGGGGGTGATGCCTTTTGACAGTTTTCGAATCGATCATGATGATGATTTCTTTTTCCAGTCTGATCATTGCTGTCATGACTTTTAACCATAAAAAATAGACCTCCCTTGATCTGACAATTGAGGGAGAGGTCTATGTCATAGACATGCCGATCCCCTAAGGGAACGACTATTGCGAATGACCGTGGGTGCGGCAACACCTGCGGTCGTTTTTTATTCATATTCTTAATTCAAGGATATCATATATGTCTTAGAAAGTCACGGAAATAAGCCTGTCGCATGATCACTTATAGTATATGCCGATCTCGGCAAAAAATCCATAATGATCCTTAGCCTGGTGTGAAATACTAAAATGGCATCGATATAAGGAGGAACTGATATGACAAAGCGCAATATTAAGACTAAATCAGGATTGCAGAGTACGAAGAAAAGCATTAATGAAATGGAGTTCTCCAAAGAGCTTGGGCCAGAAAGCAAAAACGCAAAAAAGACAAGGCCTGACTGATGTTGGAAATAAAAAATTAACCATGATGGGGCAGACTAAAACTGTCCCATTTTTTTATGGAGCAGTCGTATGGAAAGGACGATCCATTTGCCGGTATTGACTTTAGAGGATACAAAAATTTTTTATGAAACGATGGGCAAAGGTGTGCCGATTATCTTTATACATCCCCCTGCTATGGGAAGAAAGGTATTTTATTATCAAGGCCTGCTTGCTGAGCACTTTCAGGTTATTTTTCCTGATCTGAGCGGAAACGGAGATACCATTGGGCCAGAGAAAACAGTAACTATTAAAGGATATGCTGAAGAGATAAAAGCTGTATTAGACCACTTGGATATTGAAAAAGCTGTTATTCTGGGCTATTCATCAGGCGGTATAATTGCTCAGGAGTTTGCCCTTTCATATCCGGAAAGGACACTTGGAGTTATTCTCTCAGGAGGGTTTCCTGAGGTGTTATCCGAAACCTTCAGATATGAGCATATTCTGGGCATGTACTTTGTGAAGCACTTCCCGGGTTTCCTGAGGTATGTAATAGCATCGAGCCATACAAATGATAAAAAGGTCAGAGACGAGATTCTGGAACATATGAAAAAGGCAAATCACACCATGTGGTTTCAATTTTATAATCGATCACTCCACTATTCCTGCACTGACCGCCTGAGGGATTTACATGTTCCGCTTCTCCTGATTTATGGCTCAAGAGACTTTGTTAATCAGCATATTAGAAGCTATAGAAGATATGTCAGCTTTCAGGCGGCCATAATAAAAGGCGTTTCCCATCAGGTGCCAACTAAAAAGTGGAAGCTATTCAATCAGGTTGTAACTGGTTTTGTACTGCAGCAATTTAAATAAAGAAATCCGTATCGTCATTGAACGATACGGATTTTTTCAGGTATCATTTGCGTCAGGTTTGATCGCGATAATGGCTGCAAGGGCGGCAAGAATAGTAACTCCGCTTAATATATAAAATAGCCCCCGATCCGAATGCTTTAACAGAATGGCAATGACCGGCGGCCCTCCTGCAACCCCAATAAATCTCATTGAACTGTATAGCGAAGTAATGGTGCCCCGTTCTTCTTTTGCTATTCCCTCCGTAATCAGTGCATCCAATGAAGGCAATGCTACGCCAATGCCAACACCGGCAAACAGGAACATGCTGATCATGAACCACATATTATTTGAAAAGCTTAAGATCGCAGTTGCAGCTGCCACAAGCACTGAGCCCAGGAAAATGATCCACTTCATCAGTATTTTATTTTCTTTTATTTTTTTTCCTGTTAAATACGATGAAAGGCATAATGCGCCAAGCGGGACAGCCAGGAGAAGGCCTTTTTTAACATCTTTAATATCATATGTCTTTTCAAGCACATCAGATAAATAGAAAAGTATCCCGAAGAGAACAAACATGAGAATGGCGCCAATAAAAAAAATTGCGTAAAGCCATTTTCCATTGTTTTTAAAGGTATCCTTGATATTGCTCCAAAATTCCTTCAGCGGAATTGGCTCTTCTCTTTTATTGGGTGTCTTAACAAGAAAGAAAACCAGCAAAATTGAAATGGTACAAAAAACCGGAAATGAAAAAAACGGCAAATACCAAATAAACCCTGCCAGAAACGCCCCAAGAATAGGGGATAGAACTTTTCCGAATGTATTGGAAGTTTCAATCTGGCCAAGGGAGCTGCTGACATCATCATCATTTTTAAACATATCCCCGACCAAAGGCATAACAATTGGTGCCGCACCTGCAGCCCCCACACCCTGCAATGCCCTCCCGGCCAGTATAATCCAGTAGGCATCCGCCATTTTCCATGCTGCCCAACCCGAGATCAGCCCGCCAATTCCTGCAATCAGAAGACTTGGTATAATGACCTTTTTCCGGCCGATATGATCCGATAAAAAGCCTGCAATCGGGATCAATATAATGGCGACAATACTGTATACGGTAATGATCATGCTGGTTTGGAATGAAGTAATATTTAGTTTATTTTCCATCGCCGGCAGAACAGGAATCAGCATGGAATTCCCCAGCGTCATAACGAGAGGAATCGAAGAAAGAGAGAGAATGGCCCATTTTTGATTATGAGCATCATCACCGGACTTCTTTTTAGCTTTGGAATTTACAGATTGTAAATTTTCAATGTGCTCCATATTTCCGACCTGCCTTTTCGTTAATCAAACTAGTCTTAATATGGGCTAATTGGAGGAAAACTAACTAGAAAAAGCTCTGTCTTTTTATGGGAAAATTCAATTTCTGGAAGAATATGTTTCGAATTGCTAAATAGAATGCGTTAAAATATTTAGAAAAGAGAAATCTGGTGAGGGGGATTATGTGAAGGAGATTATCGCCTTAAGCATAGGAAAGCCAAAAAAGCACAGCTGGAAAAACAAAGAGGAAATCTCGGGAATTGGCAAAGAGAGAATAAACAGTGTGTTTTTAACGAAGGAAGGTTTTCAGGGGGATGGAGTGGCTAATACTGCGTTTCATGGCGGCCTGGACCGTGCAGTTTGCCTATACCCTTACGAACATTACGGGAAGTGGGAAAAAGAATTTAAAAAGACATTCTCACCGCCTTCATTTGGTGAAAATATTTGTGCAGGGAACATGCTGGAAAAGGATGTTTTTATAGGTGACACGTTTTCACTGGGAGAATCTTTCATCCAAATAACACAGGGGCGTATCCCGTGCTCCACATTATCAAAGCATAACAGGGAAGACCGGCTTTTAGGCAGAATTGTTGAAACCTGCTTCACAGGCTACTTTTTCAGAGTGCTGAAAGAAGGAACTGTAACAGCAGACAGCGTCCTTAAGCTCGTGGACAGAAAGCAGGAAAAGGTATCGGTTCTGCAAGGGAATTTTATCATGTTCCATGACCGCAAAAACCGTAATGCAATTGAAGAATTGCTGAGGATTGAGGAGCTTGCAGATGTCTGGAGGGAAAAGCTGGAAAAAGATTTAGTTTAAAAAAATAAAAAACACTCTTGACATTTTTCATTTATCGGAATAGTATAATAAGCAATATATCGATTGGCAATGACAAAGAGTAGTAACTGCTGGTGAAGCTAAAGAGAGCTGATGGTTGGTGGAAATCAGTGTGGAAGTGGCAGTGAATGGACTTTCGAGCCTCCAAACCGAACCTTTTAAGCAGTAGGCTTTGGCGAACGGTCTCATCGTTACAAGAGACAGATATTCAGGCGATCTTCGCTTTGATATCTGTTTAAGTGAGCTGATTGATTCAGCTAATGAAGGTGGCACCACGGGTCTCTCGTCCTTTTTTGACGGGAGGCCCTTTTTTATTTAGCTTAGGAAATGTACAGAATTTTCGCATCATGATAACCTGTCCAGTGCAAGCAGCCTGCTTCCTCAAGGGCTGGGGTGGGCAAGGCGCTTCCGCTTTATTTAAAAGCTTTAATACTTTAAATCGCTGAGCAAGAGGAGTAGAATGATTGGAATCCGTCCAAGAGAGCCGGGAATGGTGAGAGCCCGGTACGGAAAGTCATTCGAATGGACTTGCGAGAGGCTTCCCGAAAGATAGTAGGGAAGCACGGGTTTCCGCCGTTAAAAGGATAGGGTATCGATATTTTTTCCGTACCCGAAAAAGGGAGCAGCATTTTGCTCTGAAAAGAGGTGGCACCACGTTCACAAGACACGTCCTCTATACCCACAGCTACTGTGTGTATAGAGGGCTTTTTTATTTTCTTTAAAGAACTGGAGGAAAGATAAATTGATGCCAAAATTGGATGAAACGTATATTATCGAAGAACTCGAGGGTGACACATTAACACCCATTTCCATCTATCAGAGAATGAGCGGAAGAAAGAAATTCCTGTTAGAAAGCTCGCTAAAGCATGAAAAATCGGGAAGGTATTCCTTTATTGGCGCAGATCCTGTGATGGAACTAAAAGGGGAAGAGGCCAGGACATTAGTTTCTGCCGGAGGAAAAACAGATGTATATTCTGAAAAGCCGCTCGATGTTGTTAGAAGACTGATGCCTGAGCAAAAACCTCACCCGTTTGAAAGCTTCCCATTCTGTGGAGGAGCTGTTGGATACGCAGGATATGATGTCATCAGGCAATACGAAAATATTGGAATGATACCTCATGATGAGCTGAATGTACCAGATGTACACCTTATGTTTTTTGAGGAAGTGGCTGTTTTTGATCATCTGGAGCAAAAGGTATATCTCGTTGCCATGCCTTTGATGGCAGGAACCGATGAATCCAAGCTTCGTGAAAGATTACAGAAGAGAAAGGATGAAATACAGAAGGGGACCGTGGCAATTGAACCGGAAGCAGCATCACTGTCAGCTTTTAAAGCTTCGATATCTAAAGAAGACTTTATTGAAAAAGTAAATAAAGCCAAGTCCTATATTGAAGAGGGTGACATCTTCCAGGTGGTGCTTTCTCAGCGGTTAAAAGCAGAACTAACTGGTGATCCTTTCGCATTTTACCGAAAATTGCGGGTGCAAAATCCCTCCCCCTACATGTACTATCTTGATTTTGAAGAATATGCGGTGGCAGGGGCATCACCGGAAAGTCTTATAAAAGCTGCAGGAAACAAAGTAATCACCAACCCTATAGCAGGAACAAGGCCAAGAGGCAAGACAGATGACGAAGACCTGCAGCTTGAAAAGGAACTGATAGAAGATGAAAAGGAGCTCGCAGAACACAGAATGCTGCTCGATCTGGGGAGAAATGATCTGGGCCGTGTCTGCGAATTTGGAACAGTCACTATAGAAAAAAATATGGTAATTGAGAGATATAAGCATGTCATGCACCTTGTATCCGAAGTGGGCGGCAGGCTAAAATCTCCACACACAGCGATTGATGCCTTAATAGCATGTCTGCCTGCTGGAACAGTTTCAGGTGCTCCAAAAATTAGAGCAATGGAAATCATCAATGAACTTGAAACAATGAAAAGAGGAATTTATTCAGGTGCAGTCGGCTATTTTTCCGGGAACGGCAATATGGATTTTGCCCTGGCAATCAGGACAATGGTGATTAAAGATGGCTATGCCTATATACAAGCCGGTGCGGGCATCGTGCATGATTCTATTCCTGAAAAAGAGTACGAAGAAACACTTCATAAATTAAAAGCATTTTTGGAGGACAAAAAATGATTCTGCTGATTGATAATTATGATTCATTTACATTTAATCTTTATCAGTATCTTGGTGAACTGGGTCAGGAAATTAAAGTTGTAAGGAATGATCAAATAACAATCGATGAAATTGAAAAACTGAATCCCGATGCAATTGTTCTTTCCCCCGGACCGGGAAGGCCAGAAAAAGCGGGAGTGATTGTGGAAGTTATTCAGCAATATTACAGGAAGCTTCCTATCCTGGGTATTTGCCTGGGCCATCAAGCTATCGGCTATGCCTTTGGTGCAAGAATTGAAAAAGCAAGGAAAATCATGCATGGTAAGGTGTCTAAACTTAAGCATAATGGATCTCAGCTATTCCAATACATGCCGCAGCCAATCAGCATTATGCGCTATCACTCCTTAATTATTCAGTCGGGAACTTTGCCTGTCAGCTTTAAGGTTTTGGCCAGATCGATGGATGACAATGAAATTATGGCTATCAAGCATGAAGACTACCCTTTATACGGTTTGCAATTCCATCCGGAGTCTGTGGGAACAGACCTTGGAAAAAAGATATTGGAAAACTTTTTACAAACAATCGGGAGGGACAAAAAGAGTGAAAACAATACTGCAGAGGTTATCTGATCGGGAGTCACTAACAGAAGCAGAAATGAAGGAAGCGATGGATAATTTATTTGCCCATGATGTGACGGACAGTGAGATTGCGGCATTTATGGTAAGCCTTAAAACAAAAGGGGAAACAGTTGAAGAAATTGCAGGCATTGTAAAAGCCATGAGGGATAAATCTCTTTCATTTAGAAAGAAAATTCCTAATGTTTTGGATAATTGCGGTACGGGAGGGGATGGTTCATGCAGTTTTAATATCAGTTCCACTTCTGCCTTTGTAATTGCAGGTGCCGGTATTCCAGTTGCCAAGCACGGAAACCGGAGTGTATCCAGCAAAACAGGCAGTGCCGATGTTTTGGAGCATTTGGGGATAAATTTAAATCACCCGCCAGAGCGCACGGAGGAGATTTTGGAGGAAATCGGGATTGCGTTTCTTTTCGCCCCTCATGTGCATCCGAATATTAAAAGGATCATGAAAGTGCGCAAGGATTTAAGGATACCGACAACCTTCAATCTAATTGGGCCATTAACCAATCCGGTTGAACTTGACAATCAGCTTCTGGGCATCTACCGGAGAGATTATATTGAAATGTTTGCAGAAGTGTTAAGAGCTTTGGGAAGAAAACGGGCAGTTGTTTTAAATGGTGCAGGGTTCATGGATGAGGCATCCTTGCAGGGGGAAAATCACCTGGCCATCCTTCAAAACGGCATAGTAACAAAAAAGGTTCTCCACCCTGAGGAAGTAGGCTTATCAGTCTGCAGCAATGACGAAATCAAAGGAGGAGATTCCAGGGAGAATGCGGAAATCCTTCTGAGTGTCCTGAAGGGAGAAAAAGGTGCAAGAAGAGATACGGTCCTTCTGAATGCCGGGATTGGCATCTTTACAGGCGGCAGGGCTGAAACCATTCAAGAGGGAATCCATTTAGCCAAAGAAAGCATTGATTCGGGAGCTGCATTACAGAAGCTTCATCAGTTAATTGAAGCAAGTAAAAGTGTCCAAAAAGAGGTGATATAAGTGGGAACAATTTTAGATCAAATACTGGCTGAAAAAAGAAAAGAAGTCATCGAGCTGAAACAGGAGGTAATCGAGGCTGCAGAATCCGCTGGAAAACGCTCATTTATAAAAAGGCTTGAGTTAGGGAACGACCTTGCTGTGATTGCCGAATTCAAAAGAGCCTCACCATCCAAAGGTGATATAAATACCGGGCAAAACCCCGCGGATCAGGCATTATTTTATAAAAAATATGGCGCAGATGCGATTTCCGTTCTGACAGACAACAGATTTTTTAAAGGCAGCTTTAATGATCTGTCTGCTGTTAGAGAGACAGTTGACCTGCCGATCCTCTGCAAAGACTTTATTGTGGATGAGGTGCAGATATTAAAGGCAAAAGAAACCGGGGCAAACCTGATTTTGCTAATTGCTGCTGCCATGGATGCAGAACGGCTTCAGGAGCTTTTCGATTTTGCTGAAGGTGAAGGACTCGAGGTATTAATGGAGGTTCATAATGCAGAAGAATTGGAAATAGCTCTTAGAACTGGTGCACAGCTGATCGGAGTCAACAACCGGAATTTAAAAACGTTCGAAGTAGACCTGGGGGTGACAGAAAGGCTTGCCCCTCTTATAAAGAAGGCGGGAAGATTCCTGGTCAGTGAAAGCGGGATTAAGTCTGAAGACGATGTCCGGCGTGTCATTGCAGCTGGGGCCAACGCCATTCTTGTCGGAGAAGCATTCATGCAGGCAGATAATCTGGAAGGGCTTTTGAAGGCCATGAAGATCCCTTTGCAGGGGGCTGTCAGACAATGAGGGTGAAGATTTGCGGAATCAGGGATATAAGCACGGCACTTTCCGCTGTTGAAAACGGTGTGGATGCCCTGGGATTTGTTTTTGCTGAAAGCAAAAGAAAAATTAGACCTGAGACAGCGGGAGAGATAATCAGAAAACTTCCAGGAGAAGTATTAAAAGTCGGAGTATTTGTAAATGAGACGAAAGCGGCAATTGAAGAAATAGCAAAAATTTCAGGGATCAATGTCATTCAGCTTCATGGAGATGAACCGCCGGAATTTTGCAGCTCATTCTCCTTGCCGGTTATAAAAGCTTTGAGCATTGGTTCCCCGGATGATCTATCTCAACTGGATGAATATTCATGTGAATATGTACTTCTTGATAGTCCGAAAGGGAAGTATCGGGGGGGCAACGGGGTACCGTTTGATTGGTCACTCCTAAACAGATATTCAATGAATGATAAGAAAATCATCCTCGCAGGAGGGCTCAAGCCGGAAAATGTGGCCGAAGGAATAACAGCAGCCAATCCTTATATGGTTGATGTAAGCAGCGGGGTTGAAACTGAAGGTAAAAAAGATCTGGAGAAAATAAAAAGATTCATAGATAATGCGAAACGTATGGAGAGGGAGGAAGTAAAATGAACGCAGCTTATACATTGCCAGATGAACGGGGGCATTTTGGAGAATTTGGAGGAAGATATGTGCCTGAGACACTAATGCAGGCTATAATTGAATTGGAGAATGAGTATAAGAAAGCCCAAGCCGATGAAGGGTTTCAGACCGAGCTGCAATCACTGCTGAAAGACTATGTCGGACGGGAAACTCCTCTTTATTTTGCTGAGAACCTCACAAAATACGCTGGCGGTGCGAAGGTCTATCTTAAAAGAGAAGATTTGAATCACACAGGAGCCCATAAAATAAACAACTCACTCGGCCAGGCTCTATTGGCACAGCGAATGGGTAAACGTAAAATCGTAGCTGAGACGGGTGCAGGGCAGCACGGAGTCGCCACAGCTACAGCATGTGCTCTTTTAAATCTGGAATGCATTATTTTTATGGGTGAAGAGGATATAAGGAGACAGCAGCTGAACGTATTCAGAATGGAATTGCTCGGAGCGAAGGTGGTAGGGGTGCATTCGGGAAGTGCCACTTTAAAAGATGCAGTCAATGAAGCGCTTCGCTACTGGGTTACGAACGTCGAGGATACACATTACATCCTTGGCTCTGTGATGGGCCCGCATCCTTTCCCTATGATAGTACGGGATTTCCAAAGTGTTATCGGAAATGAGACGAAAAAGCAATATCTTGAAAAAGAAGGCAAACTCCCTGAGGCAGTTGTAGCCTGCATTGGAGGAGGAAGCAATTCAATGGGAATGTTTTATCCTTTCATTAAGGATGAATCAGTCCGCATGATCGGGGTGGAAGCGGCAGGATTGGGGACAGATACAGAAAAACATGCTGCCTCTTTAACAAAAGGAACTCCGGGAGTTCTTCATGGCGCATTAATGTATTTGCTGCAGGATGAACACGGACAGATTCAGGAGGCCCATTCCATCTCTGCAGGACTTGATTACCCCGGGGTAGGCCCGGAGCACAGCTATTTAAAAGATAGCGGGAGGGCCGAGTATGAATCGATCACAGATGATGAGGCACTGGATGCGCTAAAGCTGTTATGCAAGCTTGAGGGCATTATTCCGGCCCTAGAGAGCTCTCATGCAGTTGCGTACGCATTAAAGCTTGCGCCGCAAATGAAAAAAGACGAAGGTATCATTATCTGTTTATCCGGCAGAGGGGACAAGGATGTAGAAACGGTGAGAGCAAGATTAGGAGGGAAAGGACAATGAACCGGATCGAAAAAGTTTTTCAGAATCTAAAGCAAAATAATGAAAAAGCATTTGTGCCATATATTATGGCTGGTGATGGGGGCTTGGACACGCTCGCTGAGAAAATTACATTTCTCGAGAAAGCAGGAGCAACAGCCATAGAAATCGGGATTCCGTTTTCCGATCCGGTCGCAGATGGGCCTGTAATCCAGCAGGCAGGCATCCGGGCTTTAGAAGCCGGAACAACTCTTAGGGGCGTATTAGCAGCAGTTGCGGAAATCCGCCCTATCGTTCACATCCCGCTTATTTTTATGACATATATGAATCCGATCATGGCTTATGGTATTGGCAATTTTATTTCTGATGCCTCAAGCAGCGGGGTTGACGGGCTCATTTTGCCTGATCTTCCTGCAGAGGAAGAAGAGATTATTGCACCAATTGCAGAAAAAGCCGGAATCGAAATTATTCGTCTTGTAACATTGACGAGTCCGGTAGATAGGATTCAGGAGATTGCAGGCAAAGGAAGAGGCTTTTTATACGCTGTAACAGTTAATGGCATCACCGGTGCAAGAAAAGGATTTAAAGAAGAACTCGGAAAGCATTTGAAAAGGGTTAAAGAGGTAAGTCCGATTCCGGTATTGGCAGGCTTCGGAATTTCTGAACCCCAGCATGTTAAAGAAATGAATCAGCATTGTGACGGGGTAATTGTGGGGAGCAGGATTATCGAGCTTTTTCAAAGCGGAGATTTAGTAAAAGTTGAAGAGCTGATCGCTTCATCTAAAATAGAAGAAATTAAATTATGAAACAAAAGCTTTCTCCCTGGTGGAGGAGGCTTTTTTGTTTTATTATGCTCCTTATTAAAAATATTGATTGTAAAGGTTGACATGCTAAGTGAATACATTATAATTACAAGTAATCCGAGTAAATTAATGAGATTTATAGGAATAGGTGATCTTGAATGTTCATTGAGATAAATGAGGTAAATAAACAATATAGCGATAAAGAAAATCGTCCTGTTGATGTCTTGAAAGATATCAATCTATCGGTTGAAAAAGGCCAGTTTGTCTCTATTTTAGGACCTTCAGGATGCGGAAAGTCTACACTTCTTTCAATCGTCGCTGGTCTGACTAAAACTACTTCAGGCCACATTCAAATCGATGGGAAAACCATAACAAAGCCTGGAAAGGACAGAGGAATGGTTTTCCAGCAGGCAGCATTATTCCCCTGGCTGACAGTCATGGAAAATGTCACGTTTCCGCTGAAAAAAGAAATGAAGAAGAAGGATGCTGAGGAAGCGGCACTTAAGTATCTGCAAAAGGTGCAGCTGGGTAAATATATATCCCATTATCCTCATGAACTTTCTGGAGGAATGCAGCAAAGGGTAGCAATTGCGAGAGCACTTGCCATGAACCCTGAAACACTTCTAATGGATGAACCATTCGGAGCTCTTGATGAACAGACCCGTTCACGTCTGCATGGACAGCTGGAAACCATTTGGACAGAGACAAAGAAAACCATTCTTTTTGTTACTCACAGCATCTCTGAATCTATTAAGCTGTCAGATCGGATCATTGTTATGGGAACAAAGCCGGGAACTATTTTACAGGATATAATGGTGGATATTCCCAGACCGCGTGAGGAACACAAGAAAGAAATGCTGGAGATTGAAGAACACATAATGAAATACCTGAAAAAGGAAATTGATAAAGTTGTCAGCGAGGAGCTCCAATATGCAAACAGCCATTAAACGAATCATATTTTTTGCAGCGGTCATTGCATTTTGGGAAATCGGATCACGGCTTGAACTCTGGCACCCGCTGATTTTCCCTTCCCTGTCCAGTGTTTTCAATGCACTTGTTGAAGGGTTTCAGGATAAAACACTAATCTATGATTTAATCGCAAGTTTTAAGCGGCTCGCAATCGGTTTAACAATCAGCCTTATTCTTGGGACCCTGATAGGAATTCTGTTAGGGAAATCCAAGACTGCTGATGAAACACTGGGTGCAGTCATTCTTGCTTTGCAAAGTGTACCCAGCATTGTCTGGCTGCCTATCGCGATTATGTGGTTCGGCTTAAATGAAAAAGCCGTTATTTTTGTGACCATACTTGGCGGAACATTTGTAATGGCTCTTAACATGAGAACAGGTATTAAAAACGTTTCACCACTATACATCAAAGCAGCTCAAACAATGGGTGCGACTGGCATTGACTTATTCACTAGAGTCATCTTTCCAGCATCCATTCCTTACGTAGTAACCGGTTCACGTCTTGCCTGGGCATTCGCCTGGCGGGCACTGATGGCCGGTGAGCTTTTAAGCACAGGACCTGGATTGGGCTACACACTTCGATATGCTTCAGACTTTGGAAGAATGGATATCGTAATCGGTGTGATGATTATCATTGGAGCAATCGGAATGATTGTTGACCAATTCATATTCCAGCGCATTGAAAAATCGGTTAGTAAAAAATGGGGACTTGAGTCTTAAATTTGGAGGGGTATTTATGAAAAAGGCGTTTTTATGGGCTGCTATATTATTTATGTTTACCGGGCTGCTTGCGGGCTGCGGATCATCTGAGAAAAGCAGCGGCAAGGAAGACAAAATTGTCATCGGTTATTTTCCTAATATCAACCATGTGCCGGCAATGGTTGCGAAAGATCAAGGATATTTTGAAAAACAGCTCGGCGATGGAACAAAAGTCGAATACAAGACATTTGCTGAAGGCGGTTCTTTCATGACTGCTCTTAAAACAGGTGATATTGATGCAGGTCTTGTAGGGCCAGGACCAGCAATGAACAACTTCTCAACCGGCGCTGACGTTAAAATTATCGCGGGTGCTTCAACTGGCGGAACGGTTGTCCTTGCCAGAGAAGGAGTAGAAATTAACTCACTTGAGGACTTCCAGGGAAAAACGTTTATTACACCTGGCGTAGGCTGCACACATGATGTCCAGTATGAGACATATCTTGAAGAAGCCGGCATTACATCAGCAAGGATTGGCGGTACTATGAAGCATTTAACTGGCAATCCTGCACAATATGCAAGCATGCTGAAAACAGGCAAAGTTGATATTGCAGTTGCCCCAGAACCATGGGCAGCCGTCATCGAACAGGAAACAAACGCAGAAGTGGTAATAGGATGGGATGAAGTATCCTTTGGTGAAACACTTCCGGCATCTGTTTTAGTTGCAACGGGTGACGCAGTGGAGAACAGTCCTGAAAAAGTACAGAAAATTGTGGATGCGCATAAAGATGCTGTGAAGTTTATTGAAGAAAATCCTGAAGAAGCAAAGGCTATTACAATCAAGGACATTAAAGAAGTAACCGGACAGGAGCTGGAAAAAGAAGTAGTAGACCGCGCCTGGGATAGAATCGGGTTCACTTATGATGTTGATGCAGACACAATCCAGGAATTCGCAGATTCTTCCTACACGCTGAAATTCCTGAAGGATAAACCGGAATTCAGTGAACTGATTGCAAAGAACTTTATTAAATAAGCATATTTGGACCGGAGCCCTGGCGGGTTCCGGTTTTTCTGTGTTACAGGGTTTGACGGAATTAAGAAGCGCAAAAGAGTAGGAATCTCCCACATGCAGTTCCCGAGAAACTATATGATAATTACCATTTACCTGGCAATCCAGCACGGGCATAATTCAACGAAAACATTTCCCAGAAACAAATTACCGTGCAATAGCTTCCCGCCTAATATCTTGGTTTAACTTCCTCTCAAAAAAGGAAAAATATCATGCAAGTGATAAAAACAACACAGACATAGGAGTGGCGCAAATGAAAAAAGGCATGGGAGTTTTAATTGCCGTGATTGCGGCAGTAGTCATAGCAGGTATGATGCTGATGTCCAGTTATAACGGATTCGTCAGTGCTGAGGAAGATGTGGATCAGGCTTATTCCCAAATTGAAAATCAGCTGCAGAGAAGGCTGGATTTGATTCCTAATCTGGTTAAAACAGTTAAGGGGTATGCTGCTCACGAGAAGGAGACGATTCAGGCGGTATCAGATGCACGTGCGAGATTGGCGGGAGCCCGTTCGCCAGAAGAGGAAGCAGCAGCAAACGCTGAGCTGTCAGGTGCTCTGAGCCGGCTGCTGGTAGTAGTTGAGAACTATCCCAATTTAAAAGCGGATAAGCAGTTTACTCAATTAATGGACGAACTTGCCGGTACGGAAAATCGGATATCGGTAGCCCGCAAGGATTATAATGACCAGGTTTCTGTATATAACAAAAAAGTAAAAAGGTTTCCAGGTGCAATTGTTGCCGGGATAACAGGCTTTGATGAAAAAGAGTATTTCAGGGCGGATCCATTGGCGAATGAAGCGCCTGAAGTGGACTTTGGAGGCAATGGAGAATGATCATCCGCAGGGTCTTTTTGACCCTTCTTTTAGTAAATGTAATTATGGGGGCTTTCTCAGTCCATGCAGAAGAATCCATACCCCAGCCCGCTGGAGATATTTATGTACAGGACTTTGCAGGTGTTCTAAATGAACAGGAAAAATCAGAACTGAACAGCCTGGGAAGGCAGTTAGAGGATCAGACAACTGCTCAGGCAGCAGTGTTAATTGTTGAAACAATTGGGAACAGGACGATTGAAGAATATGCAAACGAAGCTTTCCGGTCATATGGCATAGGCAGCGCTGCAGAAAATAATGGTGTCTTATTAGTTGTGTCCATGCAGGATCGGAAGGTGCGCATTGAGGTTGGCTATGGGCTTGAAGGCCGAATTCCGGATGGGAAAGCCGGAAGGATTCTGGATCAGATAACAATTCCATATCTCCAGAATGGGCAGCCCAATAATGCGGTAATTGAAACCTATAAGGTGCTTGTACAGGAGGCTGCCGGAGAAGTGAACCTGGGAAACAGCGGCGAATATACTGATGCCGGGAAAGAGGATGGAGGCATTGGCATTCCTTCCTGGCTGCTGATTTTCATTGCTATCGGTTTGCTGTTTCTTGATATTAAATTCTTTGGCGGGACCTTTTCATATGCCATACTATCCATTCTCTCAAGAGGCGGAGGCAGAGGAGGTGGCGGTCCGCGGGGAGGTGGAGGCGGCTCATCTGGCGGCGGGGGAGCCAGCCGGGGCTGGTAAAGCAAAAAAAGCGGGGTTTTCCCCGCTCATTCCTATTATTTAATTCCAGTTACACAAACGGTTAATACAGGACGGGCCTCTTTAAATGAAATGGAAATGGAATGGAATCCTGCAGCCTCCATATCAGCTTTGATTACCTGCCCCAAATTTTTGGTAATGGTTTCATCCACTCCTTCTTCTCTTGGCTGAACCGTGATGGCAATTTTTCCGTCTTTTTCAAGCATCCCATGCAGATGCTGAAGAGACTCCCTTGGTTTTCTCCAAAGCGGATAATTGTTGACTGAAAATATTTTATTATACCTTTTATCCGGAAAGTAATCATGAACATCTTTCACGAACAATCTGACTTTTCCCTGCTGAATATAGTCATCATTCAGTTTGGCTGCAGCTGTTCTCATATCTTCCGATACATCGACTCCATCCGTTTCTGAATAGCGCCATTGGTCCATAATATGTTTAATGCTATATCCGGGGCCAAAGCCAACTTCTAAAATAGAATCTCTGCGATTTATCTGTAATTGTTCTATCGTCCATCTGTTAATCTTGCGGTTCTCAAAATACATAATTTTCCCGGCGAGCTTTCCCAGTAACCCTTGTGGTTTTTCAAATTGTCTTGCGAAAATATCGAACAAGTCCCTCACCTCGCTGTGTAATACTTATATTTAGTCCCTATAAAGAGGTTCTAAACCTATTCCGTAAAATGGATAAATAATTTTTTACTGGAAAAGGTACTATTATGAATTAAGATTGGAGGAAGTCTGGTGATTTATGGCGAAGAACAGTACCGAAAAGATTTAAACCGGTACATTGGAAGTATTGATGATCAAATTCACTCACTTTCCAAAACCCTTGAGGAATTCAGCTGCTGTATATTATCCGATTTTGAAACCTTGCATAAGACTGTTACAGAAGCCCACGCCATTGCTTCGACTTATTATCTGCAGTCATATTTAGCACCATTTACGAAGGAATACTCAAGCTTATCACTCGCCGCCCAGCACCTGTCCGAAAAAAGGCATGGCGGGCTGATTGTTGTGGAAAGAAGACAGCCGGTAGAAGAATATATACATAACGGGACGCCGATTGGAGCAAAAGTAAGCCACACACTAATCGAAACAATCTTTTACCCGGGGAATCCGCTGCATGATGGCGGAACATTAATTAGAGAAGATACGATAATTTCTGCAGGCAGTATCCTTCCTCTTACTAAAAAAAGCATGGAAGGAAAGAAACTTGGAACCAGGCATAGAGCAGCAATAGGTATCACTGAAAAATCTGACGCGGTTGCGATAGTTGTATCAGAGGAAACAGGGCGGATTTCTTTTGCGGTAGAT
Source organism: Bacillus sp. ZZV12-4809 (assembly GCF_009849585.1). Lineage (GTDB taxonomy): Bacteria > Bacillota > Bacilli > Bacillales > Cytobacillaceae > Cytobacillus. Next base: position 33,723 of record NZ_VCRN01000003.1, read on the forward strand.
GGCCAGATTTATACAATTAGGACTTAAAAATCCCCCGTTACCTGGGGGATTTCATCTTAATTAGTTCTTATTAATTTGTTTTCCGCTTTTTTTCTGGCTTTGAGATTTTGTGTTTCCTGCCTGAAACTCGCTTCCGAGTTCAACATCATTTCGCTTATCCTGTTTTTCAATTTGAGCTCTTGTTTGATTAGGATTTTGTCTTCCTTGTTTTGTCATATTACATACCTCCCTTAAAATAGCTGACAGTCTTAATATGTGCTATAGCCAGGAATAGATGAACAATATCTTAAAATTAACTTAAAGAGGTGAATTTAATGTGCGGCAGGTTTACTCTGACGGAAACAATTCAAAATCTTCAGCTGCTGTTTGGGTTTGAATATGCAGAAGGGGAGGTTATCCCCCGATATAATATTGCCCCGAGCCAAAATATCTTAACAGTCACCGGCGACGGCAAGCAGAGGATCGGCAGGCAGATGAAATGGGGGCTGGTGCCTTACTGGGCGAAGGATGAAAAAATAGGTTACAAAATGATAAACGCCAGGGCAGAAGGCATTGATTCCAAACCGAGCTTTAAAGGTCCTTTTAGAAACAAAAGGTGCTTAATCCTTGCAGACGGATTTTATGAATGGAAAAAAAGCGAAGAAGGAAAACAGCCTTACAGGTTCATTATGAGAGATGAGCAGCCTTTTGCTTTTGCAGGAATTTGGGATATCTGGAATAAAGGCAAATCTCCCTTATTAACCTGTACAATTATTACAACAGGGCCTAATGAAGTAACAGAAGAAGTCCATGACAGAATGCCGGTCATTTTAGAGGAAAAAGATTTTGAGGATTGGCTGAATCCGCATCTTCATGACACTGCATACTTAAAGTCTTTACTTGAACCTTATCCGGCAGAAAAAATGGATAAATATCCGGTATCATCCAAAGTGAATTCACCAAAAAATGAACTGGCGGAATTAATTTCCCCACTAAATAGTTTATAAAACGGACGCGTAATGCGTCCGTCTTCTTACCCTCTGCTTACAAATCTCGGAAGCTCCGTATGGCCCATCTCACGTACATAAACAAACAAATTCCCTTTATGATGAATTTCATGATCCATTGCAATCTTCAACAGCTGGCTGCCGGTAAGTTCCATTCCAAAAATCTGTGACATATCAATTTTTCTTTCTAATTCCTCATTGGTTAAAGATGAAATAACTTTAATTGTTTTCTCTGTAAAATTCTCAGCAGCTTCAGATAGATTTGGCGCAATTTCATCGAACTTTTCGCCAAACACTGCCGGGCTGCCATCTTTGATTGTTTTGGCAAACATATAAAATGAAGTAAGCATATGCGTAACCAGTTTACCGGCAGACATGCTTGTTTCTGCTGGTTTATAATCAACGTTATTATTATCAATCTTCCAAATCAGCTCATTGGTCACCTTTCGATGGGATAAAAAATAGGTTAAATATTTTTGTGCTCTTTCCATGCTAATTCCCTCCTAAAAAGATAATCAGATTAACATTTCTCCTTACCTAATGTAAATTCCTTTATATAACAAAAAATTAAGACTGGCAGGAATTCCACTACATTTGTGGAATTATTTAACTGGGGAAGATTTGGAAGAATCTCTATTATTCAGACATCGTGTTCATTAGGGGGGAGATTCGTACATGGGGAAAAAAAAGAAAAAGAAAAGCCATGTGCCTTTTAGGGTCAATTTATTGTTTTTTGCTGTTTTTGTTTTGTTTTCTGTACTAATTTTAAGGCTTGGCGTAGTTCAGATTGTAAATGGAGAGACCTACAAAAAAGAGGTTGATAGGACAGAGGATGTTATCGTATCAAACCCGGTTCCAAGGGGGAGGATGCTTGACCGGAACCATCAGGTTATCGTAGATAATATCCCAAAGAGTGCGATTACATATACCAACCGGAATGCCAAACAGGAAGAAATGCTTGAGGTGGCAGAGCGGCTGGCCGTGCTGATTGATAAAGAGATAGATAAAGTGACCGAAAGGGATATGAAGGATCATTGGATTCTAAAAAATCCCGATGCTGTCCGGGAAAAAATAACTGAAAAGGAATGGAAGCTATTTAAAGAGAAAAAACTGGATGATAAGCAAATTTATGACATGCAGCTTGAAAGAATCACTAAAGAAGACCTGAAGCTGCTGAGCAAGCAGGACCTGGAAGTAAGAGCAATCTTTCGGGAATTTACGAGCGGCTATGCGATGACACCGCAAATTGTTAAGAATGAAGGCGTATCACATGAGGAATATGCGGCAGTAAGCGAGAATCTTCAATATCTTCCAGGTGTCAATACAACCACAGACTGGGACCGGACTTATGCTTTTGACAGTACGCTTCAGACGGTGCTGGGGAAGGTTACGGATTCCAGTGAAGGGCTGCCCCAGGAGCGGCTTGATTATTTTCTGGCCAGGGATTACAGCAGAAATGAGCGTGTTGGAAAGAGCTATCTGGAAATGCAATATGAGGATGTTCTGCATGGTCAAAAATCAAAAGAAAAGCTGATTACGAAAAAAGGGGAAATTCTCGGAAGTGAAGTGGTTTCGGAAGGCCAAAGAGGCAAGGATCTTGTCCTGACGATTGATATGGACCTCCAGAAAGCTGTGGAAAAAATTTTGGAAGAGGAAATTTGGGCTGCTAAGCGGACCCGGGGAACATATTTAATGGACCGGGCATTCGTCGTCCTGATGGATCCGTATACTGGTGAAGTGTTGACAATGGCAGGGAAAATGATAGACAAAGATGATGATGGCAAAACAGTTATGCAGGATTATGCGCTGGGTACGATTGCCTCCTCATATAATGTAGGTTCTTCTGTAAAAGGGGCAACTGTTTTAACAGGGTATAAAACCGGTGCAATTTCACCAGGGACTTCATTTTTAGATGCACCAATGAAAATAGCAGGTACACCACAGGTTAAAAAATCGTGGTTTAACTTTCAGGCAATAATGAACGAAACAAGGGCCTTGCGCATATCCTCAAACGTTTATATGTTCAAAACTGCAATCGAAATCGCGGATGCAAGGTATGCTTATGATCAGCCTCTTGGATTTAAAAACGCTAATGCATTTGAAGATATGAGAGAATCCTTCGGCCAATTTGGACTTGGTGTCAGAACAGGGATCGATTTGCCGAATGAGGCAATAGGCTATGAGGGGCCTCTTAGATTGCCGGGCTTCCTATTAGACCTGGCAATCGGACAGTATGATACCTATACTCCGATGCAAATGGCCCAATATATATCAACGATTGCAAATGGCGGCTATCGTGTTCAGCCGAGGCTTGTAAAAGAGATCCGTGAGCCTGCCAAAGAGCAGGAGGAGTTGGGTCCTATCTGGAAGGATATCCAGCCGACAGTCTTAAATACGATAGATGTGAGTGATATTGAACTTAACACTGTCAAAGAGGGACTTCGACAGGTGATGCAGCATCCTGAAGGGACTGCATATAGAAGGTTCGCAGACGCACCATATTCTCCTGCAGGAAAAACAGGTACAGCCGAAGCATTTTATGACGGCCCGCTCAAAAAAAAGGGTGATAAATTAATAGATGTTATGAACTTAAGCCTTGTTGCCTATGCACCGCATAATAATCCTCAAATTGCCATGTCTGTCATTGTTCCATGGGCATACCAGGGAAGAAGCGGGCATACAGCCAATTATGAAATTGGCAGGAAGGTTTTAGATGTCTATTTTGAGATGAAAAAGAAGCGGAAGCACGGAGCAGAAGAGGAACAGTCAGATGAAGAAACTTCCGGGGCAGAGGAATCCTGATAGTAAGCCTTCCTGTTTTCAGGAGGGCTTTTATGAATAAGTAAATTTTGTATTGTCCCCAATTAAAAAGGAAATGGCAGGCCGTTCTGGATCACTATGGCCGGCACTGCATTAAGTGAAAGAGCACTATCTTTGAACAGGCAGCTGCAAATTGCGGGACCTCAAGAAAAGCCTTTCCTATTGGGAATGGCTTTTCTTGAACATTAATTTGTTTTTTATTTGATTTAATTTTTCCTTAACCAAAACAGGTGTATCGCTTTTTCCAAAGACTTTGCGATTAACCAGAAATTGAATCGTTTCTTCAAATATGGCGAGGATAAAAATAGACATGGAGATTACCAGAATCCAAAACCACATGTGTCTGCTCCTTTCATCATTCCAGCATACAATAATATATATATTCAGGATTCAAAAAGGAATGAAGGGAATGGTATTTCTATCCAATTAATTTAATGCCTGACCGATTAACTGGATATCCGCTAAAAGTATTTGCTTTATCCTTTCGTCATTGCATCTATAATAATCATTCACAAGACGTCCGATTTCTTTAATAAACGACAAATATTCACATTCTTTTATCACTATCATGCTCCTGTTCCAATTGTTATTTTTTTAATAGCCTATTATGATCTGTGACAAACCTTTATTTTTTTTAAACTTTCAATATTGTTTAGTTAAGGGACTTTCGGGAAATTAAGTTAGAAAAGGAGGTCCTGACATGAAAACAATAAATGTAGAGCTTCAGTATGATAATCAGGAATTGAATCATAATCAGACACAAGTATTTGATCGATTGAAGAGCCAGCTGGAGGGAACAGGGTTCAAAGTGGTGACGATTATGGAAAATGATCAGTATCTAAAGGAGAATTCCGGCCTTCCTAATCAAAAGAAAAACAAAGTGCTGCCATCTCAGCCTGAAGGAGCAGAACCTGATATTAATTCCAGCGGTGCGGGCGGAATGGTCTCACCTGATTCGAGCGAAAGCAAATACTCTGAGTAACAAAATGAGCCTTAGTCACATTGCGGACTAAGGCTTTTTTATAATAATTTTGTTTGGTGGGGAATCTGTAATACATACCTATCAGAAATCACTAAGAGAGCAGACTGTACTCTGCTCTCTTTTTCATCCTGCATCTTTAAGTAATCCTTTAGCAATTATCTGATTTGTGAAGATGGAGCGGCGGAGGAATCAGCCATCCTTTTTCTTTATTCATGCGAAGAACCTTTATACCTAATGCAGCTTTCTGTGTATGAAATTGGCCAAACATGCCTGCAATATCTTCACGAATACACTGTCCCATAATTGTACTGCAGCCAACCAATCCTGCAGCCAGGTCTCCCGCTAATTTTGCAGCTACCTCAGGATCCATGAACCTGGCACCTGGAGGAATATCATTCACACAAGCATCGGGCCTGTCAGGCGGTGCAGGAGGAAGGCCAATCCCGTTTTCCTTTAACATCGCCTCGATTTGTTCTTCTTCCTGCTTGCATAGGCGAATAGCTTCCTGAAGCAATTTCTTTAAGTCCTCATCTCCAGAGTGGCTTAGCATGGTCTGGTACGCAGAAGCCATTCCTTTTCCAGCAAGCAGGTAAGACCAAGTACTGAAGACTTCACCATAGTGCATCGGCTCATCTTTTGGATTTCCGCTTAAAATACCCATAGTATACCTCCTGAGAAAATTCATTATTGTGCCACCTTCCTTAAAATGCACAGCTATATCATGCCCATCCGAAGCCTAAAAATGTATTCAATATAAATGGTTAAACTTCGATGATTTGTGGTAAATAGCGTATAAAAGCAGAGGAGATGTGAACTATGGATCAAACAAAAAAATCATATTATATAGATATTGAAAATGCACAAGTTTACGCAGAACCAGTTAAAGCAGTTGAATGGCAGTTTAAAATTCATGCCAATGACCAGGAAATGCAGGAGCTTGCTGATTACATTGAGAGTAATTATGACGCAGATATGAAAACTTTTGAGCTTGCACATGTTCCGTTTGTGGAGGATAAGGAGAAGGCAGAAAATCATAATTATGATGCTTCTATGGAGGATATGTATAAGCTGATTTATGAACTTGGTGATAATGAAACGCGGAGAAATATTGAAGAAATGGGAATATTACAAAAGGGCATTAGTAAATAAAAGCAGAAAAAGCGGCTGGTCTTAATGGACAGGCCGTTTTTTTTTATTGTGAAATAAACTGCAGTCCAGGCAAGATAAATTGAGCATTATAATCAAGGTCCCTCAAATATGTATAATAAAAAGAACCATCTTTTCTGCCTTCTTCAGAATTGAGGTTCTTATTTTTACTTCTATATAAATAATCTTTTTTTGTTTTTGTTTTCCTCGATCGCATGTCTGTAAATACAAAGGGACTTCTGCTGCATTCAGGATTCCTTTTCCCCTCACGCACTGCTTTATCGCGCATCTTCTTTGCTGCTGATTTAGCCATAATAACCACTCCTTTTTTCTAATAATAGCATATCTTCTTCCAGAGAGAAGGCATTATTTCTGGAAGAAGGAGAATGAAGGCTCTATTCGGACTCTCTCGGGAACGCGGGAGTTTTTTTGATGAAATTAACAGCATACCAAGATAGGGGAAATTCCCCCTCCTAATGGGGAATTTCCCCGATATGTAAAAACTCCTCCCGATTTTACAATAAGGTTAAGGTAATTGTTTGTGAATGAGGAGGAGTTATTATGCAGGCAAAAGCTGCAGTCAATCAAAAATCAGGAAACACATTAAACAATGCGTTTGCATCACATTTTGCCAAGTCGATGTTTTTATCTGTAACAGCATTAGCTATTCTTTCTTTTATTGGCACGAGAATGTTTACACATGTTGATTTAAACCTTTACGGATATATGGTCGGAACGATTGTGTTTATTGGAGGGTTTTTCTATAGATTCATCGCCTGGGGCGAAAGACCGCCAACTAAGCTTATTTTGAAAAAAGGATTGAAGCTGCTTTTTAGAAAGTCAACGCCAAAGACATCTGTTGAGCATCTTGCAACTTACAACTTTATCTGGAATAGGGGAATTTACCGATGGACTCAGCACGTACTGATCGGCTGGGGATGTATCCTATCCTGCTTTGTTACATTCCCTCTCGTGTTCGGCTGGATGTATTTTACGATGGATGATAATGGCCATTACAACATTATTGCAATGGGCATGAAGGTGATGACGGTTCCGGCGGATGGCATTATCGCCAACCTTTCTTACAATGCACTGAATATCACAGCAGTAATGGTAATTGCCGGTGTTTGCATGGCGCTTTACCGCCGCCTGAGAAATATGCAGGCTAGAGCAGAGCAGAAATTCCTGTATGATTTCATGCCACTGTATATGCTGCTTCTAGTTAGTTTCACAGGCTTGGCTTTAACCTTTATGAATATCTTTTTGCACGGCTCAGGACAGCCAGCAATGTCCCTGATCCATCAATGGTCAGTCATCATCACACTGATTTACCTGCCGTTTGGAAAGCTTGCACATATTCCTTTCCGCCCAATGAGTGTTCTGGCAAGAAACTACAGGGAACATTACGCTGAACAGGGCATGAAGGAATGCAGGGTCTGCCGAGATCAGTTTGTTTCAGTTGAACAATCAAAAGATGTAGTCGATGTACTCGGCGTGAACGCTATTGAATTCAAAGCAAAGGAAGGGCATCATCTTGCTGAAATGTGCCTCCCTTGCCGAAGAAAATACCGGATTGCACAATTTTCCGGATTCCCTACTCATGAAGTGAAGGTCAAGGAGGCAAACCAGAATGCAAAGGGATAAGTTTTTTAAAGAAATAGAGAATTTAAACCATCCGAACGAAAAATTGATAAAAACTCACTGCAGTTATTGCGGCATGCAATGTGGAATGAACTTGAGGGTTAATACACAGACAAATAAAATTATCGGGGTTGAACCCCGTTATGACTGGCCGGTTACTGTTGGCAAAATGTGCCCGAAAGGTGTTACCGCCTACCAGCAGACCAACCACAAAGATCGTCTGCTAAAACCGCTGATCAGGGATGATGCTTCTTTGAAAGGAACGGCAGAAGGATTCCGGGAAGCAAGCTGGGATGAGGCGTATGATTTGATCGCAAAAAAATTCAAAGAGCTTCAGAAAAAATACGGAAAAGATTCACTGTCCGTTTTCAGCGGAGTTTCAATGACAAATGAAAAATGTTATCTGACAGGAAAGTTTGCCCGGGTTGCTCTGGGAACACGCTATATCGACTATAACGGCCGATTCTGTATGTCAAGTGCAGCCGGCGGATTCCTTCGTTCTTTCGGAGTGGATAGAGGGTCAACATTGCCCTGGACAGATATTCATGAAACTGACTGTCTGTTCATCGCCGGAAGTAATACAGCTGAGTGCCACCCAACTTCCATGTTCCGTATTTGGAACGTTCAGGAAAGAGGCGGTTATATCATTGTGGTGGATCCCCGTGAAACGCCAATTGCGAGAAGGGCTGACCTCCATCTTGATTTGCAGCCCGGAACAGACCTTGCACTTGCAAACGGAATTATATATCAATTAATTGAAATGGGCTATATAGATGAAGAATTTATTAATGAACATACGAACGGATTTGAAGAAACAAAGGAACTGGTAAAGGAATTCACCCCTGAATATACAAGCATGCTGACTGGTGTAGCACCGGAAAAAATAATCCGAGCAGCTGAAATATACGGAAAAGCACCCAATGCAGTTGTTATGTTTGCAAGAGGAGTGGAACAGCAGCATAAAGGTGTTGATAATGTTTCCGCCTACACCAATATGGCTCTTGTAACAGGAAAAATCGGACGTCCAAAAGCCGGAGTAGCCACATTCACCGGGCAGGGCAATGGACAGGGCGGAAGGGAGCATGGACAAAAGTCAGATTTGCTTCCAGGCTACAGAAAAATTACAAATCCAAAACATGTTGAAGAAGTATGCAGTGTATGGGGCATTAGCCCGGAAGAAATGCCGCAGCCTGGTGTATCCGCGTATGAAATGATAGAGCTGATGGAGCAAAAGACCATTCGTGGTTTATATCTTCTTTGTTCAAATCCGGCTGTATCTGCACCAAATCAGAATTTTGTCAGAAAAGCATTTAAAACATTAGATTTCATGGTCTGCTCCGATTTTTATCTATCTGAATCTGCTGAATTTGCAGATGTAATCCTGCCAGCAGTTACGTGGTCAGAGGATGAAGGAACAGTAACAAATATTGAAGGACGTATTATTAAGATTAATAAGGCTCAGGAGCCTGTAGGCGAATCAAAGCCGGACTGGCAGATTCAAGTCGAGCTGGCTGAGCGGTTAGGCAGAGGAAAATATTTTTCTCACCTAAAAACAGCAAGCGATGTTGCAGATGAGTTCAGGCTTGCAACAAAGGGCGGCTATGCAGATTACTATGGAGCTACATGGGATAAAATCGATAAGCAGGACGGAGTCTTCTGGCCGTGCAAAGACGAAAATGATGAAGGGACACCGCATATGTTCCTTGATAAGAAATTTTACCATCCAGATGGCAAAGCCAAAATATGCGCCCTGCCGTACCGTCCGCCAGCCGAAGAACCATGTGAAAAGTATCCGCTCCGCTTAACAACTGGCCGGGTAGTTTATCATTATCTATCAGGCAATCAGACCCGAAGGATACCATTCCTGCATGATATGTGTCCGGAACCATTTGTAGAAATCCATCCTGAAACAGCTTCTGCCTATAATATGGAGCATGAAGAAAGAGTGCGTTTATATACAAGAAGAGGCGAGGCTATTTATAAAGTCAAAATTACGGAAGCTATCCGCAAGGATACAGTCTTTGTTCCATACCATTTTGGACATGAAGATTCTATTAATCTGCTAACAATTGCAGCATTAGATCCAATCTCCCGTATGCCTGAGTTCAAGGCATGTGCTGCACAGCTGGAAAAAGTCGAATTAAAGAAGGTGCAATAAATGAAAAAGAGGCTGTATTTGGAACTTGAAAACTGTATAGGATGCCGTTCTTGTCTGGCAGCATGTACACAATGCGGGGGGCATGAGGAGCGCAACAGAAACTATGTGTATGATGTAAATCCTCTTGTAAACCGGCAGACAATGCCTCTCATGTGCCTTCACTGTGAAAATCCAGCATGTGCGCGAAGCTGTCCTGCCCAGGCTATTCAAATTCATGAAACAGGCGCTGTGTTATCCGCACTTGTCGAAAAATGCATCGGCTGCCAGAACTGTACCATTGCCTGCCCATATGGCATCCCGAAATTTGATACTGAGCAGAACTTAATGTACAAATGCGACCTATGTATTGACCGTACTAAAGATGGCATTCCTCCTATGTGTGCGAGTGTATGTCCATCCAACACATTGCAGTGGCTGACAGATGAAGAAATTGAAAACAAGAAGAAGCAATTTAATCTTGATAACGGCAAATGGGTTACAAGCATGCCTTATCTTGAAGGCGAAACAAACGTAAAGGTAAATCTGCCGGGAATTCTGCAGGGGATTACAAAGCTGTTTTAGGAGGGATTAGGGATGTCTGAAAGGAATAACAAGATTCCCTTTAATGAGGATAATTACACGCATAATATCGAACGGAATAATGAAAGAAAACTGGATAGAAGGGGATTTATGAAAACCCTGGTTGGTGCTGCCGGCGTATTTGCGGTGTCCTCCCTTCCCTGGGGGGCGGTAGCTGCCAAAGAATTAATGGGGCTGGGCGAAAAAGAATATCCTCATAAGAAAATAACCGAAGTAAGCAAGCTGCCAATCGGTGATGCAGTGGAGTTCAAATTTCCCGGTGATCATGATGATGCGATATTGATTCGCTTATCAGAGAACAAATATGTTGCCTATCAAAATGCGTGTACACATCTGCGCTGCCCGGTATTTTGGGTGAAGGAGCAAGGAGAAATGATATGCCCTTGCCACCACGGGAAGTTCGATGTGGAAACCGGTGCGCCAACAGCGGGACCGCCAAGAAGGCCGCTTCCGGAAATACAGGTTAAAGTTGAGAATGGTGCAGTCTATGCAGTGAGGGTGAAGCGTTATGAAGCGTAGTTACCTGGGCGTCATTATCTTAGCCGCGATACTAATGATGAATATTGTCTTCACTCAATATATGGTCCATCAATTTTATTACGAAAACTATGAAAATGTACTGATTTTCGGCGGGCTGAATATTATTCTTTTTCCCCTGGCTGTATTCGCTTATAAAAAGACGATTAACATGAGGGCGTGATTTACATGAATAGTGAAACTTATCTTGATTTTTGTTTTGTACGAGAACAATCCGGCAATTTTGTTTCTGAAGTTGATCAGCTCCTGTCTGAGCTCTTTAAGGGAGTCCGCCTTAACTGGTACTTGGATGAAAAGTCACATGACGGCATGGACATTGTTGTAGCAGAGGTAAAAGGCATGAGCAAATGGCAATCGGAAGAGGAAACCATTGAATTTATAGAAGAAAACGCAGGAGAATCCTTCTGGAAATATCTTCAGGGATACCAGATGTATGTTTACCCTGCTAAAAGAGGGTGCGGCAGCTGTGGAACTCATTAATAAAAAGGAACTGGATGGATTTGTCAGGGAAAGGGTTCAGGTGGCAATCTTAGATGAAGATGGAAGTGACAAAGCGCCATTTGTTCCTAAGATAATTCAAAAAACCGGACTTTGCCCTGATGGAACACACTTGCGGATTTATTTTGATAAAATGAACTTTTTTGCGGTCCCGCTGACATCCTCTGTAAAAGCATCCGAGACCCAGTGGGCTGCAATTGATCAGGAAGCCGGATTAAAATATGTAATTAAGAAGAGAGCGTGAACAAAATGATAAGAAAAATACAGCTTCCTTTGCAGACGTTAAATTTAGTGGCCGGGTTTATGGTTTGGGTGCTGATATCCTCCCTTATGCCGTTTATAAAGGAAGATATCAATATTCCATCCGACAAGCTTGCGCTTGTAACAGCTGTTCCGGTCATCCTCGGATCACTGCTTCGAATACCTCTGGGATATTATGCTAATCAGTTTGGCGCCAGAGTAATCTTTATGCTGAGTTTTATACTTCTATTATTCCCAGTCTATTATATCAGCATAGCAGATTCGATTACTGATTTGCTTATCGGGGGATTATTCCTTGGCCTTGGCGGAGCAGTATTCTCTGTAGGTGTTACTTCCCTTCCGAAGTATTACCCAAAGGAGCGCCATGGATTTGTAAATGGCATTTATGGGGCAGGGAATCTTGGAACGGCCATCACTGCCTTTGCAGCACCAGTTGTTGCCACAAAACTTGGCTGGTCCCTAACTGTACAGATTTACCTTGTTCTGCTGGGGATTTTCATTGCGGCTAACTTCTTCCTGGGAGATAAAAAAGAAATTAAGGTACAGACTCCGCTTATCGAGCAAATAAAAGGCGTCTATAAAAATGAAAAACTATGGCTTTTGAGCCTATTCTATTTTATTACCTTTGGGTCATTTGTGGCTTTTACTATTTATCTGCCAAACTTCCTTGTAGCTCACTTTGAACTTGATAAAGTTGATGCGGGATTAAGAACAGCAGGGTTCATTGTTCTGGCAACTGCCATGAGGCCAATAGGCGGATGGCTGGCTGACCGTTTTCACTCTTTAGTTTTGCTGATGTTTGTTTTTGGAGTCTATACCATTTCTGCGGTGATTCTATCTCTATCTCCTTCTATTACATGGTATACATTTGGATGCCTAAGCATTGCTCTATCAGCAGGAATAGGAAATGGCGTTATCTTTAAGCTTGTGCCTATGTATTTCCAGAAGCAGGCAGGCATTGTAAACGGAATTGTGTCTGCAATGGGCGGTCTGGGCGGATTTTTCCCTCCGCTGCTTTTAACTCTCCTATTTAATATTACAGGGCATTATGCGATAGGTTTTATGGCATTATCTCAGGTCGCGCTTGCCAGCCTAATTCTGGTTGTATGGATGTACTTCCAGGGAAGGATGGAAATTGCGAGCCAGGTGATTGATCATACAATCGAAGGTATACTGGTTACAGATAAGAACGGAAAAATCATCTCTGTAAACCCTGCTTTCACAGAGATTACCGGCTATAATCAAGAGGAAGTAGTCGGCAAAAAACCAAGTATCCTTAAATCAGGAAGACAATCTAAAGCCTTCTATCAGGACTTGTGGAATTCAATTGAAAAAAATGGATTCTGGCAAGGGGAGATATGGAATTCCCGTAAGGATGGGGAACAGTATCTCCAATGGCTTACCATAAGTGCCATTAAAAATGATGCCGGAGATGTAGTTCAATATGCAGGCATGTTCAGCGATATTTCCAGCCATCGGGTAAAAAAAGCATAAAATAAGCTAAATAATTTCAAAAGGAGGAGGGATGAAATGGAAACCCAGCCAGCAAAGAAAAATATCAGTTCATATATCATTCAATCTCAGGAAGATGAAATCAAGCGCATTGCCCTGGAGCTTCACGAAGGGGTAGGGCAGACGCTTTACAGCTTATATACAGGCATGCAGTTCATTCTGACTTCTGTCGATCAGCCAGAGATGAAAGGTCATATAGGGGATATGGCACAAATGATGGAAAAGACAATTCAGGAGATTAGGCTTTTGGCTGTGGAATTGCATCCCCCTGCTCTAGGAACCCTCGGCCTGCTCCCGGCCCTGAAAAGTTATCTGAAATTATACACTTCCACATATGGAGTCACCGTTGATCTTCAGCATGAGGGAAAGGAAGTGCAAATCAGGGAACAGGAAAGGATTACTCTGTTCCGTGTTTGCCAGGAAGCTCTGGCTAACATAGCAAGGTATGCGGATACAATGAGTGCAGGCATTTTCATTCGGTGGGAGCCGGGAAAGCTTTCAATCACGATTAATGATAAGGGGAAGGGCTTTGATGTAGATGCCGCGATGAAAAACTCAGCCGGCATTGCTGCCATGATGGAAAGAATGCTGTTAATCAACGGCAAATGCGCCATCAGCTCAAAAATCGGTGAAGGGACTTCAATAGATATCACCCTTCCGTTATACTAAGATTATTCTTATCAAGGGATCTGCATACAGCGGTTCCCTTGTTGCCTATTGTGGAATTTTATATACGGACAAAAGCTAAGGGGGAGCAGGCTTGATCAATATATTACTTTGCGACGACCACGCGGTGGTCAGGATGGGTTTGAAAATGCTTTTAAATAACCATGATGACATGCAGGTGGTTGGTGAAGCTTCTGAAGGCAATGAGGGGATTCAGCAGGCCATGGAATTAAAGCCTGATGTGGTTGTCATGGATTTAAGCATGCCCCATGGGAAAGATGGCATGTCGGCAACCTCAGAATTAAAAAAGTTAATGCCTGAAATAGCGATCCTTATTTTGACGATGCATGATGATGAAGAGTACTTATTCAGGGCGATTCAAGCTGGTGCTTCCGGGTGTATTTTAAAGAGTGCACCCCATGATGAACTGCTTACAGCCATCCGGTCTGTTGCTAGCGGGAATGCGTACCTGCATCCTTCTGCAACCAAAAGGCTTATGGAGGAGTATATCGGAAGTGTGAAGCAGGGGAACACCGATACATTCAACCTTCTTTCTGACAGGGAGAAAGAAGTTCTTACACTAATAGCCAAAGGGTTTTCGAATAAGGATATTGCTGAACTGCTTGTGATTAGTGTAAAGACAGTTGAAACACATAAAGGTAATTTAATGGAAAAACTTCAGATGAAGACAAGGCCGGAGCTTGTTGCTTATGCCTTGAAGAAAGGGCTGCTTGGCTATGGAATATAAGGCGGGCAGCCCTGAAGAAATCGTGCAGGTAGATCAGCCTTGTGAAAAGGTGCTGAAAGAGCTTGAATGTGAATTTGTCGGATTGGCACTGCAAAATACTGATGGCCCGGATGTAAAATGGCACTATGCCGCAGGAAACAGCAACGATAAATATAAGCGGATAACCGTAAGGTACGGGAAAGGCATTGCAGGGAAAGTCATCTCAACCGGAAGGCAGATGTACGTGGACAACTTCCCTGAAAATATTCCCGGTAAAGCATTGGAATATCCGATTATGCTAGCTGAAGGCCTGATACATGCATATGCTGTTCCCATTCATTTTAAAGGGATTCCCAAGGGGGTCCTCTTGATCGGGAACCGGTCGGGGCAGCCTATAGATGAAAGCATGCAAAGTAAAGCAAGAGATGCAGCCAGGACACTTGAAAATAAGCTGAATGGTTAAATAAATGCAACTGGAGGAACGTAAATGGACAGGAATAATCAGCAGGCAAAAAAGAGAGAGATTGCTCCTGATTCCAGTGATGCAACAATACTTGTAAATAGATATGGGAACATCTCTTATGTGAACGAGCAGGCACAAGAGCAATTTGGATATAGCGAACAGGAACTGCAGGGGAAGTGTCTGGACGAACTGCTTCCTGAGATCACTCTGCTTGAAACAGAAGAGGGTAAAGTGGTTCACCAGTATGGACAGCATCGCAATGGTGGAGTATTTTCAATATTTTATAGAATTAATTCTTTTAAGCTGGAACAAGAGAGCTATTATTTGATTGTCTTTCATTCAGTAAAAGACAGCTCCCGCTTAAAAAAGCAGCAGTCATATCCGTTAAAAGAATTGGTTGACCTGCAATTTGCCCTGGATGAATCAACCATCGTCGCCTTCACAGACAGTAAAGGTAAAATCACCTATGTGAATGAAAAGTTCTGTGAAGTGTCAAAATATTCTGCGGAGGAGCTGATTGGCAAGGACCATAGAATCATCAACTCTTCTTATCATTCCAAGGATTTTATGAGAAACCTCTGGACCACTATTTCAAACGGGGAAGTCTGGCGCGGAGAAATTAAAAACAAAGCTAAAGACGGAACCTTTTATTGGGTAGATACTACAATCGTTCCTTTTATTGATGAAAAAGGGCAGCCGTATAAATACCTGGCCATCCGGAAGGAAATCACTGAATATAAGCGTGTTGTCGCGGAGTTGAAAAATTCCCTGAACGAGCTGATTGATTTAAAATTTGCCCTGGATTCTTCTTCTATTGTGGCCATTACAGATCAAAAGGGCAAAATTAAATATGTAAATGATCAGTTCTGCAGCATCTCAAAATATTCACGCCAGGAATTGCTGGGACAGGATCATAGAATTATCAACTCAGGATACCATTCCAAAGAGTTTTTCAGAGATTTATGGAGAACCATTTCTTCCGGAAAGGTATGGAAAGGCGAAATCAAGAACAAAGCTAAGAATGGAGCCTATTATTGGGTAGATACCACGATCGTCCCATTCCTTAATGAAAAAGGAAAACCTTACCAGCATCTAGCTATTCGACATGAAGTCACGCAGCGGAAAAATGCAGAAGAAGAGCTGCAAAAAATGATGACAAGAATCATAGATGTTCAAGAGGATGAACGGAAAAGGCTGTCCCGGGAACTTCACGACGGAATAGGACAGAACTTATACAGCCATTTGATTACCATTAATAGGCTTCAGGCAGAAATAAGCCACCCGCTGCTTGATCAAATGCAGGATGAGGCAACTGAAATCATTGAAGAACTGCGGGATCTTTCATGGGAGCTTCGTCCGTCAGTGCTTGATGATCTGGGTCTGATACCGGCGATCCGATCCTACCTGGTCCGTTTTTCAGAACATCATAATATCAACGTCCATTTTGATTGTTATCTGGCTTCACGCCTTAGTTCAAATAAAGAAATCACCATCTATAGAATCATACAGGAAGCGCTGACAAATATAAGGAAATATGCTGAGGTAGATGAAGCAGCAGTTACAATCAGGCAAATGGATGAAGAAATCCGTATTGTTATTGAAGATAAAGGCAAAGGGTTCAATGTTAATGAAGTTTCAAGAGGAGTCGGTCTATTTAGCATGGAAGAGCGGGCAAAAGCTTCAGGAGGCTCCATAAGTGTTAATTCAGAAGAAAATAAAGGGACAAAAATTATCCTAGAAATTCCGATATAGAAAAAGCTGCCAAATCAATATGGCAGCTTTTCTTATTCTAGAATATAGCTCCTAATACAGTTCCGCCAACGGCTCCTGTCACAACAATAACCCAAGGCGGCAGTTTCCAATAAACAAGCATGCTGAATAATATTGCGGCGAATGCAAAATCCGCCGGCTCCAAGATGCTGCTGGTCCAAATGGGATGATAAAAGGCAGCGATTAAAATGCCGACAACTGCAGCATTCACCCCCATTAATGCCCCCTTGATGTTAGGATTGCGGCGAAGTGTGTCCCAAAATGGAAGTGTTCCTAAGATAAGCAGAAAGGCAGGCAAAAAGATTGCGGCCGTTGCAAGCAAACCGCCCTGCCAGCCATTCATCACTGCTCCAAGATACGCAGCAAAAGTAAATAATGGCCCCGGCACTGCCTGAGCTGCACCATAGCCGGCAAGAAAGGCTTCTTGACTTAGCCAGCCTGCTGGGACGAATTCACGTTCCAGCAATGGAAGTACAACATGCCCTCCGCCAAAAACAAGAGATCCAGAACGATAAAAGCTATCAAATAAAGCAACCCACTCCACTCCGGTTAGCTCCCTTAAAAGAGGAAGTCCTATTATAAGGCCAAAAAACAAAACTAAACAGCTTATTGCAAAACCTTTCGAGATAGGAAACTCCATCGGTTTATTATCGTCATCCTTATGCTTTTTATAGATTAAAAATCCGATTAAGCCAGAGACAAGGATGACCGCAACCTGGGTAATGGCTGTCTGCCATAAAAGGGTGGCGATAATTGCGAGCAGTGCCAGCGTTTTTCGCGGAAGGTCAGGTACAAGCTTTTGTGCCATTCCCAGGATAGCATGAGCCACTACAGCCACCGCGACAATTTTAAGGCCATGGATCCAGCCGGCATCTGCCGGATTAATGCCTTGAAGAAGAATGGCGAAAATGATCAGAACGATGACCGATGGCAATGTGAAACCCAGAAATGCGAAGATGCCGCCAGCTGCTCCAGCCCTCATAACACCAATGCCAATCCCGACCTGGCTGCTCGCTGGACCTGGAAGGAACTGACAAAGTGCAACTAAGTCTGCGTAGCTTTTCTCATCCATCCATTTTCTTCTGCGGACATACTCTTCATGAAAATATCCGAGATGAGCGACAGGTCCCCCGAAGGAGGTGAGTCCAAGTCTGCCAGAAACCATTAAAATTTCCAGTAAAGTATTAAAATGGGTTTTGTTTTTTTTCATATGCATCTCCTTTAATCCTTAATTTCTTTAAAAAGCTCGAAAGCTTTTTTTCTAGCATCCTCCAAAACCGCCATTCCTTTTTCTGTTGCGGTATAATACTTTCTTATTCTTCCTTCAACATTTTTCTTTTCCTGATGCAGGAGCCCGTCCGACTCCATAGAATGCAGGATGGGGTATAAAGTTCCGTAACTGATGCTGTATCCGTGCTCCTTCAGTTCTTCAGCCATCCATGTGCCGAATACAGGGTGCTCCTTTGCATGATGAAGAATATGGATTTGAATAAACCCCAGGAACAGTTTCCGGAGTATTTTATCTTCCAAGCAAATGCCTCCTTTATTGATTTCTAAAATCGATATCGAATTTCGATAATAAGATGATACCAAAATAAATGTGAGAAAAAAAGAGGAGTATAAAAAGTTTACAAATCTTTAACATAGACATAAAAAAGAACGCTCTTCAAGCGTTCCTTTACTAACTATTCTGTTCATTCCTCAAAATTTCATATGCATAATCACCGGCTGCTGCCGTTAAACTTTCCCACAGCTGATCCCGGAGTAAATCGAGTTCAATAATCCTTCTTGCCAAATCTATTGTATTTTTTGTTTCCATAAGGGCCCCCTGGTCAATAACGGCTTCGCTTGCTGTGTTTTTTAAATATAACCTCAAGTTCTGTTAAGGTCAGCTTTTGCAGAGCAGGTTCAGAATGACGATATTCGCTTCCTGATTTAACCAGCAGATCGATTAGATATTGCCGTTTTTTCTCAATGGCTTTTCTTAAATATTTCATTTCTTATCTCCTCTTTTCTTTAATTTTTTTTATTCTATAAAATATTTACCGCCAATTCAGTTAATATGTTAAGTTTCTTGACATGGTTTTTGCTTATTTGTTAGATTTTCTGACAGGAATAATGAAAAAGTTTTAAAGATTAGTATAATGAAATAAATTAGTTAGATTGAGGTGACATAATTGGATAAAGAAACATCCTACAAAACCAGAAAAGTCATTTCGATTGGAACGGTCAGTGAACTGACTGGACTTAGTGAACGCCAGATTCGATACTATGAAGAAAGGAAATTGATTTTCCCTGAAAGATCAAAACGGGGAAGCAGGAAGTTTTCTTTTCTCGATGTAGAGACGCTCATCGACATAGCCAACAAAAGAGAAGAGGGAGTCCGAACGGAGGAAATCCGCTCAGAATTAAAAAGGAAAAAGAAAAAAGACGATCATGCATCACGTTCAAAAATGATTCAGGGTCAGCTTAATGCTCAGTTTGGAATATGGAAGAAATAATAGGAAAGTGGTTATTCTGTAAGGAATAATCACTTTTTTATTCAAAAAATAGGCAATCGGGAGCTGCCAAACATTTTTATACAAAATTTTAGACAAAAAGTCTTTCTTTCGTTTATCATTTCCGTTAAGATGTAACCCTATAATAAGAGGTTTTTATTTTAGATAAATAAAGCAGGTGAAAGAATGGAGAAAGAATTTCCTCCAACAATAGAAGTAATTGAGATATGCTTGCTTGCAGGGAAAATCATGCTCCAGGGCGGTGCCGAAACGTATCGGGTAGAGGACACAATGACCAGGATAGCAGCCTCCCTGGGAATTCCGAATTCACATAGCTATGTGACGCCAACCGGGATCATATTCTCGACAGATGGAACTGAACCGGCAAAGCTGATTCGGATTTCAGAACGGTCAACGGATTTGTACAAAGTGACATTAGTGAATGGAGTTTCACGCAGGATCAGCAGCGGTGAGCTGAATGGGAAGGAAGCTTTGGCAAGGCTGAAGGAAATTGAAAGTGCCGACTATACTTTTCCTGTTTATCAGCAGGTTCTTGCAGCGTCGATTGCAAGCGGCTGCTTTTTAATTATGTTCCTTGGAAGCTGGGACGATTTTATTCCGGCAATGATTGCAGGCGGTCTCGGGTTTGTATCATTTATATACGTACATAGAGTAGTCCAGATCAAATTTTTCTCTGAATTTATTGCTTCATTATTAATTGGCCTTATTGCCTATTTCTTTGTGTACTCAGGGGTGGGGACAGAGCTCGATAAGATCATCATTGGGTCAGTCATGCCGCTTGTTCCGGGGTTATTGATAACAAATGCAGTCAGGGATTTAATGGCCGGGCATCTGGTATCAGGACTGTCAAAAGGGGCTGAAGCATTTTTAACGGCTTTTGCCATTGGTGCTGGGATTGCTCTGATCTTCACTTTTTAAATGCAATAACGGAGGAAAGTCTATGTTTATGTTGACTCATATGATTACAAGCTTTATTGCATCAGCCGGGTTCGGGGTGCTTTTCAATGCTCCAAAAAAATCGCTGCTGAAATGCGGCTTTGTAGGGATGGTCGGCTGGTTCGTTTATATTGGCCTTGTAAATTGGCAGTATGACGCTGTCATTTCATCATTAATAGCTGCTTTTACCATCGCTGTGATCAGCCAGGTTTTTGCCAGAATGTATAAAACACCTATTATTATTTTCAGTGTTGCCGGCATCATTCCATTGGTTCCGGGAGGGATTGCTTATAATGCTATGCGGAATTTTGTTGAAAATGATTACAACATGGCCATACAGCTCGCTGCAAAAGCATTCATGATATCCGGGGCCATCGCAGTAGGACTTGTCATTTCAGAAGTCATCAATCAAATGATCCGCAATGTTCAGTTTAGATCAAAGAGTTGAATGACATCCGATGCTTTAACTTAAGTGTTTTAAAGCGGTGCAGCCGGACTCGTTCAAGATGAGGTTTTTCTTGTAAAATATTACTGGTGAATTTATAATCAAGTAAATTTGATTTTTTCAGAAAAAGGGAGAATAACATGATCCGACGGTTTTTTAGCTACTATAAGCCACATAAGCGCCTGTTCATTCTTGATTTTAGTTCGGCAGTATTCGTTGCCATACTTGAACTGGGATTTCCGTTAGCTGTTCAGTGGTTTATCGACAGCCTGCTTCCAAGCGGGAATTGGTCCATGATTGTTTCTGTGAGTGCCGGCCTGCTTGCTCTTTATGTGACCAGCACACTTCTTCAGTTTGTTGTTAACTATTGGGGCCATAAGCTTGGCATCAACATTGAAACAGATATGCGGCAGCAGCTTTTTCAGCATGTGCAAAGGCAGTCTTTCCGTTTCTTCGATAATACGAAAACAGGGCATATCATGAGCCGGGTGACAAATGATCTGATGGATATCGGAGAGCTTGCCCACCATGGACCGGAGGATTTATTTATTGCTGTCATGACGTTTGCAGGTGCCTTTTGGATCATGCTTACAATCAATGTAAAGCTCGCACTTGTAACCATACTTGTTCTTCCGTTTCTTGTATTGCTGATAACGTTCTGTAATATAAAAATGAACAAAGCATGGAAAAGAATGTACGGTGAAATTGCCGATGTCAACGCCCAGGTTGAGGATAGTGTATCCGGAGTGCGTGTGGTTCAGTCTTTTACAAATGAAAGCTACGAGATTAAAAGATTTAGAGAAAACAATGGCAGATTCCGGCTTGCCAAGCTTGCAGCTTATAAGATAATGAGCTTCAGTGCTTCCGGAGTCTATATGCTGACCAGATTAATTACTATGATTGTTCTTGTATACGGTTCCTGGCTGAGCTTCAGCGGGCAGCTTTCATACGGAGCATTGGTCGGATTTGTGCTCTATGTGAATGTGCTCTTAAAGCCGATTGATAAAATAAGTGCCCTGATGGAATTGTATCCAAAGGGAATGGCTGGTTTCAAAAGGTTTATAGAAATCATCGATACTGAACCGGAAATTAAGGATACGAAAGATGCCATTGAGGTTAAGTCCTTAAGAGGTGATATTCGTTTCCAGAATGTATCGTTCAGTTATGACGAGCATAAATCGGTGCTTGAGGGAATTGACCTTCAAATAAAAGCAGGTGAGACAGTAGCTTTTGTTGGACCTTCAGGAGCCGGTAAGACAACGATTTGCTCATTGATTCCACGCTTTTATGATGTGAATAGCGGAAGTATTAAGATTGATGGCATGGATATCAGGGACTTGACAAAAAAATCACTGAGATCGCAGATTGGCATTGTCCAGCAGGATGTCTTCCTGTTTACGGGTACCCTTAAAGAGAATATTGCTTACGGTATGCTTGGGGCAACAGATGAGCAGATTGCAGACGCGGCTGGAAAAGCTCACCTGCAGGACTTCATTGCATCTTTGCCGGATGGTTATGAAACACAAATTGGAGAACGGGGATTAAAGCTGTCAGGCGGACAAAAGCAAAGAATCGCGATTGCGAGAATGTTCCTGAAAAACCCGCCGATATTGATCCTGGATGAGGCAACCTCGGCATTGGATACTGAAACAGAGCAAATTATACAAACGGCATTGAACGAGCTTGCCGTAAACCGCACGACCCTTGTGATAGCCCATAGGCTTGCCACGATCCGCAATGCAGATAGAGTTGTGGTTGTTACAGAAGACGGTATTGCTGAAGAAGGCACACATGATGAACTGATCGAAAAGAACGGGATCTTTGCAGGGCTTCATAATGTACAGTTTCAAAGATAAGCAGAATCCAATGTGGATTCTGCTTTCTTTGTATTTCTCAAAACTTGAAAATCCCTAATAAGTTTTCAGAACAGTCAAAAAGTACTAGCGGTTTTCTGCATTATATGGAAGGTTTTAACTAGAACAGGACTTATGTGGTATAGACAACTATACGCAGACTCTATTAATCTTACAATATGTAAACCCTTTCATTAAATAGAGGAGGTTAAAGGCTGTTGAAAATTCATAAAAATAAAGGAGGCACTATGAAAAACAAAACTAAGCTTGTTGCGCTATCTGCCGCACTTAGCACTTCACTCCTTATTCCTGCAGCATATCCTGTATCTGCGCAAAGCTCAGAAGGAGTCAAGCCAACAATGGAAATGAAAAACAATAAAGGTGTAAAACACAAAATTCACCCCATTTTTTCATGGGATCGTCCTGGGCCGATTTCTCCAATTCTACATCCTGGTTCTGCCATGGGAGCAGGGATGGTTCAGCAGCCGCTGGATGAAATCGATCCATTAATGGAGGAGATGATTTCAGAAGGCGTTATGCCTGGTGCTGTCACTTTCGTGGCAAGGCGCGGACATATCGTCAAGCATGATGCATACGGATATTCCTACCGCTACACAGATGATAAGTTTACTGAATCCCAAAACCCAATTGAAATGACCGAAGATACCATTTTTGATCTGGCTTCAATCAGTAAAATTTTTACCACAACAGCTGCGATGATATTGTATGATGAAGGCCGTTTTCAGCTGGATGATCCTGTTGCGGAATATATTCCCGAGTTTGCCGAAAACGGAAAGGAAAATGTAACAATACGCCAGCTGATGACCCATACCTCAGGCTTTACTGCATGGATTCCGTTATATTCACAAGGTAGCAGCAGAGAGGAACGCATGCAGATCGTTTTTAATTATCCATTGGCCAATGAGCCGGGTGAAGAGTATACATACAGCGATTTGAATATGATTACGCTCGGTGCGCTGATCGAACGCCTTTCTGGACAAAGTCTGGATGAGTTTGTAAAGAAACGCATAACTCAACCGCTGGGAATGAAGGATACGATGTATAACCCTCCTGAATCTTTGAAGCATCGTATTGCAGCCACTGAATATCAGCCTGCAATTGGCAGGGGGCTTGTATGGGGTGAAGTTCATGATGAAAATGCCTGGTCCCTTGATGGTGTCGCCGGACATGCAGGTGTCTTTTCCACTGCATCCGACCTTGCAAGGCTTGCCCATATGTACGTGAATGACGGGCGTTATGGCGGCAAGCGGATATTAAAAGAAGAGACAGTGAAAATGCTTATTCAAAATCAAATCCCTCAATTTCCAGGCAATGATCATGGCTTAGGCTGGGAGCTTGGTCAGGGATGGTTCATGGATGCATTATCAGAGGGGACTTCGCTTGGGCATACAGGGTACACTGGAACCTCGATCGTCATAAACCGAAATAATGGCACGATTGCGATTCTCTTAACGAATCGTGTCCATCCTTCAAGAAATACTGTTACAACGAATATTGCAAGGCGTGCATTTGCCAGACAGGTGGCGGATTCCATTCCTGTAGCGATTCCAGGGAAAGGAGATGCCTGGTTCTCAGGTTATGGAGATAAAATTCAGCATGAGTTAACCGCTAAAGTCAATCTCAAAGAAGAGGCAGTTCTGTCCTTCGATACCTGGTACAGAACTGAAACCAATGCGGATATGGCCTTTGTAGAGGTCTCAGAGGATGGCGTCAATTGGACACAGGCAGCCCAGCCATATACAGGCAGCAGCATCGACTGGAAAAAGGAAAAGCTGGCTATTCCGGCAGGAACATCGCATATTCGATTCCGATACGAGACAGACAGCTCTGTAAATGGCAGAGGCTGGTACGTTGATAATGTAAAACTTCAGCTGTCAAATGGCAAAAATGTTAAGCCTGCCCTCACAGGAAACGGGTGGGAAAAAAGAAAGTATTAGTATTTGATTTTTTAGTAAAAAGTAAACTCATATGAAAAAGCAGGAAGGACGTTGGAGAAATGGGTAAAGTCAGCAAAGTTACGTTTATTTTCCTTCTTACAATTACACTTGCCGTTTCGCAATTGTGGATGGGAGGAACCTTGAATAAAGCATCAGCAAAAAGCAATGCAAAGGACTTAGTACTTATGCAGAATGTGCCTGAGACCGACCTGGAAGTCAGCGGGAATACATTTCAATTAAAGGCACTGCATGTTTTTAAAGAGGGACATTTCATGGCTGTTACAGACGGTCTGAAATGGATGTCATCCAATAAAACTGTTGCAGCAGTTGATCAGTCAGGAACTATCACATTTAAGGGGAAGCCAGGAAAAACCTTTATCAGTGTTACTGATGGAGTGTATAAGGACCGAATTGCAGTACAAATAAAACCTGACCGCGAAAAGAATAGCAAAGGCAAGCCTGGTTTTAAAGTGAAAATGATTAAAGAGCATGGGAAACGGTATGACCTTATTAGCCGGGCTGTGAAATATATGTCTATTGAAGAAAAGGTAGGCCAGATGCTGATGCCGGATTTCCGCACTTGGAAGGGACAGAATGTCACAGAAATGCTTCCTGAAATAGAGAAGCTGGTAAAAGATTATCATCTTGGAGGGGTGATATTATTCCGTGAAAATGTGGTGACAACTGAACAGACTGCCACATTGGTTTCAGATTATCAGAAAGCTGCAGAAAAATTTGGCTTATTGATGACGATTGACCAGGAAGGCGGTATTGTTACCCGTCTTCAATCAGGAACTGACATGCCTGGGAATATGGCTTTAGGTGCTGCCCGTTCTGAAGAGATTTCGCGCAAGGTTGGCAAGGCGATTGGAGAGGAGCTCTCTTCACTCGGCATTAATATGAATTTTGCACCTGTCATGGATGTAAATAATAACCCCGACAATCCGGTGATAGGCGTTCGTTCATTTGGAGAGGACCCGCAGCTGGTCGCTGACATGGGCGTTGCTTATACTGAAGGATTGCAATCAGCAGGTGTTGCCGCTACTGCAAAACATTTTCCCGGGCATGGAGATACAGCAGTAGACTCACATCTGGGATTGCCTGAAGTGCCTCATGATAAGGAACGTCTAAAAGAAGTTGAATTGTATCCTTTCCAAAAGGGGATGGAAGCAGGCGTGGATGCTATCATGACTGCACATGTTACCTTCCCTAAGATTGATGATACGAAAGCAATCTCACAAAAAACAGGTGAAGAAATCGCAATTCCGGCCACTCTTTCACATAAAGTGCTGACAGAACTTATGCGTGAAGAAATGGGATATGAAGGTGTTATTACAACGGATGCAATGAATATGAATGCCATCGCTGAACATTTTGGACCAGTTGATGCTGCCATTCGTGCCGTCAAAGCTGGAACTGATATTGTGCTAATGCCTGTTGGCCTAAAAGAAGTTGCAGAAGGGCTATTGGATGCTGTTAAAAATGGAGAAATCTCTGAAAAACGCATAGAATCCTCCGTTCAACGGATTTTAACACTGAAAATAAAGCGGGGAATTATGAAAGAAGAAACGCCTCAGCCGATTGATGAAAAAATTGCAAAGGCACTTGAAGTAGTTGGATCAGATGAACATAAACAAATAGAAAAAGAAGCAGCAGAACGTTCAATTACCCTGGTTAAAAATGAAGGAGATGCTTTGCCATTACAATTATCTCCTGAAGATAATATTGTCGTTGTCGGAAATACGTATATTACAGATTTAAGTAACTCAGTGGGCAAGTTCCATAAAAACACAGCGGTCATCCAGACCTCAAGCTATGAATTAACTGAAGAGCAGAAGCAGCAGATCAGGAATGCCAGTGCGGTTATTGTGGGCTCACATACCTCTAATGTGTCGGGCCGTTCACCTGACAGCGCACAGATGAAGATGGTTAATTCCATTATTGCTGAATCAGAAGCTCCGGTTATTGCGGTTGGCATCCGTAACCCTTATGACATCATGGCCTATCCGGAAATTGATGCCTATATTGCACAATACGGCTTCAGAACGGCCAGCTTTGATGCAGCAGCAGGCGTTTTATTTGGTCAGATTAACCCTTCAGGTAAATTGCCTGTAACTATTCCGGGTCCAGATGACACTGTCCTATATGAATTCGGGCATGGTTTGAGTTATTAGAAAGAGGAATAAAAAAAGGATGGGTACATGCACTTTTGTTCCTGGCATGTACCTATCCTAACCTGGGAGGAGAAAACTAATGAAGAAATGGTTTATGGCTTTTTTGACAATGATTCTCGTACTCTCTTCTTTAACTGTAGTGCTTGCAGATAACGGCAATGGAAAAGGAAAAGGCAAGAAAAAGAAGTTCGAGCTTGGTGTTGAAGTTCTTTTGGATGATAAAAAAGAACTTATTGAAGGAAAACGGGTTGGCCTGATTACAAATCCGACAGGGGTCGACCAGAATTTAAACAGCATTGTTGATATTCTGCACAATGATCCGGACGTGGAGTTAACAGCATTATATGGACCGGAGCATGGGGTTCGCGGAAGTGCGCAGGCAGGTGAATATGTTGAGTATTATATCGATGAAAAGACAGGGCTTCCTGTTTACAGCTTATATGGAAAAACCAAAAAGCCTACACCTGAAATGCTTGAAAATATTGATGTCCTTCTGTTTGATATCCAGGATGTCGGAACACGTTTTTACACGTATATTTACACAATGGCATACGCCATGGAAGCAGCAAAAGAAAACAATATCCCTTTCATCGTGCTGGACAGGCCTAATCCTCAAGGTGGAACAAAGGTTGAAGGGCCGGTGCTTGATATGAAGTATTCCTCCTTTGTGGGGAATTACCCGATTCCGCTTCGCCATGGAATGACGGTAGGTGAACTGGCCGAATTGTTTAATGAAGATTTTGAAATAGGTGCAGATTTAACTGTTGTCAAAATGAATGGATGGAAGCGCAATATGTATTACGATGACACACGGCTTCCGTTTGTCATGCCTTCTCCTAATATGCCAACGCTTGAAACGGCATTAGTATATCCCGGTGCGGCATTAATTGAAGGAACGAATGTTTCTGAGGGACGCGGAACAACGAAGCCGTTTGAATTAATTGGTGCTCCATTTATTAATGCTGATGAATTGGCTGGGCATTTGAACAGTCTTAATCTTCCTGGGGTAAACTTCAGAGCAGCTTCGTTTACACCAAGCTTTTCTAAACATGCAGGACAGCTTTCTCATGGGATTCAGATTCATGTGACAGATCGTGAAGCATTCAAGCCTGTCGAGACTGGACTTCACATCGTGAAGGCGATCCATGATATGTATCCGGTAGACTTCGAATTCCGTGAAGAAAACAGTGCTGGAATTTCATTTTTTGACAACCTGATGGGCAATGGCTGGGTCCGTGAAGCCATAGAAGAAGGAAAGAATGTTGATGAAATCTCCTCCAAATGGCAAAAAGAATTAAAGCAATTCAACAAAACACGCAAAGAATATTTACTTTATTAAATTCGCAGGAAGAACCTGGCAGCGTTTGGCGCCAGGTTCTTTTTTTTATTCCATGGCGAGCCTGCATAATACTGTTGGAGCCTGGTAATGAATTATTAAGCCTGTTCATATTATTTATTAATCCATAGGGAAAGAGGTGTGTATTAATGTTGGGGTTTTTACAGAAAATTGGCAAGTCTTTAATGCTCCCGATAGCAGTTATGCCAGCTGCTGCACTTTTATTGAGGCTGGGACAGGATGACCTTTTAGGGATTCCATTTATATCTGCAGCGGGGAATGCTGTTTTTGGGCATTTGGCTCTCTTGTTTGCCATTGGGATTGCCATTGGTTTTTCTAAGGATGGAAGCGGGGCAGCTGCACTTGCTGGTGCAGTGGGTTATTTTGTACTGACTGAAGGTGCCGCGGCTATAAACGAAACGGTTAATATGGGTGTTTTTGGCGGAATCATTTCTGGTATTATTGCAGGGCTATTATACAATAAATACCATGATATTAAGCTGCCGGAATGGCTTGGATTCTTTGGGGGAAAACGATTTGTACCGATAATTACCTCACTTGCTATGATTGTCATCGCATTTTTATTTGGGTATGTATGGCCACCAGTACAGGCCGGCATAAACAGTGTCGGCGATTGGATTATCGGGGCAGGGGCAGCAGGTGTTGGGGTATTCGGATTCCTGAACCGTCTTTTAATTCCTGTTGGTCTCCATCATATACTGAACACACTCGTCTGGTTTGAGTTCGGCGAGTTTACCAATGCAGCAGGGGATGTTATTAAAGGAGACTTATGGCGCTTCCTTGCAAAGGATCCTTCTGCTGGAATCTTTATGACAGGATTTTTCCCAATTATGATGTTTGGGCTGCCTGGTGCTGCTCTGGCCATGGTTGCGGCTGCAAAGAAGGAAAGAAGGAAAGCGGTGGCAGGGGCAATGGCTGGACTTGCATTTACTTCCTTCCTGACAGGTATTACAGAGCCGATTGAATTCCTGTTTATGTTCTTATCACCGGTTTTATATTTGATTCATGCTGCTTTGACAGGTGTGGCTATGTCCATTACCTATGTACTGGATATTCATCATGGTTTCGGATTCTCAGCGGGCGCCCTCGATTACATTCTAAACTTTGGCATTGCTCAGAAGCCGGTTCTGCTGGCCGGGATGGGTCTCCTGTATGCTATCCTGTATTTTGTGATTTTCTATTACCTGATCAGGAAACTGGATTTGAAAACACCTGGAAGGGAAGACGAAATTGAAGGTGAGTTTGAAGGGAATACATCTATAAAGGGCAAATATGCTGAAGCAGCAGACGCTTATATGCAGGCTTTAGGCGGGAAAGAGAACCTTGTAGAACTCGATAATTGTGTAACCCGCCTTCGTTTAAGGGTGACTGATATGTCACTTGTTGATGAGGGGCAATTAAAACAGCTCGGAGCAAAAGGAGTCATAAAGCTCAGCAAAACCAGTCTGCAGGTCATTGTGGGAACGGATGTAGAATTCCTGTCAAATGAAATGAAGAAATTACGTTAAAAAATACCATTCTGGCCCGAGGAGGGGTCAGATTTTTTTAAAAAAGATGGACAAGTGCCAATTTTTGCAATGCCGGGATATTTGTTTATGCATGTCCAAGTTCAGAACATACGATGTAAACGTAAGGGTACCCATAGTAGTTGAATAAAAGGGGGGAAATCGTATGTTAAATGGAGCATTAACACCGTTACTAGTACTTGGACTAGTACTTTTATGGATTGTAGTCAGACTCATTTCACCGTCTTTAGCTGACAAAATCAAGGGTAGAATTTGCAGCCTATTGGACTGTCTGCCTGCTTCTTAATATGTCTAATAGATATATCCAATTTAAACCCTGGTTATTGCCCAGGGTTTTTCAATGTCATTTCCATAAGTTCTTCTTTTCTCTGTATGTTTGTCCATTCCATTAATTAAGCATATACATAATATAGGGTAGAAACTATGAAAGGCAGGTTTATTATGGATCAACCTACTAAAAAGAATGATTCTCTTGAGAATTCGGACAATCTGGAAAAGCTGGCAGGGGAACTGCTGAAATACGGACAGAATTTAGATTTTAATTCATTATTGAGTTTGGCCGGTAAAATTATTAATGATGATTCTATATTGAATCTTTCAGAAGGTATAAAGGTAAGTGAGGAAAAAGCGGCAGTGGATGAAACCGGGGAAAATGGAGACACCGAATACCTAAAGAAACAAATGGCATCTCTAAGAGCCGAGATGGCAGCATTAAAAAAAGAGGTCAGTGAATTAAAAAGGCAAAATGAATCCCTGATTGGCATTTATACGAGACTAGTTAAAGCAGCAAACCAAGATTTTCAAAAAGGGATGGGGCTCATTACAGGATTAAGCAAGCTATTAAAATAAGGGTTAAAAGCATTGCTTTATAAAAGTGATGCTTTTTTTTGGCTGTTTTCGAAAAGTTTATTGGTTTGTCATAACTTAGTTAATTTGCTGAGTTGATCTTCGCTGCGTGGCTGGGGAAGCTTATTCAATGCCCTGCAGAAGGAGATGGAAGTGTGAGACCCTGCAGGCTAGCCGAGGAGGCCCGCATGCCTCCCCGCGG
This sequence comes from Bacillus sp. ZZV12-4809, assembly GCF_009849585.1. Lineage (GTDB taxonomy): Bacteria > Bacillota > Bacilli > Bacillales > Cytobacillaceae > Cytobacillus. The sequence continues at coordinate 64,285 of NZ_VCRN01000003.1, forward strand.
GTTCGCTGCGTGCCTGGAGAAGAAATCAACTGGCAAAATTAAAAGAGACTTTGTTTAACATGGTATTTTTTTAGTTTACTAAACTCCAAACCAAATTGAAAAAATGTCTGTTTTGTTAAATAAAATACCGTGAAATAAAAAATTTCGAAATCCGATAAAAAAGTATTGTGCAAGGCTGGAAAATCATTGATAATCTTTTAAAGATAGAGTGTTACTCATCTATACATTTTTTTGATGAGGGGGAGTACATTGAAAATTCGTGTATCCGCTGTGCAGTATCATTTGCACACCATTCGTTCATTTGAAGAGTTTGCAAGCCAATGTGAGCATTATATTAAAACTGCCCAGGAGTTTGGATCTGAGTTTGTTTTATTTCCTGAATTTTTCACTACACAGCTTTTGTCGATAGGAAGCGAGCAGGGAACAAGTCTGACCATTAACGAACTGCCCGGTTTTACTGAACAATATAAAAACTTATTTTCTGATTTTGCTAAACAGACAAACATGCATATAATCGGCGGTACCCACGTTATTAACAGAGATGGACGCCTTTATAATACGGCACATTTATTTTATCCAGATGGGCGAATAGAAGAGCAGGCTAAACTGCACATCACGCCAACCGAAGTCCATGAGTGGAACATGTCACCTGGCGAAGGCCTGCGTGTATTTGATACAGATAAAGGCAGAATAGCCATTCTGACATGCTATGACATTGAGTTTCCTGAAATTGTCCGTTTGGCAAAAGCAAAAGGAGCAGATGTTATTTTCTGCCCTTCCTGTACAGACGACCGTCATGGGTTCCACCGTGTACGCTATACAAGCCATGCAAGAGCGATTGAGAATCAGGTGTATGTTGTGGTTACAGGAACAATTGGTTCACTTCCTACTGTCGACTTTATGCGAGCCAATTTCGGCCAGGCAGCTGTCATTACACCTAATGATATCCCATTTCCGCCAAAGGGGATTATGGTGGAAGGCGAGCTGAATGATGATATGATTGTGACAGCGGACCTTGATCTCAGCCTTTTATATGAAGTCCGTGAGCGCGGTTCGGTTACGACCTGGCGCGACCGCAGGACCGACTTGTATGTAGATTGGGAAAAAGAAAATATCGAAGGTTAACAAATGGCCTATCGAAGCGAATTTTTTGTGTTTGACGGGGGTAAGCCGGTGCCGGCTGTAATCAGGAATTATACGAAAGAGGATTTCGATCAGTTAATTGACATACAGGCGGAATGCTTTCCGCCGCCATTTCCTTCAGATTTATGGTGGAATCAGAAGCAATTAGCAAATCATGTGGAACTTTTTCCTGAGGGGGCACTATGCATTGAGGCAGATGGAGCAGTAGCAGGGTCCATAACCGGGCTGATTATTGATTTTGATCCTGCCCGCCCGGAGCATACATGGGAAGAAATAACCGACAGCGGCTATATCCGCAATCATAAACCTCAAGGGAATACATTATATATTGTCGATATAAGCGTCAGGCCCCGTTTCCGTAAGCTTGGTCTTGGAAAAATTTTGATGCAGTCTATGTATCAGACTGTTATTAACTTAGGGCTTGACCGGCTGCTAGGCGGAGGACGGATGCCTGGCTACCATAAATGTGCACCTGATATGTCACCTGAAGACTATCTTCAGCAATTAATCGAGGGAAAAAAGCAGGATCCAGTCATTACATTTTTGCTGAGGTGCGGACGGACACCTCTTTGTGTTGTGGAGAATTACTTAGAAGATGATGAATCTCTAAATTTCGGCGCGTTGATGGAATGGAAGAATCCTTTTAAGGAAAACCGAATATAATTGTAAGAAAGCCCTTTTTTGAAGGGCTTTTTAATTTGAAGTTTAGCGGGCACAATGAAAAGGTAAAGATATCATAATGATGGACAAACCGAAATGAGGGATTCGTTTATGGGTGTGAAAAGAATAATAAAAGCCCTTATCGTAAAGAAAGGTGCAACTTTAGTGAGAAAGTATGTTGTCCCGGCAGTAAAAAGAAAGCTGAAAAACAGGAGATAGAGACATCTGCTATGCAAGGTGTTCTTCTGTTCAAAAGCCTTAAAGGAAAGGCACTTATCTGAGAAATATTCGGAGTGCCTAATCAAAATCCTTTAAGCAGGGATTCGAACAAGTCTATCAATTTTCCATACAAAAAGCTGCCTTTAAAAGGGCAGCTTTTTAAGTGACAGAGTTATTGTGATTTTCAGGTTTAACTTTCCGCGGCCAAACCGTATAGCTGAAGCTGATGACAAAATCTATAGCCAGAACGAAGGTCCACGTTCTAATAATACCCCAGAGGTTTTTTGTTTGCTCTGAATTTCCTATAAAGAAAATCATCGCAAATAACAATGCCAATCCAATACTCCAAGCGAGGAGGTGTCTATACCAGCCGTTTCTTTCTCTTCTGGCATGTTCACTGCCGAATTTTGGAGGCTTTGACGGTCTGGGTCCATTCCCAAACTTATAGGCAAACCTTTCGTCTGCCCAATGAATCATAGATTTTCCGAAGGCAATGGTTGCACCGATATATATTGCTGCAATGCCATGGAAAATCCCGGCTTCGGCTCCTCTGTGCAAATCAATGGTGGTTGCTGTGAGCAGAATCAAATCAATCAGAGGTGTGCAAAGCAATAGCAGACTGCTTAATGTCTTTTTTTTCAAAATATATCTTGCAGTTAAACCTGCCATAACGAAAATCCAAAACCCAATCTCACAGGCAATAATCAGCCAGCCGATCATTATTCCACATCCCTTTTTTTATTTAATACAGTTGTATTATAAAATAATATAACACATCTGTATTAAAAAAACAATTGATGCTATAATATATACATGCCTAAAAAAGTTGACCATGAAAATCAAAAACATTTATTAGCACAAGCTGCATGGCGGGTGATCCAAAAAAATGGTATAGAAGGAGCTTCTGTCCGGAAGATAGCAGAAGAAGCTGGTTTATCAGCAGGCTCACTTCGCCACTATTTTTCAAATCAAAATGAGTTATTGGCTTATTCCATGAATTTAGTATCAGAAAGGGTGAAAACAAGAATTCAGCATGCATCGTATACGGATGATCATTTTGAAAATATGATACTGATGCTCGGGGAGCTGCTTCCTTTAGATGAAGAACGGAGATTGGAAATGGAAGTCTGGATTGCTTTTAATATAAAAGCTCTTGTTGACCCAGCTCTTGCTGAACTTAGCAGCCGGGTATACCAGGAAATGAAGGAGGGCATCCGAAGGGTTATTGAGGGGATGAAGAACATGGGCTTATCCAGCTCTGGTTTGAATATTGAAGAAGAGGCAGAGCGTCTTCATGCCCTGATTGACGGTCTTGCCCTTCATGGTGTTATGAAGCCTGCCCTTTTTACCGAAGATAAAATGAAAGGGATCCTTAGAAGGCACTTGTCATCATTATGTGCAAATAAAAACAGCTGAACATACAGCTGTTTTTATTATTGTCTTTTTTTAGAATGCCTGGACAGCTCATCCAATATCATTAACTAAACGTTTAATTTTTTCCTGCAAGGGTACTGAAAACCAAAGAAATTGATTCAATGAAAGGATGATTGATTTGCCGCCATCACTCAATATAAAGATAAATGGTATAGAAATGAAGGCAGAGCAGGGTCAAACCGTTTTGCAGTTATTAAATGACAGCTCGATCGAAATCCCTCAGGTTTGCTTCCATCCCAGCCTGGGAGCAATAGAAACCTGCGATACCTGCATTGTTTCCGTTAATGGAGAACTTGTGAGATCATGCTCCACAAAAATTAATGATGGAGACGTAATTGATACGGCTGAACCTGATGTAAAACAGGCACAGACCATTGCCATGGATAAGATTCTTTTTAATCATGAGCTGTATTGTACGGTATGTGATTATAACAACGGCGGATGTGAAATACATAATACGGTTAAAGCGATGAAAATCAATCATCAAAGCATCCCTTTTGATCACAAGCCATATGAAAAAGATGAATCCCATCCATTTTACAGATATGATCCGGATCAGTGCATTCTATGCGGAAGATGCGTTGAAGCCTGTCAGGATGTTCAGGTTACTGAAACCCTTACAATTGATTGGGAGAGGGAGAGGCCAAGAGTTATCTGGGATAATGATGTGCCTATAAACGAGTCCTCCTGTGTATCCTGTGGACACTGTTCCACGGTTTGTCCGTGTAATGCCATGATGGAAAAGGGGATGGAAGGAGAAGCTGGGTTTCTGACAGGCATAGCCAAAAACACTCTTCGTCCAATGATTGAAATCACTAAAAATGTTGAAACAGGATACGGCTCTATCCTGGCAATATCAGATATGGAAGCTGCAATGAGGGAAGAGAAAATTAAAAAGACCAAAACGGTCTGCACATATTGTGGTGTAGGCTGCAGCTTTGATGTATGGACAAAGGGACGTGAAATATTGAAGGTGGAGCCTCAGGCAGAAGCGCCTGCCAATGGAATTTCCACTTGTGTAAAAGGGAAATTTGGCTGGGACTTTGTAAATAGTGAGGAACGATTAACCAAACCGCTAATCAGGGATGGCGATTCATTCCGTGAAGCAGAATGGGACGAAGCTCTTGACTTGATTTCACGAAAGTTTTCGGAAATTAAAGAACAGCATGGTCCGGATGCCTTGAGCTTTATCACATCATCTAAATGCACGAATGAAGAATCGTATTTAATGCAAAAGCTTGGCAGGGGAGTTATAGGCACGAACAATATTGATAATTGTTCAAGATACTGCCAGACTCCTGCAACTGTAGGATTGTTCAGAACTGTTGGTTACGGAGGGGATGCAGGTTCAATTGAAGATATTAAGAATGCGGGTTTAGTATTAATTATCGGATCCAATACATCGGAATCACATCCAGTTCTTTCCACCAGGGTGAAACGAGCCCAGAAGCTTAACGGCCAGAAAGTAATCGTAGCTGACTTGAGGGAACATGAAATGGCAGAGCGATCTGATCTGTTTGTGCGTCCGCGAGCCGGCACTGATATGGTCTGGCTTTCTGCCATTACGAAATACATTATGGACCAGGGATGGGCCGATGGGAAGTTTCTCCAGGAAAAAGTGAATGGTCTTGAATATTTCGCATCAAATCTGGAGAAATATACACTTGAATTTGCAGAAGAAACAACCGGCATATCCAGAGACAATCTAATCAAAATGGCAGAAATGATTCATGAAGCCAATAGTGTTTCTGCATTATGGGCCATGGGTGTCACACAGCATCTTGGCGGCAGTGATACAAGCACAGCCATTTCAAATCTGCTGCTTGTAACCGGCAACTACGCTAAGCCTGGTGCTGGTGCATATCCTTTAAGGGGCCATAATAATGTGCAGGGGGCAGGAGATTTCGGAAGCAGTCCTGATAATTTGCCTGGTTATCAAAAGGTATCAGATCCTGATGTGAGAAAGAAGTTCGAAAGTGCCTGGGGCGTAAAACTTCCAGAAAAATCCGGAATGAACAATCACGAGATGGTGGAAGGAATTCATGAGGGCCAGCTGAAAGCGATGTATCTAAAGGGCGAAGATATGGGTCTTGTGGATTCAAACATCAATTATGTGCAGGCAGCATTTGAGAAGCTTGATTTCTTTGTCGTGCAGGATATCTTCCTGTCCCGTACAGCAGAGTTTGCGGATGTTGTTCTCCCTGCAAGCCCAAGCCTGGAAAAAGAAGGAACATTCACGAACACAGAAAGAAGGATCCAGCGTCTTTATCAGGCATTTGAACCCCTCGGAGATTCAAAGCCGGATTGGCAGATTATTATCGAAGTTGCGAATCGCCTTGGAGCAGGCTGGACGTATACACACCCAAGCGAAGTTATGGCCGAAGCAGCTAAGCTTATGCCTCTTTACGCAGGTGTTACCTATGATAGATTGGAAGGATACAATAGTCTGCAATGGCCAGTAGCTGAGGACGGAACTGACACACCGCTCCTTTATACGGAAGGCTTCCCGTTCCCGGATGGCAAGGCAAGACTTTATCCGGTAGATTGGACTCCTGCTCTTGAATTTCCTGCGGAATATGATATCCATGTCAACAATGGCCGACTCCTTGAGCATTTCCATGAAGGGAATATGACCTATAAATCAAAAGGAATAAGCTCTAAAACACCGGAAGTGTTCCTTGAGGTATCACCTGAACTGGCCAAAGAGCGGGGCTTGAAGGATGGCACGCTTGTTCGCCTGACTTCACCGTATGGCAACGTTAAAGTTAAATGCCTGATAACTGACAGGGTTAAAGGAAAGGAAGTTTACCTCCCTATGAATGATAGAGGCGAAGCAGCCATAAATTTATTAACAAGCAGCTATGCCGATAAGGATACCGATACGCCGGCATATAAGGAAACAAAGGTAAAGCTTGAAATTCTGAGTGAGGAAGGCAGCAATCCACTTCCTAGAATAAATCACCGCTATGGTAATCCGCAGCCGCAAATAGGTGTAAATGTCCAAAAGAAATGGGCTAGAAAAGATTACATTTTCCCGGGAGATATGGTGAAAAAGGAGCGGAAGCAGCATGGCTAAAGCGATCAGCAACATTAAGCGTTTTGAGTTAACACATGAGGATCAGCGAAAAAAAGATCTGGAGGAAGTCGAGAATGCCCTCATTAATAATAAGGAACCCATTCTAGAGCTTCTTACAGCAGTTGGACATATGCATGACCGGGGAGTTATCTCTTTATTAAATGGACTATTTGGACAGGGAGATAAAGTTTTGAATGTCCTTGTTAAAGCATTAGACAAGCCAGAAGCTACAAATACAATTAAAAACCTGCTTCTTATGGTTGGCACCCTGGGTACCATTAATGTCCAGCAGCTTGAACCCTTACTGTTAAAAGTAAATTCAGGTATTGCGCGTGTGGCGGATTATAAAGATACGGATGAAAAAACAAGCTACTTCGATCTTGTAAAGGCATTGAAAGATCCAGAAGTCAATCGGGCAGTTACACTCCTGCTCACCTTCTTAAAAGGAATGGGAGGAGATATAAGCGAAATGGAAAGAAACACCCAGCTGCCCGAAGACCAGGAAATGCACAAAATGGAGAAAAATGAAAGAGATGTACCTCCTAACAAAAGAGAATGACAGTAAGCCAGTGACTGCTTTCGGGTCACTGGCTTTTTTTATATAAATAGGTATATAGAATCAATTTTTTACAATATTATCTTCATAAACAAATATATTGCAGAATTTTGTGGAAAAATGGAAAATCATGTACTAGAATTGCAATATAGGATAGATAGGAGAAACCCAATACATACATTATTTGTGATGGTATTAGAAAGAGGGTAATAAAGTGGGCATCATAAATGAAGATAGTTTCATTGAAACAGTCCACATGAAAGGGTTGCAAATCTCTCTGATTGCATCGGGAGACGGGACAGAGATTATTTACCATAAGCTTGAAACGGATGCCAGGTGGGGACTGGAACCATTAGAAGGCGGCGGAACACTTGAATTCATTCATATGCTTTCCGGTGAAATGCTCTTAAAAGATTCTAATGGGGAGAAAACACTCAAAGCTGGTGATTCCTTTCAAAGATGCCCAGTAACTGAACATCATATTTTTCAATCAATAGGTCAATCTGAATTTTTATATGTAACATCCAATCCAGTTTTCCATTACTACAGCAGAGTGACAAATGAATTAAGAGAATTGGTTATAACTATTGAAGAGACAGACGGATATACAAGCGACCATTGCGATAGAATTACAAAAATGTCTATGGTTATGGCAGACGAGCTAAAGTTAAATTCCCGGCAAATTTTAAAACTTAATCTTGCTGCATTTTTGCATGATATTGGAAAAGTAAAGGTGCCGATCGACATTCTTCAAAAACCGGGGAAATTATCCTCTGTTGAGTGGGAGGTAATGAAACAGCACACGACCTTTGGGCGTGAAATTTTGCAGGAAACTGGTTTGCCGAGTTTAATAGAAGCAGGCGAAGTGGTTGAACAGCACCATGAAAGATATGATGGCACTGGCTATCCCAAAGGCCTTATAGGGGATCAAATCACTATAGAGGCAGCAATTATTTCAGTTGTAGATTCATTTGATGCGATGACTACTGACCGGGTTTATCAGAAAGGCAGAAGCGTATCTGAAGCGTTAAATGAAATTAAAAATAATCGTGGTACTATGTACAATCCAGTTGTTGTTGATTCATTTTTTAAGATAAAAGACAAATTAATTAAAATTTAAGGGGGATGAAAAATGAAGAAAACAGCATTTGTACTAGTAAGTTTAATGTTTTTACTTGTATTCAACGCAAAAACATCAGAGGCTGCATATTTACCTGAATATGATAAATATGTAGAAGTGTCATACGAGGAAGCCAGGTATATTGCCGATTTAATGGGTCTTCAAGGTTATGAGCTGGGAGAAGAGACAGCAAGATTGTCATTTGAATTGCAGGAAAGATTGATCTTAAAGATAGAAAAAGTGCTGAAAACGGAAATTGACCATTATTACATCTGGTTAACTGTAGATGGTGAAACGGTTCTGGGCATTGACCCTCCACATCCAATGTTTTAAGAGTATGCAAGTTAAAGCTATGCTTTAACTTGCTTTTTAATTTACTGGCATTGCTGGCGAATAGGTGTGGAAACCCTCTATTTAGCTTTTTTCTCAAAAACTATTCTTTCAGGATGAGAATATACATTAAAGGACATACCGCGAATAAAGCCAACTGCTGTAATATTAAGGTCTTCAGCCAGTTTGATGGCTAAATCAGTCGGTGCTGATTTTGATAGAATGATGCCAACACCAATCTTAGAGGCTTTTAGCAGAACTTCAGAAGAGATTCTGCCGCTGAATGCAATGACTTTATCCCTTACAGGAATCCTGTTCTCAATGCAATAACCGAGGATTTTATCCAAAGCATTATGCCGGCCAATGTCTGTTCTGCTGAGAATCATTTCCTCTGAAGAAAATAATGCCGCATTATGCACTCCGCCTGTTTCGCGAAAAGTCGTGCTGCCATCCTGAAGCTGCTGCATAAATGATATGCACTGGCTGGGAGTCAGGGTAAGCTTTGATGTTGAAGTCCTGGCTGTTCTGGCATCGTTATGAAAGTAAAATTGCCTGCTTTTTCCGCAGCATGAACCAATAAAACGTTTAGAGTGAAATTCATGACTGGCTGTAGAGGTTTGGGTATGTAATTCCACATAAGCAAAACCCTTGCTTTCATCTATTTGAAAACTCTTTATTTCGTCATATCTTCTTATAAAGCCTTCAGAAGCCAAAAAGCCAATTGCCAATTCCCTAATGTTAGAAGGGCTGCAAACCATTGTTGCGAACTCTTCTCCGTTGAGATAAATTGTGAGCGGATGTTCTAAGACAATAGAATCTTCTGCTTCCTGCAGAACATCATTCTCAAATCTGACAATTTTTCTGCTGCTGATTTCCATATAATCCCCCCTAGAACCTATCGACTAACAAAATATTAGCATATAATTTGAGTAATACAAGATATTAAGATTGTATGGTTTGACATTAATTGTATTAATTGATTAACTAATTAAAGAGAATACGGGCTTGTATAAGTGAGATTATACATGAAATAAGGGTATATGAGGGCTGGAATATGAACAAATATGAAGCTGAATTCAGTAACTTAGTGCGTTCCTTCCGAAAGAAACATATGGGCAAAGGACCAAGCAAGGTTAGGACTACCTTCTGCAAAAATTGGGCTATATGTGAAATGGAAGGTAACTTATCTCCTGTGGAGAAATTTATAGCGAGTGCAGACGAAGGTAAACAAATGCTTCGGGCTGCCAGAACAGAGATGGTAAAGGAAATGTATAAAAAAAATCGGCCGGCAGAAATGGAAGACTTTTTGCAGGCAAGGCTTATAGACCTTTTTGTGGATATTGATATAGAACGGGATTTTGGAATGTCAGTATTTGTATTCGATCAGGACATTCAAAGCAAGTTTATGGAATAAAAAGGCTGGAATCTGGAAGATTTATTCTGGATTTCAGTCTTTTTTATTTTTCTGGGCATCCGGCAAACAACTCACGTCGGATATTTCCATTGCGCAAAATAGGGAATTATGTCATAGGGAGTTGGCGAAAAAAGGGGTTTAATGTCATGTTTGAAATATCTTTGTAATATAACTATAACAAGTCTGTCAAATAATGATGGTATAATCCTCCATAGAAAGCCAAATTTACTAGAGAACATCAATTGGGAATTTACATAGATAAATAGTTTTATATAATCCACGGCCGTTTAATAGACCGAGTACATATTAGAAAGCAGGGTAATGACTTTGAAAAAAAGGCTCCTCGTTTTAAATACGACAATTATTCTTGGGCTTGGAAGTGCTTTTTCCATCCCTGGTGTGAATGCGGAATCGATCGATAAATTGGAAAGTCAAAAAAGCCAAATCCAGCAGGAGCGCTCCAGCCTGCAGGCAATACTCGCTGAAGCCGATAAGGAATTAGCTAGTGTCCTTAAAGAAGCTGCTGAGCTAAATGCAAAGATTGCTAAAATCGAAAAAGCAATAGAAGATAATAATAAATTAATAGCAGAAACGGAAACGAATATTGCCAGCACAAAAGCCAAAGTAGATCAATTGAAGGCAGAAATGGCGATCATTGAGGAAAGAATCGAAAAGAGAAGCGCCATCTTAAAACAGCGTGCACAATCTTTTCAGGAAAGCGGCGGGACTGTCGCATACCTTGATGTTCTTCTTGGGGCTACCAGCTTCAGTGATTTCGTTGACCGTGTGGGTGCAGTAACTACGTTTGTACAGGCAGACAAACAATTACTGGAGGAACAGGAAGCGGATAAAAAAGCTTTCGAGGAAAAGAAAGCTGCAGTGGAAGAAGAACTGGCAGGATTGAATAGCATGATGACTGAATTAAAAGGCATGCAATCTTCCATGGAAGAGCAAAAAAATCAAAATAGCTCATTAATCCAGCAGTTAAAAGAAAAGGAAAATACGATTGCTGACAAAAAGGCAAAGCTGCGCAGTGAAGATGCTAAATATGCTTCTATGATTGCTCAAATTGAACAAAGTATTGCTGCGCAAACAGCACCAGTACAGGCAGTTGCTTCAGTGTCATCATCATCAGCTACTTCTGATTCAGCATCATCAGGCTCAACATCAGTAGAAGCGGGTTCATCTTCAAAAGGCTCAGCTGCTGTCAGTAAGAAAAAACCTGCTGCCCAGAAATCAAAAGGCTCCAGTACCTCTGCTCCAAAGCCAAGCGTCAAGGGCGGAAACGCTATTAGCATCGTTACAACTGCAGGCAATAAATATATCGGTAATTCCGTTTATGTGTTTGGCGGAGGCAGAAATGCTTATGATATCGCTAATGGAAGATTCGATTGCTCAGGCTTTGTACATTGGGCATTCTCCCAGGCTGGAATTAGTGTAGGAGCCAGCACAGATTCTCTTAAATTTGCCGGACGCCAAGTTTCAGCAAGCGAGATGAGAGCGGGAGATCTTGTATTCTTTAACACCTATAAGACAGACGGCCATGTAGGCATCTACCTTGGCGGCGGAAAATTTATCGGTTCCCAAGACTCTACGGGTGTCGCGATTGCAAATATGTCCAGCGGCTATTGGAAAACTCACTTTAGTGGCCGTGTTGTACGTATAATAGAATAGTAAAATGAACCTGACTGACATGTGAAGACGTGTTAGTCAGGTTTTTTTGTTATGTTTGTATTTGAGTTCAAAGGAGACTCAGGTTCTGACACAAGATGCGAGATTTGCTTATTTAGTGTCAGAAGTAGGCTCAGGTTCGGACACAAGAGGCGTGATTTGCTCATTTAGTGTCAGAAGTAGGGTGAGTTTCGGACACAAAATACGAGGTTTGTTTATTTAATGTCAGAAGAAGGTTCAGGTTCGGACACAAAATACGAGGTTTGTTTATTTAGTGTCAGAAGAAGGTTCAGGTTCGGACACAAAATACGAGATTTGCTGATTTAGTGTCAGAAGTAGGCTCAGGTTCGGACACCAGTGACGTGATTTACTGATTTAGTGTCAAAAGTAAGCTCAGGTTCGGACACAAGATGCGAGATTTGCTCATTTAGTGTCAGAAGCAGGTTCAGGTTCGGACACAAGATGCGAGATTTGCTCATTTAGTGTCAGAAGCAGGTTCAGGTTCTGACACAAGATGCGAGATTTGCTCATTTAGTGTCAGAAGCAGGTTCAGGTTCGGACACAAGATGCGAGATTTACTCATTTAGTGTCAGAAGCAGGTTCAGGTTCTGACACAAGATGCGAGATTTGCTCATTTAGTGTCAGAAGCAGGTTCAGGTTCGGACACAAAATACGGGATTTGCTCCTTCTGTGTCTGAACAATACCCTGGTCCGGACCAGCTCCTCACAAGCTATCCAACTCCCTCGCCTCTCAAAACAACTTAATTTTTAATAAATTCAAAATATTTTATTGATTATTACAATTAAGCATGCTTAAATAGTAAATAACAATTACTTATCAGATATGTGATGTCTGCAAAGGAAGGGGGAGTGAGTATGAATGTAAAAAAGATCTCAACACGCAAAATCTCGGAAATTGCTGCAGAGCAAATTGAAGATATGATTGTAAAAGGATCATTTAGCCCTGGAGATAAGCTCCCTTCTGTAAGAGAGTTGTGTGAATTATTTGGTGTTGGACGGTCAGCTGTCAGAGATGCTCTAACTTCTTTGCAGGGTAAAGGTATAGTGCAGGTTAAGCAGGGGGAAGGGACTTATATAACCCGGTTTGATTCTTCCAAGCTGTTTAATAATCCGCATTTGCATCCCGACATTAAAGACATCCAGGAGTTGTTTCAGGCAAGAAAAATGGTGGAAACAGGGCTTGCTGAAATGGCAGCTTCAAATCGTTCGGAAGAGGATTTGGAAATGATGAAGAGGCTTATTTCCGATGAAGCTATCCATGGATGGGAGGAGGATTACCAGTTTCATATGGTGATTGCCCGTGCAGCAGGCAATAATATCCTCATTCAATTTGTGCAATTTATTTCTGAAACATTAAAAAAGTCCATGATAGACTTTCACCATTATCTTGAAACAAGGTCTGACATGGCGAGAAAGATTGAGGAGCAGCATTTGGAAATCTATTTGTCTATTAAAAATAAGCAGCCGAATCAGGCACATAAAAACATGGTTGACCATTTAGTGTTGGTTGAGAAGCTTTTGCAGATGAGTATCCTTCAGGAACAATGATGTTTTTTTTAAATATAATTAAAAACCTTGTTTGTTATTACGAAACAAAAGGCGGTGGATAGATTGATTGCAGCAGAGTCGATAAGTATTTTAAAAACAATTTTTAGAGAGAACCAGATAGTTCATAATGAATCTTCAAACTTATTTGGCAATTCAGGAGATATGGTTGTTTACCCTGAAACTGAAGAAGAAATTGCAGCTTTGCTAAAGCATGCAGGTTCGAATGGTTTAACCATCAACATTATGGGAGGCGGCACTAAACGAGGGTTCGGAGGATCAATCGAAAAAACGGATATTCTTTTATCGCTTGAGAACTTTACAGGGATTGTAGAACATACGCCTGGTGATATGACGTTAACAGTAAAAGCCGGAACTCGCTTTAAAGACCTTCAGGATCATCTGGCAAAGCATAATCAAAAAATATCTCTTGATCCCTTTTGGCCTGAAAATGCCACTATTGGCGGAATCATTGCAGCTAATGTAAGCGGACCCAAAAGATTGGGCTACGGTTCAGCCCGTGATGCAGTTATTGGATTAAGGACTGTATACCCGGATGGAAAAGTAATAAGATCCGGGGGAAGAGTCGTAAAAAATGTGGCCGGCTATGATATGAATAAACTATTTATAGGGGCAATGGGCACGCTTGGCGTCATTTCTGAAATCACCTTAAAGCTCCGTCCTATACCAAAATGCGAGAGTCTGGTTCTTGTTTCCTTTCCAAAAGGGAATCTGGAGGAAATAAAATCTTTTGCAGTGAAGGTGTTGGATTCTATGATTGAACCTGTCTCACTTGAGCTGCTGAATCCCGCACTTTCTGATAAGCTTGCCGGAATAAACGCCTACACTATTGCATTGAGTTTTGAAGATGTCGAAAGCTCTGTTCGCTATCAGGAGGAATTCGTGAGTAATCTGACTCCTGATGATGCTGAATTGTTTATATATCAGAAGAAAAAAGCGGAATTGTTTTGGCAGCAATTTTACAGGCATACCCCTAATGGGGCAGACTCTGAATTGCCAATTCAAACAGAAGCCTCCCTTAAAATTGGAACGGTAAATCTTGACGCAGTAAAAGTATTAAAGGAAACGGAACTGCTCCAGGATCAATTCAATGTGAAAATTGAATCGCATGGCGGTTTGGGCCATGGATTGAGCCAAGTAACCATTAGAGGTGCAGAGTCTGATATCGCTAATGCGACTGCACATGTAAGGGATATTGCTGATAAAACCGGCGGCTATGCGATTGTCACCCATCTTCCATTCGAGCTCAGGAAAAAAATCGATGTATGGGGCAGTCAACCTTCTTATTTCTTTTTGCTTCAGGGGATTAAAGCAAAGGTCGACCCAAATAAAACCTTAAGCCCAAATCGATTCATAGGAGGGATATAAATGAGTGTGCGGGAACTCGATTTAAAGCAAGAACCGCCATGTACGTCAGGATTAGGGAACTATTTATGGAGCGATCCGCCAGATGAAAAGAAATGGGCAGACTGTGTCCATTGCGGCATGTGTCTGGAATCATGCCCGACATATGAACAGACAGGCCAGGAGCAGCATTCACCAAGGGGCCGGGTCCACTTAATCAAATCGGTGGCAGAAGGGAAGCTTCAAGTAAATGAGCAATTCATGGACCCGGTGTTTCAATGTCTGGATTGCCGCGCCTGTACTACTGCATGCCCTGCAGATGTCGATGTTGGCGGCCTAATTGAGGAAGCACGGGGGCAAATCCGTCAGGCAATGCCATTGACAGGTGTAAAAGGAGCCATCAGCAAGTTTTTTCTTCACGACCTTTTCCCTCACCAGAATCGCTTAAATACACTCGGCGGCCTTCTGAAATTCTACCAAAAGAGCGGCTTGCAAAAAGCAGTCCGGAAAACGAAATTAATTAATATTATGCCGCAGCACCTTGCCGATATGGAATCCATCATGCCTGAAGTGAAAACACCAGTAAAAAAGAAATACAAAGACGTAAAAGTAATCAAAGCAAAAGGGGAGACAACGCAGGAAGTTGCCATGCTGACCGGGTGTGTAATGGATGTCATGTTCAGTGATATTAATGAATCCACCATAAATGTCCTGACCCGAAACGGAAGTGATGTTGTCATTCCCCAAAACCAGACTTGCTGCGGAGCCCTGCATGTTCATGCTGGAGACCGTGATATGGGCAGGAAGCTGGCAAAACAGAATATGGAGGCCTTCGAGGACTTTGATAAAGTAATTGTCAATGCTGCAGGATGCGGGTGCATGATGAAGGAATACGCAGAGTTATTTAAGGAAGACCCTGAAATGCATGCAAAAGCTGAAGAGTTTTCTGAAAAAGTGGAGGATATTTCTAAATTTCTTCATGAAACAGGCTATGAAAAGCCAAAGGCTGAGATGAATACAAGAATTACCTACCATGATGCCTGTCATTTAGCACATGGACAGGGAATACGGCAGGAGCCGCGCGATATTCTCCTTGATATTCCCGGTATAGACATGGTTCATATGCCTAATTCAGACCGCTGCTGCGGAAGTGCAGGAATCTACAATATTACTAATCCTGAAATGGCCAATGCGGTACTGGAAAGCAAAATGGAGAATGTTCCCGATGATGTTGAAATGATATCGATGGGTAATCCAGGATGTATGCTTCAGATGGCAATGGGAGTTCAAAAATACGGCAGGAATCAGAAAATTGTCCATACTGTCCAGCTTCTGGACTGGGCTTATCAGAAGGAAGACCGTATGAGGGAGGGAGAAGAATGAAAGCAAAAGACCGGGTCAAATCAAAGGATAAACATATCTTAAATTTGGCGGATATTGTTGGCGGTGCCCGTTCTATTCTTTACCTGAAAGAAGATCTGGTTGCTTACGACTGTGACGGTTTTACAATTCATAAGCACTTGCCCAAAGCAGTCGTCTTTCCTAAAGACACACAAGAAGTGGCGGAGATTGTTAAATATTGCTCTGAAAATAATCTTCCGTTCCTGGCCAGGGGAGCAGGAACTGGGCTAAGCGGTGGAGCTATACCGCTTAATGGTGAAATTATCATCAGTATGGTCAGGATGAAAAAGCTTATCAGCGTGGATCTGGAAAATCGCCGTGCCGTTGTGGAGCCTGGATTTGTTAATCTGAAACTTACTAATTCCATATCCGATAAAGGGTATTATTATGCGCCCGATCCATCCAGCCAATACTGCTGTACCATTGGGGGAAATGTCGCAGAAAATGCCGGCGGTGCACATTGCCTGAAATACGGAGTTACGACAAACCATATTCTGGGGCTTGAAGTGGTCATGCCTAATGGAGAGATAGTGGAGATCGGTAAAGACGGTATTCCGGATGCTCCCGGCTATGATTTGCTTGGTCTGATTACAGGCTCTGAAGGAACACTTGGCATTGTGACTAAAATAACAGTGAGGGTACTGAAAAACCCTGAAGGAAAACAGACAGTCCTAGCCTACTTTGATCGGGTTGAAGATGGAAGCCAGGCAGTATCAGACATTATTTCTGCGGGCATAGTGCCGGCAGCCCTTGAAATGATGGATAAGACTGCTATTGAAGGGGTGGAAGCTGCTGCTTTTCCGGTAGGCCACCCAAAAGATATCCAAGCAGTACTCCTGATCGAGGTCGATGGAATCGCTGCAGGAATTCAGGAACAGATTGACCAGATCCTCGAGGTATGCCGAAAGAGGAATGTACGCGAAGTCCGGGCAGCCGGAAGTGAAGAGGAAAGAGCCAGATGGTGGGCGAACCGTAAGACAGGCTTTGGTGCCATGGGAGCCATTTCTCCAGATTATCTGGTTCAGGATGGTGTCATCCCGCGAAGCAGGCTGCCTGTGGTTTTAAGCAGAATCAATCAGATCAGCAGTGAATCGGGATTGAGGATTGCGAATATTTTCCATGCAGGAGACGGAAATCTTCATCCCCTCGTTCTGTTTGATGCACGTATACCGGGAGAATCAGAGAAAGCGCTGGAAGCCGGAAGCCAATGCCTGAAAGTATGTGCGGATGTTGGAGGAACCATTACTGGTGAACATGGTGTCGGTATTGAGAAGAGGGAAGAAATGAGATTTGTTTTTACAGAAGAAGAAATTGCTGCGCAGACAGAAATCAGGGAAGTCTTTAATCCCGATAATCTTCTGAATGCCGGAAAGCTTTTCCCATCACCGGGCAGATGTGCCGAAGTCAAAAAAGAGATGAAAGCTCAGGCAATTTCATAAGGTTTACCCAGCCTTTCCCGGTGAAAGGCTGGGCATTAAAATAAGATAAGAACAAAATTGTGTGAAAATTATTGAAAATCATTTTAAAAACATGCTATTATTTTTTTAAGAGAAGTTAGGAACGCTGTTTTGTAATAAGAAACAGCGAGTATTGAAAGCATCAATCAAAGGAGGAAATGAATAATGGATAATTATGTAAAAACAGGTAGCCTGCAGGTTGCAAGTGAACTCTATGAATTTATTAATTCGGAGGCACTGCCGGGAAGCGGAGTGGATCAGGAACAATTCTGGTCAGGTTTGGAAGCGCTTATAAATGATCTGACCCCAAAAAATAAAGCATTGCTTGCCAAGCGTGACGAAATTCAGCATCAGCTGAACACATGGCACAGGGAAAACCAGAATTTTGATTTTAATAGCTATAAGTCATTTTTAGAAGAGATTGGCTATCTTGAGCCAATGGCCGAGGAATTAAAAATTACTACAGAAAACGTGGATGATGAAGTAGCAGTAAAGGCAGGGCCGCAATTGGTCGTTCCAGTAAATAACGGGAGATATGCAATCAATGCAGCAAATGCCCGATGGGGAAGCTTATATGATGCTCTTTATGGCACTGATGCAATCAGTGATGAAAATGGTGCACATAGAGACGGCGGATATAACCCTGTCAGGGGAGAAAAGGTTATTGCTTTTGCAAGGGAATTTCTAGATCAAACCGTTCCTCTTTCAAGCGGTTCTCATAAAGAAGCTGTCCAGTACAAAGTGGAGGAGGGTAAGCTTGCAGTTGTTCTGAGCAATGGTGAAACTGCAAATCTTAAAGATGAAGCAAAGTTTGCCGGATATCAGGGAGAGCGGGATCAGCCTTCTGCAGTTCTCTTAAAGAATAATGGCTTATATTTTGAGATTCAGATTGACAGAAGCCACCCGATTGGAAAAACAGATGATGCCGGTGTGAAGGATGTTTTGCTTGAAGCGGCAATTACCACCATTATGGATTGTGAAGATTCAGTAACAGCAGTGGATGCTGAAGACAAGGTCCTTGTATACCGCAACTGGCTCGGTTTAATGAAGGGGGATCTTTCCGCATCCTTCACAAAAGGAGCCAAATCAGTGACACGTACATTAAATCCCGACCGTTCATATGTCTCTCCTGAAGGAAAGGATTTCTCTTTACCTGGACGCTCACTAATGTTTGTCAGGAATGTCGGACATTTAATGTCGATTAACGCCATTTTGGATGCTGAAGGAAATGAAGTGCAGGAAGGAATTCTCGATACGGTAATTACCTCCCTGATTGGCAAGCATACATTGCTTGGAAACGGCCCATATCAAAACTCATCAGAAGGATCCATTTATATCGTTAAGCCAAAAATGCACGGTTCAAAAGAGGTTGCTTTTGCAAACGAGCTATTTGACCGGACTGAAGATCTGCTTGGATTGGAGCGGAATACACTGAAAATTGGTGTAATGGATGAAGAACGCCGTACATCCTTGAATCTTGCAGCATGTATCCGTGAAGTAAAGGAGCGTATTGTTTTCATAAATACTGGATTCCTTGACCGTACCGGGGATGAGATGCATACTTCCATGGAAGCTGGCCCAATGATCCGCAAAAATGACATGAAAGCTACAGCATGGCTAAGAGGCTATGAAAAATCAAATGTCAATACAGGTCTCGAAACAGGATTCCAGGGCCGTGCCCAAATTGGAAAAGGCATGTGGGCTATGCCTGATATGATGGCAGATATGATGGAGCAGAAGATTGGTCATCTGAAAGCTGGGGCCAATACTGCCTGGGTGCCTTCTCCAACTGCTGCTACCCTTCATGCGCTGCACTATCATCAGGTGGAAGTTCAAAGGGTGCAAAACCAGCTGCTGGAGGACATTTCGGATCTTCGTGATGAAATCCTGCAAATACCTGTTGCAGAAAATCCGCAATGGTCTCAAGAGGAAATTCAGGAAGAGCTTGAGAATAATGCGCAAGGTATTCTTGGATATGTGGTCCGCTGGGTTGAGCAGGGCATCGGCTGCTCCAAAGTTCCTGATATCAATAATATTGGTTTGATGGAGGACCGTGCGACATTAAGGATTTCCAGCCAGCATGTTGCGAATTGGCTTCACCATGGCATCTGTACGAAGGAGCAGGTGCTTGAGACACTTAAGAAAATGGCTAAAGTGGTGGATGAACAAAATAGCGGGGATCCTGCATACCGCCCTATGGCAGCGGATTTCGATCAATCGGTTGCATTCCAGGCAGCGTGTGACCTTGTTTTCGAAGGCTATGATCAGCCAAACGGCTATACAGAACCGATTTTGCACAGACGCCGTCTCGAAGCGAAGTCCAAGTATGCTGTTAAGCAGTAATGGTTAAGAGAACAGGGCATGCAAGTGCCCTGTTTTTCTAAGAATCTTTTCGCTAGGTTTGTTATTCTATGTTATCATCTGAAGCGGGAAATCAGCGGACGACATTTAGAGCATTTACTATAGATTGAGGGGAGAGGTATAAATATGAAATTTACAAGATTTGAAGTTAATGGGGCAGTGCATGAAGGAGTATTGGAAGAAGGTATTTTAAAAGGAATTAAAGGTAATATTTTTGAAGATTGGGAGTATACCGGCCAAAGCTTTTCACAAAATGAAGCTAAATTGCTTGCACCGCTGGTTCCTAATCAGATCATTGGTATTGGCGCCAACTATGTGTCCGAGAAATCGGATCTCCCTGAGACACTCCCTGATATTCCTGTATTCTTCTTCAAGCCTGTATCTTCTGTTATCGGGCCTGAGGAGAATATTATCATCCCTGAAGGCGTTGAAGAGGTTAAATTTGAATCAGAACTGGCTGTAGTCATTGGCAGAGAAGCCAAAAATGTAGCAGAGTCAGATGTACTTGACTATGTTTTCGGATACACAGTGGGGAATGATGTGACTGCTCCGCAATTTTTCCATAATGATGGGCATTGGACCATTGGCAAATCCTTTGACAGCTTTACTCCGCTTGGCCCTGTAATAGAAACGGAACTAAATCCGTTTCAAGTAAAGGTTGAGGCAAAGTTAAATGGCTCAGAAAAGCAAAACAGCAGCACAGATCTCATGATTATCCCGATCCGAAAAATGATTTCTTATCTGTCTAATGTCATGACACTGAAGCCGGGTGACGTGATTCTTACTGGAAGTCCGGTTGGAGCTGAGATGGTCAGGTCGGGCGATGTTATTGATTGTGAAATCAAAGAGATTGGTACACTGCGAAATACATTTGCAGTGGCACGTGAAAGCGCAAAAACGGTATAATTCAAGTGAATTGAATTATGGCTTTTGCCCCCTGAGGTGAGTATGGTGGAAAGAGAAAATATGGTCAAGTCCGTCAGCAGGGCATTGGATATTATTACATTGATCAGCCTGAAAAAAAACGGCCTTGGCGTTACGGAAATTGCCAATCAGATAGACATTAATAAAAGCTCAGTATATCGTATTTTATCTACCCTTGTTCAATACGGATATATAGAGCAGGACAGCGAAACCGGCAAGTACAAATTAGGGTATAAGTTCCTCGAGATCAGTTCAAAGCTGCTCGAATCAATCGATTTGCGTGCAGAAGCAAGGCCATTTCTGCAGGAGCTTGAAAATGAAACAAATGAAGTTATTCATCTAGTCGTTTATGATCAGGGAGAGGTTGTGTACATCGAGAAGCTTGAAGGCAATGAGACATTAAGAATGCATTCGAAAGTCGGGAAACGCGCACCCATGCATTGTACATCTGTCGGTAAGGCCATTTTGGCACATCTGCCTTCAAGCATCGTGTCTGATATTCTAGAAAGAAAAGGGATGCCGGTCCATACAGATAAAACCATAACTGATAAAGATGAATTCATGAAAGAATTGGGTCAGGTAAGGCAAAAAGGATATGCTCTGGATCTGGAAGAAAATGAATACGGAATTACTTGTGTCGCAGCTCCTATTTTTGACCACCTTGGCAAGGTTATTGCAGCAGTTAGTATATCAGGACCTACAATGAGGATGACAGATGAACGGCTTGATGCATTAAAATCCATAATGGTAAAGACAGGGCAAAATATTTCCGCACGCCTTGGACATTTAAGCAGAATTAATTAGTCATTAGCTCAATATATCTTGATAAAAAGATATATTGAGCTAATTTTTTTGTATATACATACAAATTCTTTTGTATAAATATATAGATTAAATTTTCCAAATATTATTGAAATTACGAAAAATGTTTGTATAATGTAAATAAGCCTAATACCATGTTGTATAACAAAACCATTATAGTTATATAACATGTTGCGCTGTCCGCAACAAAATGCAATCATTGTTCGCTATTACAAAACAAAGGGGGAAATGTAATTTATGAGTACTGGAATGTTAGCTTTACTATCTTTATTGCCAATTATTGCAGTAGCAGTATTTCTTGTCGGTATGAGATGGCCGGCAAGTAAGGCAATGCCAATCTCATACCTTGTAGCAGTGGTCCTTGCTCTATTTGTATGGAAAGTTTCAGGAGCTACAGTTGCCGCTGCATCCATCAATGGCCTGGTTGTCGCCGGAACACTTCTTTATATTATTTTCGGCGCTATTCTGCTTCTAAATACTCTGCAAGAAAGCGGGGGCTTAATGACCATCCGTCAGGGCTTTACAGATATATCGCCTGACCGCCGAATACAAGTAATTATCATAGCCTGGCTTTTTGGTTCTTTCATTGAAGGTGCATCCGGGTTTGGTACTCCTGCCGCTGTAGCAGTTCCGCTGTTAGTCGGCCTAGGCTTCCCTGCAATGGCCGCAGTTATTGCCGGTATGGTCATTCAAAGTACACCGGTGTCATTCGGTGCTGTAGGCACGCCGATGCTTGTGGGCGTTCAGACCGGTTTATCGGGCAATGCCAGCCTAACAGATAATCTGCTTGGATTAGTAACTCAAATCGCAGGACAGGTAGCTATCCTCCACATGATTTCGGGCACATTGATTCCTTTATTTGTAGTAGCTTTAATGACAAGATTTTTCGGCAAAAATAAATCATTTACTGAAGGGATAAAGATCTGGAAGTTCGCACTTTTTGCTGCTTTTGCCATGACGATTCCTTATGTAATTGTAGCAAATGTCCTTGGACCTGAATTCCCATCCATGATCGGGGGATTAGTTGGTATAGCCATAGTTGTGTTTGCTGCTAAAAAAGGCTTTCTTATGCCACCTAAGGATCAGGTTTGGGATTTTGAAGAGAAATCCAAGTGGGATCCTGAATGGACTGGAAGGCTGGAAATCAAAGCTGTTGCTCACAAGAGCGGTAGCATGAGCATGATGCGTGCATGGACTCCTTATGTTTTAGTCGGCTTGTTTTTAGTATTGTCCAGACTGAAATCGCTTCCATTTTTAGAGTGGCTCCAGGCATGGACGGTCAAATTTGAAAATATTTTTGATTCTGGCATCACTTCAAGCTTCCAGCCGCTGTATCTGCCGGGTACGATTTTTATACTGGTTTCTGTTATCACTTACTTTATCCATGGAATGAATTCCAGTTCCTACAAAAAAGCCTGGGCGGATTCGGGAAAAACAACCATAGCTGCTTCAACAGCATTAATTTTCACTGTTCCGATGGTACAGGTTTTCATCAACACCGGCGGAGGAGAGGCAGGCTATAATCAGATGCCGATCGAGCTAGCAAACGGTGCTGCAGCTCTTGCGGGAGAATTCTGGCCGTTCTTTGCCACCTTTATCGGGGGACTTGGAGCCTTCATTGCAGGAAGTAACACAGTAAGTAATATGATGTTTGCGTTATTCCAGTATGATGTCGGCTCACAAATCGGGGTGGATGCAACCTGGATTGTAGCCCTCCAGGCAGTCGGCGGTGCTGCTGGAAACATGATTTGTGTTCATAACGTCGTTGCTGCATCAGCTGTAGTTGGGCTTGCCGGAAAAGAAGGCGCTGTCATTCGGAAAACTTTATTCCCATTCTTCTACTATGCGCTGCTGGCAGGATCTGTAGGATACTCGATTGTCTGGTATTCGCAAAAAGGGATTTTCAATATCGGTTCCTTCATAGCAGTTGCCATCGCAGTCGCAGCTGTCTATATAATTGCCACAAATAACAGGCGTTCCAACATGATCATGCCACAGCCTCCTGTGAATATGAAATCGGCTAAATAATCAAGAACAACTGGCTTAGCCCTTCGGCTGGCCAGTTTTTTCTTTGAGTAAAAAAATAAAATTCCCTCTTCTCTTTTCCAAATACATATAATATAATCTAACTGTACTAACTGTACTATGAATCATAGTACACTACATACAGATGGGAGGGCAAGCATGTTTGAACTGGACGTAAGGAGCCGAAAACCCATATATGAACAGCTGGTTGAGCGGCTTAAAGAGCTGATCATCACAGAGGTATTAACAGCAGATGAACAGCTGCCTTCCGTTCGAATGCTGGCCCATCAGCTGACGATCAATCCTAATACCATTCAGAAGGCATATAGGGAGCTTGAATCCCAGGGCTATATTTATTCCATAAAAGGGAAGGGCAGTTTTGTCAGTGCATCGACTCCTAATCTAAATAGCGAAAAAATAGAAAAAGTGAAAAATGAACTTTCGAAGCTTTTATCAGAAGCTATGTACCTTGGTATCACAAAGAATGAATTATTTAAGCTCATCCAGGAAATTGAAACAGCTATAGGGGGAGGGATAGAGGATGATCAAAATCCGTAATGTGCGCAAATCTTACGAAGAGATGGATGCTGTTGAAAATGTCAGTATTCAAGTGAATAGAGGATCCATCTACGGCTTACTTGGTTCCAATGGAGCCGGAAAAACAACACTTTTAAAGCTTTTGGCAGGCATCTATGCAGAGGATGAAGGATCCATTGCCATTGACGGCCAGCCGGTGTTCGAAAATCCGCAAATGAAAGATAAGATCTTTTTTATTCAGGATCATCCCTATTTTCTGCCTCAATATACTGTTAAGCAAATGGCGCTGTTTTATAAAAACATATACAGCGGGTGGGATGAAGAGCGTTTTGAGGAACTGGCAGCTATTTTTGAAATGGATACGAATAAGAAGATTCATAGATTTTCAAAAGGCATTCAGAGGCAGGCTGCTTTTATTCTTGCTTTGTCTGCAAGGCCCGAAGTGTTAATTTTGGATGAGCCTATGGACGGGCTTGACCCTGTCATTAGGAAGAAAGTGAAAAGTCTGCTGATCGATGAGGTTGCTGAAAGAGAAATGACGATTCTTATTTCCTCGCATAATCTGCGTGAAGTTGAAGATTTATGTGATTTTATAGGCATTATGCATAATGGGCGTATGATTCTGGAGAAAGATCTTGATGACCTCAAAACAGATACACATAAAATCCAAGTGGCCTTTAAAGGATCTGTACCGGCCATTTTCGATTCGCTGAAAATCCTTCATAAAGAAAAAAGAGGGAGCATTATGATCTGCATTGTAAAGGGAGATGCAAAGGAAATATCATCATACGTAGAACAATTTAAGCCAGTGATTTTCGATATGCTTTCCTTGACATTAGAGGAGATTTTCATTTATGAAATGGGGGACATTGGATATGCAGTCCAAAACATCCTTGATTAAAAGAGAAATTTTAAAAACGATCTTCAGAAGTGTCGGCTGGGTTTCTATTGTGTATTTTCTTGGACTATTCTTTGCCATTCCACTTGATATCATAATGAATTCTTCAGAGGAACAGCGGAAATTCCTGGACATTGAAAATCTGTATCAATACAACTTCCAGCTCCAATTTATCCTTAGTATTTCAGTACCGGTGATCTTGTCTGTGTTCTTATTCAGGTATACACAGGTAAAACAATATAGCGATTTATTGCACAGCCTTCCTGTTAAGAGGGAATCCATTTTCCATCAATATGCGTTAACAGGAATTATGCTGTTAATTTTGCCGGTTTTACTCATTGCCCTGATTGTTCTGTTCCTTTACCAGCCCTTGAATCTGCAGGATTTTTATTCAGTCGGAGAGATCATCAAATGGGTGGGCATCACACTATTATTTAATATGGTTCTTTACATGACAGGGGTTTCTGTGGGAATGCTGACCGGTTTATCTGCGGTCCAGGGTGTCTTAACCTATATTTTTCTATTGCTTCCTGTAGGTCTGATCATTTTGGTATCCATTAATTTGCCTTACTATTTATTCGGCTTTCCAGACCAATATTATATGACAAGCAAATTCGAA
This sequence comes from Bacillus sp. ZZV12-4809, assembly GCF_009849585.1. Taxonomy (GTDB): domain Bacteria; phylum Bacillota; class Bacilli; order Bacillales; family Cytobacillaceae; genus Cytobacillus. The sequence continues at coordinate 89,883 of NZ_VCRN01000003.1, forward strand.
AAGTTCTCTCCTTTAATTACAATTACTCAGATGAATGAGCGTACACCATCTAGTGTGGAAGCAGTCATATATCTCTTGCTTATTGTGTGTCTGTATTTTGTTGGTTTGCAGATCTATAAAAGGAGAAGAATGGAGGCTGTCTCCCACTCGCTTGTTTTTCCGATCACAAAACCCATTTTTAAATATGGAGTAACGTTCTGTTCCATGCTTCTTGGGGGCGGTTATTTTGGTGAGATGCAGGACGGCATAGCCTGGATTATATCGGGATATGTGTTTGGAGCATTGATCGGTTATGCTGCGGCCGAGATGGTTCTCCAGAAATCATGGCGAGTGACTATTCATGTAAAAGGATTGATGATTTACACAGCCGTAATGGCGGCTTTATTCGTCTTATTCCAATTTGATTTGACTCAATATGAAAAAAGCATACCGCGGAGCAATGAAATTGAGCGTGTCTATTTCAGCGATAATTTTTACCTTTATAGTGATGCAGATCATGAAGAACCGTTATATTTAAAAGAATACGAAAATATTGATTTGGTCAGAAGGTTTCATGAGAAGCTTGTAGAGGATGAACACAGGCATGAGCATGTTTCAGGACGTGATTCTGTCTTTATTGTGTATGAATTGAAGAATGGCGAAAAGCTGGTACGCTCGTATAGCATTAATAAAAGAGAATATAAGCCATTTCTCAAGCTGATTTATGAATCGAAGGAATATAAAATGGCAACGAATGAAATCTTTCAGGTCTCATCAGATGAAACTGCGAAAATCACGATTACTCCAACCGGGCCAGTTACAAAGCGTGTGGTTATTACAGACAAACAAGAACTAATGGAAGCTGTTGAGATATTGACTGAGGAAGTGGAGACTGCTTCCTATGAGGAGCTGCAAGGTGACTATGAGCCATATGCAGATATTGAGATTTATCATAAAGACAGCAAAAAAGCATATATGACCTGGAATCCAGCGTACAAAAGATTTGAAGAATGGCTGGAAACAAAGTCATTGCTGAAGGATGCAAAAGTTAATAGTAATGATATTTCTTTTGCACTGGCTGCTAAAGTGGAGGATATCGAAATTAACTTTGCAGCAGGGTACTCTTATGAGGAAATTTTTGAAGAAATGACTGACAGCAGATCTTCAATCAAGATAACAGATAAAGAAAAAATAGAAAGCATTTTGAGGAATTCAAATGGATCCTATGAAGGAGACTTTATAATTGCATTCTATTTTGATGAACAAAGGTCAATTGATATTAAATGGTTCACTGAAAAAACTGTGCCGAACTTTATAAAAAAACGGCTTCAATAATTCGGGAGAAATTTACGGGAGGGGGGATTCCAGTGATAAAACCTTCAATGGATATGAGAGAAATCTGCAGGCTCTATAATAAGCGGCTTTATCATATTGCTTATAGCATTACCCGGGATCATTATCTTGCACAGGATGTTGTACAGGAAACCTTGATCAAGGCATATAAAAAAATGGACAGTATAGAAGATCAAGATAAGCTGGGAGCATGGTTATCATCTATTGCGACCAGAACTGCAATTGATTTTGTGCGTAAAGAAAGAAGGACGAATGAGAGGATACAGGATGCCGTTGATTTCGAAAACTGCATGGAAAGCAGATACAGCGATCCAGGGCAGGAAGCTGAGGTCAATATGCTCCAGGAGCAGATAAACGCTTATGTTGATTCCCTCTCCTATGAACAGAAAAGGGTTTTTCAGCTGAAAACAAAGCATGGGCTGAAAGAAAGAGAAATAGCGGACATTCTACATCTCAACCCGAATACTGTTAAAACAAAATTATATCGGGTCAGACAGCATCTTAGAGAAATACTTGCCGGCCGGAATTTGGCATAAACAAACAGCTTCTGAAAAGGAGCTGTTTTTTTGTTATTACCAGGTATTCATAAATATTCAGCCGGTCAGCAGGAAAAACCTCTTTACAAATGGAAATGACATCATAGAAAACCTGATTTATAAAAGGAGGTTCACTATGGAACTGAGAGAATGTAAAGCCATAATTACGGGCGGTGCCTCTGGGCTTGGAGAGGCGACAGTGAGAAAAATAGCCGGTAGCGGAGGAAAGGTGCTTATTGCGGATTTAGCGGAAGATCGGGCAGTTCATCTGTTAAGGGAACTGGGGGATAATGTTCTTTTTCTGAAAACGGATGTAACAAAAGAAGAAGACGTGCAAATGGCGGTGGCCTTCGCTTCTAAACAATTTGACAGCATTAATACTGCAGTTAACTGCGCAGGCATCGGGATTGCCTCAAAACTGCTGGGACGAAAAGGAGTCCACTCACTGGACATGTTTCAAAGGGTCATTTCGATTAATCTGATTGGGACTTTTAATGTCATTCGTCTGGCGGCAGAACAAATAGCAAAAAATGACCCAAATGATCAAGGAGAAAGAGGAGTGATTATTAATACGGCTTCAGTCGCTGCCTTTGAAGGGCAAATTGGCCAGGCGGCTTATAGTGCATCCAAAGGAGGAGTGGTTGGCATGACACTGCCGATCGCCAGGGAGCTTGCGGCTTATGGGATTCGTGTGATGACAATTGCCCCTGGACTGTTTAATACACCAATGTTTGAATCGCTGCCTGAGGAGGCAAGGGATTCTTTGGGGAAAATGGTGCCTTTCCCTTCAAGGCTGGGATTTCCGGAGGAATATGCCAGGCTTGCTGAAAGTATACTAGTGAATCCGATGCTGAATGGAGAAACAATCCGGCTGGATGGAGGCATCCGCATGCAGCCAAAGTAAATAAGAAGTTCTTTTACAAAGCTGTTTTCGCAAGGTTTGTTGCTTTTTTTTTACTCATTTGTTTGCAAAGAGGGGAGTTTGGAACGGAAATCAACCTTGATTACGAAAAAACAATTCTTCTAAATAGGTTAAAAATGAATTTTAAATGTTCTAAAAATATAGATAATTATTGTACAATATAATTGTAAGCCTTTACAAATAGGGTAGTTATCACTTTGTGTTATGCCAAAAAAATTTTAGTTTCGGAGGTTCATAATATGGCAGCGTCATATCTGCAGGAAGAGCATGAAATTTTTCGGGAATCTCTGCGTAAGTTTTTAGAGAAAGAAGCCTATCCGAACTATGCTAAATGGGAAGAGGACAGAATCATTCCACGTGATTTTTGGAGTAAGATGGGGGAGCAGGGTTTTTTGTGCCCTGATATTGATGAAAAGTATGGCGGAAGCAATGTTGATTGGGGCTTCTCAGTAATTATTAATGAAGAGCTTGAACGGGTTGGCTCAGGAATGGTGGGAATCGGACTCCACAATGATATCGTCATTCCATATATAACTGCTTATGGCACAGATGAGCAAAAAGAAAGGTGGCTGCCAAAGTGTGCATCGGGTGAAATTATTACAGCTATTGCAATGACTGAACCTGGCGCCGGCTCTGATTTAGCAGGCATTAGAACGACAGCGAGGCTTGAAGGGGACCATTACATAGTGAATGGCGAAAAGACCTTTATTACGAACGGAATTCATTCCGATTTAATCATCATAGCATGTAAAACAGATCCCCATGCAGTTCCCCGGCATAAAGGGGTAAGCCTGCTTGCAGTCGAGAGGGGGACAGAGGGGTTTTCAAGAGGGAGGAAATTAGATAAGGTCGGTCTTCATTGCCAGGATACGGCTGAATTAATTTTTGAAGATTGCAGGGTTCCTAAAGAAAACCTAATCGGAGAAGAAGGAAAAGGTTTTCTATATTTAATGGAAAAGCTGCAGCAGGAAAGGCTTGTCGTGGCAATTGCTGCACAAGTGGCTGCAGAGGAAATGCTTAAAGTAACAATAGATTATGTGAAAAATCGCGAGGCATTCGGAAAACCGGTCAGCAAGTTCCAGAACACTCAATTTAAAATAGCCGAAATGGCAACAGATATTGAGGTGGGAAGGGCATTCCTGGATCAATTAATTACAGAGCATATGACAGGAAAAGATGTAGTTACAAAGGTTTCCATGGCGAAATGGAAGCTGACAGAAAATGCCCGCAAGATTGCAGCTGAATGCATGCAGCTTCATGGGGGCTATGGCTATATGGAAGAATACGAGATTGCAAGGAGGTTCAGAGATATACCAGTCGCCAGCATCTATGCAGGCACAAATGAAATCATGAAAACGATTATTGCGAAAAACATGGGTCTATAGGGAGGAGTATGTATGCGCGAAGCTGTCATTGTCGAAGGAGTCAGAACACCTGTAGGAAGAAAAAACGGTTTATTAAAGGATATAAGGGCAGACGATCTGGCCGCTGAAGCATTAAAGTCCCTTGTCACACGGGCAGGGCTGAATCCGGAATTAATTGATGATGTCATTCTTGGCTGTGTCTCACAAATCGGTGAACAAACAGGCGATATTGCAAGAGTTGCAGCGTTGATTGCTGGGTTCCCGATTGAAGTGCCGGGTACAACCATAGATCGCCAATGCGGATCCAGCCAGCAGGCTGTCCACTTTGCAGCACAGGCGATTTTAGCGGGAGATATGGATATTGTGATTGCTGGCGGGGTCGAAAGCATGTCACGTGTTCCTATCGGATCCAGTTATCAGGGAGCGGAATTCAGTGAAAAACTGAAAGACAGACATGAAATCATCCACCAGGGCTTATCAGCTGAACGCATTGCTGAAAAATATGGGTTTACAAGAGAGGAGCTAGACCGCTATTCATTCGAGAGCCATCAGAAGGCTTTAAATGCCCAGACTGAAGGCCGGTTTGCGAAAGAGATCACACCATTGAATGTGACAATGCCGGACGGGCAGCAAATGAAGGTGACCGAAGATTCTGGCCCGAGAAAGGAAACCACTCTGGAAGCTTTGGCAAGCTTAAAAACAGTTTTTAAAGAAGATGGAGTGATTCATGCAGGCAATTCTAGTCAAATCAGTGATGGAGCAGCAGCCTTATTAATTATGTCACGTGAAAAGGCAGAAGAGCTTGGAATGAAACCGAGGTTCAGTATACTGGCGCGTACTGTAGTGGGGTCGGATCCAACATTAATGCTGACCGGACCCATACCTGCAACAGAGAGCGTGTTAAAGAAAGCTGGACTAGCTCTTGAGGATATTGACGTGTTTGAAGTGAACGAAGCATTCGCTCCTGTACCGCTTGCCTGGCTGAAAGAAACGGGAGCGGATCCGGCAAAGCTTAATCCAAATGGAGGTGCCATTGCACTTGGCCATCCATTGGGGGGAAGCGGTGCCCGGCTGATGGTCACCATGATGCATGAACTCGAAAGAACAGGAGGGCGATATGGACTGCAGACCATGTGTGAGGGGCTTGGAATGGCAAATGCGACTATTATTGAACGATTAGATTAATAAATGGGGAGGAATGAAAATGACAACTACTATAGGAAGAATTTTTGATCTTACGGCCGGAAAGTTTCCGGATAAAGAAGCTCTGTATGATGTCAGAAAAAATCTGCGTTTTACCTATAAGGAATGGAGTTTTGAGATTAATAGATTGGCTAATGCCTTATTGAATGCAGGCGTCAGGAAGGGTGACAGGGTTTCAACCTGCCTCTTTAACACCGAGGAACTTGCAACAGCGTTTTTTGCCTGTGCAAAAATCGGTGCCGTTTTTAATCCGATCAACTTTAGGCTGATGTCAGAAGAAATTGCTTATATTCTGCAGGATGCAGAGCCAAAAGTAGTGTTATTTGAGCAAATGCTGGAATTCGGCATTACCCCCATTGCTAAGCGTTTTCCGCGTACAGAATTCTGGTACATTGATGACAATCCGCCCCCATACGCTTCATCCTACAGGAAAAAGGTGGATGAAGCATCACTTGATGAAATAGACATCGAGATACATGAAAATGATTTGTACGCAATCATGTACACAAGCGGCACTACTGGAAGGCCAAAGGGTGTAGTCCACAAACACAGGGATATGGCTGAACAAAGTCTGATTGTTATAGGGGCGACTAAGCTTGAAAGCAGTGATAATGGACTTGTGACTGCACCTATGTTCCATTGCGCAGAGCTTCATTGTGCCTTCTTGCCGAGGGTGCATGTGGGTGCTGCCAATACCATCCTCCACCACTTTGATGCAAAGGAAGTATTTCGGTTAATCACAGAAGAGAAAATCACCAAGTTTTTTGCAGCTCCTACGATGTGGAATATGCTGCTGCAGGAAAACTTATGCCGTTATAACCTGAAGAGCCTTAAGCTGGGATTGTATGGAGCAGCACCAATGGCTCCTGCTCTGGTTATGGCATGCCGTGAAAAATTAGGCATCTCCCTCGTTCAGGCATATGGAATGACCGAGATGGGTCCGGCGATTACGTTTTTATCGGAAGATGATCAAATCAGGAAAGCCGGCTCAGCAGGACAGGCCTGCTTAAATCATGAGATCAGGATTGTAAGACCGCATGAGAATGGTCCATCGAATCCTGATGATGTGGTGCCTTCAGGAGAAACGGGTGAAATCATTGTAAAGGGACCATGCATGATGAGTGGATATTTTAATCGGGAAGAAGCAACCGAACACGCCATGCATGGAGGATGGTACCACTCAGGCGACATCGGCTATCTGGATGAAGAGGGCTTCTTGTACGTCAAGGACAGAGTAGACGATATGATTATTAGCGGCGGTGAAAATATTTATCCGCGTGAAGTGGAGGATCTTTTATATACGCACAACGGTGTCCTGGATGTGGCAGTAATCGGGCAGCCTGATGACCGCTGGGGTGAAACCGTAACAGCATTTGTTGTCAAAAAAGATCCGGCACTGACTGAAGAAGAACTCGATGAATTGTGCAGGAATAGTGATGAACTTGCCAATTATAAGCGGCCGAGAAAATATGTATTCTGTGATGCATTGCCTAGAAATGCGAGCGGCAAAATTCAAAAGTTCATGCTCCGCAAGCAGCTGGAGGATCTTTTTGCTGAAGGGAAAATGTAGCCGGAAGAAGGGATTGCACGATGTTAAAAGGCATTAGAATTATTGATTTTTCCAACTATCTCCCGGGGCCGTTTGCTTCCCAGAGGATTGCAGAGCTTGGAGCAGAAGTGATAAAAGTGGAACCAGTATCCGGTGATCCCGGAAGGCATCTGGATATCAAAATAGAGGGTACCGGCGCAGTGTTTGCCGCAAATAACCGCGGCAAAAAAAGCATTACCCTTGACCTGAAGAGCGAAGAAGGGAAAAATGCAGCACTTATGCTGATATCAGAAAGCGATGCGGTGCTAGAAAGTTTTCGGCCTGGCGTCATGAAAAAGCTGGGCCTGGATTATGAAACTGTGAAAAAACACAAACCAAATATAGTTTATTGCTCTCTTACAGGCTACGGAGAGCATAAAGACTATCAATATTTAGGAAGCCATGATTTAAATTATATGGCAGTAAGCGGTGTCCTTGCCCAGCTGAAGGACCGCAGCGGGCGTCCTGTTCATCCCACCCATACTATAGCAGATTTTATGGGTGGGTTGGCTGCAAGTGAAAGGATACTGGCAGCACTTCTTTCCAGTAAAATGTTTGGCAAGGGAGGCTATCACTGCATTTCAATTGCGGAAGTGATGGCTTCCACGATGGGGAACCATTTGCTGATTGAGAAGAAAACAGGCTATACTAATGGACTTTCTGTATTAAACGGGGAAGTAGTGGCCTATTCTATTTATGAAACGAAGGATGCCCGGTTTGCAGCACTTGCGGCTCTGGAACCGAAATTCTGGATTAATTTCTGTAAAAATGCTGAGAGAGAGGATTGGATTGAATATCACCTCTCAAGTGCAACCAGTGATAATCCTGTCTATTTGGAGATAACCGAGTTTTTTAAAAGCAGGACATTAAAAGACTGGACTGAATTTGGCCAAAAAGCAGATTGCTGCCTGACACCGGTACTGGAGTCAGGCGAATTGGCAGACTTCCCCTTATTCAACCGAGTTTTAGATGCTAACGGAAAATACCCCTGGGTAAAAATGCATGGCGGATTTGATTCAGCAATAGGATGTCCTCCAGATTTAGGCGAGAATAATGAGGAATTATTAAGCAGCATCGCAAAGAAAAATATGAATGTTTAACCGGATAAATAAAGAGAGTCCCCAATTATGAGGGACTCTTTTGTTATGCCCTAAAAATGGCGACACTGGCGAAATCCAGGCGGTTCACTCTTCCTGCAGGGAAAGGGGAAGGGCCGGATAAAACAAGACGGATCTTATCGCCTTTTTTCAGCTCCTCCAGCATTAAAGTGGATGTTGCATAATCAATGTCAAAGTTGTTGTTATTAAAGGAGGTTTGAGAATTAACGATAGTTCCGCCATTACGCTGCAGCTCAAATTTCAGCGGCAGACTATTTTGATTTATAGTAGCAGCAAACACTTGTATGCTGAACTGAAGAAAATAAAGGCCGCTTTCCTCAACTGTTATCGTATTATTCACTGCATCAAAGTGAAAATTAGAATCTCCTTTAGCGCTGTTTAGGCGAACGGTGGAAGGAAGGGAAGTGTTCTCGTCAAAAAATTGGGGAATGAAATCATTGGTGACATAAATTTTGCCTGTATTTCTTGAGTACCTCTCTTTACCAGAGCAGGAGCGGTCATGGGATTTATTAGATAATAAACAAATCACCTCCTTATTATATTTAACAGAGTTTCAAAATTGGTATAGGACAAGTATCCAACACAATGGATTTTTGCCTTTGAATTTTTTGTAAGGGTGGGTTCCAGCTGAGATTAAATGGTATAATGAGAGGGAATATATATTAAAATAATCTTTTTTACAATTTTGGAGTGTGATGGTCACTAGTGCGTTTTATTAAAACAATCCCCAATATGGTCACTTTGGGTAATTTATATTGCGGCTTTCTTTCAATCGGCATGGCTGCCAATGGAGAATTTAAAAATGCAGCCATATTAATCTTAATTGGCATGATGCTTGATAGCATGGACGGCAGGCTTGCCAGAATGCTGAAGGCGGATAGTACACTTGGAAAAGAACTGGATTCTCTTGCAGATATTGTTACTTTTGGCGTAGCACCATCATTTTTGGTGTTTTATACATACTTTTTTCAATTTGGTATTCTTGGATTAGCGGTTTCAGGTCTTTTTCCTTTATTTGGGGCATATCGCCTTGCCCGATTTAATATCAGCCCTCCAAAATCTTCTTTAAACTATTTTATTGGAGTTCCGATAACAGCAGCAGGCGGGATCATGGCCATACTGACCCTTTTTGGGGATCGGATTCCCAATATTATTACAACAGTCGTTTTCACTGCACTCTGCTTTCTTATGGTAAGCAGAATCAGGATACCCAGCTTTAAAGAAGTTCCCCTTCCGAAATACGGAACGATTGTTACTGTATTTCTTGGAAGTGTCCTATACGTAATCTACAAGGGCTCTTATGGCCCATTTCCCGATTTGATTTATATTGCGATACCGCTTTACATTGCTTATTTGACATACCGATTCATTAAAGGAAAAAATAAAAAAGAAATTGACTAAATAAAAAAAAGGCCGGGATGGCCTTTTTTTATTTGTAAAATACTTTATCGATATTATATTTTGCCTGAAGGGCATTGATGATGTAAGTTTCATAAATTTCGCGTTCCATGCTGTCTTCCACATAAATAACCGCAATTTTATAGACGTCATCACGATGATTTTTTATAGGAGAAACATTGTCTTCAAAATGCTTTTTAACTCGCTGTCTTAATTTTCGGGCCTTCCCTACAAAAAGCAGATCTTCTTTTGCATCAAAAAACAGAATCATGCCGCCCTTATCTCTTGGTATCTTATGGTAATCTGTAAAACCATAGACACTGCTAAGGTCACTTTCTCCTGCCTGTCCTGTTTGTCTGCTTCTTGTAATTACGAGATTAGGCTCTGGTATTTCAATTTTTATCAATATCATCACTTCCTATTCTAAAAATAAAGATTAACATATACCAGCAAAGTAATCCACATTCAAAGAAAGAAATCGGTATATTTATTTCTTTTGCCTTCGAAATATATTCCATACTGCTCCTGGAGTGAACAATATTGCCGGGTGTGCCTGCAGATGGAGCACTTTCATAAAGCGGTCATATGAATAGGGATCAAAGGAGCAGGCATTGACCACTTTTTTGACATACCACTGAAGAAGGGGCACTCCCAAAGGTTTAGATCCAGCCGTGTGCGAGAACCTGAAATCCTCAGTTGAAGCAATTAACCAGGGAATATCCACTATTTTGCTGAGTTTTTTATGGAAAATAAAAGGATCTGCATCTGCTTCTCCTGCACTTAAAAGGACTTCCTGCAATGCCTTTGCTTCCTTAGCTGCAATGCTCATACCCTGAGCAAATACCGGATCTATTCTGCAAAAAGAATCACCCATTACAAGCAATCCTTTAGGAAATGTCTTCATCTTTTCAAAATGATATCGCCTCATTGAGGGAAAGCGGTATACCTTTAAATCAGAAGCCGGCTCACCATTTTTTATACACTCATAAATATGCGGATTTTCGAGGTTTTTCGCTGACTCAAGGAATTCCTGGTTATCCGCTGGCGGATGATTGTCACCATAACCAAAGAGGGTAATCAACCATTCTTTGTTCTCGGTTGGAGAAATAGCTCCTCCAAAGGGTTGAAGCGGGGGATATGGGTAGACCAAAAAACTTTTCCATTCAGCATCTGACGGGATTTTTTTATAAATACGGCTGGCGTAAAATAAATTTATTGATATCTTGTTTTCTTTGGCGGACCGGCCCGAGCTGTCCCAGGCATTGAAGTGCAAGGCTGCCGGCACCAGATGCATCAACAGTCAAATCTGCAGGATATATGGCATTACCTTCTGCATTTTCCGCTTAATACCCGTAATTCTGGACGAGTTTAAGACAAAACCTTTAGCCTTTGTATTATATAAAGTATGTATATTTTTAATCTGATCTATTCTTTTGCGAAGCTGATATTCAAGGAAGGGGCGGCTTTGCTGAATAATAGAACAGCCTGAGTTATATCTGATTTTCCACCTTCCATGATGGTTCCAGGCAATGTCATTGGCAAAATCGGCTGGAACCGAGCCTCCTTCTATCATTTCTTCTCTCAGGCCCGGGAAAAAATCCTCAAGTATTTTCTCTCCGCTCTTCAACAGAACATGTTCTTGTGCGGCCTGCGGCACCCCTTTTCGAAGACTGCTTTTCGATTGTTTTCCATCCTTTTCGAAGATCATGACTCTTTCAAAAAGTCTGAAAGCACTCTTGCCGCAAGCATCCCGGCAATACTCCCTCCTATCACAATGGCGGTTTTCTGTTTCATGTCATCACTTGATTCCCAAACATTCAAAATCCTCCATAACATTCATTGCTTTTATAATAGTGCTTTTTAACTAATGAAGATATGATTTATAAAAAATATCCAGGGAATCTAATTATAAAGCTGCAAAAATTTATCCTCCCATATACCACCATATTCATAGTGAAAATACTTGCATATAAGGAAAATGTCATATCAATATTTTCATTCACATAAAAATGAAAAATAGCTCAGGTATGAAAAATATTTTAAATGTAGAAAGGAGAAAGTAAATTAGTAAAGAATATTTAAACTATTCATAATTTTATAAATAATATTTTAACAAACGTAATGAAGGGGGTCGGAAGATTGGGGATCTTGGAGATTAAGGATGCAACTTTACGGTTTGGAGGAGTAACAGCTCTTGACCAGGTCTCATATGAAGTGCAGGAGGGGGAGATTTTTTCGCTGATTGGCCCAAATGGTGCAGGTAAGACAAGTATGCTGAATTGCATTAGCGGGCTGTATAAACCTTCGTCCGGATCGATTTATTTTAAGGGCGAAGATATTACCCGGTTTAAACCTCACAAAAGAGCCGGTATGGGCATTGCACGCGCCTTTCAGAATATTGAGCTTTTTCCGCATTTATCTGTTTTGGACAATCTGATGCTTGGCAGGCATGTGAGAATGAAAACAGGTCTGCTTGCGGGAGGGCTGTATTGGGGGAAGGCGCAGAAAGAGGAAATTGAGCACCGGAAAAAAGTTGAGCAGGTGATCGATTTTCTTGAAATTGAGGATATCCGAAATACACCAGTAGGAACTCTTTCATATGGATTGCAGAAAAGGGTCGAAACCGGCAGGGCTCTGGCAATGGAACCTGAGATTCTTCTTCTGGATGAGCCTATGGCAGGCATGAATAGTGAAGAAAAAGAGGACATGGCCAGATACATTATCGACATTCACGAAGAAATGAACACCACCATTATATTAATTGAACATGATATGGGGGTTGTAATGGATTTATCCGATCACATTGCAGTACTTGATTTCGGAAAGCTGATTGGCTATGGGACACCGGAAGTGATTCAGAATAATCCTAAAGTCATAGAAGCCTATCTGGGAGAAGAAGAGAATGCCGTATAAAAGGTGTTCCGGCTATAGTGATTTTTGTATTTATAGGAGGGGGGAGCGATTCTATGAGCAAGACGTTTCCGCAGCTGCTGATTGAAAGGGCTTACAATAATGGATCCCAAGTTGCTTTAAGAGAAAAAGAATTTGGAATTTGGAATGAAATCACGTATGAAGCGTTTTTGGACAAAGTAAAGAATTTCAGCCTGGGTTTGGTATCGTTGGGTCTAAAAAGAGAAGATAAGCTTGCCATTATTGGCGATAACAGGCCCGAATGGGTAATCAGTGAGCTTGCTGCGCAAAGCTTAGGCGGCATTTCAGTAGGAATTTATCAGGAATCCCTATCAGCTGAACTAAGTTACATTATCGATAATTGTGACGCAACCATAATCGTTGCGGAGGACCAGGAACAAGTGGATAAACTGCTGGAAATTAAAGACTCCATTCCTAAAGTCAGGACGATTATTTATTATGATTCACGCGGCATGAGGGGGTATCAGGAGGACTTTCTGCTGGAATTTAACGAAGTTCTGGAAATGGGCCGAAGTTATCAATCAGGGCAGCCTGACTTATTTTCAGAGGAAGTTGATAAGGGGTCCGGAGATGACGTGGCGATTTTATCATATACTTCAGGGACGACAGGCAATCCAAAGGGCACCATGCTTACTTACCGGAATCTGGTCGATATGGCTAGGAATCTTTCAGAAATTGATCCGCTGACAGATAAGGATGAATATGTTTCCTTCCTTCCTCTTGCCTGGATCGGGGAACAGATGATGACCCTTGCCATGGGGCTATACAATGGGATGACGATTAATTTTCCGGAAGAGCCGGCAACCGTTTTGGAAGACCTGCGAGAAATTGGCCCACAGGTTATGTTTTCGCCGCCCAGAATCTATGAAGATATGGTATCGCGTTTTCAGGTCAGAGTTCAGGACAGCGGCTGGCTAAAAAGGAAGATCTATAACTGGTGCAAGCCGATAGGCGAGAAAGTTGCTAAGGCCCATTTTGTAAATAAACCAGTCAGCACGGGTACAAAGATTCTTTATAAAATTGCTGATTACCTGATGTTCAGTGCGATCCGCGATCACTTTGGGCTCTTGAAGATCAAGCGTGCCTATACAGGCGGTGCCCCTTTGGGACCTGATGTATTTGAATTTTTCCATAGCATTGGTGTGAATGTGAAAAGCATTTACGGACAGACAGAGGTAGCCGGAATTTCCATCGTACATAGGGACGGCGATATAAAGCTTGACAGTGTTGGAATTCCCATTCCGGGTACAGAAGTGAAAATTTCTGAAGAAGGGGAAATTCTGATCAAAAGCTCAAGTGTCTGCAAAGGGTATTACAAAAATGAGAAAAGCACAGCAGAAACTATTCAGGATGGATGGCTGCATACCGGCGATGCAGGGAGGCTGGATGAGAAAGGTCATTTGTATATCATTGACCGGATTAAGGATGTGATCCGCCTCGATACGGGGGAAATGTTCTCCCCGCAATTTATCGAAAACAAGCTGAAATTCAGTTCATTCATACAGGAAGCGGTAGCAATCGGGAAGGATCGCCCCTATGTGGTTGCCATGATCAATATCGATATGAAAAATGTAGGACGCTGGGCAGAGAAAAATCAAATCAGCTATACCACTTATACCGATTTATCTTCCAAGCCTCAAGTGCTGGAGCTGATCGAAAAACAGGTGCAGGAGATCAATCAGGCTCTGCCTGAAAAAGCACGAGTGAAAAAATTCGTTCTTCTTTATAAAGAACTGGATGCAGATGACGAGGAGCTTACTAGAACAAAGAAAGTCCGCAGACAGTTTGTTGCTAAAAAGTATCAGGCCTTAATCGATGGACTTTATACAGAGGACAAAAAAATACGTGTCAATGGCACGATCAAGTATCGTGATGGCATGGAACAAACCATCCAAACAACGCTCCAGGTAATTTTTATGGATGAAGGAGAGGGGGCAGCTTAATGACATTTTTCTTGCAAATGCTCGTAACAGGCATTGTGGTAGGAAGCGTTTATGCTCTTGTAGCATTGGGCTTTGTACTTATCTATAAATCAAGTGACGCCATCAACTTTGCACAGGGTGAGTTCCTTTTAATTGGAACGTATGTCTGTTTAACGCTTATTACAGCCTACAACATTCCGTTTGCTGCAGCCCTGTTAATTGCACTGATGTTCAGTGCTGTTTTAGGCTTTGTCATTGAACGGGTCGTTCTGAGGCCGTTTATTGGAGAGCCTGTCATATCCATGATTATGGCGACAATCGGATTATCGAGTGTTCTTGCCGGGATTGTCCATATTATTTGGGGGCATGAAACACGTGTATTTCCTAAGATTTTCTCTGAACAGCCAGTTAATATTGGTGAGATCGTCATTGCGCCGGTCTATTTATGGTCATTATTAATCGTTGTGGTGATGCTTGTCATTTTCACCCTCTTTTTCAAATATTCCAAGCTTGGGATTGCAATGAGAGCAACCGCAGATGATCAGCAGGCTGCAATGTCAATGGGCATCAGCGTAAAAATGATTTTCGCAGTGGCCTGGGCAATTGCTGCCATTGTTTCTGCAGTTGGAGGCATCCTTCTCGGAAACATCAATGGCGTGAATGCATCCCTTTCAGCGATCGGCTTAAAAGTGCTTCCGGTTGCCATTCTTGGAGGACTCGACAGTATTCCCGGTGCCATCATCGGCGGGCTGATCATCGGCATTCTTGAGAGCCTGACCGGCGGATATCTGGATCCATTGGTTGGCGGGGGTCTGAAAGAGGTTATGCCTTTTGTCATTCTCGTATTTATCCTTATGTTCAAGCCATATGGTTTGTTTGGAAAAAAAGAAATCGAGAGGGTGTAACCAATGAGAAATCCTTTTGTAATGGATTGTGGAGAGTTCCATGTGAATTATAAACAAGATATGGCTATCTGGAAGATAACCAGAGTAAGGATGAGGGTGTTCATTTTGCTCGCTGCCTTTGCTATATTTCCGATGTTTGCATCCGATTATATCATTGGACTGGCTACCCTTTGCGGGATTGCTGCGATTGGAGCAATTGGATTGAACATCCTGACTGGCTTTACGGGCCAGATTTCTATAGGGGTGGGGGCCTTTCTGGGGGTAGGCGGTTATACGTCGGCCATTTTGACAGCAAAGCTGGGGTTAAGCTTCTGGATTGCCATGCCGACAGCCGGGATTGTAACGGCGATAGTCGGCGGACTATTCGGACTGCCATCCTTAAGGCTAAAAGGTTTATACCTGGCAATTGCCACCCTTGCAGCACAGGTTATCATTTTGTTTGTCATTTCACGCTGGGATGCGCTGACTGGCGGAACAGCAGGAATGGTCCTATCCAGGCCTGAACTTGGCAGTTTTGTCTTTTACAGTGAACGGAGCTATTACTACCTTATGTTTGTGGTGCTGATTATTACAGCCATCTTCACACTGAACCTCTTCAGGTCGCGGGTCGGCAGGGCATTTATTGCAGTCCGGGACCGAGATGTGGCAGCTGAGGTTATCGGAATTGATTTATTCAAATATAAAGTATTGGCATTTATTGTAAGTTCCTTCTTTGTTGGCATTGCCGGCGCTTTACTCGGCCATTATACAATGGTTGTCAGTCCTGAGCTTTATAGCATTTCAGTGTCCATCGAATACTTGGCAATCATACTGGTCGGTGGTCTGGGCAGTGTATTCGGGTCAATTTACGGAGCTGTATTTATCACGCTGCTTCCGGTTCTCCTAAGATCCGGAGTAGAAATGATGAGTGGGGTGTTTCCTGACTTATCCGCTGTCCTAATCGGGATGAAAGAGGTAGTATTCGGCCTGGTGATTATCTTATTCCTAATCTATGAACCGCAGGGTCTCGCGAAAATATGGAAAAACATCAAAGACTATTTTAAACTGTGGCCGTTTTCCTATTAATTCCCGGGTAATAATATCTGAAAATTTTGAAAGTAACTCTTTCAAATTTTTATAAAAAAAGAGGGGGAACATTATGAAGAAGGTTTGGAAAGGTTTATTGGCAGCAACATTAATGGCTGGAATGCTGGCTGGCTGTTCAGGAGGCTCCGAGGAAGCATCAGGTGACAAGAAAGGCGGCACTGTTAAAATCGGCGGTATTTTTGATCTTACTGGCGGTACCGGTGATGTTGGAACACCATATGCAGAAGGTGAAAAAGCTTTTTTTGAATCCATTGCAGGCGAGGAGATTAACGGCTATAAACTCGAATTAATTGGTGATGACTATGCTTATAAAATTCCGGAAGCCCAAAAACTATATCAGAAATTAAAATCAAAAGATAAAGTATCGGCCATTTTAGGATGGGGAACAGGGGACACAGAGGCCCTCCGCCAGCAGGTGGCTGCCGACAAGCTTCCATTCATTTCGGCATCATACTCAGAGAACCTGAAGAATATTGACGAAAGTCCATATAACTTCCTGGCTGCGGCATCATACTCCGATCAGGCAAGATCCGTACTTAAATGGATAAAAGACAACCACACAGGCGGCACACCGACTGTAGCTTTAATTTACAATGATACAGCTTTTGGAAAATCGCCAATTGAAGATGCCAAAAACTTTGCCAAGGAAAATGGCATTGAAATTGTAGATGAACAAATTGTCGACCTAAAAACCCTTGATGCAACATCCCAATTGCTGAACATGGAAAAGAAAAACCCTGATTATGCGATTATCAACCAAACCTGGGGTGCAACAGCAACCATTCTAAAAGATGCTAAAAAGCTTGGATTGGACACACAATTCATCGGTTTAAACTGGGCTACAGGTGAAGGCTTGCTTCCAATCGCCGGTGATGCGGCTGAAGGGTTTATCGGGGTGGTTACACATGCCTTCCCATATGAAGATCTGCCTGGAATGGAAGAAATCAAGAAGTACGTTGAAAGCAAGGGAGAAAAGCTGGAGGACAAGAACCAGAAATTTATCCAAGGGTGGGTGTCCGCCAAAATTATGGTCGAAGGCCTAAAGCTTGCTGAAGACCCGACTTCCGGCGAAGGCATCCGTGCCGGTCTGGAGAAGATTTCAAATCTGGATCTTGGCGGATTAGCCGCACCGGTTACTTTTTCTCCTGACAATCATGCTGGTACAAACCAAGTCCGCTTGGCAGAAGTGAAGAATGGCAAGTTTGAAGTGTTCACTGATTATATCGGCTACTAACATGATGGGGGCGAGGTTTTTACCCGCCTCCTGTTCGCTTTTAAAGGCCTGTTGTGAACTTTGCAAAAAAACTCGAAATTTGGCAAAGGAAGATGAAGATTCACAAACAAAGAACAATCCAGTATTTGACCTGGGAACGAAAATATAGAGATAACCGGGAGGGCAGATGTATGCTGACTATCAACAATGTAGAAGTGATGTACGATAAGGTCATCCTTGTATTAAAAGGGATGTCGATGGTGGTGCCAAAAGGGAAAATTGTTGCTTTGCTTGGAAGCAATGGTGCAGGGAAAACGACTACGCTCAAAGCGATTTCAGGCCTCCTGAAAAGCGAAAACGGTGAAGTCACGGATGGATTTATTGAGCTTTATGGAGAGCGCATTGATGTAAACGATGCGGAAACAATTGTAAAGAAAGGTATTTTTCAGTGCATGGAAGGAAGACGCGTGTTCAAGCACCTTTCTGTAGAGGATAACCTGATTGCAGGTGCGCATACCAGGAAAGACAGGAAGAATATTAAGAGTGATATCCAAAAAGTCTATCATTATTTTCCAAAGCTTGAAATGCTGAAGCACAGGCAGGCCGGTTACCTGTCAGGAGGCGAACAGCAAATGCTGGCCATCGGAAGAGGTATCATGGCAAAGCCTAAGGTGCTGCTGCTAGATGAACCTTCATTAGGACTGGCCCCGCTTTTAGTTAAAGAAATCTTTGGCATTATAAAGAAAATCAATGAAGAAGAGGGAACCACGATCCTGGTAGTGGAGCAGAATGCCAATGTTGCATTATCGATTGCCGATTATGGATACATCATGGAAAACGGCCGGATTGTGATGGATGGAACGGTGGACCGGCTTCTTTCCAATCAGGATGTACGTGAATTTTACCTTGGGATGGGGGATAAGGGACGGAAAAGCTATAAAGATATTAAATCTTATAAAAGAAGAAAGAGGTGGCTGTAATGGAAAAGCTGAAGGAAGTAATTCACCATGCATATGAAAATGCAAGCGGATTTAAAAGGCGGATTGAGGAAGCCGGTATTTCTCCAGGTGACATGCAAACCTTAAAAGACCTGGAAAAAATCCCAGTTCTTAAAAAAGACAGATTACCGGAATTGCAATCAGCAGACCAGCCTTTCGGGGGGTTCACAGCTGTAAAGCCATATGAAATGGAACGAATTTTTATGTCGCCGGGTCCGATTTACGATCCGCAGACGAATGGGAAAGATTTCTGGCGTTTCTCAGAAGCTCTTAAGACAGCGGGCTTTGGGAAGGGGGATATAGTCCAAAATACATTTTCCTATCATCTTTCACCAGCAGGCTTTATGTTTGACTCCGCCCTTCGTGAATTAGGAGCAACTGTCATTCCTGCCGGAACCGGGAATCGGGAGCTGCAGATTCAGGTTATGAAGGATGTCGGAGTGACCGGCTATGTGGGAACACCGAGCTTCTTTATCCTTTTGCTGGATGCCATCGCAGAAAAAGGATGGGAGACAGGAAAGGATATTGTCGTGAAAAAAGCGTTTTTCACTGCTGAAATGCTGACAGAACAAACGCGTAAAAGGTGTGAAGACAATGGAATTTCCGTATATGAAGGATATGGGACTGCAGATTGCGGTTGTCTAGCTTTTGAGGACAAATTGGGAACTGGACTGAGAATCACAGATTCTGCGATTGTTCAAATCTGTGACCCGCAGACTGGAGTGGAAGTGACAGATGGAGAAGGAGAAGTGGTTGTCACTCTATTTGATAAAAGCTACCCGCTTATCCGCTTTGGCACTGGCGACCTTTCCCGCTGGGTTAAAGGGTATGAAGGGAAAAGGATTGCGGGAGTGCTGGGGCGTGTGAGTGATGGTGTAAAAGTTAAAGGGATGTTTGTTAGAGAAAAACAGCTGTCACACTTCTTGAATGAAGCAGGGTATCCGGTTTATCAGGCTGTGGTAACAAATGAGCAGGGACAGGACCAGATTACGATTTTTATAGAATCTGAAAAAGGTTTAAACCCTGACCTTGCTTCAAAAGTCCAGAATGTGATCAGGGTTAAGCCGATAATTGAATTAACAGTGCCAGGTTCTATTAAAAGGGATGATAAGAAGCTGGTGGATAAGCGCAACTATGAATTAAAGAGGGTTTAATTAAGGGAGGCTGATTGAATCGCCCTTCTTTTTTTGGGAGAATTTGCGATGGTTAACTTTGATTAATGCCGAAAACGAGGTAGAGGAGGGGGAATGGCAATTAATCAGGAGGATTACTGCCGAAATGAAGTGAAGCAGAGGAAAGTGGTAGTTAATCAGAAGGAATAACGCCGAAACAAAAAAAGACCCCGAATATAAGGTCTTAAAATGCTATTTTTTCTCACAGCTAACAGGTGACCAAAAGCCATCTTTCTTTATCACTACCTCTTCAGCTTTATCAAAGTTATCAAAGCATTTCTCTATAATGAGTCTATTCGCTTGATCGTTTTTATGAATTTGGTTAAATACTAATCCGCCAATCGTTAGAATAGCGACACTTCCAACTATTGAGATAATCATATTTGTTTTATTTTTGTTCAACTATCGCTTCTCCTTTCGTATTTTTTAGTTGGTTTTCCTGCCAATGGGTATTATCTAAAGCAGCAATCCCCTAAGATAACAGCCTATCTCATTTAACAAAAATGGCGCCGTTATCAAGATTCTCACACTTCACCACCAGAAACAATCCTTTATAATAGGCAGTCACGTTCGTTATTTTCATGCCTGAATCTTGAATAGCCTGAAGTGTATTCCGGTTCAGGTGGCACCCGTCGCATATCCGCTTCCATAGAGGATTGAGGGCTTCCTGGGCAAATGCGAGAGCGGGCTGTTCCATTTTTACATGTTCAAAGAATAGTATTTTTGCCTGTGGCTTGCAGACCCGTCTGATCTCTGCGAGTGCTTTTTCAGGATTTGGAATTGTGCAGAACACCAGTGCGGCAACGGCAGAATCAAATGTATTGTCGGCGAATTCGAGTTTTTCAGCAGACTGCTGGTGAATTTGAATAGGAACTGCAGCCTCATATTTTCGAGGAAGTGATTTTTCAATCATAGCCTGATTCGGTTCAATTGCATCTACCCGGTCTGCATTTTTGTATAAGGGGAAGTTGATGCCTGTACCGGCTCCGATTTCGAGAACACGGCCGGAAGTCATGGTAAGAATCTCGCTTCTGATTTTCTGAAATTTTCTTTTTTCAAGAGGCTGCATGGCCAGATCATATAGGGATGGGAATAATTTGCTCAAAAATCCTCACTTCTCTCTTAATAGCCGTCTTTTTATTTTACCCTTTTCCCAAAATGAAACAGCCGGCACCTCTATTGGAGGAGCCAGCTCTTATTCAGGGAATGCTGTTAAACATCTCGTTAAGCTTCTCATATGTGTCAGGATATTTTGCCTCATACTGAAGGTAGGCTGGGACAGGGTAGCGCACACCGCCTTTGTGGGTTTGCTTTAATCCCTCTGCAAAATCATCCGCCATGGAAAAGGGGATGGTAAAGGCCATTTCGTGATCATGTGTCTGACCGAAGACCCGGTCCCCATAGCATGGCAGAATAACCTGCGGCTTACCGGATTGAATTGTCTTAATAACAATATCGGCGCAATCTGCCCGGGCTGTAAAAGTGGAAGTAATTTCGCCGCCCGTATGATAGAGTGCACCAGCCACCATTCGCATGACTTGTGCCGAATTTCCGTAAACAGTAATTACATCCGGTTCAAATGCAGCTCTCCCCAGAGGTGCCATCAGCACGGTCCCGGCTTCCTCTTTTGTAAACTTAGGTACCGCCGCTTCGGTTAATGCACCTAGATTACACGTTTTTGTATACATCCCATCTGTTAAATTTCCCTCTGAGTAATAATCCAGTTCTTCTTCAAATCCGAAAGCAATTTTAGCAATGGGGCATGATAAATCCTCTCTGCCCATGGCAACCGCCCAGCCATATCTTCTTGACATCGTCACTCCCTGGCAGATGCTGAATGTTTTGCCGAAGTCTTTTGCCGGCCGTTTTACTCTGTCAGGCAATGCCTCCTCCATTTTCATTACTTTAATAGCAAGCGGAAAGGTGTCGGGACGAACGTATGTATGAATTGCAGTTTCCAGGTCAGATAGCTTTTGGGCGTGAATGGCTTCCTGCATTAATAATCCCTCCTTAAGATATAATATGTATTCTGCAGATTATATCGATCAACCTGCATAACAGGGCATTTATTTTTGCAAACAGGAATTGACATGAAACCAAAAGGTTTTATATAATCCATATGAAACCAAAAGGTTGTATTTTATAGACGAAGGAGAATAAGAAAATGGAAACAATTCAGGATATTAAACAAACTGTAATACTCAATGCGCCTATCGAAAAAGTCTGGAAGAAAGTTTCAACATCAGAAGGAATCGAAGCGTGGTTTATGCCAAATGATTTTAAGGCTGAGGTTGGATATGAGTTCCATATTCAATCTCCTTTTGGCCCGTCACCTTGTAAGGTGACAGAACTGGATGAGCCAAACAGGCTTTCTTTTCAATGGGATACTGATGGATGGGTTGTATCTTTTATTTTAAAAGATTTAGGCGGGAAAACTGAATTTACGCTTATACATGGCGGATGGAAACAGCCGGGTGAATTGGTTGAAAAAGCCCAGCAGGATAGTGCGGTTATCCGTGAAAGAATGTCTCACGGGTGGACTGGAATTCTTGCGGAGCTTGGCAAGGCTGTTGAGGAATAATGGGTGCTCCTGCCAGGAAACATGATGTGTTTCAGGCAATCGCCGATCCTACGAGAAGAGAAGTTTTACGGCTGCTTGCTGAAAAAGAGCGCCCAATCTCAGAGATAAGCGCGCATTTTCCTATAAGCCGTACTGCCATATCAAAACATCTTCGTATTCTTTCTGAAGCTGATTTAGTAAAAGGGGAAAAAGCAGGCAGAGAAAGAATTTATCATCTTCAGCCTGAGCCGCTGACTGAATTAAAGGAATGGCTCTCCTTTTATGAGCAATTCTGGAGCAATAAGCTGCAAAAACTTAAATATATTGTTGAAGATGAAGATTGATTTCCGGAAAAAGAGCTGCCGAAGCTCTTTTTTCTTTTGAATGAAAAAGAGGTCTTTCTTTTTGAAAATATAATATAATATTATTTGTGTTTACTATTTTGTAAAGGAGTCTTGAGGATGTATCAGACGTTTTCTTTACAGGAGAAGTTCAGACAAATCACATTCATGCTGCTTCCTATCCTCATCACGCAGCTTGGCATGTTTGCAATGGGATTTTTTAATACAATTATGTCAGGACGGTATAATGCTGAGGCCCTTGCCGGAGTAGCGATTGGGACCTCCATTTGGAATCCCGTTTTTACCGGGCTCAGTGGAATATTGATGGCAGTATCCCCAATCGCAGCTCAAGCAATTGGAGAAAAAAAGAACAAAGAAGTTTTATCTATTGTAAAAAATGGCATCTTATTGGGATTTATCATTGCTTTTACAGTCATCCTTCTGGGATCGATATTGCTTGATCCGCTGCTTGAGATAATGAATCTGCCTGCTGGTGTGGAGGAAACGGCTCATGGATATCTAGTGGGTCTTAGCTTCGGGATCATTCCTTTATTCATATTTAATGTTTTAAGATCATTCATATACGCACTCGGCAAAACGGGAGTTGTCATGGTGATTTTATTCTGTTCACTTCCCATCAATCTCTTCCTGAATTATGTCCTGATTTTTGGCCAATGGGGATTTCCTGAATTAGGAGGTGCAGGAGGCGGTTATGCAACTTCTATTACTTATTGGTTTATCCTTGTCTTGACGGCATTAATTATCAAAACGAAGGCTCCTTTTTCAAGCTATGCCATTTTTAGCGGCATGAAGGGGTTTTCATGGGATAAATGCAAGGAAATCTTAAAGATTGGTGTACCCATGGGACTGTCAATCTTCTTTGAAACTAGTATGTTTGCCGCGGTGACCATTTTAATCAGTAAATTCAATGTCACAACTATTGCTGCATATCAGTCTGCATTAAACATTGTTTCCTTCCTGTATATGATTCCAATTAGTATTTCAATGGCGCAGACCGTGTTAGTCGGGTTTGAAGTGGGCGCAGGCAGGTATAAGGATGCAAAATCCTACAGCTGGCTGGGCATCTATCTTTCTGTTTTAGTAGCACTGTTCACAGGGATCCTGGTTGTCATTTTCCGCTATGAGGTTGCGGGCTTTTATTCTACTGATCAGGCGGTTATTGCCCTAACTGCCCATTTTCTGATTTATGCCCTGTTTTTCCAGATTTCCGATGCCATTCAGGCTACAGCACTAGCAGCATTAAGAGGATATAAAGATGTGAATATTTCTTTTATAATCACACTGGTTTCTTATTGGCTGATCTGCCTGCCCGCGGGTTATGTACTTGCACACTATACAGACCTTGGTGCAACTGGCTACTGGCTAGGCCTTACACTCGGGCTTCTTGCTGCAGGTGTTTGTCTATCAATTAGGCTCATGGTTATCCAGAAGAAAAAATTTAACATGGAAGAAATCAGGGAAGCCGGTTAATGCCGTCTATCCGCTAATTGCGGTATGGACGGTTTTTTATATTTGGCTGTAAGGCGAGTTCGTCTAAAGTCATTGCAAAAAGAACCAGCAATTGAGGCCAATGCTGGTTCTTTTTGCTTGTTAATGTGACTAGCTTTTAACAATATTTCCTTCTGCTGGTATCGGGTGTGCTTTTAACTTCCGGGCAAAATGAATTAAATTATAAGCCATTATTTTGGCATGCTGTCTGGTGAAGTCATTTTCATAGCCTTTTGCTTCAATGAAGGATGGACCGGGGCCAGCCTCACCAACCCAATAGGTGTCAACGTTCGGCGGAATGGTAAATCCCATATGGGAGAGTGAATATATCACGGAACGTGCAACCTGTTTCGCGCCATCTTCATTGCCAGTCACCACTGCGCCGCCTACCTTGTTGTAATAAATATACTGTCCTTTTTCATTCGTCAGACCGCTTCCTCCATACAATCTCTCAATTACTTTAGTGGTAATGCTGCTTTGTTCGCCTAGCCAGATGGGAGAACCAAGAATAAGAATGTCTGCCTCTTCAACCTTCTTGAAGATATCTGGCCATTCGTCCTCCTGATCCACAGCTTCAGAAGTAATACCGTAGCCAATCCTAAAATCTGCCACTGTAATAACCTCTGTTTCCACTTCCGTTTTATCAAAAAATTTAAGAACCTCATCGATAAGTGCTCTGGTATTGGAAGGTTCACTGCTTTTTTTTAGTGTACAGTTTAGGACTAATGCTTTAATTGACATGTGACATCCAACTCCCTTTACGATATTCACTACACTTAATTCCCTTTGCCGATAATTAAAAACAATGAAAATGAAGGAATAGAGAGAAATCCAGCGAAATACATAATTTGGTATAAGAATGGAGGGAAGGAAATGATTTATGAAATGACAGTGCAATTCCGGGTACTGGATATGAAAGAAGGAGTGTGGTGGTATGAAACATTGCTTAATAAAAAACCTGATTTCATTCCCCATGAAGGATTTGCGGAGTGGGAACTCATTAAAGGGTGCTGGCTTCAGATAGCAGTGGGTGCCCCAAGTATAGGAAGCGGTCCAGTCAGACTTGGTGTGCCTGATCTTGAAAAGGAACGTGAAAGACTAATCGCAGAATTAAAACTCACTCCATTTGAAATCCACTCAAGAGAAGGAGTCCCTGTTAAGTGGGCTACATTTTCAGATCCTTGGGGAAATAGAATTGGGCTTTTTGAATATATCGATAAGCATGAAAAGGAAACACAAATAAAAAAAGTAATTGAAAATAAACTGGGGAGTTGACTGCCATGGATCATCATTTTATAGAAAGAGAGGAAGGCTTTACCCTTCTTTTTTGCCAGAAAGGCCTAGGAATGAGGACATATGAAGATTCGAAAAATTGGCCATTCAGAGCCCCCTCCAATGCATCTTCTGCTATTGGCCGATCCTTCAATTGAATTTATTAAGGATTATATAATACGAGGAACTACATATGTCGCAGAATTTAATGAAGCAGCAGTCGGCGTGTATATCCTTCTTGACACAAGACCTGGGACCTGTGAGATTGTTAATATTGCTGTCGAGGAAAGATATCAGGGAGGGGGCATTGGCAGAAAACTTATACAGCATGCAATAGAGGCTGCTTCTCAAAGCGGGATTAAGACCCTTGAGATTGGAACTGGTAATTCCAGTATTGGGCAGCTTGCTCTTTATCAGAAATGCGGCTTTAAAATCACCGGAATCGATAAAAACTTTTTTGTACGGCATTACAAAGACGATATCCATGAAAATGGAATCCGCTGCCGGGATATGATCAGGCTGTCAATGGATCTGCAGTGAAAGTGCCCAAAGGGATTAAAATTAGGAGTAAAAGGGGCAGACTAAAAGCTGATTTCATGAAAGTTGTGCTGGCAATGTGTTACGTTTATATTAGATCAATCAGAGAAGGAGTGTTTGCATTTGCGTGAAAAGGAAGCTTTAAAGGAAGAAATACTGAATGCCTATCAATTCAGGCATGCGACAAAGGAATTTGATCCAAATAAAAAAATTCCCGAAGAAGATTTCAAGTTTATATTAGAGACAGGCCGTCTGTCACCAAGTTCATTTGGCTTTGAACCATGGCGTTTTGTGGTTGTTCAGAATCAGGAGCTCCGTGAGAAAATTAAAAATGCAGCCTGGGGAGCATTCGGTAAACTGCCTGAAGCCAGCCACTTTGTTTTAATCCTGGCAAGAACAAAAAATGATACTAAATATGACTCGCAGTATTTGAAGGATCATTTTAAAAATACTCTCGGGATGCCGGAAGAGATGATGGAGAAATATTTGCAGCGGATCGAGGAATTTCAGAAGTCCGATTTTGATCTTCTGGAAGGAGATCGGCCTCTTTTTGACTGGGCCTGTAAACAAAGCTACATCGCACTTGGGAATATGATGACCGCCGCTGCACAAATTGGCATAGATTCCTGCCCAATTGAGGGGTTTGACATTGAAAAAATGAATAAGCTGCTAAATGAGGAAGGCTTGCTTGAAGAAGGCAGCTTCGGGCTGTCGGTAATGTGTGCCTTTGGGTATAGAGTGAAGGATCCTAGGCCAAAAACACGCAGACCATTCGATGATATTGTAAAATGGATTGATTAGGAAAAGAGCATTAACTCTTTTCCTTTTTTTATTGTTTAAAAAAGGAAATTAAAAGTATGGCTAGAAGATCTTATTAGAAATCAATCGGCCTGTATAGGAAGGGAACTTATCTATGAAGATACCGAAGGAAAAATTTGAAAAGACAAGCAGATGGATAAAAAGAAATGCAAGGCCTCTGGAATCAGCCCTATGGTCTTATCATTTTGAGGATCGTAACGATGAAAGGGTAATAGAGTGTATTGAAGCGTTTCAGAATGAAGACGGAGGATTTGGACATGGCATTGAACCGGATTTCTGGTCACCTCATTCGTCACCAATGGCTTCCTGGGCTGCCGGACAAATTTTACTGGACATTGAAGCAAAGCCCGAGTTGAATGTAGTACAAAAACTAGTAAATTATTTAGAAAGCAGCTATATGCATGAGAAGTATATGTGGCCATCTGTGATGCCTTCTAACAATGACTACCCGCATGCTCCATGGTGGCATTGGACCGAGAATGTCCAGGACAATTGGTCTTATAATCCGAGCGCAGAGCTCGCCGGGTTTTTATTGCATTGGTCAGCACCTGGAAGCAGTGCTGCTGAAATAGGATGGAAAACCGTAAAAAGTGCAATTGACTATTTAATGAAAGCAGATGAGATGGATAGACATCAAATAAATAATTTTCAGCAGCTGGTTAAGCTGATGCCTGGGCAGGAAACTGAATTCGATTCAAGAATTCATTACTCGCTCAAGGAAACGGCTGAAAAAGTGAATGCACTTGCTTATCAAGCTGCCGGTAAGAGTAAAGCAGTATGGTCAGAAGGCTATGTAGCCACTCCATTGGATTTTGCTGAGCAGCCTGAGGACTTTCTTTCTATGGAATTTGGAACGTACATAAATGATAATCTTGATTTCTATATTGAGCAGCTTTCAAATGAAGGGACTTGGGACATTAACTGGAGCTGGGGACAATTTGAAAATGAGTTCCCGGTTGCACGCAATCATTGGAAAGGGATACTTGCAGTTAAACGATATAAAATATTGCATTCGTTTGGAAGACTTGACGATTAATAAATGAGGTGAGAATGATGAAACTAGTGATGAAAACGGACTTGGCTGTGAGGCTGGATCAGGCAGAGACTGATGTGCTGCACTCCAGATTGACGGCTATTCAAAATAGGGACGGAAATCCAATGGGCGTGGAAATTAAAAGAATTGGCAGGACAACAGCGTTTACTGCCAATAATATGCCGGGACCAGCCTTCAATCTTGTAAAAGGTTTCAGTGAAGCAGATGCAGAGGTCCTGGATCAATTAATAGATTTCTATCAGGAAAAAAGAATACCGGTTCGATTGGAGATCACCCCATCTAACGGATCATCAGAATTACTGAAGCTGCTTCACCAAAAAGGGTTCTATCAATGTGATTTCCATACCACTTTATATGCGGAAACATCAAGTCTGGAAGACACTCCGATACATGCCGATATTGATATACGCAGGATGCAAAGAAGCGACTTTCATCTTTTCGGTGAGCTATATACAAAGGGATTTGGCTTGCCTGGATTTCTAAGCCAGGGGATAGCTGAAAATAATGAAGTTCTTTATAACAATAAAAACTGGTTCTTTTACCTTGCCCTTGTAAACAATGAATCAGCTGGAATAGGGGTTGTTTATATCGAAGAGAGAACAGCGAGTCTTGCGGCTGCAGCTGTTTTGCCAGCTTTCAGGAACAGGGGGGTACATGGGGCGCTAATACAAGCCCGAATTTACCAGGCGATTACCAATAATTCCGAACTTGTGACTGGGCAGGCAAGGTTTGGTTCAGTTAGCCAGAACAATATGGAAAAAGCAGGTCTGAAAATTGGATATACAAAAGCGATTTGGACAAGGGAATAAACCCATGCAGGAAAGGGAGCTTCACATATATACCAGAGAGGCAGCTAATGAGGATATTCCTCATCTTGCCAGACTAATGGTATCCGGTATCAAGGGAGCAAATGGAAAAGAGGCTGAATGCCATTTCTTTACATCCTGATTACTATACAATAGTGGCTTGCTTGAAAGATAAAGTGATCGGAATGGCTGGATTCCATATTGGTCTTTTATATAATGCAGACGGCATTCATATCCGGATCCTTGCCTTAGTTACAGATAAAGAGTACAGAGGAATCGGAGCAGGGAAGAAGCTGATGCAGGCTGTTGAACATTATGCAGAACAATTGGGGGCAGCAGCAATCGTTTTTAATAGCGGTAACAGAGCAGTACGCAAAAATGCACATCAATTTTATATAAGATTGGGTTTTCAGGCAAAGAGTACAGGCTTTGTGAAAAATCTTTCTTCCGTTTAAAAGAATTCGGGACTAGTAGGGCAAGCCAGGCGATTCAGCAACCTGGTTTCTTTGCTATCTATACATGTATCGATTCTACTTTTAAAAAAGAATAAGTTTAACATGTTCGGCTGAAGAGGTAAATATTAAATATCACCGATATTCTTCCTCAGAATGGGAAAAAATACGTTTTATGATGTACAGACTAGGAGACAATCATGATTAGAATACAAGCTGTTAATAAGAAAAATGAATTGAAGAATGATATTACTTTAGAGAGGCTGAAAGCGGAGTGGGAAAGTTATAAGTGGTTCTGGGTTGATTTTGATCAGCCAACCGAGACGGAGACAGCTGAACTTGAAAGGACTTTTCACTTTCATCCCCTGGCCATTGAGGATTGTGTAGTCAAACTTCAGCGCCCTAAAATGGACTATTATGAAGACTATAGCTTTTTTGTCACCCATAGCTTAAATCATATAAATGAGGATAAACAGGAGATTAACTTTTTTATCGGTTCTAATTACATAGTATCCTACCATCATGAATCATCCAGGGAAATGAATGATGTTTGGGAAAGGCTTAACTTAAGTAAGAAGATTAATAAGTGGGATCCTTATCTGGTTATGTACCATATCATTGATAAAATAGTGGATAATTACTTTCCCATTGTTTATCAGCTGGAAGATCGCCTGAGTCTCATTGAAGATAATCCTAACGATGAAACAATGGAAGAATTATTGGAGAAATTATTTGATATACGCCATCATTTATTGCAAATCCGGTATACAGTGATTCCAATGAGGGATTTAATCTATCGGGTCATTAATTCCCATAGGCTTAAGGGTGTCAAGGAAAGATACGAATATTTTGCAGATATTCATGACCACTTATTGAAATTAACTGAAATGATTGATGAAAACAGGGAATTGACGACTGATATCCGTGACAGTTATTTATCGATCAACTCCCACCAGACTAACCGGGTGATGAGAGTTCTTACCGTGATAACCACCATTTTCATGCCATTAACTTTTATAGCGGGCATTTATGGAATGAATTTTGAAAACATGCCGGAATTATCCTGGAAATATGGATATTTTGAAACTCTGTTATTAATGTTTATGATTGCCATGGGCATGTTTTGGTGGTTTAAGAGAAAGGGCTGGTTCAGATAATGTAGGGTATAAGGCAGAATGCATTTTAATATGCATCTGCCTTTTATTTGTGTTTTGAGCTATTGATAGTTCTATTCCTTTATCAATTGATACAGTGTTAACATATCATTTTTGCCGAAGATTTTCGGCACAGGGTACAAGGGATTGGCTTCCTTCAAGGCACGTTCAGCCATTAACGGAATGTCATTATCTATAATTCCGCTCACCCTTTGTGGAATCTCCATTTTATGGTTAAGGGCTTTTATGCTGCTGATAAAGCTTTTTGCATTTTCTCCATCTGAAGCTGCAGGATCACCAATACCTGCAGCTATTGCTAATTCAGCTAAAGGTTCCCAGACTGTCTCTCCGTAATACTCCAGTACATAAGGAAGAATGACGGCATTAGCCAAACCGTGAGGGACCGAATAAAATCCTCCCAGCGTATGGGCGATAGCATGAACATTGCCGACATATGATCGCGTAAAAGCCAGTCCTGCAAGATATGCAGCCTTTTGCATGCTGGCTCTTGCATCCAGGTTTTCTCCATTCACATATGTTTCGTAAAGATTATCGTAAATCAGCCTGACTGCATCAATACTGAATTTTCTGGTCTCTGCAGTCGTGCTTCTCCCAATGTACGCTTCTATGGCATGAGTCATTGCATCCATACCGGTTGCAGCTGTGATATGAGGCGGCAGCTTAATGGTAATCAATGGGTCAAGAACGGCATAATGAGGGATTAAGTTCAAATCAATGATTGCGTATTTCTCATGTGACCGGCTGTCCGTAATGACCGCTGCAACAGTGGCTTCACTTCCAGTGCCTGCTGTAGTCGGAACGGCAAAAAGGGGAGGGAGAGCTTTTCTGACCTTAAATTGGCCTTTCATTTGCGGAATGCTTTTCTCAGGCCTCACAGCTCTGGCACCAACGCCTTTAGCACAATCCATTGGCGAACCCCCGCCAAATGCAAGAATACCCTGGCAATTTTTCTTGATATATACCTCAAGTGCTTCTTCAATATTACTAATTGTTGGATTAGGAATGGTCTTATCATAAATATGGTATTCAATATTTCTTTTCTGTAAACTTAATAGCAAACCATCCATCAGGCCAAGAGCAGTGATGCCGCTGTCAGTGACAATCAAAATTCTGCTGATTTCTTTCTGTTTAATTATATCCGGCAGTCTGTCCAGGCTATTGGGTCCTTCGATTAACTCCGGTTCCCGCCATGGCAGAAAAGGGGATAGCAGCTTGTAGGTTTTCTGGTATATTCGGCAGTATGCATTGTACATATTCTTACCTCCGTTTATTTGTCGGAAGATTCTAATAATATAATTCATATATTCCTTTATGTTTAAGAAGATGTCAATATGCTGAATCAACTAGGATAGATCTAACTTCGTTACTGTTTCTGAAAGATTGACATTAGTAAATATGTATTTTATAATTATCTCGAATTCAAGATAAATCATTTCGAAGTAACAAGCTTAATTATCTTGAATTAATAATATTTGACTTAAAATGAGTTTCATAGATTGAATTCTGGTTACATTAAAGAAGAAGAGGTGTTAAAAGTGAACAGAAAAACCAGTGGAATCCATCATATCAGCGCAATCGTCGGCCATCCGCAGGAAAATGCCGATTTCTATGCAGGCGTATTAGGTTTAAGGATGGTCAAACAGACTGTGAATTTTGATGACCCGGGCACTTATCACCTGTATTTTGGCAATAAGGAAGGGAAGCCAGGAACCATCATCACCTTCTTCCCATGGGCCAATGCCTTACGGGGAGTCATTGGGGATGGCCAGGTTGGGGTCACCTCCTATGCTATTCCAAAAGATGCCCTTGAATTCTGGAAGGACCGGTTGGCGAAATTTAAAATCTCTTACACAATCGAAAAAAGATTCAGTGAAGAATCAATAAGATTTCATGATCCGCATGGTCTCGTATTAGAAATGGTTGAAAGAGATGAGGGTGAGCCAAATACTTGGTCATTTGCAGGCATCACTCCTGATGTTGCAGTTAAAGGCTTTGCAGGGGCCACTCTTTATTCATCCCAGCCGGAACAAACAGCACATCTGCTCGAAAAAGTAATGGGTATAGAGCGAATGGGGGAAGAGGGAGGAAATGATCCGATTCAAATCCTCAGCAGAAATCGGCAATGTCATAGATCTGAAAAAGATCACCGGCAAGCGTGGAAAGATGGGTGTCGGCACTGTCCATCATATCGCCTGGCGGGCAGAAGATAACCAGGCCCAATTGGAGTGGCAGGAATATGTGAGGTCCAATGGTTATGGAGTAACTCCAGTAAAGGATCGGAAATATTTTAATGCTATTTATTTTCGGGAGCATGGGGAGATTCTTTTTGAAATTGCAACGGACCCGCCAGGATTTACGCATGATGAATCGTCCGGAAAAATGGGTGAAAAGCTGATGCTGCCTGAACAATATGAGACTATGCGAAGTCGCATCGAGCGAAAATTAATTCCTATTAAAGTCAGGGAACTGGAATAAACCTTAGAGAGGAAGATACGATGAAACACATATTTCAAAAAGGAAAGAATCCTTCAAAGCCTGTATTATTGCTGCTTCACGGAACGGGAGGAACAGAAACTGACCTGCTTCCGCTTGCAGGTCATATAGATCCGGATGCTTCTGTTCTTAGTGTGCGCGGTAATGTGCTGGAAAATGGGATGCCGAGATTTTTCCGCAGACTGGCAGAAGGTGTCTTTGATGAAAAAGATCTGATTTTCCGCACGAAAGAGTTGAACGATTTCTTAAATGAAGCTGCCCAAAATTACGATTTTGACCGTGAAAACATCGTGGCAATTGGCTATTCAAATGGAGCTAATATTGCAGGAAGTTTATTATTCCATCATGAGAACGCTTTAAGAGCGGCCATTTTGCACCATCCGATGGTTCCAAGGCGAGGTGTTAAACTGCCTGATCTTAGCGGAACATCCGTATTTATAGCAGCCGGAACCAATGATCCCATTTGTCCCGCAGAAGAATCCACTGATTTACAGTCTTTATTGGAAAGCGCTGGAGCGAAGGCAGAACTTCACTGGGAAAATTTTGGACACCAATTAACTATGGGTGAAGTGGAGGCTGCTGCCCGCTGGTATAAACAAATATAATGATTGTTATTAAAGTGTATGAAAAGGGAAGAGGATGAAAGAATAGGGAGTGCTGTTATGGGAATCCTATCAAGGTTATTTGGAAATTCAACCAAAAAGGAGACGATTAACATGGAAGACGTAAAATTGGCGGTCATTTTTTACAGCATGGGCGGAACAAACTACCAATTGTCTAAGTGGGCGGAGGAAGGCGGCAAAGAAGCTGGTGCGGAAGTAAAAGTGTTTAAGGTCCCGGAACTGGCACCTCAATCTGCCATTGAAGGCAATCCAGCATGGAAAGCAACTATTGAAGCGACAAAGGATGTCCCTGAAATTAAGCCTGACGATCTTGAATGGGCAGACGCCATCATATTCAGTGTACCTACCCGTTTCGGAAATATGCCTTCCCAAATGAAGCAGTTCCTTGATACAACCGGAGGTCTCTGGGCAAAAGGAAAGCTTATGAATAAGGCAGTAAGTGCAATGACATCAGCTCAAAATCCGCATGGAGGCCAGGAAGCAACGATTCTGTCTCTTTACACTACAATGTATCACTGGGGAGCGATTGTGGCTGCTCCTGGCTACACCGATCCGGTTCTTTTTGGAGCAGGCGGCAATCCATATGGAACAAGCGTAACAGTTGATCAGGATGGAAAAATGATTGAAGATGTGAAGGAAGCTGTTAAGCATCAGGCGAAAAGAACTGTCACAGTTGCCAGCTGGATTAAAAAAGGTAACCAATAATTAAAGAGGGAGCAATTGTTTTTGCAGTTGCTCCTTTTCAAATATAGGGAGAGGTGGCATATGGTGAATAAAAGAAATACCAAACGGGCTATTGCTTCAGTCAGGAATGTGACATTGCAGGAGCACAGTCCCATCCATGCAGCAGGACCTGTAATAGAACCGGGAAATTGGGAGAAGTATGATCCCTTTCTGCTGATGATGGAAGATAAATTTCAAAAAGGAGCGTTTGACGTTCATCCCCATCGCGGAATTGAGACAGTCACTTATGTTATTAAAGGAGCCATTGAGCACTATGACAGTCATTCCGGTGAGGGCGGTGTATTAGGGCCAGGAGATGTCCAATGGATGACAGCTGGCAGCGGGGTTGTTCACAATGAAGTGCCGTCAGAAGGAATAACTGCCCATTCGCTGCAGCTGTGGATCAATCTTCCGCGGGAGAAGAAAATGACTTCACCAAGATATCAAAACCTCAAAGGCAGTGACGTACCTGTCTGGGAGGAAGAGGGTGCTGTTATTAAGGTCTTCTCTGGTTCCTCCAAGGGTGTTGTATCTCCAACCTTAAATCATGTGCCTGTCACAATGGTTGAAGTAAGGATAGAAAAAGGCGCTAAAGTTTCACTGGACCTGCCTGGGAGCTACAAAGGCTTTATTTATATTATAGAGGGCAGCGGGATTTTTGGGGAAAATGGTGTTCAAGGGGCCAATAGCCAGGTCCTTGAATTGGAACATGGCGGAAACGGTGAAAGTGAAATAGCCGTTAAAGCCGAAGAGCCTATGCGGTTTCTGCTGTATGCAGGCGATCCGGTCAAAGAGCAGGTTGTGGCACGTGGACCGTTTGTTATGAATACAGAAGAAGAAATACGGACCGCTTATAGAGAATATATGAATGGGACCTTTCTAAAATAAGATACGGGTGAGGAGCAGTCTATGGCTGCTCTTATTTCTTGATATAAATGCAGACATTCTGCCTGGTAATCTAGTATAAATTACCAGGTTACTTCACTACAATAATCATATATTTTTAAATTAACTATATTATTTTGAAGGTGAGCCAATGCAGCCAAGTCTAACACCCATCAAGCCGATAGCAAGGCGTGAGAGAAAGAAGTTATATGTCTCTATTAATAAAAAGTTTGTATTCAGTCACCTCGTTTCAGCACTTTGGATGGTTTTTTCTATTTATCTATCATTGCCTTGGCTGAAGGATTTATCAGAAATAGTCACTCTCCCGATCAGCATTTTTATTATTGGCGGTATTGCTTATGTACCGGGCTATATGAATGCCTTTATGGTAATGAGCCTGCTTTTGGACAGGCAGCCATCTTTTAAAAATGCTGATCCTGATAAGGAAGTGACAATGCTTATAGCTGCCTTCAATGAAGAGAAAACAATCTTTCAAACGTTAAGCTATGTGGCAAGTCAGGATTATCATGGGAAAATTAAGGTCATCGTTATAAATAATGGTTCTGCTGACCATACTCACCGTGAAGTAGAAAGAGCTCAAAGGGAGCTTAATCTTACGATTGATATTTTGAATGAACCTAAGGCCGGAAAATTCAATGCATTAAATAGAGGTCTTGAGCATGTGACAACAGAATATGTAATCACACTGGATGCAGATACACTGCTGCATCCTTCAGCAGTCCGCTTTTTAGTATCACGCATGGAAAGCAGTCCCGAAGAGGTAGGCGCGGTGGCAGGCTCCATGCTTGTACGTAATAGCCGGGAAAACCTCCTGACTAAAACACAAGAGTGGGACTATTACCTGGGAATCGCATCAATAAAAAGACTGCAGGGGTTATATCAGGGAACACTGGTTGCTCAAGGGGCTTTCAGTTTATACAAAGCTGACTCAGTCCGTCAGGTAAATGGCTGGCCTGATGCCATTGGCGAAGATATTGTATTAACTTGGAGGCTGCTGCAAATAGAATGGAAGGTATATTTTGAACCGCTGGCTGTTGCTTTTACCGAGGTTCCTTCTTCTTTATCTCACTTTGCCAAGCAAAGATCGAGGTGGGCAAGGGGAATGATAGAAGGACTGAATGAAATCAAGCCATGGAAACAGCCTCAAATCTACACAAAATATTTAACAGGGGTTAATCTGATAATGCCGTATTTAGATATGGTTTATACATTCTTCTGGATTCCGGGATTAATTCTTGCGTTCTTCGGTTATTTCTGGATTGTTGGCCCAACGACCTTGTTTGTGCTGCCGCTTACGATTTTAAGCTACGGTATTTTATATTTGTATCAAAAGCATTATGTGTTTAAAAATTTGAATCTGAAAGTCAGAAAAAATGTATTAGGATTTTTTACATTCATCCTTTTCTATCAAATGATCATGTCACCCATATCGGTCTTTGGATACATACAGGAGTTATTTAAATTAAAGCGTGTCTGGCAATGAACCTTCGCCCTGATTAAAGGAGAAGGTTTTTAATTTATATATGCACATTTTCCTCAATCCCTCTTATAATATGGAAGAAAAAACAATCGAATAGTCCTTTTTTATTGCTTTTGGTTTGGGTTGAAGATAAAATGTTTACCAAAGTAAACTTTTTAAGTTAGGCGCATATACTTATTGATATATATTTTTTTTATGCAAAAGTTGCCCTGGAGAAACTTTTTGGCAATAGAGAAAAAGGAGAGAGTGAAATGTCGCAGGAAGTATTATTTGCATTGGGTCTTACTTTGTTTGCAGGCTTAGCGACAGGTATTGGCAGTTTAATGGCTTTCTTTACTTCTAGAACGAATACGAAGTTTTTATCATTGGCACTTGGCTTTTCCGCAGGTGTAATGATTTATGTCTCCATGATAGAAATCTTTGTAAAAGCCAAAGATGCGCTTGTAGGAGCATTAGGGGAAGTTAGCGGCAACTGGGCAACTGTCGGAGGTTTTTTTGGAGGGATCCTTCTTATAGCATTAATTGACCGGTTTATACCTAAAAAGGATAATCCCCATGAAGTAAGAACAGTAGAAGAAATGAATGATTCCGGCAATGCCGTCCAGGACCCGGCACTCTTGAAAATGGGGACGTTTGCGGCATTGGCGATAGCGATTCATAATTTCCCTGAAGGAATTGCAACGTTTACTTCTGCACTCCAGGATCCTTCGCTTGGCATCGCCATTGCGGCGGCCATTGCCATTCATAACATACCAGAGGGAATTGCGGTTTCAGTTCCTGTCTATTATGCCACAGGAAGCAAGAAGAAGGCTTTTAAGCTCTCATTTTTATCAGGACTGTCAGAGCCTATTGGTGCAGTAGTAGCTTACTTGATCTTAATGCCATATTTAAATGATGTCATGTTTGGTGTCATTTTTGCTGCAGTTGCCGGGATCATGGTATTCATTTCTCTTGATGAATTATTGCCGGCTGCCAAGAAGTATGATGAGGCCCATACCTCCATTTATGGGCTTGTGGCAGGGATGGCTGTCATGGCGCTCAGTCTGCTGCTGTTCATATAACAAAAAAAGCAGTCCCGCACAGCAGTGTGTGCAGGGACTGCTTTTTTAGTGCGCAGTGCCTTTTTCAAAATTACTGCCGCTGACATCGGCAATATTTTCAATTGCCACTAATGCTCCAGGATCAATCTCTTCCACAATGGAACGGAGCGTTGACAATTCAATCCGTGTTACGATTGTATAAATAATCTTTTTGGGCTCTCCAGAAAAAACACCCTGTCCCTGAATATAGGTCATTCCGCGCCCCAATTGCTTTTGGAGTTCGGCAGAGATTTCTTCAGGCACATCAGAAATGATTGTAACCGACTTCAGCTCTTCCATACCTTCCACAACGATATCAATCATTTTGTAAGCAATATAATAGGTGATAATGGAGTACATGGCTGTTTCCCAGCTGAACACGAGGAAAGCTGCAAGAATAAAGATAAATACGTTGACAATCATGATAAATTGGCCAACAGATACCGGACGTTTCTTGCTGACCAGGATGGCGATAATCTCTGATCCATCCAAAGCTCCGCCAGTTCTGATCACAAGGCCAACCCCTGTTCCAAGAATCACTGCTCCAATGATGGTTGCCAGAAATAAATCATTTGTAATAGGCTCAAAATGATGGAGATATGCGGTACTTGCGGATAATACAATAACACCGAATAAGGTATGTATCGTGAATTTCATTCCTATCTTGCGGTAGCCAATATAAAGAAATGGCAGGTTTAGAATAATTAAGAATATACTCATGGTTTTCCCGGTCAGCTCTGCAGCAATTATGGATAGACCGATTATCCCGCCATCAAGAATGCTGTTGGGAACGAGGAAAAGCTCAAGTCCTGCTGCTGCAATCATCGCACCTATTGTGATCATGATGAGCTGTTTTACCTCTTTTATTACCCGTTTTTTCTTTGTCATTGCCATATAATCATGCCCCTCATTTTAAAATACTTACATATTATAGCACTTATCAGGGTGAATTTTTAAGTGAGAAATACTTTGGCTTTAAAAGAGGGAATTAAAGTACATATATTGAATGTATTGAAGCGGAAACGGCGAGGGAAGGTGATTATTTGAAAAGAATAATGGTGATGGGGGCATCGGCAGGCGCAGGGAAATCAACCTTCGCCAGAAAACTGGGTAAGAAAACAGGCATAGAGGTTTATCATCTGGATGTTTTATATTGGAAGCCCGGCTGGGTGGAAAGCGGACTTCAGGAATTTTCGGATGCACAGCATGAAATAGTGAAAAGAAGGCAGTGGATTATGGAAGGTAATTATACCAGCACTTTGGAAATCAGGGCAGCTGCATGCGATTCAGTCATTTATCTTGACCTTCCCCTGTATATTTGTCTGTACAGAGTAGTAAAAAGGTGGCTGATCAACCTGGGCAAAACAAGGCCAGATATGGCAGCCGGGTGCAGGGAAAAGCTGGACTGGAAGTTTATTAAATTCATTGTGACTACATATAAGCGCCGCAAAAAAGAAATGGCTGAAAGGCTCTCTCAATTTAAAACAGAAGGGAAAAAGGTTATAGTACTGAAAAACACTAGGGATATTGATTCTTTCCTGAATAATTTAGATGGCAGGACTGATAAAGCTTTATAAAAACCCCTGCACTATGGCAGGGGCTATTTTTAACTGATTTTTGAAACATTCACCCGACCTGAAAAGAACACGGCACCGCCGCCCATATCGGAAAGCCGGTCGGAGGTCAGTGAATTGACGAGATATTTGCTTCCGGGGATATCTGCCCATATTCCCTGTGAAACTACTGTACCAGGAAGGACAAGCTCTCCAACTGCCGCTTTCAATTCACATTCCCCGCGCTCATTCCAAATGCGGACGATATCTCCATCCTCGATTCCGGCATCCTTCGCATCCTTGCTATTCAAGTGAAGACGGGGCTCTTTCTCCATGCCTGCATGTTTTTCATTATTTGAAAAGGTTGAATTCAAAAAGTTATGATTGGGTGCAGGAACAAATAGAAACGGGAAATTGCCGTCTTCCTTCAGCGGTATATAGGTAGGCAGAGGAGGATAACCGTCATCTTTCATTCTCTGCGAATATAATTCAATTTTTCCGCTTGGCGTCGGCAGCCTGCCGGGAAACAGCGGTTTTACCGCAGCCTTGATAAACTTGTCTCGCTTCAGGGATTCAGCATTGATCTCCTCAATGAAGGGGTTAGCCGGAAAATTTAATGCGGCATCCATCATTTCTTCTTCCGTTTCATAAAATACGTCATCATGAAAGCCCATCCCTTCTGCAAGAAGCCGAAACACTTCGACATTTGACTTTGATTCACCGTATGGTTCAATGACTGGCTCTTGAATCTGCATATAGTGATGCCAATAGGATGAATAAATGTCCTTATTCTCAAATGAGGAAGCGGCCGGAAGCACAATGTCAGCATATTTGGCCGTTTCGGTTAAGAACAGATCATGCACGACAAGGAACAAATCCTTTCTTTGCAGCCCTTTCCTGACTTTATTCCCTTCCGGTGCAACAACAGCAGGGTTGGTTCCATACACATACATAGATTTAATCGGCTGGTCCTGTTCAAGCAGTGCAGAACTGATCCGGTTCATATTAATAGTTAGTGTATTCTTCTTTTGCAGGAGATCAGGCCTTTGCAGGGCTCCGGTGTTAAAAGCCAGATACCCGGAGTTTCCCTTGATGGCACCGCCGCCCTTTAGGAGCCATTGTCCTGTTAGGGCAGGAAGACATGAAATGGTGCGGATGCACATTCCTCCATTGTCATGATGCTGCGGCCCGTTGCCGATCCGGATAAAAGCTGGGGAAGTCTCTCCGTACATACGGGCTAATTTGATAATGTCCTCTTTTGGGACACCTGTTAAACGTGTTGCTGTTTCAGGGTCATACTCCTTCACATGTTCACGAAGTGCCTCATGGCCAACAGTAAACTCCTTCAGAAACGCCTCATCCACTAAATTTTCCGCAAACAGGACATGCATAATGCTAAGTGCAAGAGCAGTGTCTGTGCCGGGTGTAATGGGGATAAACCAGTCGGCCATTTTCCCCGTCTGGTTTTTATGAACGTCAATAACCACGATTTTTGCACCGTTTTTTCTTGCCGTTTGAGCAAGAATCATTTGATGCATGTTCGTGCTGACTGCATTAATGCCCCATAGAATAATGAGCTTTGAATGGATGGTATCTTCTGGATCAATTCCAAAGCTTCCTCCCATGGTGTACGAATATCCTGCTGTACCGGCAGATTGGCAAATGGTTCTGTCAAGCTGGGCTGCTCCGAGTTTATGGAAGAAACGGCGGTCCATACCTTCAGCGTTTAATCTGCCCATGTTTCCATAGAAGCTGTATGGCAGAATGCTTTCAGGCCCATTTTCAGCAATTAGCTCCTTCCATTTGGAGGTAATCGTGTCTATGGCTTCTTTCCACCCAATTCGTACAAAATGACCTTCACCTTTGGTGCCGGCACGTTTCATAGGATATTTAAGGCGATTTCTGTCATATATCCTTGAAGGCATGTTGCGGACCTTATTGCAAATATTCCCCTGTGTGACGGGATGATTGGGATCCCCTTCAATTTTTACGATTTTTCCATCTTTTTTATGTACCAGAAGGCCGCATTGATCCGGACAATCCAGGGAGCAAACAGATGGAAAAACTCCATTTAAGGTACTGCTGTAAGAGTTCATAACCAAAATACCCCTTCCTCTAAGTAATTTGATCATACCATAAAATTCAGATTATTTGATTGATGTCCAGGAGGAGCATGGGGATTTCTAATATGAAACATCAGACCTCATATTTGGAACTTTGCCTTGAAAAAACTTTTGTAAAATT
This sequence comes from Bacillus sp. ZZV12-4809, assembly GCF_009849585.1. Taxonomy (GTDB): domain Bacteria; phylum Bacillota; class Bacilli; order Bacillales; family Cytobacillaceae; genus Cytobacillus. The sequence continues at coordinate 131,197 of NZ_VCRN01000003.1, forward strand.
GGTTCTATAGATTTTTTAGTTCAGAAAAAACTGAGCAGGTGAATAGATGGTAATGAAAATAGCGATAATAGATGATCATAAGCTTTACAGAGAAGGCATCAAACGAATTCTGGAAATGGAAGAGGGCATTGAAGTAGTTGCCGAAGGGGAAGATGGCCGTGATGCTCTTAAAATTGATAAAGCTTTTAAGCCGGATGTAATGATTATGGATATCGATATGCCTAATATGAATGGCATCAAGGCTACGGATAAGCTGAATGAGAACAAAACGAAAAGCAAGGTCATTATTTTATCTTTTTATGATGATGAAAATTATGTCACCCGGGTTCTGCAGAACGGCGCCGCCGGATACCTAATCAAAGATATTGGTGCTAAAGGGCTGGTCGAGGCAGTCAGGGTTGTTGCGGAAGGCGGCAGTTATCTGGATCCGAAGGTTACGAAAAATATCATTAAGGAATATAGAAGGCTGACAGAATTTAATTCAGCCAGCAATCATGTTTCAAGTCAAAGCTATCAGCGGCCGCTCCATATATTGACAAGGCGCGAATGTGAGGTGCTGCAGCTTCTGGCGGACGGGAATAGCAATACTGATATCAGCAAGGTGCTTTTTATTAGCGATAAAACGGTAAAAAACCATGTCAGCAGCATTTTAAGAAAGATTAAGGTCAATGATCGGACACAGGCCGTACTCAAGGCGATTAAAAGAGGCTGGGTCAATATCGGATAGATTTCACTATTGTACTGTTTTTTAAAGGCATGTTCACCGGAGCATGTCTTTTTGTGCTTGGGGATGAGTAAGTCTCGGCAGTAAAAGAAATGATAAATTGGAAGAGCCTGAAAAGATAGGTGATAATATGAACAGGTTTTATAAACGCTACTCAGATTTAATTTTTCATTTGCTCAGTGAAAATAAGTGGATCAGCTTAGCACAGCTGGCAGAACGAACAGGCTTTTCCAAAAGCACGATATGGCGTGATCTGGAATTCCTGGAGACGATTCTGCCGGAGAATTGGAAGCTGGAAAAGCATGAGACCTTGGGTATTAAGCTAAAAAAGCCTGAAAGCGGCACACTGGAAACAATCTTAAGTGAAATTCGAAAAAAAAATACGTATTTTCATACGTTAAAGCTGATTTTAAAGAGCGATGGAATTGACATTGCCCAAATTTCCAATAAAGTCCATATTAGCCGTTCGACAGCATACCGCCACATCGAGAAGCTGCAGGAAGTGCTAAAGGAATCACAGCTTGCCTTAACTCCAAGTCCTTTCAAAGTAGTTGGGGATGAAAGAATTATCAGGCGTTTTCTTATGCAATACTTAGATTTGATGAGTTTTAGCCCTGAAGCTGAGCAGGAATGGCTGCATTCCGGGGGGTTTCAGCAGGATTTACTGGAAGTAACATCAGAACACTCTATTACATTGCGGACAGGAGCCATTCAACGACTCAAAATGGTTATATATATATCAAATCTGCGTATATCTATGGGATATTTTGCAGCGTTTCCAATAGCTTTCCTGAATGTATATAAAGATAGTAAATTTTTTCTCGCTGCTAAAGACTTAATGCATTATATCGCTAAAGAAAAGATTCCGTCCAGGGAGACACAGCTTCAGGAGATTCTGTTCTTTGCTGTATATTTAATGAGCGAGGAAAGGCCTACGAATCGGGCCAAGCATCTGCGGTATCTGCGAAGGAGAAGGATAGGCGAAAAAGAACATCCTTTTTCTGTCTGCTTAGAACGCCTTTCAGACATAGCCGGCTTCAATCTGACAGATGATGATATCTTTTTATTTCACATTTACCAGACCTTTAAAAGGATTCATCTTGGGAATGAATTTAATACTGAAACACTGCAAAGCTCAATGCTTCAGCATCTGCCGTATTATGAGACAAACCCGCTTTTTCAAACATTAGAAAAACTGGTAGCCGAGACATTCTCGAAAATCCCTCTTGTTTTTAGTAAATTGAATGTACTTGAGATTTTTACTCTTTTCCAGGCTGCTATCCTGCGAAGGAAAAATAAGCATGTCATACAGGCTGCACTGGTATGCCGGACATACTATGAAAAAGATTATATCAGGGAAGTATTAAAATATCATTTTGGACACCAGCTTGCCATATCAACCCTTGATTCATCAAGTGTTGATTTAATTTCAGAGTATGAGGAGTTTGATTTAGTCATTTCTACTGAGCTCAATCAGTCATCTAAGCTGATAGGACACCTGCCGGCCATTAATGTTTCTGCCTTTCCGACAGGGTCAGAGCTTATGGAAATCAGGCAATTCATTCATGACCATTTCTTTGAACAAATCGGGCTGGATAAAGAAATGATCTATCCTTTTGAAAAATAAGCAGGAAAAGAAGACGCCTTCAAAGCTGAAGGCGTTTTTTATTTATTTTCTGAAACATGTTGATTTTGATAATCATTATCAATTAAAATAAAATAAATGATAATCTTACACAAACATAGGTTATATTTTAAGGAGGCGTGGATTTGAATAAAAGCCCTCAAGTATCCGTACGCACTATGACTGACCAGAATTTAACGGACTTTATTCGGTGTCCTTATAGATTTTATTACACACATATCGAAAAGAAAAAGCATCCTCTTGGCTGGCGTCAGGCCATTCAGCATATTATCAATAAAGTCGTTTCATCCTATTTTCAGCTGCCGCAAAGCCATCGGACACCTGCAAATGTTATGATGCTGATCGATCAATATTGGAGAAGGCTCCAGCTGCGCATGTTTGACTCCCACCTCCAATATTATATGGCTGCAGCTGCAGTAACAGATGGGTTAATGAGAAACTTAAGCAGTGAATCGGAAATAGCTCAGCCGCTGTTTTTGTATGAAAAGTTTAAAATGAATCTTAAAGAGCTGAATGCAGATCTCTCATTAACTTTTGATGTCGCGGAATGGCAGCAGGATACTTTTATAGTGAAGAAATTCCTGGTGGATGCTGACGAGCAAATGCTTGAGCTTTATAGTCATCTAACAGTGGTTTTTTCAGAAAGGGTATTTGGAATAAGGCCGGCCAGAATTGAAGTTGTGACATTAATGGATGATGAGAGGCACGTATTCATTCCAAGTAAAGATAGCCTTGAAGCGGGATTAAACTATTTGCAGATGATGAAGACGCTTCTCGAAGACACAAACAAGTTTTCGGAATTGTACAATATGAATGAGTGTCCAGCCTGTCCTTTTCAGGATGTCTGTGACAGGGACGGAAAGATTGAGGGAAAACACAAATACTTATCCTAAAAGGCGCCTGGGAAAACCAGGCGCTTCTGCTGTTAATGAATTGATTTAGGGTGAATGTATTTCCATTGCTTTTAATTGGATTTCCCGCTAAAGTTTTTAGAAGGATGTAAGTAGAAAGGCTGTGAATCTTTTTTGAGAATACTTATTACAGGTGCAAACGGATTTTTAGGGAAAAAGCTCTCACTCAAGCTTTTGGAACAGGGGCATGAACTTTATTTATTAGTCAGAAGCAGAAAGCGGCTGGATGCCTTCATGCAAGGCGAAGCACGCGGCTTTTCCAGGAAGATTCATATATTGGAAGGCGATGTTACAGAAGAGCATCTTGGATTGAATAGAAAATTAGTGGATTCATTAAAAGGAAAGATAAATGCCTTTTACCATGGTGCAGCCCTTCTGTCATTTGATGAAAAAGATCGGGATAAGACTTTTGAAGTGAATGTGGGAGGCACAGAGAATGTTCTAAAGCTTGCTTTGGTAATAAATTGCCCAAAGGTTTTATATATCAGTACCGCCTATACGGTCGGTACAGAGGTCTCGGGTGCGGAGGCTCTATACTCAACGGAAAGGAAGTTTGTGAATCCCTACGAAGCTTCCAAATGCGAGGCAGAACACCTCGTTTATACTTTTCGGGATAAATTGGATATTGTTATTCTCCGTCCAGGGATTATCATTGGTGATTCCAGGTCAGGTGAAGCTGATACAAACTTCGGCTTATATGGTTTTCTAAAAGGCATCAAGATCTTAAAAAAAAGGGCGATGCGGAAACAGGACGGCCGAACCTGCAGAATCTATCTGGATCCTGAAGTGGCCCAGAACTTTGTACCGGTGAATTATGTTATAGATACTCTGAATGCTGCCTTGATTCATGGAGTGAATGGCGGTATTTACAATATTACAAATCCTAACCCGCCTTTACAGTCAGATATATATGAAATAGTAAAAGAGGTATTGGGTTTTTCGCAATTGGAGATGTGTGTCCCTGAATCCTCTGCAGAAATGTCTATTGAGGAAAAGACCTTTCATGAATCAATGAGCATTTTCCATAGTTATTTTCAGCGGACCATTTATTTTCCATCAGACAATACGGAAAAGCTGCTTGCAGCTGCAGGGGTTCCCATGCTGCAGATGGATCGAGAGGTATTAACGAGAATAATAGCAGGATATTTGCTTAATAAAACGAGTGTATCTTCTTAGTGGAAAAAGACCGGGATATGAATTCCCGGTCTTTATTTTTATTCACCCTCCCCCTGTTTCCAGGGGGTTTTTAAAATCCTTCGGTTTTTGACTTCCATCGTTTGAATTTGATTCAATTCCTCAATTAGGTCATGAATGGATAGAATCTCGTATAGAATAGCTGTTTCTGGCTGAACATGGTGGTGTGTGCGAGGTTTTAAACCGGCCCCGGGGTTCTGCTGTTTTTGCTCAAAAAACCACTGTGTTACTTCGCTGATTTTTTTATAATGACTATCTGTAATCAGGAAGTCCGGTTCATATAGTCTGTTTTTTAAATCCTCAAGAACTGATGCGGCAAGATTTTTCCTTTCCGACTCCATGTCTGGCCTTCCAGGCGGCAAAAAAACCAGGTTTCCAATGTGATAGGAGATTTGCTTTAAAATCGTCAGTTTTTTATATTCATAATGAAATTCACGCATATCTTCACGGCTGAATCGGTGAAACCTATATTCAGATTTTTGATAATGGCATAAAGTTTCGGTTTTATCGATATCTTTAATAAGGCTCTGGAAATCAGCACGGGCAGTGCCATTTGATTCCAGCATATTAAAAACCTCATGGCCTCTTTTAAATAATATGTCGCCCGATCGCCGGTAGAGGGCCTGGATATTTTTCATAATTGATTTTGAGTAATCGGGCGGCATGACCAATAAATTAACAGCTGTAGACACAACTATACCAGTCGAAGTAGTTCCCAGTCTGATGAAAAAAGAGGACAGATAATGGTCCTGGACGGTAGATATCATTGCAACACCCGTCAAGGTTGCGACAAGCATCCCATCTTGAAGCTTAAGCTTATGGCAGGCAATGATTGTCGCGAGCGACACTGAGGCATAACTATACGGACTGTCTCCAAAAATGAATGTAAATAAAACAGCAAAGCCCGCTCCAATAGCTGCGGCTGGAAATCTTACATATGCTTTCCGGATGGAGTCTGCAACAGTTGGCTCAATCGTAACGATTGCCGTAATTACTGCAAACATGGCCGGCCATTTCAGCATATGGCATATAAAGGCTGTTATAAAAACAGCCAGCCCGGTTTTGGCAATTCTTCCTCCAATAAATGTATATGGAATAGTCTGTTTCATAAAAAAACCTTCTTTAAACCTCTGGCTTTGAATTTATTAATATCTTAGTGCAACTCATCAATAAGAGCAAATGCAAATCTTCTGATAAAAAAGAATATCCCGGTGACATAATCAGATAGTATGTTAAAATAGACAACTATAAAGTGTAGATAATGAATATATATAAGAGTTTAACAAAGGGGAAGGGTGAGATTAAGTGTCAATTGAAAGTGTGAAAGCCCATTTTAAGAAATGGGATCGGGAACAGGATGTAATGGAGTTTGATTCTTCAAGCGCAACTGTAAAAGAGGCTGCTGAAACAATCGGTGTCAGCACTGCGCAAATTGCCAAGACTCTTTCCTTCAAAGGTGATGAGGATGAAGCAATCCTGGTAGTGGCAGCCGGTGACGCGAAAATTGATAACAAAAAATTCCGGAAAACGTTCGGTTTCAAAGCACGCATGCTTTCATCCGAGGAAGTTCTTGAACAGACTGGGCATGCGGTAGGCGGAGTTTGCCCATTTGGATTGAAGAATGACCTGGATATCTATCTGGATGAATCTATGAAAAGATTCGAAACCCTTTTCCCTGCGTGCGGTAGCAGCAATTCTGCCATTGAACTTACACCTGCTGAAATTAATACATATTCAGATGCAAAAGCCTGGGTGGATGTCTGCAAGGACTGGGAGGATGCACTGATCGTTGATCGTCCTCTTGAAAAAATTACGAAATAGGCAGTTTATCATAAAAAAATGTTGTATTATTATACTGGTGAATGAATAAATAGATTGCAGATTAGGAGAACGAATATGGGAAAGAATTTGATTATTAAAAAAATCGATGAACTTCAAAATGAGTTTAATAGAATCAGCACCTACATTGGCGAGAACCCTGAACTGGGACACGAAGAGTATAAGGCATGCAAAGTATTGACAGATGAGCTGAAAAAGCATGGTTTTGCCGTGGAAATTGGCACTTGCGGTTTGCCGACTGCTTTCACGGCAACTTATGACAGCGGGAAAGAAGGGCCAGTAATCGGTTATATGTCTGAGTACGATGCATTGCCTGAAGTCGGGCATGCATGCGGCCATAATCTTATTGGGACAATGGGAATTGCTGCCGGAATAGGTCTGAGTAAAGTGATTCATGAAATAGGAGGGAAAGTCATCGTCTTTGGAACGCCTGCAGAGGAGACAAAGGGCGGCAAGGTGACCATGGCTGAAGCGGGTATTTTTGACGTTTTGGATGCAGCGATTATGGTTCATCCCCTTGACAATTATGTGAAGAGCGGAACATCACTGGCGATGGATGCAATCCAGTTTGAGTTTTTTGGAAAGTCAGCGCATGCCGCTGCCAGCCCGCATTTGGGAATTAATGCGCTGGATGCTGTTCTGCAGACGTTCAACAGCATAAATGCTCTGCGCCAGCATATCAAGCCAGATGCCAGGATTCATGGAATTATCACAGAAGGGGGCAAAGCGGCTAACGTTGTCCCAGATTATGCTGTTGCACAATTCTATGTTCGTTCTGCGAAACGTGAATATGTAAATGAATTAGTAGAAAAGGTCAAGAAATGTGCTGAAGGGGCTGCTCTGCAGACTGGCGCTGAAATGAAATGGTCGTTTTATGAATTTTCTTATGATGATATGGTTACGAACAGCCCTTTATCGGAAGCGTTCAATAAAGAACTGATTTCCCTCGGTGTAAGTGAGGAGGAAATAATGGAGCAGAAGGATGGCTCAGGTTCTCTTGATATGGGAAATGTCAGTCAGGCAGCCCCCTCCATTCATCCTTATATTAAAATCTGCAATGAGGCATATGCCTGCCATACACATGAATTCCGCGAAGCTGCCATGAGTGATCAGGCCAGAGAAGCCATGATCCTCGGAGCCAAAGCAATGGCACTCACAGGGTATGAAGTGTTAACAAACAAGGAGCTTCTCCAAAAGATTAAAGCAGAATTTGAGTCAAGCCGGGCATTTGCTTAAGTGCCAAAATAAGGCCATGATCCTTAAATGGATCATGGCCTTTTTATTAGGATAAACTCTCCCATTCTGAATACAATCCGGTTCCATTACAGCCCTGGCAGTCAAATTGATTAGCATGATAAGCGAATTCATTCCCTGGATAGAGTGAAAAACCCCTGCCGTAACAGTCTGGACACTTATTTTCTTCCTTCATGCGATTAACATGGTTTTGATATCTCATTTCGCGCCATTCATTAAAGGCATTCAATAATCCCATCTTTTTCACCTCAGCCAATTTTTCCTTATTTTGAATAAATTGGGCAGATTTTATACACCTCTACACAATAATATATGCATAAAATAGGACTAGTGTGAAAAAAGCTTGTCTTATTTTTAGGTTTTTTTCCAAGGATTTTTGTCTTTTGTTTATGTTTTCAACTCGCTTCAGGCACATAGAGAACCGGCTGGGAGGACTGAGCCTCCCGCGGGACATTTAATAAGCTTCCTCGAATGAACATCGCACGAAGAGAATGCGTTAGCATTTTCGGCGATGGAGTGCACACAGCGAAGATCAGCTCAGCAAATTAATCTAGGTTAATATTATTTTTTTTTCCATTTTTCGCTAAGGGCTTCGATAAAAATGCTGACATTCCTTTTGTCCTGCATAATGGGGGAAAGTACATAGGAAAGAGTGCGTTTGAATTCGTGATTTTTCACCTTTATAATCGACAGATTGTTTTGTTTTACGTCCCTTGCCACCACACTCCCGGAAAGAATGCTCATTCCCAGCCCGTTAATGAGTGTTTCTTTTATCCCCTGGTTGCTGCTGATCGTCAGGAGAGATTTCACCTTAAGACCATTTGATCTGACCACATGGTTAAAATACTCCCTGGTTCCTGACCCATTTTCCCTCATAATCCATGCCTGATCCTGCAGATCAGCAATGGTTGCTTCTTCTTTTTGTGCCAGTGGATGCTGTGTGGAGGTTACAATAAATAATTCATCTTCTAAAAAGGGAGTAACTATTAGCTCTTTTTCATTTGTCTGGCCCTCGATTAAGCCGATATCGACATGATGGGAGCGGGTGGATTGAACAACTTCCTCCGTGTTGGCAATCGTAACATGAAGATTCAGTTCGGGATATTCATTCTGCAGGTCAAGCAGAAGGGAAGGAAGGACATATTCCCCTATCGTGAAGCTGGCCGCAATTTTCAGATCCCCTTTAATGGAATGCTGCTGATCTAAAATTTCCTGCCGGGTTTGCTCATAGATGGTAATCATCTGCTTGGCCCGGTCATATAATATTTCACCGCTGGGCGTAATCTTCAAGTATTTTGGAGAACGCTGAAAGAGCTTTGTCTGAAATTCCTTCTCCAGATTTTTGATATGAAGGCTGACACTGGGCTGTGACATGAGCAGGAGCTCGGCCGTTTTCGTAAAATTTTTTACTTCAGCCAAGGTGACGAATGTTTTTAACGCATCATAATGCAAAAATATCACCCTTTTTATAATTAATAATATTAATAGTTATGATAATTAATATTTATTTTACTAATGCTAAATCATTAGGTAAAGTATTAGATATATATTTTTTACTTATAAACCCGACTTTTTTTATAGGAAAAGAAGAATTTTAAAGAAATAAGAATAAACCAGCCTATTTCAGCTGGTTTGCGAGGTGGATCATGTTGCAACTTCAGGTAATGAACAGTCCGTTTAACCAGGAGCAGACAGAGCTCCTAAATCGTCTACTCCCAACTCTGACGGAGACTCAAACCCTCTGGCTGAGCGGGTATCTTGCCGCTGTACAGTCTTCATCATTGCAGGCTGCACCGGCAGTAGAGGAACGTCCAGCACCGGCAGCGATGCCGTCCATTCCAAAAGAAGTGACCATTTTATTTGGATCACAGACCGGGAATGCGCAAAATCTGGCAAAAAAAGCCGGGAAAACGCTCGAGGAAAAAGGCTTTCAAGTAACGGTCTCAAGCATGAGCGACTTTAAGCCTAATAATCTTAAAAAGGTTAAAAACCTGTTAATTGTCGTCAGTACGCATGGTGAGGGAGATCCTCCTGATAACGCGCTGACATTCCATGAATTCGTTCATGGAAAAAGAGCCCCGAAACTGGAGGACTTCAGGTTCTCTGTTCTGGCACTTGGAGACAGTTCTTATGAATTCTTCTGTCAGACTGGGAAGGATTTTGATAAGCGATTGGAAGAGCTTGGCGGAACAAGAATTACGCCAAGGGTAGACTGCGACCTTGATTTCGACGAGCCTGCAGCCCAATGGGCGGAAGCTGTTTTATCCGGTTTGAGCGAAGGGGGAAGCAGCAGTCTGTCTCCTTCAGCAGCGTCAGTATCAGCTGCTGCACCAGCCGAAACAGTTTATTCCCGTTCTAACCCATTCAGGGCAGAAGTGCTCGAGAATATTAATCTCAATGGCCGCGGCTCCAATAAAGAAACACGCCATCTTGAGATTTCACTGGAAGGTTCAGGGCTGACGTATCAGCCTGGTGACAGTCTTGGAGTATATCCGGAAAACGATCCGGAATTGGTTGATCTCCTTTTAACTGAAATGAACTGGGATCCTGAGGAAACAGTCAGAGTGAAAGAAGCAACAGTAACATTAAAAGAAGCGCTTATGGCACACTTTGAGCTTACTGTCCTGACCAAGCCGCTAGTGGAAAAGGCTGCAAAGTTCTCCGGAAATGAAGAGCTTCATCAGCTTGTCTCAGACAGCACTCAACTGAAATCCTATATTGATGGGCGCGATTTAATTGATTTAGTGCGTGATTTTAAGCCATGGAACAGCACGGCACAGGAGTTTATCTCTATTTTGAGGAAAATGCCTGCACGTCTTTATTCCATCTCGAGCAGCTTTGAAGCGAATCCGGATGAAGTTCATTTAACAATCGGTGCTGTCCGCTATGATGCCCATGGCCGTGAACGCAAGGGGGTCTGCTCGATTCTTTGTGCAGAACGCCTACAGCCTGGTGATACACTGCCAGTGTTTATTCAGCAGAATGAAAACTTCAAACTGCCTGAAAATCCAGACACACCTATTATCATGGTCGGTCCGGGAACCGGAATTGCACCGTTCCGCTCATTTATGCAGGAGCGTGAAGAAAGCGGCGCGGAAGGGAAGTCCTGGCTGTTCTTCGGCGACCAGCATTTCGTGACGGATTTCCTTTATCAGACTGAATGGCAGAAGTGGCTTAAGGATGGAGTGTTATCCAAGATGGACGTCGCTTTTTCCCGTGACGGTGATGAGAAGATTTATGTTCAGCATAGAATGAAGGAAAACAGCAGGGAGCTATTCCAGTGGCTCGAGGAAGGTGCAGCTGTTTACATCTGCGGCGATGAGAAAAACATGGCGCATGATGTCCATAACACACTCATTGATATTATTGAAAAAGAAGGCGTAATGAGCCGCGAACAGGCTGCGGAATATCTGGCCGATATGCAGAAAAATAAACGCTACCAGCGCGATGTATATTGATTTGGAAGGAAGGAGTTTTACAGCATGGTAAACCCAAACTTAAAAGCACCGGATGGCCCTCCAAGTGATGTTGAGGGAATTAAGGAGCGAAGCAACTATTTGCGCGGAACGCTGGCGGAAGTTATGCAGGACAGGATCAGCGCCGGTATTCCCGATGATGATAATAGATTAATGAAGCACCATGGGAGCTATCTGCAGGATGACAGGGATCTGCGGAATGAACGTCAGAAACAAAAGCTTGAACCAGCTTATCAGTTTATGCTCCGCCTTAGGCTTCCCGGAGGGGTCGCAACCCCCGAGCAATGGCTGGTTGTGGATGACCTGGCTGAGAAGTATGGCAACGGCACACTGAAATTAACTACACGCCAGACCTTTCAGATGCATGGAATCCTGAAATGGAATATGAAAAAGACTATTCAGGCTATCCATTCGACAATGCTTGATACAATCGCGGCATGCGGAGATGTGAACCGGAATGTCATGTGCATCTCCAATCCCGATCAATCGGAAATACATGAGGAAGTGTATGAGCTGGCGAAGATGCTGAGTGATGATCTCCTGCCGCGCACACGTGCCTATCATGAAATCTGGCTGGATGAAGAAAAAGTAGCCGGCTCTCCTGATGTTGATGAAGAAATTGAGCCGATGTATGGCCCGCTATATTTGCCGCGGAAATTTAAGATTGGGATCGCTGTGCCGCCTTCAAATGATATTGATGTCTTTTCACAGGATCTCGGCTTTATTGCAGTCGTGGAAGATGGCAAGCTGACTGGCTTTAACGTAGCTATCGGCGGCGGAATGGGGTTCTCTCATGGAGATAAGGCAACCTATCCGCAGCTTTCAAAGGTTATTGGCTTTGTGCCGCCAGATAAAATCTATGAAGTGGCTGAAAAGGTTATTACGATTCAGCGCGATTACGGTAACCGCTCTGTCCGGAAAAATGCACGTTTTAAATATACAGTTGACCGCCTTGGGCTGGAGACTGTGATTGAAGAGCTGCAAAGCCGCTTAGGCTGGAAACTGGAGGAAGCCCGCGGATTCAAGTTTGATTCCAATGGTGACCGCTATGGATGGGTTAAGGGCATCCGCGGAAAATGGCATTTTACCATGTTCATAGAAGGAGGCCGTGTGGCTGACTATGAAGATTATAAGCTGAAAACAGCATTGCGGGAGATTGCCAAAGTTCATAAAGGTGATTTCAGGCTGACGGCCAACCAGAACCTGATTATCGGAAGTGTAGCTGATGAGGATAAGGCAGAGATTGAGTCGCTTATTGAAAAATATGGTCTAACAGACGGAAGCCGCTACAGTGCACTCCGCCGCGGATCCATGGCCTGTGTTGCCCTGCCGACCTGCGGATTGGCAATGGCTGAGGCTGAACGGTATCTGCCTGGATTGATCGATAAAATTGATGAAATCGCCGATGAGGCGGGCTTGAGGAATGAAGAAATCACGATCCGCATGACCGGCTGCCCGAATGGCTGCGCGCGACATGCGCTCGGCGAAATCGGCTTTATCGGCAAGGCAGTCGGCAAGTACAATATGTATCTCGGGGCAGCCTTTGACGGAAGCCGCCTTAGCAAAATGTACCGCGAAAATATCGGGGAAGAAGAAATCTTGAACGAGCTGCGCGTCATCCTGCCGCGCTACGCCCGCGAACGTCTGGACGGCGAGCATTTTGGCGACTTCGTGATCCGTACGGGACTTATTGAAGCTACTACGGATGGAACTAATTTTCATGATTGATTGAGTTTGAGGAAAGACGGGGCTGGTGCCCTGTCTTTTTTTCTTGGTGTGCGAGTGAACGCACAGAAATAATTTTATCCGCACATATTATGGGCTTATGCGCACACAAATTTGGTTATCCGCACACAAATATCTTCTATCCGCACATAAACCCACTTTTGGGGCGTTTTTCAAAGAGAGTTGTAATAGATTTTTTAGTATAAATCAAGATTGGAGCGGTTAATGGACCCTCAAAGAGCGAAAAACGCCTTAATTGAGCTACAAACCTGTCTTTTTTTAATAGTGTGTGAGTGAGCGCACAGAAATAATTTTATACGCACATATTTTGGGCTTAACCGCACACAAATTTGGTTATCCGCACACAAACACACTTTTGGGGCGTTTTCAAAAAGATTTGTAATAGAAATTCTTGAAAAAAGCAAGATTGCAGTAGAAATGATTCTTAAAGACTGAAAAATCTCCTTAATTGAGCTAGGACTTTGTCTTTTCGCCAAGTTTGCCAGTGAACGCACAGAAATAATTTTATCCGCTCACATATTGGGCTTATGTGCACACAAATTTGGTTATCCGCACATAAACTCACTTTTGGGCCGTTTTCAAAGAGATTTGTAATAGAATTTCTAGTATAAAGCAAGATTGGAGCGGAAAATGATCCTCAAAGAGTGAAAAATCTCCTTAATTGAGCTAAGACTTTGTCTTTTCACCATAGTGTGGAGTGGACGCACATAAATAATTTTATCTGTACATATTTTTTGCCTATGCGCACACAAAATCGTTTTTGCGCACACAAATTCATCTATCCGCACATAAATACTTTTTTAGTAGTTTTCCAAAAGGATTTCCAGATAGTATTGAAGAATCCACTAGTATAAAACAAGAATGGAGTGAAAAAATGATCCTCAAAAAACGAAAAATCCCTCTTTTAATATGTAAAACAGAAGCCCTCCTCCGCAGGCTGCCATCCCACCACCAAAAAATCCCACTCATAAACGAGGATTTGAATAAAAGACTTGCAGGTTATAAAGGAGAAGCTTCATTGGATTTTCCTCTTGATTTTCTGGATAGCAAGGAATATTTTATTCTTCATGATCTTCGCTTGCCGGATCATGATCGCTTTTTCCAAATTGATACACTCATCCTTACGAAAAAATTTGCACTAGTACTGGAAGTGAAAAATATTACAGGACTTCTTCATTTTGATACAGTATACAATCAATTAATACGTATTAAGAATGGCAAAGAGCAGGTTTTTCCTTGTCCTTTACTTCAGGTTAATCGACAGGCGTCACAACTAAGAAGGTGGCTAAAAGCCAGTGGCAGTATGGAAGATTTACCTGTTTTATCTTTTGTAGTCATTAGTAATCCGCATACAGGAATTAAAGTTATCCCTTCACATATTGACCTCAGCCGTAAAGTTATACACCGAAATACTCTTCCTTTAAAGATTGAGCAAATAGAAAATTCCATTAAGAAAGAAATCAGTGAAAAAACACTTAAAAAGATCATTCGTTTATTAAAGAAGCAGAGCACAGAGCAGGAAAGCTCTATTCTATCAAGGTACCAGATCCATCAATCTGAAATACTTACTGGTGTATTCTGTCCTGCCTGCAGCTTTTTGCCCCTCCAAAGAGTAAGCCGCACATGGTACTGTCCCAAATGTAATCTGAAAAATATAGATGCTCATGTGCAAGCATTACACGACTATAGCCTTCTGCTGGGTAATGCCATCACAAACAAGGAACTCAGAAACTTTCTTCATATCTCTTCTTCCTATACTGCAACCCGACTTCTCCAATCCCTTAATCTCCCGCAAACCGGAGCTCAGAAAAATAGAACATATACACTCATATTCCCCGAGGAATCTACAAATCAAAAAGGAATTAAAAGAGGTATTCATTAGGAAATGTCGAAACATTTAGATATCTACATAACAGCCAAAGGAGGATTTTTATCATGCCAAACGAGGAAATGCTTTTAATTCCAGGACCTACGCCTGTAGTAGATTCGATTTATGAGGCGATGTCACAAGAGACAAGGGGACATACGGATCCGAGGTTTGCCGCTGTTTATAAGAGTGCGATTGAGAAAACGAGGGAGATGCTGAAGACGGATGGAGAGGTGCTTGTCATTTCCGGGTCCGGGACGATTGCGATGGAAATGGCTCTCGTGAACACGGTAGCAGCAGGAGAACGACTATTGATTATCAGCCAGGGCTTTTTCGGTGATCGTTTCTTGCATTTAGCTAAGGCGTTCGGAATCCAGGCAGATATTATTCAGTCTGAATGGGGTAAGCAGGTGGACCCCGCAGCAGTTGAGGAGAAACTTGCTTCTCATTCCTATAAAGCTGTGACGATTACCCATGCGGATACATCAACAGGTGTGTCGGCTGATCTGGATTCCCTGGTGCCTATCATTAAGAAGCACGGGGCACTTGTCATTCTGGATGGAGTCTGTGCTACGGCGGCAATGGAAGAGGATATGAGCAAGTCATATGGAGAAGGGAAAATTGATGTGGTCTTAACAGGATCACAGAAAGCAATCGGTGTACCGCCGGGACTCGCAGTTGTAGCATTCAATGAGACAGCACTGGCTGCCCGCGAACAAATGGAACATGTACCTGCCTATTATTGTGATATCTATAATTGGATTCCCATTATGCATGATCCGCAAAAATACTTTGCCACGCCGCCTGTGAATTTGATTTATGCCTATGACGAGGGAATGAGGCTGGTATTAGAGGAGGGAATGGAACAACGCTATAAGCGTCATGAAACCTACGGCAAAGCAGTACGTGCGGCACTTGCTGAATATGGAATGAAGGCAATTGCCGAGGAAAAGGCCGCATCAGCCACTCTCAGCTGTATTCTTTACCCTGAAGGGATGGATGATGCTGAATTCCGTTCATCCCTTGCGAAAAAAGGTGTCATTGTTGCCGGAGCACTGGCCCATCTTGCAGGGAAAGCATTCCGAATCGGCCATATGGGGAATACGACAGAAGATATGCTTGAAAAGGCCATTGTGCTGATCGGGGAAACAATGAACGAATTGGGTTTTGAGGCAGATATCCAAAAAGCAGCTGATAGATTTAGAGAACTGGCATTGCCTGTTGCTTAATAAGATGCCTGATTTGACTCAGACAGAACTTGGGGAATTAAAACTAATAGGGATCCGCATCATATGCCCGCCTGATCAGTATCCCGCTGAAATTCCTAAGGCAATTCATCTTTTATCTGAACGCCTAACAGAAATCAAGGGAGCTATAAATCCTGAGCAGCTTGTTGGTGCCTTCAAAGTGGAGGAAGATTCTCCTGAAGAAGACGGATATTGGATTGGCATAGAGGTGAAGGAATTTATTCGTGTTCCTGATGGGATGTTCTCATTAAAAATTCCACCGCAAAAATATGCTTCTATCCGGCACAAAGGACCTAATGATGAGATTGGAAATTCCTACAGGAAACTGCACAGATGGATTGAAGAAAAGGGATACAAACGGCTGAAAAATAAGTGGCACATAGAAATCCATCATAGCTGGGAACGGCTAGAGGATTTAGATATAGAGCTGCTGGATACGATCGCATGATGTTAAAGACTGCCTTCCCGGCAGTCTTTTCCCTGAAATAAAAGAAGGGAGAATAAAAGAGTGATAGAGTATCGAATTAAACATATGAAGGGATACGATGAAAAAATAGGAGACTTGGTTCTGAAGCATATTGCATTTGTTGAATATGTTCACCAAATCATTACGTTTGAAAACAGAGATCTAACGACCAAGAACATTTAAAATGGGCCGCTGCGTATGAACTGGGTGAAAAAGCAAGGCGTGAAATCAATAATCATCCCCTTGAATTTGATTTGGAGGAACTGTCAGCAATTAGAGAGAAAACGTTAATACATTTAACAGCGAAACAGGATAGCTGGCTGCTCAAAGGAAATAAATAAACCTGCTGCCTTTTTCCAAAAATATGAAACTTAAACTTCCATTAGTACGTATATAAGGAAAACAATTAAAGGCGGTTATATTTGATGAAAAAAATGAATTGGGGTTTTTCGGGCAGCGGAATGGCTTTTGGACTGTCTATGGGATTAGTTTTTGGAATGCTTTTTGACAATTGGGCATTGGGCATTGCCATGGGAGTTGCCTTTGGGGCTTCGTTTGGATCAGCAGATAAGAAATAAAGGAGATTCTGCCATGATTAAAAATAAAAAGCTGTTTATGGCATCAATGATCTTATTCGTTATATCTATGGCTATGAATTTTCCTTTCCCGAATGAGTATCCCTTAGGTGATGAAGGAACTGCGGTTTTCACTATTCCTATCAATTCAGCAGAGGGCATTTATTATAAAGGTGTATTCAATCTCATTTTACTTATATTGGGAATTGTGTTCCTGCATCGTTCTCTTGAAAAGTATCATTTGCGATCATTTTTCGCCGTTATTATCATCTTTTCCCTTCTTCCTCCTTATCTGGCAGAGACGTATCAAAAAACGCTGGCAAATGGGATCAATGCTGTTTCTTATATAAAAGATGAAAGTCGTTGTACGTTTGAAATGACAGGTAAAGATACTTTGAAGGGAATTTGTCAGCTGCCATTTGAAAATTACAGCAATGATGAAGTGTCTTTTACTATCGGCTTTTATGACAAATACTTATTCGAAGAAGATGTAAAGATGGTTTCACTGATGAGCAGCGGCGAACCTCATTCCGTTAATTTGCACCCTAACGAATCAAAGCTTGTTCGGATTGAGAAAGAGATGGATGTGTCACAAATCCCAAATCACGTTACAAATGGGGAATCTGCTTATATAAGCATCATGATTAAGTCTGGTGAGAAAATCAGGAAATTGTGAGAGGGGCTGAAAGAATGAACATTTAGTTAAGACCTGTCACAAGAGAGAATTGGGAAGAAGCTATACAGATGAAGGTATATATAAAACCCGATGGCGAGGCAGTAGAGTATATTCCATTCTCCATATATGACAATGATAAAATGGTCGGGTTTATTTTGCACGCCTATGAACCGGATACAGTTAATATGTATTGGATCAACGGTTTTTTTATTGATCAGATGTATCAGGGCAGGGGCTATGCCCGTGCAGCATTAGCGAAGATGATCAGCTGGATAAAAGCTAAGTTTCCAGAATGCGAGGAAATCCGCTTAACGGTTCACAAAGATAATCTTCACGCAAAAAAGCTTTATAATAACTTTGGATTTTCTCCCACCGCAGAGATATGGGGAGAGGAAGAGGTTTACTATTTTTCGGTATAAAGGAGTTACGAATGATTAATGAAACACTTGAGTTAAATAAGAAAAGCTGGGATGCAGCTGCTAAAAGGTTTTATGGGAGAAATTCGCTGCCTGAATATGGGCCATTAGCGCCAACTGAAGATAATCTCCAATTGTTCGGAGATGTGCGCAGCTTAAAAATGCTGGAAATTGGGTGCGGAAGCGGGCATTCCCTTAAGTATTTGGACCAGCGGGGAGCAGGTGAATTATGGGGATTGGATCTATCCTCCAGTCAAATCGAATCAGCAAAGGCCCTTTTAGTCAAATCTTCTTCACCAGTAAAGCTGTTTGAGTCCCCGATGGAACAAAATCCTGGAATTCCTGCTGATTATTTCGATGCCGTTTTTTCTATATATGCGATTGGCTGGACAACGAACATAGAAGAGACGCTGAAAAATGTTCATTCCTATCTTAAATCTGGCGGAATGTTCATCTTCAGCTGGGAACATCCCCTATATAACCGGATTAAGGCTGAAAATAGAGCATTAATTATGGAAATCCTATCATGAGGAAGGCCCTTATCAGCACATTGCATGGAATCAGCCTGCCATTATGCAGCAATTTAAACTGAGTACATATATCAATCTATTAATAGAAAACGGGTTTGCGATTGAAAGGGTAATTGAAGATGTCAGCCTTACTAAGGGAGATGTTCAGCGGCATGCCAATAGCTGGTATTCCTATGAAAAGGCGAGAGCTGTACCCGCTGCTTTTATTATTAAATGCAGAAAGCTATAGAAGAAAAGGCGGAGAGACCAAATGACCTATCATATTAGAGTCAGAGCAGGTGCAGTTATTATAGAAAATAATTCGATCCTGCTGATTGAGTTTCAGGATGAAAAAGGCCTTCATTTTAATTTGCCTGCAGGCGGGGTTGAACCCCAGGAATCTGTAATTGATGCAGTGATAAGGGAAGTGAAAGAAGAGGCATCTGTGGATGTGAGGGTTGGCCCATTGGCATTTGTATATGAATATGCCCCACACTTAAATGAATTTAGTTATGGGCAAATACATTCACTGGACTTAATGTTTGAATGCCAGTTAATTGAAGGCTCCATGCCTAAAATGCCATCAGCCCCGGATCCTAACCAGACAGGTGTCAGGTGGGTGCCGCTTTCTACGCTTGCCAATATAGTGCTGTATCCTAATATGAAAGCTCACATCTTAGAATATATAAACAATAAACGAAACATAGATTTAATTGAAGAGCACACACTGGATGTGTACCCTATGGAGATGAAAAAATGAATGAAGAAATCATGATTGATTGCGGTGAAGTAATCCTCAGGGAATACCGGATGGAGGATGTCCAGGCACTTTTTGAAATTACGTCCCAGCCGGAAGTTTATGAGTTTATCCCAGGGGCAAAGGCTACTCTGGAGCAGCGGGTGAACTGGATGGAGAATTATGAAATTCCAGCCAATAACAAATTCAAGTCCTCATTGCCGGAACTGAAAAATGCCGGATTTTTGAATTTGGGAATCATTTTAAAGGAAACTGGAGAGTTTATCGGCTTTTGCAATACAGGTATAAAGGATGAACTGCCGGAACCGAACAGGGAAATTGGCTATGCCATTTCAAAGCACTGGCGGAATAAAGGCTATTCCACCCTTGCTGCAAAAGGGCTGATAGGTTTTCTTTTTGAGAAAACAGCCCTTGAAACACTAAATGCTGTTGCTTTAACCAGCAATGCCAGTTCCAATAGAGTTCTGCAAAAATGCAGCTTCAAGCTTGCGGGAGAAAAAATATTTGATGGAGAACAGTTTTTTCATTACATTATGAAAAAAACAGATTGGGCATAGACAAGTGTCAAAGACACCCGCCAATCAATATGGGGGTGTCCCGTTATTTTGTTATAAATCAGATTTAGGATTTGTATTAAATGTCCCGTTTTTATTTTCCTTTTCATGGCCCCGCACCTGGTCTCCGCCATTTCCTTTTTCATGCACCTTTTTGCCGCCGAGCTTTACATTTGGATATTCTTGTTCCCGCATGGTCTTCACCTCCATGTTAATTAAATTATCCATAAAGGAAAAAAATATATAAATTTTGAGGTTTTTAAATGGAAATAACACTAATCAGACATGGCAGGTCAGCGCAAATGGAAAATCACCGCATGACCAGCATGGAATACAAAAAATGGGTTGATACCTATAACCATTTAGGGATAGCTGAGGGTGAGAGAGGTCCTGAGGATTCAATCAAAAAAGGGGCATCATCATTAATTTTACTCACAAGTGATTTAAAAAGATCAATCGAATCGGCCAGAACCTTGAACCCTTCAGCAAAGGTACAATCAGATCCGTTATTCAGGGAAATGGAATTGCCATTGCCTGACATTCATCTGACGGGAGTAAGATTAAGACCAAACACATGGACTTTCTTATTAAGAATCCTGTGGATCTGCGGCTATTCACACGGGTGTGAATCATACATTCAAGCAAAGCACCGGGCAAAACGAGCTTCATTAAAGTTAACTTCTTTTTCGAAAGAACATCAACATGCCGTTCTCATTGGACACGGGTTTTTTAACCTCTATATTGCAAAAGAACTTCAGAAATCCGGATGGAACGGAAAGAGAAGAACTGGTTCAAAGCATTGGAATGCAGTCACTTATGTGAAATAACGGGGGCGTAAGAATATGATAAAAGCAAATATATCATCGAAATTCAAGACTTTTGGACAATTTGAATGCCGCGGTTCGAGTAATCTTTATGAATTCCTATCAAATAAAATTGCTGAGGATAATGAATTGCTGGTTTTGGCATCAGAGGCGAGAGACGGCCAGCCTGTACCGAACTTGTTTTTTGGGGCCATACATTATCTGCTGTTAAAAGGGAAAGATCATGAGCTTAAGGAATACTATCCAAGCCTGGAGGAGGATCCAAGAAACCCGCAGGATGCCTTCCAATGCTTTAAAGATTTCTGCAGGCTGAATTCACAAGAAATTAAAGAGATATTAAAAACGAAAATCGTTCAGACAAATGAAGTAAGGCGCTGTGCTTACTTATTTCCCGTATTCTCATATATTTTCCAGCAGGCACAAAAGCCGCTGGCCCTGATTGAGATAGGGACAAGCGCCGGTCTGCAGCTTCTCTGGGACAAGTACAGCTACTCATATGGAACAGGAAAAATATATGGGAATTCAAACGCAGACGTTCATTTAACCTCTGAAATCAGGGGAAGAAATGTCCCGATTTTTCCTGAAGAAATGCCCCCGGTTGCATCGAGAACTGGAGTTGACCTTCATATTAATGACCTGAATAATCAGGAAGATTTTCTGTGGCTGTATTCACTTATCTGGCCTGAACACCTGGAGAGAAGAAATTTATTTGAACAAGCTGCCAAGTGTCTGAAAGAAAATCCAGTAAGACTGATTGAGGGAGATGGTGCCAAGCTTTTGCCGGGTCTGGTTAAAGAAATACCTGACGACCATTCAATCTGTGTATTCCACACACATGTGGCCAATCAAATGCCGGCAGAAGGAAAAGAGCAACTGCTTGCTGAAATAACAGCTTGCGGGCAAAACAGGGATATTTTCCATATTTATAATAATATCCAGGACAGGGGTCTTCATCTTGATTATTTTCTTGGTACTAAGGAATTCAAGAGAATTGTCGGACATACTGAAGGACATGGAAAGTGGTTTACATGGGAATTGAATCTTTCGCACTCCGAAAATTTTGAAACTTGACATCATCTGTTATACTTATCTAGGTAAGTATATATTGTTTTAACCTATTAACAGATATATCTTGCAAATATTAAGTGATAGGTGGAAATACAAATGAGTCAAAAACCGTACAGAGTTTTACTTTACTACATGTATGTTACGATTGAGGACCCTGAGGAGTTCGCAAGTGAGCATAAAGCTCTTTGCAATGAACTGGGCCTTAAGGGACGTATTTTGGTTGCAAATGAAGGCATAAATGGAACTGTTTCCGGACCAGTGGAACAGACAGACCGCTATATGGAAGTAATGAAGCAGGATCCGCGCTTTGCGGAGATGGTTTTCAAAATAGATGAAGCAGATGGACATGCGTTTCCAAAGATGAAGGTTCGTGCACGTCCCGAGCTTGTAACTCTTCGTCTTGAAGACGACGTGAACCCGAACGAGCTTACAGGTAAATACCTTGAGCCAAAAGAGTTCTACGAAAGACTTCAGGATGAAGATACAATTGTCTTGGATGCACGAAATGATTATGAGTATGATCTTGGACACTTCAGAGGGGCAATCAGGCCGGATATCGAAAATTTCCGCGACCTGCCAAACTGGGTCCGTGAAAATAAAGAACTGCTTGGCGATAAAAAGATCATTACGTATTGTACAGGCGGCATCCGCTGTGAAAAGTTCTCAGGCTGGCTTGTAAAAGAAGGCTTTAAAGATGTAGCCCAGCTTCACGGAGGAATTGTCACATACGGAAAAGATCCTGAAGTACAGGGGCAGCTATGGGATGGCCAGCTTTATGTATTCGATGACCGCATTGGCGTTCCGGTTAACCAAAAAGAGCATGTTATCGTAGGTAAGGACTACTTCACAGGCGAGCCTTGTGAGCGCTATGTCAACTGTGCAAACCCTGCCTGCAACAAAAAAATCCTTTGCTCTGAAGAAAACGAGCATAAATATATGCGCAGCTGTTCTCATGAATGCCGCACGCATCCTCGGAACCGTTATATTGCTGAGCATGGACTTTCTGAGGCAGAAGTGGAAGAAAGATTAGAAAAAGTAAAAGCATAAGAGAATTAGAGCAGATTTCCTTCATGGAACTGCTCTTTTTTTTTAAAAGCTGATATAATATTCTTAATATTTTTATGAGGCGGGTGGGGTATGGATAATGTACTTTTATTTCTTTTAATGTCATTTCTGCTAGTCATTTTGCCCGGACCAGATACTGGCATCCTGATTCAAAACACGATTTCAAACGGGAAAAAAAGCGGCATTAAAACGATGTTTGGATCTGTCGCCGGGCTGCTTGTCCATACAATCGCTGTTGTTCTGGGCTTATCGGCCTTAATTGTAAAGTCTGCATACATTTTTACTTTTATTAAGTATGCCGGGGCACTATATCTGATTTATTTAGGCATCGTTTCGTTAGTATCTTTAAGGAACAACCAGGTATTTACTGACAGCGGGAGAAAGCTTAAGAAAAACAAATCGCATTTTCTGCAAGGGTTTTTCACGTGTGTGTCCAACCCGAAAGTAGCTGTGTTCTTTTTAACCTTTTTCCCCCAATTTTTAAGTCCTGATGGAAACCACTTTCTGCAGTTCACTGCAATGGGCTTAATCTATACGCTTATTACCATCATCTGGTTCTTTT
Organism: Bacillus sp. ZZV12-4809; assembly: GCF_009849585.1. GTDB lineage: Bacteria > Bacillota > Bacilli > Bacillales > Cytobacillaceae > Cytobacillus. Next base: position 154,572 of record NZ_VCRN01000003.1, read on the forward strand.
TCTATGTGTACTTGATCGACATCTTCAGGACATGGCTGAAAAAGCCTGCTGTAAACAATGCAATCCAAGGCATTTCAGGTGTTGTGTTAATGGGCTTTGGCATTAAATTGGCACTTGAGAAGCAGCCTTAAGAAAAATGGACTGAATAGCCTCTAAGAAGGGAGAAGCAACTTGATTATTGCTGTTCAGCCCACTTTTTAATGATTCGGGCCATAGCCTGTTTGTTGTTATCAAATTGCTTAGCTCTGTGGCCATTTGCACCTGATGGATGAGGAAATCCGTATAAAATGGTATGTCCTGTAAGCTGGCTGGCTGTGTTTAGATGACGGATGACCCTTTCAATGGTTATCCCCAGCGGAATTATGAGAGCATGGCTTTTAATTAGACTCAGCTCTCCAGGAAATACCTTTGTAGCATACTGGGCAAGAATTTCAGTTTTTAAAAGATCAGGCTGGTGTCCGGTATAATTTTTGCCCCGGTAGAAAACTGGATACTTTACGACTGAAGTGGTGTGCAGGAGTGCTCTATTTTGTTCAAAAAGTGTATCTGAGCTGTCTATGCCAAGAGCATTCTGTAAACCGCATTGATCCAGCATGCTTATTAAATTTCTCCTCATTCCTCCTGCAAAACTGGCTGCTTCCTTAGTATCTTTCAGTATTGTCTCAAGCTTCTTTTCTGCAGCTATTCCTTTTGTGAATGATTCAAAGGCAGCCCTCATTTGGCTCCATCCCGGAGTAATCCCGACGATGACAACTTTCGCATCAATATTGATAAATTCGTTGTGGGGGGCATAATATATTTCCAAATCCCCGTACTTAGATATAAGAAAATCCCGGGTAATCAATTGATCCTTTGTCAGCGGCCTGCCTTCAGGAAGCTGCTGTATGGCCGGAAAAAACGCTGAAAACAATGAGCGCTCCATTAAATTCTCCTTTTAGTCACAGTTGTTATATGAATAATGTTACCAAATCATGAATAATAGACGCCATCTAAGAGACATTAACAAATAAAAAGGATTTTGCTATGATTGGACTGCTGATAGCCACCATTCTTTTTAATACCATTGCGTTTAAAACAAACAAGCGTTTGACAAAAAATCAAATTTTACATATATGGACATTTACAATATGTGCTCAGATGACATTTGATGTTATGATTGAGTTTAAATATTGGGGATATTGGTACTTTGACAAGAATCCCAATTGGGGAGGACTAATGGCACATATTGTGCTGGTCCCCCCGGTAAATATGATGTTTCTGAATTGGTATCCGTTTAAAGGAGATCGGATTAAGCGATTTTCTTATATCTTATTTTGGGTAGTGGCTATTTTGCTTTATGAAGTCATCGCTTTATTGCCGGAACCCTGGGGATATTTTAACTATGGCTGGTGGAGATTGTGGCATGCGGCCATACTTGACCCAATTCTGCTTGTAATAGTGGTGACATATTATAAATGGGTTAGCAGGCTTGAAAAGGAACTTAAATAATGGATAACTCAAAAGGGGGATCTGCACCCCCTTTTTGTGTTGCATAAAATGAATTTGGGCAGATGACTATGATACAATTTTGGTATGGATTTTCCCGGGAGGAGAACATTTGTGGATATTAAATTGACTCACAAAATGATAAAAGAACGGTGCGGTACTGTCTCCTTCAAAAGAGGAGACGCATTTTTCAGGAATAAAAAAGTAACTATACATAAATACAATGATGATATTTGTGAAGCATCGGTATCTGCCGGTGAAGATTTTTATGTTGAAATAGAAAAGACTTCAGGTAATGGCTTAAAAATAACATGCAGCTGTCCCAGGCTTGCATCATTTGATAAAGAGTGCCAGCACGCTGCGGCTGTATTGCTGGCAATTTATGATAGGCAGCAAACTAAAGCGCCAAACCTTTCTTCAGGCACCCTTGAAGCTTCTCCAGAACACGCCTTATCTGATAGCCTCATGACACTTTTCAGTGAGCACGCGTTAAGGTCAAGCGGGCACCAGCTTCATTTTGAAAACAGGCAAGTGCTCCATCCTGAATTTACCTGTGTGCCTGTCCATTTAGGAAAAGGACATTATCTGTTTGCCATTAAATGCTCCATAGGCTCAATGGATGTCCTGGATATCCGGCAATTTCTCCACTCAGTTAAAGAGGGGAAACCAAGCCTATTATCCCTGACTTTTTCCTATGATCCCGCCCTCCATTGTTTCCCGCCGGAAGCGGATGCTGTCTTTCAGCGGCTGATACAGGTAATACAGGATGAATCCATTTATATCAATGCTTTAATGGAAGATTTTGATTATACAGCGAGCAAGCATATGCTCTTAATCCCGCCATCATCATGGGAACGGCTAAAGCCTGTTTTGGCGCTCGCAGAAAAAGTGAAGCTTGAAATAACAGGTAAAACATTTGATTATATGGCATTTTCAGATGAGCGGCTGCCATTGCGATTTGATCTGGACGAAGCAAAAAATACTTATTACTTACGTGTTAAAGGACTGGAGCGGCTGCTGATCCTGGATTCGTATAGTGCTGTGGTGTCCGGCGGCAAGTTCATTACGCTCAAGAAGGATGATTGCAAGAGTCTTTATGATTTAACTCAAATGCTGGAGGCTGCCGGAAAAAATGAAATTCCGATAGCTGCTGAACAAATGGAGATGTTTCTGGAAAAAGTGGTACCTGGATTGAGAAAGCTGGGAGATGTCCATATTTCTGAGGACATGTCACACAGGTTTATGAAAACTCCTTTAACTGCCAAGCTGTTCTTGGACCGCCTGCGGAACCGGCTGCTGGCAGGAATTGAATTTCATTATGATAATATCGTGATCAACCCGCTGGAGGGCAGGGAGCCGAAGGGCGGCACAAGGATTATTAGAGATGTGGAATTGGAGGATGAAATTCTTCAGCTTATGGAGGAAAGTTCTTTTGCGAAGACGGATGGCGGTTATTTTCTGCAGAATGATGAGCTGGAGTATGAATTCCTTTATCGTGTTGTCCCTAAACTGCAGAAGCTGGTGCAAATATATGCGACTGCGTCTGTAAGAAACAGGATATTCAGAGAGAATGCCAAACCGCAGATTCGGATAAAAATGAAAAAAGAGCGGACAAATTGGCTGGAATTCAAGTTTGTATTGACCGGAATAGCAGATCAGGAGATACGGGATGTGTTAGCTGCACTTGAGGAAAAACGAAAGTTCTATCGCCTGAGAGATGGCGCGCTTCTTTCATTGGAGACAAGGGAGTTTGAGGAAATCCAGCGTTTTCTGAGAGCTGTGCCCCAACAGGCGGAGGATCTGGAGAGCGGGTTAAACATGCCGATTGTATCAGGTCTTAGAATGCTGGCTGCTGCTGGTGATCAGGAAATGTTCCTTCAAGAGGAATCCTTTAGGACATTTTTGGCAGAGCTTGAGGATCCATCAAGCCTGCAGATTTCTGTGCCGGATAATCTGGAATCGGTTTTAAGAGAATACCAGAAGAGTGGGTTTAAATGGCTAAAGACAATGGCGCATTATGGATTTGGCGGCATTTTGGCTGATGATATGGGATTGGGAAAGACAATCCAAAGCATTGCGTTTATTCAGTCTGAGCTAATGGATATACGTGAATCTAACGGTCCTGTCCTGATTGTCTGCCCTTCATCCTTAACATACAACTGGTTAAGCGAGCTGACGAAGTTCACTCCGGACATACAGGCAATAGTCATCGATGGAAATCAAAAAGAACGGACCGAGCTTCAGAAAGATATATCCGGAATAGATGTGGTGATTACTTCCTATCCGCTGGTGCTGAAAGATATTAAATGGTATGAGATGCAGCCATTTCACACAGTATTTTTCGACGAAGCACAGGTATTTAAAAATCCGGTCACGCAAACAGCTAGAGCAGTAAAAAAAATCCAGGCAAAATTTCGATTCGCCTTAACAGGCACACCTGTTGAAAATTCTGCAGAAGAGCTGTGGTCTATTTTTCATGTCGTCTTCCCTGAATTGTTTGGTGGCTTAAAGGATTACAGTCATTTAACAAGGAAAACGATTGCGAGAAGGGTTCGTCCATTCATGCTCAGAAGGATGAAGGAAGATGTTCTTTCAGAGCTGCCGGAAAAAATGGAGCTGGTTGATTCCTCTGAACTGCTGCCTGATCAGAAGAAGCTTTATGCTGCATACCTTGCAAAACTTAGAGAAGATACCTTAAAGCATTTAAATAAGGACACAATCAGAAAGAACCGCATCAGAATCTTTGCCGGTTTGACAAGGCTACGCCAGATTTGCTGCCACCCTGCATTGTTCGTCGATGGATATAAAGGAAGTTCAGCAAAATTTGAACAGCTCAAAGGGATTATAGAAGAATCCAGATTGTCCGGCAGACGAGTGCTGATTTTTTCCCAGTTCACAAAAATGCTGGACCTTATTGGCAGAGAACTGGCCCTTATGGGTTTGCAGTTCTTTTACCTGGATGGACAGACACCTTCGGAAGAACGGGTGGAAACCTGCAGCCGATTTAATGAGGGAGAGCGCGATTTCTTCCTGATTTCTCTGAAAGCAGGCGGTACAGGCCTCAACCTGACTGGTGCTGATACTGTCATCTTATACGATTTGTGGTGGAACCCTGCCGTTGAGGAACAGGCGGCCGACCGGGCCCACCGCATTGGACAGAAAAATACGGTCCAGGTGATAAAATTATTATCGAGAGGCACCATCGAAGAGAAGATGAATGAACTCCAGGAGAAAAAGAAAAACCTGATCGAGGAAATTATCGACTCAAATGAAAATGCTGCTGGCAGCCTGACTGAAGAGGATATTCGGGAGATATTGATGATTTAGAATGTGCTGCGGTAGGATTTTAACGGTTATGGATGGCTGGCTGCAGAGTGCGGAGTTGCTTCTGCTTCGGGTTTTGACACAAAGTAAGTAAACCATGGCTGTTTGTGTCAGAAGTTGCCCCGGGTAAAGACACAAAAATAGGAAATCATGTCTGCAGAGTCAGAAGTTGCTTCGGGTTCGGACACAAAGTAATAAAACCTTGGCTGTTATGTCCGAAGTTGCCGCAAGTTCGGACATAAAATAATAAAACCTTGGCAGTTATGTCAGAAGTTGCCCCGGGTTCGGACACAAAACAAGAAAACTACGGCTGCAGAGTTAAAAGTTGCTTCGGGTTGGGACATAAAATAATAAAACCTTGGACGCAAAGTCCGAAGCAGCCCCTGGCTTTCAAACTCAAAACCTTAACAGGTGTTTGTCTTTGTCATCCCATTCAAAAAAGTATAGGTCCAGCTGCCTGTAAAACAGATAGTTGTTATTGAAGTGACGCGTCCGGCATGGCGCGTCTTTTCTAACGCAAAATAATAAAGGAGGATTTTTCCATTAGGTAAAGAATTAATATGAATAAAAGTTTTAGGGGGAAACCTAGTGTGCAAATTGGTGTCAAAAGAGTTTAAAGCAATTGTGATAAGGAGCAATGGTCTTTTTAAGGATTATGCCCGCCTGGTACCTGAAGCAGCACAGGATTTTTTGAAGCGTGGCCATCTAGTTCAAAATAGCAGCGGTTTAGAAGTTGCCTTTTTTGAACCAAAGAGAGGGGAAGATCACTTAGAGGGAACCTTTTTTACCGGTTTTTTAGTTCATGAAAAAGCAGAAATACTGCCAGATGGGATGGAGTATTTAGAAGCCGGGCAAACTTATGCCTCGATCAGAGGAAAGACTGCTGAGATGGGCGATTTGCATATGCGGCTTAACAGCTGGCTCAGGAAGAATAATCATCAGCAGTTTATTGATCATTATATTATTGAAGTTTATTATCCGGCTGCAAATGAGGAGGAAGAGGCAGAGGTATTTATCCCAATCAAAGATTGAACCGCTCAAAAGCTTGAGCGGCTGGTGTTTTAAATTTCCTTTGATGAAATGGGAAGAAAGTGTTTTACCCCTCTTTTATTGAAGGGCAGGATTTTTAAATCAGCAACCAAATGGCTTATGTAACCGGCAAGGCAGGTATAATAGACTCCTTCTATGCCAAGGGACATTTCAAATCTTGAAGAAATGAAAGCAAAAAAAACAACTCCCAGCAAGGAATGGGTATAGCTGCGGTGGGAAACAAAGGAAGCTATCAATATATAAATCCCAAATAATATGAGCCAAAGTTCCTGCAGGGAGATTCCTCCTGCCAGGACACCGATCCCCGTTATGGTCAGCATATGTTTTTGCCTTATTTTCGCTGAGATGGCAGTCATTCCAATTCCAATGGCCATGCCGAGCCATTTTTCTTTCGGGGAGCCCTCATAAAAACTATAAATAATCATTAGGATTCCAATGATTTGGGCAACCGTTCGAACGACTTCATGTGATAGTGTTAGCCGGTCTCGGAGTTTTCCATCAATATCGAGGTCCGGGATTAATCCTGAAACACTCCCGAGGCCCACTAGTAAAAGTGTTGCAGAAGGGCTTGCATGAACAGTGTTCGCTACCACGTATCCTGCTGCTGCTCCAATTGCTGCATGGGCGGTACCATTCAAAATTTTTTCCACCTTTATGTGTTATTTGCATTTTTTTCATGCATTCTTATATTATATCAAAACATTTGTTCTATTTGGTGGCTAATAGACTAAAATCTCCCGGCAGTTCATGGTATAATGTGGACAAAGCTAAAGCATGCATAATAGAATTTGTATCTAAGGAAGGTATTTATGTCAGAGGAAAACATAACGAGGATTCATTTAGACGGCAAGGAATACATACTGATCGGAACAGCGCATGTTTCAAAGCACAGTGCAGAACAGGTGAAGGAAGTCATTGAGGCTGAACAGCCTGACTCTGTTTGTGTGGAATTGGATGAACAGAGATATCAGTCGATTACAGAAGGCAGTAAGTGGAAGGAAATGGATATTATCCAGGTTATTAAAGAGAAGAAGGCATCACTGCTTTTAATGAACCTGGCGATTTCATCCTTTCAAAACCGTATGGCCGACCAATTTGGCATAAAGGCTGGCCAGGAAATGATCCAGGGAATTGAGTCTGCGAAGGAAACAGGGGCAAAGCTCGTTTTGGCGGACCGTAATATCCAGATTACATTTTCCAGGATTTGGGGCAACCTTGGATTAAAAGGAAAATCACTGCTTCTCAGTCAGGTAATTGCAAGTATTTTCAGCAAAGATACCATAACTGAAGAAGAACTTGAAAAAATGAAGAATCAGGATACGATAAATGCAATACTGAATGAATTTACTGAAAGTTTTCCGCGATTAAAGAAACCCCTTATTGATGAGCGTGATCAATATCTGGCACAAAAAATTAAAGATGCTCCGGGAGAAAAAATAGTAGCGGTGCTTGGAGCAGCCCATGTACCGGGAATTAAAGAGGAAATTAAAAAAGAACAGGACATGGCCAAATTGACTGAGCGTCCTCCAAAATCCAATGTGCCAAAAATCATTGGATGGAGTATCCCGGTGTTCATCTTAGCCATTATCGCCTATACATTCATTGCTAATCCATCGGCAGGGCTGGCACAGACGATCAGCTGGATTATCTGGAATGGTTCTTTGTCAGCACTCGGGGCTGCCATTGCAATGGGACATCCGCTGACCATTTTAACTGCCTTTGTAGCAGCACCTATAACATCACTGAACCCCCTTCTGGCTGCAGGCTGGTTTGCCGGGCTGACTCAGGCTTATATCCGCCGTCCAAGTGTAAGGGATTTTGAAACCTTATCTGAAGATGTTTTCAGTGTGAAGGGATTCTGGAGAAACAAAGTAAGCCGTATTTTATTAATTGTGGTACTAGCCAATCTGGGCAGCTCACTCGGAACCTTTATTGGGGGAGCCGATGTGATCAGAGTGTTTTTTGAAAATATATAATCATTTTGCGAGGTGAAACCCGGGTGGTTTCACCTTTTTGGTTCTTTGGATTCGTTTTCCAGAGGGGTTTATATGGAGTTGGAAGTATCTGCGGACTGCGCGCTTATATAGTGCAGAAGAGATTTTTTAAATAAAAATGTGAAGGAAGGGGAACCATATATTAGACAAAATGCAGGAGGGAAAGATATGCCTGGCGGAAATAAACAAGATAAGCTTACTGCAGCTGAACACGCAACCCTTTGGTCGCAATATGTAAATGATAGTCTTTCTGTTTGTATCCTGCGGTATTTTTTAAACCGTGTTAAGGACAAAGAGATTCGCAAAGTACTTGAATTTGCCCTTAAATTATCTGAAAGCCACATAGAAAAGATTAAAGGGTTTTTATCGAGGGAGAATCAGCCAATCCCTGTTGGGTTTACTGACAAAGATGTTCATGTGGACGCTCCGTTATTATTTACTGATGTTTTTATGGGAGTATATATCCATATTATGTCCATACATGGAGGCACAAGATATGCAGGTGCTATTGGCAATGCCACCCGGCAGGATATCAGGAAGTATATGAAGCAGGTTATAGATGAATCGCTGGAATTATTTGACCGCTCTTCAGATGTGCTGATTAATAAAGGAGTAATCGTTAAACCACCGATATTAAACAACCAGCAGGAAATTGATTTTATAAATAAACAGAGTTATTTAACGGGATGGTTCGGGAAGCGGAGACCTATAAATTCGATTGAAATCAGCGGGATTTACGTGAATATGCAGAAAATGATGATGAAGATTGTTTTAGAACTCGGATTTGGACAGGTTGCCCAATCTAAGGAAGTTCAAAAATATATGGAAAGAAGCAGGCTGATTTGCCGCAAGCATCTTGAAACTTTAGCTGGTCTATTAAAACAGTCGAATTTGAATATTCCCAGTACATTCGAGGCAGAAGTAACGGATTCAACGATTCCTCCATTTTCCGATAAACTTATGATGTATCATACTTCATCACTTCTATCAGCCTCTATAGGCTTTTATGGAGAAGCGATGTCCATGACGCAGCGAAGGGATATTGCAGCACAATATGCAAAGATGATTGCTGAAATTGGAATTCTGGCTGAAGATGGGATGAATATTATGATAGACCATGGATGGTTTGAAAAGCCGCCTATGGCTACCGACCATGAAGATCTGTCAAAGAAAAAGTGAGGAAAAGCAGTACTGAAGTGAGGTCCAGCCGCCTGGTTGCAGGCAGCCGGGCCTTTTTTATCTGTCTGCAGCAATGGCCTTCCTTTTATAAAGTACAGACCCCAGAAGGAAGGTGACCGCGCCCCAAATCACCATCACGGCAATTCCGATCCAAAGTGATGCTGTAGCTATGCCGGTCTCGTAAACCATGCTTTCTCTTAAACCATCAGCGAAATAGGTGAGGGGAAGAATCGCCGAAATCGGCTGAATCCATTCAGGCATCGTTTCAATAGGGAAAAACACTCCGCTTAAAAACATCATGAGAAAGCTGCTGATATTGGCTACCCCCATATAAGCTTCTGTCGTTTTGCTGAAAGAAGAGAAGAAGTAGCCGAGTGCATTAAAGGATAGAGCGCCGAACAAAAATACAATAATCAGGGTAAAAGGATTAATATATAGGCTGGCACCGAATATAAAGACTCCTATTAAAGAGAGAAGGGTAATTTGCACAATGCTGAATAATAGTCTCATAAACATATCGCTTAACCCGAAAATCCCCATATTAGCCGGTGTCATGCGGAGTCTCTTGATTAATCCCTTTCTGCGCATTTCCACCAGATCCACCATGCCAAACATGCCGCCCTGGGCAATGGATAAAGCGATCATGCCGGTTAAAAGGAAATCAGTATAGTCTAATTCATTGGTGCTTGATGTTATCGATTCAAATTGAAGATCATATTTGGGCGCAGCACCTGCAGCCAATAAATTTGCCTGCTGGACAAACTTATCCAGAATACCGGAAACGGCCTGGGCTGCAGCACCCTGTTCATTTTCTTTATTGACAACAAGTAAAACAGAGGAGGCTTCCGCCGATTCCGGCAGGATAATAGCGGCATCCACTTCCTGGTCTTTTACCCATGCCTCCGCTTTATCCCTCGTAACAGGCTTTCCTGACTTAACCTCAAAAACAGGAAGCTCGCTGATCTGAGAAAGCATCATCTCGGATGCCGGATTTGGACTTGGATTAACGATGGCAACCTCTGTTTTAAACTCTTCATCTGAATTGCCGCTGAAGATGACCATGAAGATAACCATTAAAATGACCGGGAAAAAGATGCCCCAAAACCATGCCTGTTTTTCGCGAAGGGTTAGTCTCAGCTGTGCCAGAAACATCATTTTAAATTGATGAAATTTATTAATCTTAATCCCTCCATTCTTTTCCGGTAAACGAGATAAACACATCTTCCAGGCTCATTTCCCGTATGGAAACCTGTTCGACCCCGTATGATTTCTCTTTGGTGAATTTAAATAAGTCCAAAAGAGTTTCTTCCGGCTTTAACGCCCATATTTTTAGAGCAGCCCCTTCACGTTCTGTTTTGGATACAGATGCCAGCTCCTTTGAAAACAAATCAGCGTCCTCAGCCGCCTTTTCTCCATCCATAAAACTCAGTCTTATTTCCCGCTCATCCGTCAGCATCTCAATGAGTGCGGAAGGTGAATCAAGTGTAACCACATTACCCTGGTCCACAATACATACCCGGTCACTTAGCTTTTCCGCTTCTTCCATGTAGTGTGTCGTTAAGATGGTCGTTTTGCCTAATTCCTTAAGGTGGAGAATAATATCCCATATATTTCTCCGGGCCTGGGGATCGAGGCCGGTAGTCGGTTCATCCAGAAAGATGATTTCGGGATCGCTAATCAGCGCCAGACCGATGGCGAGCCTTTGCCTCTGGCCGCCTGAAAGTTTTTTTACGTGATTCCTGCGGTGCTCAGTCAGGTTGACTATTTCAAGGATTTCTTCTGTTGGCCTTGCATCGTCGTAAAAGGAAGCAAACAGGTTCAGGTTTTCTTCTGGTGTCAGCAAATCAAACATGGCACTTGACTGAGGCTGCACACCTATTTTCTTCTTTATCGATACTGCATGCTTATTCCAATTCAGGTCGCCAAAATGAATTTCTCCATAGTCAGGTGGAACAAGGCCTTCAATCATCTCCAGTGTTGTCGTCTTACCTGCTCCATTAGGTCCTATTATGGTGAAAACTTCACCGGCATGTACCGAGAAACTGATATCCTGGACCGCCTTGATGGATCCAAAGGACTTTTGTAGATTCCTTACCTCTAAAACAGTCATTCATTTTCCCCACTTTCATGACAAGTTGAAAAGTTAGTATCCTGCAAAATTCCTAACCTTCTATTTAATACGTTTCAATTTTTGAAAAAATTCACTTTTTTAGTAAACTTAATAATATCAATGAATAGCCGTTTTCTAGAAGCGGGGGGCGAGTGTACCAAGAGGCAGCGCAGATTTGCGCGAGGAACCCGGCAGCTGCGCAGGTTTGCTGAGTGCCTGCAGCGAAAAATCAACGTGCAAGTTTACAAGAGAACACTTGGCTGCAGGATTATGAGGCTTTTTAAAGAAAGTCAGGGGAGAATGGCGTATGGGAGAACTTCCAATAGCGGTTAATGATCTCTAGAATATGTACCTGAATTATATAATGATTGCATATTGCGGCATTTCTGCACATTGAGGGAGAAGGATTTTATCTCTTAGCAGGAGGCCAGAGAGTACACCTTAAAGCAATCGCCGGAAAAAATGGCACCCAATCATACTGGATGCCATCAATATTCGTCTTGTTGAGAAAATAGACATTATCCAATTAAAATGGATAAAATGAAAAGGCTATTAACCTGTTAAAAAATCTTAAAAGCTACCCCATATCCATAATAAGTGAGCATCCACTAACGTGAATCTCACTTTTGACTGGAGGCCTTATGTTAGCCTCATTGGAGCATTAAAGCTGTGCGCATCCCGGTAGGATCGATAAGAAACAAATCTTTTTCCATGGGAGGAACCATCCAATTGAAGAATATGGTCATTGATAGTTTCCATATACAGAAAGTCTTCATTCGCATTTAGACGATAGAATGTGTATGTGTTGCCAAGGAGTTCTTTCTTTGTTATTTGCGTATCGGGATGCTGCTGGATGAATTCTGACAGCTGCCTAACAGATACGGAAGGAATATCGGCCATCTCATAATACTTACCTTTAATGTTGGCCTTTAGTTTGTTTACGGCACTCATTGCCTTTTCTTTGTATTTATTCCTGGACATGTAGTCACCCCTTAATACTGTGATATTAAGAATATTTTCCATTTGCAGAAAGAATAAACATTACCGTCTGGAAAGTCAAGAATAGCATTGAATTGATTGCTGAATTCTTTCCTTAAACTTTAAAAAAGGAAGTGCGAGTTTTGCCTGAAAAATTGAGTAAGTTAAGACCAGATTGTGAAAATTGCTTTGGGCTTTGCTGTGTAGCCCTGCCTTATGCAAAATCAGCAGACTTTGCTATGGACAAGGAAGCTGGCAGGCCATGCTCAAATCTGCAGACTGATTTTCGCTGCCAGATACATGCAGACCTTAGAAAAAAAGGCTTTAGAGGCTGCACCACATTTGAGTGCTTTGGAGCAGGCCAGAAAGTATCTCAAGACACGTTTAAGAATAGGGACTGGCGCAGCCATCCCGGTCTTGGGAAAGAGATGTTTGCAGTGTTTCCCATAATGCATCAGCTTCATGAAATGCTTTTCTACTTAACAGAAATACTATTTTTAGAAGCAGCCAGGCCAATTCATGGGGAAGTCAGAGGAATCTTGGAGGCAACAGAAAATTTAACTAATATGGAACCGGGTTTGATTATGGCTATTGATGTTCAGGCTCATAGGCATGAAGTTAATAAGCTGATCCTAAAAGCGAGTGAGATTATCAGGAAGAACTCGGGATTTCATCAAAAAAAATCGGCGAAAAAATACAGCGGGCGAAGAGACTTTATCGGAGCTAATTTAAAAGGTGAGGTGTTATGCGGGGCTAATTTGAGAGGTTCCTTGTTTATTGCTGCTGACCTGCGCAAAGCGGACTTAAGAAATACGGATCTTATTGGAGCGGACTTCAGAGACGCAGATTTAAGCGGAGCCAATTTAATGGGAAGTATTTTTCTTAATCAGGCTCAGGTTAACTCCGCTAAAGGTGATAGGTATACAAAGCTGCCAGGGACATTACAGAGGCCAGAGCATTGGAAGAATTAAGATGAAAGAGGAATGCCGAATGACTCAAAATGAAATCGTGCTGGTTTCCAGCACATCAATAATACATAAAGGCAAAGTACTGATGGTAAAAGAGAATAAAGCCTCAGTAAAGAATAAATGGAATTTTCCGGCGGGACGTGTTGAAAAAGGGGAAGGTATCCTTGAAGCTGCCTGCAGGGAAGTTAAAGAGGAAACAGGCCTGGATGTTTTGCTGACCCACACAACCGGAGTCTATAACTTTATCAGCAGTACAGACCATCAGGTCATCTTATTTCATTTTATTGGTCAAATGACAGGTGGCTTTTTGAGCCTTCAGGAAGAAGAAATAGCTGATAGCAAGTGGGTGGATCTAACTAACTTTACTAACTTTAAGGACGAGGAGCTCCGCGATCCCAAAGTCATCAGGCAAATTTTTGATGCCGTAAAAGCGGATAAGCTTTATCCCCTTGAACTGTTTCAACAAAAGTTAAGCTGACAAAGCGAAAGGAATTTTCAGGAATTTTGTCGAATGAATACCCTATCGAAAAAAATAGGCGGGGTATGAATGGAGTTTATAATAAAGAATGAATACTTTAATAAAGCAATTGGAGAAGTTAGCAGTGCTGTTTCACCAAAGACTCCTTTTCCGATTTTGACCGGAATAAAGCTGACAGCATGTAAAGATCGATTAACACTTACTGGGAGTAATTCTGATATTGTGATTGAGAAGGTCATTTCTGCATATGACGAAGAAGCCGGCCTTAAAATTACTGAAACCGGCAGTGTTGTAGCAGCATCCAGATACCTGACAGAGCTTATTAAAAAGCTGCCAAGTGACATACATATTAGAGTTGATGAAAAGAATAGAATAACAGTACGGTCAGATGAAATCCTCACTTCCTTAAATGGGTTTCCCGCTGAAGAGTACCCAGTCCTTCCCGAATTTAAAGATACAGAAGGAATTGCATTTTCTTCTGCAAAATTAATAGAAATGATTAAGCAAACCGTATTTGCTGTTTCAAAGAATGGCACAAGGCCGGCACTTACAGGTGTGCACATGAATTTTAACGGAAACAGCTTTTCATGTGCCGCAACTGACTCATATCGATTAGCAGTTGTTGAGACCAGGATGCTTTCTCAGCTTAGCGGCTCTTACATAGTTCCAGGCTCCAGCCTTAAAGAACTGTTAAAGCTGTTAGCTCATCAGGACGATAGTGAAGTAGAAATCTTTTCATCAGATAGTTATTTGGTTTTCAAAACAAAATCCATCATGCTCTGTTCCCGGCTTATAGAAGGTAACTATCCGGTTGTAACTGGCCTCATTCCCAATGAAGCGAAAACAGTCATAAAACTGGATGCAAAGAGACTATTAAATGGAATTGATCGTGCCTGCCTGTTTGCCCATGAATGGAAAAACAATAATGTCCTTTTAGAGATAAATGGAGAAGCATTGAAAATATCCTCTGTTTCTTCTGCAGTTGGAAAAATTGAGGAAAGCCAGCCTCTATTAGAAATCACTGGCGAGCACGAACTATCCATTTCTGTTGATGGGGATTTTTTAATGGATGCCCTTAAAGCTATACGGGAGGAGCATGTTCTTTTAATCTTCAGCGGCACAATGAGACCGGTCATAATCAAGCCAGTCAGCAGTGAGTCCTATATTCAGCTGGTATCACCTGTCCGCTCATAATTTTTTTCATGCACCGTCCATCAGCATAATTAGCTGGGGGAGGGTGCTTTTTTGTTCCTTACAATTACAAGTCTATATTTCCATTTCTACCCATTATAAAATAATAAAAGTGCAAACTTAAGAAATACAGATCCAATCTTAAGAAATTCTTAAGATTTCTATTACATTAATGTTAAGATTTTGCGTTTAGTATAAAAATATGAAAAGAGCACCTTGAAAGCAGGGGGATTATGAATAACTATAATGTACTTGTTGTAGATGATGAAAAAGAGATCAGGGACGCCATTGAAATTTATCTTAAAAATGAAGGCATCACTGTGTTAAAAGCAAAGGATGGAATTGAAGCGCTGGAACTCTTGAATGAGCATCAGGTGCATCTGATCATTTTAGATGTCATGATGCCGAGGCTCGATGGCATTTCGGCTACATATAAAATTCGCGAGAAGAAAAACATTCCGATTATCATTCTGAGTGCCAAGACTGAGGATACCGATAAAATCCTCGGTCTGCAGGTTGGAGCGGATGATTATGTGACCAAGCCCTTCAATCCGATGGAATTGGTTGCCCGCGTAAAATCGCAGCTAAGAAGATATGTGTCCTTCGGAACGTTTGAAGGCATTAAAAAGGTGATCGATTTGAATGGCCTTATGCTCGATAAGGAAGCAAGAGCAGTAAGTGTTAATGGTGAGCCGGTGAAATTGACTCCAATCGAATATAAAATCGTGGAGCTGTTAATGACAAATGCCGGACGCGTTTTTTCCATAGATGAAATTTATGAACGGGTTTGGAACGAACCAGGGTATAACGCGGAAAATACGGTAGCGGTACATATCCGGAAAATCCGTGAAAAGATTGAAATCGATCCGAAAAATCCGAGATATTTAAAGGTGGTATGGGGAATTGGGTACAAGATGGAAAAATAGATTCATCATTGCAATAATTATGGTTTTATTTGCTTTCGGAGCAAGCGGCGTTTTGTCCGTTCTGATTAACGGCAGGGAATATATAAACCCGGATTATTTTCACACAGAACAGTTTCAAAGTGATATTGACAATTATGCCGCTTATCTGGAGTTATTTGAACTGAATAACGTGACAATCGAAAAAGCTAAAGAATCAATTGAAGTGACAGAAGAGGAAATTAATGAACATCGCTATCGTTATGGGGATCTTCCTGAACAAATTGATAATATTAGAATCCAATATGAGTCAAGGATTCAAGAGGCAAAGGATATAGAAAATAATGATCTTGCCAAGGCTTTAACTGATCAGATGAATAAAAAAATCGAAGACATCACTAAAAACTTTGAAAATGATGAACATGTGCGGAACAAAGTGGTGAAGGAAAAAGAAGAAAAGCTTGAGAAGTTTTTTAAGGAAAAAGAGCAGCAGCGGGACAGCTATGACTTTTATCAGGATTCATTTACCTATTATTTCAAGGATACTGCGACTGGAGAAGTCTACACCAATTTAACTTTATCCAAAAATGAATCTCCGGATGAAGTTATGAAAAAAGAGATGATCTATCATACAGAATACACGATGGATAAAGACTATTTCTTCCATTTTATTGTAGGGGGAGAATATGATGGGGTCGATGAGGCACTGGTTGCAACCCCATCAGGCTACTTTAAAGGCCAAATTGGCCTGGCTAAAAATCTTCCGGATTCAAATATATTCATGGAACAATATAATCATTTCAAGCAAAAACAGATGGTTTTATTAATCTATGGCGGTATTGCTGTTTTAGCCTTAATTTCTGCATTGATAGGCTTTAGAAAATCAAGGGCCCTGTCTGAAGAAATCAAACGGTGGGAGCCTTTATTCAATAAGATGCCTATTGATTTACAAATCACTTTCTTAGTATTTTCAGGAATAGGCAGCATTTTGGCGCTTTTTCTGATAAACGACTTTCTAATGGGCTACTACTCTGCGACGCAAGTAATTGAATTGATTATTGCTCTCCTTGGAACATCGGTTCTTTGCGGCCTGACAATTATTCAGCTCAGATATCTCGCAATTGAATGGAAGGATTGGGAAAGCGCAATAGCAATTTTTAAGGGAAGTCTGATTTACAGGGCGTCCGTGAGTTTAAAAACGAGCCTGCAGGAAGCCTTTTTGAACCGGAGTACAGGAACACAGCTGTTTGTTGTACTTGCTTTAATCTTTGGTATGGGATTGGGTTCTGTTGCAATGTTCATACACCCGGTGTTCGCCCTGTTATATGTATTGATCCTTGTTTTTGCAGGTGTTCCGTTTGTTTTGCTCTTAATTAGGCGTGTTGGCTATTTTAACCGGATTGTTGAAACCGCAAGTGATTTGGCTTCCGGCCAGATGGGAGAGGACTTGCCGGTTAAAGGAAAAAGCGTTCTGGCTTCACTCGCGGGAAACATTAATATATTGAAGCAGGGCGTCAAAACGTCCCTTAGCGAACAGGCAAAAAGCGAAAGGTTAAAAACGGAACTGATTACAAACGTCAGCCACGATTTAAGAACACCGTTGACTTCCATTATTACGTATACAGAGCTCTTGAAATCGGGCGAAGCATCAGAAGAGGATCGTTCTGCCTATATTGAGATTATTGACCGTAAGTCAAAACGGCTAAAAGTTTTGATTGAAGATTTATTTGAGGTATCGAAAATGGCGAGCGGCAATATTGAGCTTCGAAAACAGAGAGTGGACCTGGTTCAGCTGCTGCAGCAGGCACTTGCAGAGCACGATAATGCTATTAAGGAATCCAATCTCCTGTTCCGTGTCACCACGACTAATGATCCGGCAATCGCCAATGTGGATGGTCAAAAGCTATGGCGTGTGTTTGATAATTTAATAGGCAATATCCTTAAATATTCATTGGAACATTCGCGGGTCTATATCGCCATTTCAAAAGCCAAGGGCCAGGCAGTCATTACATTTAAAAATGTTTCAAAATACGAGCTGGATGACCAGAGTGAAGAATTATATGAGCGTTTTAAGCGGGGAGATAAATCAAGGCATACAGATGGTTCAGGACTTGGGCTCGCCATTGCCAAGTCGATCATTGACCTTCATGAAGGGAATCTCGAAATTGATACAGATGGTGATTTGTTCAAGGTGAGCATTTCACTGAAATTAGAGGAGTAAGGGAAGAGGGGAATTATGGATATTGCAGAGCTGTATTCAAGCCATTATAAACGGCTATTTCATATATGCTTTTCAATGACAAGAGACGCGTATCTGGCAGAAGATATTGTTCAAGAAACGTTTATTAAAGCTTTGAAGAAGGCAGATACAATTATAGATGAAGAAAAAGCAGGGGCATGGCTGTCAGTCATTGCCAGAAGAACCGCACTGGATTTTATTCGGCGGGAAAAACGGAAGGCTGCAGTGCCGGTGGAGCAGGAAACGCTTGAAAGCTTCTGCCTCGTAACAAAGCAAGACGTCGAACAGGAAGTGGAATCAGGTTTTGCTGCAGAGGAAATCAAGTCGGCCATTGGGAAGCTTGCTTCGAACTACCGGGAAGTCCTTTTACTGAAGGTGGATGAAGGGTTAAAAGAGCAGGAAATTGCCGATGTTTTAAATTTAAAGCCTTCAACAGTGAAAACCAGGATTTTTAGGGCAAGAAAGCAAATGAGAGCCTTAGCCGGAATAGGAGCTTAATTGAAAGAGAGTTGACCAGGTGATTTTATGGTCAGCTCTCTTTTTTGGGAGATAAGGCTTTAGTGAAGAAAAGATAACCTGCACCATGAAATACATAACCAAATTTCCCAATCTGCAGGAACCCAATTGCTTCAGGGCAACCTTTTTGCAAGACTATAATGCTGAGCTTACTATGTAGGAAACAATATCTCTGCATAGCAGATCGATAAATAAGGAAATATATATGAAAACTCTAAATTGGGGAGTTAAGTTCTTGACATAGTTAGTACAAATAAAAGGCGGTTCTTTGTATGTATTGGTTTACCTATCTTTCATTTGCCATTAATCTCATTGTAATCAGGTTAATGCCAAAGCATTTAACAAATAAAGAGATTTACGTCAGCTGGGCTGTCATTGCATTGATTAACTTAAGTACAGATGTAACGCTGAGTTTATATTTTCGTCTGTACGAGTTAAACGGCGGGGGAGTGCAGCTGGGAGTCCATTTTATTGAACTGACTCTTGGTGCATCATTTGGGATTATTTTTCTGAATTTTATGCCGGAAACCATGCGTTCTTTTTTCTTTTATACAGCTGCCTGGGTTCTTTTTTCGGTGCTTTTCGAAATCGTAACAGTAAAGGTGGATTTTATTAATTATATCTCCTGGAAATGGTGGTATTCTATCTTCTACTATTTTGCAGCTTTTTTCTTTTTGCGCTGGCATTTGCATTTTATAAGATCATATTAGGGCTTCCTGCTGTTGCCGGAAGCCCGCAGTACTTCTTTATTCCTTTCCATTCTGTTATCAAATAATTTCCTGGCCTCATGTTTTAGCATACTTCTGATTCTTCTTAGTATTTTCATTTTCATCACCACTATAGAAATACGCTGTGAAAAAGTTTCTGTGCCAGTACGTGTATCGGTAAAAAAGTAAAAAAGACTCCTGCTCCGATTGCAGAAGTCTTTTAGAGTAATTATTTTCTTTCCGGATTGCCAGGCGGCATATAGCTAGGCGGGATTCTCAGCCAGCCTCTTTCTTTCATTAAATTCTTAAGGGGGGAGGAGAATTCCATTAAATGCACCTGTATGGAAAATAGCATCATCCCCACATCGGTTCTGATTGTTTTGATCATAGCCTGAGCACAATAGGTTATGCTTGCTGCGACTTTAACAGATATTAAATTGGCAATTTCATCATCTGTTAACCTTACGCCCTCAGGAACAGAATCAGGGTTGGAAAGTGGTTTTTCCGCATTAGTTAATGGCAGCGGCACACCTTCTTTAAGCAGAAAATCTTCAATCATTTTTGTGTCTGCCCGGCTTCCTTCAATGGCAGAACGGATGGTGTGCAATAGCGCTGTATCTGTCGTCATATTTAAAGCAATATAATAGAGAGAGTGGGCTTCGTGGAAAGCAGTATATAGAGTCCAAAGATCCATAACCTCCCCGACATGCAAAGGCGGCTTGGGTTCGTCATCAGTAAAATTTTTAAGGGTTTCTTTAATTGCTTCAAAGGGGTTTCGCATTATCTCACTCCTGATAATATACATTTTTTTTTAGTTTTACCGGTATTTTCATTTTCATTCGATGTTAAGAATGAGACACATTTTTTGAAACCACTTTTGTGATTATTCGTAATACATTTAAACATTTCTTACTGGTAAAAGGGGAATTTCAAATTGAGAAATAGAGTGCTAAAACGACTTTCATATCTTTTTACTGGAGAATCAATTAGTCTTATTTTGTTTCTATACATCAGTTACCTGGTGAACGATACCTATCCGGATCTCCATTTATATTCACTGCTTGCCTTCTGGTCTTCATTTCTGCTGCTGGAGTTCATATTGTTTCAGGGCTCTAGTTATTGGTTTGTAAAATGGAAGCGATTAAAAAGAGAAAATACGTCAGAAGCCCCCATCAGGATAGTACGGGGGCTATGGATCATGAAGAAATGGAATCTGGGCATGATCGCAGTGATTCCAGGTGCATTCGTGGCAGACTTCATAATATGGCATACGGCAGTTCCTCCCGGGCTGGCGATTGCCTGCTTTATCTATGTCTTTGCCATTCTGGAATATATCAACTATTTTCATATTCAGCTATCCTATGACAATCGCTCTGACATTAACAGCCTTAAACAGGCTAAGCGCTTTAAACAGGCTTGTTTGAGCAAGGAATTTAAGAGGCTGGGGAATGAGGATGGCAAGGGATTACGGTGAGTATATGGAAAATTTGCTGTCTCGCATGCGGATTGATGCAGCATGGCTGGATTTTTTAGGAAAAAGAGGTATCTATCATGTGGTTTGCAGCATTTCTTTAAGTTTTGGTCATAGTAGTGGTTTCCATTATGGGGATAACGCACAAAACGGCGAGAAAAGCCGGAAAACGGTAGTTAAACGAGAGTAATATTGCCCAAAACGGCGAGAGCAGCAGGAAACCGGTAGTTAATCGCGGGGAATAACGCCCAAAACGGCAAGAGCAGGAGGAAACCGGTAATTAATCAAGAAGAATAACGCCAAACCCATGAGAAAAGAAGGAAAATGAGGAGTAAATCAAGAAGTATTTTGTGCGACGTGTCCTTTTGTAAAATGGTCGCAATTCATCCGGATAAGCCATCATGTAACTTCAAACACTCATGACAAAATGGTATAATCAGGAAAAACGAAAGAAGTGTTCATATTGGATCTAATTACAGGAAAGATCCTGTTTACTTCCTTATTCATCATTCTCATACATAGTATTGAAACCTTAGCCTACGCAGTCCGGTTATCCGGTGCCAGGGTCAAGCTGATTGCATCTGGGCTTTCTTTGTTCAGCACCATTGTCATTGTTTCTCGAATGGCGAACATGGGTCAGCAGCCGCTCATTGGGAGTATTATTGATACGGCTCCGAAGCAAAATTTTCTCGGTTTTGTTGAAAGTCAGTTTAGGGTATTAATTGGAGCTTCCACTATAGGGACCATCATTGGTATTCTGCTGCTGCCGACATTCATCGCGATTTTCTCAAGAGCCATTATCCGTCTTGCTGATCAAGGAGGGTCAGTACCATCGCTGCTAAAGGTCGGGTTAAGCTGGAGATCGGCAAAGAAAGTGATCAAACATTTAAAGTTTCCGAGATTGTCCTATCTAAATGGAATTAAACTCAGCGAAATACCGAAACGGCTATTTTTATTTAACATGTTTGTAACCGCCATCTATACAATTGGGGTGCTGTCAGCCATATATGCTTCTTTGCTTACCTACGAAAGCTCAAGAACAGCTATTATGTCATCTGGTCTTATAAACGGTGTAGCAACGATCCTTCTATCAATTTTTGTCGATCCGAAAATTTCTGTCATGTCTGATAATGTAGTGCGAGGGAAAGCCAAATATACGAACCTCAAAGGAATTTCCATTATGATGGTTACTTCCAGATTAATTGGCACTGTCCTTGCACAGATTTTGTTTATACCCGGGGCCTATTATATTGCTTGGGCTTCAAAGTTTTTTGTATAGAAAAAACGGCACTCATCAAAGAGAGCCGTTCCTATTTAAAGACTTTCGCTCTTGCGCTTGCTGATGATTTTGTAAGCAGCGAAAATAATGAGCCCCGCCACAATAACCAGGACCAGAGGAAGGGCATAGCTATTGAAGATCTCCTCTGCTTCTTTATAATGCGGACCTAGTTTAAACCCCAGATAAACGTAGAATGCGGTAATCGGGAGCATGGCCAGGAACGTATAGATCGAGAACTTCCACACATTCATTTTGGTCATTCCGCATGGAATCGATATCGCGGTTCGGACAACCGGCATAAAGCGGGCAAAGAAAGCGACCCCTGAACCGTATTTTTCAAAAAACTTGTCCGAAGCATCAATCTGTTTTTGTGAAACTAAGAAGTATTTACCGTATTTTAAAACCATGGGACGGCCGCCATATCGGCCCAGAGCATATAATGTCAGCGGACCAATCGTACCTCCCACAGTGCCTGCTAATACAACCAGATAATAATTAAAGTCACCCTGGTAGACCCAAAAGCCGGCCAATGGAAGAACCACTTCTGCCGGAACGAATTCAAAGCAAAGTGAAAGTAATATTCCAAAATATGAGAACTGTTTTAAGAATTCAATTAAGCTAATAACAATTTCTGACATAGACACACATCCTGTAAATTTATAAAAAAGGTAATCCTTCAAGTACATAAGTCAGTCTAACGGGTAATAGGAAAACAATCAAGTATTTATATAGAAGCAAATGAAACGGCGGCTGCCGAAATCGGAGCCGCCGTTTTTTTAGGCTAATAGGGGCTTGCTTTTAAAAACCTCCAGGTAATGAAGCTGGTGCCCATCTTTTTCATGGACTTTAAATGTAAATCCATCCGCTTCAATCTCTGTTCCTATCTCTGCTTCCATATGCTGTGTAAGGAACCAGCCGCCAATCGTATCAACGTCTTCATGCTCAAAATTAGTTCCAAGCAAAGTATTGACGTCTTCTATAAGAAGCTTGGAATCCAGGATATAATGGTCCTCGTTTAACTTTCGTATTTCAGGAACTTCATCTTCATCGAATTCATCACGGATCTCACCGACTATTTCTTCAAGAATGTCTTCAACCGTCACCAAACCGGACGTTCCGCCATATTCATCCATTAAGATGGCGATATGAATTCGCTCTTTCTGCATTTTGACAAGCAGGTCATGAATTGGAATGCTTTCGATGACATGAATAACCGGGTTAATAAAGGAGTCAAGATCAAGATTTTCCGGTGTAATCTTGTCTGTAAGACTGGCCGTCAAAAATTCTTTAACATTTATAAACCCGCGGATATTATCCTTATCTCCATCCTCAACGGGATATCGCGTGTAATTTTCTGTTTGGATAGTTTCCATAATTTCTTCCAGTGTATTATCCGAAGCAATCGTGATCATCTCAGTACGCGGAACCATGATTTCTTTTGCAATTCTTTCATCAAATTCAAAGATATTGTTCACATACTTCAATTCATTTTTATTGATTTCACCGCTCTTATAACTCTCTGATAAAAGTATTCTCAGTTCTTCTTCAGAGTGCGCCATTTCATGCTCAGAAGCCGGCTTTAATCCAAATAGGCCAGCGAGTACCCGGGCAGATCCATTTAAGAACCAAATGAAGGGAAACATCACTCGGTAGAACCAGATAATCGGTGCAGCGAACGCCATTGTAACGGCTTCCGCTTTTTGAATGGCAACTGTTTTAGGTGCAAGCTCTCCTACAACGACATGCAGGAAGGTGACTAAAGCAAAGGCAATACCAAATGATAAAATATGAGTGAGCGATTCTGCTATATCAAATCTTTCAAACAACGGATGCAATAGCTTTTCAACTGTTGGCTCACCAAGCCATCCGAGACCTAATGCGGTAATGGTAATCCCCAATTGGCAGGCTGATAAATACTCATCGAGGTGCGTAACGACTCTCTTTGCCGCTATAGCCCTTTTATTTCCTTCAGCAATCAGCTGATCAATTCGGGAGACTCGGACCTTCACAATCGCAAACTCAGTTGCTACGAAGAATGCGGTTAATGCTATTAATAATGCTATCAGTAATAAATTTATGGTTGTCAACAAGCAGTCTTACTAAAAAGTAAGACATACACCTCCTAAAATGGTAATAATACTTAATAAGTTCACTACTTAAATTGTGCCCAAACAGATATCCAAAATGCTCCAAAAATCAAAAATCGATATCAGTTCAGCAGTAAAAGCAGTGACTGAATTAATGATAAGCTTTCATTTGAAATATTTTTTTTAACGTATTCATATTTTTCCGGATCTGATTTTTTTAGCTGGGAAAGTGCTTTCGTCACATCTTCTTCCAGATCCTGAATTTTTAGCCGCAGTTCAAGAACATCCACCTCTTCAGAAAATTGGCTGATGACTTTTTTCTTAATTTCCTCCAGAGACAATCCATCCGCTTTACATTTCTCAATGAATGCAATCCGTTCAATGGAGGAGCAGTCATAATAGCGATAATTAGAAGGTGAACGTTCTGCTTCTAAAAGGCCCAGGGAAGTATAGTAATCAATCGTTCTCTTCGTAACCTTAGCTTTTTCAGCCAATTCTCCTATTCTTAACTTCTCTGCCCCATTTGGTTTCCTCCAAACTGTTACGTGATGGTTATGAATCTAATTATACTAAACTAGTATAGAAAATCAATAAATTTGAAGGCAGGGAGAAAAGAGATGCAAAAAAATAACACCGGTAATCCGGTGTTATTTTGTGATTAGGCTTTCACAGTCTCTTTCTTTGCTTCTGTTTCCGCAACAATAACCGCACAAGCCGCATCGCCTGTAATATTGACAGCTGTTCGCGTCATATCAAGCAGACGGTCAATACCAATGATTAATGCGATACCTTCAACCGGCAGGTTAACGGTGTTAAGAACCATCGCCAGCATGATTAGGCCGACACCTGGAACCCCTGCAGTACCAACGCTGGCAAGAACCGCAGTTAGAACAACAGTAATAAGCTGGGTGAGTGATAAATCAACATTGAATACTTGCGCGATGAAGATAGTAGCCACACCCTGCATGATGGCTGTTCCATCCATGTTGATCGTTGCACCCAGCGGCTGCACAAAGCTGCTGATTGATTCAGGAACTTTCAGGTTTTTTTGAGCAGTACTCATGGAAATTGGCAGTGTCGCATTACTGCTTGATGTACTGAAAGCAACACCCATTGCCGGAGCAAAGCCTTTAAAAAAGGATAATGGATTTCTTTTTGCAATGAGTGCGATTGAACCGCCATAGGTGATAAGGGCGTGGACAAGCAGGGCAAGAACTACCACAATCATATAAAGTCCCATTGCTTTAATGGCATCGAGACCCTGGCTTCCAACAGCAGAAACAATAAGTCCGAACGTCCCATAAGGTGCAAATTTCATAACAAGATTAACAAGATACATCATTATCTCATTTCCCTGTTCAATAAGGTTTAAAATTCCTTTAGTTTTATTTCCAAGCATCGTTAAGGCAAATCCGATGAAAATGGAAAATGTTATGATCTGGAGCATGTTTCCTTCCGTAAAGGCTTTTACCGGATTGGTTGGGATAATATTTAATAATGTCTCTGAGACAGGAGGAGCTTCTTTAGATTCATACTCCACATTGGTTACGTCGAATTCCCCAACATTTCCTGGCTGGAAAACGGCTGCTAATGTAAGTCCAATAATAATGGCTATACTTGTAGTAACTAAAAAGTAGGATATTGTTTTTATACCAATTCTTCCTAGTTTCTTTGGATCACCAAGCCCCGCTGTTCCAAGTGCGATGGAAAAGAATACGATCGGGACAACCAGCATGTTAATCAGGTTGAGAAAGATTTTTCCAAGAGGTGTAAACAGATACTTGTCAAGCTCAGGGAATATTCCCGGCGCAAACAAATTAATTAAAAGTCCTGTAATTCCCCCTGCAATCAAAGCAATAATAATTTTAGTAGATAATTTCATATATGTTCCTCCAATGAATAAAGTAAAAAAATATAAAATAAAGACACGAGAATAATGTCCTTCCCTACATTACCCCCAAAAAACATAAACCTAACTTAAAAAGGCAACAAAAAAACACAGAGGTGTAACCACTGTGCGTATATGCAGTGTTTTCCTCTCAAAACGCTTACGAGGTTAGCTGTCGGGTTCGGGTCTTGAGAGTACCCTGCCTGTAAAGGATTCACCCCAGGTACTTTTCTAAAAAAGTACATTGGTTCCCCCGCTCAATTAAGATTAAGCGAAAATAGTTTATATTTTTTTAATATAATAACAAAGAATTGTGAAAATTGTAAACAGCACTTTAATTTTTAAAATAACTATTATTCTAATAATAATGCTTGCAGCGCGGGCAAATAGTCTTATTTACGCAGTACGGTAATAAATCCTTCCAGTATATCGTGACTAATAGCAAACCCCTTGCGTGTATAAAATTCAAGGGCATCTGTATTCCCGTTGGACACAAAAATAAAATGATCCTCCACATCATGGAATTGGCTTAACCATTCCATAGACATGTTAAATAGCACTGAGCCAATTCCATACTGCCGGTAGCCATCTCTGATAAAGAATTGTGATAAGCAGCCAACATTGTCTTTTTCTACTGAAGATAAATCGAAAAAAGTAGCGAATTCATTTGAGTAGGCTTCTTTAGGAGAAACATTGGAATAAACATAGCCTACAATTTCTTCATCATCTTTAACAATCACGATATAATTATGTATAGCAGATTTTACGGATGGAACCATTCTTGTTTCAAAATTCATGCTGTCAAAACGTTCAGATGCTATATGTGCCTTAGATTTCTGAAAAGCCATCAGCTCATTGCATAAATCCCGGCAAAAGCTGATCTTGTCTTCTGTTATCACTTCATAGTTTAAATTCATTCCAATTCACCCCTTAAGGTAATATTTTATATCGGAATGCCTGTATTCGTCCAAAATAAAAGAGGGAAACGAACTTTGAAAGAGGAATTACTTTTTAAATAACTGTTTTCGTTTATTTGTTGCTTTTTTTATACCTTTGTATAGTTTGCTGAGTTGATCTTCGCTGGGGGCACTTGATCCTCGAAAATGCTGAGGCATTTCCTTCGTGCGGTGTTCATTCGAAGGAGCTTATTCAATGTCCTGCGGGAGGAGAGGGAAGTGTGAGACCCCGCAGGCGAAGCCGAGGGGCACATTCCTCCCCGCGGTTCGCTGTGTGCCTTTCGCTGCAATCAACGGGCACAATTTATTAACAAAAAACAACAATCTTTTAGAAAAGAGCCTTAAACTAATATAAAAGAGGGACTTCGATGATCAAGGAAATAAATATTAAAGACCGAAAAGCAGCTCAGCAGGTGCTAAGAGTACAGCTGCAAGCGTATAAAATTGAAGCTGAAATCATTGAATATCCAGACTTACCGCCTTTGAAGGAAACAGCGGATACTCTAAGAATAACCGGAGAGACTTTCTTTGGGTATTTTATTGGTGAAGAATTATGCGGTGCGATTTCGTTTAAAGAGAATAAGGATGTTATAGATATTCACAGACTGATCGTGCATCCTGAACATTTTAGAAAGGGTATTGCGCAAAAGCTGCTGAATTACATTGAACGAAGGCCGATGATAGGAAAAATGATTGTCACCACAGGCTCCAAGAATACCCCGGCTGTCGCTTTCTATCTAAAAAATGGATTCAGCGAGGTTGAAAGAATTAACATAAATGAATCCCTGACTATTACTGCTTTTGAAAAATACTTACCGAATAGCGATTCTTCCAATTAGGAAAGATCGCTATTTTTAAAAAATCGGAAAATTATGATATGTTTTTATCGAGTCCGCTATTACTCGTGATCAATGGAAAATACCTTAAGGAGAGTCTCATGTTAATTAAAAATAATTATAAAAAATTAAGCTCTATGATTAATAATATTGGTTTTTCTGGTTGTACTTGTCAAAGAAAAGAAAGAAATAGAAAAGGACTTTAAGATTTGATTTATATACCCACGCATGCTGTGTTTGCATTGACTAATCTGTAAAAATGGGGGCTGCTGAAATGATTTTTAACTTAAGTGAAGCTATTGAGATTCTTGAACGTACACCTGATACACTTGATGCACTGCTAAGCGGTCTATCTTCAGAATGGCTTAAAGAAAATGAAGGGGAAGGCACATGGAATGCTGCAGAAGTGGTTGGCCATTTGATTGACGGCGAGGAGAAAAATTGGATTCCGCGGCTGACATTTATTCTGCAGGAAGGGGAAAGCAAGCCATTTCCTCCATTTGACCGTTTTGCTCATTTAAATATATCAGGGGATTTATCAATTGAGGAAAAACTTGAGATTTTTAAGACGCTTAGAAGAGATAATTTGGCCACATTGAAGGGGATGCCTGATCTGGAAACTCAATTCGAAAAGAAGGGGCTTCATCCGGCATTAGGTTCTGTAAGAGTCAGGGAATTGATTTCCACATGGGCTGTCCATGATCTTACGCATATAGCGCAGATTTCAAGAGTGCTGGCAAACAGGTACAGGATAGATGTTGGTCCTTGGATTGAGTATTTGGGCATTTTAAAAAAGTAAGCTCTTTAATAAGGGTTGTAAAATGTAAAGTTTTGGGACCAATACCTCATGATATAGCCTATGGTGTTCATTTATACTTAAAGTTGATTGGACTTTTCTGATTATTCGAAGTCCTTTTAAAATAATATGGAGGCGAATGAATGCTGAATCGTAAGAGAAAATTTCTGCTGTTATCGCTGATTCTATTTGCTGCCATTCTGGTTGTAATGGTGCCCATTCAAGGTTCAATCATAAGGGCAGCTGCGGGAGATGGATCCTGGTCATCCCCTTATTCGGTTTCACAGGGAATCAATTCACAAAACAACGCTGGCAAAACTGTCCAGGGCTATGTAGTTGGACAGCCAACTGCCACCAATACGGTTATCACCAGCGGGTTTCCTAATGACTATGCTTTGGCCCTGGCAGATAGTCCATCAGAGACCAACTTGGCTAAGATGCTTTATGTACAAATCCCATCTTCCTTTCGTTCAGCTTTTGGTTTAAAGTCGAATCCATTGCTGATGGGAAAGAAAATCAAGGTAACGGGAACGCTGACTGCCTATTTTTCTCATCCGGGGTTAAAGGACGGTACTGCTTTTGAACTGGATGGAGGCGGAGCGTCTGATCCTGATCCTGAACCTGGCGGGTATTATGATGCAGCATTTGGAAAAACAGGTGAGTCTTTAAAATCAGCACTTCATAACATCATTGATGATCATACTGAAATATCCTATTCCAATGTGTGGGAAGCTCTTCGTGAAACAGACGAAGACCCGGCTAATCCGAATAACGTCATTCTCTTATATACGGGCCGTTCTCAGGACAAATTCGCCAATGGTTCTGGAGTCAATGACTGGAACAGGGAACATGTATGGGCTAAATCGCACGGAGACTTTGGCACAGCGATGGGTCCGGGAACTGACCTCCACCATTTGCGGGCAACAGATGTTTCTGTCAATAGCTCGAGAGGGAATCTCGATTTTGATAATGGCGGATCCCAGCATTCAGAAGCAATTGGAAATTACTATGACTCAGATTCATGGGAACCAAGGGATGCTGTAAAAGGCGATGTAGCGCGTATGCTTTTTTATATGGCTGTCCGTTATGAAGGAGACAGCGGGGAGGTAGATCTGGAGCTAAATAATGCAGTAAACAACGGTTCTGCTCCTTATCATGGCAAAATGTCTGTTCTGCTCCAGTGGCACAAGGAAGATCCGGTTGATGAAATTGAACGGAGAAGAAATGTAATTATCTACTCTGATTATCAGCATAACCGAAATCCATTTATAGATCATCCGGAGTGGGCATCAGCGATTTGGGAATAATCATGAGGAAAGCACTTTCTTTGTTGAAAGTGCTTTTTATGTTTCGTGAATTACCTATATATCTTGAAATGATTAAGGGCAATAACTGGCTATAATTAAATTAAGGAGAAAGCGTTTTTGTTCCTCCTTTCTGAAAATAAACGACTATCTACTAAAACTTTAAAGCAGATGGAGACAGCTCGCTGATTGCGAGTTAAAGGAACAAAAAAATATTTTAGATTTAATAAAAATGTAAAACCTTAAATGTGCAACCTCAAATCAATTGAACTGGAAACTAAGTACCTCTGCTGAATGGTGTTTATGATGGCAGTTTAGGATATTTACAGAATCACTATCTATGATTTCATCATAACTGGATTAATGGGGGTTTTGCAGGCAGTCTAACATTAGATAAAACTAAACTATAGGGTGCTTGAATATGCTGAGGCACCTCTTTTTCATATTCCAAAGTCAGTTTGTGAAGGATGGTACTTATACAAACTGGTGCATTAATTGGGTTACGGCTGTCAAAATGGCTGCCTTTTCTGGGCTCCTACATCTAAAGTTGTAGGGGATTTCAAACTATACCTGGAGGCAATCATTTCGTACTAATGTAAAAATAAATTATGAGGATTTTATATTTGTTTAAAGGGATTTATTTTCGAAAGAAATTAATAGGATGAAATAAGAATGGGAGGATGGAAAAGAATGACCATTTTAGTGGCAGGAGCAACGGGAACCGTAGGGCGGCATGTCGTAGATCAGCTTATTCGTAAGGGGGAAAAAGTGAGGGCATTGACACGTAATCCGCAAATGGCCAATCTGCCTGCAGGTGTTGAGGTTGTTGCGGGGGACTTAAGTGAACCAAGTACGCTAAGGGCTGCTTTGGCTGGCATTAGCGGTATGCATTTGATTACTACCGGCGCCGAATATACTCCGTTACAAACGGGACCAGAAATCGTTCGTCTTGCTGAGAAAGCTGGAGTAAGCAGGATTACCGTTTTATGGAATGGAGAGAAGGGCCCTTTTGAGAGTGCTGTTGAAGCAAGTGCCCTGAAGTGGACTCAGCTTCAAGCTTTTGAATTTATGGCAAATGCACGAAAATGGGCACATTCCATACGCTCAGAGGGGCTGGTTCGTGATCTTTTCGGGGGTTCTCCAATTGCTCCTGTTCATGAAGCTGATATTGGAAGGGTTGCAGCAGCTGCACTGACTGAGGACGGTCATGCAGGTAAAATATATACCTTAACAGGGCCTGAGAGTTTGTCAGTTAAAGATAAAGTAGGGATTATTAGCAAAGTAATCGGAAGGGATATCCGTTTTGTTGAGAGTTCCGAAGAAGAGGAACGTGAGCAGATGAGGAAGATGGGGGTTGAGGAAGATGCCATTGACTATGTGATAAACTGGCATCTTAATCCGCCTCCATCCGCTCATAAGGTATTATCGACCGTAGAGCATGTTACAGGAGATAAGCCGTATACTTTTGAAGAGTGGGTTAAGGCGAATACAGGATATTTTATTAATTCCAGCAGGCAGTCATTCTGGAGCTTCTGAACAATTTAAATTAACATTAAGGGTAGATCATAATTAACCCTATTAACAGATTGCCTTTTTTAGTAAGAAGGCTAGTATGATCCTGGGGTAATATAGAAATTCAATAAATGACTTAGGACCTGATGAGGAGGTCCTTTTCATTTGTTTAAAAAGACATCTTGAACAGCTTATGCCAAAAAGTTTGACAAGAGATTACCATGGGAGTAATTTAGATTTATTCATTTTTTTGTAATCCTAATTGCTGAACCATTTGTACGGGTAGGTCAAATAATGATATATGTTGTTTAACTTGGGGGGATTCTTAGCATATTAAGGCTAAGAAGGGATTATTCATAATCCCCAATCTGAAAGCTGACTCCGTATACCAAAATCGAGAGAAGGGTTATAGGGAACCATTGGCTATTCTTTAATAAGAGTGGTTTTTTTGTGTTACTTTTCAAAAAGAAGGGAATTTCTTCAATGAAAAAACAGTATGCAGTATTTGGTTTAGGCCGCTTTGGCGGCAGTCTTGTAAAGGAATTCCATGAATTAGGTGTGCAAGTGCTGGCGATTGATGTCGATCAGGAGAAAGTGGATCAATACGCACAGTTTGTAACATATGCCGTCCAAATTAATGGTATTGATGAAGCTGCTATTAAACAGACGGGAATCAAAAATATTGATCATGCATTTGTTTCATTTGGTGAAAACATTGAGTCCAGCATTTTAACATCTTTGCTGTTAAAAGAAATGGGAATTCCAAAGGTGTGGGCGAAGGCGCATAATGAGTATCATGCCAGAGTGCTCGAAAAAATTGGCGTTGATCGTGTAATTCATCCTGAGCGGGATATGGCAAAGCGGATCGCCCATCATATTGTTTCCGAAAAAATGGTTGATTTTATAGAGCTGTCTGAAGATTATAGTATGGTGGAGATCGTGGCAACAGATAAAATCGCCAACAAATCTCTTGCGGATTTAAATATACGGGCTGAGTATGGCTGTAATATTGTGGGTATTCAGCGCGGGAAAGAAGTAATGGTTACTCCTCCAGCGGAAGAGGTTATATTAAAGGGCGACGTCCTTCTTGTAATGGGGCACAATAAAGGGATTGGCAGATTTGAAAGGCATGGGGTTTAAGGATAAAACTTCGGATTGCCGTTTGTGCAGGGTAGAGTGGAGTGCTCTACCCTGGTTTTTATGAATCCGAAAATGAGAACAGCGTGAAGAAAAAGGTCGTCATAGAGCAGTCATGGAGCCGAAAATGAGAACAGCGTGAAGAAAAAGGTCGTCATAGAGCAGTCATGGAGCCGAAAATAAGTGCAGCAGCAAGAGAAAGGTCGCCATGAGTAAGTCATGAATCCGAAAATGAGAGCAGTGGGAAGAAAAAGGACGCCATAGAGCAGTTATGGAGCCGAAAATAAGTGCAGCAGCAAGAGAAAGGTCGCCATGAGTAAGTCATGAATCCGAAAATGAGAACAACGTGAAGAAAAAGGTCGCCATGAGTAAGTCATGAATCCGAAAATGAGAGCAGTGGGAAGAAAAAGGTCGCCATGAGTAAGTCATGAATCCGAAAATGAGAACAGCGTGAAGAAAAAGGTCGTCATAGAGCAGTTATGGAGCCGAAAATAAGAGCAGCAGCAAGAGAAAGGTCGCCATGAGTAAGTCATGAATCCGAAAATGAGAACAGCGTAAGAAAAAGGTCGTCATAGAACAGTTATGGAGCCGAAAATAAGTGCAGCAGCAAGAGAAAGGTCGCCATGAGTAAGTCATGAATCCGAAAATGAGAACAGCGTGAAGAAAAAGGTCGCCATAGAGCAGTCATGGAGCCGAAAATAAGTGCAGCAGCAAGAGAAAGGTCGCCATGAGTAAGTCATGAATCCGAAAATGAGAACAGCATGAAGAAAAAGGTCATCATAGAGCAGTCATGGAGCCGAAAATAAGTGCAGCAGCAAGAGAAAGGTCGCCATTAGTAAGTCTTGAAGCCGAAAATGAGAGCAGCGTGAAAAAGTTGCTGGAATGAAGATGAAACAGAGAGCAGCATCAAAATATATCAACATATCTTGCAGACTAAAATTCCAATCTTCTAAATTGCCAGGTAAATGTATTCAGTTCCTTCTATATTAATAGTATAATAATATACATATATTTCTATTTTCGGACGGCAGTATTTCAGTGAGTCAAACAGGGGGAATATGATGGCGAAGATTATGCAGATATCAGACGAACTGAAGGATTGGATTACAGGTGCGCTAAAAAATGAAGTGAGTCCGATTTCACTTGCGAATGCGTTGATCAAGAAGGGGTTCGATAGACGGTTTGCTTATGAGACTTTATTTAAAATTGTTGGAAATGAAGCAATTGGGACGACAGAAGGGCAGCAGATTCGATATAATTATGAAGTACCCGAAATAGGCAGGAAGGGGAACATCCTGCATGCCGGTGACAGGGAAGTCAAAGTCCTTTCCAGGAATGAAAAGCCGTTTGTTCTCCATTTGGACTCTGTGCTCAGCTCAGAAGAATGTGATGAGCTTATCAGTCTTTCGAGGAGCAGCCTGCAGCCATCCCGTGTGGTGGATACAGGTTCTGGGGAAGAACGGGCAGGCTCCGGCAGAACAAGCAGGAGCATGGCTTTCCGCTTCAGGGAAAATAAGCTGGTCGAAAGAATTGAAAAGAGAATCGCCGCATTGACGGGTTATCCGGCAGAAAATGGTGAAGGCCTTCAGATTCTAAACTATGGATTGGGTGAGGAATATAAGCCTCATTTTGATTTCTTCCCTCCCCATATGGTGGATAGCAGCAAAGGCGGGCAGCGGGTTGGCACTTTCCTAATCTATTTGAACGATGTGTCTGAGGGCGGTGAAACCGTCTTTTCAAAAGCCGGACTCTCGATAGTTCCCAAAAAGGGGTCGGCCATTTACTTTCATTATGCCAATCAGCAAGGGCAGCTGGACCGGCTGTCAGTCCATAGCAGTCTTCCCGTCAAAAAGGGAGAAAAATGGGCAGCAACCAAATGGATAAGGGAAAGTAATATTTACCAGCGCGTTTAAAGTAAACTCAAAAGGAAGTTTGATCAGGTGAAACTCATCAACAAACTATTCTCAAAGCAAAAAACATCTTCAATAGAATTTTGCCAGCGGAATCTGGATGAATTTTTAAAAGAAGAAAACTTATCTGAATTTAATCAATTCTTGAGCCGGAAGAATATTAACTATAAAGAATACGAATGCCAGAGTAAATGCAAAGAATGCAGGCAATCTCCCTATGCAGTAGTGGACGGAAAACTGATTGCAGCTGAGAATTCGAATGAATTATTGATAAAACTGAAGGAAGAAGTAAAGAAATAAAAGGAATCGGAGCAATCCGATTCCTTTTTTCATACAATATTCAAATAATTGTTTGAATAATTTCGCAGGCGGGGTATAATTTATTCAAATGAATGTTTGAATAATAAGGGGAGATCAGAATGGGCTCTAAAGATACATGCGATATTTACTGCTTTGATGAAGAAAAAGTGAACCGCATTCAGGGGGACTTGGGAAAGGAAAACCTTTCGGGAGCTGCCCAATTATTTAAGGCTTTAGCGGATGAGAACAGGGCGAAAATTTCATATGCACTAAGCCGGGACGAAGAGCTGTGTGTCTGTGATATTGCCAATATTATTGGCGCAACAGTGGCAACGGCATCCCACCATTTGCGCACTTTGCATAAGCAGGGGATTGTTAAGTTCCGGAAAGAAGGGAAGCTGGCCTTTTATTCATTGGATGATGATCATATCAAACAATTAATAATGATTGCGCTTGAACACGGAAGTGAGGTGAAAACCAATGTCTGAACAAGCTGGAATTGCGGAGAAAGAGACGGTAACCTACCGTGTTCAGGGCTTTTCCTGAGCAGGCTGTGCCAAGACGTTCGAAGAGAACGTGAAACGCCTGGATGGCGTTTTAGATGCGAATGTGAATTTTGGAGCTTCCAAAATAACTGTCACAGGAACAGCTTCAATGAAGGCGGTCGAAAAAGCCGGTGCCTTCGAAAATCTGAAGCTGCGCGCAGAGAAGGAAAAAGCGGTGGAGCGCGAGCCATTCTGGAAGCAGAAATCCAACTATAAAGTATATATTTCATCCTTAATTCTTGTTACCAGCTGGTTTTTGAGCGAACAGTATGGAGAGAATCATTTATATCCGATTACTGGGTATGCAGCAGCAATTATCATAGGCGGTTATACTTTATTCCTGAAAGGCTTCAAAAACCTGGCAAGATTGAACTTTGACATGAGCACCCTGATGACGATCGCCATTATTGGAGCAGCGATTATTGGTGAGTGGGGAGAAGGAGCAATGGTTGTCATCCTCTTTGCCATTAGTGAAGCCCTTGAGCGTTTCTCAATGGAAAAAGCACGCCAGTCCATTGAATCACTGATGGACATTGCCCCTAATGAAGCATTAATCAAACGGGGAAATGAAGAAATGCGGATTCATGTGGATGATATTCAGGTTGGCGACATCATGATTGTGAAGCCGGGTGAAAAATTGGCCATGGATGGTGTGGTCATTAAAGGAACCTCTTCCCTGAATCAGGCAGCGATTACAGGAGAGAGCGTGCCCGCAGTTAAGAATGCAGGTGATGGGGTTTATGCAGGTACATTAAATGAAGAGGGACTGCTTGAGGTAGAAGTCACAAAGCTTGCTGAAGACACCACTATTGCCAAGATCATTCATTTAGTAGAAGAAGCACAGGCGGAAAAAGCGCCATCCCAGCAGTTTGTCGACAAGTTTGCCAGGTATTATACGCCTGCCATCATTGTTTTAGCATTTTTAATAGCCGTGATTCCTCCGCTGTTTGGCGGGAATTGGAACGAGTGGATTTACCAGGGGCTTGCCGCTCTGGTTGTCGGCTGTCCGTGCGCACTTGTCGTGTCTACACCGGTAGCGGTCGTTACAGCCATTGGAAATGCAGCTAGAAACGGTGTTCTTATTAAAGGCGGAATCCACCTGGAGGAAACTGGGGCGCTTAAATCGATTGCATTTGATAAGACAGGCACTTTAACAAAAGGTGTTCCTGCCGTTACAGACATGATCACTATTAATGAAAACGGAAAACAGCTGCTGCAAATCGCTGCTGCCATAGAGAAAGGGTCACAGCATCCCCTAGCCTCTGCCATCATGAAAAAAGCAGAAGAAACAGGCGCAGATTTTACTGGGCTCGACACAGAGGAATTTACCTCTATTACTGGAAAGGGAGTAAAAGCCACAATAAATGGTGTCCTTTATTATGCTGGCAGCCCTAATTTGTTTGAAGAGCTTCATAACGGCATGGAAAGCAATATTCAAAAGCAGATTGCAGATCTGCAGACCCAGGGTAAAACGGTTATGATTCTCGGAACAGCAAGCGAAATTCTGCTTTTAATAGCTGTTGCAGATGAAATAAGGGATCATTCGAAAACGGTCATCAGCAAACTGAATGATATGGGAATTAAAACCGTCATGCTGACAGGCGACAATCAGAGAACGGCATTAGAGATCGGAAAGCAAGCCGGAGTTTCAGAGATTAAAGCAGATTTGCTGCCGCAGGATAAACTGGCTTTTATAAAAGATCTGCGTGCATCCCATCAAAGTGTGGCAATGGTCGGGGATGGGGTCAATGATGCGCCTGCCCTTGCTGCTGCGTCTGTTGGGATTGCCATGGGCGGTGCCGGAACCGATACTGCCCTCGAAACAGCAGATATTGCGCTAATGTCAGATGACTTGAGCAAATTGCCTTATACGATTAAACTCAGCCAAAAAGCGTTGAGGATCATCAAGCAGAACATTACGTTCTCACTTGGAATCAAGGCGATTGCCATACTGCTGGTTATTCCGGGCTGGCTGACCTTATGGATTGCCATTTTCGCGGACATGGGAGCAACCCTGCTGGTCACCTTGAATAGTCTGCGGCTTCTCAAAATAAAAAAATGAAGATATTGAGAGTGATGCTTTCGTGCATGACTCTTTTTTTGCGGTATATTTGGCTTGAATGATGATTTATCTGCCTGCAAAAAAAGAAGGAGCATTATTGCTCCTTCCCTGCACCAAGCTCTTCTGCTAATTCCATAATCGCTTTGTTGATTCTCCAGATGAAATAAAGGTGATGAATTAAATCACGCTGGGATTGCTGCCTTGTTGGCGCCAATCGTTCAATCAGTTCTCTTTCCCGGTCCAGACTATAAACAAGAGTACCATCTCCACTTTCTTTAATCAGATCCATTAATGTTTCAATATTTAATTCCAGTTTCTCCTCAATCCTTATGAACACATCGACCAGTTCATCGGGATAGTCGAATCCTTTCCGGTAGGAGGAAGCCACCAGATGTCTGGCATAGTAATTAATGGCTGAAAACATGGTGATCCACCTGTTAACGTCAGTATGGCGCGGAGATCCGGGTTTCTTTATCAGTGATTGCGCTTCAACGTTTATGGTTTTCAGCTTTTGATCCAATAAGAAGCCTTTGCCTGAAAGCTCCTTCACATTCACATCTTCCCGGAAGCTTCGCACATACGCCGTAACATACGGTTTCAGTTCTTGCAGGTAATCATTGAGCGTATCGGTCACTTTGTCCTTCGTTTTCTTTGGAAAAATAAATAGAGAAACGCCGAATGCAATGCCGGCACCGGCAATGGTATCGATCACCCTCGCACTGATAAGGGAGAATGAAATTCCGCCAAGTAAAAGATCATACATAAATGCGACCAGCATTGTAATAAACATGCTCATTAATGTATAAGACACTTCAAATAAATAAAAAGAGAAGAAAACCGCTGCAAAAATGAGCGTGATTTCCAGTACAGAATGCCCGCTGACCACTCTGGCAAGCGTAAATCCAATCACTGCCCCTAAAATCGTTCCAACTGAGCGCTGAAAACCTTTTGTATATATGCGCCCGATTGACTCGGTTCCGAGTAATACGATAAAGGCGGTCAAAAGAACCCAGTATGGCTGGTCAGGCGAAAGAATCTGCCCGGCTATGATGGATATGATGGCAGCAGTCAATGCCTGAAACGCCTTTTTGGTGGAAGGTTTTATGCTCTTATCCTCTGTAGATGTTTCTTCTCCATCCGGTGTCTCTTCAGCTGCCTTTATTTCATTGTCTTTTACTTTATGAAGAGCCTGCTGTATGGTTATGCCACCCTCAATGACATGGTTTGCAAGGGACTCAATCCGCCTGATTAAGTAAAGCCATCCTGCCGGTTTGTCTTCCCTGTTGAACAAATCCATTATCAGCAGGCGAAGAGCCTGTACAGCAAGCTCTGCTTCACGGAGATTTTGTTCTTCATATTTATGTGCAAGAACTTCAGCGTCACGCAGAGAGCGGGTGACCCATACCAGAAGGTTTCTTAGCTCATCAATGTCAAGGGCATTCGCTTTTTTTAAGCTCCGGATGGAATCAGTCAGGGTTTCAATCAGCATTCCCGTATCAAAGATATATAATCTCAGCTGAGAAGGGGTCAGCCCGGGCCACAATTTTTGTACATCATCCTCATTGATATACTCAGACACGATTACAGCATAATCCCTGAGCTTCAGCACGTTTCTCCGCAATTCTTCCCGCTGATGAGCAGTCATGCTCTTTTCCTGAATCCCCTCAATTAAGAGATTGAATGTTAAATTACTTTGGAAATGAAAGGAGCGGATGCTTCTTTTCAGATTTTTCGAGGTGTTCTGAAAAAGGATGAAATTAAACAGGAAAGCATACGAGATCCCAATCCAGATGCCGAAGTAAAAGGAGGGAAGCTCACTGCCCGATAATTTCAGAATAGATGAGAAATAAAGAGTCATGAATCCGATCATGCATAATGAAAAATAGCGAACCCCAAAGCGGGTTAAGTAAAAACTTAAGAATATTATTAGAGCCATTGAAATATCGGTAAAGATTGTGCTTTCTGCCAGCAGTGCACCGATCGATATCCCCGCTATAGCTGAAAATCCCAGCAAGCCGGTTGTGAGCATTTTCCCTTTTTTAGAGTCATCCATCACAATCATGATGCCAAGCATGCCGGCCATTCCGGAAACAATTGCCGGAGTAAGGGCACCAGCGGCATCGGCACCAGCCAATTTCATAAGAAATAAAGTTGTAAAGACTGACGCCATTAAACTTAATGTAGCCCGTCCGGCTTTTTGAAATCGGATAAGTCCGGGGTCGGATGCCAGCATGCGTCCGAGCCACCTGTGTTTAGTTTGCAGCTGCTTCATTGTTTCACCAATCTTTTTTAGAGAGTTAAAATGTATTTTACCATTCGTACTTTTATTATCCAAATGAACCAACTTAAGCAATTTCTGATTTTTTGGTTTAAAAACAGAACAAATGTTCTATAATAGGGTATGGAGGGATTTATTATGCCGCTAAAAGATAGAGGAAAAATAAAATGGCAGCCTGCTCACTTCATGCCGGAACATCGGGCGATGCTAAAGAATTTGGAAAGGGAACAACTGGCGCAAAGCAAGCCCCAAATTGATGAATACGAATTGGAGGAGTTTGAAAACAAAATTCATTATGCAATGGAATTTGCTTATCAGTTGAAAGTAAAAGTCTGGAGGGACGGATTTTTCCGCGAGTATAAAGGGAGAATAAACAGACTGGATGGCATAAGCAGAAAGATCTATATGGAATTGGAGAGCGGGGATCTTGAGAAGATCAGCTTTGACGAAATAGCCGGGGCAGTAGTGGAAGAATGAATAATCTTTGTTAGATGGTGAAAAGCTATTTGAAAAATGACCAATAGGAGCTGTTTATGTATAAGCTGAAGCCGCTAAAGCTCAAAACAGAAAAATTTGATAAGGGCCAAAAGCTGACCTCTGCGGAAATGGGTAAGCTGTGGGCAACGTATATGGGGAATAGCATGTCAGCAAATATTCTGCGCTATTTCCTTAAGCATGTTGAAGACAAAGATATTAAATTTGTCCTCCAAAACGGGCTTTATTTAAGTGAATCTTTTTTGAATGATATATCAGCTATTTTAGAACAGGAAGATTTTCCGATTCCCATAGGCTTTACAGACAAGGATGTTAATCTTGATGCTCCAAGACTGTTTGAAGACGAATTTTTTTTGCATTACATAAAATATGCAGCCAAGGCGGGATTAAGCCTGTACGGGGTCGCAATACCTTTAGTTATGAGGGAAGATGTTCTTGATTTTTTTATGAGTGCATCAACGACAACTGGGGAGCTTCTGGTACAGATCAACAAGGTGTTAATCGAAAAGGGCTTGCTCATAAAGCCTCCCTGGCTGCGTGTGCCTAATAAAGTGAAATTTATAGAAAATCCAAGTTATTTTAAAGGTTTTTTAGGAGAGGTGCGGCCATTGCATGCACTCGAAATAACACATTTATACGATAATATAGAAAATAACGTCACCAGCAAAGCGCTCTTAATCGGCTTTTCACAGGTAGCAAAAGATGTAAAGGTACAAAACCTGCTAATAAAAGGATTGGAGATAACAGAAAAAACAGTCGACCAGTTGAGAGAAAAGCTTCATAAAGAGAATTTGCCGTCTCCCTCGGTATTAGACCATTTAGTTACAGATTCTGCATTTGCTCCTTTTTCCGATAAATTGATGCTGTTCCATAAGGCAGACATGTTCTCCATGAAAATCAGATCATTTGCCAATTCGGCTGCTGTTAATGGAAGACGGGATCTGGCTCTTCTTTATGCTAAGTCTATCATGAAAGTAACTGCATTTTCAGAAGACGCTGGGAATTTAATGATTCAGAAAAGCTGGCTTGAACAGCCTCCTCACGCGGAGAATAACTCTATGGGGAATTAGTTTAATATTGCAGCAGACTCGGGGAACTCTCCCCGGGTTTTTATATTGACCGCAAAACCTGCATAATTTTCAATTTTTAGATATAATGGAGGAAAGGAGTGAGCGGTATATTACATCAAACATTTTTTCGTTATAAGGGGACTTATCAATGAATGAATTGTTAACGGATTTAATTGAGGATATGCAAAAGTCTAACGGAGGCCATATTCTTTACCACTATGATGACATGGATTGCTATATCCAAAATGCGGTCTCCTACATAACTGCCGGTATAAGATGCGGCGGACATGTCTTGTTTGTGGATAATGACCGCCATTATTTTCATATTGATAAAGAA
The DNA here is from genome assembly GCF_009849585.1 of Bacillus sp. ZZV12-4809. Lineage (GTDB taxonomy): Bacteria > Bacillota > Bacilli > Bacillales > Cytobacillaceae > Cytobacillus. Next base: position 195,956 of record NZ_VCRN01000003.1, read on the forward strand.
TTAACTAATTTGTTAGGAAAAGAGGAATTAAGCAGGGTTCACTTTATGAATAATTATGATTTTTATTACTCCAACGGTAATTTTAATCCTGATACAGTGTTCAGTTTTTTTCTTAAAAACATTCAGCCTTATTTAGATAGAAGCCATAAGATATTTACATGGGGTCTGGTCGAATGGGGAAATGTGAAGGACTACATTCCATTAGTGGAACAATATGAAAAGAATATAGACAAAGCCATTGCTCAGCAGGGCCTGATTTCCCTGTGTGCCTATGATAACTGCAGCACCCCTCTGGAATTAAAGGAAAGTCTGCTGCGCTGTCATGATGTGCTTATAACAGATAAAGAGTATATACCTTTAAAATAATTGCAGGAGAAACCGATGGAAAAGATTACTTTTCAAGATATTTATAAACCGGGACATACAGTTCTCGAAAATGCACTATTTATTCACAACCATAACCCTGACATGCTCCTTCAGTATGACAGCAATTTTATTTCCTTTAAAAGAATGCCTTCCGTTCAGGAGTTTGAGGAGGCGCATCAGTATCTGCGGGATTTTCATCAGAAATATGGCCAAAAGCATGTTAGATTTTATTTTCCGGATGACGAGGAGCTTTCTGAAGAGCTTTTGGCGTACTTTCAGAAAGATGAGGATTATACAATTGGCTTCTTAGAGTTATTTGCCATCCTTCCGGGTGATTTTCCGGAAGTCCATGTAAAGGAAGAAATCATAGTGGAAAATGTTACGGATGAAACATGGAATGATTATTTGGAATTTCAGTATGAGCATGATTCGGTCTATGGGGAAACTTTTGCAGAGAAAAAGAAGGCACAGCATCTTAGAAATTACAGAGATAAAAGCATTCAGCAGTTTATTGCATTTTATAAGGGGAAAGCTGCCGGTTCAGTTGATGTCATAATTAAAGAACGAACAGCTGAAATTGATGGATTGATGGTCCATGAGGAATTTCAGAAAAAAGGCATCGGCAGCCGCCTGCAGAAATCAGTGATGGATCAGTTTAAGGATAGAACAATCATTCTTGTCGCTGATGGAGATGATACCCCAAAAGAAATGTACCGCAGGCAAAATTACCTGTATTTAGGAAAGCAGTATAACCTATTAAAAGTATACGAATAAAGGGAGAACCTGGTTCTTATGGAGCCAGGTTTTTTTGTGTGAATAGAACATTGTTTCACTTAAAAAGATACAAATACTATTGATTTCCCACTAAAATACGAATTTTTTGTCGAAAAAACTCATGAAATTAAGAAGAAAATAATATTTTAAACGTAACAGTGTTATGTTACAATCAAATTAACAGAAAGGAGTCCTGGAATTGAGCGATGAATTAATTTCTAAAAAAGAGGTATTGGATTTAACGGGTATTTCATATGGCCAGCTTTACCGATGGAAAAGGAAGAACCTGATACCTGAGGATTGGTTTGTCCGTAAATCAACTTTTACAGGACAGGAGACATTTTTTCCAAAAGAAAAAATTCTCGAACGGGTTGAAAAGGTGCAGAAGATGAAGGATAGTCTCTCATTGGATGAGCTTGCTGATTTGTTTTCACTAAGTGCTTCAAATCTAAAGCTGACAAAAGAGAGTCTGATTGAAAAAGGAATCGTTTCTGAGCCTGTTATGAATATCTTTCTTGAAACACAGGGGGAAATGAACGAATTCAATTATCATGAAGTCCTGAAGCTTTATATTCTTTCCAACTTGCTGGAAGCGGGGGATATCCATATGGAGGAAGGGAAGATGCTTCTTCAGCTGCTGAATGATCATCAAAAAATACTGCAGCAGCCAAAGGCTGTGATTTGCTTCATACGAAAACTCGGGATATCCAGCTGTCTGGTTTCAATGAGCGGGGAAGGGGTCCTTCTTGAAAAAGGAACAAAATTGGCTGCCTCTATATCGATAGAGCAGTGTGCAGAAGAATTAAAATCTAAATTGACTTAGGAGGAATTGCGTTGGAAACGAAAGCACTGGGGAACTTAATCATTAATGGAGTTGGATCGGTTAATGGCGGAGCTTTTCATAAAGTTGAGATCAATGGTAAGGGAACAGTAAATAATGACATAGAATGTGAGAAATTCAATTGCAATGGCACCGGCACAATCCATGGAAGCGTAAAAACTGAAAAAGGAAAAATCAGCGGTGCAGCCAAGGTACATGGTTCAATCAAAGCTGAAACTTTATCGGTCAATGGCTCTGCCTCTATTTCAGAAGCTGTACTATGCCAAAAGCTTGAGGTAGCCGGCAGCTCCTCTATCGGAGGCTCTGCAAAAAGTGATGAAATGGTAATAAACGGGAAAGCGAAAATTGCAGGAGACTGTGAAGCAGAGGTTTTCCGTGCAGAAGGGGCATTTAAGATAGAAGGTTTGCTGAATGCCGAAACAATTGATATTAAACTATTTGGAGAAAGTAAAGCGAAAGAGATTGGCGGAAGAGTCATAAAAGTAGCACAGCATAGAGAAAGCCTGTTCAAATTGATTAAATCAATCTTCCCCCTCAAGCTTGAGGCAGAATTAATTGAAGGGGATGACATCGAACTCGAGGGCACCTCAGCTCTGGTCGTCAGAGGGAAAAATGTCAAGATCGGCAAAAATTGCGAAATTGGACTTGTGGAATACTCTGGTGAGTACGAGTGTTCACCAGATTCTGAGGTAAAGGAATCACGGTTAATATAGAAAGTTGAAACCTAACTGACTGGTTAGGTTTTTTTGCTGTTTTTGAAAAGAAATTAGTTTGGACGTTATCACTGTTTATTGTTACCATTAAGAGGCCCGAGTTTTGCTATCCCCCGGGGATATAAAGGCTGTCCTTCCAATGCATAAAAGGAGTTTGTATTTTTTTATGAACAAAAAATCAATCCGGATTCGTTTTTATGATTTTGATATCAGTCATTTTTTTATCCTATGCAGTTTACGTTAATGCCACCCCAGGTATTAATGATTTCACGCTTCTTACGGTTATAGGCATCATTGGAGTTATTCTTTCCTTAATAAGTACATATCAAAAAGCACAGTGGTTATCGTTCATTTTTACGGCACTTCCGCTAAACCTTCCTTTTTTGTCTATTCTATCCCGGATTCGAATACATTCTTTAAGATTGCTTTATTCTCTCCAGCTGCTATATATATCATTCGTCTTGTTGAAGCAGGATGGAACAGAGAAAATAAAATAAATCATTACACTTGACTTAAAAGCGATTAATTGTACAATTAGCCTGTTCTCGAGCATAATGTACAAATTCAAAAAAATATACTTTATTATTCATCGGAAAAATAAATAAAATTTTTTATAATGTAAGCGCTTCAATGGGTTGAAGTTTTCAGAAGACTTTGATAAGATTTAAAAAACCGAAAAGGCTATGTGTAACTGGCGAGACGCGGATAACCGCGGGGGAGCACATAGTGTCGAAGCCGTTCGCCTGGGCAGAGGTAAGGGATTCTACCCTTGCCTCTTTCTGTTTAAAATCTGACAAAGTTAGTTGAAAAGGGGAGAATCGAGTGAGTATCATGACTTTAGACAAAGTGCAGACCATTAAAACACTAAATGCCATCGCGCCAAGCGGTCTGGAAGTGTTTAACAAGGATTATTTTACTATTGATAATGAAAGCGACAATCCTGATGCGATTGTTCTTCGCAGCTTTAATATGCATTCAATGGAATTTGGGGATCAATTAAGAGCAATCGCCCGTGCGGGTGCAGGCGTGAATAATATCCCGGTGGAGAAATGCACTGAGCAGGGAATTGTCGTGTTTAATACACCTGGTGCTAATGCGAATGCTGTTAAAGAAATGGTGCTTACTTGCTTAATGGCGTCATCACGGAATCTTTTTGCCGGCATCGCCTGGACGAAAACGCTGAAAGGTGAAGGAGAACAGATCCCTAAGCTTGTAGAAGCAGGGAAGAAGCAATTTGTCGGGAAAGAAATTAAAGGCAAAACACTCGGCGTCATCGGGTTAGGAGCAATCGGGGCACTTGTGGCCAATGATGCACTTGAACTTGATATGGATGTTATTGGCTTTGATCCATTCATTTCTGTCGATACGGCCTGGAATCTGTCCCGCAATGTACAGCGTGCCATGAGCATTGAGCAGGTGTTTGCAGAATCTGATTACATCACTGTCCATGTTCCGTTAACCGATGATACAAGGGAAATGTTCAATGAAGCTGCGTTTGGCATGATGAAAAAGGGTGTTCACATTCTCAATTTCTCACGCGGAGAGCTTGTGAATGAAGCTGATATGACAGCTGCCCTTGAAAGCGGAAAAGTGGGCAAATATATTACAGATTTCCCAAATGAGAATATCCTGAAAATGAAAAACGCAGTGGCCATTCCGCACCTTGGTGCATCAACAAAAGAATCAGAGGAAAACTGCGCAGTCATGGCAGCAAGACAGGTGAAGCACTTCCTTGAAACAGGCAATGTCAAAAACTCAGTGAATTTCCCAAATGCTGCGCTTCCTTACACCGGCAAGCGGCGTGTTACTGCTTTTCATAAAAACATTCCAAACATGGTCGGCCAAATCACCCTTGCCATTTCAAGCTACCAGCTTAACATCGCAGACATGGTGAACCGCAGCCGCGGTGAATATGCGTATACCATGATTGATATCGACAATAAAGTCAATGGCGATGTGATTCCTGGATTGCTTGAACAGATTAATCAGATTGAAGGCATTATCACATCACGGGTTATATAAAAATGCAGCCTCAATTCCGCCGGGATTGAGGCTTTTTTGTATCTGCACAGTATAGTTTCGTCGATGCTAAGAATAAACTGATAAAAATTTAAATCCCCCGTATCTTTTTGCTTTCTTATCCCGTTATAGAGGCAGAGATGTATTAAAGGAGTGAGCAGGTTTATGAAGCATGGGAAAGTTCAGGCTGAATCAAGTAATACCTTCAAGCAGAGGGAAAGCTGTATGGCAGATATCTATCCTTCACTGCAGAGATATAGCCGGTTTCTTGCACAAAACCGCTGGGATGGGGACGATCTGGCTCATGAAGCAATCGTCCGCGCCTATAAAAATTATGCCCCTGAGAAAATTAATCAGGCGCTTTTAAAGAAGATTGTTTACAATTGCTGGATTGACACTCTTCGAAATAGAAAGCGGGAGCAGCTGGAGGAGTCCCCTGAAGGTGAAAAGAGGAATTCCAGCTCGACTGAAGGAGAAGCAGTCAGCCATCTAATAAATCGGCTGACCGCAAAGCAGGCCGTTATTTTTACAATGAAGGAAGGGTTCCGATACAAAACAAAAGAAATTGCAGATATCCTTCAGACTACTGAATTTGCAGTGAAGTCCACGCTGAACCGTGCACGGAAGCGGCTTCAGCATCCGGTTGAAGATAAGTCTTTAGAAGCTTTTGCAAATGAGGAGGAAGAAAAGCTTTTTCAACTGCTGCATCATTCAGTGGCATCAGAGGACCCATCCATCCTTATAAAGTCGATTCCTTTCCTGCAATCTCTGGAAAGTCATGCGAAGAAGCCTGTTCTGCGTGTTTCATCTCCTTCTAATACTCTCTGTATGGCGGCATAGATCCGCAAAGAACAGGAGGGATACAGATGACAGCAATACCATATGTCATTGAGCAGTCCAGCAGGGGAGAACGCTCCTACGATATTTACTCACGGCTTTTGAAAGACCGAATTATCATGATTGGTGAAGAAATCAATGATTCCGTTGCCAATAGTGTGATTGCGCAGCTGCTATTTCTTGCAGCGGAATCCCCTGATAAGGATATTTCGCTTTATATTAATAGTCCTGGCGGTTCTACAACTGCAGGGTTTGCCATCTTTGACACCATCCAATATATAAAGCCAGATGTCCGGACGATTTGCACAGGAATGGCAGCATCCTTTGGAGCGATGCTTCTGCTTGCAGGGAAAAAGGGCAAGCGCTACAGTCTGCCGAACAGTGAGATCATGATTCACCAGCCGCTTGGAGGAGCAAGAGGGCAGGCTACTGAAATCGAAATTTCGGCGAAGAGGATTTTAAAACTGAGGGAGCACATAAATGGAATAATTGCAGATAGAACCGGCCAGCCAGCAGAAAAAGTAGCACGGGACACGGACCGCGATTACTTCATGACAGCCGAAGAAGCAAAGGAATACGGGATTATCGATGAAATAATTTATAAAAGCTAGATAAATAGAAAAAGCAGCCGTTGGAGGCTGCTTTTTTGAGTTTGATCATTTTTCAACAGAGTAGTACTCGTCAATCGCACGAAGCCAATTAACACGAGCAATATGCCCGGCCTTTTCTCTGTCTTTTTGTTCAAATGCTTTTAATATATCTTCATGTTCTTGAATGGAACGTTCTTTTAAAATAATGGTTTTATTATAGTATAGCCGCATGACATGAGCCTGCAGCATGGAAGCTGTATTCGAAATATATGGATTTTCTGCAAGGTCAATAATGATATTATGAAACTTCTCATCCTTTTTCAAAGCTGTGAAGGTATCTCCTGCCATTAAAGCTTTAGCGAATTTATGGTTAATATCCCGAAGAATATTAATGGTTTCCTGGCTGACAACAGGTGCGGCCAGTTCAGCTGCAAGCGCCTGCAGCACACCTAAAGGAGGCAGGATCTTGCTGATATCTTCAGGGTTCACTGAAGTAACTTGAGTTCCTACACCCGGAAACATTTCGACAAATCCCTGAACATTTAGCAGTTGAAGCGCTTCTCTGATAGGCGTTCGGCTGACTCCTAATGCTTTGGCAAGATCAGCGTCATTCAATTTTTCCTTCGGCTGAAGTGTGCCGTCAATAATCCACTCCTGGATTTGGGAGAAGGCGCGATCTTTAGCGGATATACGGGTAGGTGATGAATAATTGGAGGGTATCGGCATAGCTGTAACCACCTTTTCATATCTTGCAATTTTGCTAGGATTTTAAAGTTATTTCCAATAGATATATATTTAGTATATAGAAGAAACTTGAAAAATTCAATATATCGCATGATTCGACAAAAAGTTTTATGCGATATATTGCATAACCATTTTGAATATGTTATCTTGAGTTATGCAATATATTACTAGCGTGAAAAAATAAAAATATTACAGTGCTATAATTTTTCAGAAGATTTAAATTTAATAGACTGTTAGTATTGTATAACTTATCCACATTAATAGGAGGAAATGAAATGAACAGCAAAATACCATTATCATATATTGTGACAGTTGGTTTTATGCTCTTTGCCTTATTTTTCGGGGCAGGAAACTTAATTTTCCCTGCAATGCTTGGCCAGTCGGCAGGTACAAATGTATGGTCAGCGAATGCGGGCTTCATTATTACAGGCGTAGGCTTGCCGCTCCTGGGAATAATGGCTTTGGGCTTTTCGGGAAAAAGTGATCTTCAATCATTGGCAAGCCGTGTAAATCCAGTGTTCGGACTAGCTTTTACAGTAGCCCTATACTTATCAATTGGACCGCTTTTTGCCATACCGAGAACAGCTACAGTTTCATTCGAGATCGGCATTAAGCCTTATCTATCAGAAGGAAGCAGTTCAATCGGCTTAATTATAACTTCAATTATCTTCTTTGGAATTACAGCATTTTTCTCTTTGAACTCTTCAAAGATTGTTGATATTGTAGGAAAATATCTAACACCAATTCTTTTAATTGTAATTGCCGTTTTGATCGGTGCTGCATTCATTAATCCAATGGGTGCATTCCAGGCTCCGACTGAAGCTTATTTGAACGGTGCGTTCTTTAAAGGTTTCCAGGAAGGTTATCTGACAATGGATGCTCTTGCAGCATTTGTATTTGGTATCATTGTCGTAAATGCAGTAAAGGAAAAAGGCGCTGCAACCAAAAAAGATATTATGGTATCCATTGCTAAAGCAGGTTTAATTGCTTCAGGTCTTTTAGCACTTATTTATACATCGCTTTCCTTTATTGGAGCGTCAAGTGTCAGCGGTCTGGGAGCATTGGATAATGGCGGTGCTGTTCTATCAGGTGCGTCTTCACATTACTTTGGCTCCTTAGGTGCACTGCTTTTAAGTGTTATTGTATTTGGTGCATGTTTGACTACCAGCATCGGTCTGATTACAGCTTGTTCTTCATACTTCAATAAATTGATGCCAAAAGTGTCTTACAAAATGTTTGTAATTGTTTTATCCATTTTCAGTACAATTTTTGCCAACTTTGGATTAAGTGAACTGATTGCCATTTCCGTACCTGTATTGGTTGGAATCTATCCATTAGCAATTGCACTGATGGCTCTTACATTCCTTCATCCGATTTTCAAAGGAAGGAAAGAAGTTTATCAGGGAAGCATGCTTTTCACCTTCGTGGTAAGTTTGTTTGATGGTTTAAATGCAGCAGGCATTACATTCGCGCCAATCAATGACCTATTTACTGCTATTCTCCCTTTATATGATGTTGGATTAGGGTGGATCATCCCATCCTTAGCAGGTGGTATTATTGGTCTTGGTGTTGCTGCCATAAAGGGCGGCAGCCAGTCAAATTCTTCTGATGCGAAGAAAGCTGCATAATAAGTGCGACCTCCAGTTTTTAGCTGGAGGTTTTTTGTGGAATTGCGAATCACGAATGTTAAATAGTATTATTGGACTAAATGTTCGTTTTTAGGTTGCGTTCAAACGAATTATTTGTTATATTAGCAAAGTAAATTATGAATTTAATCACTCGTATATGCTCGGTAATATGGTCTGAGCGTTTCTACCTGGTTCCCATTGAAAGAACCGGACTACGGGTTAAAGTATAGAAAAGCTGTATACTATTGCAGCTGCTTTAACTCTATGGTCTGGAAGGTAGAAATCATTCTGCTTTTTTCAGGCCTTTTTCTATTACCAGCCCTGCGGGTACATCAGACAACAGGAGAAGGGGAGAACATAATATGAAAAAGAAATTAGCATCAATCGCTGCAGTTGCAGTCATGTCTGTATCTATGCTTGCAGGGTGCACTTCAGCACCAAAATTTGAAACAGAGGCAGAAGGAGCCCAAAAACCAATCCTTATCCAAGGGCCAATGCCGATTGAGGCAGAAAAATTTGCCCAGCGATTAGACAAGGTTAAAATTGAAAAATCAGGGAACTTTGTTTTCTATAAAGGAAAATTGGACAAGTATCCAGTCATCGTTGCAAAGACAGGTAAGGGCATGGAAAATACAGCAGCCGCTACCGCGATCGCTATTGAAAAATATGATCCTGCTGCCATCATCAATCAGGGAACTTCAGGCGGCCATGATCCAAGCTTGAATGTGTATGATATTGTATTAGGCGAAAGAACAGTCAATATCGGATCTATGAAAACTGGGAATTTGGAAAAAGGAGAAGGAATCGAACCAACCAATTGGATTCCGATGGACCTGATGGCTTCTGAAGGAAGTGCAGGGGAAGACCCTAATGCGGAAAAGATCCGCTACTTTGAAGGCGATGAAGATCTGCTGGCCGCAGCCAAAGCTGTAAAAGATAAGTATACAAAAGGTAAAGTAGTTGAAGGAACGATTGGTTCTGCAGACCTTTGGAACAATGAAGTAGACCGCATCAACTGGTTCCACGAAAACTACGAAACATCCGTGGAAGAAATGGAAGGTGCCGCAGCAGCGCAGATTGCAGGAGCATATGATGTTCCATTCATGGGAATTCGCGTCCTCTCCAATAACAAGACAAACGGGGGCAAATACGATCCCAATACTGCAGCAGCAAACCAGGATTATGTATATGAAGTTGTGAAGCAGTATATTAAAGAGGTTAAGGGTAAATAATTAGAAATCGGTAATTGGAGTTGTAAGGGATTCGGACACTATTAGCGGAAATCTAGGGTTTAGAGTCAGAACCTGGTCTACCTTTGGACACAAAAGGCGAAAATTCAGTTTTCTAAGTCCGAATTCCGGCACAAATTCAGCCATAACCTGCCACCAAAATAATAAGTCAAAAAAAGAGTCTTCCCCCAGCGGGAAGACTCTTTTTTTATGCTTCTAACCAGGTCTGCGACCATTTTTCTATTTCTTTCATTAACGGCTCCATCGCAAGGCCTTTTTCTGTTAGGGAATATTCAATCCTTACAGGAGTTTCAGGGTAGACATTGCGTTTTACGACTCCCTCATTTTCCAGGTCTTTTAGCCGGTCTGAAAGAACTTTGCCGCTTATCCCGATAGAGGATTCGATGCTGCAGAACCGCTGTGGCCCGTTAAGCAACTGATAGATGATCAATCCGGTCCAGCGCTGGCTCAAGATGCCGATGGCTTTTTCGAATCTTGGACATATTAGTGATTTCTCCATCCTTATCACTCCTTGTTTACTTATTATAAGTATAAACCAAAAATTATTAAATAACTAATAATAAAATAATTACTTGACGACACTAAATTTAAATAATATACTAACTTACATAAAGTAAGTAACTAACGCAATTAACCAAGGAGGAATCAACATGAACAAAAACGAATTAGGCCAGTTCATTCTGCGTGCTATTTTAGGATTTATTTTCTTTATTCATGGATTATCAAAATTTCAGGGAGGCATCAGCAATACAGCCGGTTTCTTCGACAGTATTGGCATTCCTGGCTTTATGGCTTATATTGTCGCCGTGGTCGAGCTGGCAGGGGGCATAGCGCTTATTTTGGGCATCGGCACAAGAATAGTTTCAGTGTTATTTGCTGTTATCATGCTGGTAGCTATCTTTACTGCTAAATTGCCTCTAGGTCTTTTAGGGAATGGCCAAATGGCCGGATATGAATTAGATGTAATTCTGCTTGCCGCATCGATTTATTTTGTTTTAGCGAAGGAATCACCGCTGTCACTTGGGAGCAAGTTACAATCAACGGCAAAATAACAGGAGGAGTAAACTAATATGAACTTTCATCAAAAACCGATTACCTTTGTTGCGCAGGTTAATATCAAGGTTCAGGATCTGCAGCGGTCCCTTGCATTCTATCGAGACGTAATCGGATTTAAAGTGCTATCTCAAACAGAAAGAGCTGCCGAGCTTACTGCTGATGGCAAAACAGCATTGCTTACGATCGAACAGCCTGAAAACGCTGAACCTAAAATGGGAAGAACAACTGGTTTGTATCATTTCGCTCTGCTGCTGCCAAAGCGCACAGATTTGGCTAAAATCGTTCGCCATTTCGTTGAGAAAGGGATTCAAATCGGTTCCTCTGATCACCTTGTCAGTGAGGCGCTCTATTTGTCTGATCCGGATGGCAATGGCATAGAAATATATATTGACCGCAGCCCCTCGGATTGGACTTGGAAGAATGGGGAAGTCATGATGACCGTCGACCCGCTGGACTTTCCTGACCTGCTTTCCATAGGGCAGCAGCAGTCATGGAAGGGCTTGCCCGCTGAAACGGTCATGGGACATATTCATTTACATGTGGCTGAAATGGCGAATACCGAGAAATTTTACACAGAGGGACTTGGGTTTGAAGTGGTCTGCCGATATGGCAGTCAGGCATTATTCATTTCAAGTGGAAAATACCATCATCACATTGGGTTGAATACATGGAATGGGGTTGGAGCTCCGAAGCCTTCAGAAAATAGTGCGGGTCTTCAATCCTTCAAGCTCATTTATGAAAACGAAGCAGCAATAGATCAGGCAGTAGAAAATCTGAAAAGTCTTGGCGCGCCTGCAGCAGTAGAAAATAACCAGGTGACTACGAAGGACCCTTCAGGAAATCGAATTATTTTAGGAGTTTAAATAAGGTGGTGTGAGTCATGGGTTTTTTAGCTAAACTATTTGGAAAAAAATCTAAGGAGGCAGAAACAATGAGCGAAAAATTAAACATCGGAATTATTTTAGGAAGCACACGTCAGGGGAGAGTCAGCCCACAGGTCGGTTCATGGGTAAAAGAAATTGCTGATAAACGCGGGGATGCCAATTATGAGATTGTAGATATAGCAGATTTCAAATTGCCATTCTTAGGTGAAGCGGATTCGCCAGGAATTGCAGCATGGAATGAAAAGATTAACAGTCTGGATGGATTCATCTTCATTGTTCAGGAATACAACCACAGTATTACAGGGGCGTTAAAAAATGCACTTGATCTGGCCCGTGAACCTTGGAATAATAAAGCCGCTGGAATTGTAAGCTATGGGTCAACAGGCGGGGCGCGGGCTGCTGAACATCTGCGCGGGATTATGGGAGAATTAATGATCGCTGATGTCCGCACACATCCAACCTTATCCTTATTTACTGATTTTGAAAATGGCACAGTATTTAAACCTCAAGATCTTCATCTCAATAATGTGAACGCAATGATGGACCAGGTGATTACCTGGAGCGGGGCATTAAAAACCATTAGATAAAGCAAAAGCAGAACCCTCGAGGTTCTGCTTTTTTTATCTAATCGGTTTTAGCGTGGACTAAAAGGAAATAATTAAACAAAACAAAGTGAAGGGGGTGGGCCTGGTGTGGAATGCTGCATTTTGGGGTGCAGTTTCAGGTTCAGCCGTCCTGTTAGGCGCACTGGCAGCGATGCTTCTACCTATTAGAAAAAAATTGATCGGTTACATAATGGCATTCGGTACTGGAGTTCTGATTGGCGCAGCATCATATGAACTTCTTGGGGAGTCTGTCCATAAAGGAGGGCTGCTGCCGACCGGCATTGGATTTTTGGCTGGTGCTGTCACCTTTACACTCTTTGATATCCTGATTTCCAAGAAAGGAGCCCAGCACAGAAAAAGATCAGGCCATAAAGCAGCAGCCAGCAGCGGAATTGTTCTTTTCGCGGGAACTATGATGGATGCCATCCCAGAATCGATCATGATTGGAACAAGCCTGCTTGAAGCAGATTCGGTCAGCTTTCTTTTGGTTACCGCCATTTTTATCAGCAACTTTCCAGAGGGCCTTTCAAGTACTTCAGGAATGAAAAAAAGCGGTTATTCTACACAGAAAATCATTCTCCTTTGGAGTTCGGTTTTTGTCATTTCAGGAATGGCATCAATGGCTGGATACATATTTTTGGCTGGAGCATCAGAGATGGTGCTGTCAGGAATTGCAGGTTTTGCAGGGGGCGCCATTATTGCAATGGTTGCGTCCACTATGATGCCTGAAGCCTTTGAAGACAGCGGTCCGGTAACAGGATTTATTGCAGCAATTGGTCTGCTGGCATCATTGGTCCTGGATTATTTTTCTTGAAATTTCCCCAAAATCATGAATGTTTGGCACCTTATGTGGAAAAGGCAAAACAGGGGGTGTGATTCATGAAGATCAAAAATATTGTGAGGGAACAGCAGGAGGATGTGCATATTGAGATAGGCGGCTACAAAATGGTCATTGAAAAGCGATATCAGGTTGTTTCGTTTATCAATGATCTGCTCCTCGGTGTTTTATATTTAACCGGAAGTATATTATTTTTAACAGATGTCAGCCAGACGGTTTCAATAAGTTTTTTCCTCGCAGGCAGCATTATGATGATCATCCGGGCAGGCTTAAATATTCTGAAGGATCTTCATATTAAAAAGATAACAGGAAAATAAAACGGGTTTTGCGGTTGGCCAAAACGGCAATACTAGCGACATAGTTAAAAATATATTATTTTTAAAGGAGAATCGAGATGGCTGAAGAAACAGATAAGGTAAGCAATGGAAAGAAAGCGGATGTTGGCGATACAATTAGCATCATAAGCGGTTCTGAAAAAGGAAAAAAAGGCAGAGTAGTCGTGGTGCGGGATAACTCAGTTATTGTAGAGCTAGGGATCAATCCGAAAAAGGATGAACCCATCAAAACGGTGATCAGCCATAAGCGCTACAAAGTCGTTAAATAATGGGGGAGGTGCAGGAAATGAAACCTGATGCAAAACGGACCTCTGCTTCTATACCTCCTGAAGTCCGGGAAAAAATTATTAAGTTAGACAGGGATGAAAAAGCAAAGCGGCAGACAAAGCGGCCGCAGTAATAGGATTTTCCATGATAGACGAATTTGCTGTCATGGAATTTTTTATTGAATGGGGGAGTTGATAGAAATGCTGATTGGACATATTAGGGAGATTGTCCGCTATCCGGTGAAAAGCTTTCATGGAGAAAGCGTGAATAAAACGAATGTAATGAGCTATGGTCTGTATGGGGACCGCAGTCATGCCTATCTGGATGAGTCCAGGCCAGGAAAATACCTGACGATTACACAGTTTCCCGGGATGGTGCGGTATAAGGCAGAGTTTATAGGGGAGGAAAACCGGGATAAATATCCCCATGTAAGGATTACAGCTCCTGACGGAAAACAGGTCCCCTGGGATGATGAACGATTGATTAAAGAAATAGAAGAACATTCTTCTGCAGAAATTACCCCAGTGCAATATAGCCCTATACATGTTCCAGAAGGAGCAATTGAAGAAGAGAATATATTAATAGTGACAGACGCTTCTCTAAAGAAAATGAAAGAGCTATGGGGAAAAGAGAAGCTGGACTTTCAGCGGTTTCGCCCGAATCTGGTGCTCTCCCTGGTAAAAGATGAACCTTTCCTGGAGGATCAGTGGTTTGGGAAGAACATGAAGATTGGCCATGTGGAGTTAAAAGTGAAGCGCCATTGCGAACGGTGCATGATTATTACAGTAGACCCTGAAACCGGGGATAGGGATCCAAGTCTGCATAAAAAAGTGATCCGTGAAAGGAATAATTACTTCGGTGTGTATGCCTCCGTTCTGAAAACAGGTGAGATTGCAGCAGGGGATGAGGTTTACCTTTTTGAGTAACCTCATGTAAACTAGAAGCAAATGTTTTTGGGAGTGTACATATGTTTCAGGCTATTGGGTTATTTATATTGGCCGGTGTTGCTGAAATTGGCGGCGGCTATTTAATTTGGCAGTGGATACGAGAAGGAAAGCCCTTTTCATGGGGATTCGCAGGGGGATTCATCCTTGCATTATATGGTGTTATTGCAGCATTCCAGGCCTTCCCTTCATTTGGAAGGGTGTATGCTGCATATGGAGGTGTTTTTATCATTCTGTCCATTTTATGGGGTTGGGGCATAGACAAAAAAATACCTGACTTTTATGACTGGCTTGGTGCAGGCATTTGTCTTATTGGGGCATCTGTAATCCTGTTTGCCCCCCGCTAATAAAAACAAATAGCCCAGTTGATGGCTGGGCAATTTCTTAAATATTCAAAGCTGGTTTATCTAGAATATAATGTATAATACAACCTTTAAAATATGTTTTTATAATGTTCATTAAACACCTTGAAAAGTCTTTCATCTCCACCGCGGTCAGGATGGAGGGCTTTCAATAGTTTTTTGAACTCTTTTCGGATGATTTGCAGATCCTCATCAGGCTTAAGGCCGAGCAGCTTGGCAGGCTGAATTTTATCATCGGCAATCATTTTTTGTGCCTGAACCATTTTCTTCAATGACTTCACTTTGGATTCCTCTATATGGACACGGGTATTCAGGATTTCAATTTGCCCTTTCAGGTCTTTAACCTGCAGCAGGACTCCTTCAAGCTTTTGCCGATGCAGCTTTTCTTTTTCCTGGATGATAAAATCAGCGAGATCCTTCATCTTTATGGAGTAGCTGATTTGCCTGCGCGCGCTTCGTTCCGCTATTATTTTTCCTTCTTCTATCCACCGCTCAACGTCTTTGCCATTCGCCTTTATTCCGGATTTTTGTATTTGTGCAACAGCATCAGTAATGTTCATTTTTCTTGCTCGCTCTCTATAAAATCTATACAGCAGTCAAAATAATCATATCACTGATCACTTTCAGAAAAATGACAGGGGAATGACATAGTATTAAAGTTTATTTACATGATTATTGCTGAATGAAAAAGAACCACCCTTTATAGGTGATTCTTTGGCAGAAATTACTTTACAGGACGTTCAAGCGTCAGGATCTCATCCTCCATCGAAGCATATTGCTGTTCCACAACATGCTTTACATCAGCGACGGCTGCATTGTAGAAATGCGGTGCCAATGATTCCTTAACAAAATCCAGTACTCTTTCTGCAGCGAACTCAGATAGATCTTCATCTCTTTCCTCAGAAAAGAAAATCTGGATATCCTCAATCATCCTTTGATGCTGCTCTTTTGTCATTTTTATAAACACGCCAAGCCTTCCTTTCGGGTTAGGATATATGCTACTATACAGGGAATTTTCATAAAATGGGAGGGCGAATTTGAAAGGCAGAGGAAAAAGAAAACCTATGCCTCATCCCCGTAGACATTAAATAAAGAGCTGTAGTAATCTTTTACATAAGTGTTCTTGTTTGCCTTCTTTTTCGGATAAAGGGAAATAGGAATGGCTGACAGGGCAAGAATAGAACTGCATAGTAAAACCAGATAGAATATTCCAGATAGAATGAACATGAAGGAAACCTCCTTTTAGTTGTTAAGAAAAGCTTAATTTATGAAACGCATTTCATAGCAAGAAAAAAAGTGAAAAAAACAGGTGGGTTTATGGCAAATATTAAAGATATCGCTAAAAAGGCAGGAGTTTCAGTTACAACGGTTTCGAGGGTGCTCAATAATCATCCTTATGTGAAGGAGGATAAGAGGGAAGCGGTCTTGCAGGCGATGGAGGACTTCAATTATCAGCGAAATATCAATGCAGTCCATTTGAGCAAAGGGGAGACCCTTCTTATTGGTGTGGTTGTTCCTTTTACCAATCACCCTTATTTTGGTCTGCTGGTAGAAGGGATTGCCAATGAAGCCATGAAAAACAACTATAAACTGGTTCTTTTTCAAACGAATTACGAGGAAGACAGAGAAATCGAAGCGTTAAAAATGCTGCAGCATAAGCAAATTGATTCCTTAATCATCTGTTCAAGAATCTGCGGCTGGGAGGTTATCAACCAGTTCACCGAGTATGGCCCTATCGTCCTTTGTGAAGATGCAAGGAATCAGAAGGTGTCCTCAACCTATATCGACCACTATTTGACGTTCACTAATGCTTTAGAGTATTTACATCATAAAGGGCATCACAAAATCGGGTACTGCATTGGAAGAAGATCAGGCGCCAACAGCAGACAGCGTGCAAAAGCCTATGCAGATTTTTTAACCCGGATTGGGGCGTCTTATAATGAAGAATATATCTTTAACGAGTGTCTGAATTTTGAGCATGGAGAAGAAGTGGTTCAGCGGTTATTGAACATGGATAATCCACCAAGTGCGCTGCTGGTAACAAGTGATTTAGCTGCAAGCGGAATCGTCACATCCTCCAGGGAAAAAGGAATTCGAATACCCGGAGATCTTGCCATAATGGGATTTGATAACCAGCCGATCGCCAAAATCATGCATATCACCACACTTCAAATCCCGCTTGTGGAAATAGGAAAAAAGCTGATGCTTCAAGCGATCGATAGGGAAAGCCGTTCTCACGAGGAGATACCGGTGAAGCTGATTGAACGGGAGACTGTTTAGGGGGGACACGCTGGGCTGGCAGTGGAACTTGGAGTTTTTTTGGACAGCAAAGTGTGCAGCGTTTGAGCTAGAAGCATGAGCTGTTTGGAAATTGAGTCGGTAATTGGAGCGACTTCGGACGCAGAAAGCTGAAAACGGAGTGATAGAGTCCGACCAGGAGCAAGTTTGGACACAGCGCGCCGGAAACCCGGGATCTGAGTCCGAACCTGGAGCAACTTCTGACAAAGCGCGCCGGAAACCCGGGATTTGAGTCCAAAGTTGGAGCAACTTCAGACACAACACGCCGGAAACCCGGGATCTGAGTCCGAACCTGGAGCAACTTCTGACACAACACGCCAGAAACCCGGGATCTGAGTCCGAACCTGGAGTAACTTCTGACACAAAAAGCGGTAAGTGCAGAGCCTGAGCGCGATCCCAGGCCCAACAACGGACACAGAAATATGAAATGACCCCTTTACTGCCCACCCTCTCATTTTTCAAACCAGAATTACACTGAAAGAAGCCACAAAAGAATAATTACCCCTTTGTCCGCCAATACTAACAAAAAAATCTGGGGCTGATGTTATATGGGGTTCGTACTTTTAATTTTTTTGGCCTGGCTGGTTATAATGATTTTTACTTCTATGAATAAGAAACTGACTTTTGTTGAAAATACATTTGTTTATCTGGCAGCGATGGTCATTCATATTAATTATACGTGGATTGTATATGAAGAGCTGAATGAGGCACATATTTCCCAGCAGATCTTAAATAATTCTGCCTTTTTAGTACATAGAAGCATAACGCTTCCAATTACAATAGCAATCACATTTAATTTATTAAGGACAGCGGATTCGCTGGGTTCAAAGTTTATAAAAATAGCGGTTTCCGTTGCATTCCTCGCTTCTGCTGTAATGATTGCGAGGTATTTTGAAATTGTGGAATTTAAAAAGTGGAAAATTGTCTATGAAATCATCTATTTATTCCTCCTCCATTTTGCAATGCTTTACTTATTAAAGTATTTTAGGCAGCTAAAAACAAGAGGGGTGAATGAAGCATGAAAATCTGGAAGGACTTCGGTGGCAATGAGCTTATTCTTTTGCTCATGATTGTTACTGCCTACCTTGTTTATTTTCTCCTTATCAGAAGGCCGGACAGGCTGGCGAAGCAGATTACAGTGCTGAGTCTGCTGTGGGGAATGGCCATCGGCATACTCTATGATTTCACCATTGGCGGGGGCAGAACCGATTTTTATAAGGTAAATGATTTAAACAATTATGAAGTAACAGATGTTTTGTACTATTTATTATTCGCTCCATTTGGGTATTTCTTTTTTTACCTTTATGAAAAACTGAACATCAGCAAAAAAACGTTTATTATTTATGTGTTGGCCTGGGCACTTTTGGGTGTTTTCATTCAATGGGTTTTAACGGCAGCAGATATTATTTTCCTGCAAAAAGAGTATAAGCTCATGCATTCTTTCCCTATCTTTTTGCTGACTCAGACACTGACAGGTATTTATATTCAGGTACTCAAATCAAAGGAATCACTTACAGCTGAATAAATGGCCGCATATCCTGAAACTTTTAGCTGTTTCTGAGCGTAGTACTTACTAAGGACAGCTGAAAGGAGAATGAATTTGAAAGCCGAAAAATGTCCAAAATGCGGTTCAAATGAGTTGGGCAAAGGAAAGCATTCGGGTTATGGGGTCATATTTTCTGTAAATAAGATGAGTCTTGGTTCTGATAATGAATACCTTATTTACACAAACTGCGGTTTTATCATTGAAGGGTATGTGAAGAAGCCGGAGAAGTTTAAACATACAATGTAGGAGCATCATGAAAAAATATAAGTTAAAGAATCATTTTAAAGGATTAAAAAAGGGAACGCATTTTTACTTGATTGCTGAATCTGAATTTATCGGCATTAAAGAATATGTGCTGCGCACAAACGATTTATCGCATCGGATCTCGATTAATGAGGCCGAGCTGAACAGAAATTTCACGATCATCACCAAAGAATAAAAAAGAATGCTCAGTGCATTGTGCCCGGAGCATTCTTAAATATTTTATTACCAAATATCCCCGCGTTCTTTTTTCAGAGCCTTCATTTTTTCAACCCATTCGTCCACTCTCTGCTTGATTTCATCACTTTCCTTTTCAGCAGCGTTCCGATTTTTTTCATGAAGCTTCATATATAAATCCTTCATCTGGTCGCTGCGTGCATAGCTCCAGTCACGAAGTTCGGATCGCTGCTCATCTGTGATCCAGCCGTTATCTCCCATTATGGTGACGGCATCATGAATCCGATGTGCTTCGCGCCTGCCGACTGTAAATAATTGGCGTGGATATTCTTCTCCTATTTTATATTCGTCTATCATTTCCCATGGGCTTGGTGCCATGGTAAAAGCCCATGCCAGATCACCGGCAGATGGCAGCCACTCGTACTGAATGGTGTTTTTCAAATCGTCTGGACTGTCTGCTTTAAAATACTCCCCGTTGCCTGCTTCTGCTACTGCTCTTAATTGATCTTCAGCTTTGCCGTCTACATCAAACCCAATGATATTTACAGTATTGCTGCTATTATTTTTCACAAGGTCTTTACTTGCCTGTACTGGGTTGCCATCACAGGTTTCAGCACCGTCACTGACAATGTAGATTGTGGTTGAGCCGTCATAACCGCTGCTCATTTCTGCTGCTTTTTGAATGGCACCGGCAAGGGGCGTCCAGCCTTTACTTTCAAATGAATCTACTGCTTGGTGAAATTCCTTCTTTGAATATTTGCCCATAGGATAGACTTCCTCTACACCTGAACAGGAAATTTCTTTATCAGTGTCCGCTTCAGTGCCTTTATGTCCATAAACCACAAGGGACACATCACTGCTTTGGCCGATCGTCTGGGCGAAACTCTTGACGGCGCTTTTTGCAATATCCATTTTTACTTTGCCGTCTGCCTGCAGCAGCATGCTTGAACTGGCATCCAGCAGAATAATGGCCTGTTCTGCTGCCTTTTTATCTTCTTCCTTTGGTTCTGATTTTGTGGGATCCGGCAGGTATGGCTCTTCAAAATCAGGTTTGTAGCCATTGGATTTTTCAATGATGTTTTTATAATTGGGGCTCGCCAGCAGGGAAATTAGTCCTTTTTTTAGAGAGTCTGTATCTTTGGCTTCTTTTGTCAGCTCTTCCAGTATAGGCGTCATTTCCTGTAAAAGTTTAGGATCAGTCTTCGGTATAACTTCAATGGCCTCTATATCCTTTTCGTATGTAAGATCATCCATCAGTGTTCCATGAGGCAAACTTAGCAGGCTTTCTTCAGTGACCTCCAAATTAATAGCATCTGTGTTTGCTAGGGTTTTTTCCTGCTTTTCTTCCCTTTTTTGCACTTCTTTAACAGTTTCATCAGCGGCTGTTTTCTCTTTATCAGTGCTGCAGGCGGAAAGAATCAGTGCAGCGGACAACAGCCATAAACCATAATATTTCACAGAAATTCTCCTCTATGTTTATATTTTACTAATTATTGAGTGTAACATGGATAAAGGCAGTTTTGAAGTAATTTCCATATGATAGGATTTTTTTAAAGCAATTTGTTATAGTGGAAGTGAGAGATCATGCAGAGGAGGCAGTCCGTTGGAAAAAGCATTTCCGGTTCTTGAAACAGAGAGATTAATTTTAAGAGAAGCAACTGAAGAAGATGCAGAAGATATGTATGTATACCTGTCAGATCAGCTTGTTGTAAAGCATATGGGAATCTCAGCCTGTGAAACTCCCGAAGAGGTGCTCGGCGAAATAGAATGGTATAAATCCATCTATACAAATGGCACAGGAATGCGCTGGGGCATTACTCTTAAGGACTCGGGAAAGGTCATTGGAAGCTGTGGTTTCCTCAATAGGAATCCAAAACATTACCGAAGTGAAGTAGGTTATGAACTAAGCAGGGAGCATTGGGGAAAAGGGATTGCGAATGAAGCTCTTGAGAGGGTATTAAAATTCGGCTTTGAACAGCTGGGGCTTGAAAGGATAGAAGCCCTGATTGAGCCTAAAAATCTCTCATCCCAGAAGCTGGTCGAAAGGCAGGGCTTCACGAGAGAAGGACTGCTCAGGCATTATGAATACACAAACGGAAAATTTGATGATTTGTATATGTACTCCATTTTAAAAGGGGATTTATAGATCGTTACATACCAGGAGGATATTTTCATGAATTACAATGGCCGTACCTTTGTTTCTGTGCAAAATACTGAGAATGGTGAGGTATCATCAAAGACCTTTTTTCATTATAAACAGGAAAGTAACATTTTAACTGCTTCTTATAGCGGGGGAGAGATTGTTCAGGGAACGCTGATTGGACTTGTCCATGAAGACGGAACTTTAGAATTCAGATATAGCCATGTAAATCACAAAAATCAGCTTCGCGGCGGAAAATGTCTCTCTACCCCTGAATTACTGCCGGACGGCAGAATCAGGCTGCATGAAAAATGGCAGTGGCAGGATGCTGAAGGGACGAAAGGACTTTCGATTATAGAGGAAGTAAAAGCTTGAGGCATGCGGAGAGTATAAACTCTCCGCTTTTGTTTTTTCTTTTGATAATGAAAATAAACAAAATTCATAATACCAAAAACCTGTCCATCTGCCAGTCCACTCCTCGCACTGAATTATCTGCGATATCTGGAAAGCCATGTAAAACCAGAATGCCAGCGACAGCCTCTTTTCCCCAGTCGAATTTTCTATCAATTCAACTCCAATCTTAAATTCCCAAGGAATACTGTAAATAAAAAAATCCATGGCCCTATAAAGCCACAGATTCCAGCATTAAGAATTACAGATCATCAAAATATTACCATCAAGGTCCTGAAAGTTAAAGTAGGCAAAATCTCCAATACGCTCAATTTCTTTTACAATAGTAATTCCCTGATTTTTAACAAAAGCGTACGCCTCATCAATATCCCGTGCAAAGAAGTTAAATAAAACGTGCCCGGAGGGAGTCCATTTAAAGGATGGATCGAAGGTGTGATCGTCCAGTGTAAGTCCGGTTTCTGACGTGACCGGAATGTTGTATACCGGCGATTCCACCTCTTCCTTGTTAAAAGGAAGTCCAAGCAGGCAGCTATACCATTCAGCCGATTTTTTCAGTTCCTTGACATGAATAAAAACATTGTTCACATTGCCAGCAATCGGCGAAGCAATTGATTTCATATACTCACCTCTTTCATTGTGATCTTTTTACATATTCTCTATAGGGGGCTAATTCCCTTTTTTTGCTGCCTGAGGAGGGCGGGCAATATTTGTATACTAAAAAAGTCTGAATGGAGCAACATAGAAAGAAGCATGAAAGTAGATTGCAGGGGTGGAAACATGGAGGCATTTCCAGTCATTCATACTAACTTCTGGGATGCGGTTATAGCAGTTCCTTTAGTTGTTCTGCTGACTCAGCTGGGCAAGGTGCTCCTTAAACTTCCAAAGCCTTTTATTCCTGGGCTGGCCAGTGTCATTGGATTAATCATTTCTGTTTTCTTTGCACACAGAAATAATTTATGGGCAGGAATTTTTATGGGCTTTTTTTATGGAAATGCGGGAGTAGGGTTATATTCCTCCTTAAAAACACAAATACTGGCATTCAGGAAGACTGTTGAAGGAGGAAGTGAGAATTGATCTATATCTACCATGATTTTGGGGGAACTCATACGACATCGCTGGCAGCAGCATATCATCTGAGAATCATTCAAAATCGAAAACTCGAAAAAGAGGAAATTATTCAGGTGCCATTTTTTAATAAACTGACAAAAAAAGATGCAGGAACTCTTATTTTTCATGGTAAAGATGAAGAGGGTAATCCGGTATATAATCTCGGAAGAAGATCTTCAAAATTGACAATTGAAACCCTGCAACATTTTTGTCTGGTATTAGGTAACCGTAAAGCAATTCACGAGAAGATCATTCTCTCAAATACTTCACCGGCCGTTCCGGTTATTATGTCAATTGGTGGATTCTTGGCAAACGGCCTGGGCCTGGGGCCACTAGGTACACCGCTTTTGGTAAAAGGAGCTCAGCAGTGCTGCGGAAATATTCTTGACCTTGTAAATGAAACAAAAAAGACTGCTGCAGGCTCAGATGCAGCGGTCGTAAAAATTGATAATAAGAAGTTCCAGGCATAAGAAAAGAACATCTAAGATGGATCTTTTTATTGAGGACTATTGTCCAGAAACAGAAGTAAGCAAATTATGAAGCAGAGAAAGAAAAAGAAAAGAAAGCAAAGGAAAGAACTTCATAAAGATCATTTAGTATCAAAAGGCCTCTCCCA
This sequence comes from Bacillus sp. ZZV12-4809, assembly GCF_009849585.1. Taxonomy (GTDB): domain Bacteria; phylum Bacillota; class Bacilli; order Bacillales; family Cytobacillaceae; genus Cytobacillus. Next base: position 219,565 of record NZ_VCRN01000003.1, read on the forward strand.
CAAATAGGGAGAGGCCTTTTGATTTAATTTGCATACATCGCGTTTGCAGAGAATCATAAAAACAAACTAATAATTTATGTGGCAGGAAAATCGATTTACTCAGGCCTTTTATTCTCCAGCCTACACTTGCTGCCGTTCCCCTGTCCAATTAAACTGGTCCTGGCGGCTGTGAAAACAGGTAATTCAAAAAAGAAGCATATTGTAAAGCTGTCCGGCAGTATAGTGAAGTAACAGCTATTTGACAGATCGCCGGAGGGAGAATCAGAATGGCCTACTATCGGAACCCGCAGTTATCTGCGGAGGAAATGCTTTCTATCATCAGAAACGGGCTCGGCATTTCACAGGTTCAGAAGAAAATTATAGTTGTCGGAGCCGGTATGTCTGGGCTGGTGGCTGCTTCGCTATTGAAGGATGCCGGCCATGATGTAACGGTTTTAGAAGCAACACAGAGGGTTGGCGGCAGGATTTTTACAATGCGAGAGCCATTCATGGACGATTTGTATCTGGATGTTGGCGCCATGCGAATTCCCCATGTTCATCAATTAGTTCTTGAGTATATTAAAAAATTCCGTTTAAAGGTAAATGAATTCAGAAACACAACACCCCAGGACCTGATCTTTGCCAATGGAATAAAAACCAATCGTACCGCCTATCAGCAGAATCCGGATATGCTGGGCTATCCAGTTGCTCCGCATGAAAAAGGAAAGACAGCGGAAGAGCTTCTGACGATGGCAATTAAGCCAGTTGCAGATTTTATTAATCAAAACCCCATTCAAAATTGGAGTATCGTAGTTAGAGAGTTTGACAGATACCCCATGAGTTTTTTTCTAAGATACAATCCAGCGGGGCCCTCTCTATCGCCTGGTGCACTTGAAAGCATTAAAGTTCTGCTCGGTCTTGAAGGGTTTCCAGAGCTGAGCTTTCCGGCCATTCTTCGGGAGCTGCTTCCTTTATTTAGCCCTGACATTCATTTTTACGAAATAGAGGGAGGCAATGATAAGCTTCCAAATGCTTTTTTACCACAGTTAAAAGAAGATCTTTTTTTCGGCTATCAAATGACAAAGATCGTACAGGATCCCGAACAGGTGACCATTCATGCAAGGCATACCTTGAGCCAAAGGCCTTTGGTAATAACAGGTGATCTGGCCATTATCACCATTCCTTTTTCTCTGCTTTCGTTCGTTGAAGTCGTTCCCCGGAACTCATTTTCCCATGATAAATGGAAAGCCATTCGGGAGCTTCATTATGTTTCTTCTACTAAAATTGGACTTCAGTTCAAGCAGCGTTTCTGGGAACGTGAAGGGCTGCATGGAGGGAAGCTGATGACCGATCTTCCTATCCGCTTCGCAGCATACCCAAGTCATCTGATTGGTTCTTCGGGTTCCGGAATCATTATGGCGAGTTATACGTGGGAAGATGATACTTTATCCTGGGATAATCTTAAAGAAGGTGACCGGATCCGTAATGCCCTTGACAATTTGGCTGTTATCCATGGCAATCAGGTCTACGAGCATTTTTTAACAGGAGCCTCCCATAGCTGGTCACAGTACCCTTTTTCGGGCGGAGCCTTCTCCATGTTCAAGCCAAACCAGGAAACAGAGCTTTATCCAGTTATTCCTATTCCTGAGGGGAGAGTGCATTTTGCCGGGGAACATACTTCCACAGCTCCGGGCTGGATTGAAGGTGCAATTCAATCAGGCATAAGGGCAGCGAGTGAAGTCACCGATTTGCCCAGAGGCTATTACAGGTGGCAAAAATGGTAAAAATACGACAGAAATGTCTGTTTTTGACGTTAAAAAGTGCCAATGGGTAGGCACTTTTTAAAGATTTTCCAACAAATTGTACAAGACATCTGTAAACGCTTTCATTTATAATGGAAATAACAGATAGGAAAGGGGATGCGTTCAGGTGGAACTTTTAATGGAACAATGTGAACATGGCCGGCAGGAAGAACCTTGTGAAGAGTGTGCCCCCGATAAAGTAGGGGAAGAGAATTTCGATACCTCTGATTATGACTATCATAAGAGACTGTGGTTTTAGAAAAGCATTACTTAAAAACGCTTGGGATAGAATTCCCAAGCGTTTTTTCTATAGCTTCTTTCTTCTCATCCATTGCGTGGCAGCCCATTTGTCACCAACGGCAACAGGTGCTCCGCCATGTAGTGTCAGATCATTTAAGTTTTGGTCATTATAAAAATATTCAAAGTAAACAGCCATGCCCTTTTGTGGAGATACAGAAAAGTTAAGCTTTGGAAAATAAGTTTCCCCGCCCTGTGCCACATCATTCAGGTACATAACAAGCGTGCTGATTCTCGGATTGCTTGCAGCTCTGCTGCCTGAAGAGAAGAAGTCAAAGTGTGCTTTATATTCCTGGCCAATTTTATAATTCAGAATCTGGAGCCCTTCGCCATGCTCAACTGGAATGTTCATGATTTGTGAGACTCTTTTCTCGATTCTTGAGACGATTTCATTTTCCCCTTCCTGGAAAAAGGTGCTGCTGCTGGTTCTCAGTTCATCCACTTCAAGGGAGTTGGCAACTTTTGAACGCTGCATGCGATCTTTCGACTGCTGAATCAGCTGGTCACATTCTTCATCACTCAAAACATTTCCAAGTACCACGATTAATGGTTCTGCGAATTTGGCGATTATATGAATTTCCCGATCTTCTGTAATAATTTTATTTCCAGCATGATCAAAAATCGTTTGTTCACTAAAAGATACATCCATTGCCATGTACATCAACCTCTTTTATTTAGTTTTCTGAAAATTCGATATATTTAAAGGCTGCTTGAAGTAATCTGTTGTGCGTTTCTTCCTCCTATACAAATGGATGTCAGAGTCAGCTTTTCAGCTGGCTGAATTTATTTTACACTTTGATTTGAAAGAATTCTATCTTTTTTTCCTGGAAAACTACTAAAAATAGAAAGAATTGCGTCTGCATGATATTCATTTTCCGGAATATATTTCATTACATAAGCTAGTCTGAACAAAAGGAGATGGCCCGTGTATAAAAGTAGAATTCCACACTATTTAAGCCGGAGTCGAAGCGGTAATTTTACCGCATTTAAAAATGGGCTGATTATTTTGCTTGGAGCCACGCTAGTGGCGGTTTCGCTGCAATTATTCCTTGTGAAAAATTATGTCATTGACGGTGGCATTGTCGGATTGAGCATCATCCTTTCACACCTTTTTCACATTGATGTGGGTGCCTTAATACTGGTGCTGAATCTCCCGTTTTTACTGGCAGGGTTTTTCTTTTTAGGGGGAAGATTTTTGCTGTTAAGCCTGTTTGCCAGCTCGGTTCTGGCAGGGGAGACATACATACTGGCTCCATATGAGGAAGTAACTAGCCACCCGCTGCTTATTATTATCCTTGGCGGGCTTTTGCTGGGAATGGGAGTTGGCCTCATTATCCGATATGGCGCCTGCCTGGACGGTACGGAAGTTTTGGCTATTTTATTCAGCGAGCGGCTTCCTTTAACTATCGGTCAGTGCATTCTGATCATGAATACCATTCTCTTTGGAAGCTCTGTTTTCTTATTCGGCATCACAGAAGCCGCATATTCCCTTGCTACGTTTTTTGTTGCTTATAAAACCATAGATACCATTATAATGAGGCCTTAAACATTTCGTATATTTTTGAGGGGCGGGTATATCCTAACCAGTAAAAAGGTGAAGGAGATTACCCTGTGGATCCGTACGAAATTACCGGCATGATTGTGGATGATGAATTTGATGGGGAAGAATATGTGACGACAGAAATTCTCCATGAAAACAATACTTATAGCATCACATTTAAAAAAGCAGATCTTGAAGTGATCAACGCCTGGATTTTTAAGGAGGGTTCGTCGCTTCCGGCGAAATTGTCCGAAGAAATGATCGAGCTTATTAGAGATGATGTGAAAAATAGAATAGGACTAAAATAGAGGCTCTAAAATGAACCTCTATTTTTTTGCATAATAATAACCATCTCTCAAACAATACTTGTAAATACAATTGTATCTGCAAGTGAGGGGGAAACGGATGAACCTTTTATTGAAACAGCAGACATTGCTTGTCATAAGGGCCCTATACTTCTGCATGGAAAAGAGATGGGCTGAGCTTGAAAAGAAGTTTAAGCTGACGCCTGCCCAGCAGCATATTTTGTTCCTGCTTGGCACTCATAATCAAAAGCTTAGCCCAACCCAAATAAGTGAGCTTGGGTGCTGGCATCTTTCGACTGTAACCAGGCTGTTAAAACCGTTAAAGGAAAAGGGACTTATTGATATCACAGCCAATCAGGAATTGCTGCGCTATAAATGCGTAACTATTACAAAAAGCGGAAGGGAACTATTGAACCTGATTATGGATGAGGTAAAAAAGATGGACCAATTTCCTCTGAATATGAGTCATTTATCGGAAAACGAGCTTTTGTCCTTCCTTGAATATGGCCAAAAAGTATTAGGGGATCAAAAAGGAGATCTTTTTAGAAAAATGCTGACTGATGCACGGGTGGAAAACTATAATTATGCATGATTCTTTTAAGAAGGATGTGTTCCGGGAGGTTATTCTATGAGTTACAGCGAGTACTGGGAGCAAATATATTCACAAAGTGAAAAGATGAATTCGCTCATTACTTCATACTGGAGAGAGTTTTCAGGTCTTACGACATGGCAGTTTTGGGTAGTTCTGGCACTGATGGTCCTCCCGCTGATTCTCGTCTATCTTGCGGTTGACCGCAGCAGAATTTTTGAGATCTTCTTCTTTGGATATACCGTGCATATTCTTTGGACATACGCCGACAGCTTTTTCGAGAGATATAGTTATTTTGTCCATACCTATTTCTTATTTCCAATGTTTCCCTATGCCTTGAACATGACAGCATCAGCTTTACCAGTGGGTTTCCTGCTGATCTATCAGTACTGCACCAACCATAGGAAAAGCTTCTTGCTTTACACCATTTTAGGTGCTGCTGTATTTGCCTTTGGATTTGCTACTTTAGAAGAATGGGCCGGTATAGTCCATTTTAACAAGGGAATGAATCAATTCTATCTCTTTCTGATTGATGTCGCGATTGCATTTGCAGCTTATTTTTTGACAATGTTTGTTAAGAGAATGAGTGAGAATATTAAGGGAAAGTGAAAAGGGGAGTGGCCGAACTGCACTCGGGATGTGGTTCGGACCCAGAATGGGTGAGAAGCACGATCTGAGTAGGAAGATGAGCTGAATTCGGACATAGAATACGATAAAAAATTGATATTATGTCCGAATACAAGCCTGGATCTAACAGGGGGAAAAAGCCACTAGGTACTTTTTCAGTACCCAAACTCATTCTCATGTTTTGTGGCTTGACTAGTAATTATTTTACTGTCTTGATAAAATAAATTCCATCAGCTTTCTGCTGGTGTGTTTCAGGGCTTCCTCGTGGTAGATCATATAAAAGTCCCGCTGCATTGAAATCCCATCAACTTGGATTTGTTTTAAAGTTCCGAGGCGAAGTTCTTTTTTTACAGCCGATTTTGAGATGATGGAAATTCCTAAGCCAGCTTCCACACAAGTTTTAATGGCTTCGGTGTGTTTCAGTTCCATTATGACATTCAATTTGGACGCATCTACATGAGATCTCCTGAAGGAATCCTCCATTACTTGCCGTGTTCCTGATCCTCTTTCACGAATAATAATCGGAACTGACAGCAGCTCCTCGATGGAAATTTGGTCTGTCTTTATAAATTTATTTTCGGGAGAAGCGATGATAATCAGCTCATCTTTGGCAAATGGAACTTGTTTTAAGGCTGGATAGGAGAGCATGGATTCAATGAATCCTATATTGATCTCATGATTTAATAGCTTATCAACAATATGCCTTGAGTTAAATACATTTAAATGAAGCTTCACTTTTGGATAGAGACTCGAAAAATCAGCTAATAAAAAGGGGAGGACATGCTCCCCGATGGTTAAGCTGGCACCTACCTTTAAATCTCCATGTACACTTCCCTTTAGTTCTTCCAACTCATTTTCCGTTTCATTCATTAAGGCGATCAGCTTTTTGACTTTATGATAGAGGATTTCCCCTGCGGGTGTCAGCGAGATTTTTTTGGTTGTCCGTTCAAAAAGCTGGCAATCCCACTGTTCTTCGAGTTGTTTGATTTGAAGGCTTACACTGGATTGTGAGAGGTGGAGGTTCTTGGCAGTCTGGGAAAAACTTTTATTATTTGCTGTGACATAAAATACTTTCAGATAGTCGAGGTTCATGGGTATCCTCCTTCAAACAGGTAACGTCTATCTTTCTATTGTAATCGATTAGAAGTCATTTAAAAAATTTTATAAAGTAAGAGCAGAAGCGGTGTTAAGGCAAGAAGACCGAGGAAGCCGGCAATAGCAAGAGCAACTGGCTTAAAGCCAACCTTCACAAAATCATTCCATTTAATATTAAGACCAAGCCCTGCCATACCCATTGCGAGGAGATAAGTGCTGAGTAATAAAAGGATGCTGATAATGCTTCCAGGTATAGAGAAAATCGTATTGATCATGCTGGTTAGGAGGAATCCAAAAATAAACCATGGGATTGGCAGCTTTCCTATTTTCCGGCTTTGGCTCCTGTTTTTTCTGCTGTATAAAAGGCTTATGATAAAGGCAACTGGTATCAGCAACAGGACTCTTCCCAGTTTGACCAGAATGGCAGAATCACTGCTGACATCTCCGCCCGGAACACCCGCCGCTACTACATGGGCAAGCTCATGCAGTGTTGCACCTGCTAATATACCGTATTCCTGCTCGCTTATAGGAAGCAAAGGAAATAAGATAATATATAAAATCGCTCCAATGGTCCCTAGAACAGCTATACATGATACGGCTACTGCGGTTTGTTCTTCCTTGCTTTTAACAATTGGGGCAATCGCAATGATGGCTGCCGCTCCGCAAATGGCAGTGCCCGCAGCAAGTAAAGCAGATAATTTTTTATTGATTTTAAATGCTTTCCCCAGAAGCAAAATGAAACTCATGGTAAAGACAATGACCACTACATCGATGATCATGATGGAAAAGCCTGCTGATATAATTTCCTGCAAATTCAGCCTAAAGCCCAGTAAAATAATCCCTGCACGAAGCAATACCTTGCTTGAGAACTGAATGCCTGCATGAGCGTCCACAGGTATTGATAGGGTATTCCCCCAAATTCCTCCTAGCAGAATGGAGAGGAGCATGATTCCGAGGATGGAGAAAAAGGGAAGAGTGGCAATTTGGCCAGCCAGAAACGCAAGCAGGAGGGTCAGCAATACTCCTTTCGCAAACCCGATAGCCTTGTGTTTTTTTTTAGGTTCTTCAATTATATATTCTTGAATTTTTTGCGCTTCCACAGAAAGTTCCCCTTTCGTTCATTTGATACCTTAACCGTATCATAGGAAAGGAGAATCGCTTCACCGATTGATTAATAAGACTTATTGGATTTTTTAATGAGTCGATATTGTATTGCTCAAGTTCTTTTTTGACTGTAAAGTAATTGCTTCTTAATTGATAGGATTACTGCTTCTGATCAAATTTGGACAGAGAAGGCAGGGTTAATTGGTATTGAGTCAGAACCTGGTAGAACTTGGGACACAGAAGATAGGAAAAGCTGATTTTGAGTCAGAATCTGGTAGAAATTCGGACACAGAAGGCAGGGAAACTTGGTATTGAGTCAGAACCCTGTCCAACTTAGAAAACAGAAAGAAGGAAAATCTGGATTTGAGTCAGAACCTGATTCAACTTAAGACAAAGAAAGCAGAAAAATGTGAACCTGAGTCAGAACCTGTCCAACTTCAGACACAAAAAGCAGAAAAACCGGGTTTTAAGTCAGAACCCGGTCACCTTCAGATACAGAAAGTATAAAAATCAGCACCCACCCCACTCTCGGTCAGGATAGTAAGAACAAGTCTTACGCAATGGTTGAAGCCGTCTTTTTTTGTTTATGGCGCTTATCCTGCAGAACAAATTGATCCCTGCCTGCCCCAATGCCGGAAACCGTAAAGATGGCAGTATTAGCCAAAAGCAAGGCCAGCGGAACGGTCCAAGTCCCTAACAGGTCATACAGTGAGCCGATGAGAATCGGTCCTGCTGCAGCCAGCAGGTAGCCGACGGATTGTGCCATGCCGGAAAGACTGGCAGCCTGTTTCGCATTTTCTGCACGAAGGCCGATCAGAGTTAATGAATGGCTGATGGCAGCGCCAAGCCCGATTCCGATTAGGACGATACTAAGGTTTGTTAATATTACACTAAAATTCATTAGAAGCCCTGATATGCCGGCAAAAGTGAAAGCTCCGATCCAAAAGGCAATCGCTTTTTGGTTAGGGAGCCGGTCTGCAAGAACAGGAATAATAAAGTTGACAGGAAGTCCGGAAAACTGGAGAACGGTTACCATCCAGCCGGCTTCTGCAATATCCCGTCCCTGGCTGTGAAGGATTTCCGGAAGCCAGGTAGTGGTGCTGAAGTAGACCATTGATTGCAATCCCATAAACAGTGTAACCTGCCATGCGATGGGGGAGGACCAGATAGACGTCTTAGGTGCTGTGACGGCAGGTGTTTCCGTTTTTTTCTCCCGCCCCCTGATCTGTGGAAGCCACACAATGATCGCAATAAAAATCAGGATTGCCCATGCCCCAAGTGAAAGCTTCCAGCCTAACCCAAGGTCTTCAGCAAGAGGGACGCTGAACCCGGGTGCGAGTCCCGCCCAAATTCCCATTGAGAATGTATAGATCCCTGTCAGCAGGCCGACCTTCTGCGGGAATTTTTCCTTGACCATTCCAGGAAGAAGTACATTGCAAAGACCTACGCCTAAACCTATTAAAATAGTTCCTATGTACAGTGGAGGCAGCATTCCCAGCGAACGGGCCGCAATGCCGGCTCCCAAAATAGTCAAACCTAATAGAATGCTCCATTCACTGCCAAGCTTTTGGGCAATCCTCGGAACAAAAGGAGAGAGCAGGGCAAAGGCAACAAGCGGCAGGGTGGTCAGGAGTCCTGCTGCGCCGTTAGAGATTCCCGTCTCATCCCTGATAGCTCCAATCAAAGGACCAACTGAGGTGATTGCAGGACGTAAAGTAAACGCGACAAAGATAATGCCGGCCATTAGTAATAGGTTTTTTGAATTCATTTTTGCTGGGCTTCTCAATGCGAACACTCCCTTAAGGATGAAACTTTCGGATAACGAAAGATAATATTCAAAATAGTATAATAGTTTTTTATAAAAAAGTACATAGGCTAAGAGCTATGTATATATTTTTTGTTCTTTATTTAATTTCTAATATGCCAGGAACGAAAACGTTTCACCTCAGTCCAAAGGAAATCATAAGTTAATCAAAAATATAGTTGTAAATTACAAATAATATATCTATAATTAAACCAAGAGGTGAAAATTATGGAAAATCTTCGCGGCTTGTTTCAAGTAATGACGCGCCGTTTTGGCTTACTAAATAAGAATTGCTGCAGCGTCGGCGGTTGCGATATTTCCCTCATTCAGAGCCATATTCTTTATGAGATTGATAATCAGCATAATCCATCCATGCAGCAGATTGCTGATACGCTAGGGACCGATATTACTACTTTCAGCAGGCAGGTTCAATCTTTAGTGAAGATGAACTTAGTTAAGAAGATGCCGGACCCTGCTGATAAAAGAGTCAGTATTCTTTCGCTGACTGCTGAAGGCAGATTTATTGCAGGTTCAATAGATCAGCAGATGAATTCATTTTTACAAGAGGTCTTTTCACACATGAATGAGTTTGAAAAAGAAACAGTCATCCGCTCGATTCATTTGTTAAATAATGCTATGGAAAAATCCAGTGCATGCTGCAAGCCTATTCAGGGGTAAATTCCCCTGGGTTAAATACTTGTAATTTGCAAGTAAATTCGAATCCAATACAGGAGAAAAGAGGAGCACACACATGACTAATTTTAGTGTTGTCAAAGGCTGCTGCACACCTGAGAAAAACGAGTCAGAAAAGACATCATTTAGAGAGGGTGAAGGAAGAGAGCTGCCTGTTGCTATAATTGGCGCCGGTCCTGTTGGGCTGGCAGCTGCTGCACACCTGGCAAGCACGGGACAATCATTTATTTTGCTCGAGTCAGGAAAGCATGCTGGAGCCAATATAAAAAGCTGGGGACATATTCGGTTATTCTCACCATGGCGATACAATATTGATAAAGCTGCTGCCAGGTTATTAAGTGCAAATGGCTGGGTACAGCCGGATTCGGAAGCATTGCCTACCGGGGAGGAACTTGTTGAACAATATCTAAAGCCGCTGTCCAGGTTACCTGAAATAAAGCCATTCATTCATCTTAATACGAAAGTTTTATCAGTTGGCAGAAAAGACACCGATAAAATGAAAACTGGAAATAGGGGGAATATTCCTTTTATCATCCATGCTGAGCAGAATGGAGAGTATCAAACATTTGAATCAAGAGCAATCATTGATGCTTCAGGCACCTGGGGAAATCCAAACCCAGCTTCCTCAAGCGGTATTTGGCTGGCTGGCGAGAAGGAAATGAAAGAAAGGATTTATTATGGAATACCCGATGTTTTAGGGAGTGAGCAGCAGCGCTATCGAAATAAACGTATTGCAGTTGTCGGCGGCGGCCATTCAGCAATTAATGCCTTGCTGGATTTAGCCGCATTGAAAGAGTCCTATCCAGAAACAGAGATTTTATGGATCATGAGAAGAAATCAGGTTGAGGATGCTTACGGTGGAGAAGAAAAAGATACACTTAAAGCACGAGGCCGCCTCGGAAGCAGAATCCATCAATTGGTTGATAACTGGCAAGTGGAGGTCATTACTCCATTTCGCATCCAGCTGATCAAAAGGTCAGAAAAGGGAATTAGATTAATCGGGAGTCAAAATGGCAAACAGAGCAGACTGGATGGAATCGATGAAATGATTGTTAATACAGGAAGCCGTCCGGATTTTTCTATAATAAGTGAACTTCGTACTTCCATTGATTCTTCAACTGAAAGTGCAGAAGCATTAGCACCATTAATTGATCCCAATATTCATAGCTGTGGTACGGTTCGCCCTCATGGAGAAAAGGAGTTAAGACATCCTGAGAAGAATTTTTATATTGTGGGTTCCAAAAGCTATGGCCGTGCTCCAACCTTTTTGATGGCGACAGGCTATGAGCAGGTTAGGTCAGTGGTATCTCATCTAAGCGGTGATTTCGCTGCCGCTGGAAAAGTGGAGCTGGATTTGCCGGAAACGGGTGTTTGCAGCGTTCATCTGAAAAGTTCCTGTGATGCTCCTGCATCTTCCTGCTGCAATTGATTAAAGGGAGGGTAATCCTTTCCCCTCATAACGATTTGAAGGTGATGACAATGATCATTAATAATGCTGGAGCGCTTAAAAATGAGTATTTTATAGCATATATGAAATTAATCATGAATGCTTTTGATTGTTCTGTCGAGAAAGCTATAGAAAAAGCTGTTTCGATGGGGGAAAGTGAAATGGGACAGGAAACATATGCACAATTTTTATTGGCTTATCAGGAGTTGCTGAATCAAACAAAAGATTTGATGTTTCATTGATGACTGGACTGAACAATGCCGTCCTGCCAGGCGGATTCACTGCGCTATGCTTCGATGTTTATTATGATATACCTCATTTATTAGCGATTGGGCCGGTTCAATAATCCTGCTTTTCTTAGCTGTGATTTGGTAAGCTTTAACAAGACACCAGTAATATTTTTGAAACCAACCAATTAGGGGGAAACTGGAATGTTGAGTGATACTTTTATTCGTGAAGCCAGAAAGACAGATTTAGAGACTATTTTGGAGATATATAATCAGGGAATACAGGATCGAATTGCTACATTGGAAACAGAAGCAAAAGACCTTTCCTATATGTCAAACTGGTTTAAACAGCATCAGGGGAGATATAGTGTGCTTGCTGCCGAAAAAGGGGGTATAGTAATCGGCTGGGCATCTCTGAATCCGTATAGCAGCCGATGTTCATATGATGGAGTGGCAGATCTGTCAGTCTATATCGCAAGGGAGTTCAGAGGGAAAGGGGCAGGCGAGAAGCTGCTCACTGCACTGGAATTGAAAGCAAGAGAGAACCAGTTCCATAAGCTTGTTTTGTTTACTTTTCCATTTAATAGACTGGGACAGAGTCTGTATATGAAAATGGGTTTTCGTGAAGTAGGTATATTTCGAAATCAGGGTTTGCTGGACGGAGAATTTGTGGACGTTATGGCTATGGAAAAACTATTATCTTGCGGCTAAAGTTTTAGCCGTTATTTGTTGGATGACGTAAAAAGCAGTGGCTCACCTAGAGACAGCTGCCACATTTTCGGTAAATAAGTAAAAACGATTTACTTATATAAGTAAATCGTTATATAGTTATATACGCAAAGCGGAGGTGGGATATTCATGAATGGAGGCACGCTCGAAATCGACAAAACTGCATCTATTTTAAAATTACTAGGCGATAAAACACGTCTTACAATCGTGAAACTATTAAAGGAACATGATTGCTGTGTATGTGAGTTTGTGGAGATTTTTAAAATGAGCCAGCCAGCCATTAGCCAACATCTTCGGAAACTAAAAGATGCAGGTGTGGTTAGGGAAACCAGAAGGGGACAGTGGATTATTTATTCATTGAATCAGGAAAGTGAATTTTATCCATTAGTTCAGGCTGTGCTGAATCACCTTCCAAGCCAGGATTATTTATTAACCGAATTGGAAGAGCAGGGATTGCGAATTTCCTGCGAGTAAGAGGGGGAAACAAATTGACTCAAATAATTTTAGCATCGGTGATTTTCATAGTCACCCTCACATTTGTCATTTGGCAGCCAAAAGGGCTATCAATTGGCTGGTCTGCATGCGGCGGAGCCATCCTTGCTTTAATAGCCGGTGTGGTTGATTTCAATGATGTCATAGATGTTACAGCCATTGTTTGGAATGCCACATTAACTTTTATTGCAATCATTATTATTTCGCTTATTTTAGATGAAATTGGATTTTTCGAATGGGCCGCCTTACATATGGCGAGAGCGGCAAAGGGGAGCGGAGTGAAGATGTTCATTTACGTTTCCATTTTGGGAGCTGTGGTCGCAGCATTTTTTGCGAATGATGGGGCTGCGCTCATTCTCACGCCAATAGTTCTTGCGATGGTCCGAAATCTGCAGTTTGAAGAAAAGTTGGTTTTTCCGTTTATTATCGCCAGCGGATTTATTGCGGATACTACGTCACTGCCATTAGTTGTCAGCAACCTTGTCAATATCGTTTCAGCTGATTATTTCGGCATCGGCTTTGGGGAATATGCCTCACGCATGATTATTCCGAACTTCTTTTCATTGGGTGCCAGCATCTTGGTCTTATACCTATACTTCAGAAAAAGCATACCAAAGAATTATGAATTATCTCATTTGAAAAACCCGGGAGAGGCAGTTAAAGACAGTAAAATGTTCCGATTGTCATGGCTGGTGTTAGGTATCTTATTAATTGGCTATTTCGCAAGTGAGTGGATTGGTGTCCCCGTTTCATTCATCGCGGGCATTGTAACGGTGTTCTTTCTGCTCATGGCGCGCAGAAGCCCGGCTGTGAATACACGAACGGTCATCAAGGGTGCACCCTGGGCTATCGTTTTCTTTTCAATCGGCATGTATGTAGTGGTTTACGGTCTTAGAAACGCGGGTCTTACCAATGTTTTAGCTGATTTAATTCAAATGACAGCTGACCAGGGACTGTTCGCAGCAACAATCGGAATGGGATTCATTGCGGCCATTCTTTCTTCTGTCATGAACAATTTGCCAACCGTGATGATTGATGCTCTGGCCATTGCTGAAACCGATACAAGCGGTGTGATGCGGGAAGCACTTATTTATGCAAATGTTATTGGATCTGATTTAGGGCCGAAAATTACGCCGATTGGGTCCCTCGCCACTTTGTTATGGCTTCATGTTTTGTCTCTGAAGGGAGTAAAAATATCATGGGGAACTTATTTTAAAACAGGGATCATTTTAACCATTCCAACACTGTTCATCACATTATTCGGTTTGTACATTTGGCTAATGATTATTTAATAAGGAGAGTCCCAACATGACTAAAAAAACGATCTACTTTTTATGCACAGGCAACTCATGCCGCAGCCAGATGGCTGAAGGATGGGCAAAACAGCATTTAGGCGAAGATTGGAATGTTTACAGTGCGGGGATTGAAGCACATGGTTTAAATCCGAATGCTGTAAAAGCCATGATAGAAGCAGGGATTGACATCTCTAATCAGACTTCTGATATCATTAATTCTGAGATTTTAAATAATGCAGATTTGGTTGTAACGCTTTGCGGAGACGCAGCTGATAAATGCCCGATGACACCTCCTCTTGTAAAGCGCGAGCACTGGGGATTTGATGACCCTGCAAAAGCAGAAGGATCAGAAGAAGAAAAATGGGCTTTCTTTCAGCGTGTCCGTGACGAAATTGGCCAAAGGATTAAAACATTTGCCGAAACAGGAAAGTAAACATTCAGAGGGAGTGATTTTATTTTGAAAATAACAGATCATGCACGCGAGGAATTGATAAAAATGATGGAAGTGCAAAATGCCAGCAGCGTCCGCATCTTTTTTGACGTCTATGGCTGAGGACAGCCAAGAATAGGACTGGCTCTGGATGAGCCGGAAACAGATGATATTATTGTCACAATTAATGAAATCAAAGTAGCTATCGATCCGATCATTGAACCAAACACCGAAGACCTTGTATTAGAACGAAGCGGAAACGGAAGAGGAATCTCAATGATAGGGAACACAGGAAGATGCTGTTAGAAAAAGACCCAATGGGTCTTTTTCTTTGTCTATTGAGTTAATAGCTTTTTGCAGGCTCTTTTTGGATAAATTGTGTTTTCGCTTATCTATATTGACCATGATTAGTTTGGCTTGATTAGCATGGGCTGGGCCTATCTTGAGCTGAGCTGCCTATTACACTTATTTCCTTTTGTCAGAGTAAAACGTGCCAAAACGTTCCCAAATTCCCTCCAGTTTTTCAAGACGATCCTCAGATTCATTCATTCGATTTTTTCCAACATACGCTATGAGTGTATTAATAAGACTTTGCGGAGCAACAAAAGAATCAAAAAATGTTGGTAATTGACTTGAAGCAGTTAGCACAGCATCCCCATGAGGAACGAGCGGCGAAAGAAGATTGTCTGTAATGACAATGGTGGCGGCACCTCGTTCTTTTGCAAAATCCATAATATTGACAGTACTTGTTGAATAACGTGAGAAACTGATTCCAACTACTACATCTTCCGCATTCAATGCATATAATTGTTCAGGTTTATTTTCAACAGGACCGAGTAAATGAGCATTTCCTAAAATAATATCCAAGTAATATTGCAGAAATAGCCCAAGAGATGTGGCGCTCCGGTTCGCAGATATGTATATTTTTTTCCCGTTAAGCAGATGGTTTCCCGCATCTGCAATCGCCTTTGAATCTAAATTTTCCATCGTCGATTTAATATTGGCTATATCATCTTTAAAAATATCGTAGATGGCCTGGTTTGAATCATCATAAATCTGTGAAGACATTTTTAACCTGTCCTTCGTCGTCAACTGCATCTGAACAGAGTTCTGCATCTGGTTCTGCAGTTCACGATAGCCGGAATATCCTAAAAAGACAGCAAAACGTACCACTGAAGCCTCGCTTACTCCTGCTTGTTTGGCCAGGGTTGCAACCGTATAGAAAGGAACCGTGTTCGTGTTTTGAAGGATATAGGAAGCCAGTTTTTCCTGTGACTTGCTCATGCTTGACATTTTTTCAGCAATTAATTGATAGACATTTTTATTACTCATAATGACCCCTTTTAAATTTTTACTTTAAAAATAGGATAGTCCTATCATCAAACAAATGCAACAAAAGTTTCATGTTCTATAGTTTTTTGAAATTTTTTGTTCAAAAAGGGTTCCAAAATCATTCATTCTCGCCTATTATGAAATAAATATTTCATTATTTTATGATTTTGAATAAAATATTTCTGAATGCAGGAGGATATTGTGATGACATTAATGGCAAGCCATTCCCTAACAGAGTTTGAGAACCAGACATCAAAATCCAGAGATTTTTTCTTAAAAGCTAAAGAAGTCATGCCAGGCGGAGTAACCGCTAATATCAAATCTTTTGATCCATATCCAATTATTATGGAAAAAGGGAAGGGAGCTTATCTATATGATCTCGATGGAAACGAGTATGTTGATTATCTGCTTTCCTACGGTGCTTTAATGCTTGGGCATGGACATCCAAAAATCATTCAAGCCATACAGGAACAGCTTGAGGGAGACGGGACTATGTTATTTGGAACTCCACACCGGCTTGAACTTGCTATGGGAGAGAAAATAAAAGAGCTTTATCCAAGTATGGAAAGAATCCGTTATACCAGCTCCGGAACAGAAGCTACTCTTCTGGCTTTGCGATTGGCATATGCTTATACAGGTAAAACAAAAATTGCTAAATTCGAGGGTCATTACCATGGAGGTTATGATCAGGTTCTTTTAAGTTTAAATCCTTCTCTTGAAGAAGCAGGGCAAGCTCATGCACCAAAGTCAGTGATTGAATCCAAAGGGATTGATCCATATCATGAGATACAAACCATAGTACTTCCTTTTAATGATCTCGAACATACCTCTGATATCTTAAAGAAGAATAAGGATGAAATTGCTGCCGTTATCCTTGAGCCCATACAGGGCGGATTCATCCCGGCAGAACCTTCGTTTATGAAGGGTCTAAGAAAGCTGACGGAGGAGCTGGGCATCCTATTAATTTTTGACGAAGTAAAAACAGGTTTTCGTGTGGGACTCAGTGGAGCTCAAGGACACTACAGCATTAAACCAGATCTCACAGCACTGGGAAAAGTGGCAGGCGGCGGTTTTCCTGTGGGAATCGTAGGGGGCAAAGAAGAAATCACGATGACAAGCGCTCCCACCGTTTCGTCAGATGTTTTTGACAGTAGTCACAGTAAAAAATCCAGTGCCAAAGATGTTCTATTCCACAGCGGAACATACAATGGACACCCTACGATTCTGGCAGCTGGTCTTGCTACTATAAATGTATTGGAACAAGAGATTGAACACGTTTTTAAAATGACTGACAGATTAAAAGAAGGGATAAAGGGTCTTTTTGAACAGCGGGGAATTCCGATGCAAACAATTGGTCTGGGCACCATATTTAACGTTATCATTACGGAAAAAGAACAAGTAAGAAACTACAGAGATTTACAGCAGGCTAATTTTTCCATGAGAAAGGAACTGGACTTTGGTTTGCTTGCAAAGGGTATCTATACAAAGCCATTAAACAGATACAGCATGGCTACAGTCCATGGCGAAAAGGAAGTAGACCGTACACTTGAGGCGTATGATACCGTACTTTCTAAAATGTTTTAAAGGTTTTCGAGTGAATAATAAAATAAAAAAGCAATGCAGTTTTCATACGCTGCATTGCTTTTTAAAATTAACGTTCCGCTGTTTTCTCAGTCAAAAAGGTAATCACCACAAACAAGGCGAAGGCAAGCAATAGCAAGGTTCCGCCAACAATAAAGAAGACCAGAACAAAGGTATCCCCTAAATCGAAGGGATTTAATGTATACATCCACATGCCGATTGTTAAGCCTAATGCCCCTGCCATTCCAAGAATACTGTGAATGGAAACCAGCCTCTTATATTTTACGCGGTATACTTTATAAAAGATTCCCCATGCGAATACGGAAAGCCATCCTACCAGCAGGATGTGGGCATGAATGGGCCTTAATGAATAATCCATCTGCCCGGACATATGTGATCCAAGATAGGTTCCGATAATGCCAAATACGGCTGCAAATCTAATTAACCTGATACTCCATTTTTGTTCCATAACGCTTATTCCTCCCGTTGTTTCTCCCTGAAAAATGTAATGGTAAAGGATGTGCCATTGCCAGCCTGGCTGTCTGCCTTGATATCCCCATTATGCAGCTCGATTATCTGTTTCACTATCGAAAGCCCGAGTCCTGTACCATCTTTCTTTCTTGCCGAATCCACCCTGTAAAAGCGGTCGAAAATCTGGCTGATCTTCTCTGCGGATATTCCGATTCCGGTGTCTTTAAATACAATCTTAATTTCAGATTGAGTCTGAGATAGACTGATCAAAATGCTGCCGCCATGTGAGTTATATTTTATCGCATTTGTCAGCAAGTTGTCCCAAATATTCACCAAAAGCTCCGGATCCCCTTTAAAAATGACTGGTGCAAGCTTGTAGGAAACTTCAATTTCTTTTTCCTCCAGCCTCCATTGATGCCTGCGGATGGTTTCCTTGATTTGCTCATCCAATTTCACTTCTGAAAGTTTCATCGGATAGGATTTCTGGTCAAGTGAAGTTAGCAGCAAGAGCTGTTTGGTCAAATTGGAAAGCCGCTTCGACTCCTGATCGATGATTTGCACATATTCGAAATGTTCCTCATCTGAAAGTTGCTGTGTCTGCAGAAGCTCTGCATACCCTTGAATATTCATAAGAGGGGACTGAAAGTCATGGGACACATTGTTGATGAATGACTTGCGGGCTTCATCATTGTGCTGCAGCTGTTTCTGCATGCGGCGGAAACTTTCCGCGAGCTGTCCGATTTCATCCTTTTGCTTAATATTTAATGGGAAGTTGAAATTCTCACGTGTAATTTCCTTGGTTGCTTCCGTCAGCTTCGTGATCGGTTTGATCAGATGCTTCGCAAACCAGATCACTCCGGTAATGCTGACAACGGCAATGGCGACAAAGAACCATGCGAAAATCATATGAATATCTGAGAAAATCAGATTATTATCCGGACGAAGGAATAGCCCGTAATTTTGATTGTCCATGGTAAAAGGGACGCCGACTGTATTTTTAAGGTCGTTTGAAAAATGGCCCATCATCAGGAATTTGCCGGCAAAGCTGTCCATCCCATGATAAACCTTTTGATCGGCCAGCACTTTTTCAGCTTCCTCAGGCAGTTCGGTCCTGTTGAACGGCTGGCCGAAGAATTCTCCATCGCCCGATTCACTTACAATATAAAGCTGATAGCCGAGCTTGCTCATGGAGTTTAAGTATGTTTTATATGTAGAACCAGAGGTATGCAAATGCTCAAGTCCACTCGCGATTTCCTCTGCAATCACCACATTTTGTCTGTCAATTTTCCCTTTTGTCGAAGCCATATAGACCCAGTTTGTTAAAAGGAAGGAAAGCAGGATGCTTATAGCTAATATCACAAGTGTAGCAGCGATGAATTTTCGGTAGAGCGTCTTCATTTTGTTTCCTCAAGCTTATATCCGATGCCGCGGATGGTCTGGATTTCAACGTTTGCCCCGTATTTTTTTAGCCGGTCGCGGACGCGGTTGATGTGAGTATTTAATGTCTGTTCGCTGCCTTCATAATCCGCACCCCACGCCTGTTCGATTAAAGCCGCTCGCTGGGTGATTTTATTTTTACGGGCAGAAAGCAGGCTCAGGAGCTCAAATTCCTTCAGTGGGAAAAGGATGGTCTCTTGATTGATTTCCACTTCAAAGCTTTTTCGGTCTATGGTCAGATTACCGGCTTTAACGACTGTTTCCATAGCCCGACCCGCTCTCCGGAGCACAACAGCTACCCGGAAAAGGAGCTCCTTCACTTCAAATGGCTTCACAATATAATCTTCAGATCCGGATAGGAAACCCTGTTCTTTATCACTGAGCTGCCCCTTTGCTGTCAGAAGAATAACAGGAATTCCGAAGTCGTCTGTCAGAAGCCTGGTGAGTTCGAATCCGTCCATACCAGGCATCATGACATCGACAACGGCTAAATCTGCTGTTTGTTCTTCCAATAATTTTAAAGCTTCTTGAGCATTGTCTGCACGCAGCACTTGATAGCCCTCACGATTTAAATGGATCGTGACAAGTTTTTGTATATGCAGATCATCATCAACGACAAGTATCTTCATTTAAGGTCCTCCTATTGGGAATAGGGAGGGACCCTCTCTATTCCGAAATGTTTTGCCGGGAAGTTTCCTTATCTTTTTCGAAAAATAAGATTAATGCCGGAAGCAGCATGCCTCTCACAAGGAAGGTATCGATCAATATTCCCATGGCAACGATGAAGCCAAATACGAATAAATCAGCGATTGGCATGGTCATCAGGGCGGCAAAGGTAGCAGCCAGAATAAGGCCAGCCGAAGAAATAACGCCGCCGGTATTGCGGATGGAAATTTCAAGGGCGTCCTTCACACGATGTTTCTTTCTTTCCTCCATAAAACGCGAAACCAGGATGATGTTGTAGTCGATCCCCAAGGCTACAAGGAAAATAAACGAATAGACAGGAACACGCGAGCTGATGGCATCAAAGCCGAATAATACATCTACCAGGAAAATCCCAAGCCCTAAAGCCGAAACGAATGAGAGCAGAATCGTTGCCATCATGTAGATCGGCATCCGGATGGATTTTGTAAGCCCAAATAACAGCGCAAGGATCAGGATTGTTTCAAGCAGGACAATTTTCATTATATCACCGCTGTTGATATCCTGTTCGTCCACTATTTTCGGAGTGACCCCGCTATAGTAGGATTCAGCTTCCACACCGATTTCTTCTAATAGCTCAGGTGTGTCGTCACGCAAGTTTCTCATAAAATCTATTGCTTCATTCGAATATGGATTGATGGATAGTGCCACATCCATTTTAGCAGCCTTGCCGTCTTCTGACAGGGCAGACAGGCGGACAGAGGCAATTTCATCAAATTCCTGGAGCTTATCACTGATTGCACCTGTATTACTTTCATCTAATTGCTCATCACTGACAACCAGCAGTGTCGAAGGAGCCAGCTCGCCCTTGTCATATCTTGCTTCCACTATTTCATAACCAACCCGTGAAGGAAGATCCTCAGGGAATTTTTTGACGGTGTCGAATTCATAATCAAGGTTGAAAATATTAAACGCTGTTATCAGCATGAAGATGCCGACAATTCCTCCAGATATGCCTGGCTTGTTTACAACAAATCTTGCGATTGGCCCCCAGACACTATGTTTAACTTCTGTTTCCGCACCAAATTTAGGAACCTTCGGCCAGAACGCCTTGCGTCCGAATAGGGTAAATAAAGCCGGAACCAGCGTAACGGAAGCCAGCATGATAAAAAACATCGCTGTTCCAAAAATCGGGGCAAAGTTCTGATAGTCACGGAAATCCGCGAAAAACAGAATCAGCATGGCAGCCAGCACCGTTCCGCCCGCGAAGAATACAGGCTCCCCGGTTGCCCGCATCGCATGCTTCATGGCTTCATATTTATTTTCATAATGATTCAGTTCCTCACGGTAACGGGAGAAAACAAATAACGAATAATCAATGACGGCAGCAAAAAGCAAAATGCTCATGATCGAGGTCGTCTGGTTATTGATCTCAAGACCGCCGGCACCCATTAGCGCAACACTCTGGTTTACGACCTGGTAGACGATTACCGTTGCCAGAAGCGGAATAATCGCCAGCAATGGTGAACGATAAATCGCTATTAACAGTACAAGAATAATGACAACAGTGGCAATCAGGAGAACAAAGTCAGCCTGTTCAAACAGCTTGACTGTGTCTCCAGCAATACCTGCCGGACCCGTAATATAGAAAGCTGTACTTTCTAGATCCTTTGCAATCTTATTGCCGACTTCAGACGCATGATCATTAATATCGGCATATTGATCATTGCCAAGTCCCTGTTCAAGCTCCATTGGTACAATCAGGGTAGACTTGTCCTCAGAAACAAAAGATTCGATGGCCTGCGGCGGAAGCTTGCTGATATCGATAATCGTTTTGATTCCATCGATATCCTCATTCATAATTCCTTCCAGTATTTTTTGAGCTTCATCGATTTGAACCTCGCCATTTTCATTATGGAAAACGAGGATGCCCGGTGTTCCTTGTTTGTCTGGAAAATATTCCTCTGTTTTATTCTGGGCGATAATGGACTTCGCCTCATCAGGAAGTGACTGGAAATTATTTGTTTTATAATCCCCCAGCAACGGACCGGCGCTTAAGCCAACCATAAGCACAAGCCAGCCGATAATCGTAATCCACATCCCTCTCTTGGTGGAAACCCAATCTGTTACCCCTTGCAGCAGTTTTTTCACATAAATGCCTCCTAAAACTAATTTCAATGGTTATTTTATAAAATGAAAATAAACTGAACCTCAACTTCTGTTTACAATTAGCCAGGTGCATGAAACTAGCAGTTTATATAGAAAATATAAACATACTAACAGTAGGAGAGACAAGGATGAGAACAGCATTATTGGTTTTAGACATGCAAAAGGGATTTGACGACCCATACTGGGGGAAGCGGAATAATCCCCAGGCTGAAAACAATGCATTTCGCCTGTTGACTGAATGGAGGAAGCGGCAGTGGCCTATTTTCTTTTCCAAGCATTTGTCGCTGGACCCGCAATCGCCTCTTTATCATAAAAATGAACTGGGAATCCAATTTAAAGATCTGCTGGCTCCAAAGCCGGGGGAACAGGTTTTTCCTAAGAATGTAAATAGTGCCTTCATTGGCACAGAGCTTGAAATTCAATTGCGGCAAAAGGAGATTCAATCTGTTGTTATCACCGGACTGTCAACACAGCATTGTGTGTCAACCACAACGAGAATGAGCGCTAATTTAGGGTTTAAAACGTATCTGGCATCAGATGCGATTGCCGCTTTTGACATCACTGATCATAGGGGAGTTGTCCATCCCGCGGAGACAGTGCAGGAATTGGAGCTCGCGGCCTTGCACAAAGAGTTTGCTGTAATCGTGACGGCTGATGCAGTGATAGGAAGGCTGACTTAAATAAAGAGGAATGGGAGTATTATCAAAATTTGAAAGGTGTGTGGCTTGAATATGCCAGTTAATGAAATGATACTCCGTGTAACCGTCTCGTTTTTGGTGCTTTTTATGCTCGCAAGGCTGATGGGGCGGAAGGAAATTGGACAAATGACCTTTTTTAACTGGGCTTCTGCCATCGGCATCGGGTCTATTGCCGGAAACCTTGCTGTGAATGAAAATACCCTCATTAAAGATGGTGTAATCTCGCTGGTTGTTTGGGCAGCTTTCACCATCGCATTGGATATTATCGACCTCAAATCGAAACAGGGAAGATCAGTTACAACCGGGGATCCCTTGATTGTCATTAAAGAAGGCAAGATTATGGAAGAGGCGCTTAAAACAGCGAGGATAGACCTGGATGAGCTGCAGGCGTTATTAAGGCAGAAGGATATATTTTCCTTTAAGGATGTCGATTGTGCGATCCTGGAGACAAATGGAGACCTGTCTGTACTGAAGAAAGAAAGTCAGCAGCAGGTGACCAAAACAGATTTAAACATTAAGAGCTTAAAAGAGGTTCTTTTTCCACTACCAACGGATGTCATTTCTGATGGAAAGATCAATTCAAAAAATCTGTCTAAATTAAATTTAGGAAAAGGCTGGCTTGAAAAAGAACTGCAAAAAGAAAATATCCAATCAGTTGAAGAGGTGTTTTTTGCACAAGTCCAGCAGGACGGTACCTTATTTATCGATCGAAAAAGCAAATAGAGAACAGAATCGGCTTCTGTCCTCTTATATTTTCTTGAACGTTCCCAGCAGCCGGTGAAAGGGGCATTTGGATATGGCGGTGTCATCATCCCGGAGAAAATATTGCTTCCACTCAAAATTGTCCTCGGCACCATAGCTGTTCAAATCAGGATGAATAGAGATGCTGTCGTAGTTTTGAAGCCGATTGCGGATCTGATTCTTAATGCGGGAAGCAAATGTCCCCCTCTTCATAAACTCCTGCAGCACCCATCTCGGTGTGATCGCCAGCATCATCGTATCAAAATGGCGGCTCTGCCGATTTTTATGAGCAGGGGTGGCACAATACATAAAATATTTTTCCCCGTGAAAGCAGAATTCCCATAGGGTGTCCTGCGGGTCTTTAGGAATGTCGTTTGGCCACTCCACTTCATCCCTCTCAGACAGCCCCGTCAGCACATCCCAGAAAAGCTGCTCATAATCCTCTGCGCTTAAATTTTCCTTTTGTTTATAAAAAATGATCAGTGACGTATAGTTTCCGTACTCTCTTGAGTGTTTTGTGTATTCCTTCAGGATGGATGCTGTCTTCTGGATGGAGGCCGGATCTCCCGGATCATTGGCAAACCCATAACGGAGCTGATTTTTGGCAAACCCGATGGTTGCCGGGATGCAGGGGAAAGGTTTTTCTTTATCGGTCATTTTTCTCTGGAATTTATTCAAGGCATTCTGCTGCCAACCTTCTAAACTTTGCGGACCGGAGGAGCTGGCAGTATATAAATGACTGATCTTAGTCACCCCCTCTAACTCCTACACTATATTCAATGAGGGATTAAGCGGGTGAGTGTCCATGGTGAAAATGGGCGGACAGATTGTGTGGGGGCTGGCGGTTGGGGGAAAACCGTTAATGCTGAAAAAGCAGGAGCGGTTGGGAAAATGGGAGTTAATAGGGAGGAATAGCGCCGAAAACCAGTGATGCGCAAGAAAAACGGTAGTGAAACGAGGGGATTAGCGCCGAAAATCATGGTCCCTATGAAAAACTTAATCGAGAGGAATAACGCCAAAAATCAGCAGTGCACATCAAAATCAGTAGCTATCAGAAAGTACACCTCCAACAGCCCTCACATAGAAAAAGAGGCAGTAACCACAAATTGTACGAGAAAATTCATTTCGGAAGGTTTATTCTATTAAAAACTGGGGTAAGGAAGTATGTTTAGGATGATGCGGACTCATTTTTATAGGATTAAATCTAGGTGCTATAAGGGGGAGAACATGAATAATCAGATGCGTGTTTTAGGGGAAAAGATTTTAGAAGAGAAGGGTACCTTAGCGAAAAAGCTGCATATGGATCGGATGAGCAATATCGAAAGGACTGAACTAGAAAGGCTTCAGGCTGACAAAATAGAAGCGGACGCTGTTCAGAT
Source organism: Bacillus sp. ZZV12-4809 (assembly GCF_009849585.1). GTDB lineage: Bacteria > Bacillota > Bacilli > Bacillales > Cytobacillaceae > Cytobacillus. The sequence continues at coordinate 244,470 of NZ_VCRN01000003.1, forward strand.
TTGTACTGAGTTTATTGAATTGTTCGGTGAAGCATTGCTGAATTATGAGAACGAAAACGAAGTAATGGAAAAGATCGGAAAATGGTGCAGGGAGACAGGCGAGTACTTCTTCCGGGTTGGGATCCCTTTGGATGAAGCTATAAAGAATGCAGGCTATTACCGGGCATATATCTGGAAAGAACTAGAGAACACGATGATGGAGCATGAGATGAAGGCTTCAGAGGTTATGAAGGTTGTCTATTTGGTAGATCCCCTGCTGGATCATTCCATTCATTGTTTCAGCATGGCTTATGTCAAATTCCATCAGGTAACTCTCGAGAATGCAAAGCAGGCTTTCCTTGAGTTATCTGTCCCGGTTGTTCCTCTTTCCAAAGGGGTGGGCATTCTGCCGTTAATAGGAAATATTGACACAGGGAGAGCTCGGCAGTTAATGGAGGAAACCTTAAAACAATCTGCACGCTTAAAGCTGTCTCATTTAATTTTAGACCTTTCAGGTGTAATGATCGTCGATACGATGGTGGCAGATCAGCTGTTTAAAGTCATTGAAGCATTATCGCTTGTCGGCGTTAAGACCGTTATTACAGGAATCCGTCCAGAAGTGGCGCAGACGATTGTCACGCTCGGCATTGATCTGAATGGCATTCAGGTAAAAGCCAATGTGTATCAGGCTTTTGAAGAACTGCATGGATAAAATAGTAAAAATAGCAGAGGAATTCAGGCAGAATATACTCTGCTATTTTTAATTTTACTCCCTTTCTGCATTTGGCATTAATTCAATTTTTCCGCATATGAACCGTGTTAATTTTCCCAGCCGTGAATACAATGAATCAAACAGCACTTCAATGATTATTGAGGGGTGATGACATCATGTTTTCGGTAACGGGAATGCAGGGGTTTGAAATCTTTTCGCTTATGCATCTGGTTACGTTATTTCTTTTCTTTTTTACGGCCTGGTGGCTTGTGTTTTACAGGGAGGGGCTGAGGGCCTATCAGAAAGTCATAAAATGGACACTGTTTTTTACTTTGCTTGCCTGTGAAGTGACGTATCATTTATGGCTTGTTCTGACAAATCAGTGGGATGTGTCAAATCTGCCGCTCCAGTTATGTTCCTTGAGCACCTTCATTGCACTTTATCTATTTTTAAAGCCTAATAAAAAGGCTTTCTGGCTGCTCTATTTTATTGGTACAATTCCTCCGATTTTAAGCATGGTGACACCTGATATGGTTTACCAATTTCCTCATTACCGCTACATCAAATACTTTCTTCATCATTCAGCCATTCCATTAGCCGTATTATATTTTATTTTGTTTGAAGGCTACAGAGTGCCGAAAAAGGCGGTTCTGACAGGCTTTTTAACAATCAACCTCATTGCGGTGCCCATCTTCTTTTTAAATCTGCTTCTGGGGACCAATTTCTTTTATTTGGCGAGCCCGACAGATACTAAGACCCTGCTGTCATTTTTCGGAAATGGCGTCTGGTACTATGTAACACTTGAGGCTGCTGCACTGATTGTCTTTTTTGTAACATACTTACCTATGCATTTCCTGCAGAAAGCAGAACAAAAAAGGCTCCGTGACAATTGAAGGCCGTAATCCTGCTGCAGGGCAGGATTACGGCTTTTTTATCGTTTATTCTGTTCCTTTTCTTTTTCATACTGGCGCTGCGGAGTCATCTTTGAAATGGCATCATCCACAACCTCCTGGGCCTTCTTCGCTTCCCGGTCCTGTTTTTGTGCATCCTCCTGAATGCGGTTTACATCCTGCGGGGTTTTATCGGTCATCTTTTTGCCTCCCTTTTTGATATATGTAATTAATGTTTCCGAATTATAAGGAAATAAACAATCCCGAATCGAGACAGGTTTTCTCTTTTCATTTTATGTATAGACTTTCACCCATTTTAGCCCATTAAACTTGATTTCCTCTTCCGGCCAATTCTCCGGCATATCCGCATCAGTAATAACAAAATCAATAGCTGAAAAAGGGCTGATATGGAAAAATGCCCTTTGGTTCAGTTTTGAGGAATCGGCTGCCACATAAACCTGTTTAGATCTTTTAATCATAATGGAGGAGGCGGCGGCTTCATCCATATTATAATCGCATATTCCTTCGAGGTTCATTCCTCCACAAGAGATAAAGGCCTTATCAAAGAAAAAGTGTCCCAGCATCTGGTTAGTTAATGAACCTGATGTGGAGCGCTGCAGAGGATTGACTGTCCCGCCGATCAGAATGACCTTGCCATTGAACAATTGATTTTCCATTCTTGTATTTAAAATGTCTGCGGCGGCCAGGGAATTAGTTACGATCGTCACGTTCTCAACATTTTCAATCGAATCAGCTATATGAAGAGTTGTGGACCCGACATCCAAAACGATTGTTTCTCCATCGGAAATAAAGCCTGCGGCAGCTTGACCAATTTTCTTTTTAATGGGAAGGCTTTTACCAATCCTTTTATTTAGTTGCTGCTCCTTCTCTAAGCCAAAATAGCATATGGCGCCTCCATGGATTCTTCGTAATTTGTTTCTCCTCTCAAGCCGTCTCAGATCATTCCGGATGGTTTCCGGCGTTACACTTAATTTTTTGGAGAGATCCGCTACACTTACTTTATTTTTTATTTCTAATTCCCTGATAATCCTCCTGTGCCTTTCCGCAACCAATCCTTTTTTCATTAATTACAACCCCCGCTTTCATGTTATGGATAAGTATAGGGCTTGAGTTTTAAAAATTGAGGTCAAGAATATTAATTTGTTTAAAAGTTTAAAAACAGAAAGGTAAACAAAAGAATACAAAGAGAGAAAAGTCCCGAATTTCCTTCTTCCTTCCTATTAACCTCCGATGATCATGGAAATCCTTTTTTTTGTTTCTCTTTTTGTCTTTGTTTTCTTTACTAAACAATCTATTGAAATTAATACTTCTTTAATAGACTTACTCTAGAATTTTAGGTGCAGGGGAAATTATTATTTATTAATTCATGGAGGTAAGACTGATGAAGAAAGAAAATGAAAATAAAGGGATGGACAGAAGAACATTTATTAAAGCAGGAGGAGCAGGGACTCTAGCTTTAACCATGGCAGCCGCAGGTTTACCAGGAGACTTATTCGAAAGTAAGGTCCAAGCGGAAGAGATCAGTGAAAAGCTGGAAGGGCCGAGACTTTCCTTCAATTCTAATGGGAAATTTAAAATTGTTCAATTTAATGATACCCAGGATGATGAACGGATCGACATACGGACCATACAGCTGATGGAAAAGGTGTTGGATTCTGAGAAGCCTGATTTTGTCGTTTTAAATGGTGACAATATAGCAGGCGGCTGTGATACAGAATTAGAAATGAAACAAGCCATGAATAATGTCGTCCAGCCAATGGAAAAAAGGGGAATCCGATGGGCGGCTACGTTTGGAAATCATGATGAGGACTCAACTCCAAAGAGCGGCATGGATGAGAGCGATATGCTCAAGTTCTATATGAAATACAAGCATAATATGAACACTCCTGGACAAAAAGGTCTTACGGGAACAGGTAATATGAATCTATTAATCAAAAAATCCAGAGGAAATAAGGCAGCATTTAATCTATGGCTTTTAGACAGCGGCAGATATGCCCCTCAAACGATCGCAGGCCAGGATTTCAAAGGCTATCCAACATGGGATTGGCTGCGATTTAATCAGGTCAGTTGGTACTATGAAAGATCCAAAGCAATAGAAAAGCGGTATGGATATAAAGTGCCATCACTTGTATTCATTCATATTCCTCTATGGGAGCACCGTTTTATGTGGTGGGGCAGTGTGGATGGCAGAACACAGGCCGGGCATGATTTGGCTGTGGCCAGGCATCAAATCAATGGAGAGCGGAATGAAGATGAGTGCCCCGGCCCGATCAACAGCGGCTTGTTCACAGCCATGCTCGACAGAGGGGATGTTAAGGGAGTATTCTGCGGCCATGACCATATTAATACATATTGCGGTAACTACTATGGAATTCTGCTGGGATATGCCGGAAATACAGGTTTTGGCACTTACGGTCTTTCAGGCCCCGACAGGAACAGACTTCGGGGAGCGAGAGTGTTTAATTTAGATGAAAATCATGAAGGTGTTTTAGCAGAGACGCATATGGTTTTTGCCAAAGACTTCGGTATTGATTTAACAGCCAACGACCAGAGCATTGATCCGCTGCCGCTGGAAAAAGAATAGGCTAATGCAGGCCCACGATGTTAATAAGGGACGGTGTTAAGAGGAATATGGATAAATTGGGGAAGGAATTTATTAATCATGAATGATAATCGGACTGGACAAAGAGATGGAAATATATTTAAAAAGGAAATGGATCGCCGTGCCTTTTTGCAAAAAACTACCTTAGCTGCCAGTGCAACAATTGGATTATCTCTTGCTAACTCTCTTAATTTAATAACAGCAAGTGCCGCCTCTTCTGCTTCGATTATGAATTCTGCTGGGAAACCGGATTTAGTTTTCCCGGTAATTAGTGACATTCATATACATAACAGCAGCAATAAAACACTCGAAAAGTTTATAACAACTTTAGAACAACTAAATAAGGCTGTTCCGAAGCAGGATGCGTTTTTGGTTGTGGGGGATTTAACAGATTATGGATATGAATCCGAATTCGATAAGTTTATGTCAGCTTATAATGCCCACAAACAGCCTGGTACCGTTTCCATGTTTGCCATCGGGAATCATGACTATTGGAATGGCTTATCAACAGCAGATGCACAAAAGCGATTCCTAACAAAAACAGGCATGGAATCTATCTGCTATCACAAGGTAATCAAAGGCTGCCATTTTATCATTCTGGGAACAGAAGATGGATTAACAGAGGGCACATTCTCCGTTGAACAAATTAATTGGCTGGGTGAGCAGCTGAAGATTGCACATGAAGATGATTGGAAAAAGCCAATTTTTGTCTTTCACCATCAGCCGATTAAAGGGACGGTCTATGGGAGCGAATGGGGCTTTACTCAAAATAGAGACCTTTTTTACAACACTTTAAAGGAATATCCGCAAGTCATCTCATTTTCCGGTCATACGCACTATCCTCTTGATGACCCGAGAATCATTCACCAGAAGGATTTTACTTCAATTGGAACCTCAACTGGCGCCTATTTGTGGCTGGATGCCGGCAGAATTCAAGGGGAAGTGCCTGAGGGTGCAGATGTCCTGAATCAGGCATTAATTGTAGAAGTACATAATAAGGTGCTGATCAGGCGACACGATATTCATCATAATGATTGGACAGGTGAGCCATTTGAAATAAACTATCCGGCAAATAAGCGGAAATTCTCTTACACAGAAGACAGGGATAAGCAGGCACCTTTTTTTACAAAAGATGCGATGCTTTCCATTAATCATGGAATGACTTCAGCCACTGGCATAGCCATTATGTTTACTCAAGCCAAGGATGACCTGCTGGTTCATGACTACAAGGTAGTGGCAAGACATGCAAATTCAGAGAAAGTTGTGAAGGAATTTCTTGCTTTCTCGGAATTCTATAAAGATCCTGTGCCAAACCCGTTGACGTTAACAATTGAAGGGTTAGAGGCAAATACAGCCTATCAAATTGAGGTGCATGCACTTGATGCTTATGGGAATGTATGTAAGAGGCCTTTAAGAGCTTTAGGGAAGACAAAAACATTGGCTGCCGCAAAAACCGTTTGATCAAGACGGTTAGTAACAATACTCAGCAGGAGGGATGAACATGCTGCAAAATATAGGTATACCTGGACTAATATTAGTATTAGTTATCGCACTTATCATTTTCGGTCCATCGAAGCTGCCGGAAATTGGCCGAGCATTCGGCTCGACTTTGAGGGAATTTAAAAGTTCAACAAAAGAATTGCTGTCAGACAATCAGGAAGACAGCAGCAAAACTAAATAATACAACAGAAATGGGCCGACTTTTTGGGAGTTGGCCTTTTTCGTGAAGATTTTCTTGAAAAAGCTGTCTTCCAAATGGGGATATCGGTCACTTTCGAGAGTTTATCGGACAAAACTAGCATAAATCAGTCACTTTCACGGTATATCTGTCACTTTCACAATTTATCGGTCACTTTCACAATTTATCGGTCAGTTGCTTTAATGCCGGGTTTTTAATAAGGCAGTTCTATCAAACTGAAAAATCAAAAATGAGAATTACATATTCTTAACAGAAATTTACATCCCATTAACCTATTTGACATGGCACCAAGTTATTTTATTAAAAAAGGCTTTGAATAGGAGGAATGAAATGAAAGCAGAGCTGCATTGCCATACAAATGTTTCTGATTGTCCACTTTCGATTGATGAAGTATTGAATCTGGCCATTGCCAATGAGGTTACGCATTTGGCCATTACAAACCATGACACGACAAAGGGGCTGCAGGAAGCAATTATTCGTGGAAAAAGGTATGGAGTGGTGGTGATCCCCGGTATTGAAATTTCTGCTTTTGACTTTGACAGGGGACGCCGGGTGCACATTCTGGGCTATTTTATCGAACCTGGGCATAAGGCAATAGAATCGCTGTGCCAGCCGATTGTTGAGCGGAGGCATAAGCTCTCTTATGAAATGGTTCAAAGGCTGATTTCAGCAGGATACAGCATAACATGGGAACGCCTGGACATTTCTCCGCTTTGAGATTAACTTTGCAGTAGCCGTTGCCATGGGAGCAGCAGCAGGAGCCGGCGGAATTGGATTTGACATGTTCATGGCAAGCAGCTTTTACCTGGATACGAGGGAAATTGGGGCTATTACTTATTTTTTGGCCGTTGCAGTAATCCTTGAAGTCTTTGTTGCTAAGATTAAGAGAAAGCTGAAAACAGCATAGTGAATAAGCCATTATTTGACCAGATACTGATGTGCCTGGTCTTTTATATTTTGTTTTCCTGTTAATCTTACTGTTGACAAATTTTAGGTATCAAGATCTTTGAAAAAGAATAGATAAAACCTGGATAAAAATTAAAAAAATATAAAATTTTCTGAATACACTATTGAAATTACAAGATTATCAATCTATAATAAATTTAATTATTTTCACCAGTGGAGAAAATAATATGTAAATAACCTTTTTATACCGAAAATACATAGGTTGTTTAATATATTTACTAACATGGTGAAAATAATTGTCAATTTTAAGCTCTTTTAGATAAAACAACTGTGAAAAACAACAAAAACAAACATGTTCAAGGGGGAAAGCAATTTGAGAAGGGTAAACGTGTGGAAAATGCTGTTTGTTGCTTTTGTGTTTGCCATTTTACTGGCTGGCTGTTCCAGCGAAGAAAGCGGTGGTACTTCTGAAAAGGAGAATTCAGGGAAATCAGCAAGCGGCAAGGATCAGGAGTTAGTCATTGCTGTTAATGAAAACTTCATTTCAATGGACCCGCATAATACGGGAGATACGAATTCAAATTCCGTCCAGACAGCTATGTTAGAGGGATTGCTGGGATCAGATGAAGAAGGGCAAATCATTCCGCAGCTGGCTGAGGAATACAGTGTCAGTGATAATGCACTCGAATATACATTCAAGCTCCGCCAGGGTGTAACCTTCCATGATGGAGAGCCGTTCAATGCAGAGGCGGTTAAGACCAGCTTTGAAAGAATTATGAAGGATGAAAGCCTCCGGTTAAACAGCCGCGGATTTAATCTTATCACCAGCATTGACGTGATTGATGATTATCAGATTAAAGTCACTTTAAAAGAACCATATGCAGGAATGCTGACAAGATTTGTTTCCGCTAAAATCTTAAGCCCGAAGCTGATCAATGATTCCTCAAGCGAAATCGCCAAAACACCAGTTGGCACCGGTCCATTTAAATTTGTGGAATGGGTTCAAGGGGACCATTTAACAGTTGAAAGGTTTGATGATTATTGGAAGAAGGCTGATCGCGTGAAAAAGATTACGTACAAGCCTGTTCCGGAAAATGGCTCTCGAGTAGCTATGCTTAAAACAGGTGAAGCACATGTGATTTATCCGGCACCCGTACAAAACTTAAAGGAATTGGAGAGCAATTCAGATGTTGAAATTCATAAAATTCCTTCCACAATTGCCCGTTATGTATCCATCAATACGATGAAAGAACCATATGATGATGTCCGAATTCGCCAGGCCATTAACTATGCTGTAAATAAAGAGGCATTTATAAGTGTTGTCAATTCCGGGTACGGCTTGCCGCTGGACTCGATTATTCCAAGCAAAACCCAGTTTTATTCTAAACAGGAAACCTATGATCACAACATTGAGAAAGCAAAAGAATTAATGAAAGAGGCTGGATTTGAAGATGGCTTCAAAGCTGAAATTTGGGGCAACACCAATTCCGACACATTGAAGGGAATGCAGTTTATCCAGCAGCAGTTAAAAGAAATTGGCATTACGGTGGAGATTAAATCAATGGAAGAAGGCACATTATCAGATGAGATTTATGGTGCTCAGACACCGGAAGAAGCAAAGGTACAAATGTGGTATGTCAGCTGGTCTGCATATCCATCCGACACCACCAATGCAACGAAGCCATTGTTCAGCAGCAGTTCATTCCCGCCGGACGGAGCGAATACTGCTTATTACAAAAATGATGATGTAGATAAGTGGATCACAGAGGTAAATCAGACAGCAGATCCCGACAAGCAGGCAGAAGTCTACAATAATATTCAATCAACTATCTACAAAGATGCACCTTGGATCTTCCTTGGGGTAGATGAGATTCTGGCTGGTTCAAGGTCGAATGTCGAAGGTGTCTTCATTTCTCCAACAGGCGGAATTAATGTGACAGACGCAAATCTTAAGTAACAGCAAGGCTAGCAGAAGAGGCAAAGGCTGACAATATCCAATGCCTCTTCCTTTTAAAAAAGGGGGTTTCATTTTGCTTCAATATATCTTGAAGAGAATCCTGGAAATGATCCCGATTCTATTTATTGTTTCCATATTGATTTTTTTCTTCACTCATTTAATTCCTGGAGATCCCGCCAGATTAGTTGCCGGAAAGGATGCAACTCTTGAAGAGGTCAATATAATCAGGGCGGAGCTGGGGCTCGATAAACCAATTTGGGATCAATACATTACATACATGAGCAATTTGTTTCAAGGAGATCTGGGGACGTCCTTAAAAACAGGTCTCCCGGTTTCAGAGATGTTTGCAGACCGTTTTATGCCCTCCATCTATTTAACGTTCATGAGTATGGGCTGGGCTTTGGTACTTGGATTGTTAATTGGCACACTGTCCGCGGTATTCAAAAATAAATGGCCGGATTATTTCGGAATGGTCACAGCCGTTTCAGGAATTTCCATGCCGGGATTTTGGCTGGGTTTGATTCTTATTCAGATTTTTTCCGTCCAGCTTGGGTGGTTTCCAACAGGCGGGGCTGAGAGCTGGAAAAGCTATATATTGCCTTCCCTCACTTTAGGGGCAGGAATCATGTCCATGCTTGCCAGGTTTACCCGGTCATCTTTACTTGAGACGTTACGAGCCGATTTTATCCGGACAGGAAGAGCGAAAGGGTTAAAGGAATCCATTGTTATACCAAAGCATGCACTTAGAAACTCTTTAATTCCTGTTGTAACCATTGCCGGGCTGCAGTTTGGCTTCCTGCTTGGAGGATCAGTAGTGGTAGAAACCGTATTTAGTTTTCCGGGGATGGGACGATTGCTGATCGACTCTATTGCCTTCAGGGACTATCCGGTCATTCAGGCTGAGCTATTGCTTTTTTCCATTGAATTTATTCTTGTTAATTTAATCGTGGATATTATGTACAGTATGCTGAATCCGAAAATTCGCTACGTTTCCTAGAGGAGGGGAATCATGGAAATCATAAAAGAAGTAAATGCTTATACGCCAGTGATTCCAAAGAAAAAGTACTCACCTGTCAAAGAATTTTTTAAAATTGGAGAAAGCAAAAGACAGCATTTTGGGCTAGCTTTTTTATTCTGCTGCTGATCATCATCGTGATTATTGGACCGTATATTGCACCCTATGACCCTTACGAGCCGGATTACAACACAACGCTTCAGGGCCCAAGCAAGGAACACTGGGCAGGCACGGATGAATACGGACGCGATATTTTCAGCCGTTTGCTTGTCGGTGCGAGAATTTCGCTGGGTGTCAGTTTTCTGGCTGTTTTTCTGGGAGCGGCTGGAGGAATCATTCTTGGATTAATGAGCGGCTATTTTGGGGGCTGGCTGGATCGTCTTATTATGCGCGGCAGTGATGTCATGTTTGCGTTTCCGGATCTGCTGCTCGCAATCGCCATTGTGGCCATCTTAGGACCGGGATTAACAAATGTGGTGATCGCCGTGTCCATTTTCAGCATCCCTTCCTTTGCAAGACTGGTGAGGGGCTCGACATTAGAGGGGAAAGAGACCGTCTTTGTGGAAGCAGCGAAATCAATGGGAGCTTCGCACCGGAGGATTATGTTCAAGCACATTTTTCCTGAAACTCTTGGAAGCTTAATCGTGTTTATTACGATGAGAATTGGTACGGCAATCTTAGCGGCCTCCAGCTTGAGCTTTCTAGGTCTCGGTGCCAGTCCTGAAACTCCGGATTGGGGAGCTATGCTCAGCCTTGGACGTGATTATTTAGGAACAGCTTCCCATGTTGTCATGATGCCGGGATTAGCTATCTTTTTGACAGTACTTGCTTTCAATCTTGTCGGAGATGGGCTCCGGGATGTTCTGGACCCTAAAACGAAGAATGAATAGGGGAGATTGAAGAAAATGGAGAAGCTATTGCAGGTAAGCGAGCTGGAGACGCAATTTACGAAGGATAAAGAAAAACTGAAGATTTTGCGGGGTGTCAGTTTTCATATCAATAAAGGAGAGGTACTTGGACTCGTAGGGGAATCCGGCTGCGGCAAAAGTCTAACCTCCCTGTCGATCATGAAATTATTTAAAGGCACTAGCGGAGAAATATCTGGAGGAAGCATTTACTTTAAAGGTGAAGATCTTACTCAAAAAACAGAGAGGGAAATGAGAAAGATCCGCGGAAAACAAATGGCCATGATCTTCCAGGAGCCGATGACTTCATTAAATCCTGTAATGAAAATAGGGGAACAGCTGCTGGAGCCCATCAGGCTGCACCTTGATTTAAACGAAAAACAGGCAAAGGAGCATGTGATATTTATCTTAAAGAAAGTCGGAATCCCCCGGGCTGAAGAAATCGTGTATGAATATCCACATCAGCTGTCCGGGGGGATGCGGCAAAGGATCATGATTGCCATGGCCATGTCCTGCAATCCCCAGCTTTTAATAGCAGATGAGCCGACGACTGCATTGGATGTAACCATTCAGGCTCAGATACTTGAATTGATGAAACAGCTGCAGCGGGAGGAAGGAATGTCCGTTCTATTGATTACCCATGATTTGGGGGTCGTGGCAGAAATGTGTGACCGGGTATCCGTAATGTACGCAGGCCGGATAGTAGAGGAAGCGAATGTATTCGAGTTATTTGAAAGCCCGAAGCATCCTTATACGAAAGGACTGATAGGTTCTGTTCCAAAGATCGGACAGAGGAAGGATAAACTGACATCCATTAAAGGGAATGTGCCCGATCCCGGCAATATGCCGAAAGGCTGCAAGTTTGCTCCAAGATGCAATGAGGCCAAGACTGTTTGTTTTGAGGAAGAGCCGAATGCCACTGATTTGGGAAATGGGAGAAAGTGCAGCTGCTGGATGATTGAAGAAGGGAGGAAAAATGTATATGCCTGAGACACTGCTGAAAATAAACGGGCTGAAAAAGTCTTTCACGCTTCCGGGCGGCATGTTTGCCAAAAAGAGATCATTAAAGGCGGTTCATGATGTGTCGTTCGGCATTGAGCAGGGAACAACATACAGTCTCGTTGGAGAAAGCGGGTGTGGCAAGTCTACTACAGGAAGGCTGATTTCAAGGCTGCTGACTCCCAGCCAAGGTGAGATCTGGATTGATGGCGAAGAAATTTCACAAAAGAAAGAATCACAGCTGAAATTGGTAAGGAAAAAGGTGCAAATGATCTTTCAGGACCCCTATGCATCTCTTAATCCAAGAATGAAAGTCAGAGAGATTATTGCAGAACCACTTGTGATCCATACGAAACTATCAAAAGCGGAACGTAATAGGTTAGTCAGTGAAATGCTTGAAGTTGTAGGCCTAACTGAACATCATGCAGATCGGTATGCCCATGAATTCAGCGGCGGCCAGCGCCAGCGGATCGGCATTGCCAGGGCGCTGATTATGAAGCCCAAGCTAATCATTGCTGATGAACCTGTATCTGCTCTTGATGTTTCCATTCAATCTCAAATCCTTAACTTATTAAAGGATTTGCAGGCCGAATTTAATCTCACGTATCTATTTATTTCTCATGATTTAAGTGTTGTGGAACACATCAGCGACAGCATCGGGGTCATGTATCTTGGCACCATCGTGGAATCTGGACCAAAGGATGTCATCTTCTCAAATCCGCAGCATCCCTATACAAAAGCACTGCTATCGTCTGTGCCAGTCCCGGATCCAAGGCTGAGAAGGGAGCGGATTGTCCTGCAGGGAGATTTGCCGAGTCCCGTTAACCCTCCTTCCGGGTGCCGCTTTCATACGAGATGTCCTTCCTGTATGGATATTTGCAGAACCGTGGAGCCAGAGGTGAAAAAAGGGCTGGCTGATGATCATCTTGTTGCATGTCATTTAATGGATTAGCCAAACGTACCGATTCAATGGGATTTTTCTTAAGGATTTTACGCTCTGCAGGCATTTATCGGTCACTTTGCCCTGTTTAACAGTCAACTTTTAAATATATCGGTCATTTTTAGGAGATATCGGTCAGAAGTTAATTTTTTCGGTCACATTTTTAAAATATCGGCCACTAGGCGGTATATCAGCATTCCTGAAATTTACTATTAAAATACTGGAAATAGGAGAGGATTTTCATGAAGGTTGGGCTTAGCACGTACAGTTTAGTAAGAGAATTAAGAGATGGCAATATGACGGTTCTGGATGTCATTGACTGGATTGCCGAAAATGGCGGGGAGCATATGGAAATTGTCCCTTATGGGTTTTCAGTTGTAGATAATGCGGAGTTGGCACTTCAAATTAAGAAAAGAGCAGAAGCAGCCGGAATTGAACTTTCTGCCTATTCCCTGCCAGCCAATTTTGTTCAGCCGACACAGGAAGCATTCGAGCAAGAAGTGGAGCGGCTGAAAGAGCATGTGGATATCGTTAATCTAATGGGCATTAAGATTATGCGCCACGATGTAACAGCATTTCAGCTGAAGCCGGAAGAAATGACGATTCACTACTTTGAAAAGCATTTTAATAAGCTGGTAGAAGGAAGTCGTCAAATTGCAGATTACGCAGCACAATACGGCATTACGACAACCATTGAAAACCACGGATTCAATGTCCAATCGAGCGACCGGGTACAGCGGGTCATTCATGAGGTGGACCGTCCTAACTTTAAAACAACTCTCGATGTCGGCAACTTTCTTTGCATCGATGAGGATCCGCTTGTTGGGGTGAAAAAGAATCTAAAATACGCAGCAACAGTCCATTTAAAAGATTTCTATATTCGCCCATATTTTGAGAACCCAGGTGATGGAGTCTGGTTCAGGACTGTAAATGAAAACTATCTGCGCGGAGCCATCGTCGGCCACGGCGACTTAAATATTCGCGAGATTATCAGATTAATAAAGGGCTCAGGTTATGACGGTTATTTAACAGTGGAATTTGAAGGCATGGAAGATTGCAGGACTGGTTCCAAAATTGGCATGGATAATGTAAGAAGATTATGGAATGAAGTGCAGGCAGTGAATGAATCCAAGCCGGTTTTGAAAGGGTGAAGAAAGTGGAGCCATTAAGAGTCTGTATTATAGGAGCCGGATCCATATCTGATATGCACTTCAAATCTTTTGCCAATAATTCTGATGCTGTCCTGTACGGGGTTTTTGATTATTCTTCGGAAAGAGCGGAATCGAAGGCGCTGGAGTATGGAATAGGACGTGTATATAGGAATATAGAAGAGGTGTATAGTGACCCGAATGTTGATGCAGTAAGCATTTGCACCTGGAATAATAGCCATGCCGAAATTTCTGTTGGAGCCCTAAACGCTGGGAAACATGTTCTGGTAGAAAAGCCTCTGGCCATGAATGTGGAAGAAGCGTTAAAAGTGGAAGAAGCTGTAAGGAATAGTGGAAAAACCCTGCAGGTTGGTTTCGTCCGGAGGTTTGCGACAAATACAAAAGTGCTGAAAGCATTTGCTGATAAAGGAACTTTAGGCGATATTTACTATGCAAAAGCATCATGCCTGCGCCGTCTGGGTAATCCCGGTGGCTGGTTTGCAGATAAAGATCGCTCTGGGGGAGGTCCCTTAATTGACCTGGGTGTCCATGTCATCGATGTATGCTGGTACCTGATGGGCCGACCAAAAGTGAAGTCGATTTCCGGGAATGTATACAGCAAGCTGGGGAACAGAGGCAATGTCGAAAATCTACGCTTTTATAAAGCAGCAGATTATGAAAAAGACCGTAATACAGTAGAAGATTTGGCAAATGCCCTGATTACGTTTGAAAACGGTGCATCTTTATTTGTCGATGTATCCTATACACTTCATGCAAAACAAGATGAAATCGGCATCAAATTATATGGCACAAAAGGCGGAGCAGAACTGGAGCCTGAATTGGCCATTGTAAGTGAAGAAAATAACACCATTTTAAATATTCATCCGCAGATGGATCATTTAACATTTGATTTTGCCAATGCCTTTCAGAATCAGATTGATTCCTTTGTTTCAAGTTGCATAAATGAAACCAATCCTTTGGCGCCTGTTGAAGATGGAGTAGAAATGATGAAGATCCTCGCTGGCATTTATGAAGCGGCAGATAAGAGAAGTGAGGTGACGTTTGCTTAAAATGGAGACTGTAAAACTCGCAAATAAAATTGGTGTGATGGTGGATAGCCTCAGGCTGCCCTTATACGAAGGACTTAAGGTCTGCAAAGATATGGGGGCTGATGGGGTACAAATATATGCGATTGAAGGAGCAATGGCTCCTGAAAATATGGATCAGAACTCCCGGAAACAGCTTAAGAGCTACTTGGAATCTATGGGTCTTGAAATTTCTGCCCTTTGCGGTGACCTTGGAGGGCATGGGTTTCAGGATGCTAATCAAAACCAGGTTAAAATCGAAAAATCAAAACGCATTTTGGATCTCGCTGCAGAATTGGGAACAAATATAGTGACGACGCATATTGGCATTATTCCCGAGGAGCAGAACAGCCACATCTATGAAGCCATGCAGACAGCTTGTGAAGAACTTGCTGTTTATGCAAGCAGCATGAATGCCTATTTTGCCATTGAGACAGGTCCAGAACCATCCTCCAGGCTCAAAAGCTTTCTTGATACCCTGAGCACGAATGGGGTATCAGTAAATTTTGATCCGGCGAATATGGTGATGGTAACAGGAGATGACCCGGCAGTCGGCGTTAAGCTTTTAAAAGATTATATTGTCCATACACATGTGAAGGATGGAAAGAGGCTTAAGCCTGCTGATCCCCGTGATGTATACGGGTTCCTTGGATATGGAGGCGGAACAGACCACGAGAAAATTGCTGAAATGGTTGCCTCAGGTGAATATTTTAGAGAGCTTCCGCTCGGAAAAGGAAACGTTGATTTCCAGGCTTACTTCAATGCTTTGAACGAGATTAATTATCAAGGCTACTTAACGATTGAAAGAGAAGTGGACCAAGATCCTTTCCGTGATATTACGGAAGCAGTAGGATTCATTAAAAGCTTTAGGTAAATGGATTCATGCTTTGAACAAAGTGTATAATGAGATGGGGATTTCCAATATAAGCTTCCAAAAGGATAAGTGAGGTTTTCTTTTGGAAGCTTTACGGGACTTGCACAGAATAGTGCTCAAGTTTTAAAGGATGATGTTGGTTTTTCCCATGAAGGCGAGAGTCAACACGATTCTTTAAATGCACCTTCAGAGTTGGAAGTCTAAATCTGCAGGCATAAAGAAGGTAGGATAATGGAGAAACACGATCAGCTTTTAATGAAAAGACAAAATAAAAACCTGGTTCTTGATATTATAAGGACTAAGTCTCCTATATCAAGAATTGAAATTGCGAAAATGACGGGAATGAGCCCGACCTCCATAACAAGAATTGTCACTGAGCTTCAGCTGCAAGGATACCTGAGGGAAACAGAAGCAGTTGCCTCAGGAGTAGGGAGAAAAGCAACCTTACTGGAAGTACGCGGTGATGTGTTATATACAATTGGCATTGAAATTGACAAATCGCTCCTGAAGGTTGGAATTGTCAACTATATTGGAGAAATGGTTTCGTTACATAAGAGTAAAAGAGATGAATCAGAAAGTTATATCGAAACGCTTCATAAAATAGACAAGGTCATTCGAAAGATCATGGAGGAAAACGAAATACCTGCAGCTAAAATATTGGGCCTCGCTGTCGGTTTACCTGGATATATTGATTATAAAAACGGGATTGTAAAGGTATCGGATCAGTTAAAGTGGAAAGATGCAAGCCTGGCTGAAGATCTGCAAAAGCTTACCTCTTTTAATGTCATAGTTGATAATGAATTGAAAATGAAGATTGTGGCAGAGAGCTTTACAGGCAAAGCAAAGAATTCACAGAATTCCATATTAATAGGAATTGGTTCAGGAATTGGTTCTTCTATCATGCTTAATGGTGAAATTTACAGAGGGGAAACCAATAATGCAGGGGAAATAGGGCATACCGTGATTGATCCTACAGGAAATGTCTGCAATTGCGGCAAGATAGGCTGTCTCGCAACCTATATATCGGAAGGAGCAATCCTTGCTGACAGCAGGAAGGTGAAGGATATTTCTTCTATAGAAGATGTGTTCCAATCCTACCGGGACCGTGAGCCCTGGGCAGTAAATATTATGGATAGAGCCTCCACATATATTGCATTGGCCATCAGCAATCTCCTTTGTCTTTATAATCCTGAAGTCATTATTTTGAGCGGCAATACGATTGAAAAATTGCCTGAAATGAAGGAAGCTATTGAGCAAAAATGTGAGTTATATATTTGGGAGCCTTTGAAGCAATCAGTGAGGATTGTCTATTCGGAATTAAGTGATAACGGAGTTGTTCTTGGTGCAGCCATAAAGGCCCAAAATCTTATGCTGGAGCTTGAGTAGTTAAGCTCATTTTAAGGAGAGACCTGAATTGAAATACACTGCGTTAGTAGAGGAAGTCAGGGGAGGATTGGTTGAGAATATTCATACAGGAATCATCTGCGGTGTGAATGATCAATTGGAATCCTTTTATCATGTTGGTGATGTAGAGCATTACACATACTTTCGCTCTGCTTCTAAGCCAATCCAGGCGCTGCCTGTGTTTCTGACTGACATCATTGATAAGTATAATATAACAGAGCAGGAAGCGGCATTGTTTACGGCCTCCCACCGGGGAGAAGCCTGCCATATTGCGGCTCTGGAGTCCATGCTGGCAAAACTCCCGGTAGAGGAAGAGGAGCTTTATTGCCCTCCTTCTTATCCATTAAATATACAGCCAAGAGAAGAGATGATCAAAAAAGGGATTCAGAAAAGAAAGCTTTTTCACAACTGCGCAGGCAAACATATGGGATTTATTACAGTATGCCGTGAATGGGGATTGCCTGTGGAGGGATACTGGAAAGAAGATCATCCGCTGCAAAAGCATATCCTGGAGATAGTTTCCCATTTAGCAGGCATCCCGGTCTCGGCTATTCATATTGGTATTGATGGCTGCGGTGCTCCCGTTTTTGCCATTCCTTTAAAAAAGATGTCCGAGGTATACCTAAAGCTTGCCTGTCCCGATCTGATTCAAGATGCTAAGCTCCAGCAGGCAGTTATTAAGATGACGGCCATTATGAATAATCAGTTTAATATGGTTGCTTCACAGCATTTTATCTGTTCGATTTTATTGGAAGACAAGAATATTGTTGCTAAGGGTGGAGCACAGGGTGTGTATTGCTTTGGACTTAAAAAAGAACGTACTGGATTTGCCCTTAAAGTGTTAAGTGGATCTGAGGACGTTTGGCCAAACATTGTAGCATCTATTCTTGAACAACTACAATACAGCAATCATGAAACCATAAAAAGACTGAGAAACCTAAGGCCATCGGTTATACGAAATGACGCAGGTATGGAAGTCGGGACTATACTAGAAATCTTCCAGTCTGAGAAAATGCCTTTAAAATAGCAGCTAATGAGAACTCACGATTAAAGGAGATACATACACATGTTAATAGAAGTTATAGCTGACACGCTGAGTGATGCGCTGATTGCCGAGGAAGCCGGCGCAGGCAGAATTGAACTGGTAACCGGGCTCTCAGAGGGCGGTCTGACACCAGGCTATGGCGTTATTGAAAGAGTGTGCAAGGAATTAAAGATTCCGGTAAATGTAATGATCCGTCCGCACAGCCGCGGGTTTTGCTATTCGGAGGAAGACCTTGACATTATGATTCAGGATATTAAAGTATGCAATAAACTAGGAGCGGCAGGTATAGTGCTTGGCGTTCTTACACCTGACCATCAAGTACATAACGATCATTTAAAGCGGCTGATCGATGCAGCAGACGAAATGGATATTACCTACCATCGCGCCTTTGATGAGGCCGATGATCAATTTGCGGCTTTGGAAAGTCTAAAGCAGTATCCGCAAATTTCGAGAATTCTTACATCCGGAGGCCGGAAAAGTGCTGCAGATGCCGCAGAAAGACTGAAGCGCCTTCATGAGCTCACGGCTGATAGTCATTTGAAAATTATGGCTGGTGCCGGTCTATCAGCTGGAAATATTAGAGCATTTTTGGATGAGGTGCCTGTTACTGAAGTTCATTTTGGTACTGGAGTCCGTGTGAAATCCAGCTATGAGCATGCGATTGATCCTGAGAGGGTGCTAAACATAAAGAAAATAATCGGTGCTTAATGTGAAAAGGGCTCTGACGGAATGGGAGAGATGAGTAATGTGGTATTGTATGTGCGAGTTATTACATCAACCTAAGAATAATACTATTAAAAAAGACAGGTAAATCACCTGTCTTTTTATTTTTCGAAAAGTCCTATAAAAATATTTTAAACGGCATAAGATTTAAGAAGATAGCGTTCAATAAACTCAGCTAATCCATCACTTTCGTGGTGTCCTGTAACAAAATCAGCTGCTGCTTTAACCTTTTCGCCTGCGTTCCCCATTGCCACACCAGTACCGGCTTGACGAAGCATTTCTATATCATTGGGACCGTCTCCAATAGCTGCGACTTCATTTGGGCTGATCCGAAGTTCGTTAAGTAAGCTTTTGATAGCAGCCCATTTGGAAACATCAGGAGCAACCAGCTCGAACCCGTCATTCCAATCAATGACAGCTGCTTCTGTTTTAAACAAAGCGGATAGTTCTTGGCTCGGGGTGCCTGTACGAACACTATATTTAAGAACATCCTGATAAGCTGCATGTCTTAAATCTCCGATATACTGCGGTGGAATTCGCCCAATTCGAGTCCAATAATCGATTTCTTCATTAAGTTCCTTACAATATAGCCCAGTTGATGTATGGATCATAACATTACATGGAATTTTTGCAGTAAGATGGTGAAAGCGTTCCTCGTTTAGTTGTACGGTTTTTATTTGCGTAGGCCTTCCTGTCTCTGCATCGTGAATAGCAGCACCATTCAAACAGATCATGGGAGTTTTTAAACCAATTTCTTTATGGTAGGGAGCGGTTACTTCATAGTGCCGGCCAGTGGCAAGAAACACCATAACTCCCTGGTCTATGAGCCGGTAAATGGCTTCTATGTTACGGCGGGAAATGCAGTTTGAGGCTTTCAGGAGTGTACCATCCATATCAATAAATACTGCACGCATATTCATTTATTTTGCCTCCTCATCTGTTGATAAACCAATCATATACTTTGAATATTAAAGTCATGTAAATTCATTGTATAGATTTGTTTTTTTCACCGATGAGCGGGAGAATTGCAAATCCTATTTAAATCGGAGCTGAAACATCCACAAAGAAAGAGGGATAGACTATGAATATTAATCGTGCCAGTGAATTAAAAGGAACTATAAGAAATGAGATGAGTGTCATTTTCGTAGACGGCTTTTATCAATGGCTGAATTATTTTTCAAAGGATAAAGCTAAACTTTACAGGACATTTGCGCATATGTTTAATACGGAAGTCTTCTATACGGCTTCAGTTGACAATCATATTGCGGCTCTAGCCGCATGTACAAACAATACCCCAGCAGTGAAATTAAAATATAGTGAGTTTAGAAAACATCTTGGCTTTATCATGGGCAGTTTAGCTTATATCATTCTTAAAAAAGAATTTGAGAAAAAGCAATATCCCTTTCAAGTATCTGAAAATATGGGTGCAATAGAGTTTGTGGCTACATCGGTTAATTATAGAGGACGGGGTATGGCGACTGAACTGCTAAAATCGATAATGGATTCTGCTTCATATGACGAATATGTTCTAGAGGTAGCAGATACCAATACAAATGCCATCAAGCTTTATGAAAAACTGGGCTTTGCAGAGTTTATGCGTATACCTCAAAAGCATAGTGAAAGAAGTGGTGTTAATTATCTTGTTTATATGAAGCATGAAAAGAAAGAGGCTGAATCACTGGGACCAATCCGCTGATGTGATTGCTAAATGGACTAGCTGAAAATCTTGTAAATCTGATTTGAACCATTTATCTAAAGTAGATTATACTCACGAAAAAGATGCCTAATAGAGGTAATAGTATAGATCTGTATTCAGAGAAGTGAAACTGTTTAGGATTCAGTTTGCCAGATGAAAATCAGAATGGAATCGAGTAATTAAAACCCAACAAATCCGCTATTCGAGTTAATTTCCTATCATAAAATAAAAGATTCTTACAAAATGTAAAACCTATGTTTTATTTTCATAAACTTTCTTAAAAGAAGGTTAATGTATGTAAAATAATGGATTGAAGCCTTCTATTTCCGTTCAGATTCTTCTATGATTACAACTGTAACAAATATAGCAGCCAAGGAGGAATTGGAAATGAAAAAATGGTTATTAGCTATGATGGCATCTTTGATGATTACAGGTGTGGCTACAGGCTGCAGCAATGAAGATGATACTGACGAGACGAACACAGAAGAAACTGAAGATACGGGAACAGAAGAAGGCACTGAAGAAGGAACAGAAGAAGGCACTGAAGAAGGAACAGAAGAAAGCACTGAAGAAGAAACTGAAGAAGGAACAGAAGAAAGCACTGAAGAAGAAACTGAGTAAAGATTCAAATTCAAAGAAAGTGCCCCTTTTGAAGAAGGGGCACTTTCTTTTTGAATTAATGCGCAAATATCTCCAAATGCAGTTTGACGAGACAGGCATTTCCATGCTACATTAATTTCATAATACAAAAAGGTGTGGTGAAGTATGTCGGTAGCAGGTGTCAACTAATTGTTATTAGTTGAATAAGGTGTTTTTTCTGGCGGATGCCAGCTTATTAAGAATGCCTTTCTTCAAACACAATTGTTTGAATACCTGCTATAAGACTGCTTCCATTTCTATTTATTCGTGTTGATGTAGACACTAAACCTGGTATAAGGTTTAGTCTGTTTATGCCTGTTCGAAAATAGGACGCCCGCGGAAGCTTTCTGCCCAATTAGATTGGCGGTGGGGGAAGGCTTTTGCGGGCTATTTTATTTGGAATGAGGCAGAGGATATGAATAATATGACCTTTGAAAAATTGCAATATCATGAATTGAAGAATAGAGTAAAACAGCATTGTGTCAGCAGTCTGGGAAAAGAATTAATCGACCGGCTGCAGCCGAGCTCAAATATGAAAACTGTCCGCAATCGTTTAAATGAAACAAGCGAGGCCCGAAGGCTGCTTGACGCCGAAAAGCATCTGCCATTAACCGGCATTTCCAATATCACAAGCATTATTGAGAAATTGGAAAAAGGCATCATATTAGCTCCATCAGAGTTAAATGCTGTATCCGATTTTTTAAGAGGCTGCCGGAAAATCAAAAAGTTTATGGCGGATAAGGAATTTTTTGCTCCTGTGCTTTACACATATGCACTATCTATGACAGAATTTCGGCAGATCGAAGAGGAGATCTTATATGCAATCAAAGGAAACATGGTTGATTCGGGTGCCAGCAAAGAGCTGAAGCGGATTAGAAATCACATAGCGAAAACAGAAGAAAAAATCGAAGAGCGTTTGAATAAGTTTCTGAGGAGTGGAGCAAATAAGGAGTATATTCAGGAATTCTATATCAGCAAAAAGGATGACCGTTTTACCATTCCCATAAAGGCTTCCTATAAAAACCAGGTAGCCGGAACCGTAGTCGAAACATCCTCCAAGGGGGCGACTGTTTTTATGGAGCCTGATTCCGTTTCAAAGCTAAATGTGGAATTGGCGATGCTGAAATCGGAGGAGTCGGTAGAGGAATATCAAATATTAGCCACCCTTTCCGGTGCCATTCTTGAATCCATTCACGAGATCCGCATTAATATTGAATGCATCAGCCAGTACGACATGATTTTTGCGAAAGCCAAGTACAGCAAAAGTACCGACGCCATTGAACCGGAGATTAATAATCATGGGTATATCAAATTAGCCGGAAGCAGGCATCCTTTGTTGGAAGGGAACGTTGTCCCGCTTGATTTTGAAATCGGCAAGAGCTATAGAAGTCTGGTCATAACAGGCCCAAATGCCGGCGGAAAAACCATTGTTTTAAAGACAATCGGCATCCTTACACTGGCTGTCATGTCCGGGTTTCATATTATGGCGAAAACGGGGAGTGAAATCGCCGTCTTTGATCAAGTTTTTGTTGATATTGGCGATAATCAGAGCATTGAAAATGCTTTGAGTACGTTCTCCTCCCATATGAAGAACATTTCCGAGATTATGAGTGCGTCAACTAATAATTCACTGCTTCTATTTGATGAGATTGGAAGCGGGACTGAGCCGAATGAAGGGGCTTCATTGGCAATTGCGATACTTGAGGAGTTTTATCATATGGGATGCATTACGATAGCCACTACCCACTACGGAGAGATTAAACGTTATTCTGAAATGCATGATGATTTTATGAACGCCGCCATGTTATTTGACAGTGCGGAATTAAAGCCTATGTATAAGCTGTTAATAGGTGAATCTGGAGAGAGCAATGCACTTTGGATTTCCAGAAAGGTGAATATCCGCGAACATGTCCTGAAGCGTGCGCAAAGGTATATTGAAAACAAGGAATATAATCTGGAAGCAGTAAGAGAGAATAAAATAAAGAAACCAGTGATTGAAGTGAATCCGAACACAGTCGAATACCACTATGAAATTGGTGACAGAGTTAAATGGATCAGCCAGAATGATTACGCTATTGTATTTGAGCCAATCGATAAATTTAATAATATCAAGCTGTTCTATAAAGATGAAATAGTGGAAGTGAACAGTAAGCGGATTGAATTGGACATTAAAGCAAGCGAGCTGTATCCGGAAGGGTATGATATGAATACCTTATTTACCAGCTACCATGAGCGGAAGCTGCAGCATGATCTGGAGAGAGGATCGAAAAAGGCGCTGCGAAAGGTTCAAAAGGAGATAAGGAATAGGAAGGAGAAATAGTGGCAAAAGGTATGAAGGCGATCTTCCATTTTTGGACAGATCGCTTTTTTACTTACTTAATTTTCATCATATTATGGAATTGAAACTTACTTTGACAAATCATTAACCTCATATGCAACTCGTATTCCGGATTCGATCGCCCCTTGAATCCATGTCCGTGTTTTGCTCGTATGCTCTCCTGCAAAATGAACGCGCCCCTCCGGTGAAATCGTACCGGGGAACAATTCGGTTTCCTGTCCAGGTTCAAAGAAAGAAAATCCGCCAGAGGCATAAGGGTCCAGTGCCCAGCTGTATGAAGCTCCTGCGACAAATTCCGAATAAACAATATCACCGTAAATGTCCGTCAGGTTTCTAAGCGCATAGTGAATACGCAATTCCTCCGGCTGACTATCCCATATATGAGCCTCATCCGCCCAGGTATAGCTGGCAATAAGGATGGCAGGGCCGCTTGTGCCAATTCCATGACTTGGAAGATAGGTGAATCGTATCGGCTGGTCTGTGATGGTTTTGCCGCCCATCTGGCCTGCTCTCTCCCAAAAACGGGACTTAAACTCAATCGCAATTTTGGTTGCTGCCATATAATTTAGTTCGCGGATGGCCCTCCGCTTGAAATAGGAAAATGAATGAAAAGGCTCGACCTTCACAAATCGCATAACTGAATAGGGGATGGTAACAATTGCTAGATCTCCTGTGATACTGGACTGTTCATTGGTCTGCTGATGAGTTAATTGGATGGTAACGCTATTTGTGCCCTGAATGATTCCGGTCATTTTTTGATGGAGATGAATATCATTTTTCAATTGAGGAAGGAAAGCCTTCGGTAAGCGGTCCATGCCACCTGATATTTCATAGTAAGTTCCTCCCGATGTCAAAATAATTAACTCACGTAAAACTTCAGTAAAAGACATTCCCATAAAGGCTTCCAAATCCAGCAGTACGCCGATCATATCAATTGCTCCAACTGAAAAGTAAGAGTTTAGCACAAAGCCAAAAGAATATTTTCTATAATGCCTTTCCAGAACGGCCCAATTTCTTACAGGGTCTTTGTTGATAAAGTCTATAAAAGGCTGTAACGCACCCAGCAGAAGTTCTTCAGCCGATTTTCCTCTCTCGTTGGGCTGGACAGGGAAGTTTAAAATGCCGGGATTCTGCTCATACATCTCGAGCCGGGCTTTGATGCCATTTGCGTAAAGTAGATCCATAGGATTACGGTTTATAAAGACATTTAGAGGGAGATTGAATTTTTTTATATAGGACAAGGTCAGCGCATGGATATGAGGGATCCTCATTGGGCCAGCGTTAAAAAATAATCCTTTGCTGAAGGGGGAGCGCATGGTATAGACACGGCCGCCAATTCTGTCATTTGCTTCCAAAATGGTTATATTATGCCCAGATTCCTTTAATAAAGAACCTGCCACCAGACCAGCCATACCGGCACCAACAATGACGATATGCTTTGGCCACTGAGTTTTCCGAAGGCCGTGAAGAATCACATTCAGCATTTGATCATCCGTTAATTCCGGTTTTTCGTTCCAGTTCATCATTCCGCCCCTTTGCAATAGGATTCATTGCAGTATATTCATCCGCATGAATCACTATGTGCAAAAGGGGATGCTGTAGCAGCCTGCGCGGGAAAAGATGACTAATGTCTTATGAAATGAATATCCCGCTTGCAATGAAAAGTCCTGCAGCAATCACACCGCCAATCGCTGAAACCTTCAATTTATACCGCGCATAATCCACTAGATCCATATCCAGAATCGAAGCAGTAGTTATGGTCGTATCACCAAGAGGTGAGGTTAAAGCCCCAAATGCCCCGCTTGCAAAAACGGCTCCAACTGTAAGCGGAATGGAGGCATCAGTCGAAACCGCCAGGGTAATTCCAAGCGGCATGAATAATCCCCAGGTCCCCCATGAGCTTCCAATAAAGTAGCCTACTGCAGAACCGAGGACAAAGATGGCCGCAGGGGTCAGAAAAGCTGGCAAAAAGCTGCCAAGTGAGCCCCCGATGAATTCGGAAAATCCAAGATCCTCTGCAGCCAGTGTGAGCGCCCAAATCAGAATGAGAAGGCTGATAGCCTCCATCATCTGATTGCCTCCGTCATAAAAATGATAAAGAATTTCGTTCATCTTCTCCCGCCTGATAATGTAAAAAATAAAGGTTAAAACGAGAGTGATAAAAACAGCCAGCAGCATGACAAATGTGGCATCTGCCATCGAAAAGGCCTCGAAGATTGTATTGGCGCCCTGCGACATTCCATCCTGCCATAATAGGAACAAAGAAAAGGCAAGCAATAAAACTACAGGAACAATCAAATGCCAAGGCTGGGCTTTTACAAGAGATAATTCTTTCTTGATTCCCAACCGGTGAAATTCATGCTCTTCTTCTTCTAAATCGGTGTGGGATTCCCTGTTCCGGTCTCCTGTCTTTTTTCGCCGCCAAAATGTCTGCACAATCCCGATTAGCAGCATTATGATCGCGTAAAAATTAAACAGAATGCTTAATAAAAATATCTCATATGCCGACATTTCGAGGTCCAATCCGCTGATGCCGCCTTCAACCAATGACACCATGAAGCCTACAAATGCAGTCGCAACCGGAAGCAGCACAATCACTGATTCGGTTGAGATATCAAGAGTCATGCCGACTTTTTGCTTAGAAAGGTTCATTTTTTTTATCAGGGATTTGATAATTGGTCCGATCATCATAATTCGAAACATTGGCATCATGAAGGTGAATGGGAGAGTGATCCAGATGAACACAAGTAAACCGCGTTCAGAGCGGATCCGTCTGCCGGCCCATTCGGAAAACCCCTTAATGCCGCCCGCAATATTCATCATTCCCACTAGCCCGCCGAACAGATATAAAAATCCGACTATCTTGATATTCGTTTTGTCGGAAAGTGTGGTCACAATATATGCGACCGACTGTTCCGTCCCCGCCAGCAGGTCCGCCGACACTATAATGGAGCCAACAAGGATGCCCGCCACCAATCCTGGAAGGATGTTCTTCAGCCAGATGGACATTCCGATTACGATTAAAAATGGTATGAGCGAAAGCCAGGTATTGTTCAAGTTTGTGCCCTCCAATAAAATGCCGTTACTCATTTAGTATTGCCAGGCAGAAGAGGTAAATTCCTGAAAATTGGCCCGTAAACAATGGGTTGTTCACTTTTTGGGTGAAGGGTGCTGTAGGCTATAAGCAGATAACAGCCTTTGTTGCTTTAAAACATCAACCAATTGAATATGGGTATTTGATTCAGTAACAATCCCCCATCCCGACACATATTTTGAGAAGAGAGTATCCGAAAAACTGACAGTTTCGTTATGGAATTTGGATGTTTTTCTTAATGTCCCTTAATGCTGCTGGCTCAATAAATAAATTCGGAGGTATGAACATGAATGATTTCCAAAACGAACTACAAATGCTGAATGTTGGTGATTTCCATGCGAACGAGGCGGTTCCTTGGGATCAAAACCAGGTCTATAGTGATCAGTCCCGATTATGCGTGGGGATTGGTTTCGGCTTTAGCTGCTTTTTCTTTAACTGTTTCAATTGTTTCCGATGCTTTAACTGTTTCAATTGTTTCCGATGCTCTAACTGTTTTAGATGCGGAGGCCGCTGTGGCGGGCGATGCGGTGGACGTTGCGGAGGCCGTTGAGTCGGATATTAGCCTTATCGATATGGGAAAATGGAAGCCCCTCAGTATGGAGGGGCTTTTCATCTGAGGGTCAGACATATGAGACAAATCCCAATACATAGAATGAGAGAGAAAGTATGTTTCATAAATAGGCATAGTTTACGGATAAGGAGGAACGAAATGGAAAATTTGACCCCTTCTGTGCGGTTGAAGGTGAAAAGGGACACGTTATTTATCCCTGATCCGGCTAAAGGTGTGTATTTTCGGAATAATGAAAGCTCCTTCCGCATGGAAGGAAGTATGATCGATCAATGGGTCCAAAAGCTGATGCCGATGTTTAATGGTGAGTATTCGCTGGGGGAATTGACTGCTGGCTTGCCGGGCCCGCATAGGGATCGGGTGTTTGAAATTGCGGAAGTGCTGTACCGTAACGGCTTTGTGCGGGATGTAAGTCAGGACCATCCTCATCAATTGGAAGAGCATGTTCTTAAAAAATATTCCTCCCAGATCGAATTTTTGGAAAGCTTCGGTGATTCGGGTGCATTTCGTTTCCAGACATACCGGGAGGCAAAAGTGCTGGCAGCAGGTTCAGGCCCTTTTTTTGTTTCGCTGGTTTCTTCGCTGATTGAGTCTGGATTGCCTAAGGTTCATATGGTCAATACGGACCCTGTTTCGACTAACTCAAAGCGGCTGAAGGAGATTATTGCACATGCCCGGCAAACAGACCCCGAAGTTTCAGTGGAGGAGGTAATACGTGAGAGTGAGGAAGATTGTTCCTGGGAGGAACTGATCCAGCCGTATGATTCGATTCTATATATATCGGAAGAAGGGAATGTAGAGGAACTGAAGACAATACATGCTGCCTGCCGGAAAGAGAAGAAGATATTTCTTCCTGCAATGATTTACAAACAGGCTGGTATGGCAGGTCCTCTCGTACATCCTGAATCAGAAATCTGCTGGGAGAATGCCTGGCACCGTGTACATCGGACCGCATTTTACAAAGACAAGCAATTGCACACCACTTCCTCCATAGCTGGAGCCATGCTGGCAAATTTGATTGTGTTTGAACTCTTTAAAGAGATTACTGGATTGACCAGTGCGGAACAGAGAAATCATTTTTTCCTTCTTAATCTGGCAACGCTTGAAGGGAATTGGCATTCCTTTCTTCCTCTGACTGGAGAAAAAGCTTTGGAATGGATTCAAGATGTCGATCAGAGGATCGGACAGAGTTCAGGAACAAGTAAGCCAGACAGTTTGTTTCTTTTTTTCAGTCAGCTGACTTCAGAAGAATCTGGAATATTTCATAAATGGGAGGAAGGGGATTTATGGCAGCTGCCTCTGTCACAATGTGAAGTGCAGGCAGCGGACCCGCTCTCAAAGGGACCGGCCGAGCTCCTGCCGGCTGTAATCTGTACTGATTTGCGGCATGACGAGGCACGCCGGGAAGCTGGCTTGACCGGGATTGAAGCGTATGTGTCGAAGCTGGCTGGCCGGCTTGATCTGCATCCGGATTTTGATTTATATGGAATTGGGGCCGGTGAAACATTCGCTGAGGGCCTTTTGCGCGGACTGGATCGGTGTTTGGAAGAGAAGCTGGCTAATCAAGCAGTTCAGAGAACAGCTGCACCTTTACATTTGATTGAAGTAGAAGATGAACGGTGCAGGTTTTATTTAGACGCATTGACAACCATGAAGGGAGCACCAATAATTTGCGAGGGTGAAGGAGTCTCCGGCTTCCCTGTGGTCTGGGTCGGCACGGACGATCGCTGGTTTGGCAGCGTCGGCCTTAATAGAACATTAGCTCTGAGAAAAGCGCTGCAGCATGCGATTGCACAGGTGCAAAACCAAAATGGAAGACATAAAGCAACTGCAGTGGAGGCTGCATCTCTCCTGCTTGAAGAAAAGGAACCTCAAAGTCTGGTCATTCCTTATTGTAATGAGAAGGAACATTCGCGGCTATTGCAATCTGCAAGACAGGTTCTGGAAGAGAACAGCCAACGGCTTTTAGTATGTGATTTTTCCTTTGAGCCATTTATGAAAAAGAGTCTGGCAGGGGTATTTGGGGTGTTTGTACGAGAGGAGGAATCTCAGTGAGTGCTATCGTGGTAGTTGTCGGAGAGGGGCTGCTGGCGGACAGCGTATGCAAAGAACTGCCTGCCGGATATAAGGTAGTCCGTCAAACGAATTTTGAGCCTGAACTGCCGAATGGCACAAATTTGATTCTGGCTCTGCAAGATACCTGGATGCCTTCAGTTCATAAAAAGGCGGAAGAAGTGTCCCGTTCTACCGGTATTCCCTGGCTGCGGGGCTTTGTAGCGTTTGGAGAGGGTGTGATCGGCCCATTCGTCCACCCGTCTTCACCGGGATGCTCACAATGTGCTGACAGCCGTAAGCTCATGGCAGGGCGTGAGCGGGAAGAGATGTGGAAATTGCAGCAGAGATTCGAAGATAACAGCGAATTAGAAAGTGACGCCTGGGCATCGCGTACGGGGCTTTTACAGATGTCTCACCTGCTTGTGTCTGAGGTACAAAGGGTCCTTGGAGGGAGCCTGGCGGATCTGGAAGGCCGAATGTATCTGGTCAGCCTCAGAACATTGAAAACCTCCCGCCACCTTATTCTGCCAAATTCATTGTGTCCGTTCTGCAGTTCCCTCCCTGAAGATTCACAGGAAGCTGCAAGAATTACTATGAAGCCAAGTCCGAAAATAAGCGCAGACAGTTACCGCTGCCGCTCATTGGAGGATTTAGATCAAACACTCGTCAGAAATTATCTGGATCCGCGGACTGGTTTATTAAATGGCAAAATGTATGATTTCACGCCGCCTTTTGCGGATGTAATCGTTAACCTGCCGTTGTTCGGAGGGGACGAAGGCGTAGCAGGCCGCACTCATTCCTATAGGGTGAGCGCGCTCACGGCGATATTGGAGGGGCTTGAACGTTCCTGCGGCATATCGCCCCGCGGAAAAAGGACTGCAGTCTATGACAGTTACCGCAATCTGGAAGACCTGGCTCTTAATCCTCTAAAAGCAGGTGTGCATGCAGATGAACAGTATGAGCGGCCGCACTTTCCATTTAAAAAATTTAATCCTGATATCCCGATGAATTGGGTATGGGGTTATTCGTTTTTGCAGGAGCGCCCGATTTTGGTTCCAGAGCTGCTTGCCTATTACAGCCTGGGCTGCGGGAATGGATTTGTCTATGAAACATCTAACGGATGCGCACTTGGCGGCAGCCTGGAGGAAGCGATTTTCTACGGTATTTTAGAAGTGGTGGAGCGTGATTCATTCCTGATGGCCTGGTACGGTCAGCTCGCCCTTCCGCTTCTTGATCCTTCTTCCTCCAATGATTCGGAACTGCAGCTGATGATTGACCGGATAAGGACCGTGGCAGGATATGATCTGCTTCTGTATAACGCGACAATGGAGCATGGCATACCAAGTGTTTGGGCGATGGCAAAAAACAGGAAGAAAAAGGGTTTGAATATCATTTGTGCAGCCGGAGCCAATCCTGATCCGGTCCGGGCTGTAAAAAGTGCAGTTCATGAGTTAGCTGGAATGATGGGGACAATGGACGATGATTTTGAAGCGAACAAAACAAAATTAAGGCAAATGCTGCTGGATTCTTCCCTCGTTGGCAAAATGGATGACCATGGGATGCTATACGGATTGCCGGAAGCAGAGGAGAGGCTATCTTTTTTGCTGGATGAAAACCGTCCGCTCCGAACGTTTTCCGAGGAATTCAAGCGGGGAAGAAAACATGCAGACCTGGCAGAGGATCTAAAGGACCTTCTTCAGGCCTTGCACAGGCAAAACCTTGATGCCATAGTGGTGGATCAGACGACATCGGAAATAAAGAGGAGCGGATTGCATTGTGTCAAAGTGCTGATTCCGGGGATGCTGCCCATGACATTTGGACACCACCTGACACGTGTAAAAGGACTCAAGAGGGTGCTGGAGGTTCCAATGAAACTCGGATATGAAAAAGAACCCCTTACAGTTGATAAGCTGAATCAGCATCCCCACCCATTTCCATAAGCCCTCACTGGGAGGTGAAAAGGATGAATCCAGATACATTTCTGCACAATTTGCATTTTGATATTGACGGAATAACCCCGCCAGATTGGGAAGTGGATTGGGAAGATGCGCCACTGGCCTATAAGCTTTACCGGGGCTTGCCGGCTGTCCCGCTGTCATTGGAGGTTCCCCTTTCTCTAAAAGAATGGGAAGCACCGGCAAAGCCTGATCGCAGGAGAATCGGAAATTTTCTCTGGTACACATTCGGTCTCAATCAATTTTCCCAGTCTGTCTCCCCATTCAGTTCGGAGGAGCATTGGGATATTATGCAGTCGTTACGGCGCTCTGTGCCTTCTGGCGGAGCGCTGTATCCTAATGAACTATATATGTTTCTGAAACTGGAGGATTTGCCGGAGGGGATCTATCACTATGATGTGCTGCACCACCGCCTGGTGCTGCTGAGAAAGGGTAATTTCGATTCCTATATAGCCCGTGCCCTTGGCGGCCGGTGTGATGTGTCTTCCTGTTTTGGAGCTGTGTTCGTGACGACCGTGTTCTGGAAAAATTACTTTAAATACAATAACTTTGCGTACCGTCTGCAGGGTCTGGATGCCGGGGGAGTGATTGGACAGTTAATAGAGGTTTCAAAGAGGTTCGGTTTTGCAGCGGGAGTTTACTTCCAATTTCTTGATCGAGCCCTTAACCATCTCCTTGGACTGTCTGAAGACGAGGAGAGCGTATATGCTGCAATTCCGCTGTCTGTTGAACCGACCGGCTGGGCAAGCGCGAGAAGCAGGAGTGAAATAACAACTGCCTCTGAATTATGCGAGGAAATAACCCCGATTCGGACTAAAAACTTAGTCAGATCTAAGAAGATAAAAGATTACCAGATGTTAACCAGCATCAATAAAGCGTCCATGCAGGAATCCACTAATTCGTTTAGTCAAATCATGCCTCCAGAGTCACACAGTGAGGGACGGCCTGTGACTCTTCCTCCTGTAAACAGGATATCGTATGATTTGGCGTCGGTCTGCCGGGAGCGATTTTCACCGGATATGGATTTCGCTTCAGGGAGGGTTAGCCGGGAGCAGCTTGCTGCCCTGCTTCAGGAGGCGGCCGAATCGTACCTATATCGAAACGACTTAGATATGGCAATTGAAAAGCGCGCGTCACGCGTAACTATATATATGTGTTTGAATCATGTTGAGGGAATCCCGGATGGAGCCTATTATTATGACAGCGATGCCCATTCGCTTAGGGAGATTAGTCCCGGAGACCATCGGCTTGCGCTGCAAACCGGAATGCCTGCAGGCAATGTGAATCTGTTTCAAGTCCCGCTATGCTTTCATATAGCAGGGGATAAAGCTTATCATAAAGCAGAATTGAGCTATAGAGGCTATCGCATTCAGCAAATGGAAGTAGGAATGCTTATGCAGAGATTACTTATTGCAGCGACAGCGCTTGGGATGGGCGGACATCCGCTCCTCGGGTTTGATGCGAAGATAAGTGATGAAATTTACAGATTGGAAACACAGGAAAAAACGAGTCTTATCCAAATCCCGATTGGCTTCTACCGTGCCCGTCCATGGCTGAGGGGGAATTTAATTAGTTAGATTAGAAGATGACTGTGACTGAAGATTGGCGTCCATAATGAGGAGTGGAGAAGTAATATTGTTGTTAATAGTGTTTAATAGTTTAAAAATCATTTTGCTGAGTGGAAATGGTCTATAATGGTGGATAAATAACTCCCAAAAATCAGGATGCAGTGAAGAAATGGTCGTTAAAGTTTTTGATTAACGACCATTTTTTTTAGTACAGAAGGAAAAACGTCGTTAAAGAAGCTTATTAACTCCCAAAAATCACGGAGCATAGTAAAAATGGTCGATAAAGCCTCCGATTAACGACCATTTTGTGTAGAGGAGAAGAAAAATCGTCGCTATTGTAGTTGATTAACTTCTAAAAAGCACAAAGCGAAGAAAATGGTCGTTAAAGAGAATTGGCATAGAGAAACGTCACACTATATCAAATGGTATAAAAAAGGAACAATATTTCCGCCAAGTCAAAACTGTATGAAAAAATCCCCCTCTTTATTAGCACTTTGGACAATTGAATTTTCTGAAATATCGAACTACTATTAGAACCAAGCAATTCTTTTATGGAGGGGAACAAAATGATCTCAAGTTCAGTAAAGGGAAGAACAGATATTTCCATTCGTGATATTTGGGAAGCAAAGAAACGGATTTCTTCGCTGGTCTATAAGACTCCACTGATTCAATCGGCTATCCTGTCTGAGAAATTGGGCCGCAGGGTATTTTTGAAGCTGGAGAATGTGCATGAAATTGGCGCCTTTAAGGTCAGAGGGGCGGCGAATAAAATTTTGAGTTTGAGTCCTGAAGCGAGAGAACGGGGAGTTGCTACCTATTCGACAGGGAACCATGGTATGGCTGTTGCATATGTAGCGAAAAAACTTGGTATTGAGGCCGTTGTATGTATATCTAACCGTGTTCCAAAAGCGAAGGTTGATTCTTTAAAAAGGCTGGGAGCCAAAATCGAAATCTACGGTGACAGCCAGGATGCCGCCGGGGAACGATGCTTTGAATTGGAGAGGACGGAAGGGCTGACGGTGATTCAGCCGTTCGATGATCCCCATGTGATTGCCGGACAGGGAACGATTGGGCTGGAAATACTGGAGGAGCTTCCGAATGTAACGGATGTGATTGTTCCCCTTTCAGGCGGCGGGCTTCTTTCAGGGGTTGGACTCGCAGTAAAATCAAATGATAGTGAGATAAGGGTTTCCGGCGTTTGCATGGAAAAATCGGCTGTCATGTATGAGAGTTTAAAAGCAGGAAAACCGGTAGTGCTTGAGGAGAGTGAGACTCTTGCTGACAGCTTGCTGGGCGGAATCGGTCTTGATAACAGCTACACCTTCCGAATGGTTCAAGAATACATGGATAATGTTTATCTGATTCCTGAAGAAGAGATTGCCTACAGCATGGCTTTTATGATGGATAAGCACAGAATGATTATGGAGGGAGCGGCAGCAACCGGAGTAGCAGCGGTTTTAGGCGGGAAAATTCCCCGGCAGGAGGGGGATGTTGCTGTCATCATTAGCGGGCATAATGTGGATCTTTCTGTCATTCAGCAGATCATTCAAGATTATTCATCGTGAGTGAATCATCTTGAAGGTCAGATTTTCCTTTAACTGTCAATATGGAAATATACTTAAAATATTATAGTAATAAAGTAATAATTAGAAAAGTGTGAAATTTTTAGTGGACGTCTCTTTCTGAATATGGTTACCTATAATTAAAGTCTTCTATCATTTTAATCTTAAGGTGTTCAGAGGGGAGCCAACATGAGATTAACAGTTAGTGATGTACTTCAAAACCAGATACTTAATGGTGCTAAGATTATTACCGGTAAAGAATATGCTGAAAAACGGCATATCCAATGGGTTTCAGCGATCGAAATGCCCGTGGAAAACTTTGTCCGGAAAAATGAAGCGGTATTGACGACAGGGATCGGCTGCGGTACCGATATTGAAACGTTCAAAAGGTTTGTACAGGATGTTATTGATTCTGATGCTTCGGCCCTGATGGTTGCGCTGGGAAGATACATTTTCGATATTCCCAGTGAAGTGGTTGAGCTCGCTGAAAAGAATAATTTTATTATTATTGAACTTCCGTGGGAAATCCGTTTTTCCAGTATTATCGAATTGGTCATGAAAGAGATCAATGACATCGAATATAAAGAGCGAAAAAAATCAGAAAAGGTACAGCAGGAGCTTCTCCAGCTTATCTTAAAAGATACCAATCTGAAAGAAATCTCAAAATTCGTGGAAAAACATATCGGGTATCCTATCGTCATTACAGACCGATCCGGAACCCTTCATGAAAAAAGCATCCACACACAATCCTTTATAAAGGAGTGGAAAAAGTATGTCCTGCAAGGAATCTTGCCAACAAGGGCAGAAAACACTTTCCTAAAAGGGGACCCTATGTTTCAGAAGTTCCAAATGATTCAGGTGGAAAACCGCATTGTCTATCAAATTCCGGTTCTCCAGGTAGCCGACAATCCACAAGGTTATATTTTTGTGTTAGTTCCGAGTTCCGAATCAATCGAATCCTTTCTCACTCTCTTTCGGGTTAACGTGTTAGAGCATACGGCCACGACGATTGCTCTTTGGCTTTCAAGGAGAAATGCCATTGAAGAGACAAAAATGCGCCTGCGCAGCGATTTTGTCCATGAGCTGTCTAAAGGCGAATTCCTATCACTTGAACAAGCTGATACAAGGGCAAAGTTGCTGGGTTATAATCTTAAGCTCCCATATGTGTGTATTGTCGGGTACCCGGAAAATATGGAACTATTATTTCAAAAACGCAAGCAGGACTATGATTCCTATGAACATTGGCTTGTAAGCATGATTCAATATATCGAAGAAGAAATCTACTATGCTGCACAGTCTCTTAAAAAGGACATATTGATGACCTATCAGGGGGACCAGCTTGTCATATTTCTGGAAATACCTGGGGTGAAGGAAAATGAAAACGCTACAAATTTCCTTGATCTGGTGGAACGGCGCCTCGGAAATCTGCTTCCTGAAGTAGTCATATCCTGGGGCATCGGCAATGCGTTTGAAGGCATTTCAGGATTTGGGGAAAGCTTTCGCCATGCCGGCACTGCTTTAAGCATCGGGCGGAGGAAAAAGGGCGCCGGCCATCGAATGCTGTATGAGCAGACAAGAGTGGACAGGGTTCTATTAAATTTGGCCGGTAATAAAGAAATGGAAGAAATTATTATGTCAACGATTGAACCTCTTGTACAATATGACGAGCAGCGGCATATGGATCTGATTGGCACGTTCATCGCCTATAATCAATTTCATGGGAATGTAAGCCAGACAGCAAGATCATTGAATCTTCACCGGCAGTCTCTGCTGTACCGGCTAAGGAAGATAGAATCTTTAACGGGCTTATCCCTTATTGATCCGGATGATTTATTTCTTTTAGATCTGAGCATAAAGATTTGGAAAATAGGAGAGCATGCCGAAATGGCAGGACAATATTAATGAAATTGAAAAAACTGCGGCAAATCCATAGGGGTTTTCCGCAGTTTTTTTGTTTTGCATTGTATTCGGAAAATTTATAACCTTTCAATAATTTGACTGAAATAAAAATTGAATTTTCATACAATATTGCAGATGATAGTTTTCCGGTACTGACCCTATAATGAACCTACAAACGAAATATCTGAATTTTACCCGGTTTGGTAGGAGGGAGAGCCACCATGTCATTTGGAACAGCAGAGTATAAAACAAGAATCTTGAAAACGAAAGAAAAAATGGCAGCAGAAGGGATCGAGGTATTGCTTATTACCGACCCCGCTAATATGAATTATTTATCCGGCTACGACGGATGGTCCTTCTACGTGCATCAAATGCTTGTCATCATTATTGATGAGGATCAGCCGATCTGGATTGGCAGGGGGCAGGACGCAAACGGAGCTAAGGTAACGACCTGGCTCTATCATGAGAATATCATCCCGTACCCTGACGATTATGTACAATCTGAAACGAAGCATCCAATGGATTTTGTGGCCGAAATTTTAAAGCAAATTGGACAGCAAAATCGTTCCATTGGTGTTGAGATGGATAACTATTATTTCACGGCAAAGTGCTATGAGCAGCTGAAAAACGGGCTTCCCAATGCCCGTTTCCGGGATGCATCTCTCTTGGTCAACTGGGTCCGCATTATAAAATCCGATACAGAGATCGAGTATATGAAGAAAGCAGCCAAAATTGTGGAGAGCACAATGGCAGCGGGAATTGAGCTGGTGAATGAAGGTGTAAGGGAATGTGATGTGGCAGCAAAAATCTTTCATACTCAAATAACAGGCACAGAAGAATTCGGAGGGGATTACCCGGCCATCATGCCTCTTCTTCCATCCGGAGAAAGAACTTCCACACCGCACTTAACCTGGACGGACCGGCGTTATAAATCAGGAGAGCTTGTGATCCTGGAACTGGCCGGGTGCTATAAGCGCTACCATTCCCCGCTTGCCAGAACCGTTCATATCGGCCAGCCATCAGACGAAATCAAGGCACTTTCAGAAGTGGTCGTCGAAGGATTGAATGCTTGTCTGGATATGATCAAGCCAGGGATTGCTTGCGAGGAAATTGAGGACGCATGGAAAAAAACGATTGAAAAAAGCGGCATTATCAAGGAATCGCGTCTTGGCTATTCGATGGGTCTGAATTATCCACCTGATTGGGGCGAGCATACAGCGAGCATCCGCAAAGGGGATAAAACGATCCTTCAGCCGAATATGACATTCCATTTAATCCCGGGTATCTGGCTAGATCAATACGGATTCGAAGCAAGTGAATCGTTCAGGGTAACCGAAACGGGATGCGAAACATTCGCAACGCTCCCAAGGGATTTATTTATTAAAGAAGCATCACTTTCAAAAATTTAGGGGGTGAAGCCGAGAGATGCTTATTTTTTCAGAACAGGAATTAAAACAGTATGTGCAGCTGAACAAAGAAGCAATCAGCATTGTAGAAGCAGGATTTACGAAGCTTGCAGAAGATGAAGTTGTCATGCCCCCGATTATGCGGGTGGATGTGCACGACCAAAATGGAGAAGTGGATGTCAAAACCGCTTATGTTAAAGGGGAAGACATGTTTGCGATCAAAGTATCTTCCGGATTTTTCAATAACTATAAACTGGGACTTCCAAGCGGAAATGGACTGATGCTTTTGGTCAGCACTCAAACAGGCATTCCGCAGGCAATCCTTTTGGATAACGGCTATTTGACTGAGGTGCGGACCGCTGCAGCGGGGGCGATTGCTGCAAAGTATCTTTCCAGAATAAACATTGAAACGGTTGGCGTGATAGGAGCAGGAAGTCAGGCGAGGTTTCAGGTAAGGGCGCTCAATCTGGTGCGTGATTTTAAAAAGATTCTGGTCTATTCCAGGTCAGATGAACGTTCCAGAAAGTATGCAAGTGACATGTCCGCTGAATTAGGGGTGGAGGTCCAAGTCGCCGAGAGTGCCGAATATTTAGTCCGAAATAGTGATACGGTCATTACGACGACGCCGGCAGCAGAACCGGTGATCAAAGCGGAATGGCTTCATCCCGGACTTCATATTACGGCTATGGGATCAGATGCTGAACATAAGCAGGAGCTGGAAGCAGAAGTACTAGCTCGTGCGAATAAGCTTGTCTGCGATGCAAAAAAGCAATGTGCCAGACTTGGAGAATTGCATCATGCCCTTGACAAAGGAGTATTAACGAATGAATCGCAGGTTATTGAACTGGGTCAATTAACATCCGGAAAGGTAAGCGGCCGGATCAATGACGAGGAGATTACGGTTTGTGATTTAACCGGTACTGGAGTCCAGGATACTGTTATTGCCCTGTTTGCCTATAGTGAGCTGGTCAAGCGGGACATCGGCTTGAAGATTGAGATTGGCATTAAAAAATAGATAAGGAGTGATCGTATGGTAAAAGAAAACGTTCAGGCAGGTACAAAAGCGGTATGGGCTGGGGAAAAGGAATATTTGGTGCATGGAGCTACCCAGGTGCCGGTCGTACTCAGTGTGGCATATGGCTATGATGATATGGATGAATGGTATGATGTAGCGATTGGAAAGAAAAAAGGCCATATTTACGGAAGAAATACAAATCCAACGGTCCAGTCATTTGAAGATAAAGTAAAAATCCTCGAAGGCGCCGAGTCTGCAACAAGCTTCTCGACAGGCATGGCTGCCATCAGCAATACATTATCGACGTTTTTGGTGCCGGGAGACCGCATTGTATCCATGAAGGACACTTATGGCGGAACGAACAAGATTTTCACGGAATTCCTGCCGCGCCAGCAAATCGATGTAGTTCTTTGTGAAACGGGTAATCATGAGCAGATCGAGGCGGAAGTGGCCAAAGGGTGTAAAATTCTTTACCTTGAAACACCGACGAATCCAACCGTTAAGATCACGGATATCGAACGCATGGCAAAAGCAGGACACGAAGCCGGTGCAATCGTGATTGTAGATAATACATTTGCAACTCCAATGAATCAGAACCCTATTAAACTTGGTGTCGATCTGGTTATCCACAGTGCTACAAAATTCCTCGGCGGTCATGCCGATGCACTTGGCGGAGTCGTATGCGGTCCGCATGATTTAGTAGAAAAAATCTATCATTATCGTGAAATCAACGGCGCCACAATGGATCCGATGGCAGCATACCTGATGATCCGCGGAATGAAAACGCTTCACCTTCGTGTCCGCCAGCAATGTAAAAATGCGATGGCGCTTGCCAAATACCTGCAGACAAAAGATATGGTAGAATCGGTTTATTACCCAGGACTGGAAACACACCCAAACCATCATATTGCCAAAAAGCAAATGAAGGATTTTGGCGGGATGCTCAGCTTTGCTGTTAAAGGCGGAGTCGATACTGTCCGTGACCTGCTGCCAAAATTGCAATTCGCTAACCGCGCTGCAAACTTAGGTGCTGTTGAAACAACAGTAGGGCCGGCCCGAACAACAAGCCATGTGGAATGTACCCCTGAGGAGCGTGCTGCTGTCGGCATTCCGGAAGGATTAATCCGCGTCTCCTGCGGGATTGAAGAAATTGAGGATATCATTGCAGACTTTGAGCAGGCATTCAGCCATGCAGAAAGTGTTTTGCAAGTAAAGTAGATTACTAGTTCCAATTGAGGTGAGAGAGGATGTCAGATCATCATCCTACGTTTGAGCAAGCGAATAAACTGGCTGGCCGTCTCGCAGAATGGCGCCGTCACCTTCATCAGCATCCCGAACTCAGCTTTCAGGAGTTCGGGACCTCCCGCTTTGTTGCGGATGTGCTAAAGGAAATAGGCGGAATCGAAGTAGAAACAGGAGTTGGCCTTGAAACAGGAGTGGCAGGCACTTTGACCTCGGGGGATGGTCCAGTCATTGCCTTAAGGGCAGATATGGATGCCTTGCCGATTACGGAGGAAAATAGAACAGGCTATGCATCCAAAACAGAGGGTGTGATGCATGCATGCGGACACGATGCACACACCTCCATTCTACTCGGAGCAGCTTCCATCCTTTCTGACCAATTTAAAAAGGGTGAATTGAAAGGGACGGTTAAATTCATTTTCCAGCCGGCTGAGGAGAGTACGGACGATCATGGACTTTCCGGTTCACCATATATGATCGCTGCAGGGGCTTATGACCAGGCTGATGCGGCCCTTGCACTTCATGTCTGCCCGTGGCTTCCAGTCGGGGAAGTCCAAATCAGCGATGGCTACAGCATGGCTAATGTGGACGTTTTTGAAGTGAAAATTCATGGCACAGGAGGCCATGGAGCTTATCCGGAGCTTGGCACAGATCCTATTTGGATGCTTGGGCCGGTTATGCAGGCGCTGTATGGAATTACGGCAAGGAGAGTCTCAGCGCTGGATGCTGCCGTTATCAGCATAGGCCAAATCCATGCAGGTACAGCAAGCAATATCATCCCGACTGAGGCAGTTATTCAAGGCACCATTCGGAGCTATACACCGGAAGTCCGTGATTTATTGGCATCTGAAATAAAGAAAGCGCTTTCTATTGTGGGGCATCTGGGAGGTACCTTTTCCCTGAGCATCCAAAGAGGGGAGCCGGCTTTAAAAAATCATCCTGCCGTCAATGAATGGATAACCGACGCCATTAAACAGACGTATCCAGGCATGGGAATTACAAGGCGCCCATTTGGACTTGGCGGAGAAGATTTTGGCTATGTGACTGAAAAAATACCGGGATCGATGTTTTTCCTTGGTTGTGCATCAAGAGAGGGAGGACAGCGCGATCTTCATACTCCGATTTTTGATTTGGATGAAGCCTGTTTGCCGATTGGGACAGCCATTTTGGCACAAACAGCATGCCTATTTTTAAAAAAGAAACCGAAAATACGAGGAGACCAGAATGTGGAGGTGGAAATGCTTGGCACATAAATTGGCGTTTATAGGATTTGGGGTTGTTGGCCAGGGCTTGGCGGAAATTCTCCGTGATAAAAAGCAGTCCCTGAAACAGAACGAAGGATTTGAAGCTGAAATTGTGGCTATTTCCGATTTGATGAAAGGGTCGATCTACCATCCGGGCGGCCTGGATATCGATACCGTTTTGCAAGTAGTGCAGGAAACCGGGAGTTTGGAAAATTATCCGGAAACACCGGGGCTGATCAGGGGATGGGACAGCATCCGAACAATCCGGGAAACCAATGCAGATACGGTTGTCGAGGTTTCCTATACAGATGTCAAAACCGGACAGCCGGCCATAGACCATTGCAAGGCTGCTTTTGAAAAAGGAAAAAATGTGGTGATGACCAATAAAGGTCCTGTTGCCCTTGCGTACCAGGAGCTGTCCCAACTGGCAGAAAAACATCATGTCCAATGGGGATTTGAGGGCACGGTCATGAGCGGCACACCAGCATTACGAATGCCGGCAGCTACTCTCGCCGGGAATGACATTACGGAAATCCGCGGCATATTGAACGGGACAACCAACTACATTCTGACCAAAATGGAACAGGAGGGCGTTTCGTATGAAGCGGCTTTAAAAGAGGCGCAAGCGCTCGGCTATGCGGAGGCAGACCCTGTCAGCGATGTAGAGGGCTATGATGCCAGATATAAAATTGTCATTCTCGCAAACCATGTCATGAACGCGCCTTTATCAGTCGGGGAAGTGGAGTGCCAGGGCATTACAGGCATAACGCTGAACGATATTGAAAAGGCGAAAGCAGAAGGGAAGTCCTGGAAGCTCATTGCAAAAGCCAAAAAGGAAAACGGAAAGGTGATTGCCTCCATCGCTCCTGAGAAGCTGGATGCTGCAGATCCTTTGGCTTCCATTGGAGGAGCTGTCAATGCCATTACGTATCAATGTGATCTATTGGGCACAGTCACCTTAAGTGGTGCAGGAGCTGGGAAAATAGAGACAGGATTCTCCTTATTGATTGACTTAATTTCCATTCATCGGCAAAGGCAGCTTGTTTCAATCTAATACGGAAAGGCGGTAATAAGCATGACCACTCAATTAACCGGACAAAGAATGTTTCTCGCAGGCGAATGGACGGCAGGCAAAAGATTAATTGAAGTTCGTGATCCTCAGGATAACAGCATTATTGATACGGTACCTGCAGCTTCGAAGGAAGATATGCTGAATTGTATTGAAGAAGCGAAAAAGGGAGCGAAAATTGCGGCTTCCCTGCCGGTTCACCAGCGCATGGCGATTATTAATCGGGCTGCAGACTACATTGAAGCCAAAAAAGAAAAATACGCCCGAACGATTGCAAGGGAAGGAAGCAAAACCATTCGGGAAGCTTCAAAAGAAGTGGATAGAGCCATCCAGACCTTCCGGATCAGTGCAGAAGAAGCAAGAAGAATTCATGGAGAAACCATTCCGTTTGACCAGATGCCCGGGAGTGAAAACCGCCTGGGATACTACCGCCGTTTCCCGATTGGTATTATAGGCGCCATTACACCTTTTAACGATCCATTAAATTTGGTAGCGCATAAAGTGGGTCCTGCCATTGCTTCCGGGAATGCCATTATCGTAAAGCCCGCTACTGTGACACCACTCAGCGCCCTTTTAATCGCTGAAGCCTTTGAAAGTGCCGGATTGCCTCCTAAAGTGTTATCCGTCATCACGGGGCATGGAAGCGAAGTTGGGGATGCGCTTGTGACCCATCCTGCCGTGCGCATGATTACCTTTACGGGAGGACTGGATGCCGGGGAACAAA
This sequence comes from Bacillus sp. ZZV12-4809, assembly GCF_009849585.1. GTDB lineage: Bacteria > Bacillota > Bacilli > Bacillales > Cytobacillaceae > Cytobacillus. Next base: position 287,448 of record NZ_VCRN01000003.1, read on the forward strand.
TTACCCGGAAAGCGGGATTGAAAAAAATCAGCATGGAGCTGGGGTCCAATTCGCCTGTTATTGTCCTTGAGGATGCTGACTTGGAGGATGCTGTGGAATCAACGGTTTCGGGAGCATTTTGGGCAGCCGGGCAAAATTGCCTCGGTGTCCAGAGAGTGTACATCCAGGATTCCGTATATGAGGCTTTTCAGCAGGCATTCGTTGCCAGGACCAATCAATATCGCGTAGGGGATAAGCAATCAGAACAGACAGATATGGGGCCGCTCATTACGGAAAAAGAGGCTGTTCGTGTGGAAAAGATGGTTAATGAAGCTGTTGAAAAAGGAGCAGTCATCTTAACAGGCGGGAAGAGAAGCGGGGCATTCTACTCACCTGCCGTTCTCGCAAATGTACCGGAGAATTGCACCATTGCAAAAGAAGAAATTTTTGGTCCGGTTGTACTTTTATACAAAGTATCGTCTCTTGACGAAGCAATCAATAAATCGAATGACATAAATTATGGCTTGCAGGCCGGAATATTTACAAAGGATATTGAAAAAGCACATAAAGCCATAGCCCAAATGGATGTAGGCGGAATCATGATCAATGACAGCAGCGATTACCGAATTGATGCGATGCCATTTGGCGGTGTGAAAAATTCCGGGTTAGGCAGGGAAGGAATCAAATTTTCCATCCAGGAGATGACAGAACCGAAAGTAGTCTGCTTTAAATTAGCAAACGCTTAACAGTTTAATAATTCATAATACAAGACAGCTGTCAGGCTGCCTGAATAGGGGTGAGGAAGAACCATCCGGATGCTCCGGGGGTCTTCCTTTCTTATTAGATAGCTGAAGTCATACTTTATGTCATTCAACACCATTCCTAAGCCTCTGAGGTGCGGACAGGCTTAAAGGAAAAACTCTATCAAACTCGCAGGCACACAGGTACCAGTGTCAAATAAAGGATAGATTAATAAGGAGGATTTTATTTTGAAGAAAAACGGGGACCGAGCTTCATATAACAATCCAGTCTTTAAAATCTCAGCGATCATCGTCGGACTTTTTACGATTTGGGGAGCTTTTTCACCTGATAGCCTTGCTAAAAATGCTTCTCTCGTTTTTAACTATACAAGTAAATCATTTGGATGGCTTTATTTATTCAGTGTAGCTCTTTTTGTTTTCTTTTGTTTATACCTTGCTTTTAGTAAATTTGGAAACATAAAACTTGGGCCGGAGGGAGAAAAAGCGGAATACTCCTTATTTGCCTGGATCAGCATGCTGTTCAGCGCAGGTTTCGGGGTAGGAATTGTCTTCTGGGGTGTAGCAGAGCCGCTTTCTCACTTTTCCACGCCGCCGCTTCCAGGAGTAGAGCCGCAATCGGCAGAAGCCGCGCGGGTAGCTATGCGCTATTCCTTTTTTAACTGGGGCATCCATCAATGGTCTGTCTTTGCCGTAGTCGGACTGGCTCTTGCTTATTACCAATACCGTCATAAAAGAAAGGTGCTTGTAGGTGAAGTATTAAGCGCCAATCAGCCCCAAAAAAGAAAAAGGCTTAAGACAGCAGTGAATATACTGGCGGTTATTGCGACAGTAACAGGGATTGCGACTTCGATGGGAATGGGCGTCCTGCAGATTAATGGCGGCTTGAACTATGTCTTCTCAATCCCGAACAATCCGCTGATGCAAATCGGCATTGTAGGCATCATGCTAGTCCTTTATCTTGTTTCAGCGACAACCGGTATTGATAAAGGCATTAAGATTCTGAGTAATACTAACATGTTTTTGGTTATTGCTTTAATGGTGATCTTCCTGTTCAGCGGCCCTACTGTATTCATATTTGAAAGCTTTGTTCTGGCCATTGGCGATTACATCCAGCATTTTGTTGAAATGAGCTTCTATTTGACCCCGTACACTGGTGATGCGTGGGTTCAGGATTGGACCATTTTTTATTGGGCATGGGTGATTGCCTGGTCTCCATTCGTCGGTTCCTTTGTTGCCAGGATTTCAAAGGGAAGAACGATCAGGGAATTTGTTATAGGCGTCATGATTGTCCCTCCAGCTATCGGTTTTGTATGGATGGCCATTTTCGGAGGAACCGGATTGTACATGGATTTATTCCAGGGTACCGCCATATCAGAAGCCGTTTCAAAAGATGTGACAACTGCCATTTTCGTTCTGCTGAAAGAATTTCCATTATACTCACTAATGTCAGTGATTATGCTTGTCCTTATTGTTATTTTCCTTGTTACTTCAGCGGACTCGGCTGTTTTCGTTCTGGGGATGATGACCTCAGATGGAGATTTGAATCCATCTAACATGGTTAAAGTGATTTGGGGAGTCTTAATGGCTGGCATTACCGCCGTATTAATTGCGAGCAGCGGATTAAAAGGGCTGCAAACGGCCTCCCTGGTCACCGCTCTACCTTTTACCATCATACTGGGCATTATTAGCGTTTCACTGTATAAATCATTGTCCAGGGAGACGAAAGAGATACAAAAACAAGCTGAATCGGTTCCTCTGAAGAAAGCACAGTAATAATTTCTCAAGAGGGACTGAACAATAAAATCGCTATTCTTTTTGTCATGTTATGGAAAGGATAGCATTTTTTTTAGATTCAAAAACTTTAAATGGAAAAGAGGAAAGGGATATTCATAATATACGGTGAAATATAAATATAGATTGTGCGGAGTTGCAAAAAATAGTTTTGCTCTAAACTGTATAAAATGGGGGGCTAAAAATGAAAAGAATGTGCAATCAGTGTCAAACTGAAATGATAGCAGATTGCAGAGCAACTGTTGAATCTGACTTGGCTGGAATTAAAATTAGTCAAAAGCGTAAAGGGCTTTTTAAAAATGTCTCCGCAAAGACGAAAGCTGCTGTCTGCCCGAATTGCGGCAATGTTTCTTTCTATGTTGAGGATTATCAAATATTTATTAACTAATTTTAAAACACTCAGAGTCTATAACTCTGAGTGTTTTAATTTCAGCGGGCGGTTACTGACCAAACTTCCTCTGATAATGAGCCAAAGCAATCAGCGGAAAGATATATCGGTAGCTATGATAATGAATGTAAAAACTTCCGGCCATAGCCTGCCCTTTTGGATAGTCTGTCGTCCAATCTTTTTTTTCAATATTGCTAAGCAAATACTGAATTCCCCTTTGAATCTGTTCAGTTGGCTGATTTTCAGCTGCAATGAGGGCATCCACCGCCCATGCCGTGTCGGTGAGGGTACTTTTATTCAAAGGTACGTATGACTTCTGGCTGTCGCTCAGGCACGATTCCCCCCAGCCGCCATCCTCGTTTTGTATTTTTTTCAGCCAGTCTATAGCCTTCCTGACAGAAGGATGGCTGGAGTAGCCTGTTGCTGAAAGCCCTGTTACTGAGGCCCATGTGCCATAAATATAGCAAATGCCCCATCTGCCATACCAGGAACCATCTTGTTCCTGATGATCAAACAGCCAGTTAACTGCATTTTTCATCAGCGGGTCGTCAGCTGGGAGATTCGTATAATTCCCCAAAAATTCAAGTGTCCTCCCGGTCAAATCTGCTGAGGTTGGGTCGCCAAACATGTATTCACCCTTTTCAATTGGAAGGAAATCGAGCCATGGATTTTCGGTATTTCGCTCAAACGAAGGCCATCCGCCATCATCATTCTGCATGGATAAGAGCCACTGAATGCCGCGGTCCCAGGCACTCTGGTATTCGGAACTTTTCTCGGCACCTCCGGCGATTGCCCGTAATGAAGCAGTGGTATCATCGACATCAGGATTAAGCGTGTTGACATCGGAAAATCCCCATCCGCCAGGCTGTCCATGGGGGTTATGAATGGCCCAGTCCCCATACTTAGTATGCTGGCGCTTCAGCAAATAAGAGTTTGCCCTCTTTACTGCCGGGTCATCTGGCGTGACACCTGCTAATTGAAGAGCAGTGCTGATTAGAGATGTGTTCCAAACACTGGCGTCTGTGTACTGCATATGAGGGTGGGCGTCTATATCTGCCTGAAACGATTTCAGCCCCTCAACTGCATTCCTGATAACAGGCTCATCCTTGGAATAACCAATAGAAAGAAGCGCAAAAATCATTAAAAAGGTAGAGCTGAAATAACTATAGAAGGTCCCATCCGGCTCTATGCGCTGGAGCATATATTCCTTTGCCCGGTCCATTGCCAATGAGTGAAGATGTTCAGGAAGCCCTAAAAGCCCTTCAATGCCTTCCTTGATGAGGGATAAAAACGATCGGTATTCCGGCAGAATGTCCCACTGGGCTCTTGTTAACAGCAGGTCTGAAAGGTCAGGGCTGTTTTTTGCTCTGATGCTGAATTTCTTTTCAGAAAGAATCAGAATGGGGGCCAGATTCACACGCCCATACACCGAAAATTGATAAAAGTTGAAAGGGAAGGACAGGGGCAAAAGCATAATTTCAACGGGAAGCGGAAAGTCATCAGGCCATGGGTACTGCCCCGTAATGGATAGCATGATTTTGGTAAAAATATTGGCTTTCTCCATTCCGCCATGCTCCCGTATAAACTTCCTGGCTGCCTGCATTCTTTTATCTTCCTTCCCGATATAACCTGAAGACAGCAGTCCATAATAAGCCTCCAGCGTAGCATTTGCATTTCCAGCCGGCTCATCATGGAAAAGCTTCCAGGAGCCATTATCTTCCTGCATGCTCAGAATTCTTGAAGCCAGCCCCCGAATTAATTTTTCATCATGTATCTCCAATGTCCTTAATAAAATGATCATATAAGCGTCTGTCACAATGCCGGTCTCAAAGGGATATTTCCATGAACCATCGGGGGACTGCTTTTTTCTTAATGCGGCGATAAGTCGTTTCATGCCAGCAGCGGTATTGGTCATTTCATGCACATTCCTCTCCGGTTAATCTATTCCTATAAATACATATTCATATCACGGTGAGAGAATTCATGGAGGAGGGATGCCTATCTTTTTTAAAAAGAAACACACAATGGGCTGGTTAAAGGAAGAATTAAAGAAAAAGGCAGCAGTAAAAAAACATATCAACCTTTCAGATGAAGAAAAGGAGATCCTGGACCAGGTAAAAAGGGAGACCATAAAATGGAACGTGAATAACGTCACCCGGACAAAAGCCTATCTTGATTTTTACCGGCAGCATCCTGAAATCCATTGGGCCTTTTTGGGCCATATGGTTTCACGCAATGGCGGCTGGAATATGACTGATTTAAAAGGGGAGCTCTTATCCCGTTTATTATCACATCGTGAAAAGGAAACCTTTTTTGCTTTTTTGGAAAGAGGGAACTGGCTCATTTTTCAAGATGCCTATCCACAATTTTTGATATACAGGGAAAGCCTGAAGCGAAACAAGCCCTTGTTTCACCTGTTTTCATCCATTAATATCTCCGTTTTTATGGAAACAGTCTGGAGCTGTTTTTGGAGGAATCCTGATCCCTATGTACTCACCATTGCCCTTATCATCAATGAACAGAGCTATTTAGAAAAAAGGGTCATTCAAAACCCTCAATATAAACTTCAGGTATTTCAAAAACTTGAATTTAAGCTGCAGGAGCTCCTGTCCTTCAATCACATCCTTTTTCCTTATGAAAAAAAGGGGGTCATCCAGTTGAAAGGACAGACCTTAAATCATTTTGAATCGCTGCACGAACGAATTACATTAGGAAAAAGACTGTACGATGTTCTGTTTAAGGACAAAGAGGGGCTTGCATTAACGGAACAGTGGGCAAATGCCCATCCGCATACCGGCTCAAGGAAGGATTATTGGCCGCATATTTTCAATGATGTCCATGAAGGGCTGCCAGGCGAGCAATATCAGTTTCAGCTGAAGTCGTGCCAGCTCCGGCCAGGGGGAAGAAGGATTTTCAGCCCAAGCCTTGAAATTGCCTGGAAAAACGTCAGCCAGCCTGAAGCAGAGCCAGGCGACTGGTATGTAAGTGATCATGTATTGGATTATTTTGTGGAATTAGATGATTTAATAAATGGGGAGATCCGCAATGCATACTGTAAAACACTTGAAAGGCTTGAGCTCGCAGCCCTTGCCAAAAAGGCGGTCTGGAATTAAAAGCTATATGCCGGCCATGCTGCTGGCATCACTGTTAGGAACATATTTAGATTTATATTTTACCGGGAAAGGGATGTACGCTTTCCCAACGCGGCCATTCTCAGACATATTTACGATCAATATTGTATTTACCCTGGCCGTCCTGCCAATCTTTATGATTCCTTTATTAAAGATAATGGAAATCGTGAAGGGCTGGTTTCGGGGAATGTTTGTTTTGATCATAAGTCTAGCGATGGCAGCCGGAGAAAAAATGGCAGAGAGTTTCGGAATGTTCGTTCATGCTGAAAACTGGGATCATCTTTATACCTTTATAGGCTATTGCCTGTTTATTGGATTGGTCGCTTCCTTTCATGGATGGATGAATAGGAAGGGATAAAGGGTTCCGGTTATTGGTGATAGATTAATGCTTGGACACGAAGGGGTAAACATAGGGGGCTGCTCTAGCAGCTCCCTTTCTTATTGTGCGAGAGCTGCTTCACCGTATAATGTGAGTAAATTGTGGGAAGCTATCTTAAATTAATCATCATACAGGATGCTGGGCAATGGATAATTTTGAAAATGATAACACCGCAAGGTATTACAAAGCTCATGTGAGCGTTTGGGGCACCTCTCAAATTCATTTGAGAAATCCTTATATCATCGGCTGGTGGTCAGCTGCGTTCCCTGGATTTGGACATTTGCTTTTGTCAAAATTTCTTAGGGGTTATGTCTTATTTATTTGGGAAGTCCTCATTAATATTAAAGCGAATGTCAACTTAGCTATGGTTTACTCATTTCAAGGCCATATTGATATGGCGAAGGAAATTTTGGATACCAGATGGCTGCTTATGTATATTCCTGTCTACTTTTTTGCTATATGGGACAGCTATCGAACCACTGTAGATATGAACAAAGTATATATATTAGCCAAAAATGAAGGACATAGAATCAATACATTTAGTTTAGGACCAGTGGAAATTAATTATCTTGATAAAAGAAGCCCACTTATGCCCATTATGTGGTCATTATTTGTACCAGGACTTGGACAGCTCTATATACATAGAATTTTGACAGCATTTTTTCTTATATTCTGGGTTGTGGTCTTCTTTTATCTTTCGCATGCACAGCAGGCAGTGTCTCTCTTGTTTCTTGGGAAAATCCAGGAGGCGACCTCTGTTTTAAATCCGGAATGGCTCCTATTTCTTCCATCCCACTATGGCTTTGCAACGTATGACTCCTACATAAATACAGTCGAAAATAATAAACTTTACGAAGAGGAACTAAGAAGGTATTTAACAGAACATTATCAGTCAAAGGGTCTCCAAATATTGAAAAGACAAAAAGGTGGCGTGAATAAAATGCAGTTATTTTCAACTTTTGAAAGTAACTCCTTTTTAGAATTGGCGATTTCTACACTTGAGAAAAACGGGATACGAAAGGAAGATATTTATGCTCTTCCTCTTTGTAATCGTATAGAGGCACGCAGGGTTTTTGACTCACTTCATCGCTCAGATGGCACGTCTCTCATTGATATAGGCATAGCGCTTGCAACAGCCTTTGGTGTCATTGGGGCCAGCATTGGATTCAAATTAGCATGGGGACCAATATATTGGGGACTTATCGCTGCGTTCATCGGTTTTGCAGTAGGTTTTTCTATTAGAATATATACTGAAGTCATTTTGAAGAAAAAGAAGAGGCTATTAAAAGGGAAGCATTCAGAAATAATTCTTATCGTTAATTGCGAAGAACAACAATCTGAGTTAGTAAAGGACATACTGTTCAAACATTATGCAATAGGTATTGCGGCAGTCCAATGAGTTTGTGGATTGAAGTAAAAAGATTTCTTTCATTGTTTTCTGTTAAGTCTCACACTGCAGGAATACCAAAGATATTATTATCGAAAAAAGGGGAGTGTTTTGAGACATAGGAAAGAAAAATTTATTGAAACGGCTTCCTGGGTTATTATGGTGCTGGTACTGATTAAATACGTACCAAGGAATCGCCTTAGGGAAGCAAATATAGCCTTTTTATTTAAACAAGTTATTACTTGGCTATTTGGATTAATGGTTACAGAATATAGACTTATTAGGTATCCTTACAGAATGTTCTTTAGAAGATCCACCAAATCAAGCTTTACCTTTGAGTATTTTGTCTATCCTGCTTTATGCGTTTTATTCAATCTGTATTATCCTGATAAAAAAAATTATTTGTATAAAGCTTTTCATTACTTTTGGCACACAGGCATTATTACTCTTTTAGAGCTTTACGCTTTAAAGTATACACGGTTGATTGTGTATAAAAGATGGACTTGGTATTGGACTTTTGCTACTGTATGGATTACTTATTATATTTCAAGAGTATATTACAGGTGGTTCACAAGAGAAAGCTAGGTTACGATTAGGGTAAATTTGTACTTTACCGCATTTAAATTAAGAAGGAATGTTACCTTTACCTCTGCTGACTCACAGTCCCATTCGTGTGGATAGTATCCTAATGGGGTGCAGATGATTTCCATTCCTTTTTCCTGTTCATGATCTCGTGTATGAATATGGCCAAATATATATTTTTTCACACCAAATTTCATTGCTAATTCACCGAAGTATGAACTGCTCATCGTAGCATTGAAAAAATCCCGGCTATGGTCGTCCTTTCATTTAACAAATCTAGGAAAAGGAACGAAATGTGTAACCATAATAATATTTTTCCCGTTATACGCACTTAACCATGCCTCTGACTTTTCACAATACCGCTCCGTTTCTTCATGATCCAGCCCAGGCCAATTTGCATATAGTTTGTCTGGCCAAGTGATATTGAACCATTTCTTCAGGACTTAGTAATATCCCTCCCAGGTTTTGATTTAGTTATTACCTTTCGGCAGCAAATCCTCTTCTTTAGTGGAAGACTAGCTTTTTCCCAGTAGATATAATAGAGGAAGAGGTATTTATAAAAGTTTACTATTTTTCCTGCAGTAAACATATAAAAAAGAAAGGAATGTGTGATGATGACAAAATTATCTTTTAGTGGTTTAAAATATGGAAAAAATGATGTGGAGGTAAAATTAGTGGCTGATATACAAAATGATTGGCTTGAGATCACACATACCAAAGAAGTGTCCCAAGTAATGAATAAAACTACAGGAGAATATATTCAGGTGAAACGGCATACCTTAAAATCTGAAGCTGCCTCGTAACATGAAATATCCTGCATTTTTTTACTACAAGATAACCTTACTGCCAAGGGGAAGGTGCACCACTATGTTAAATATACAGAAAATTCATAATTAAAATACAGTCTATCATATTGTGGTTTAATCTGTTTGAGATTAATACTTCAATCTTATTTTTAACAGATTCGTCTGCAGCAGTGGCTGGGCTGTATATCATTAGATGTTCTAAAATCAACTTCCTTAGATCCTCATTGATTGATTTAAAGCGTACATGAACTCAGGCTAATTCATTTTAATTGTTCCTTATATTCTCTAATTGATCCGGTCTTTTCCAAGAAAAAGCAAGTTCTTTATAATTTATATGTTTGGTGATTTTGCACCCCGAAGGCTGCATTTATAATAAATGCAGCCTATTAACTATGAAGAAATCATCCAGGGACCCCAATTTATAACAAATCCTCAGTTAAAATCAAAAAGCTATTTTTCGTAAAGTCTACAATTTAAAGTTCAATATTCCCAGGAATTCTTCTATATTTCCTTCAAAGGTAAAAAAATACGGTCTGTTTTCATCATCAAAAACCATTAAATATGGATTTTCTTGACCAGAAAGTATAATAGTAACTTCATCTACAAGGCCATCAAACCATTTGTTTCTTACCTTTCTATTAGGCTCTAAAGGAATTCTTATCATAAATCCTTTATTAGGAATAGGATTGTATTTAACATAGACACCTGTTATGCCCTCAAGAAATTTCTCTGTTTCTTGTTGTACTTCAGGGTTCATTTGTAAAACTTTTATTACCTTCCCTTTATTTATATTGAATATTTGTATTTGCTGCTCTGTTTGGGCAATACCAGTTGTTGAAATTAGTTGAAAAACGAAAATACATATTAAAACCTTTTTAATCACATCAGCCACCTCAAAAGTATTGTCCCCAAAAAATAAGGTAATATCAGTAACGTATTTAGTTAAAAACAACCATCAGAAAACGCCAAAAACGGACCCCGGGCTTTATTGAATGGGGATTGGCATTTTCCTGATGAGAAATTCATTCATTATTTTGCATTTATAAAACAAAAAAGTCCCTTTATTAAAGAAAGATAACACTCTATTTACAAATTGATAAAGCTCTGATTGTTCGACATTTTTTTAATTATGGCTTGTTATAATGACATTATTTTAGAAGGAGGGGAGATGAAAACTGGTCAATTCTTAGCAGCGAGAATAAAATCCACCTATAAGAAATAAGTCCAATCATTGGGGGAGGAACCATGACAGAGATATTGCTGTATGTCGGTACATATATTTCTCTAACGATAGCCCTTGGATGGCTGATCACGGTTGCTTTTAATTTGTTTTTAAAATAAAAACCTTTATTAAAAAGCTATTAAACTCCTTTTTCTCTGCATGCACTCAGGACGATGCGGCTCATGCACATCTTTAACGAATCATATCTCCAGGGAGGAATTCGATATGTGGATATTAACACTATTTTTACAGGACCGGATCCAAATGTTTGAGTATGACAACAGGGAAGAAGCAAGAGCTGAGCTTAAGAAAGCAAGCGGATGCAAAATTCTATCTGAGATCATACATTATAGGGACTTTGAAAATAAATAACATACAACTAAATATTGGGAATTCTAAAATAAAAAAGATCTTCTCCGTTGAAGGTCTTTTTATTTGACCTTTTTTAATAAACAGATGCCTAGTTTGTTTAAGATTAATAAAACAAAATAATAATTTGTTTATAGTTCATTGACTATAATCAAACGATAGTATATTATGTTTAACATGAAGCAAACAAATATTAAATTTGTTTATATAGATTAGGATGTGGTTTAATTAATGGAATTATCAAATCAATTTTGGGAGGCTTCCTTGGAGGAGCTAAAGCAGGGCTTCACCGAAGAAAAAGAGGCATACACTTGCCTGTTATGCGGGGAAAAGACGGAAAAAGGAATCGTCTACCCATACAAGGATCGATTTTACGAAGCGGAACGCTATATGCGCATTCATATTGAAACGGAGCATATTTCAGTATTTGACTATCTGCTTTCTATGGATAAGAAGCTTACAGGGCTTACGGATCATCAAAAAAGTCTTTTGCAGCTTTTTTACCAGGGGAAAAGCGATAAGGATATCCAAAAGGAACTGGACATGGGGAGCACTTCGACCATTCGCCATCACCGTTTTGCCTTAAAGGAAAAGGAGCGTCAGGCGAAGACTTTTCTCGCGATCATGGAATTGCTGAAAGAAAAGGATGAGCACGCACCAGCTTTCCTGCCTGTCCATAAAAGTGCCACGATGGTGGATGACCGCTATAACATTACAGAGGAAGAACAGGTGAAGGTTCTCAAGAAATACTTCGCTGAGGGTCCTGGTATGCCTCTTGCAAAGTTTCCGCCAAGAGAGAAGCAAAGGCTGATTGTATTGCGGGAAATTGCTGGCAGGCTGAAGCCTGATCAAACTTATGGCGAGAAAGAGTTAAATCAGGCACTAATGGCCATTTATGAGGATTATGCTTTGATCAGAAGGTATTTAATTGATTATGGATTCTTAGACAGAAAGCCCGATGGCAGCGAGTATTGGCTTAAAAAATAGAAAAACGGGGGATTACCATGGAACGCAAAAGAGAATTAAAGCAGCAGTTTAAAGAAACGCCCATTGAAGCTGGGGTTTATCAAATAAAGAATACAGTGAACAACAAGATCTTCATCGGCAGCACAAACAATTTAAAAAGCTTGAACGGTGTTAGATTTTCCCTTGAATCAAACGTCTATATGCCGAATCGGGAGCTGCAGGAGGATTGGAATCAGTATGGGAAAGGTGCTTTTGAAATCAGCATTCTTGAGAAGCTGAAAAAGAAAGACGATCCGTATTTTAACGAGAAGGAAGCCCTGGGGAAATTGGAGGAAAAGTGGCTGGCGGAGCTCCAGCCATATGGAGATAAGGGATATAACAAAAAATAAAGTTAAATTAGGTAAAAAATGACGTGTGCTTAACTACACGTCATTTTTTTGTGCGCAAGGGAGAATATGGACTGAACAATTTCATTTAACTTTTTTGTAAATTAGGTAAACCCATTTTTAATAATAATGGCTGATACTGAGGAAAAGCCCCACAACAAAATATGTATTCTAACTATAATATATTAAGTTTCTTGAAGGGAGTGAATCACATGCGTGATAAAAGGCTTAATAGAAAAAAGGACAAGGTACAGGAGCTGCTTGAAGATTTAAACACAATTGAGGCCACAGAAGAAAATGAAAAAATCAGAGGCAAACTGCAGTCAAAAGTAGAAAAGCTACAAGCTCAAATTGCAGAAATTGAGTCTGAGCCTTCGACTGAAGAAGAATAGATCATTACAAACTGTTATGAAACTATTTGAGAAATCGAAGTTAAGTAGAAAAAAGTAAGAAATTAATCAGACGAGTGTAAAATGCCGACAAGTCAAAGGTAAGAAAACCAACAAAAAAAGACTGATTATTTATCGCGTTCCTGCGCATGAGTCATAGATTATTTTCCTAGAAATTAACGGTTCAGGAGCATTTTATATAATCAGAAAGGAGGAAAAGATGGGTTGGCAGAAGAAAAAAAGCAAATTGAAAAAAATCCAAAGATTGCTTGAGAAACTACAGGCACTTGAGAACAATAGTGGAATTTCAGAATCGGATTATCAAAGCATAAGAGATGAATATCTTGAGAGATTATCTGACCTAGGCTTTGACATTGGAGATATAGATGTAAATACCGGATTGGCATCAGATTCTGATTCTAATGCAATAGCCGACGCTGATGCCAATGCGATAGCTGCTGCAGAAGCAAATGCTGAGGCAGAAGCAGAAGCAGAAGCTGATTCAGAGGCAGAAGCGGAGGCGGAAGCAGATTCGGATTCGGATTCAGATTCTGAGGCAGAAGCAGAAGTTGATGTAGAAGCAGAGGCAGAAGCGGAAGCAGAGGCGGAAGCGGAAGCAGAAGCAGATGCAGGAGCAGAAGCTGATTCTGAGGCAGAAGCAGAGGTTGAAACAGAAACGGAAGCAGATGCAGACTCAGATGCAGAAGCAAGCGCTGGGGTTGGAGTAGGAGTTGGAGTATCAGTCTCAGAAGCAGAAGCAGAAGCAGAGGCAGAGGCAGAGGCGGAAGCAGAGGCTGAGGCAGAGGCGGAAGCAGATGCAGATGCAGATGCAGAGGCAGAAGCAGAGGCAGAGGCAGAAGCAGAAGCAGAGGCAGAAGCTGATTCAGATTCAGATTCAGAGGCAGAAGCGGAAGCAGAAGCAGAGGCAGAAGCAGAAGCAGAAGCGGAAGCAGAAGCAGACGCAGAAGCGGAAGCGGAAGCAGAGGCAGAAGCGGAAGCAGAGGCAGAAGCGGAAGCGGAAGCAGAGGCGGAAGCAGAAGCAGAAGCAGAAGCAGAAGCGGAAGCAGAGGCAGAAGCAGAGGCGGAAGCAGAGGCGGAAGCAGAGGCAGAAGCGGAAGCAGAAGCGGAAGCGGAAGCAGAAGCGGAAGCGGAGGCAGAAGCGGAAGCAGAAGCGGAAGCAGAAGCAGAGGCAGAGGCAGAAGCGGAAGCGGAAGCAGAGGCGGAAGCAGAAGCAGAAGCAGACGCAGAAGCAGAAGCAGAGGCAGAGGCAGAAGCAGAAGCGGAAGCAGAGGCGGAAGCAGAAGCAGAGGCAGAGGCAGAAGCAGAAGCAGAGGCAGAGGCAGAAGCGGAGGCAGAGGCAGAAGCGGAAGCAGAGGCAGAAGCGGAAGCAGAGGCAGAAGCGGAAGCAGAGGCAGAAGCGGAGGCAGAGGCGGAGGCAGAGGCAGAGGCAGAGGCAGAAGCAGAGGCAGAAGCAGAAGCAGAGGCGGAAGCAGAAGCAGAAGCAGAGGCAGAGGCAGAAGCAGAAGCAGAAGCAGAAGCAGAGGCAGAGGCAGAAGCAGAAGCAGAGGCGGAAGCAGAAGCAGAGGCAGAAGCAGAAGCAGAGGCAGAGGCAGAGGCAGAAGCGGAGGCAGAAGCGGAGGCAGAAGCAGAGGCAGAAGCGGAAGCAGAAGCAGAAGCGGAGGCAGAAGCGGAGGCAGAAGCGGAAGCAGAAGCAGAGGCAGAAGCAGAGGCAGAAGCAGAGGCAGAAGCGGAAGCAGAAGCAGAAGCAGAGGCAGAAGCAGAAGCAGAAGCGGAAGCGGAAGCAGAAGCAGAAGCAGAAGCAGAAGCAGAAGCAGAAGCAGACGCAGAAGCAGACGCAGAGGCAGAAGCAGAAGCAGAAGCGGAAGCAGAAGCAGAGGCGGAAGCAGAAGCAGAGGCAGAAGCAGAAGCAGAGGCAGAAGCAGAAGCAGAGGCGGAAGCAGAAGCAGAAGCAGAAGCAGAAGCCGAAGCAGAAGCAGAGGCGGAAGCAGAAGCAGAGGCGGAAGCAGAAGCAGAGGCAGAGCGAAGCAGAAGCGGAGGCAGAGGCAGAAGCAGAGGCAGAGGCAGAAGCAGAGGCAGAGGCGGAAGCAGAAGCAGAGGCAGAAGCAGAAGCAGAGACAGAAGAGGAGCACAAGACAGAGATGAACGGAAAGAACGCAGGCTGCAGGCAGACACAGACAACTAGACAAAATGAAAATAGATCTA
>NZ_VCRN01000040.1 GCF_009849585.1 Bacillus sp. ZZV12-4809
CGGGCAGTTACGTTTTACCCCGGCTACCGTTATAATAAGACCATATAAAAAATGGTCAACCAGAAATATTTTCATATCTGGATGACCTTATAATACGAAAGGGGCAGGTTAGTCGAAGAAGGATAATTCTTAAAAAAGAAGAACGAATAAGTAATATGGTTTTTTTACTTGATAAATCAAAAAGTATCGTCAAGGACGGTCTTTTGATATGATAATAAAATTTTTGTAACCTTTTCCATATCTCAAACGATTAATTAGCGAATACATAATTGGGGGGATAATTTTGGCTGATAACGATTACGAAAACAGAGTTGTTGAAATCTATCGGCAATATTATTTGGATGTCTATCGGTTTCTTATTTGTTTTACAGGAAATCAAAACGATGCTGAGGATTTGACCCAAGAAGTGTTTATTCGCGTTCTGAATAATTTTAAAAATTTCCATTCTGGAAGCAGCAGCGTAAAGACTTGGATTTTTTCGATAGCTAAGCATATTGCAATTGATCATTATCGCAAGAAAAGATTTAGTGCAATCTTTACGGATGGGTTTTTTAAGCAGTTAGCTTCAACCGAAAAAGAGCCTAACGATTTAGTTGAACAAAATGAGATGAAAAAAATGGTTCATACAGCTATCTCAGGATTAAAACCTAGTTTTAGGGCTGTTGTAATCCTGAGGGCTATAAACGAATTTTCAATAAAAGAAACAGCTGAGGTTCTTAATTGCAGCGAATCCAAGGTAAAAGTAGATTATCATAGGGCATTAAAAATTCTTAAATGTAAGCTAGATATAGGTGCAGAGGAGGTAATCGAAAATGCAAACTGATAAGGATTTCATTAACCAAATTAAGGAAACCTATTCAATGGAACCGAGACCGGATTTTGTTTTAAATACTGAATTAGAACTTAGAAAAGCTGCAAGGAAAATGAAAAGAAAAAGAACTTTTAAATTGATTTCACTTACATCAAGTGGGTTCATCCTGAGCTTCCTTGCTATCTTATGGATTTTTTCATTTAATGGTAAAGAAACCATTGAAAATACACTTTCTTCATTTGTTGAAAACAATCCATTATCGGCAGTTAAGAACTCCGAACCTTTAGTTTATATTTATCATTCACATAATCAAGAATCATTTATCTCAGAAACGAAGACGAAGGATCCCAACAACGAACCTTACCATCCCACAAGGAATATCTCATTAGTGGGAAATAGATTTAGTCAGGCATTAAAGGAAAGAAATATCAGTTCAGTACACGATACTAGTGATACTATGGGAATTCTTCAGGACAGAGGGCTTTCCTATGATCAATCATATTCTGTTTCAAGAGAATCTTTAGAAGAAAGCCTGAAAAATAACCCTACCATTGAAATGATATTTGATATACACCGGGACTCAAATGAAAAGAATGGGACTACGGCCAAAATAAATGGAGAAGATTTTGCAAGAATCGCATTTGTCGTTTTTCGGTCAAATGTTAAAGACGAGGACAGTTTAAAATTTGCACAACACCTTCATAAGATAGTTGAAGGAAAATATCCTGGTTTATCGAGAGGGGTATTGGTTAAAACAGATCCGAATACTCAAAACACCTACAACCAGGACCTAAAAAATCAATCAGTTTTAATGGAAATTGGTGGAGTTGAAAATACATTGGAAGAAGAATATAGAACAGCGGATGCACTTGCGGAAGTTGTTGAGGAATTACTTAAGTATCAGAAATAATGCCAGAATCCTTGTGTTTGAATAGTGGGATTGCTGTTGCAATCCTATTTTTATTCTCTAAAAAGGAGCTTTTCCTTATTGTGCTAAGGGGCAGGTTTATTTAAGAAGGATATTAAGTAAATATAGAGAAGAATATAGTTATTCCATTTGATGTACAGAAAGTCTTTTGAAAAGGTGTGTTTAGTTGAAAATAATAACAAATAAACCCTATGTTTACTTCTTCTTCGATCCAAACATAGTAATTGCACGAGAAATTCCAAACAAACCATATAAAAATATAGAGGAGTTTTGTTTGTGCCCTGGGTTTCATTACACGTATGAACTTAAGGATAACGAGGTTTTTGAGTCTTTCCATCATAAAAAGAATAAACACTTAGAAGGAAAAGGTTATATAACAGACCAGGAGTCAACTTTCACTATGTTCAAGGTAATGAATGAACACTCAAAAGATAAATTAGACCTTGTTTAGCTTAGGCCTTAAAAGGTGATTTGCTATAGAACTTAGGGTGCAGGAGCAAAAGTCTAAGCTGTCATTTCGGCAGCTTTTTTCTTATTCAACCACTGGGGCAGCATTCCTGCAATAAGTTTGTGAAGAAATGTACTGTGCGAAACGTTTCCTTATAAGTGTATAAACACGAAATAGGAGGATTGCTAAAAAGCAATCACAACTGATTAATTGAAACTTGGAATGAGGGCCGTCATGTTGAGCTGAAACGAGTTATCTGATACTCCTACATGCACGGAATGGTAGTAGCCCGAACGTGTATGAAGCTAGGTGAAGTCGGCTGAAATGTACCTAAGTTCTTAAACAGAATATGGTTCATGATAGGTCGGGATGCTATAAAATATCTAAGGTGAGAATGTCCAGATGGACTGACGAACTTGCGAATGTACAGGTCTAGAATCTAATACGCTCGAAAGACGTATGCTGTAAATGCAGTGTCAAACACCGAAAAGTACGACTAGTACATAGGAACCTCGGAATATCTAACTAATGAGGATATAGAATTGACAGGCTTAAAGTAAGCACCTACGGATATATGTAAAGCTAGGTTAATCGGAACGTTGTAAGTAAGAAACATCCACTATTAAAAGACTACTATCTGGATGGTGTCTATAAGATAAATAAACATCGAAGTGACTTTATTCTTGCGAAAGTAGGGATATAGTACCGATGAAACGTGTAACGAACGTGGAGGGATGGTCCCAAGTCTTATTCGTTGAAGGCAAATCAATTTAATGAAACTCACAGGGTCGAGTACGATGATGGGATTTTCCGCAAGGAAGGAGAAACAATCCATCGGTGAGTACAGCTTTACGGCATGCAGAATATTACAGTATGCAAGACATATTTGATGACCTTTACGAGCGAAGTAAAAACAATGCTACAAAGGGTTTAAGGCTATATGAACATATCATATCGAAAGACAATATCTTATTAGCCTTTCGAAACATCAAAGCGAATACAGGTTCAAAAACAGCTGGAACTGATGGCATCACGATTGATAAATATAAAATTGAAAACGTTGATGAATTTATTGAAGTAATTCGAAAAGCATTAAAGAATTATAAACCTCAAACGGTACGAAGAGTTGAAATACCTAAACCGAATGGAAAGAAAAGACCATTAGGAATTCCAACTATGAGAGATAGGTTAATACAACAGATGTTCAAACAAGTATTAGAACCAATTTGTGAGGCTAAATTTTATCACCATTCATACGGTTTCAGACTAAATAGGTCAACTCATCATGTAATGGCTAGATGTCAGTTCTTAGTCAATAATGTGAAGTTACATCATGTAGTAGACATTGATATAAAAGGTTTTTTTGACAATGTAAGCCATTCAAAATTAATTAAACAAATGTACAGTATAGGTATACGGGATAAAAGAGTATTAGCCATTGTTTCAAAAATGTTAAAGGCACCAATAAAAGGCATAGGTGTTCCAACTAAAGGAACTCCGCAAGGAGGTATCCTATCCCCCCTACTATCGAACATTGTTTTAAATGATTTAGATTGGTGGATAGCTAACCAATGGGAATGCTTAAAACTAAAACATTCTTATGCACCTAATAGTAAGACTAGAGCGTTAAAGAAAACGAATCTCAAACAAATGTATATCATCAGATATGCGGATGACTTCAAGATTTTCACAAATTCTCATGAATCAGCTATAAGAATACATCACGCCACCAAAGAATACCTAAAAAATCAATTAAACCTTGATGTATCTTCCGAGAAATCAGCGATTACTAATCTAAGAAAGAGAAAATCTGATTTTCTAGGTTTTTCTATTAAAGCAGTATCCAAGCGTAATAAATATGTAGCCAATACACATATTATGGATAAAAAGAAGAAAAACATACTAGATAAACTTAGATATTTAATTCGCGAGATTCAAAATAAGCCAACGCCAAAAACTGTTTTGGATTATAACTCTTATATTCTCGGAATAAAAAATTACTTTAAAATTGCAACTCATGTAAATATTGACTTTGGAAAAATAGCCTATCGTCTAACGAAAACCATGTATAATCGTCTAAAATCAATTGGGAAATATGGAAAACCCATTAATCCATCGGAAACATACAAGAGACTTCATAAGAATAATTTCAAAACATATAAAATTGCTGGTTTGCATTTATTTCTCTTCGGAGATACACAAACAAGTAATGCCATGAACTTCAGTCAAGATATATGTGACTATACAAAAGAAGGAAGGCTTAAACTTCATCAAAATCTTAGGGCTGACATTGCCATAGAAATAAACAAGATGTTACAAATACCTTACGGTAAAGACAACTTAGAATTTGCAGATAACAAAATTTCAAGGTACTCTATGCAACTAGGAAAATGTGCTGTAACAGGGGAATTTTTGACATCCGATAAGCTGCACTGTCACCATAAGTTACCCCGACATATGGGGGGGACAGATGAATTTAGCAATCTTGTAATCGTACATGAAGATGTACATAGATTAATCCATGCTACTAATGAAACGACGATTGAACGATATAGGAACATTCTTCAATTGGATGGAAAACAACTGAAGAAACTAAACCAATTCCGTAAAGTTTGTAATTTAATTGCTTTAGTCTAAAAGAATAAGATGGAACGCCTAATGCGGTGAAAATCGCACGTTGGGTGTGGAGCAGGGGAAAAGATGGAGATTACATCAAAGTCTTACCTATTGCTATTAAATTATAGGGTGCTTTAGTTGAATAAGAAATTAAAATTAGATCACACATTTTAGATATATCTATTATGTGTGGTTCTTTTAATATCAAGCAATGTATTCCTATAACCTTAATATAACATTGGTTATATCGGTATATGCGAGATAATGACAATGATGGTATGGTTGGAGAGTAAGCATCTAAACTTTGAGGAAAATATATGAAAGAAGGAACATTTTCCTCTTTGTCTATTCTTATTTTAGTTCCAACTGAAGAACAAGGCCAAACTCATCTATGAGTTTGGCCTTTTTAAAATGGTAAGTCATCTTTTATTATTGGTCTAATTTGCTTTACGTCTTCTGTAATATCGTTATTTTCATTCCATGTCACTTTTTCAATTACAGTTTGTCTAAAGCCACTTTCCCTTATTTGAGACTGTATCCATTCATAGGTTGTTACTGCCGCTGTAAAAGTAGGGTTTTTTTTAAACTCATGATCACGGACATGAAAAGTACCTCTTCTTAAACCCCTGTTACCTTCAATGTCCATTATTGTTTCAATCACAATTTCCAACGGGTTCATCCTTTTTAGGTTTAATTAAGCTTTTGCTTCAGCCAATTCAACATTTTCTCATCGTTTTTCTTATTCTGCCTTTTATTTTCCCTTTTTATATAGCGCGATAGGGTAGTGTGAGCAATGCCTATTTCCTCAGAAGCTTGCCGGATGCTAATATTTAAAAACTCCAATGCTTCCTTCATTTTTTCAGGAGTTAAAGTAATCGGCCCTTGTGAGTCTTTTGCACTTTGTATAGCCATAGAATGTCCGCTTGGTACTAATTCAATATCTGCTGCACTTTGCGCTATGGATGTTTCGATTAATCTTTTGTTTGTCACTGGTTGCGAAGAAAGAATCTTTCTGTTTTCCTTTACAATATAATCAGCCGGCAAAATATGTACATTTAACTTACTCCAGTATTCTTTAACCCAGTTTCGTTTTCCTACCATTTCTTCGTCTAATTCATCTAAATACATCCATTTTTTTATAACACCATCAGCCTGGAGATCATCCAAAGTGTTTTCAAATTTATCCCTTAGTGCAACTCCAGTATAACGGGAGGAGAAGTCCATTTCTTTTAAAAGAGTTCCTACCTTAAATGGCTGCCCAAGCGTGTTCCTAACCGTTCTGATCCTCCATTGGAGGTTTAAATACCTTGTCAGCCGTTTATGAGCTCTTTGGCTGGTATGGCTGTATTTAAAGACCTTTAAATCTAATATACCAAGTGTCTTTTTAGGACCTTCCAGATAAGGAGTTAAAATAGAAGTAGGGCGCACCTGGACAGCATATATTCCTTTAGCTTCTCCTGTGTTCTTATCATAGGCTATACGTATTTTTCCTATTTCAAACATCTTCTGGAAATCCTTAAATTTATACAGCTCGCTATCTTGAAGGCCTTCCGTATTTACAATCTTAATAGTCTGGTCACCTAAGGATACCCAAATACTTGAGAGTGCCGCTACTCTTCTCATAATGTTAAAACGGTCTTCTTCCCGGTAATCAAATTCTTTACCAGCAAAACTTCTCTTTTTTATATTTCTTAGTCGCAAAGCATCATTACTATGAAACTCTATGTATCCATCACTCGACTTTGGCTGTGTAAGCCATAAATATGATATCAAATCAAATAAATCCGCGGTCAAGTCATCTAACGAGTTAAGCGTTTCACCCAAGGTCTCTAGCCATACTTGCTGCTCTATCGTTAATTCAGTTTGTAATTCATGCGGCCGCAGCTCAGCAACCCCTTTAACGTTACCTCGATTGTCTATAATTTCAGTCGCTAGATAACCTGCTTCGCCTTCTTTGAAATCATTCTTCTTCGTAACCATATCTCTCATTAGATGAAAATCCATATTCGTGCTGGAAAGGATATAGTCCTTCTCTAGCGCTTCTTCAATTTTATTGTCGTTAAAACTATATTTCACTTCGACTTCAGGAAACTCCTGGTGCAGATGACCTGTTATAAATGCTTTTATCGTGTCACCAGATGAGGAGACAACATCTTTGATCATTTCCTTAGTAATTGGTTTCTGGTGAAAAAATGCTTCTGTAAAAAGGGAGATTAACACTCCAAAAGAACGCATATCATCTGTGGGCTTTTGATTTAATATTTCTTCTTTTGTCATTTGATACGCTAAGCTGCTCCACTTTGACAAAACATGAGGGCGATCCATAAAGAGTGATTTAACTTCCTCAAAAAGAACAATTTTCAGAGCTTCATAATTTAGGATTAAATGTTCTGGTATGTCTTCATATTTCATTTTTCTAACCTCCTTAGAAAAAGGGGTGAATTTGTCCTCTTAATAATATCAAAATGCACCAAATAAAAATTAAAAAATCGAGAAATGCACCATTTTACCCGACATGCCTAATCAAAATGCACCACTTTTCAAAAGAAATGCACCACTTTTGATATAACTAACTTATATAAACCCTTATAAATCAAGGGTTTAATAGATATTATATCTCTTTTTCTCTGCGGAGGTTGTAGGGGTTAACAGCCGGCTATATGAATTTATAGCGGAACCTGTATAGAAATAAAAATAAAACGCACCACTAAAAATGCACCATTTGATGGGCATCTAGCGGAACCTGTATGGATTAAAAACCTTGATTTAAAAAGAAAGTTGGTAATTAATATTAAAAAAACCAAATGAAAGTTCAAATACTGAAATCAATTACTGCGACTGCTGCATAACTTAAAATGCACCAATTCAAAGACATTATAGCGGAACCCGTATAAATATAATCCTTTACATTATAGATAAATCCCCATTTATCAAAGGTTTATTAATAGTTCTTTATTTATTTTAAATGGTGCATTTTATATCTATTGGTGCATAATCTAGCGGTAATCGTATAAGAAAAAAATAATAACTTTTTCCGAAAGCTTATTATACCAGTGTTTATTCCACTTTTATTTGTGGTGCATTTTCTCTAGAGAGGATCATTTTCCAAATTTCGATTGAGTTATACTTATTTCAACAATAAGAGATTAATAGAATTGTCTATAGAAAAGCTATTTTTTCATGTCTTGAGATTAACATGCATTCAGGACAAAGATCTCTTGTACCTAGTCTTTATTTGGCTTTCTGCGAATCAATACATAAATTAGAAAGGAGCTTGAGCATGAAAAGAGTGAAGATTGACGGTTTCAGAATGCACCAATCTATACTAAAAGAATTTCATTTGTTGCGAGACCAGACGTTTGAACGGCCCCCAGCATCCGCTTATGTTGTCTACCTAACTATGCTCAAGCAGCTGGACTTGGAGAAAAACCAAAGAGGTATTCTAAAAGAGTTCAACCTTTCTTACTGGGCCAAAAAACTCCAGATTCCTTATTCTTCTTTGTATTCAGGGAAATTATATTTAGAGAAATATCACTTTGTTAAAGAGGAGATCCAAAATGGAATCTCTGTCTTAGTGTTAAAAGACATTGAAAAGTGCAATAATCCAGGTGTGGAAGGAGGTAAACTAAATTACCTTCTGATTCCTCATTCTCTTTTTGATACAAATATTCTCGCAGAATTGGTTAGGACAGCAAACCCCGAAGCAATTGAGTTAATGCTTTCTTTATTTAACCAGTTCCGTACAGCTATGTCTAAAAGAGAAGACATTGACTTGAAAATGCTTAAACAATCTCGTAACATGTCAACTTTAAAGAAGCAATTAAATAAAAATGCGAAGAAGGTTAGAGAAATTTTAGCTTTGTTGGAACCTTTATTTGATGTTAAATTTGAGGGCTTACAGTTCCGTGGCAATCAGATTTGGGTTAAAAAGGTATGGATTACATTAAAAGAAGATTGTGTTAAAGAACAAAGCAGCGGTGAATTTAAAGTTGATCATCTCATCGCAATGCTTTCCCATGAATTAATATATTTTCTTGATGGGCATAAAATAAAATACAAGCCTCGAGACCAATTTGACATCATGCTATCTTTTAAGCAAGAGGTATATGATAAGGTGAAATTTATTAAAAATGATGAATCCTTTAATCTTGAAAATTCGATTAAGCGATACTTTATTAGCTGCATAGATAGTATTGGTTCCTACATAACTGAACAAAGTGTGCTTAAATCAACTTTTAGAATACATTCCCTGGGAGCCTTTTTCAGGAAAGCCTTCCGTAAAGATATAAAAACTTTACTTAAGAAGATCCCATATGAATTAATTCACGATGCTAAAGTAGAACAATATCAATTGACTGGAGAAATACCGGAATTTGCAAAATTTGATATCTAAACAGCCTTGTAAAAAATTTACTTGTTACAAGGCTTTTGGCGTTTCAATTCTCATGTTTAATATTTGAATTAGCTAAAAAAAGAGGTCCCATTTATGGAACCTCTTTTTTAAATTCCAAAATCCCTTTCGAATATTCACTTGTGGAATACTTAATAATTCAATAATTCTATTGTGAGTTTGTATACAGTGTATTAAACAAACTGTTAACTTGTTATTTTCTTTTATTTGCTTCTGTTAAATTCTTAGTTATTTGAATGGCTTCATATAGGTGATATTGTAAAACCCTTGGGGGAGAAGGGGAAAGTGGGTAAATGGTTAAAGGGCTTATTTAATTTGATGTTTTTACTAATTCTGTTGTTCTTATTATTAATATGTCTTTATTATCAAATATGAACTTTTATCACTTAAAAAATGAGCATTAATCTGTTTACTTGTTATCGAATAATGAATGATCATGAAAATGCAAAGAGGAATACAAATAGGTTAAAACCATAAACTTCTAATTATTGGGTTAGACTTTTCTAATCACTTATCAATTATGGTAAAATATAGAAAATGGTTGTTTTTCATTAGAAATTATCTCACTAATTAAGGGAGTAGTGGCTATGAGTACTTCTGAGGCTTACAAAATTGTTTTTTTCGATGTGGATGGGACTATTACAAACTATGAAAATGGAAATATTCCACAGTCCACAATTGAAGCTATAAAAATGTTATTAAGCAAAAGAATCAAGGTAGTTGCTGCAACCGGAAGACCATTATCAATGTGTAAAGAATTAAAGGCCATTGGAATAGAGACATTCATAACCGCAAATGGTGGTTATGTTAAGCACGGGGAAGAAATTATCCATAAGGTTCCTATGGATAAAAATATAATAAAGGAACTTATTGATTTTGCGAAAGAAGAAAATTCCGCCCTATCTTTTTATACTGAAGATTTCAGTATGAATGGAGTAGAGGATAAAGAAATCCTTAGTGCGTTAAAAGAAACTTTGTCATTGAATGAATATCCACAAACCAATCCTTTTATTTTTGATCAAGAGGTATTTTTGCTTTGTCTGTTTGCAAATGATGAAACAGTAGAAAGATATAATAAAAAATTCCCTGATTTAACATTTAAAAGGTGGCATCCATACGTGTTAAATATTTTAAAGGACGATGTATCAAAATCTCTAGCTGTAATGAAGACTTTACAATTTTTCGGTATAGATAGATCGGAAGCTATAGCATTTGGGGATGGTGAAAATGATATTGACATGTTAGAGCTGGTGGGTCTTGGTATAGCAATGGGAAATGGCAGTGAAAAACTAAAAAATGTTGCTGATTTTGTTACTAAAAAATCTAGCCAGGACGGAATATATTATGCACTAAAAAGATTTGGAATTATTTAAATTTTATAATTAGTGAGAATCATAGTGACAGAATGAGGAGGAAATTAGAATGAAGAATTATTATTTTATTGGTATTAAAGGGGCTGGAGTGAGTGCTTTAGCACTGTTGCTGCATGAGAAAGGATACAGTGTTCAAGGTTCAGATACCAATGAATACATCTTTACCCAAGAAAAGTTACTACAAAATAACATTAACATATTTAATTTTGGTGAGATAGAAAAAGCAATTGATTCTTATACAGAGATCATTGTAGGAAACTCTTTCAATCCTGATAACAATATAGATTACAGAATAGCTAGTAGGTTAGGCCATAAAATTATAAAGTACACAGATTTCTTATCAACCCTTAGTGAAGAATATTTAAGTATTGCCATATCCGGAACACACGGAAAAACATCCACAACGAACATTCTATCTCAATTAGATTGGCCTGCATTTACTGATATAAGTTACATAATAGGTGATGGGACTGGTGGAAATAAAAGAGTAGGCAACTTGACTGAAAAACCTGAGAGTTTATTTCTATTTGAAGCATGTGAATATAAAAACAATTTCTTGAATTACTCTCCTAAGATAACCATTATTACAAATATAGACTTTGACCATCCAGATGTTTTTAGGGATATAGAAGATACCAAATCTGTTTTTAGAGACTTTCTAAAAAACACGAAGGAGGTGGCCATTATAAATGGAGATGATGAAAATGTTTTACAGTGTATTGAAGATTTAGATATAAATTTAGTCAAGTTTGGATTTAGTGAAGATAACGATGCAGTTATTTCAAATGTTTGTGAGAATAATACTGAGATGTATACTATGTTTGATTTAGAGTACAAAAAACAACGATTCAATATTTATACTCCCTTCTTCGGAAAACATAATATTATGAATGTCGCAGCTGCATTGGTAACAAATTTATATTTAAATGGAGTACACAAATTACCAGGTAGTAATGTAATAGACTTAAAATATTTAAATGGAGCAAGACGTCGATTCCAAGAAACTCCTTGTAATAAGGCTATTATCATTGATGATTATGGTCACCACCCTACTGAGATCCGGGTAACACTAGAAGCATGCAGAAAAAAATACCCACAGAAAAAAATTATAGCAATCTTCCAACCACATACCATAAATAGATTTGAAACATTCTTAAATGATTTTAAAAGTGAGTTATCAAAAGCTGACCATCATTTTATTACTGATATATATAGTCCAGAAAACAGAGAAAATAAGATAGATAATACCAATGTAGTTAATCCAACGTATTCTTCAATGAGCATAAGAAACATTGAACAATATAAGGATGCAGTTTATTTATTCTTAAGTGCTGGCAACATAGAAAAATACAAAAGCGAACTCGTTAGCATTTTATCTTAAATTAAAAACCATAAAAGCATAGGCAGCTTTTATGGTTTTTTATATTATGAAGCTATTGTTTTTTTATTATTAAACATAGTTTTTAATGATGTATGTGTCAGAATTATAATCAATAATAGAAGTGAACAAAGAATCCCGATCATAAAAAAGATAGTTGAAACTTTAAAGTATTCATTGGTCGCTCCAGTAAGAACAGTACTTAAAGCGAATGAAAGTGTTGTAAAAGCATTAGCATTAGAATACACCCGACCTCTTAATTCTGAAGGGATCGCAAGGCCAAAATCAACACTAGCCAATATATTAAAAGTACCATATAAAAATCCTAATACAGTGATGAATAATACAAGGGGGAAAAAGCTTAAATCAAAGATAAGCGCACAATATAGTAAGGTAAAAGATAAAGGTAATATATTAATTAATCGATCTTTTATCCATTTCCGTTTTTTAATTATCTTAGGTCCAAGTACTGTTCCTGTAAATATGCCTACAGTTAGCCAAGTCATTAACAGACCGTAAAAAGATTTATTCATACTTACTTCTTGTAGGTATAACAACAAAAGAACTTGTAGACCACCAAAAGCAAATTCTAGGATTATCCAATAAAAATTTAACTTTCGAAGAAGCTTATTTCTATAAAGGAATTGGAACCCCTCTTTGATATGTTTTCCAAGAGAATCCTTTTTATCAAGTTTTCTTTGAGGGATCTTGATAAATAAGGTTAGAATGGCTGCGATTAAATAGGTTATTAAGTCAATAAGAATAACCACATAAGTACTGGTAAAGGCAATTAAAATCCCGGCAAGCGAAGGTCCGATAATATTAGAAATTTGTTGTGTGGCACCATTTAATGAAACTGCATTAGGGAAATGTGCTCTTGGTACGATATCGGGTGCAACAGCTAATCTAATTGGCGCATAAAAAGATTTTAGAACACCAATAAGAGCCAACATTGTAAAAATCAAATAAAGATTAGAACTGAGTAAGATACCTAGAATAAGAAGTGCTCGTAATAAATCAACTACAATAAGTGATTTTTTTCTGTTAAATTTATCGGTTAATGCACCAAGAAATGGGCCCAATAAAGTTGCTGGAAGGACTTCTATGGCAAAAGCAAGACCCATTAATAATCCAGATCCGGTCTTTTCCAAAATCAGAATAGGGAGGGCTATTCTTGTTAGGCCGGTCCCAAAAAATGAAATTGCCCCTCCCAAAAAGAAAAATCCATAATTTTTACTAAACAGTAATTTGGCAAACTCACCTTTTAAAAGTTTCATTAAGTCCCCACCTGATGTAATAATTCATTAATTTCAATAAGTAAATCGCTAAATTCCTCCTCGTTGGGGGAGATTTTTAAAGCTATTTCTATCTCACTTTTTGCCTCATTATATTCTTCTAATGCTTTATGAATATATGCTTTATTAAAATAAATCCATGGGTTATTTGTTTCAAACATTACTGCTTTAATAAGCATATTTTTTGCTTCAAGTAAATTACCCTCTTCATTATAGACAATAGCTAAATTTACATAAGCCTCCGCTTGGTTTGGCTTTAATTCTATAGCCTTTTTCAAATCCGCTCTTGACTCGGCAAGCATACCGATTTTTTGATATAGCGAAGCCCTATTTACATAGAGTTCTATTGTACTTGTATTTTGCTCCTCAATAATACGGTAATCATTTAAGGCATTATTAAAGTGTCCAACTGCTTCATATGCAAGGGCTCTATTTAGTAAGGCAGGTATATATTTAGGATTGATCTTTAGTGATTGTTCAAAGTCCTTAATTGCTTTAAAATAATCTCCGGTTAAGTAGTATAAATACCCGCGCGAATTCCAGGTAGTAATATTCTCTGGGTTAATAAATAAAGAATAATTATAGTCATCCAAAGCTTCATCCCATATATTTAGAGATGCTTTTGCATTACCACAATTTAAGTAGACTTCATCTTTAGGTAAACCTTCTTCCTTTACCCTATCATAGTAGTGAACTGCTTCTTCATATCGACCCATAGCTTGCAGGATATTTGCTTTGTTGTTATATAGATCCAGGTGGGAAGGTACCAAGTCTATTGCTTTATTTATATAAGATAGTGCTTCGTCATAATTTCCTCTGTCTTGTAATGCATATGCTGTATTGTAATTTAAAATAGCATGAGTCATAAGATGTTCACTTGAATCAAAAGTAAGGTTAAACTCTTTAATATTATCCTTTTCAATCTGTATGGCACGATCATATTCCCTGTTTTTGAAATAATAAAGCGCTCGTGAATTGTTTAACCAAAGTCTTTCCGTTACTGCTTGTTTATCTTTAAGTCCTTCAATATGGGAAAATCCTTTATCAAGCCACTCTTGGCCAAGCTGCTCATCTATATGCTTCGTTATAAAGGAACCGATAATATAGCAGACCTTGGCTTTAAAATACCTATCGTTAGATAGGTTTATACTTTCTTCTAAACATTTCATAGCAATATCGTTTTGTTTTAAGAGAACGTGCGATACACCTTTTAAACGAAGTAATTTGGCCTTGCGGTTGTCATCAAAGAAACCCCAGTATTTATCCATTAATATATCCACATAATAAATAGCTTCTTCATAACAAGCATTTCTCTTTGAAAAGAAAGCTGCTTCTTTAAATGACTCAGCCATTTCCTTACTGTCTTCTTGCAAAGAGAGAAGATTAGCATATTTCGTAGACAAATCCTTTTCATGATAGCTATGCCGCTGAATAGAGTCCCGCTCTGGATATTTTACTTCTAAATTTAGCCGCCTTTCACATTGTGATTGTATATCTTCACAACTAATAGCTTTTAATTTAGAAAGCGTTGAGTATTTTTCCGGGAGAAATTCCTCTGAGTAGGAACCAACCAAATAAAAATTCGCTTGATTCGCACGCTTTGAAAGTTGCTCAATAAAGCGTATGCTTGAGAAATCTGTTTTATCGATATTAGAAAAAATAAAAACAACTTTATCATTTTTACTTTGTAATCTTGCTGATTCAAGTAAAAAATTAATGATCCCATTTATTACTTGATAGACAAAGCTTAGAGTAAACGAGGTTGGATTTTGTTCTTGTGGGATTTCTAACCCTAATGAAACGTCTTTAAATAAATCATTTTCATCTTTTAACCATGGCATCAAATAAAAAAGGGGTTTTTTATACTTAACCAAAAGGTTAGAATGTTGAGGTTCAAGTTTATCTAGCTGTTGATACACTAATTGTTTTGCCGTATAAAAGGATTCAGTAGGCAAACAAGCACTGGAGGTATTGTATACATAACACTTCTCTAATAATAAGGATTCGTTTAATTGATTTAGTAGTTGATCAGTTTGTGCGATATTGCCGTTTAATAAAAATACATTAGATTCATTGGAAAGGAATACAGAATCTAACAAACGTGTTTTTAAGTTTTCCATTGTAAAAAACCCCTATATTATTTTTTTAAAAATTAAGGCTCTTTTCACGTATGGAAAAGAGCCTTAATTGCGCTATTTATTCTACAAAGCCCTAGGTGCTATGTAATTCCAGATAGCATTAAATGTAAATGTGAATGTATTAAGCCCAGCCGCCTTCATCAATGTAACCTAAGCTATGAGTTTTAACGTGCTCAAATTTAGCCATTTTAACAGATTTCATGTTCAACAACTCCTTTCGTTTGATTTTGTAAAATTTTACAAGGTAAATATATTAAATATTTTTAAGTTGGTCAATCGAATATGCATAATTGCATAAAAATTCTGATTATTTGGTCATATGGATTTCTCTATAAGATTTGTCGGGCTCCTCAGGCTTTAACCTCCTCAATTAGCAATTAAAATGTTCACCCCATAGAATACAAGAGCCGCTTAATAAGGAGATCGGCGCCTTAATTTCTATAAATTTTGATTATTTAAAAATATGCAAACTTTCATATTTTACAATCATTTATTGATTTAGAATATTCGTTGAGACAGGTTGGTAGTAAGTGGAAAAAGGCATGTAACCTTTCAATAAGCTAAGGAAAGAGGTCGAATATTTGAAAACTATAAGCAGAAGAATTCAATTAAGTGGCGGAAATAAATGTTTTGTCAGATGCCCCGGCTGCTATAACTTCTTTAGTAATAAAGATTATGTTACTGAAGATCTCTTGGATTTTCTAACTCAATTAAAAGATAAAGTGCTGGTTCCAAAAGTAACGATGTCTGGTGGTGAGCCATTAGCGAGAGAAGATATGCCATATATACTCAGTGCTCTAAAGGAACTGGGTTATCGGATTAATCTTGATACGGTGGGGCTTTCATTAATCAGAGATGTAATAGTTGGACAAAACACATTAGTAAAAAAAATCTCTTCTGAAGATATTATCAGCTCGATTGATGTAATCGGCATTCCGTTTGATGGTTCCTCGGACGACTTAATGAATATGTTCCGGCGGGGGTTAAAAGTAGATGAGATATTGGGAATCTTAGATGACTTAAGTTCAAAGGGAGCAAATATTTGCATTAATACTGTAGTCCATAAAAACAACTATGATGACATTCAAAACATTTATGAGTTAATCAAGCCTTACCAATCGATTACAAAATGGCAATTGTTTCAGTTCATGCCAATAGGGCCGGGTGGGTATAAAAATCGATTAAAGTATGAGTTAGCCGACCAACAGTTTGAGAATCTAAGGGAGGCTCTAGACTTTGATACTGTTATAGATATCCAATTGAAATCCAGGCTAAACAGGAAAAACAAATACCTATTGATTGATGGAGAAGGGGTAGTGTGGATTCCTAGACAAAATGAACATGATCATTGGCTAACAGAAGATGAAAATAACGAGAGGATTCTTATAGGCAATATTAGTGATGAAAATGCAGTTGATAAAGTATTAGATCAATTGGAAAAATACGATAAAGTTTTAGCTGTAAATTAAGCAAGTGCGATAGAAGGATACTAATATATTAGCAATCTAGAAAGGAGGAAGTAAATATTGAGAGGTTTTATTCTCTTAAAGCCTGAAGCAGTCCAAAGGAACTTAATTGGGAAGATTATTTGTTTCATTGAAGACAAGGGTTTAAAAATCACGGGATTGAAGATGCTTACGCCTACAAGGGATCAGATTCAGAGTATGTATCATGACCGTAAAGATTCTCCCCATTATGAAAACCTCATCGATTTATGTCTGGATGGTCCTGTGGTGGCCATCGTAATGGAATCCCCATTAGGCATTGATTCAGCAGAAATATTAAAGGACTTACAGGGGAAGCATGATATTCCTGGAACCATTAGATATTATTTTTCTTCCCATCCCACAAGGGGAGTTCTGCATTGCTCGTCCCCGGGAGAAGTATATAGAGAATCGTCAATTTTCTTCTCTGAAAATGAATTAAATGTCTATAGGAAGGTTTTGGATGACTGGATTATTAGCTTACAAAAGTCAAAGGTTTAAATAAACTTTCAAAAAATATTAATAAAATTAGGAGATATTAAAGATGGCTAGTTCAACTATACTGAATGGTAGTTTATTTGAAGAAATGTTTAAAAACGCTAACATGTATGATCAAAATGAAAGCTTTCCTCATGATAATTTCAAAGGAATTGCTGATGAGGAGCTGCATTTGGTAACTTTGCCCGTTGAACTGGGAGGAAAAGGTTATACACCAGAACAGACTAGCAAATTAATAACTGAAATTAGTTCTTATTGCTCATCTACTGGTTTGTGTATAGCCATGCATTACTATACTTTGGCCGGTTTAGAGTCCCATATTGATAACCCTTATGTAAGAAACATGTTTCAGGAAATTGCAACAAAAGGTAAGTTTATTACTTCCTTTAATCAACCGAATGTCATGTTAACTGCTGCTATATCGTCTAAGGAGAAACAAGCTTATACAAGTATCCAAATTAATAAGGTAGCAGGTGGATATATCGTCAACGGAATTAAACCGTATGTTTCAGGGATTGAGTGCGCAAGTTATATTCCTATCTTTGGAGATCAAATTGGATTTGAAGAAGACGGTTTTGATTTGGGTATTACGGCTTTAATTTTAGAAAAAAGAGATAAGGGTGTAATCATAGAAGAAGAATCCTGGAACCTCTCAGGAATGAGGGCTTCTAAAAGCAATAATGTAATACTCGAAAACGTATTCGTTCCCGAAGAGAGGGTAATTGGAAGACCATTTTATGGTATTGAAGATACAAGTGAATTGGTTTACTGGTCCAGGCTAGCCATTTCATCTGTATATCATGGGATCTCAATTGCTTCATTTAACCATACCAAGGATTTAGTAAAACAAAGAACAGATAGAATATCAAAGAAAGCACTGTCTTTTTTGCCAGGCGTCCAATTTAAGGTTGCCGATATGAAAATAAAATTGGATACCTCTTTTAGCCAGCTATTAAATTACTCAAACCAACTTGAAGAGGCATTAAAACTTAATAGATTTCCCAATGACCTAAACATAACTTCCATGGTAACCAAAGCATATTTATCAAATGCAGCGAATGACATCGTTTGGGATGCCATGCAAATTGAAGGTATGGGTAGTTTAAATAAAGGAAATCTCTTAGAGAGGCTATATAGAGATGTAAGAGCAGCAACCTTCCATCAACCAACTGAAGATCTATTAAAAGAGTTGTTAGCGAAGAAAACACTAGGTGTCATTACTCGTAAAAATAGATGGGCTTAGGGGAAAAAGTAAATTGAAAAACTATTTTACATTAAATTCAAATTTGACGAAAAGTTATTTCTGGATCATATCATTTTTAGGGAAATACAAAGGCGGATTCATTGTCCTGTTAATGACAAGTTTAGTCATATCGGCCATTGAGCTTTCAATTCCGAAATTCATTCAGTATTTTATTGATGAAGTAATTCCAACCAATAATGAGAAACTTTTTATACAGCTTTTGTTGATGCTTTTTTTATTAATCGTAGTCATGCTGGGTTCTATGGCCATGAAGGAGTACTTACAAAAAACTGTTCAGGAGAAAGCAGCAAGAGATTTACAACTAACATTATTTAAAAGCCTAAGATTACTTGGCTTTTCCTACCATGAAAAGACACCCGTCGGCGAGACACTATCTCTTTTTAATACTGAAGTAACTGCGGTGAAGAAGATTTATGAATTTTACTTCCCTCAAATACTAGAAAAGACATTTATTCTAATTATCACTTCTGTTTTTATGCTTACCATGAACTATAAAATCTTCTTTTTAATTATTCCTTGTTTTTTATCTTACTACACAATAGGGCCTTACTTTGAAAGAAAAGCAATGAAATGGTTAAAAGTTGCTAGAGAAAACAGAATTACTAGTAATAAAAAGATTTATGATAGCATTACTTCAATTTTAGAAACACGTATTTTAAATGGCCAAAAGTGGGCAATGAATAGCTTACTAAGTAGTTTAAGGAAGTTCCATGATTCTCACTTAAGTGCGAATCTTTATGCTTTTCTTAGAGGAACTGTACGGAGATTAACAATTTACTTAGGAGCTTTAATTTTTTTTATATTAAGTGCAAAATCCATACAAAACGGTACGTTGACCATTGGAGAGTTTGTAGCATTAACTTTTTATTACTATCGATTAATGACCGACTTAACTCATTTGGTTACCTCCTTAACAGAACAACGAATTATCATGTTACAAGCTGAAAGGCTTTATAACTTTGCTCATTTAGAGCCAAAAGTTAAAGAACCTATTGCTCCTCAAAAAATTGAAAAGATCCAGGGAGCCATTGAGCTACATAATGTAAGCTTTGGATACTTGAAAGAACGTCCATTACTCAAAGATATAAATATCAATATTAAACCAGGTGAAAAAGTGGCTATTGTTGGTTCAAGCGGAAATGGAAAATCTACTTTATTAAAGCTAATAACAAGATTTTATGATCCGGATCAGGGACATATTTCATTGGATGGAGTAAATCTCAAAGAGTTAAGCTTTTCAACAATTAGAGGCTCCATAGGATACGTCTTTCAAGAAACATATTTGTTTGGGTTTTCTGTTAGAGAGAATATTCGCTTCGGTTATCCCGAAGCCTCCAATGAGGATATCGTTAAGGCAGCAAAGGCTGCAAACGCTCATGATTTCATAATGAATCTTCCTAATGGTTACGATACTTTGTTAGGAGAGAGAGGAGTAAAGTTGTCAGGCGGTCAAAGACAAAGAATAGCAATAGCAAGGATGTTCATTAAAAACCCATCCATTTTACTGCTGGATGAAGCCACCTCCGCCCTCGATAACGAAAATGAAAAAGATGTTGTTAACGCTCTCGACTCTTTATTAAAGAATCGCACAACTATTGCAATCGCTCACCGATTATCTTCAGTAAAGAATTACGACAGGATTATCTTAATCGATAACCAAACAAATTTAGAAGAAGGAAGTTATGATGATCTAATCAGCAAGAAGGGAGCATTTTATAAACTAGCTGTTGGAGGTCAGTAAACAATATATTGGAGAGAAAAACTTGGAAAATACAAAGTGGATACTTAAATTCGTAAAGATAATTAAATGGTCATTTGCTTTGGGTTTACTTTTTACTATTATCAAAACTGTTTCAAACTTATCGTTAATAGCTATTCAAAAATTTATTATTGATGATGTTTTTATTGAATCAAAATATCACCTGTTAGTATACCTACTGTCGTTCTTTTGTTTAGCTATTTTCACTTTCAACTTATTTCATATTTTGGCTGCACGTATTCTTGACAAGAACGCGTTTAGGTTAAATCGAATATTATCAAAAAGCCTATTGGCAAAACTTCAGAAACTGCCTACAGAAGTAATTCAAAATGAACGTACTGCTAAATTTGTGAACAATTTTACAGGTGACATTGAAGCGGTAGCTAGAATGATATCTATCAATATACCAGAACTCGTTCAGCACTTTTTCACAGCAGTAATCTTAACTATATTTATTGGAGTTGCCAGCCCAGTAATTCTCATACTCGTAGTAGTTTTAAGTATTTGCTATATATTTATAGTCAAATACTACACCAATAGGATTAAGGCGCATTCAGCTGCTGTTCTTGAAAAAAGAACAGAGCTTTTGGTGAACATTGAGGAAAGTGTCTCTGCCACAAGAGAAGTTTTAGCCTATAACCGAGAAAAGTGGGAAGAAGAAAGATATAAGAAAAACTTTTCTCAGTACTTTAGTGAGGTTAAAAAAGAGAGCGGGATTATAAATAAGCAAATAATTTCAAGTCAATCTTTAAAATGGGCAGCATTATTCATCATCCTAGCATATGGTGGGTACCTGGTGATGACTGATCAGCTATCTTTAGGTATGTTTGTGGTTATATATCAATTTTCTACTCAGCTTATGGATTCATTTCAAACTCTATACGATTTTGTTATGAAGATCCCAATAAATATGGCATCTGTGGATCGCCTTAAAAGTGTTATGGATAAAGAACAACTTAATGATGGGAATATTATAATTTCACAACCTATAGAGTCAATAAAATTTAAAGACGTTTCTTTCAAGTATTCTGACCTAAAAGAGAATGTATTAGATGAAATGTCTATAGATATCCCTATTAATAAGAAAATTGGAATTGTTGGTTCTAGCGGTTCAGGTAAATCGACGATTGCGCAGCTTTTATTAATGAATTACAAAGCAAATAAAGGTGAAATTTTAATTAATGGTACTGAAATTAACGATTTAAATAGAAACGGATGGACTAACAAAATAACGATTGTCTTCCAAGATCCTTATTTTTATCCAGACACCATTTTAAATAATATATTGATGGGGTCCGAACAACATAGTATTGAAGAAATTATTAAGGTTTGCAGGATAGCCCATATACATGAATTTATTTCGTCTTTAGACAAGGGATACGAGACGCAGGTTGGTGAGAGGGGTATTCTACTTTCTGGTGGACAAAGACAAAGAATAGCTCTAGCTAGAGCATTATTAAGAAATCCAGAAATCCTTATTATTGATGAAGGAACATCGGCTCTAGATTTGGAAACAGAACGGAAGGTATTAAGGGATTTGGATGAGTTTCGAAAGGATAGGACAACCATTATTATAGCTCACAGGTTATCTACAATTCAGAATTCAGATTTAATACTAGTAGTAGATAAAGGGAGAATTGTAGGGAAAGGTAGTCACAATACTTTACTTAATAATAATAGCTCCTATAGCCGGTTAACTAATATTGTTTAATGAGAGAAGGGAATTTATGAATACATCAAAGGAAAATTTATATTCAGCTATCAAAGAAATTCTTAATGAAACTCTTGGAAGTGATAAAGAAATTGGAATTGAAGAAGACTTAATATCTGTAGGTTTAGATTCACTAAACACTGTGAGTTTAATATTAGATTTAGAAGAACACTTCGATATCGGCTTCGATGATAATGAGCTCTTAACAGAAAACTTTTCTAGTATCGAGAAGATTGCAACAAAGATTATAGAGAAAACCGGGAACAAATATGTTGCTGCAAACTGAGAATAAACAAGGGTTTGTTTGGTTTTATAATATTAATCAGGAACAAGCCTGGAATCAAGTTAAAGCATTCCCAAGTATATCTGATAATCAACAAGATAACCTCATGATTCAACAAGAACAACAACTTCTTCTGATTGCTAACCCGCGTGATACCGTCTTAATAAGACAAGATATTAATGCAGAGTTTTTATCATATCTAAGAACAAATGGAATCCAATTACCAACAATAGTGAAAATAGAGGATTCACACAGTATACCACGTGATATTTTGCAAAGTGACACAATGTTTGTACCTTATATTGTTACCAATGAATTATATCAATTGTCATTGGCAAGAAACTTTCCCTTATTTGGATGCAAAAGTGAGTTGGTTAAAAGAGTCAATGATAAATTTTATTGTAGGCAGATGATTAAAAGTTTGGGCCTCCAGACTACTGCAGGTTATTTTTGTAACAACTTAGATGAACTGTTTTCAGCTTTTGAAATGCTATTAAAGCAAGGGTTTAATAAAGTAGTTATAAAAGTTCCGTATGGTTCGTCTGGCAAAGGATTGAAAACTTTTGAAGACCAAAGAAAGTTCAATAGTTATATCAATTTCTTAAAAAGAAGAGGTCATAGTAATTTTTCATTATTAATTGAAGGATGGCATCAAGTTGATCGTAATATAAATGCACAGCTGCTTATTGATGATAAAACAGTAAGAATCCTTTCTATTACTGAACAGCTTATAGATAA
The DNA here is from genome assembly GCF_009849585.1 of Bacillus sp. ZZV12-4809. Lineage (GTDB taxonomy): Bacteria > Bacillota > Bacilli > Bacillales > Cytobacillaceae > Cytobacillus. The sequence goes on from NZ_VCRN01000040.1 coordinate 23,136, forward strand.
AAATGGTATGTATCTGGGAACTAATTTCTCTAGTAAATTTAGTGAGTCAGTTTTAAATAATTATAGGAGAGATCTAACTAAAATTGGCGAGCATCTTCAATCAGAGGGATATAAAGGTATTGCCGGTATTGATTCTATTATTGATAAAGACGGTATATTATATCCTGCTGTTGAGATTAATGGCCGTTTTACCCAAGTCACCTACTTGCTACCAACAGTAAAGAAATTGAAAGAATCGTATAACTTTATTCAAAGTCGATTTGCTAGATTAAGTTCGGATAAATACCATGAATTTAGCGATATATATGGAGAACTAAGTAATAAATTGTATCCTTGTCCAGATAACAACTTCTTAATATATACCTTTGCTAGCATAAAAGATAATGTAAGCAGCACTACAAAATTTCGAATTTTTGTACTCTTTTATGGGAATTCTCAGAAAAAAATTAACGAAATGATAACTGAATTTGAAGAGTTTCAAAAATATTTATGAGGGGACAACGGCTATGAGTTACTATTTAGTCAACCTTGAGGAATACTATTGTAATTGTGGATTTTCATTTATTAACCAAAGAGAAAACGGCGATTTTACTGGAAGTGGCTCTTCGTATCCGGCTGAGCAACTACCATCATCTGAAAAGGTAATAAAAATCCACGAAGTGCCATTTCATTTCCCATCGAAGGAAAAGGGAAAGTTTAATAATATAGAATTCAATGAACAAAAAATAAAGGTCAAAGAGGACTCTTATCAAGCCATACATGTCCTGGGGGCTGCTGATAATGGCTCATTCTTAGAACCCATATCACTTATAGACCAACAAGGATCGGTTTCCAAAGTTATGTTAGGTTTTACAGATTGGGTTGACTATGAGCCGAAATTTAATGATTTAAAAGCAATAGTGTGTAAAGGAGTTCACTCTGCTCAATTAGGTTGTTTAGAAGGGATGCAATGTACCATATGGTACCAAAAGGTAAAAGTTCCTACCGGTGTATTATTTAACGAAATTAGACTAGGAGATAACCCTGGTATGCATATTTTCTCATTAACATTAGAAAGGAGCACTAAAAATGTTAGGTGATATTTCTCCTTTAAAAGAAAGAATCCATGGTGCAAATTGTATTACGTTAGCATTTTCAAATGTTCTTAAGTACAAACAATATAAGAACTATAAGTATATATGGAAACAATGTGGAATGAATTATATTAAGAAAACTAACAATGCAGGTTATCTAAATGCAAAATTTTTGTCAATTACAGAAGAACTAATGTTAGGTGATCCTATTTATGCAAACTTTGTAGAACATGATTCTGCTGAAGAAATGATTCTCTCCATTAAATCCTACATAGATAAAGGGGAACCTGTAATTGTATTTGTAGATACTTTTGAACTGAGTTATCACATGTGCTACAAAGACAAGCATGCTAAACACTGTTTGATTATTACAGGGTATGAGGGAAACACCTTCAACTTTGTTGATGATTTTTATCAAATTCAGGATGTGATATCCTTTGAAACATTAAAAAAATCTACAGTTTTGAGATTAGATCATGATATTACCCATGGCATTATTACTGTGGAAATTAAAAATAAATTAATGGATTCTAAGGAAGTAATCTTATCTACTATTGCGACTAATAATATGGCCCTAGAAGGTGAGTTAAATATTGATAGTAAGGTAGGGGACATTGAAGTAGTTCACAAAGGTCTTAATGGAATACAGGCCTTTATTGAGGAATATGCGTCTTATGCAATGAATAATGAATTTCTGACAGAAGATACTTTTGATGACTTATATACCATATTATCAAGAATATCGAACACCCGATATTTATATTCGTCCTTCTTATCGAGGGAGAAGCAAGAATTTTCATCTGAACTATTTAATAGCTTATTTGAAGGATACTTTCATTCAGGTCAAGAATGGAAAGTGTGTTCCAATATGATGATAAAGGCAGCAAAAGCAAAGCCCCATAAAAAAAGCGAACTTTTTAATCGGATGATAAAAAAATTGCATTCCATAAATGATTTGGAATTTGAGCTGCTAGATAAAAGTAAGAGGTTTGTAGAAATTACTAAACGTGAAGTAAATGAGGTGCTAGAAAATGGAGTTAAATAAGTCAGGAGAAGTTGAGTTAATACTTACCTTATCGAAATTAAGTGTTAGTAAAGAGGAAATTACAAAAGTTCAAAATCTTTTAGAAGTATCTATAATTGATTTTGATAAACTTATATCCATGCTTTTTCTCCATAGAACTAGTATGCTTTTTTATAAGAACTTGAAAAAATTTAATCTTACTTCCTATTTCCCTAATAAGCTGGTGGGCTTACTAAGCTTAATGTATACAGGCAATAAAATGAGAAACACATACTATTATGATCATACTGCTAAAATCTTTAATGACTTCTACAATGAAGGGATTAAGTGTATTCCCTTAAAAGGTACCATTCTGAATCACCAGGTTTACAGGGACTATGGTTTAAGATATAGCGGCGATATGGATATCCTTATCCAAAATAAAGACTTAAAGCATGTAACGAGTATACTTAATGAGCATGGCTTCATACAAGGCTATCTTAAAGACGGAGCTATTGACCCGGCAACGAAAGAACTTAAGATGTTCCATAGATTGTCTACACACGAGTTAGTACCTTTTTTGCTAGAAACCAATGAAGAAACTTGTGAGTTTATTGAATTCGACGTGCAATTTGATATTTTTAATAGAGCTAAAAATATGAGGGTTAATTACAATTTGGAAAACCTGTTTGAAACCTCAAAGGAAATAAAAATAATTAATAATAAAGCAAAATGCTTTTCCTTAAAGCCAGAATACAACGTACTTCAGTTGAGTTCTCATCTCTATCAAGATGCCACAAGAATTCAAGGAATAAAGGAAAGAAAGGATCAAGAATTAATTAAGTATGTTGATGTTTATGAATATATTTTAAAGTTCCAGAATGATATAAACTGGCCAGAGTTTTCTGAAGAACTAATTGAAAATAAAGTAAACCATATTGTTTATTATGCTTTATACCATACAGAGTTATTATTTGGTGAATTTATTGATTCTCACTTTATGAATTCAATTAAACCTGAAAATTTATCCTACTTAGATGTATTTGGAGTAGAGGAAAACACTAATCATAATTGGGAGATTCCTTTCTTAGAACGTTTCTTTAATTCAAATAGAATTAAGGAGCTCGAAAAATTAGATGAATCAGATATGGTTGAATCAGAAAGATATAGAAATATAGTTTCAAGTTTAGGGAAATAGTAATAATTTTTGGCGCTATTTATTGAATAAAGCTTGAGGAGATAATAATTGAAGTTATTACTATGCTTGTGTTTTCAGGTTACAAGTTGATTATTTTAAATATGTAGAAAGGGATAACCCACTTACCGAAAGGTGATGGGTTATTTCTCTTCTAAAATACTGTATACTAAGTATATGGAGTTTTTTGGAAGGGGAGTTTTATGGATAAAGAGAGGCTAGGAAGGGAATTAAAACGTTGGAGAAAAATAAGGGGTTTTACTCAAAAACAATTAGCAGAAAATGTGTGTCATCAAAGTGAGATCAGCCGGTTGGAAGCTGGAGAGGTCTTTCCAAGTATTGATGTACTTCATTTATTAGCTCGTAAATTAAAGATACCATCCACCTATTTTTTTGAGGTTTTAATACATGATGATGTCGAATATAAAAAAGCATTCAAAGAAGAAATCCTAACCTTATCTAAGAATAAAGACTATAAAAAGATTTACCAAATGATTGATGAGGTATTGCCTCAAAAAGAAGCTATCCATCCTGAATTAAAAAAATTTCTCTTATGGCAGTACTATATAGCTGCATATACTTTAAATAAAATTAATTCAAAAAGTTGTATTACAGAATTAAACCTTTTATTGCAAAAGGATACTTACGGCACTGATGTTTTTTTAGACTTACACATAAAAAATTCATTAGCTAATATTCTGGCAGAGAATAAGAGCTATGCAGAAAGCGATGCAATTTACGAAGAGATATTAGTTGAAAAAGTAGTATCAAAGTCCATAGATATTTTAAAAGTAAAATGTAATTATAACTTTGGTAAATCACTATTTTTAAGAAAGAAATATCACCAAGCACTCCAATATACAAACCAAGGAATTGCATTATCTCAAATTCTTAATGACATGTCATTAATTGGGCATCTCTATTGTCAAAAGGCATATATTTTAGAGTGTATTGATGGAGAGTATGAAGAAATATCTTCAAACTTTAAAAAAGCATATCTCTTTTTTGACATACTGGAATTAACTTATCATAAAAAGATTCTGCTTGATAAAAAGAAACACTACATATAAAACCCCCTTTGTTTAGACTGCACCCCTTATAGTAGATGTTGAAAAACCCACAGTTGGGCAACATTGACTTAAGGGGTGATTTTTATGGCCAAAAAAGGGCAAAGGTTACA
>NZ_VCRN01000041.1 GCF_009849585.1 Bacillus sp. ZZV12-4809
GTAAGATCCCTGAAAGATGATCAGGTTGATAGGTCAGAGGTGGAAGCGTGGCGACATGTGGAGCTGACTGATACTAATCGATCGAGGACTTAACCAAAACGAAAAGCGGAGGCGACTGTTCAACTTCGAGAGAAGTTAGGAGCCGAAGCTAGACAAGTCATTGGTGAATACTCGGCAGAATACTTCTTCATACATTATCTAGTTTTGAGGGAACGAAGTTTCTTCAGCCAAATAGTCCGGTGGCGATAGCGAGAAGGTCACACCCGTTCCCATACCGAACACGGAAGTTAAGCTTCTCAGCGCCGATGGTAGTTGGGGGCTGTCCCCCTGTGAGAGTAGGACGCTGCCGGGCAAATGAAAGAGCACCTGATGGGTGCTCTTTTTTGTGCTTTGAATGATTTTGGCGATCAGAAAAATATATTTAGGCTCTATTGTTAAAACATATATGTGTCACTTTACGCAGCATATGTGCTGCTTTTTCATTTTATGTGCCGCTTTCAGACATATATGTGCTACTCCTTATTTCCGCGTCTGTTTTAAAATTCAAAGCTGTTCTCTGTAAAGATAGCTAGTGCTAAATGTTAGATAAACTTCAAAGTATGCTAGATAAATTAAAAACCTGTTAGATAAATTTACAGTCATGTTAGATAAAACCCATAACATGCTAGATAACATCAGAAACCTGCTTGATAAGACTAATTAAACCTCTCTCCTTCATGTAGCCTCAACTAATACAGGCATAATTTCATCCTATTCAATAAAGGCTTTGCTTGAAAAGGAAAATAAATTCGGCATTATTTTAAAAGGAATACATATGTGCCACTTTGCCAAGCATTTGTGCTGCTATTTCATTTTATGTGGCGCTTGCACCCATATATGTGCAACTCTCTATTCCTCCGTTTGTAAAACCTCAAATTTGTTCTCTCTAAAGATCAAGAGTGCCAAATGCTAGATAAATCCAAAACCTGTTAGATAATATAAGATAAAACCCCAAACATGCCAAATAACATCCGAAACCTGCTAAATAAAACTGATCAAACTTCTCTCCATCTTATAAGCTCCACTACTACAGGCATAATTGAGCAGTTTCATCCCACTCAAAAAAGGATAACCTATTCATAAAGATTCAATTTTTGAAAAAAGGTTACCAAAAGCTAATTTCTTTTGTACAATAGTGACTTAATGGGGAGAGGACACTCCTTTGCCTCTTAATTCCTTATGAAGGAGGACTTGCGTTGCTGGAAAACAGTTTTATTATGGTCGCTATTATTTTGATCATTAATATCGTATATGTATCATTTTTTACCATCAGGATGATTTTGACGCTAAAGGGACAGCGTTACCTGGCAGCTTTTATAAGCACAATTGAAGTTGTTATTTATGTCATTGGACTTGGACTGGTTCTGGATAACCTGAATGAAATTCAAAATTTGATAGCCTATGCGGTCGGTTATGGAATCGGTGTTATTGTTGGAATGAAAATAGAAGAGAAGCTGGCCCTTGGTTATATTACCGTAAATGTCATTACAAAAGAATATGACCGGGATCTGCCAAAGGCTTTAAGAGATAAAGGCTATGGCGTGACAAACTGGGCTGCCAATGGTCTTGAAGGCGATCGGATGGCCCTGCAGATTCTGACACCGCGAAAATATGAATTGAAGCTTTATCAGACGATAAAAGAGCTGGATCCTAAAGCATTCATCATCGCCTATGAGCCGAAAACGATTCATGGCGGCTTCTGGGTAAAATCCGTTAAGAGAGGAAAGTTATCTCAATGAGAAAAGGCAAGAATAAAATGGCATTCGAAGTGCAGGAAAATGAAACCATTGACCAGTGCCTCGAAAGAATCAAAAAGACAGGCTATATGCCTGTTAGAAGGACGGAAAAGCCTATTTTCAAGGAAGTTAAAAAATCAGGACAGGTGGATTATGAACCGGCCGGCCGGCAGATTGTTTTTGAAGCAAAGCGAGTTGAAGGCTAAAACACGAACATTAATTGTCTGACTTTTAGTATCGTTCGATTTTTCAATTGACAGAGTATCAGGTATGTTGTTAATATGATGGTAGTTAATAAAACGTGAATAACCCCTCGTATAATAATGGGAATATGGCCCATAAGTTTCTACCTGGCAACCGTAAATTGCCGGACTATGAGGGAAAGCTGATATGCCCGGCATGTAGAAGGAATAGATCCTGCCGTTTGCAGGTGTCTTTCTAACGGTTCTTTTTAGCCCGGACAGATTACTTTCTCTCATATAAGAGAAGGGGTCTGTGCGGGTTTTTTATATTAGAAGATTTGGAGGAGAAGGAATGAGCGCACAAGCAGCAGTCATTATGGGAAGCAAATCGGATTGGGAGACAATGAAGCACGCTTGCGGAATTCTGGAAGAGCTGGAAATCCCCTTTGAAAAAAAAGTTGTTTCAGCCCATCGCACTCCAGATCTAATGTTTGAATATGCGGAACAGGCAAGAGACAGAGGCATTAAGGTAATTATTGCGGGGGCAGGAGGAGCTGCACACCTGCCGGGAATGGTGGCAGCAAAAACAACACTTCCTGTGATTGGAGTGCCTGTCCAATCCAAAGCTTTAAACGGACTGGATTCATTGCTATCGATCGTTCAGATGCCTGGCGGAGTCCCGGTAGCAACCGTTGCGATTGGAAAAGCAGGTGCTGTAAATGCCGGATTGCTGGCAGCGCAAATCCTTGGCTCTTTTGATACAGCCATTGCAGAACGCCTTCAGTCAAAAAGAGATAAAACAAAACAAGAAGTACTGGAAAGCAGTGATGACCTTGTCTAATAAAACCATTTTACCAGGACAAACTATTGGAATTATCGGCGGTGGACAGCTTGGGAGAATGATGGCCCTGGCAGCCAAGGCTAATGGCTTCAGGATTGCGGTATTAGATCCGTCAGAAGACTCTCCTTGCGGGCAAGTTGCGGATATTAGAATCCTTGGAGAATACGGAGATTTAGAGTCTATAAAAGAGCTGGCAAAAGTAAGTGATGTTGTCACTTATGAATTCGAAAATATCAGTGCCGAAGCTCTTGAGTGGCTATGTGCAAATGCGTATGTCCCACAGGGAAGCGAAGTACTGGAGATCACCCAGGACCGGACAAAGGAAAAAGCAGCCATCCAAAAAGCCGGCTGTGAGGTAGCGCCATATGCGGTCATTACGACTGAAAAAGACATTTATGATAATATAGAAAAGCTTGGCTATCCAGCAGTATTAAAGACCTCCAGAGGCGGGTATGACGGAAAAGGGCAAGTTGTGATAAAGGACGGGCAGGATATTAAGAAAGCTGCACAGCTTCTTGATAATGGCGTGTGCGTCCTTGAAAAATGGATCACTTTTGAAAAGGAAATATCAGTTATTATTTGCCGGAATATCTCGGGAGAAAGCGCAGTATTTCCAGTCGGCGAAAATGTCCATAAAGAAAACATATTGCACCAGACAATTGTGCCGGCCATGATTACAGCTGATGCTGAGGAAAGGGCAGTAAGTGCAGCAAACCAGCTGGCAGAAGCTTTAAACCTTGCCGGAACATTGGCAGTTGAAATGTTTTTGACGAAAAACGGGCAGGTTTACATTAACGAGCTTGCACCCCGTCCGCATAACTCAGGCCATTATTCAATTGAAGCCTGCGAGACCTCTCAGTTTGAACAGCATATCCGTGCGGTCTGCAATTGGCCCCTTGGCAGTACAGAGCTATTAAAACCTGCTGTTATGGTAAACATACTAGGAGAGCACCAGGAACCTTTAATCAAGAAAATACCTGAATTGAATGACTGGAAGATTCATTTGTACGGAAAAAAGGATGCCAAATATAAACGCAAAATGGGCCATGTCACGCTTTTACGGAACTCTGCCGAAGAGGCACTTGAAGAAGCAGACAGAAGTGGCATTTGGACCCCTGTGAAGGAAAAGATCGGAGGATAAAACATGATTGAACGTTATACGAGACCGGAAATGGGAGCTATCTGGACAGAAGAAAACCGCTTTAAGGCATGGCTTGAGGTAGAAATACTTGCCTGTGAAGCCTGGGCTGAATTAGGAGATATTCCGAAAGAAGATGTACAGAAAATCCGGGAAAATGCTTCTTTTAATATTGAGCGTATTAAAGAAATCGAAGCGGAAACACGGCATGATGTTGTCGCATTCACGCGCGCGGTATCTGAAACGCTTGGCGAGGAGCGCAAATGGGTTCATTACGGGCTTACTTCAACAGATGTGGTTGATACGGCGCTTTCATACCTAATCAAGCAGGCAAATGATATTCTTCTCAAAGATATCGAACGCTTCGTGGAAATTCTGAAAAATAAAGCACAGGAACACAAGCATACAGTGATGATGGGACGTACACACGGGGTGCATGCTGAGCCGACTACATTCGGTTTAAAGCTTGCACTGTGGTATGAAGAAATGAAGCGCAATCTTGACCGCTTTAAAGAAGCTGCTGCAGGGGTAGAATTCGGTAAGATTTCTGGTGCAGTTGGAACGTATGCCAACATTGATCCATTTGTTGAAAAATATGTGTGTGAAAAGCTGGGCATCCAGCCAGCGCCGATCTCAACACAAACACTTCAGCGTGACCGTCATGCGCATTATATGGGTGCACTTGCACTTGTGGCCACTTCAATTGAAAAGTTTGCGACAGAAATCCGCGGCCTTCAAAAAAGCGAAACGCGTGAAGTGGAAGAGTTTTTCGCGAAAGGTCAAAAGGGATCTTCAGCGATGCCGCATAAACGCAACCCGATTGGTTCAGAAAATATGACGGGAATGGCAAGAGTAATCCGCGGCTACATGATGACAGCGTATGAGAATGTAGCGTTATGGCATGAGCGGGATATTTCCCACTCATCAGCAGAAAGAATTATTCTGCCTGATGCAACAATCGCGCTGAATTACATGCTGAACCGATTTGGGAATATTGTTAAGAACTTAACAGTTTTCCCTGACAACATGAAACGCAATATGGACCGTACACTGGGGCTTATTTACTCTCAGCGAGTTCTTCTTGCTTTAATTGACAAGGGCATGACTCGTGAAGAGGCATATGACACAGTACAGCCCCGTGCCATGGAAGCGTGGGAAAAGCAGGTCCAATTCCGCAGTTTGATCGAGCAGGACGAAATTATTACATCAAAGCTATCTTCATCAGAAATTGATGATTGCTTTGACTATAACTACCATATCAAGCATGTGGATACAATTTTTGACCGCTTAGGTTTGTAAAAAAATAAAGAGGTAGAGAGCAGTCTTTACCTCTTTATTAACGGGAAAATTCCCAATCTTCTTAATAATACGCCTAGCAGCCAATCAAATAAAGGGGGCTCTCCGCCATGGAAAAAGGAGCATTGTTATACGAAGGCAAAGCCAAAAAAGTTTATCAGACAAACGATGAAAACATCGTCTGGATTGAATATAAGGATTCTGCAACAGCCTTTAATGGCGAGAAAAAAGCAAGTATCAGCGGCAAGGGCCGTCTGAATAACGAGATTACGAGTCTGCTTTTTTCAAAGCTTCATGAACTGGGGATTGAATCTCACTTTATTGAAAAACTTTCAGAGACAGAGCAGCTTGTTAAAAAGGTGGAGATCATTCCGCTCGAAACAGTAGTCCGCAATGTTGCGGCGGGGAGCTTTTCTAAGAGATTGGGAGTTGAAGAAGGGAAAGAATTATCAAGGCCAATCGTTGAGTTCTACTACAAAGATGATGAGCTGGGTGATCCGCTGCTGACAGAAGATCATATTGAAGTTCTTCAGCTGGCTGAAAAGCAGGAAGCAGCCCTATTACAGGAAAAGGCACTTCAGGTTAATAATATTTTAAGAGATTTCTTCAAACAGCTCGGCATTAAATTAGTAGATTTCAAGCTGGAGTTTGGTAAAGATGCAGCTGGCCAAATTCTGCTGGCTGATGAGATTTCACCAGATACCTGCAGGCTTTGGGATATTGAAACGAATGAAAAATTGGATAAAGATGTTTTCCGCAGGGACCTTGGAAATTTAACTGATGCATATGAAAATATTTTAGCGAGACTGGGAGGCCAAACAGTATGTACAAAGTAAAAGTTTTCGTCACATTAAGAGAAAGTGTTCTAGATCCTCAGGGAACGGTTGTAAAAAACTCTCTGCATTCCATGAATTACAGCGAAGTATCTGATGTGCGCATTGGAAAATACATGGAGCTGACAGTGGAAAAAAGCGATCGTCCTGTAGAAGAAGCTGTGAAGGAAATGTGTGAGCGCTTATTGGCTAACGTTGTGATTGAAGATTACCGCTTTGAAATCGAGGAGGCTGTTGCTCAGTGAAGTTCGCTGTGATCGTATTTCCAGGGTCCAATTGTGACATCGATATGTACCATGCAGTAAAGGACGAGCTTGGAGCGGAAGCTGAATATGTTTGGCATGACGCAGAAAGCTTAGACGAATATGACGGAATTCTTCTTCCCGGCGGTTTCTCTTACGGAGATTATCTTCGTTCAGGTGCTGTCGCACGCTTCAGTAATGTCATGAAGGAAGTTATAAAAGCGGCTGAGGCAGGCAAGCCAATCTTGGGAGTCTGCAACGGATTCCAAATTTTATTGGAAGCGGGTCTTTTGCCAGGAGCGATGAGAAGAAATGACAGTCTGAAATTCATCTGCCGTACGGTTGAGCTGAAGGTTGAAAACAACGAAACTATGTTTTCATCCGTATACGGAAAAGGCGAAGTAATTAATATTCCAATCGCCCATGGCGAAGGAAACTACTATTGTGATGAAGCAACTCTTGCAGCTTTAAAGGCAAATAATCAGATTGTCTTTACTTATAATGAAACAAATCCAAATGGCAGCCTGGAAAACATTGCAGGCATTGTCAATGAAAAAGGAAATGTCCTCGGTATGATGCCGCACCCTGAGAGAGCTGTTGATGAGCTTTTAGGGGGAGCAGATGGCCTGAAACTTTTTCAATCAATCGTAAAACAATGGAGGGAAGCACATGTCGTTAATGCTTGAGCCAAGTCCGGAACAATTAAAGGCACAGAAGGTATACAAAGAGATGGGATTGTCTGATGACGAATTTGCGTTGATTGAAAAGATTATCGGGCGTTTGCCAAATTACACAGAAATCGGTTTGTTTTCGGTTATGTGGTCAGAGCATTGCAGCTATAAAAACTCAAAGCCCGTTTTAAGCAAGTTCCCGACAACAGGAGAGAAAGTACTTCAGGGACCAGGGGAAGGAGCTGGAATTGTTGATATCGGCGATGGGCAAGCAGTTGTGTTTAAAATCGAAAGCCACAATCACCCTTCTGCAATCGAGCCTTACCAGGGGGCAGCAACAGGTGTCGGCGGGATTATCCGCGATGTATTTTCAATGGGCGCAAGACCGGTCGCACTCCTCAACTCTTTACGCTTTGGAGAATTGGATTCTCCTCGTGTACGGTACCTTTTTAAAGAAGTAGTCGCAGGCATTGCGGGTTACGGAAACTGCATCGGTATTCCGACAGTTGGCGGAGAAGTGCAGTTTGATTCTTCCTATGAAGGAAATCCGCTTGTAAACGCGATGTGTGTCGGCTTAATCGACCACAAAGATATTAAAAAAGGCCAGGCTCATGGAGTAGGCAACACCGTTATGTATGTTGGCGCGAAAACGGGACGTGACGGTATCCATGGTGCTACTTTTGCATCAGAAGAATTAACAGACCAATCAGAATCAAAACGCCCGGCTGTACAGGTTGGCGATCCATTCATGGAAAAGCTTCTGCTGGAGGCATGTCTTGAACTGGTCCAGTCTGACGCACTTGTCGGCATTCAGGATATGGGAGCTGCAGGTCTGACAAGCTCTTCTGCTGAGATGGCCAGCAAAGCGGGATCGGGAATTGAAATGAATCTTGACCTTGTTCCTCAAAGGGAAACAGGCATGACGGCATATGAAATGATGCTTTCCGAGTCTCAGGAGAGAATGCTGATTGTTGTGAAAAAAGGACGCGAGCAGGAGATTGTTGATTTATTTTCCAAATATGGCCTGGAAGCCGTTTCTGTCGGCAAGGTAACCGATGATAAAATGCTTCGTCTGACTCATCAGGGAGAAGTGGTGGCAGAGCTGCCTGTAGATGCACTTGCAGAGGATGCGCCAGTTTACCATAAGCCATCAAGCGAGCCTGAGTATTTCCGTGAATTTCAGGCGATGGAGAACGAAATCCCAGCAGTGGACGATTACAAGGAAACGCTTGTGAAGCTTCTCCAGCAGCCGACAATCGCCAGCAAGGAATGGGTTTATGACCAGTACGACTATATGGTCCGCACGAATACTGTAGTGGCACCTGGATCAGATGCAGCTGTCATCCGCATCCGCGGCACCCGCAAAGGATTGGCTATGACGACAGACTGTAATTCACGGTATATGTATCTTGACCCGGAAACAGGCGGAAAAATTGCTGTGGCCGAAGCGGCAAGAAACATCATTTGCTCCGGCGGTCAGCCATTGGCGATAACAGATAATCTGAACTTTGGTAATCCGGAGAAGCCTGAAATCTTCTGGCAAATTGAAAAAGCGGCAGACGGAATCAGTGAAGCATGCCGCACATTGGATACACCAGTTATCGGCGGAAACGTCTCTTTATATAACGAAACAAATGGAACAGCGATCTATCCGACACCTGTCATCGGAATGGTCGGACTGGTAGAGGATATTGACCATGTAACATCTCAATCATTTAAAGCAGCTGGGGACTTAATTTATCTGGTTGGCGAAACAAAGGATGAGTTTGGCGGCAGTGAGCTTCAGAAAATGACATACGGCAGGATTTTCGGAAAAGCACCTGGGCTTGATCTCGAAAAAGAAGAAAAGGCACAGGAGCAAATTCTAAAAGCCATCCGTTCAGGACTTGTAGCATCTGCGCATGATGTAGCAGAAGGCGGATTAGCAGTAGCAGCCGCAGAAAGTCTTATCGGTTCAAAAGGTCTGGGAGCGGATATCAAGGTTACAGGAAATGCAACTTCAGCTTTATTCAGTGAATCACAATCCCGTTTCCTTCTTTCTGTAAAAAAAGAAAACCAGGAAGCATTCGAAAATTTAGTCGACGCGGCACTAATCGGTGAAGTAACAGAAGCACCTGTACTTTATATCTCTAATGAAGAGGGCCTATTGCTTGCCGAACAAGTTGACGTTCTAAAGCAGGCCTGGAAAGGAGCTATCCCATGCTTGCTGAAATAAGAGGACTGAATGAAGAGTGCGGTGTTTTTGGAATCTGGGGGCATCAGGATGCTTCCCAGATCACCTATTACGGGCTCCATAGCCTGCAGCACCGCGGCCAGGAAGGCACCGGAATGGTTGTTACCGATGGAAAGAAGCTGAAAGGCATTAAAGGTGAAGGCCTTGTAACGGAAATTTTCACATCAGATGCCATGAAGGAACTGGAAGGGAAAGCAGCAATCGGGCATGTACGCTATGCGACTGCCGGGGGTGGCGGTTATGAAAATGTCCAGCCTCTCCTGTTCAACTCTCAAAGCGGAAGCCTTGCTCTTTGCCATAATGGAAATCTGGTAAACGCGACTGCTTTAAAGCATCAGCTTGAAGGACAAGGAAGCATTTTCCAAACCAGCTCGGATACAGAGGTGCTTGCTCACTTAATTAAGCGTGCAGGATTTTCCTCCCTCAAGGATCGTGTCAAAAATGCGTTATCCATGATTAAAGGAGCTTATGCTTTTCTGATCATGACTGAAACAGAGCTGATGGTTGCGCTGGACCCGAACGGCATGAGGCCGCTCTCTCTTGGCAAAATCGGCGATGCTTATGCGGTTGCATCTGAAACCTGTGCTTTTGATGTGGTGGGAGCCGAGTTTATCCGCGATATTCTTCCGGGGGAGCTGCTGATTATTGATGATAATGGCTTCCGTTCAGAAATGTTTGCCATGGCCTCTAATATTGCCATGTGCACAATGGAATATGTTTATTTTTCCCGTCCGGACAGCAATATCAACGGGATCAACGTTCATACAGCCCGGAAAAACCTTGGAAAACAGCTGGCTCTTGAAGTGCCAATTGAAGGTGATGTTGTTACTGGTGTACCGGATTCCAGCATTTCGGTTGCGATTGGCTATGCTGAAGCATCCGGCATTCCTTACGAGATGGGTCTGATTAAAAACCGCTATGTAGGACGTACATTTATTCAGCCTTCGCAGTCGCTGCGTGAACAGGGTGTGAAGATGAAGCTGTCGCCTGTACGCGGGGTGGTAGAAGGCAAGAGAGTCATCATGGTGGACGACTCGATCGTTCGCGGAACAACAAGCAGACGGATCGTCACCATGCTGAAGGAAGCTGGAGCGACTGAAGTGCATGTGCTGATTAGTTCACCTCCGATTAAGAATCCATGCTTCTATGGAATCGATACATCGACAAAGGAAGAATTGATTGCCGGCAATCATTCTGTTGAGGAAATAAGAGAAATCATTGGTGCAGACACACTTACCTTTTTAAGTACAGAGGGCATGGTCAAAGCAATTGGACGGAAAGATGGACAATGCCTGGCATGCTTTACAGGGCAGTATCCGACTGAGATTTATCCAAGTACTTTGCATCCTTATGAAAAAGTATAACAATTCAATTGGCCGATAACCTGCTTTGTTTGGCCGATAAATATAGGAATTTGGCCGGAAAAACTTGATTTTTGACCGGTAAAAGCACTAATTTGGCCGATAAGTTGTAGGATCGGCCTTTATTGATGAAGAAGTAACTTTGAAATACGATAACTGTCTAGCTGTAGCGCCTGCCTCCTCGAGGTCATAAGACATTCCTTCCAGAAAGGCATAGAACGCCTTCACGAGAGGCTCGTCTTTTGCTTGTCTGAGGTGAGCAAGGCGCTTACGCTTTTCTAATATGGGGTGAGAGACAGATGGCAAATGCATATAAACAGGCCGGAGTAGATATTGAAGCTGGATATGAAGCAGTTTCCCGCATGAAAAAACACGTACAGAAGACGATTCGTCCGGGTGTGCTCGGCGGTTTGGGCGGATTTGGCGGCATGTTCGATCTATCTGAACTAAACCTGAAGGAACCGGTTCTCGTTTCAGGTACAGATGGTGTCGGCACGAAGCTGATGCTTGCTTTTATGATGGATAAACATGACACCATTGGGATTGATGCAGTCGCCATGTGTGTAAATGATATTGTCGTACAGGGAGCAGAGCCTCTGTATTTCTTGGATTATATCGCCTGCGGAAAAGCGGCGCCTGAACGGATTGAAGCGATTGTGAAGGGCATTGCGGATGGCTGCGAACAGGCAGGGTGTGCACTTGTAGGCGGTGAAACTGCCGAAATGCCTGGCATGTACAGTGAGGAAGAATATGATCTTGCCGGATTTGCGGTTGGTGCCTGTGAAAAATCCAGACTGATTAATGGTGCGGACATCAAGGCAGGAGATGTACTGATCGGCCTTGCCTCAAGCGGAATTCACAGTAATGGCTACTCGCTTGTCAGAAAACTGTTTTTTGAAAAAGCGGATATGTCCTTAACAGATCATGTAGAAGAATTAGGCTGCACCTTAGGGGAAGAGCTGCTTCGCCCTACAAAAATATATGTAAAACCGCTGCTGTCTGCTATGAAGAAGTTCAAGCTGAAGGGCATGGCACATATTACAGGCGGCGGATTTATTGAAAATATTCCGCGCATGCTGCCTGAAGGTCTTGGCGCCCAGCTTACTGAAAGCAATTGGGAAGTGCCTCCGGTATTTTCAGTGATGGAGAAAATCGGCGGACTGGAACGCAAGGAAATGTACAATATTTTTAATATGGGAACAGGCATGGTGATTGCAGCAGATAAAGAAAAAGCTGATGAACTGATCGCCTATTTTAATGAAATTGATGAAAAGGCTTATCTGATGGGGACTGTAACGGATCAGGAAGGAATTGAAATTCTGTAACTTGGAGGAAGTCATGAAAAAAATAGCAGTGTTTGCTTCCGGAAGCGGAACGAACTTTCAAGCCATTGCTGATGCCGTCAGAAATGGGGACCTGCAGGCTGAGATCGTCCTGTTTGTCTGTGACCGGCCAGGTGCATACAGCATCCAGCGCGCTCAAAACGAGCAAGTTCCGCAATTTGTTTTTTCAGCTAAAGACTATGCAGGCAAAGCAGAGTACGAAAGAGCAATTTTGCAAGAGCTGAAGGAGAGCGGGGCAGAGTATATTATTCTCGCAGGCTATATGAGACTGATTGGCCCGACGCTTTTAAAAGAGTTTGAAGGCCGAATTATTAATATCCATCCTTCTCTTCTTCCTGCTTTTCCAGGTAAGGACGCGATTGGCCAGGCATTATCGGCCAAAGTGAAGGTAAGCGGTGTGACGGTTCATTTTGTAGATGAAGGCATGGATACGGGCCCGATAATTGCTCAAGCGCCAGTTGCTATAGATGCGGATGAAACGCTTGAGAGTCTTCAAAAGAAAATACATGAAGTCGAGCACAAACTTTATCCGCAGGTTTTGCAGGATCTTTTCTATGCTAAAATGGTAGAGTGCTAAAGTATATCATATCATCGATAGAGTCAGGGGGAGCGAACATGAAGAAACGTGCATTAATCAGTGTTTCCGACAAAAATGGCATAACAGAATTTGCCCAGCAGCTAAGTGAATTGGGTTTTGAAATTATCTCAACAGGCGGTACAAAAAAAGCGCTGGAGGAGAGCGGAGTTCCTGTTATCGGGGTAAGCGATGTGACAGGCTTTCCGGAAATTCTGGAAGGGCGTGTGAAAACATTAAATCCGTTGATACATGGCGGACTGCTGGCTAAGCATGGTGAGCCAGGCCACAAACAGCAGCTTGAGGAGCATGGGATCCAGCCTATTCAGGTTGTGTGCGTGAATTTATATCCGTTCCAGCAGACTATCGCAAAACCGGATGTGACAGTAGAGGATGCGATAGAGAATATTGATATCGGCGGTCCGGCCATGCTGCGTGCTTCCGCCAAGAACCATGACTATGTAACGGTTGTAGTGGATCCTGCTGATTATGAAACAGTTCTTTCACAGCTGAAAGAAACCGGAGAGGTTCAAAAGGAAACCCGCCGCAGGCTTGCTGCGAAGGTATTCCGCCACACAGCTGCCTATGATGCGATGATTGCTGAATATATGTCAGATTTGGCAAATGAAGAAACGCCTGAAAAATTAACGGTTACGTATGAATTGAAGCAAACTTTGAGATACGGGGAGAATCCTCACCAAAAAGCTGCTTTTTACCGCAAGCCGCTTGGATCTGAATTTTCGATTGCTAATGCTGAACAGCTTCACGGCAAAGAATTATCCTACAATAATATAAATGATGCAGATGCAGCGCTTCAGATTGTTAAGGAATTCTCTGAGCCTGCTGCAGTTGCTGTTAAGCATATGAACCCTTGTGGAGTTGGGACAGGGGAAAATGTCTTTGAAGCTTTCTCTAAAGCTTTTGAAGCAGATCCTGTATCGATTTTTGGCGGGATTATTGCCCTTAACAGGGAAGTGGATGCTGAGACAGCCAAAAAGCTATATGAAATTTTCCTTGAGATCATCATTGCACCTTCCTTCTCGGAGGAAGCACTTGAGATTTTAAAAGGGAAAAAGAATCTGCGTTTGCTGACTATTCCTTTTGGCGGTAAAAAGAAAGCGGAGATGAGATTATCCGCTATTGAAGGCGGTTTGCTGACGCAGGAATATGATCTGTTCACCCTTGAAAATGCCGAAGTAAAAGTAGCGACCAGGAGAGAGCCGACAGAAGAAGAGTGGAAAGCACTGAAGCTCGGCTGGAAAGTTGTTAAGCATGTAAAGTCCAATGCGATCGTCGTCAATGATGAAAATATGACACTTGGAGTTGGTGCAGGCCAGATGAACCGTGTGGGCTCTGCCAAAATTGCGCTTGAACAGGCCGGAGAAAAAGCAAATGGGGCAGTAATGGCATCTGATGCCTTCTTCCCAATGAACGACACAGTTGAAGTTGCAGCCAAAGCAGGCATCAAAGCCATCATTCAGCCTGGAGGATCCATCCGTGATGAGGATTCCATAAAAAAAGCTGATGAGTATGGCATTGCAATGGTCTTTACAGGTGTTAGACACTTTAAGCATTAAACGAAAGCGGAGGCGCCTCGAACTGAGGCCATGTTATTATAGCTGACATTATACGGAGGTGGGCATAATGAAGGTATTGGTTATTGGAAGAGGCGGACGTGAACATGCCATTTGCTGGAATATGAATCAAGGTCCTTCAGTGGAACAGGTTTTTGCAGCACCGGGAAATCCAGGAATGGAAGATTCGGCACAACTGGTTTCCATTCAGGAAAACGAACAGGAAAAACTTGTGCAGTTTGCTCAGGAAAATGAAATTGATCTGACTGTAATTGGGCCAGAAGTACCGCTGCTAGAAGGGCTGGCAGACCGATTTGAAGAGGCTGGATTAAAGGTATTTGGACCGAAAAAAGCTGCAGCAGAAATTGAAGGCAGCAAGTCTTTTGCCAAAGAGCTAATGAAGAAATATGCGATTCCGACAGCTGAATATGGAGTATTCAGCGACTATGAAGAAGCGAAAGCCTATATTGAAGCAAAGGGTGCTCCCATTGTTCTGAAAGCAGATGGGCTTGCAGCAGGAAAAGGCGTAATAGTAGCCATGACTATGCAGGAAGCGTTATCCGGAATTAAGGAGCTTTTATTAAATGAAAAGTTTGGCCAAGCTTCTTCAACTGTCGTAATAGAAGAATTCCTTGAAGGGGAAGAATTCTCTTTAATGGCCTTTGTGAACGGAGAAACAGTGGTGCCGCTAGAAATTGCCCAGGATCACAAGCGTGCTTTTGATGGAGATCAGGGACCGAATACAGGCGGGATGGGGGCTTATTCACCCGTACCGCATATTGGTGATGAAATAGTTTCAGAGGCTGTTGAACAAGTTTTAAAGCCGGCGGCAAAAGCAATGGTTCAGGAAGGCCGGAGTTTTACCGGAATTTTATATGCAGGTCTGATTAAAACATCAAAAGGGCCGAAGGTAATCGAATTTAATGCCCGCTTTGGAGATCCTGAAACACAGGTAATTCTGCCGCGGATGAATTCGGATCTGGCTGAGGTCATGCTGGCAGTCCTAAATGGGGAGCAGCCTGAAATCGAGTGGAGTCAAGAAGCAATCGTCGGAGTGGTTGCTGCTTCAAAAGGCTATCCTGAAGCATACGAAAAAGGAGCTGTTCTGAATGGGCTGCATTTGCTTAAAGATGTTTTAGTCTTCCATGCCGGCACTGATCGAAACAGCTCAGGGGAGTTTGTAACAAATGGCGGGCGCGTGCTGCTGGCGGGAGCTAAGGCGTCCACATTGAAAGAAGCGCAGCAAAAAGTATATTCAGAACTGGAAAAACTTCAGTGTGAAGGTGTATTCTGCCGCAAAGATATTGCCGATAAAGCTATCGCGCACGTCCTTTCTTAGTTTTCCGGATATACACAAACAGGAGTGCTACAATGCTTCCTATTATGGCTGTCAGAACGAACGTCATATCCATTACGTATTCCCAGAACATATTGTCAGCTCCTTTCTATTGTTCAGCCCCCAAATAGGGGGCTGAATTATTTATTTTGCACGACCGGGGAGGGCTTGGTATTCTTTGTCTGCGCTCCTGTATGGCTAAGAAGGGTTAAAAGGCAGAATCTCCTCGGCAGCCTCATCATTGTTAACGTGATTTCCCCTTTTTTCCTGAACCATATCCTGTCCTCTTTCAAAAAGGGCTGTTAATGGACAAAAGCGGACAATCCCCTCAGCCACTTTCATGCCACCCAGCATGGCCATCACAAGATAAGAGTCCCGCCAAGGCCGTTTTACAAGTTTTGAAGTGCTCCAGGCCAGTATCGTTAATCCAATTGTTATGCGTATTAAGGCATTTACAATGCCGATATTTGATTTTACCTGCACAGGTTCCACCGCCTTCACAAAATTTTTACAATCTTTTACTGATTCTTTAATGCGTTAAACAGTGAAATATGTTACTATAATAAACAAGAGAAAATGTAAGGGCTTTCTTTATTGATTTAAAGCCGTTTTACTCATTATATTCATTCTGAAAACAGAGTATTTATATATAGAAATCAACAAGGGAGGGAGTATGGTGCTGGAACAGCGTTACCGTTGGAAAAACAGGCACTTGCGTGAACATGTTTCCGTATTGGACGGAAAATTGTCACCGACGATATTACTTAAGAACGCTCGTTATCTGAACCAGGCACTTCGCAAATGGATAACAGCAAATATATGGATTTATGGCGACCGGATAGTTTATGTGGGCGAAAAGCTGCCCGAAAAAACAGATCGGAGTGAGATCATTGATTGCACTGGTCTTACGCTCGTTCCCGGATATATCGAGCCGCATGCCCATCCATTTCAATTATATAATCCCCATTCCCTGGCGAGCTATGCATCGCAGTTTGGTACCACAACCCTGATTAATGACAATATGGTGCTTGCTTTACAGCAGGATAAAAAGAAAGCGTTTTCCTTTTTGAGGGAAATGAGAAACATGCCTGCTACAACCTATTGGTGGTGCCGGTTTGACGCTCAAACAGAGATCCAGCACGAAGAATCTGTTTTTTCACATGGAAACGTTAAATCATGGCTTGAGCATGATGCTGTGCTCCAGGGTGGAGAGCTTACAGGGTGGCCGAAGCTATTGGATGGCGATGATATGATGCTCCATTGGATTCAGGAAACAAAGCGGATGAGGAAAAAGATTGAAGGGCATTTTCCGGGGGCATCTGAAAAAACGCTTGCAAAGCTTATGCTGCTGGGCGCGGATTGTGACCATGAGTCAATGACTGGGAAAGATGTGTACAATCGACTTTTGCAGGGATATACCGTATCACTCAGATATTCTTCCATCCGTCCGGATCTGCCGGTTTTATTGGAAGAAATGCATGAAATCGGAATTGATCAATATGATCGGATGGTATTCACAACAGACGGTTCCTTTTCCTCCTTTTATGAGCAGGGAATCATTGACCATATGATTCGCATTGCCATAGATAAAGGAGTGCCAGTTATTGATGCTTATAATATGGCAACCATTAATGTGGCCCGCCATTATGGAATCGATTATTTACATGGCTCCATTGCGACAGGAAGGGTTGCCAATATCAATTTCCTGTCAGATGAAAGCGAGCCAACCCCTATATCTGTTATTGCCAAAGGGGAATGGGTGAAGAGAGACGGTGAAAACCTGCATGCCTATAAGCCTATAGAATGGGAAGAATACGGCTTTGAACCGCTGGAGATTGATTGGGAGCTGACGGCTGATGATATGCAATTCTCCATGCCTTTTGGGATAAGACTTGAGAATGCGGTCATTACGAAGCCCTACTCCATCACAATTGACGTTTCAGCCGAAGAGCTGGATCGAGATCATGATGAATGTTTCTTCATGCTGGTAGACCGGAATGGAAACTGGCGCATTAATACCATACTGAAGGGTTTCTCGCAAAGCCTGGATGGAATGGCCAGTTCATTTTCCAATACTGGTGATATCATCTTAATTGGAAAAAACAAAAAGGAAATGCTAAATGCATTTAACCGGCTAAAGGAAATTGGCGGAGGCATTGTCATATCTGAAGGGGGGAGTATTGTCCAGGAGATGGAGCTCCGCTTAAAAGGCATCATGTCACATAAAAATGTGGAGGATTTAATGAAGGAAGAAAAACAGCTTGTGCATTATTTGCGTGATCAAGGTTATAGACATGAAGATCCAATGTACACGCTGCTCTTTTTCTCTTCAACTCATCTGCCCTATATCCGAATTACTCAGCAGGGAATGTATGATGTCATGAATAAAACGGTACTCTTTCCGACGATAATGCGTTAAAATATGAAAGAGAAGGAATAGAGAGAGATCAAAACTGCTCAAGGGAGCTAACATAGAAAGTGCATAAAAAGCTACAATCTTACGGGGTGAAAAATGTTAAAAAGATGGATAGCTATATCGGCAGCGGCATTGTTTCTCGTTTCTGGATGCAGTAAAGAAAAAGCAGAGGAGCCGGCAAAGCAGGAGACGGAAAAAGCGGAAGAAGCGACAAAAGGAGTCAGCTCTGAAAATGAACTTCCATTTCAGTATCCGCTCACAGGCATCGGGTCTGAAACCGAAGTGGATGGAAGGGCTGTCTCGGTGATGATCAATAACCATCCGAAAGCCCGTCCGCAATCTGGTATTAATCAGGCTGATATCGTCTACGAAATGCTGGCAGAAGGTGACGTGACTCGTTTTCTTGCTATTTTTCAAAGTGAGCGGCCCGAAATGATAGGACCTGTCAGAAGTTCCAGGGACTATTATATTGAGCTGGCCAAAGGCTTTGACAGCCTCTATATTGCGCATGGATACAGTCCGGAGGCCAAAGAATTGCTGGATCAGGGGTATGTAGATAACCTGAATGGGATGCACTATGACGGTACATTGTTTAAAAGGGAAAGCTTTAGACAGGCTCCGCATAATTCCTATATCTCTTTTGACAATGTGCTGAAGGGTGCCAAAGAAAAAAATTATGCGATGGACGATGAACCGAAATCACTTGAATTTCTGTCAAAGAAAGAGGTAAAGGCAATTCAGGGAGAGAAAGCTGACTCTGCCATGGTCTCCTACCGGGATAATGAATTATTCAATGTCATCTATGAATATGATGAAGGACTTGGGAAATACAAAAGATATTCCAACGGTGAGCTAACAGCTGACTACAAATCCGGGGAACCTGCATTACTCGATAACATTTTCATCGCAGAAGCGGATCATCAGGTGGTTGACAGCGCAGGCCGCCGTGATATTAACTTAACTTCTGGGGGAAAAGGTTATCTCCTTCAAAAAGGAAAAGTGACTGAGGTGCAGTGGGAAAATATTGACGGACGAATTCTGCCTGTCTTAAACGGCCAGCAGGCTGGACTGGTGCCGGGAAAAACATGGATCAACATCGTTCCATCAAACCCAGGGCTGGAGCAAACGGTTTCCTTTGATGCTAAACAATAAACTGTAAAATAAAGGGGTATGCAAATATATGCAAATTGATAAGCTAAGAGGCAAAGAACTCGATCAGTTATTTAAGTCTGTTTTATCTTTAAAAGATCTGGAAGAGTGCTACCGATTCTTTGACGACTTATGTACAGTGAATGAAATACAATCTCTGGCCCAGCGCCTGGAAGTAGCACGCATGCTTCGCGAAGGAAAAACGTATCATAAGATTGAAACAGATACGGGTGCTAGCACGGCAACCATTTCCCGTGTAAAGCGCTGCCTCAACTATGGAAATGATGCATATGAAATGGCATTGGAAAGAATCAAAGAAGAAGAAGCTGAAAAGGCGTAAATATTTGTTTTTGCCTAAACCGATGGGGCTGGTCCCGCGGTTTTTTTCTTTGTCTTCAATCCTTCCAATGGCGCTTCAGCTTTTATTTTTTATTCCTAATCTTAAATGATATAATGATGAAATGGAATGATAGAATGGAGGCAATTTTGCATGTATGATGTTCGCGAATGGAGCCACGTTTTCAAGCTCGATCCGGATAAAAATATATCAGATGAAGACCTGGAGATGATTTGCGAGTCAGGGACCGATGCGATAATTGTGGGCGGAACAGACGGAATCACGCTGGAGAAGGTGCTGGATTTAATGGCCCGCATCCGCAGATACACGGTGCCCTGTGTGCTGGAGGTTTCAGCAATTGATTCAGTTACTCCGGGGTTTGACCTGTACTTTATCCCGACAGTTCTTAACAGCCGGGATGTGAAGTGGGTTACAGGCCTTCATCAGGAAGCTGTAAAAGAGTATGGGGATATTATGAATTGGGAAGAAATCCTTGTTCAGGGCTATTGCATCCTCAATGAAGAATGTAAAGCTGCACAGGTCACCAACTCACGTACAGATTTATCGCTTGATGAGGTGAGAGCATATGCCATGATGGCAGAGAAGATGTTCCGCCTGCCAATCTTCTATCTGGAATACAGCGGAACGTACGGAGATGCCGAAATGGTCGGAGAGGTGAAAAGTACACTGGAAGAAACCGTATTATTTTACGGAGGCGGCATCCGGAATGCAGAACAGGCAAAAGAAATGGCTGAGCATGCAGACGTCATTGTGGTCGGAAATGTTATTTATGATGATCTGCAGGCGGCATTGGCCACAGTCAAAGCTGTTCGTGCTTAATTCAGGTTGCTGATGGGCAGCAAACAAGATAAAATATAAGAACATATGTTTCTATGGTGGTGAAGAGAAGGAATGCAATTTTTATCAGATAAATTATTGAACGGACTAAACCCGCAGCAGCAAAGTGCGGTAAAAGCAACTGACGGACCACTTCTTATAATGGCAGGAGCGGGAAGCGGAAAGACAAGAGTTCTTACGCACAGGATTGCTTACTTAATGGTGGAAAAGGGTGTGAACCCCTACAATATTCTAGCAATCACATTTACTAACAAAGCAGCACGTGAAATGCGTGACCGGATTCATAATATGATGGGCGGAGCTGCAGATGATATCTGGATTTCGACGTTCCACTCGATGTGTGTGCGGATTTTAAGAAGAGATATTGACCGGATTGGCTATAACCGAAATTTCACGATTCTGGATTCAACAGACCAGCAATCCGTTATTAAATCGATCCTGAAGGATAAAAATCTGGATCCAAAGAAATTTGATCCGCGTGCTATTCTGGGATCAATCAGCTCGGCAAAAAATGAATTGATCACTCCTGAAGAGTATGCGAAAACAGCCGGAGATTATATTCAGCAGGTTGCAAGTGATGTATATACCGAGTACCAAAAGAGATTAAGGCGCAATCAGGCGCTAGATTTTGATGATCTTATTATGATCACCATTCAGCTGTTCCAGCGAGTTCCGGAAGTGCTGGAATATTATCAAAGAAAATTCCAATACATTCATGTGGATGAGTATCAGGATACAAACAGAGCGCAATACATGCTTGTAAAGCTGCTGGCAAGCCGATTTAAGAATCTATGTGTAGTCGGTGACTCGGACCAGTCTATTTATAAATGGCGCGGTGCAGACATTGCCAACATCCTTTCCTTTGAAAAGGATTATCCTAATGCGCAAACCATCATGCTTGAACAAAATTACCGTTCAACAAAAAGGATCCTGCTGGCTGCGAACGAAGTCATCAGCAAAAACTTGAACAGAAAGCCGAAAAATCTATGGACCGAAAATGCTGAAGGCAATAAGATTTTCTACTATCGTGCCGACAGCGAACAGGGAGAAGCGCAGTTTGTTGCAGGCAAAATCAAGGAATACATCAGCACCGGCAAGCGAAGCCCTTCAGATATCGCGATCTTGTACCGAACCAATGCACAATCCCGTGTAATGGAGGAAGTGCTGTTAAAGTCAAATATAGAATACTCCATTGTCGGCGGCATCAAGTTCTATGACCGCAAAGAAATCAAGGACATCCTTGCTTATCTGCGCCTGATTGCCAATCCGGATGATGATATCAGTCTTCAGCGTGTAATTAATGTGCCAAAGCGCGGAATCGGCTCCGGTTCAGTTGATAAAATCGCCAACTTTGCACAGCTTCATGAAATGAGCATGTTTGAAGCACTCGAATCTATTGAATTGATTGGCTTGAGCCCAAAAATTACAAAAGGGGCCATTGAATTCAGGGATCTGGTTAAAAACTATACTCAAATGCAGGAATACCTATCTGTGACGGAACTGGTGGAAGAGCTTTTGGAGAAATCAGGCTACCGTGATATGCTGATTGCCGAGAAATCCATTGAAGCACAGAGCCGCCTGGAAAACATTGATGAATTCCTGTCGGTTACAAAAAACTTTGAAGAAGCCAGCGAAGATAAAACGCTTATTGCATTTCTAACTGATTTGGCGCTTGTGGCTGACATTGATAAATTGGATGATGATGGCGAAAAAGCCGAATCTGTTGTTCTTATGACACTTCACTCAGCAAAAGGGCTTGAATTCCCTGTTGTCTTTTTATTAGGCCTTGAGGAAGGGGTATTCCCTCACAGCCGTTCGCTAATGGAAGAGTCTGAAATGGAAGAGGAGCGGCGCCTTGCTTATGTGGGAATCACCAGGGCCGAAGAGGAGCTTTTTATTACGAATGCTCAAATGCGCACTTTATTTGGACGCACGAATATGAATCCGCCGTCCCGATTTATTAAAGAAATACCTGCTGATTTGCTGGATGGCCTTGAACCTGCTAAAAAGCCGTCTCCATTTGGCTCATCGCCGTTTGGTTCTCCTTCTGCTTCTGCTTCTGCTTCAAGAGGAGCACAGGTTCAGCGGAAAGCAGTGATCCGTCCATCCGCTTCGAACACAGGCGGAGACGATATAGCCTGGAAGGTTGGCGATAAAGCACAGCACGGAAAATGGGGCACAGGTACTGTTGTCAGTGTGAAAGGGTCCGGCGAAGGAACAGAGCTGGATATTGCATTTCCAAAACCGGTGGGCATTAAGCGCCTGCTGGCAAAATTTGCACCAATTACAAAGGCATAATCCCCCTGTATTTTTAATGGATTATAGAAAGGGTTGAATGTATGGACCTTCAATTGGCAGAAAAAAAGGTGAAAGATCTGCACAACCTTTTGAATCAGTATAATTATGAATATTATGTTCTTGATCAGCCCTCTGTTCCAGATGCTGAATACGATAGGCTGATGAGGGACCTGATTGAGCTTGAAGAGCAGTTTCCTGAGCTGAAAACAGAGGATTCTCCAACACAGCGGGTTGGAGGGGAAATCCTTGATATGTTTGAAAAAGTGGAGCATCAGTCGCAGATGCTCAGTTTGGGAAATGCCTTCAATGAACAGGATTTAAGAGACTTCGACCGCCGTGTCCGCCAGGGTGCCGGAGAAGAAGTTTCTTATGTATGTGAATTGAAAATTGATGGACTGGCTGTCTCTCTTCGCTATGAGGATGGTTTATTTATTCTCGGTGCCACACGCGGTGATGGAACCATAGGCGAAAATATTACAGCTAATCTAAAGACAATTCGTTCGATTCCTCTCCGGCTGAAAGAGAGCGTTACAATGGAAGTTCGCGGTGAGGCATTCATGCCAAGGCGTTCTTTTGAGAAATTGAATAAAGCGAAAGAGGAAAATGGGGAAGAGCCTTTTGCCAATCCAAGGAATGCTGCAGCAGGATCATTAAGGCAGCTTGATCCGCGCCTGGCAGCAAAGCGTAATCTCGATATTTATGTCTACGGTATAGCGAATGTAGGGGATACAGGCGTTGTATCTCATAGCGATGGACTGGACTATCTGGATAGCCTTGGATTTAAAACGAATAAAGAACGAAAAAAATGTGAAAGCATCGAGGAAGTTATTGAATACGTACAGGGATGGACCGACAAACGTCCAAATTTGTCTTATGACATTGATGGCATTGTAATCAAGGTCGATTCACTGGAGGCGCAGGAGCAGCTGGGCGCTACGGCGAAAAGCCCACGCTGGGCCATAGCTTATAAATTCCCTGCCGAAGAGGTTGTTACCACACTAAGGGATATTGAATTAAGCGTAGGGCGGACTGGCGTAGTTACTCCAACTGCACTTCTTGATCCTGTCCGTGTTGCCGGGACGACTGTCCAGAGGGCTTCACTTCATAACGAAGATTTGATCCGCGAAAAAGATATTAAGATTGGCGATCAGGTTGTTGTAAAAAAAGCTGGAGATATCATTCCCGAAGTTGTGAATGTACTGGCAGATAGGAGAACGGGTGAGGAGCAGGATTTTAATATGCCGACACATTGTCCGGAATGTGAGAGCGAACTGGTCCGCCTTGATGGTGAAGTGGCTTTGCGCTGCATCAATCCAAAGTGCCCGGCCCAAATCAGGGAAGGCCTTATTCATTTCGTTTCCCGCAATGCCATGAACATTGATGGTCTTGGTGAAAAAGTAATCAGCCAGTTATTTGCTGAAAACCTGATTAAAGATGTGGCAGATATCTATAAATTAACGTATGAACAGCTCATCAAGCTTGAAAGGATGGGCGAAAAATCGGTAAATAATCTTCTTCAGGCCATTCAAAACTCAAAAGGCAATTCTCTTGAAAAATTGTTATTTGGCCTTGGAATCCGTCATGTGGGAGCAAAGGCAGCCAAAACGCTTGCCCAGGAGTTTAGCCATATGGAGGCTCTTGAAAAAGCATCCCGGGACGATTTAACAGCAATTAATGAAATTGGTGAAAAAATGGCGGACAGCATTGTTTCCTTCTTTGAACAAGAGGAAGCCCATGAACTGATTGCCGAGCTGAAAGCAGCCGGAGTCAACATGGCTTATAACGGGCCAAAGCCAGTTTCAGCCGAAAGCTCAGATAGCTTTTTTGCAGGGAAAACAGTAGTTTTGACAGGAAAGCTGGAAATCATGAGCCGAAATGAAGCAAAAGACAAAATAGAGGCGCTTGGAGGCAAAGTTTCCGGAAGCGTCAGCAAAAAAACTGATGTTGTGATTGCCGGGGAAGATGCCGGATCCAAACTGACAAAAGCTCAGGAGCTGGGTGTAGAGGTTTGGAACGAGGAGAGACTGGTTGAAGAATTAAATAAGTAAGAGGGTGTAAGCTCCGTGAAAAATCTCATAATGCTTGCTTTATCCCTAACCCTTCTGCTCGCTGGCTGTGCGCCTAATTTTAATAAGCAGGAGGAAGTCGTTCAGGAAGACAAGAACGAAAAGGATAAGGCAATCATTCCGAACTATAAAATTTCTGAAAAGTATTATCGAACGCTGCTGCCATTTGAACCAAGTGAGTCCAGAGGCCTTGTGGTTAATAATATAAGCACTAAATATGACATTAATGAATTTGAGACCGGACTAATGCGAGTCGCACAGAACACGTTTGATCCGGATAAATATTTATTCCAGGAAGGGCAGTATCTAGAAAGAAGCACAGTCCAGGCCTGGCTGAACCGCAAATTCACTGACGATCAGCTGAAGGAACGAGACATGAAAGCCGAAGACAATATTGGCTTAAATCCAATGATTGCAGATGGCGGAGATATTGAAAAAAATAACGAAAAAAGCCCAATATACCTGGCACATATACTTGAGCACAACTATCTGCTGAAGAACGACGATGGAAAAGTGGGACTTGGCGGAGTTGTGATCGGCCTTGCCATGAACTCTGTTCATTATTATCAGAAAGAACAATATGGCGCGACTTTTGAAACGGACATTAAACGGTCTGTTATTGAACAGGAAGGCAAAAAGATGGCCGAGGAAATCCTTCAGAGAGTACGGCAAATCAAAGGCCTGAAGGATGTGCCGGTAACTATTGCTTTGTTTGAACAGCAATCAAGAACATCGGTTGTGCCGGGAAGCTTCTTTGCATACGCGACAGCAGACAAAGGAAGCACGAAGCTGGGAGGATGGGAAGATATCAATGAGAAATATGTCCTTTTCCCTTCAAACACCGCTGAAAAAAACCATCGTGATGATTTAACAGCTTTTCTTAACTTCAAGCAGGATGTGGAAACATACTTCCCTAACTTCAATGGAGTTATTGGAAAAGCTTTTTATGCCCAGGATCAGCTGCAGGAAATCAATATTGATATCCCAATCCAGTTCTATGGAAAAGCAGAAGGTATTGGATTTACACAATATGTGACAGGGCTTGTAGTCAAACACTTCCCTGAATACATCTCAGTCCAGGTAAATATCTCATCGGTCAACGGCCCGGAAGCACTTGTAGTCCGGAAAGCAGACCAAAGTGAACCATTTGTCCATATCTATCATTAAAACTATGATGCCCAGAAGTGCATACTATGCACCTTCTGGGTTTTTTGTGTTTTGAGGGAGCTGGATTTGCTGTGATGGTGGAAAAGGAAGGGGATAAGTTCGCCAAAGAGGTTTCAGGGAGCATGAAAGGAAGAAGCCTGAGGGGGATGGTCGCCCGAGAGGCTTCATCGTGCCCAAAAAGGAGGATCCCGAGGAAAATGGTTGCCCAAGGGACTTCATGACGCCCAAAAAGGAAGGAGCCGGAGGAAAATGGTCGCCCAAGGGACTTCATGACGCCCAAAAAGGAAGGAGCCGGAGGAAAATGGTCGCCCAAGTGGCTTCATGGCACCCAAAAAGGAAGAAGCCCGAGGAAAATGGTCGCCCAAGAGGGTTCATGGCGCCCCAAAAGGAAGGAGCCGGAGGAAAATGGTCGCCCAAGAGGGTTCATGGCGCCCTAAAAGGAAGGAGCCGGAGGAAAATGGTCGCCTATGAGCATTCTTGGTGCCCAAAAAGATAGATGCACAAGGAAAATAGTCACCATAGAGAGTTCTTAGCTACTAATAGCAAGAAGTTCTAGAACACTGGCTGTCACCGGCAAAAAATTTGAATTTTGTCCAATACAGCACAAAAAAAATTATATAACAGTTTTATCCAACCCAACCCATTAGAGCCTCGACTCCTTATCCTTCTAGGTGAAGCGGCAACTTCGCCAGGAAGATGTTAATATATAACATCCGCGGAGAATGTTTGAAGATAATGTTATTTTCATGTTAATATAGTGTTTGGATGAAAACGTTTTAAGAGAGTAGCAGACCATGCTCCAGCATGTCTATGTTATTATCGGACGTTTTCATATTTGTACACTCAGGAGGCGGTAAAAATGGTACAACCTTATAAGCATGAACCATTCACGAATTTTAAAGAAGAAGAAAATCGTGAAGCATATTTAAAGGGTTTACAAACTGTAGAAAGCTATTTGGGCCAGGATTATGATCTTTTAATTGGCGGAGAGCGCATTTCTACTGAAGATAAAATTGTATCCATCAATCCTTCTAATAAAGAAGAAGTAGTTGGCCGTGTTTCAAAGGCAAACCGCGAGCTTGCGGAAAAAGCGATG
>NZ_VCRN01000042.1 GCF_009849585.1 Bacillus sp. ZZV12-4809
GATTCTCTTTTCGGTTTGAACATGCCATCCACCATCCTAAGTAAAATTAATTATATTATATCAAATTAACGCGGTGAATTAATAAAGTTAATGATAAAAATAAAAGCTGTCGAGAGTTTCTCGACAGCCTGAGAAGATGTAAAACATCTTCTCTTTTTGTATATATGGGATTTTGTATAGAAAAACGGATTATTTCACTTGAACTTTTATTTTTTGAACACCATTATATCCATATCCCATTCTGTTCCAGTAAGGATTTTTGGGCTGAATATTCCCCTCTGAATCAGCGGCCCGCACAAGAATAGTATATGCACCTTTATTTGCCTCCCAATTAAAATACCACCTCACCCAGGAATATTTTTCGTTTTCTCTGTATTTAAGCGTCGCTTTTCTCCATGTTTCCCCGTGATCAAAGCTTATTGCCACTTCAGTAATTGTGCCAGTTCCAGTCCAGGCAATACCTTTTATAACATGCAATCCTTCATCAACAATGGAATAATCCAAGGGATACTGAATTGTGCTGTTAACATTTATGGCGGTAACAGGCTTTTTATCAAAGTCATTATCTTTATTAGGATAGTAAACGTAATCTTTTGTTTGAAAAGGGCCATTAAATGTATGCTGAATAATAAAAATATTACTGAGCCACTTAACGGAAGCCATTCCGTACCATTGAGGGATGATTAGCCTAAAAGGAAAACCATGCTTATAAGGTATGTGCTTGCCGTTATATTCATAAGCTACGAGCGTATCTTCATGAAGTGCCTTTTCAATTGGTAAGCTTCTTGCATAGTAAAAGGAATCTTTAAAATCTTTTCGCACACCGAAATCCTTTCCCACAAATACAGCTTCTTTACTCCCATCCAAAAGTCCCGCTTTATCCAGCAGCTCTTTCAAAGGCACTCCTTTCCATTTCCCCTGACTGACTGCTCCTTCTTCCCATTGCTCACCAAAAACCTTTGGCTTAAATTTCGCTCTATTATTGCCGGCACATTCCAGCGTGACCAACATTTCTTTGGAAGGAAAGCGGGTAAGTTCATGAAATGATATTACCATCGGTTTCTGAACGTTCCCGGTAATGGACAAAGCTGCATTCTGAGCATTAACTAGCGGGTATGGAAAATGGTTTCTTAGATAGAAGTAATCCTGAGGGGTTTTCCAATTCTCCAGAAAATGAATGGGAGACTCCTGATTTTCCGGAGACAGACTGAGCGTTCTCAGATAGGGTACTGCTAGATGCCTATTCATGACCATCACCTCTCTTAATAAATACAAGGCAATGCAAAAGCTTAGAACTATAGACTATTTGAAATGCATTTATACCTCCTGAGTTTAATGCCTGCATTTTGAAGGAATAATCGTTAATAAAAAAGGCTGTTTTCGAAAAGATTGTTGCCTTTTCATAATCTAGTTTAATATGCTGAGTTGATCTTCGCTGGGGTACTTGATCCTCGAAAATGCTGACGCATTTTCTTCGTGCGGTGTCTATTCGAGGAAGCTCATTCAATGTCCTGAGGGAGGAGAGGGAAGTGTGAGACCCCGCAGGCGAAACCGAGGAGGCTCGCATACCTCCCCGCGGGTCCACTGCGTGCCTTTCGCTGCAATCAACGGGCAGAATTTATAATCAAAAAACATCAATGTTTTAGAAAAGAGCCATAAAAAAGATGAAAGGCGGTAAAAGCATGAAGGAAGAATTACAGATAACAGGACATAGACCATTTCCGCTGCCTGATAAACCCTGGGTGATGGAGCAAATATGGAATGATGTCCTGTTTGCTCATTGGCCTGTGCCTGCAAAAATAATGAAAAAACACATTCCTTCTCAGCTAACGTTAGATACATTTAACGGACATGCCTGGATCGGAATAGTTCCTTTCTGGATAAGCAGAATGAGAGTCCGCGGCTTGCCGCCGCTGCCAATGATGAAAACAATGAATGAATTAAATGTAAGAACTTATGTAGAGTATGGGGGAAGGAAAGGGGTGTATTTTTTCAGTTTGGATGCCGACAATTTTTTAGCTGTAGCAGGAGCCAGAATGCTGTATTTCCTTCCCTATATGAATGCCGAAATGCAAGTTGATCAGGAAGAGGGGATTATTAAGTATGAGAGCATGCGGAAAAGTGCACATCAACAGAGAGGACAATTCAAAGCTCACTCTAAGCCGGAATCCAGCCCATTTAATTCACAGCCGGGGTCCCTTGATGAATGGCTGACTGAAAGGTATTGCCTATGGGTAACAAAAAGTGAAAAGGTTTATCGCGGGGATATCCACCATACCAAATGGCAGCTTCATAAAGTATCTGTTTCGATACACGAAAATACGATGACATCATTTTTGCCTGACAAGTACTTAAAGGGGGAACCAGTTTTACACTATTCTCCTCAAAAGCATGCCTATTTTTGGCCACTAATAAGGGAGGCAGCCCCCTAAATTATGTTTCATTTCTTTAAATAATTTTCTGCCAGTCTTCTTTTTACCTCGTTATAAGATAATCCAGACTGGCTATTCAGCCTTTTTACCTCATCAATATCAGTTCCTGCGACAGTAAGGTTCTTTTTCTTCTGTTGGATGACCATAAAAAATCCTCCTCTTTATATTTGTTTTTAACATTTTCAATAATTTTCCCGATTCTTGTCCATACTAAGAAAAAAAGGGGGCGTTTCCAATTTTTTTCAATAAAAAAGGCCAAGATGATAAGCCAGAGGTTGTAATGCTCGACACAGAGGTGTTTTCCTGTAACAGCTGCAATGGCTGGATGAGAAAAGATTTTGCCTCTTCCGATTTAAGATGTCCATTATGCGGTGATGAAACAACTGCCGAAATGAGGGAATTACCGCAAATCTTATAATCAGCATATAAAGAAAGACTGTTGTTGCATAACAGTCTTTCTTTATTGGGCTTCAGTAATCTCCATATAATTCCTGAAATGCCTCTTCTGCATCCTTCTCAGAAGTAAACAGAGCATCATCTTCTTCTATTAAATGGAACGACTCATTAAGAAAGAGGGCTACTGCATTAGGATCCTTTGGATGAGGAACAATTTCAGCAGGCCTTACGTTTGCTACACTGGGAGTGTGAGGATTATGGTAAATGACATAAACCTCATCTCCTGCTTTTACTTCTTTAGGATCTATAGTTTCCATTTGTTTTCACTCCCCATTTATAGGTTTTCATTTTGCTGGCCGATTTCTTTTGCCCCCAAAATAGCATTTGCCTTCTCCAATTGTTCATGTCCATTTACAGAGTCCCCGACTGTATTTTTCAGATTTGGAAATTTGCCGTCATTTTCAATGGTAACCATATTTTCCTTCGGCGCAGATGTGAGGTATTTTTCATCCATTTTTTTCATATTTCCCTAACCCCTTCTTATAGATATTCGAACAGCTTTCTTTAAAGTTTTCTCTCAGCAGTGAGCTAATATTCAGCCATATAATCCTAATTCAATGGGCAAGGCTATATTGAGGTGAAAAAATGAATGCTAATCAAAAGGTGATCTCAGCTATTCAGTCGGAAGCTGGCTCTCTTAGTGATCCATCCTGGTTTGAGCGCATTATTGAAGCGGCCGGGAATGCGAAATTTGTTTTATTGGGAGAATCTTCCCACGGAACATCAGAATTTTATACGATAAGAGCTGAGATATCCAAGAGGCTGATTGAAAATAAAGGGTTTAATTGTATCGCAGTAGAAGGGGACTGGCCTTCCTGCTTTACTGTTAACAGGTATGTTAAAGGCTACGCACCTATGAACCCGCTTGATGCACTGAAAGATTTTAACAGGTGGCCGACATGGATGTGGGCCAATGAGGAAATAAAACAGCTGATAACCTGGATGCATGATTATAACCAGGACCTTAAAGATCAGAGCCAAATGGCAGGTTTTTATGGCATCGACATATATAGCTTATGGGAATCTATGGATGAGATCATAAAACTTTTGGAGTCGAAGGGGGCTGCCGAACTGGAAGCTGCTAAAAAGGCATTTGCCTGCTTCGAGCCATTTCACAGGAAGCCGGAAAATTATGCAGTAGCAGCAGAATTTTATGGAGATGCATGCGAAAAAGAGTTGGCCGACCTCTTGCTGAAAATAAAAAATAAGTGGGAGGAAACCAGCCATTTTGAAGAGGAATCACTGAACCTATTGGTAAATAGCCTTGTTGCCCTGAATGCAGAAAACTATTATCGCGCAATGGTAAAAGGCGGTCCTGATGATTGGAATATCAGAGATCATCACATGGTAAATGCATTGGAGGAAGTGTCGCAGTTTTACGGAGAAAATGCAAAGGTTATCGTTTGGGAACACAACACTCATATTGGTGATGCAAGGGCAACAGATATGAAAGAGGCAGGGCTTGTTAATGTTGGGCAGATCCTCCGTGAAAAATATGGGGAAGATCAGGTTTTTGCATTAGGTTTTGGCACTCACTCCGGCACCGTTATTGCTGCCGAACAATGGGGCAGTGAAATGCAGGTTATGGAGGTCCCGCCTGCACTGGAAGGAAGCTTTGAGGATACTCTTCAAAAGGCTGGTCCTGGTGATAAGGTACTGCTGTTCACCGATGAAAACAAACATTTATTTAAAGATTCTTTCGGACACAGGGCTATCGGAGTTGTATATAATCCTGAATATGAACAGTACGGGAATTATGTTCCCACTAAAATTTCTCAAAGGTATGACGGCTTTGTTTTTTTAGAGAAAACCCATAGCTTAAATCCGCTTAACATCCCTGTCAGATCACAATAAAACAACCAGAGGCTAAATAAAAATCCCCCTCCTTAAATCGGAGGGGGTTCCTGTTAACTATAACTCTTTTCCAATTCGTCCACCAGCGTTCCAACATAGCTAACTGCTTTTCGAATCGGCTCTGGCTTTGACATATCAATGCCCGCACTCTTAAGCAGTTCAAGAGGCTTCTTCGTTCCTCCTGCTTTTAGGACATCAAGCCAGCGCTTTACAGCAGGCTGGCCTTCCTCCTGAATGCTTTGTGCCATAGCTGTTGAAGCAGTCAAACCAGCTGAATAGGTATACGGGTAAAGTCCCATGTAATAATGAGGCTGTCTCATCCAGGTTAAAGCAGCTTTTTCATCCATTTCAACCGAATCTCCCCAGAATGCAGAAAGTGTGTCAAATTTTTGGGCAGAGAGTGTTTTTGCCGTTAAAGGAACACTCTTTTCAGCCAGCTGATATACTCTGCGCTGATACTCTCCTTCGAGAAGATGTGTGACAAAGTTGTGATAATACGTTCCAAGCATCTGCAGAATAACCCAGCGCTTCATTCTTTTATCTTCAGTACCTGCCATTAAATGCTGCCCAAGTAGCATTTCATTTAATGTGGAAGGTGCCTCGACAAAATAAGTTGAAGGACGGGTATTCATTATGCGCTGATATTTATTGGCCAAATAAAAATGACCCGCATGTCCAAGTTCATGAGCCAGAACAAAAGCACCGCGCATCGTGTCCGTCCATGTAATCAGGATGAACGGATGGGATCCGTACGGACTTGAGCAAAATGCGCCAGTTGATTTACCGATGTTATCTGCTAAATCAACCCAGCGTTCAGTCAGACCTTTCTTTATAATATCCGTATATTCCGGGCCCATCACATTGAGAGCTTCCAAAATAACATCGGATGCTTTTTCAAAAGTTATTTCCGGATTGAACTCCGTGTCAAGAGGAGCCTTCAGGTCACAAAATAGCATTTTATCTAATCCCAGGATCCTTTTCTTCAGCTGTGCATATCTGCGCATGTGGGGGGCAAGCTCCTTCTGGATAATATCGAGCTGATTGTTGTACATTTCCTCTGTTACATGCTGAGAATCAAGAAGCATTTCTGTAACTGAGCTGTATTTTCTAAGCCTCGATAATGTTACCTGCTTTTTCACTTCAGCAGAATACGCAGAGGCAAATGTGTTTTTGTAGTTCTCCAATGACTCAGTAAACGAGGCAAAGGCATTGCGTCTGACAGTGGTATCCGGGGAAAACTCATAGCTATCTTCGTACAGAGCAAAAGAGTTTGGCAACTCGTTTCCTTCACTGTCATTAAATGAAGCAAATGGCATGTCAGCAAGTTTTGCAGACTGATAGATATTATAAGGAGCACCAAATACTTCTCCCAATGCAGCCAGGGCTTCTTCCGTTTCCTGAGAAAGCCTGTGCCTCTTTGTTTCCAGTAGTTGAGTCAGCACATTTTTGAACGGTTCCAGGCCGCTTTCTTCGTTAATGTACCTTTCAACTGTACCATCAGGCAGAGACAATAATTCTGAATCAATAAACGAAAGGGCGGAAGCTGCTTTTGCCCTTAAAGAGGCCATCAATGATGAGTTTGCCTGATTGTCCGGATTTGTGCCGTCTTCGGATTGGCGTAAGCTTGCATATGTACCGGCCTGAACAAGACGGATCGAAAGCTTTTCTTGAGCAGAAAGGCAGGCAAGTAATACCTGCGGTCCTTCATGGAATTTTCCTTTGAATTGATCAAAAACTGCAAGATCCTCTTCAATACTTCTGATCTCCTGCTGCCAATCTTCCTCCAATGCAAATAAATCCTCCACGCTCCATTTGCGCTCTTTCGGCACCTCATGACGATTTAATCTCGTTATTGCTGTTTGAACCATGTAATGATCCCTCCTATTTCGATTCTCTAAGTAAAGAGATTATGGAACAATTATACAGGAAGCTCCACTTAATTTATAGACTTTTCAAATAATTTAACGTGTACTGTAACAGCTGGGGGTTGTAAAAATCTCATTAAAAAGAGGAAGGACCTGTGGCCTTCCTCTAATAGTGTGCTATTCCATTTTCTTTGACAAGCAGCGATCACATTCCATCAAATATGATTCAGCTTGTTCCTTTACTGTTTGGCCACACTCTGGACATACCTTTTTGGGAAGCGTTCTGAAGAATTCAACCGGACTTTTCATCATCATTATTTCCTCCTTCTTATAATACAGTTTACATTATTTACTTCTGTTGTAGTACAGTATATACCAAACTTATATAAAAGTGAAGTGCTTTTGCTAAATTTTTTAAAAATTTCATTAATTATAATTCAAGGTACAAAAGAGGGCTGAAATTTTTTATTAAGCTGTCAGTTTTAACCGAACTGCAGACTTTATTTCGTCCAGCCTCTTCCATGGCATTATTGATTCCATTACAATCATATTGAATAAAGTAAAAATGAGGGGGCTAAAAGCCTGCGATGACTGAGATAATCGAATCTTTTAATCCGATATTAATCTTTGCGGGATTTCTAATTCTAAGCGGCCTCATTTCTTCCGGAGTCCTAGTCACCAAGCGGCTGAAAGTAAGCCGCACCCGCTTGCATGATATTCAGGCTGCACTGGATGAATCTACTATTGTGGCTATTACTGATCCAAAGGGGATTATCACTTATGTGAATGACAAATTTGTTGAAATATCGAAATATGAAGAAGATGAATTGCTGGGAAGGAATCATAATATCTTAAATTCAGGTTATCATCCGCCGGAATTTTTTCGAAACCTATGGAAAACAATTGGATCAGGGGAAATATGGAAGGGGGAAATCCGCAATAAAGCGAAGAATGGAAGCTTTTATTGGGTGGAAACTACAATAGTGCCTTTCCTCAATAATAAAAATAAACCCTATCAGTATGTTTCCATCAGGACAGATATAACCGCTTTAAAAACGACTGAAGCTAAACTGAAAAGTTCCCTGAAAGAGGTTAAAGATATTAAATTTGCACTTGATCAATCTGCTATTGTTGCCGTAACTGATGAAAAAGGGATCATAACTAATGTAAATGATAGATTTTGTGAAATTTCCCAGTACAGCAGGAAATAACTGGCAGGGCGTAATCATTCTATATTAAATTCAAATCTGCACTCTAAAGAATTTTTTAAGAATTTATGGAAAACAATTGGCCGTGGCCATGTGTGGAAGGGGGAAATCCGCAATAAAGCAAAGGACGGGTCTTATTACTGGGTTCATACAACAATTGTGCCGTTCTTAAACGCAGACGGAAAACCTTATCAATACTTGTCCATAAGAAACGATATAACAGAGAGGAAGAAAACAGAGGAAGTGCTGCATCGGCAGGATAAACTTGCAGCAGTGGGCCAGCTTGCTGCAGGGGTTGCACATGAAATTCGCAATCCGCTGACAACAATGAGAGGATATGCAGAGTTCCTTCAGCTGGATGAAACGAATGAAGAGAGACAGGAATACTTAAGAATCATTTTAGATGAAATTAACCGGGTAAATGATATCGCAGAAGATTTTATGGTTCTTGCTAAGCCGAAAGCGGCAGAACTGGAAGAAAAAGATATTATACATATCTTAAAAAATGTCATTTCTTTATTGGAATTTGAAGCCCGAAACCTCTCGGTGAAGATTCGTTTCGAATTTGTACAGGATATTATCCAAATCGAATGTGACGAAAACCGCCTAAAACAAGTCTTCCATAATTTAATCAAAAATGGAATGGAAGCAATGCCTGAAGGGGGAGAATTAACAATCAGAGCAGCACTCATACATAACGAGGTGCAGATTGCTATACAGGATACAGGTGTGGGAATTCCGCAGGAACAGCTAAAAAGTATAGGCGAACCTTTTTTTACAACAAAAAAAAATGGAAATGGCTTAGGCTTGATGGTCAGCTTTAAAATAATAGAAAGCCATAATGGAAAAGTATTTATCCAGAGCGAATTAAATAAAGGTACGACATTTAATATTGTTTTGCCTGGCAAATCTAAATAGAAATTAATTCCTTTTCTGCTTAAAAATAGACTTTCCCAGCATATGGATAAATTAGAATAACATTGGCTGGAATCCCATTAGATAAGGAAAACCAGCACTTTAGGTTTAAACAGACCCTTCGCTTTGAAATATGTTTGTTATGATGCTGTTATCTCCGTAACAGGATTTTTACCTGTTTGTTCTTTTTTAGTAAAGATTACATGTTATAGTTATCCCCGTTAGCTAAAAACGAGCTATACGGGAGGTTTTACACATGAAAAAATCTATTTTAACTTTTGTAGCCGCTGCAGCAATTACAGGAACAGCAGGTGCAAATGTACAAGCAGAAGAAGTAACAGTAAAAAAAGGCGATACTTTATGGGATTTCTCCCAGTCATATAATGCACCAGTTGAGATGATAAAAGAATGGAACGGGCTGTCTTCAAATATCATCCATCCGGAGGAGGTATTAAATGTATACCCGGAAAAGAAATACATAGTATCAAAAGGTGATACTTTATGGGATATAGCAAGAGAGCACAATATCACAGCTGAGGCAATTAAAGAATGGAACAGCTTGAGCTCTGATTTAATCCGTCCGGACGATGAATTAATTCTTTATCCTGAAGCGAAAGCTGTTAATGCTGCAGCTGCTCCGGCAAAGTCCGATCAGCCTGCAGAAACAGTATCAGCTTCAAACCAAAAGTCTGAACAGCCGGCAGCAAAACAAACTCAGCCAGCCGAAAAGTCAGAACCGGCTCCAGAAGCAAAGCCAAAGGCAGAGTCAAATCCTGAACCAGCACAGCGGGTTGTGGAATCAAAGCCTGCAGCTGAGCCTGCCAAGCCTGCAGCGGAATCCAAACCAGCTGCAGAAAAACCTGCAGAAACTGCAAATGACGAAGCATCTCAAAAAGTGCTGAATATGGAAGCAACAGCCTACACAGCTGATTGTGAAGGCTGCTCAGGCATTACTGCAACAGGGATTAATTTAAAAGAAAATCCTGATCAAAAAGTAATCTCCGTAGATCCGGATGTGATACCGCTCGGAACTAAAGTCCATGTTGAAGGGTATGGTAATGCTGTCGCAGGAGACACAGGCGGAGCGATTAAAGGCAACAAGATTGATATCTTTATGCCATCTCAGGAAGATGCCATCAATTTTGGCAGAAAAACAGTTAAAGTTACAATTCTTGATTAATACTGGGAAAGCCGAATGCCTCAGTTTAGACAAGAAGGCACTATTCAAGTAACCTGGTTCTCCACTTTGAGAGAAAACAAGATAGATAGTCAAAAGACAGACCAATCAGCAATTAATCGGTCTGTCTTTTTTGCTGTAAAGAACCGCTACAGGGTGTAATACTAAGTCCCTGTGCTAACTAGCGTATTTAAAGCTCTCTAAAATAATCCAAGATCATTTTGTTTCGGGCTAGTGCCGGATTTGATTAAAATGATAAAGGCTGATGATGAGGGTTTGTATTAGTGATGGTGGAGATATAGGCAGTGGTACAGCTAATATTGTCAACCATGTGTAAATGTTGGGAAGGCAACACATACAATCATAGAAGAATTAAAGAACAACAATTTACTAGAGGGAGTGAACATAACTTACTTAAATCCTGAAGACGAGGAGTACATCACCTTAAATCCATAAAGAGCCGATTTCAACCTAATGTAAAAGAGCATTGAGACATCCCAATGCTCTTATTTACTGTGTTATTTAAATTAACCTGCCTCCAACAGGAGAATCCTTTATTATCACAGTCTCTTTCTTTACTCTTTATTTTTGCCTTCCTTTGCCTTTTCTTCCTGATTGACAAAGAAGGTGTGGACCGGTTTTGCCAGCTGTTTTAAGCTTTTTTCAAAGCGTTCAGAAAGGTGGGAGGCCCGCTCATAAACAATTGACTTTAAATGATCTAATTGCCTGCTGATTTTTTCGGTGTTTGCCTCCTGGCTGTGCAAGCGTTCCATTATCGACCTGCTGGCCTGTTCCTGTTCGAGAAGCTTCATATTTAATTCTTCTTTCAATTGCTCCTGCGACTTAAGCTTTTTCTCAGCTTCCTCTGAAAAGGATGCGAACTGCTGGTCTAAACGTTCCATTACTGTATTGTGGAATACTTCCTGGACATCAAGGCTTTTGCTTAATTCTGCTTTCATTTCTTCCTGAGCTTTAAAATTTGATACGGCTTCTTCAGAAAATGCCTCGAACTTATCAAATTTACGGGAAAGTGCCTGTGTTGCCGCTTCCTGACAGGAAATTTGTTCAAGTATCTCCTGTTTTAACGGCTCTTCATTTTCAATAATTTCGAGAATTTCCTTATTTATTCCCTCCAAGGCAGCAAGTCTGTTATACAATAAATCATTTTCCTTTTCACGCTCATGCAGCATTTCCAGAAAACTGGCCAAAAAAGAATCCTGCTTTTCAAGCTTAGCTGATAGATGCCCAATATGATTACTGTGTTTGCCAGCAGCACTTTTTACAAGCCTTTTCATATCAAAGAACGAATCTTCAAGCTGAGTCTTCATCTCTTCATAGGTATCAGATAATCGGGTGTTTACCGTCTGCTGCTCTTTTATTATCTCCTGGAGGAAGTTGAGACGGTAAGTACCCTGATTAGTGTCAGGATGTGAATCGCTCAGAAAAAGCTTAGGCTTTACATCCCCATTTGATATTTGTGACATAGGAACACTCCTCAGTTTTATATTTTTAATAGCCTATGCCAGAACTTTTTTTGACGGATGGGCACTCTCCCATAAAAGCCTAAACATTTTTCAGTTCTACACAGCATAATTCATAAAAACATTTCGAAAACCATAATTAAAAGGGTTGAAAAAAATCAAAAAAATATGTAAATTATTAATTGCCAGTTAATTGGCAATGTAATTACATATGAAGTCAATCAAAACTACCTCTGAACAATCGAAGGAGAGGACAAAAGCATGAAGAAATTATCTTTCTTGCTTTCAGCAGCTGTACTGACACTAATGCTGGGAGCATGCTCAAACGAAGAAGCTTCTAAAGTGGAAGAAAATGAAAAGGAGGCAGCTGAAGCGACAGAGTCTGCTGAAGAATCCAAAGAAGTGCGCTCGGCTCTGCTGAACTATCAGGGAGAAGTGACAAAAATAATCCGAAGCACAGATGCCAACTTAACTGCTGAAGGTCAGGATCCGGCTGAAGCAGCTGCAGCATTCGAAAAGGAAGCGAAAGCCGTGTCTGTACCGGAGGAAATAACAGACTATACTAAGGATATTGAAGCCGCGATTGATAGCTTATCCCAATACTATGCAAAAAAAGCCGAGCTTGTAAAAGCAGGCTCAAAAGATATGGCGGAAGCAGAGCCATTTAAAGAAGAATATATCAATGCCATGACTAAAGTTTTTGAAGAGGTAGAATTATCTCCTCCTGCTTTTAAAAGTGTTTTTCAGTAATATGTAAAAAACAGCCCATTTAATAAATTGGGCTGTTTTCTTTATTAAGGGACATCATGCCCCAGTGAACTTTGATAAATTTCGAACCACTGATCCCGGTTAAGGTTATAAGATAATGCACCCACAGCACGTTCAATTCTTTCGATCCTGCCGGAACCAACAATCGGCATGATTCGGGCAGGGTGATTTAAGAGCCATGCAAATAACACTTGGTCAATATCAATTGCCCCGATGTCTTCAGCGACTTTAAGCAATGCGTTTCTTAGACGCACTGGTTTTTCTCCGGTACCGCTGAAGACTTCTCCGCCAGCCAAAGGAGACCAGGCCATCGGAGCAATTCTTTTCTCTTGGCACAAATTTAATGTGCCATCCTCGAAATTCTCCAGCTGATAGGCAGACAGCTCAATTTGATTAGTAATCAGATCCATGTCAAGATATGACTGAAGCATTGTAAATTGATGGCTTTTAAAATTCGAAACACCAAAATGCCTTACCTTGCCGGCTGTCTTTAGGGATGAAAATGCATCAGCCACTTCTTCCGGATCCATAAAAGGGTCAGGACGATGGATGAGCAGGGTATCTATGTAATCTGTTTTCAAATTTTGCAATGATCTCTCGACAGAAGCAATAATATGTTCTTTCCCGGTATTGTAATGATGGGATTTATGCTCTGGCCGGTTTGGTGACTCCAGCACAATCCCGCATTTCGTAACAATTTCTATTTTTTCACGGAGTTCCGGTTTTTTCGCCAGAGCCCTTCCAAACAGGCTTTCACAGGTATAGCTTCCATAAATATCAGCATGATCGAATGTCGTTATGCCGAGCTCCAGACAATGCTCTATTAATGTAATTAACTCTTCATCTAAAAATTTCCAGTCAGCCAGTCTCCAAAGTCCATGGACAATTCTTGAAAACGACAGGT
This sequence comes from Bacillus sp. ZZV12-4809, assembly GCF_009849585.1. Classification (GTDB taxonomy): domain Bacteria; phylum Bacillota; class Bacilli; order Bacillales; family Cytobacillaceae; genus Cytobacillus. The sequence continues at coordinate 13,061 of NZ_VCRN01000042.1, forward strand.
CCTCTGCCATCTGCACTCTATCCAAACGTATCATCTCCCCGTGTTTAGTATTGTCATTATCTCTGAAATTGTTGAGAATACCAAGCAAAACGTTGGCAAAACACAAAAAAGAGGCAACTGTTATGTCACCTCCAAGTTAAACGCATATTTTCTCCAGCGGGTTAACCATTTGCTCATGCAGTATCATTATTTTTGATGTGTAAGAACAATGTTCCCTGTAGGCGGTCTGAAGTTCCTTATAAAAGTTGATTAATTCTTCAACAGCGGCTATCAGTTCACCCTCAAAAATGCCAGAACGATTTATCAGGATATTCTCATATTTTTCAACAAGCTTCTTAGTTCTTTTTATTAATTTCCAGGCATCTTTCATGCGCAAAGTATCATTTATACTGGAGTAGAATCCAGCCAGATCTTCATGAAGTACATGCTTAATTTCCAGGTTGAGTTTGTCATCAGGAGGGAGTTCTCCCTCTTGTAAGATAAATTGCTCCACCATAATTAAATCTGTTTTTACCAATTTCTCTTTGAATGACTGATAAATCCTCAGCGTATTATAAGCATCATACATAGGATGGTGGGGCTCACCAATAAAAGAGAGTCCATAGAATGACAAAGCTTTTTCAACAGAAGCTGAAGTACGGGAAGCTCTTTTTGTAAAAACAGCTTGAAAATCAACGTATCTATTAGTAATTTTTTCAATCGTTGTCTGGGGAAGATTATGCCTTAAAGCATCAGCTTTCAATCTTAAGATATCACTGGATGACCACGAGTAGAATTTAGCTTTTTTCACTCCGCCGACCCAAAAAAGAAAATCTTTAAACACCTCAGGAAAGGTATCCGCAAATTCCAGGTCAGAGTCAGATATACCGGTTAATTCTTTACAGAAAGAACTTAAAGGCGAGGTCTGCTGCGGGCGAATGAATCTGTCAAATTCACTGACCCTGCCTGATGCAACATCCACTTTTACAGCACCAAGACGAATGGCCTCCATATCTTCAAACATCATGCCATTTTTGCTGCATAGCATTTCAAAATCAAAGAAAATCAGCTGCCTTAGCTCGGCCATACGCCATCACCCTTTCTATACCTGACTTCCCAACAAGACATTATAAAGAATAAGGGGTAAAAAAGGAAGGCACAGAATTATCCATCGACCTATGTGATAAAAAGAACTTTTTCCCAGCTCAGGCAGCAAATCGGTTTACGATTTCATTTGAAACGTTTACACTTAAGGTGTACATAGTTTTCAGCCGCAGCGTTGAGTGGGGCTGCTTATAAAATTTTGAATTTGAAAGGATGGATGAACATTGGGTATTTCATTATCGAAAGGGCAAAAAATCGATTTAACGAAAACGAATCCCGGGTTGTCTAAGGTAATCGTTGGACTTGGCTGGGATACGAATAAATATGATGGCGGCTTGGACTTTGACCTTGATGCCAGTGTTTTCTTATTAGATGCTAATGGCAAATGCGCATCAGATAAGGATTTTATTTTCTACAACCAGCTTGAAGGCGGCAATGGCTCAGTCGTACATACTGGAGACAACAGAACAGGTGAGGGAGACGGCGATGACGAGCAGGTCAAAGTTAATCTTAGCGCTGTTCCTGCTTCCATTGAGAAGATTTCTTTCGTTATTACTATCCATGATGGCGAAGGCCGCGGCCAAAACTTTGGACAGGTTTCCAACGCATTTGCGCGAATCATTAACGAAGAAACTAATGAAGAGTTAATCCGCTATGATCTGGGCGAAGATTTCTCTATCGAAACTGCCATTGTTGTAGGTGAATTATACCGTCATAATGGAGAATGGAAATTCTCTGCTGTCGGTTCAGGCTACCAGGGCGGACTTGCCCGCATCGCAACCGACTTCGGTTTGCAGGTAGGTTAAGACCTTTTTTTGCCAGGCAGAGCATCAGCTTTTCCTGGCTTTCTCATTAGATGAGCTTATTTAATGCAGATGATCTGTCATCAAAAACAGATTTGGGTTATGAAGGAGTGATTATCTTGGGTATTCAATTATCAAAAGGGCAAAGAATTGATCTGACTAAAACGAATCCCGGCCTGACAAAAGCTATAATCGGCCTGGGCTGGGACACAAACAAATATAGCGGAGGCCATGATTTTGACCTTGACGCATCAGCATTTCTGGCTGATGAAAACAGTAAATGTACAAATGATCATGATTTTATTTTCTACAATAATCTGCAGCATCCAAGCGGGGCAGTAATTCACACAGGTGACAACCGTACAGGTGAAGGGGACGGTGATGATGAGCAGCTTGTTGTTGATTTTACTAAAATACCATCACACGTCCATCGCATTGGCATAACGGTTACAATCCATGATGCAGAACTAAGGCAGCAAAATTTCGGCCAGGTTTCCAATGCATTTGTTCGATTAGTGGATGAATCCAATGATCAGGAGCTGCTTCGCTTTGATCTTGGAGAAGATTTTTCAATTGAAACAGCGGTTGTTTTCTGTGAGCTATACCGCCATGGAAACGACTGGAAGTTCAATGCCATTGGCAGCGGATTCTCAGGTGGTTTGGCAGCTCTTTGCCGCAATTACGGGCTGCAGGTTTAATTTATAGGGATTTCGCAGGTTTTTTACTTGGTTAACTGTATGTAGCGGTAAAGGTGAGACCCGCGCATGCGCAGCGTTGATGATGTTTTTCGCCCATCCGAGCGAATGCGCATTTATTCAGCAAAAAGGAAATTAGCAGTTTCAGCATGAAGTGGAAATCAACAGGCTGCATTTAGAGGCGAAAAAAAACAGCCTTTGCGAAACGAACAATTTATTTTATTTCAAGCACCCGACATATCGGGTGCTTTTTTAGTGAAGTCTCTCAGCAAATTCTATTGGATATTAATGCCACACTTGAAAAAACGGCAATCGGGAAAAATAGGTTTGAGAAAAACCTTGAGAGGAAGGGATGCAGTATGTCACTAGAATGGTTTGACAGGGTAAGCGGTGAACTGCAGGATCATCTTGAATCAATTTGCAGTAAATATGACCAGATTGGCCATATGTCGGTTGACCGGGGTGCCAAGCATCCCAGAATGGAATTTTTTATTGAAACCGAGGACAATGACAGAGAGTATTTTTGCACACTTTTCTTTGATCCGCATAATGAGGAATTTTATGTAGAAGACTTTGACTTTGAACTTGGCCATACCTCTAAAACAATGCTTTTTGACATTGAAGATATCATCGATACCGTTCACGAAAGTCTTCATGACTACATGAATGGCACAGAAGATGAAGAATTTGGGTTTGAGGAGAATGAAGAGATTTATGTCGAGGAAGACGATGATATCGTTATCGCCGATGAATATGATTTCGGAGATGAAGGAGATATCTTCGAGGAAGTAGACGTAGAGTGGGAAACTCCTGAAGTTACTGCCTTTTTCAAGGAAGACGAAGTAGAGGTATCCTATCAGTTTGGAGTGGTCCAGGAAACAGGTGATGGCGTCCTGCGCAGAGTTAATCGCATTTGGACTGATGATGAGGATATGATAAAGGATGAAGATCACTTTATCTTCAGCAAAGAAGAGGCGAGCACAATCATTGCAATGATTGCCAGCCACATGGATTCACTCGGCGGGCATGAAGCAGATTATCTGTAATTTAAAAATATGTAAAAGTGGCTGTCAAGAATCCTTGAAGCCACTTTTTTGCGAGTGGGCACTTGCCAAAGCACGTAAACAGCAATCCCTCATTACCAAAACACCCCGGTTCACCAGGGTATATAAACACTTTGAGAATGCTTATTGGTCACTTAGTACTATTTAGGCCTACCTCTCCCATAAACTAACTTAAAAGCAAGTGAAGTGAGGTGCATTATGGGGATTCACATCGTTCAGGCAGGCGATAGTCTTTGGAGCATATCTCAAAGGTTTAATATTCCTATCCTAAACATAATAGAGGCAAACGGCCTTGAAAATGCACCTGCCATCATTCCTGGTTTAGCTCTATATATACCGGAGAATGAACCTGTTATCCGATCGTATCTGGTAAAGCAGGGTGACACACTTTGGACCATTTCCCAGCGTTTCCAGAGCTCAATTAATGCAATTCTGTCAGCAAACCCGGGAATTAGGCCAGAAAGACTGTATATCGGTCAGAAATTAAACATCCCATCATTACGCAAGTTAGCTATGAGAACGCTGGGTTTCATTGTCCCTTATTCCCCTGAAACCTTTTTACCCGCTTTCAGGGAAACAGCAAAGCATTTAACCTACATTGCCATTTCCTCTTATTCGCTGACAAAAGAAGGGTATGCCTACATCGAGCTGGACGATACAGCCATATTGGCAGAAAGCAGGCGTTTGAATGTCATCCCTTTGCTGATGATCCGAAATCTTGCCGAAGGAGACTTTAACGCTGAATTAATCGGTGGAGTACTCGAAAGGCCAGCTTATAGAAGGAACTTGATCTTAAGCCTGATGAATTTTGTCAGCCAAAAAGGGTACGGAGGCATCAGTCTCGATTTTGAATTTATCCCTCCGCAAAGGCGCCAGGATTTCAATTTATTCATAAAGGAACTAAAAAATGCCTTAGGACAAAAAATTCTTCATGTCAATGTTCATGCCAAGACGGAGGATATTCCGGGAAACCGGATAATAGGGGCATATGATTATAAAGCCATTGGAGAAGGTGCAGATATTGTTGCGGTCATGACCATGGATTACGGTTATCCTACAGGTCCTCCCAATCCAATCGCTCCATTATGGTGGGTCGAGGAGGTTATAAAATATTCGGCCACACAAATTGATACGAAGAAACTGCAAATTGCTTTGCCGTTATATGGCTATGACTGGAGAACAGCGGATAATCAAACCCGCTCGTTTTCCATGCAGGGCATTCAAAATTTGGCTTTAAGCAGAGGTGCAATTATTCAATACGATGGGTATGCAGCATCCCCATGGTTCAGGTACTGGAATGGAGCAGAAGAACATGTTGTCTGGTTCGAGGATATCCGCAGCATAACTGAAAAATATAAATTAATTGACCAGTATAATCTATTAGGGATGACATACTGGCAATTGAGCTTGCGTTTTCCGCAAAACTGGGCATTTATGGAGAGAAATTTTACAATTCTATAGCCTATTTCTAAAGTATTTCTTTCATTTCTTCTTCGAAATAAAACATTTTCGGATTTTCTTTAATTGTATATGTGTATTTCTTCATTTTCGCCACATAACATGTTTTGTTGATTGTCACTTTTTCTCCTGTATCAACCAGAATCACTACATCATTATGATCAAATTTATTTCTGCGCTTCACGCTGATCCCTCTTTCGTTCATTCGATTAGGTGTTATTTTCATTATCTCATACTTCGGGAGAATTAACCTTAGATATAATTAAACATTCATTTTTTCTTTTGCATATTGGCAAGTAAATGATATATTAGTCTAATTGAATATTTTAGTGGACAAAGGACGATAAAAATGACATCAACACTTGGACTTATAAGGGCTTGGCAAAAAGCCATCCAGGCTGAGATTTTACACTTAAAAAAATACGGGAGCTCCCGCTGGCTAATTCTTAATGGGCGTCTGCTTTCAAAATCAGATGCCTATATGTATTTTTTCGATACACCTTCAGCAATAAAAATACCAACTGGCTCAGCCATAAAAATAGACTGGGGAAGTAAGAGGATAGAGGGAAGAATCCTTTCTGCGGAAGGAAATAATGTGATTTTGGCCCTAAAAGAGGATATTGGCAGCGATTTATCTGAGGCCTATTTGCTTCATGACCCATGGGAGCTATTGGATCAGCTTTTTCAGCGCTTAGAGGACATAAAAGGCAGCAAAAGAAAAAGGGCGAGAATAAAAAAATTAATGGATCCTTCAATGCCCCCCAAACATCCTGCTGATAAAGTAAAAAGCAGTACCCATGAACTGATATTGCGCTCTAAATATAATCCGGCCACATATGTCTGGGGACCGCCAGGCACGGGAAAAACCTACACACTGGCACGAGTAGCTGCCAATAAATATTTTAAAGGACAAAATGTTCTCATTCTTGCACACTCCAATCAAGCAATCGATGTCCTTATGGCAGAGATTTCAGCCTTTGCATCCCACAAAAGAACGATCGCTGATGGTGATTTGCTTCGCTACGGGTCACAAATCGGCCCGGCATTAATTGATCATCAATCATTAAATGCTGAATTTCTATTAACTAAGCAGCACTCTAATCTCTCAGAGCAAAAAGCAGCTCTAATTGAGGACCGACGCCTGATTAAACAGGATTTATCAAGGTCGTTCAGCCAAAGAGATTCCGGCCAGCTAATTGAAATAGAAAAGAAGCTGTCCGGAGTGCTTGAAAAAATCAGGCAAAAGGAAATCGAGTTTGTAAAAAACGCTTCGATTATCGGAACAACACTCGCAAAAGCTGCAAGTGACCCGGCAATTTACGAGAAAAACTTTGATTTGGTCATCATCGATGAAGCCAGTATGGCTTATGTTCCACAGGCTGCCTTTGCAGCTTCGCTTGGAAGAAGGGTAATTATTTGCGGGGATTTTAAACAGCTTCCTCCAATTGCTGCCTCAAAACATAAGCTTTCGGAAAAATGGCTGAGGGAGGATATCTTTCACCACTCAGGCGTGTCTGATGCAGTCAAGGATGGACACTTGCATCCGCACCTTTTTCTTTTAAAAGAACAGCGCCGAATGCACCCGGACATATCCGCTTTTTCCAATAAACATATTTATCATGCACTTGTAGGTGACCACCCCGATGTATTGGCCGCTAGAGCTCCTATTGCAGCCTGCACACCTTTTCCCGGCAACGCCTCTATCCTGATCAATACAAATGGATCAGGAGAATATGGCATAAAAGATGGCAGCTCAAATTCAAGAATCAATCTATGGAATCTGCTGCTAGGGTTTCAGCTGATACAGGAGGCTTATATTGGGGGAAGCCGGTCAATAGGGTATGTTACTCCTTATCGTGCACAGGCCTTATTAATGGAACAGCTTCTCAGCGAGATATATGATGAAGAAAGAGCTTCTGCTGATATCATTGCTGCGACAGTTCACCGTTTTCAGGGAAGTGAACGGGATGTTATGATTTTTGATTCTGCAGATGCCGCTCCCCATGACAGAGCTGGAATGCTCTTGACTGGGAAAGATAGCGAAAGGCTTTTGAATGTTGCCATAACAAGAACCAAGGGAAAATTCATCCATATATGCGATTTGCAATTTATACAAAAGAAGGTTTTCAAAAACAAAACATGGCGGAAGCTGGCAGATCATCAGCTGGAAAATGGACAGGCTTTGCATCCTGAGCATATTGGCAGATGGATTAAAAATCAGCATCCTCATCTGCAGTGGATGCATGCAAAAAAATGGGAGAAAGTGCTTGAGGATATTTCTAAAGCGAAAAAGGAGATTATCATGTCCCTTCCTGATGGCCAGGGATTAGGGGAAGCGTGGGGGCAGGCAATTTCCAGAAGGTCACCAAAAACAAAGCTGACCCTGCTTGCAGAGCATTCTGTTCCTTTCGTTACCCCTGATGAGATATCGGAAAAATGCCTCCCGTTCCCATTCCTCTTAATTGACAGAAACGTCTTATGGCTGGGTATGCCGGCAGAGGCCCATAAAAACGCATGCCCGCCATACGTAGCAGCCAGGCTCCGGTCAGCAGCTATGGGCTCATATCTTACATCTTTAATCAAATAAAAAAGACGCCCCATAAGGGCGTCTTTTTCTACGTATTGCGGCGACACGACTGCATTCCACATAGTGCATTGCCAAGAAAGGCTTGTCTGTCGTCTTATGCAATTAGCTCATCGCTTAATCAATATAGCATTATTCCAAAAAGAAAACAAGCATTTTTTGTGAGCAGCCCCTTAAGCCGAACTTGAAACTTTTTATACTGTTTATTCGTTTAATATATAATAAGAGGAAATAATAAAGAAACTGAAAGAAATAGCGAAGGAGTCACCATGGAAAAATTACAGCGTTTCAAAGAAGCTTTTGCAGGATTTTGGCGCAAAAAGCATTTAACCCAAATTCTGCTGCTTTTATCACTGACTATATTACTGCTAACCATTCTATTTTTTGCTTTTCTCGCAGCTACAGCTAACGTTGAAACTCTGAAAGATGGATTAAGGCAGTCAACGGTAATCTATGATAAAGACGGCGATGCTGCTGCAAGACTTGCGGAAAACAGGGCAGAGGGGGCTAATATTGAGGAATTGCCTGAACATGTTGCCAATGCTGTTATTGCAATTGAAGATGAACGCTTTTACAAGCATAACGGATTTGATATAAAAGGCATTGCCAGAGCATTTTTTGGCAACTTATTTGCAGGGAGCATAACCGGCGGAGGAAGTACCATTACTCAGCAGCTCGCTAAGAACGCCCTGCTTTCACCTGAACAAACATACAAGCGAAAAGCTGAAGAACTGTTCCTGGCAGTAGAAATCGAAAAAAATTACAAAAAAGATGAAATCCTTCAAATGTATTTAAATCAGGTATACTTCGGAAGCGGCTCATGGGGAATCGAGCAGGCATCCAATAAGTATTTCAGCAAAACACCAAAGCAATTAAGCATCAGCGAAAGTGCATTGCTTGCAGGATTGCTTCAATCTCCTTCTGCTCTCGATCCATACAATCATTACGAACGGGCAATCAAAAGAAGGAATGTTGTCCTTGGGAAGATGAAAGAGCACAAAATGATTTCATCAGAAGAATATGAGATAGCTGTAAATGAAAAGATTCAATTACAGGAAGGTACCCGAAGCAAGAAGGAAAGGAAATACCCTTACTATGTTGATGCCGTCCTGGATGAAGCAATTAATACCTATGGATTAACCCAGGAGGAGATATTTACCAGAGGGTATAAAATTTACACAGAAATGGATCAAAACCTGCAATCAAGCCTGGAAAATGTATATCAAAAAGACTCCATTTTCCCAGCTGGAATGAATGGTCAAATTGTCCAGAGCGGTGCTGTGCTTCTTGATCCGGCGACAGGAGGAGTCAGGGGGCTGGTCGGCGGAAGAGGTGAGCATGTTTTCAGAGGATTCAACAGGGCCACACACATCAAGGCTCAGCCTGGATCTACACTAAAGCCTTTAGCCGTTTACACACCTGCCCTTGAAGAAGGATACTCACCAACCTCAATGCTGAAGGATGAACCCGTAACATACGGAGATTACTCACCGGCCAACGCTTCAGGACAATATGCAGGTGAAGTATCTATGTATAAAGCTGTGGAAGACTCCATCAATGTACCGGCCGTATGGCTGCTTAATGAAATTGGACTGGATAAAGGGCTGGATGCACTTGAGAGGTTCGGCATTCCACTCGAAAAAGAAGATGAATATCTCGGAATTGCCTTGGGCGGGATGCGAAAGGGTATTTCACCGTTAAAGCTCGCCGAAGCATATGCAGCTTTTCCTAATGGCGGTAAACGCAACGATGCCCATTTAATTACGAAAGTCGTAGGTCCGACCGGAAGCATTATTGCTGAGCGAGATAAAAAATCAGTTAAAGCAACGACAAAAACGGTATCTAACCAAATGACTTCCATGCTTTTAAATGTAGTTGAAACCGGCACAGGGAGCGCAACGAAGATAGAAGGACTTCAAATTGCCGGCAAGACAGGTTCGACCCAGCTCCCATATAAAGATATTAACGGAACAAAAGATCAATGGTTTGTAGGCTATACCCCGAATTTAGTGGGCGCCGTATGGCTGGGGTATGATAAGACTGACAGGGACCATTATCTGTCAACAAGCAGTTCTCAAACAGTAGTCCCTGTATTCCGATCGATAATGGAGGCAAGCCTGCCATACATGCAGGAAGGGGAATTTGCTACTAAATCGGTTAATGAAAAGCTCGAGAAAAAAGAATTAACAGAAGAAATTGGACAAACGATTAAAGAACAAGCTGAAAAATTCGAAGGCAAACTGAGAGAGGATCTCCCAATATGGAAGGAAAAATTAAGAGAAGGAAAACAGGAACTTGAAGATTTCGGCAGATTCCTGAAGGACAAATGGGATCAATTCAGCAAATAGCGCTAATGAGAGAATGGCTAACATAGCTGTTCTCTTTTTCATATTCCATTAATCTTTATACTGGAATAATTCAGCAAAACAGTGTAATCTAAATATTTATAGCACCTACTAACAAATCGACAGCATTCGCTATCATGTTGCTAGCTCTTAGATATTAATTGCCAGGAGGATTACAATGAGTGGAGAAACCCGTATTCAGCTTAATGTCCGCATATCAAAAGAAACGTCAAATAAGCTAGATGAAATTGTTGATTATTATCAGGAAAACACGAAACTCGGCAGGATTTATAAAGGCGACGTATTAACAGATATTATTGAAAAATCATATGAAGTAATGAATAAGCAAAAAATCCTCAATAAAAAATTCTAATAGTTAATGGAGGGAGATTACATGAGGGATGTTAAACTGACCGATATTTATCAGCATCGGATCGCACAAAAATATATAACTCGCTCCGGCATCGCTCATGCTATTGCCGTTGCCTATCACGCATTTCAAATTGCCAAAGAATTGGGAGAAGATGTTGATTCAGCAGCCAAAGCAGGATTTATGCATGACATCGGCCATTATACGTGGTACAAAAATGGCAAGTGGGATTACGAACTTTACAAGCAGAATGACATTCATGCCATTAAAGGTGCTGAGCGTGCACATAAACTGCTGATAAGACTTGGAGAGAACCCGATCAAAGCAAAGGAAATTGCTTTGGCTATCCTTTTTCATACGGATTCATTTCTGCCTGGCGGCGAGGTTGTCAGAACCCCGCTGCAATCCCTTGTCAAACTGGCAGATGAGAAAGACGAAGAACCCGGCGGTGCCCATCACTATCGTGAACTTGATTTTGAGCGTGCCATGATAAGCTTGAAAATCCTCGATAATAAGATTGATCATTATCTTGAGAAAAAAGAAGAATAACATAAATATCTGTCATGTTATGCGCTTCCCCAGGAAATTCAGTTTTTATTTTTGGCTGTTTTCGTAAAGTTTGTTGCGTTTTCATAACCTAGTTTTATTTGCTGAGATGATCTTCGCTGTGGGCACTGGATCCTCGAGAATGCTGTCGCATTTCCTTCGTGCGGCGTATATTTGAGGAAGTTATTCAATGTCCGGCGGGAGGAGAGGGAAGTATGATACCCCATAGGCGAAACCGAGGTGGCTCACATTCCTCCCCGCGGAAAGCTAGTGCCTTTCGCTGCAATCAAAGGGTACAATTCATAAACAAAACAACAATCTTTTAGAAAAGAACCTTATTTTTTGAAGGGAAGCGCATGTTTCATGAAGAATAATAATTCATGCCGATGATCAGATGATCAAATTTTATGTGCGAGGATGGTGTTGCTGCAGTGAGGGCAAGGACTCGAAGACAACAGTCAATTAATATAGAAGAAATCAAATTCAGATTAACAACTGTATTTCTGCATCTATCTTTCTACGCAACTATTATATTTATCTTAATCTTATTTTTGGAGTTATTTGGTTAATATACATAATAAAATCCCGGATAAGCCAGCTTCTTTCCCGGGATTTTCTCTAGGATTATGACAAAATGCCTTTTTCAGATAAATACTCCTCTACTTCAGTAAATTCATTTACTGGAACAAACGATATGCCCTTTTCCCTAAGCAGATCCTGCAGCCCATTTTTGGCAAAGGTGATATCAGCATGCTCTGCCGGGTGGGAATCCGGTTCACTGTCCCCTATAAAAAACACAGTTTCATATTCGTTTTTTAAGTCCTTAATAACCTTCGATTTATCAATGCCATATTGTTCATGATAATGCTGATGATTCTTATCAATATTCATGTGGACATTTTTCTCATGGTAATAACCTTCATTTGAAAAAACCTTAACATCTTTGACTCCATACTTTTTTAAGATGTGATGGATATAATAGTCTGTGCCGGCACTTAAAATGAAAAAATCTCCGCCATTCTGCTGAATCCTATCAATAAAATCAGGTACATGTTCATCTATTTCAATGGAATAAATATCGCTGATTATTTGTTCTTCATCCTGATTGATTGAAGTGAAGACTTTATTCAAGAAGTCTATATCCTTTATCTCACCAGATTTCCATTTGGGCATCAGGCTGTGCCCCTCCGGAAAATATTTATCCATCATAATCAAATAAAAGTCTCTTTTTGAAATGGTTCCATCAAAATCTGAAACAAATGCCCATTTTTTCATACTGCAAACCTCCAATAAGTCGTATCTGCATTTTATCCTGTATAGCTATCATAACTTTACCCTTTGTTTATCATGTTCAATCAGCAAAAAAACGCCTTTTGATTTTATTCCTGAAGAGATTAATGGTATTATTAATTTGATTTTTACATAAGGAGATGATTAGTATGGCAGAAAAAGGATACATATTAATGAAAAACGGTGAAAAGGTTGAATTTGAACTATACCCTGAAGCAGCACCAGGTACAGTTGAAAATTTCAAAAAGCTTGCTAAAGAAGGATTTTATAATGGCTTGAACTTCCATCGTGTAATACCTGGGTTTGTAAGTCAGGGAGGCTGCCCAAACGGAACAGGAACTGGCGGGCCTGGTTACACAATCAAATGTGAAACAGAAGGAAACCCTCATAAGCATGTAGAAGGATCTCTATCTATGGCTCATGCAGGCCGCGATACAGGCGGAAGCCAATTCTTTATCGTTCATGAGCCACAGCCTCACCTAAACGGTGTTCATACTGTCTTTGGAAAAGTTACTTCCGGGATGGAAGCCGTTAAAGCAATGAGAAATGGCGATGTTATGGAGAAAGTTGAAATTCTTGAAGGATAATTAGTTTAGAAAAAAGAGCCTTAGTGGTATTATCCCCACTAGGTAGACTTGAAAAAAAGAGGACATGATATGATGTTCTTAATAGTCTACCTGGAGGGGATTTTTCTATGGCCAAAAAAGGACAAACATTTACTTCGTATACTGAGGAATTAAAGCGTGAAGTAGTTCGTTTGAAATTGGAGGAGGGCTGG
>NZ_VCRN01000043.1 GCF_009849585.1 Bacillus sp. ZZV12-4809
GTAAGATCCCTGAAAGATGATCAGGTTGATAGGTCAGAGGTGGAAGCGTGGCGACATGTGGAGCTGACTGATACTAATCGATCGAGGACTTAACCAAAATGAAAAGCGGAGGCGACTGTTCAACTTCGAGAGAAGTTAGGAGCCGAAGCTAGACAAGTCATTGGTGAATACTCGGCAGAATGCTTCTTCATACATTATCTAGTTTTGAGGGAACGAAAAAAGTAAATTTCCTCTTGAAAAATGATTAAAAGACGGTATAATAATAATTGTCTTTGAAAAATAGTCTGGTGGCGATGGCGAGAAGGTCACACCCGTTCCCATACCGAACACGGAAGTTAAGCTTCTCAGCGCCGATGGTAGTTAGGGGCTGTCCCCTTGTGAGAGTAGGACGCTGCCGGGCTGTTTTTAAAATACCGCTATTCCGCAGTAGCTCAGTGGTAGAGCATTCGGCTGTTAACCGAACGGTCGCAGGTTCGAATCCTGCCTGCGGAGCCATTTTCATAAAGCCCCTTATGGGAATTATGAGCTGTTGCTTCCATAGCTCAGCAGGTAGAGCACTTCCATGGTAAGGAAGAGGTCACCGGTTCGAGCCCGGTTGGAAGCTCTCTTAATGTAAACAACTAGAATACTAGGCCCCTTGGTCAAGCGGTTAAGACACCGCCCTTTCACGGCGGTAACACGGGTTCGAATCCCGTAGGGGTCACCATAATGGAGGATTAGCTCAGCTGGGAGAGCATCTGCCTTACAAGCAGAGGGTCGGCGGTTCGATCCCGTCATCCTCCACCATACTTGCCGGTGTAGCTCAATTGGTAGAGCAACTGACTTGTAATCAGTAGGTTGGGGGTTCAAGTCCTCTCGCCGGCACCATCTGTTTTTCGCAGATGGAGGGGTAGCGAAGTGGCTAAACGCGGCGGACTGTAAATCCGCTCCTTCGGGTTCGGCAGTTCGAATCTGCCCCCCTCCACCATTTATTTTTAATAAAACACAACAAACTGGACAAGCTATGAATGTCCTTTTTATTTTGTAATTATTGGGCTATAGCCAAGCGGTAAGGCACCGGACTTTGACTCCGTCACTCGCAGGTTCGAATCCTGCTAGCCCAGCCATTTTCCTTACTACGAGCCATTAGCTCAGTCGGTAGAGCATCTGACTTTTAATCAGAGGGTCGAAGGTTCGAGTCCTTCATGGCTCACTTTATAGAAATACGCAGACCTTGGGAATCGAGTCCTGAAGGTCTTAGTTGTAAATATAAATATGCATGCTGCGGAAGTAGTTCAGTGGTAGAACATCACCTTGCCAAGGTGGGGGTCGCGGGTTCGAATCCCGTCTTCCGCTCCAAATGGGGCCTTAGCTCAGCTGGGAGAGCGCCTGCTTTGCACGCAGGAGGTCAGCGGTTCGATCCCGCTAGGCTCCACCAACATACATAATTTATTAATCCTTAAACCAATGTGGTTTAAGGTTTTTTTATTTTATAAATATCGGAACATCATCGAAAAAACTAGGACCTTTTCCCCTAACAGCCGCATATATATACACGATTTTGTCGAGTTGAGTCATGTGTTTGAAAGCGGTTAAAATATATATATGAAGGGAAAGGGAGGAGTTACATTATGAGTAGACAGAAATTATCGATAATTGGAATGCCGATGGATCTTGGCCAGATGAGACGCGGTGTAGACATGGGGCCAAGTGCAATCAGGTATGCCGGGGTGAATGAACGTTTAAAATGTTTATTTGAAGAAATCCATGACCAGGGCGATATTCCAGTCGGCCGCCCGGAGGTCCAAATCGATCCAAATTCAAATCTTCGCAACTTGCACCTTATTGCAGAGAAAACGGAAATGCTTGCAGAGAAAGTGGATCACGCAATAAAAGACGGATCCTTTCCATTAGTTCTAGGCGGTGACCACAGCATCGCAATTGGAACATTAGCAGGGGTTTCAAAGCACTATACAAACCTCGGGGTTATCTGGTATGATGCTCATGGTGATTTAAATACAGCTGAGACTTCACCTTCAGGAAACATACATGGCATGCCGCTTGCTGTAAGCCTGGGTATAGGCCATCCGCTATTAACCAATGTAGGGGGATATGGTCCAAAGATTAAGCCTGAGAATATTGTCATTATTGGGGCAAGGTCATTGGATGAAGGTGAGCGGGAGCTTATTAAGGAAAAAGGCATTAAAGTGTACACTATGCATGAAATTGACCGTCTTGGAATGACCAAGGTTATGGAAGAGTCTATTACATATTTAAAAGAACGAAATACAGATGGCGTTCATCTTTCCCTTGATTTGGATGGACTGGATCCTCATGATGCACCAGGGGTTGGCACTCCGGTAATTGGCGGAATTAGCTACCGTGAAAGCCACTTGGCCATGGAAATGCTTGCAGAAGCACAAATCATTACATCCGCTGAATTTGTAGAGGTTAATCCTATTTTGGATGACAAGAACAAAACAGCTACTGTAGCAGTCGCGCTTATGGGTTCATTGTTTGGGGAAAAGCTTTTGTAATAAAGGAAAAATAAAAATGAGCAGAACATAAACAAGTTCTGCTCATTTTTTTGCTGTGAGTGTATAATATTTATTTAGGAGTTCATCGAGTTTACTGCTGATGTCAACGACCATGTGATCTGTAAAAGAGCCGGAAGCTGCTAATTGGACCATTCTTGTCCGGCAATCCTCAATTTCTCTCAATAATTCCTTAATACACACCGTAACCAATCCTTTTCGATAAATTTAGTACTTTTATACCCTAATAGGAAAAAAATAAACCAGAATAAGTAAAAATTTGTTAATATAGAAATTGAATGTTTTTTAATTAAAATGAAACCTTTTCCGCTATCGATTCGTATTATCGATTAGCCGCACTGGAGCGGAGGTAAAAAAATGGAGACAATCGTAAAGAAGAGGATAAAGCAAGTATTAAAAGGCGACCAGGATGCTTATGCTGAAGTTGTTGAAATATACAAAGATAAAGTTTTTCAGATTTGCTACAGAATGCTGGGAAACAGGCATGAGGCAGAGGATATCGCTCAAGAGGCCTTCTTAAGAGCTTATGTTAATATTGCCAGTTTTAATATTGACCTTAAATTTTCCACATGGCTCTATCGGATTGCCACTAATCTTTGTATAGACAGAATCAGAAAAAAGAAGCCTGATTATTATTTGGATGCTGAGGTCGCCGGAACCGATGGCCTGAACATGTATTCTCAAATCGCTTCAGATGCGAGGCTGCCGGAGGATGATGTAGAAAGCCTGGAACTCCAGGAAACAATCCAAAGGGAAATATCGAAGCTTCCAGAGAAATATCGTTCAGTTATTGTTTTAAAATATATTGAGGAATTATCGCTGAACGAGATCAGTGAAACGCTCGACCTTCCATTGGGAACCGTAAAGACCCGGATTCACCGGGGCCGGGAAGCTCTTAGAAATCAATTAAGATATGTCTAATAAAGAGGGTGAGAACTTTGAAATGTCCAGCAGAAATGGTTGTTTATATGCACGAGTACCTAGATGAAGAGATCTCAGCCGAACATGAGAAGGAATTAAGGGCACATCTGCAAAACTGCGGGGAGTGTCAGACTCATTTCCATGAATTAAAGAAAACGATCGCTTTAGTCCAAAGCACTTCACATATACAGGCACCTGAAAATTTCACGGCAAATGTTATGGCGAAATTGCCAAAAGAAAAGCGGAAGGTCGGGGTTCAGCGCTGGTTCAGGCATCATCCGCTATTAACTGCGGCATCACTTTTCCTTGTTTTAATGATGGGAAGCGTTGTATCTTCCTGGGATCAGGATCATCAATTATCTGTTTCTAAACAGCCGAACCTTGTGGTGCAAAACGATAAGGTGATTGTACCTGAAGGTGAAGTGGTAAAAGGCGATGTAGTGGTGAAGAATGGCGACTTGGAAATTCAGGGTGAGGTTGAGGGCAATGTTACGGTCATCAATGGCCAGCAGTATATGGCTTCGGCCGGCAAGGTCACTGGAGAAATCGAAGAGGTTGATGCCATATTTGAATGGCTGTGGTATCACATCAAAACGGCAGCTAAAGATGCTGTAGATGTCTTTGAAACAGGAGAAAAAGACAAAGAATAATCATAGGAATAAAGAATATCCCTGCTAAGAGAAGCAGGGATTCTTAGTATGCAAATGACGATGGTGAATTTTCCAGAAGGTATCTGCTGTTTCAAAATTGGAATTAGCAATGAATATGATATAATATGAAAGTTACATAAAGGAACTTTTGGCATTTTTGCTTTTGAAATATATATTTGGAGGAAGGATAATGTCGTTTGCGGATTTCTCTATATTGAAATTGTTGGCTAATACAATAGACATTCTCCTTGTCTGGTACGTCATCTATAAACTTATAATGATTGTGAAAGGAACAAAGGCTGTTCAATTGCTGAAGGGGATTTTTGTCATCATCCTGGTTAAAGTAGCAAGCGACAAGTTCCATCTGCAAACATTAGGGTGGATGATGGAACAAGTACTATTATGGGGATTTCTGGCCATCATCATCATTTTCCAGCCTGAGCTGCGAAGAGCACTGGAGCAATTGGGAAGAGGTAGATTCTTCTCAAGGACAGCTAATCAGGAGGAGGAAAATCAGGAGAAACTAGTCGAGTCTATTGCGAAGGCTGTAGATTATATGGCTAAACGGCGCATTGGCGCGCTTATTTCAGTTGAGCGGGAAACAGGGCTGAACGATTATATAGAAACCGGTATTCAGCTTGATTCCAAAATTTCATCCGAGCTCCTGATTAATATTTTTATACCGAATACACCGCTGCATGATGGAGCTGTTATTATTCAAAAGAATTGCGTGGCAGCAGCAGCCTGTTATCTGCCTCTGTCAGAAAGTCCTTTCATCTCAAAAGAATTGGGCACAAGACATAGGGCTGCCTTAGGCATAAGTGAGGTAACTGACAGTATTACCATTATCGTATCAGAGGAAACAGGAAGTGTTTCCTTAACCAAAAACGGGGAGCTGCACCGTGACTTAAAAGCGGAGGCTTTTAAAGATATGCTTTCAAGTGAATTGCTTGTTCAGCAGAAAGTAAAGCAGACTTCTTCAGGTCTTTGGAACTGGAGGGGAAAAAAGAATGGATAAGTTAATTGATAAATTAGTGGATACCCGCTGGTTTATGAAAATTGTTGCCTTGATTCTGGCCCTTTTTCTTTTTGATTCTGTATATGATGCAGATAAGGAATTAAAGGAAATAAACGTTCCAGGCCAGCAGGATTCAGCAGTTATAGAAGATGTACCGGTGAAAAGCTATTATGATACGGAAAACCTGGTCGTAACCGGTACTCCGGAGACAGTTGATCTAAGTATTGAGGGCCCGAAGAGCCATCTTGAGTCAGCGAAGAAACAGCAGAATTTTGAAGTATATGTAGATTTGACGAATGCAGAAATTGGCTCGCAAAGAGTGGAAATTAAAATCCGCGATATTTCAGATAAATTGGATGTAACCATTAACCCTCAATATGCAGATGTAACCGTCCACGAAAAAGTGACACAGGAATTTAAAGTGGATGCGGAATTCAATAATGGCCTTCTTGGTGAAGGGTATACTGCTGAAGCGGCATCTGCAGAGCCAAAAACAGTTAAAATTACGGGAGCAAAAGAAGTGATTGAGCGGATCAGTTTTGTGAAAGCAACTCTGGATGTAAAAGGTCCTATAACGGACACAATCACTGATGAAGCAACAGTCAGGGTACTGGACCGTGAGATGAATAAGCTTGATGTCATTGTGGAGCCTCGGGTCATCCGGGTAACAGTCCCGGTTAAGCAGCTAAGCAAGAAGGTACCTATAACGATTGTCCGGAATGGGGACCCTCAGGAGGGGGTTACCATTAATTCAATTAAATTGGATATTAATGAGGCTTCTATAACGGGCCGTGAAGATATTTTGAATGAGACAGAAAGCGTCAGGGTAGAGGTAGATGTCTCAAAGATTGAGAAAGATACTGTGCTCACCCTGCCGGTTATTATTCCGGATGGCATTTCTGCAGTTGATCCTAAAACAGTGAAGGTGTCTGTTGATATCAGCACTGAGGAAAACGCGGACAAGGAAGAAGAGGAAGTTACAGAGGAGCCTGCCGAAGAAACACAGGCACAGGATCAAGAGGAAACCAAGACCTTTTCAAATCTTGCCATAAGCTTAACCGGCTTATCCGAAGAATATGAAGCGGTCCTAAAGAACCCTGCTTCCGGAAGGACAAGTATTACGGTTACCGGGAAAAGCAGCATTGTTCAGGATCTCAAAGCGGAGGATTTTAATCTATCTATGAGCCTGGCTGACCTTGGAGAAGGTGATCATGAGGTGCCTATCAATATAGACGGCCCTTCAGGTGTGGATATAGAGCCTGCTGCAGGTAAAGCGACCGTTACGATTACACAAAAAGAAGAAGCATAATATAGTTTTTAAAGGTAGAAGGAGCGATAATATAATGGGTAAATATTTCGGTACAGATGGAGTACGCGGAGTTGCAAATAGTGAGTTGACACCGGAGCTGGCATTTAAGCTGGGCCGTTTTGGAGGTTATGTATTAACGAAAGACCATGATCGTCCGAAAGTATTAATCGGCCGGGATACCCGTATTTCAGGCCATATGCTCGAAGGTGCACTTGTCGCAGGGCTATTATCAATTGGAGCAGAAGTAATGCGCCTAGGAGTCATTTCAACCCCTGGTGTCGCTTATTTAACAAAAGCATTGGGAGCAGAGGCCGGTGTCATGATTTCAGCATCTCATAACCCGGTTGAAGATAACGGAATCAAGTTTTTTGGCCCGGATGGGTTTAAGCTGTCCGATGATCAGGAAGCGGAGATTGAGGAATTAATGGATATGGCAGAAGACCAGCTTCCAAGACCTGTCGGAGGAAACCTGGGGCAGGTAAATGATTACTTCGAAGGCGGACAAAAGTATCTTCAATACTTGAAGCAGACAGTTGACGAAGATTTTTCCGGCATTCACATTGCGCTTGATTGTGCGCATGGAGCTACTTCGCCGCTTGCAACGCACCTGTTCGCTGACCTTGATGCAGATTTATCCATGATGGGTGCCTCTCCTAATGGGTTAAATATCAATGCAGGGGTCGGATCCACTCACCCTGAAGCACTATCTGCCTTTGTTAAGGAAAGAGAAGCAGATGTAGGTCTGGCATTCGACGGAGACGGAGACCGTTTGATTGCCATTGATGAAAATGGCGACATTGTGGATGGCGACCAAATCATGTATATTTGCGGAAAATACATGAAAGAACAGGGAAGACTTAAGCAGAATACAGTCGTTTCAACAGTCATGAGCAATCTTGGATTCTATAAAGGGCTGGAAGCCAATGGAGTGGAAAGTGTGCAGACCGCTGTAGGCGACCGCTATGTTGTGGAAGAAATGAAGAAGAACGGCTACAACCTTGGCGGAGAACAGTCAGGCCATATCATTTTCCTGGACTACATCACAACGGGAGATGGCCTTTTGACAGGGCTTCAGCTTGTGAACATTATGAAAGTGACCAAAAAGCCATTATCTGAGCTTGCAAACGAAATGAAGAAATTTCCTCAGAAGCTTGTGAATATCCGTGTAACAGACAAGCATCATGTGACAGACAATGATAAAGTAAAAGAAGTCATTGCACAGGTTGAAGAAGAAATGAACGGAAACGGACGCATTCTTGTCCGCCCTTCCGGAACAGAGCCGCTTGTCCGTGTAATGGCAGAAGCGCCAACAGGTGAACTATGCGCGTCATATGTAGAGCGCATTGCTAATATTGTAGAAAGTGAAATGGGATTAAAAGAGTAGAAAGCACAATTCATATGCATAAGGGAACTCATGAGCTCCCTTATGCATATTTTTATATATAGCAGCTTCTAGCTGTTCTATACACATATTTGTTGACTGAAGTCTGACTTTGATGTATGATAGTCCTGTTTTTGTATTTACGAATACAATACAGCATCATTCAAGAAGAGAAAGGTGGATAGTGAGAGAATATAGTTTTTAAAGCGCCTGAACTGATCCTGGACGTAAGGATTAGTTGACGAGGAGGAGGTTTATCGAATGTTCGGCGGATGCCTCCCGGTTGAAAGCACAACCGATGATTTCTTCTTTAAAACATTCAGGCAACTGAATGGACAAAGAGAAGGAAATGCTAAAATTAAGAATCGCTCTTTTAAAAGGCTGTAATGCCTCACAGAGCGGCAATCATACAAAACAGAGATAAGGGGCAGGACTGCCCCGAAAAGGCTTCTTGCCCCTTCATTATTAGGAGGAAAAGAAGTATGTGTGGAATCGTTGGATATATCGGAAACTTAGATTCAAAGGAAATCTTATTAAAGGGCTTGGAAAAGCTTGAATATAGAGGCTATGATTCAGCTGGAATCGCAGTTATGAATGAGAACGGCGTTCAGGTTTTCAAGGAAAAGGGCCGCATTGCGGACCTTCGCAATATTGTGGATGAAGATGTGACGGCAAACACAGGAATTGGACACACCCGCTGGGCGACTCATGGTGTGCCAAGCACAGTCAATGCCCACCCTCATCAAAGCAATTCAGGCCGTTTTACGCTGGTTCATAATGGCGTTATTGAGAACTATGACATCTTAAAGCGTGAATATTTGCAGGGAGTAGCTCTTCAAAGTGATACAGATACAGAAATCATCGTTCAGATGATTGACTTATTCGTGAGCGAGGGATTAAGTACTGAAGAAGCGTTCCGTAAAACGCTGACACTTTTAAAAGGCTCTTATGCAATCGCCCTTTTGGATGCTAAAAACAACGAAACAATTTTTGTAGCGAAAAACAAGAGCCCGCTTCTGGTTGGCTTAGGCGACACTTTCAATGTAGTCGCTTCTGATGCAATGGCGATGCTGCAGGTGACTGATCAGTATGTTGAACTGATGGACAAAGAGATCGTTATTGTCACAAAAGAGGCTGTTAAAATTCAGACACTGAATGGCGAGGCGATCATCCGCGATCCTTATACAGCTGAACTAGATGCAAGCGATATTGAAAAGGGAACTTACCCTCACTACATGCTGAAAGAAATCGATGAGCAGCCTTTAGTGATGCGCAAAATCATCCAGAAGTATCAAAATGATAATGACGAGCTGACGATCGACCAGGAAATTGTTGAGGCGATGAACGACGCTGACCGCATCTATATCATTGCTGCAGGTACTTCTTATCATGCAGGACTTGTTGGAAAGCAGTTTATCGAAAAAATCGCAAAAATCCCAGTTGAAGTTCACATCTCAAGTGAGTTTGGCTACAATATGCCATTGCTTTCAGAGAAGCCGTTATTTATCTTTATCTCTCAAAGCGGTGAAACAGCAGACAGCCGTGCCGTGCTTGTGAATATTAAGGAAATGGGCCATAAGGCGTTAACGATTACAAACGTTCCAGGTTCTACTCTATCCCGTGAAGCGGATTACACTTTATTGCTTCATGCAGGTCCTGAAATTGCCGTTGCTTCTACAAAGGCTTATACAGCCCAGATTGCTGTATTGTCCATACTTGCAGAAGTAACTGCGAATAGCCGCGGACTAGAGCTGGACTTCAACCTTGTGCAGGAGCTTGGCATCGTTGCGAATGCCATGGAAGTACTTTGTGATGCGAAGGAAGAGTTTGAAGATATTGCACGCAAATTCCTTTCTACTACTCGCAATGCGTTCTTCATTGGCCGTGGAATCGACTATTATGTCGGCCTTGAAGGTGCACTTAAACTGAAAGAAATCTCATATATTCAAGCTGAAGGCTTTGCAGGCGGAGAATTAAAGCACGGAACGATTGCTTTAATTGAGAACGGTACGCCAATCATTGCTCTGGCAACTCAAGAAAGTGTTAACCTGAGCATTCGCGGCAACGTTAAAGAGGTTGTTGCCCGCGGAGCAAACCCTTGCATCATTTCCATGAAAGGGCTGGAAACAGAAGAAGACAGCTTTATCATTCCGGAAGTGAACGAGCTATTAACACCTCTTATCTCTGTAATACCATTACAATTAATCTCTTACTATGCTGCACTGCACCGCGAGTGTGACGTAGATAAGCCGCGTAACCTGGCTAAGTCGGTTACTGTGGAGTAAGGAGATATTTCATCCTAAAACGAGTGAAAATTGGAGGACTCCTCCGGTTTTCCTCGTTTTTTTTTGTCCAAAAGCGAGGAAGCAGGATTTTGGACAAAAACAGAAGAATAAAGAAAAAAATTAGGGAACAGCCAATTAATCGCCAGCAGAAAACGGAAGATTGCTGATCGCAATGTTTTATGATGAAAGGAGGACTACTATGCCTTGTATCCATGAATTTGGAATACTAGATGATTTAGTTAAGCAAAAAAACTATATTCATTATGAACCGGACCAATATAATTGTATATCTGTTAATGATAATGTTATACAAGGTCTGGATAAATATTTATCTGTCATGAAAACCTATTTTCATTCAATTAGCCGCTCTGAATGCGGTTTAGCCTATTCGGGGATTACTATTATTCCGCCTGAGTCATTATCATTATTTTACGATATCGTAACCTCATCAGAGTATTTTAATAAATCTAAAGAGCTTAATGAACTCGCTTTAAAAATCATACAAGCAACAAAGGAAGAGAAATACATGATTCATTTTGGAGTTTGAAATATAGAGTCATAATTAATATTTAATTATAGAGTTTTCATTAAAGTAGGTGTTAGTTTGGATTACATAATGGATTTGGCAGAATCGCTGAGAAGTAAAAAGGTAAAAGTAAAGGAAATACCAAAATGGGGAGCATATTTGAGAAAGCAATGGGAAGACAGTTTTGCTGATCATCTTAGTGATAATGATAAGAGGTCCATTTATTTTTATGACGAAGATGGCTTTTGCGGCTACTTGTGGCATGTATTTAGTTATGAAAGAAGGAAGTGCTTAAAGGAGGAGGAGGCTGATATAGCGTTTAATAAAGAAGTAAAGAAGTATTGTTACATTTTTTATCAGCATTCGGATAATGCCTTAATCCTTGAACATGCTTCATCTTTAACAGCCAGGGACTTTGCAGAGCAAGAGGATATTTACGTAGTAGATAAAGAGTTTAATTGGACATATGCAGTAACCCATGAAACTGGATGGTGCGGTCCATACTTTAGCCGAAAATGAGCTAATATCTCTTTACTTGAAGCGAATTCGGTCAGGATTTACAATCGTTTTCTCAAAGGGTATGATTTTTATAGATTAGTTAATAGATTATGGGAGCGGTATAATGAAAGAATTAACATTTAAATCGTACGACCAATTTCTTCAATTTAACGAGCATAAGGCAATGGAAAAAGCGGTCATGAAGGGCCTTCAGGGAGATGAGCTTGTAAAATTCAAGCTTGAATTCCTGCAAAGGGCTAAAACCATGTGGAAAGAGTATGATTGTGACCTTTGGCTGGAAAAACACGGATATGTCATCATAAATGTCTGGAAAGATGGAAGCGGTAAAAGAAAAGTGACAAGAGGAAGGCCGAAAAAGCTGGATTCTGAAAAATATTTGCACACTGTCCATGTAAGATTGGATGAAGAAACATATCGGCAGCTGACGAATCACTGCCAAGAGAATCAGATCGACGTATCTGAAGCTATTCGGGTACTGATTAAAACACTATAGAGGCAGAAATGGGAGATTCAACTTTCGAGTTTGAGTCTCCTTTTCGTTTATACGGCCTTACTAAAATAAGAGAATATTAGATAATTGCCGAAATTTGCTATCTTTCTCTTTTCTTTTATTATTTTTTGTGATACATTAATTGTGCAGAGATAGTGATAATCATTTTCAATAAATAAAAAACTATACATATCAAGGCTCTTTTTTTTAACCATTTAATGATAATGATTATCATTCTTTCACAAGTAGTTTTATAGAAAAGACTTCTGATAATAAAAATGTTATGAGGGTTATCAATGAGATTATGGATGTTAGGAATTGCAGCCATCGTTCTATCTTTTATCTCGCTGTTTATCGGTGCAATAGATATAACGCCTATGGACCTGCTTAATTGGGAATCAGATGAAACACATATATTCCTTATTAGCCGCATTCCACGGTTACTGGCGATTATATTAGCGGGGGCAGGAATGAGTATTGCCGGTTTAATCATGCAGTCTTTAAGCCGGAATAAGTTTGTATCACCGACTACTGCCGGAACACTGGATGCAGCAAAACTTGGGATTTTAATTTCTATGCTATTTTTTACGAATGTCACTTATACACAGCAGGTTATTTTTAGCTTTGCCTTTGCTTTAGCAGGTACATTTCTCTTCATGCAGATTTTAGATCGTATAAAATTTAAAGATGTTATTTTCGTTCCGTTAATCGGCATTATGTATGGGAATATATTATCTTCGATTACTACGTTCCTTGGATATGAAGCGGATCTGCTCCAAAATCTATCTTCCTGGCTTATGGGAAGCTTTACTTTGATTATTGCTGGCCGCTATGAGCTTTTGTATGTCAGTATTCCAGCTATTGTTCTGGCGTATGTTTATGCGAATAAATTTACGGTTGCCGGAATGGGGGAGGATTTTGCAAAAAATCTTGGCTTAAGCTATAAGCTGGTATTGAACATCGGCCTGATCCTTGTTGCAGTTATCGCCACAACGGTAGTTCTTACTGTCGGGGTTATTCCATTTTTGGGACTAATCGTTCCCAATGTTGTCTCCATCTATTTAGGTGATAATCTGCGCAAAACGATCCCGCATACAGCGGTGCTGGGAATTGTCTTCTTATTAATCTGTGACATTCTGGGGCGCATCATTATTCACCCTTATGAAATTCCAGTTAATGTAACAGTGGCAGTGATAGGCAGTGCTATCTTCTTAACGATGCTGCTAAGGGGGAGAGCATATGCGAAATAGTACAAAACTGATCATGTTAGCAGCTATTGCTATTGTGTGTATTTTGCTATATGGCTTTTATGATATTAAAGGCGGATTTGATTATGCTTTTCCAAAGCGTATGCTTCGGGTTACAGCAATGATTATTACTGGAATCGCCATTTCTTACTCAACCGTTGTGTTCCAGACTATCACACATAACCGCATTTTAACACCTTCTGTTATGGGCCTGGATTCTATGTATCAAGTGGTACAGACATTAATCTACTTTTTTGCAGGTTCAATGTCAGTGTGGGTGTTAAATAAATACTTAAACTTTGGCGCAGCCATTTTGGCTATGGTCGTATTTGCCCTAATTTTGTACCGGTCTTTGTTCAGAGCTGATAAGCACCCTATTTATTTTCTGCTATTAATAGGGATGATTATAGGAACACTCCTGGGAAGCCTGGTCACATTCCTTCAGGTACTGATAGATCCAGTCGAATACTTAAGTCTTCAAAGCCGGCTGTTTGCGACCTTTACAAATGTGAAAGCAGAGTTATTATTTATTTCAATTGGCATCCTGGCTCTGGCGTTTCTATATGGCTACCTGATCATGGGAAAGCTGGATGTGATGTCGCTTGGCCGGGAAAATGCGATGAACCTTGGCATCAACTACGACAGTATGGTTATGAGAATTTTAATCCTTTCGTCCGTTTTAATTGCCACATCCACAGCGCTTGTTGGCCCTATTACGTTCTTTGGACTTATTGTTGCCAACCTCTCTTATCAATATCTGGTGACATATAAACATTCGATCCATATATTAGGGGCGAGTTTGATCAGTATCATTGCATTGGTAGGCGGTAATTTCCTTGTGGAACATATATTTGAGCTGCGTACGACATTAAGTGTCATCATTAACTTTATTGGCGGTATTTACTTTATCTATCTATTACTAAAGGAAAGTAGGGCAGCAGGATGATTGAAATCAAAGGATTAACAAAACAATTTGGTAAAAAGCCTGTTGTAGAGGATGTTACAGTCACAATCGAGCCGGGGACCATTACCTCTTTTATTGGACCGAATGGTGCCGGCAAGTCGACGCTTCTTTCTATGGTAAGCCGTTTATTAGAGGCGGATACTGGTGAAGTATTACTTGATCAGAACAATGTGAAAAAGTGGAAGTCCTCGGATTTTGCTAAGAGAGTATCCATTTTGAAACAGGCCAACTATCTCAATGTGAGACTGACAGTGCGCGAGCTTGTATCATTTGGGCGCTATCCCTATTCAAAAGGGCGTTTATCAGCTGAGGACGAAAAGTTTGTTGACCAAGCCATTGAATATATGAATCTGGATGAAATGGAAAACAAATATCTAGATGAATTGTCAGGCGGTCAGAAGCAGCGGGCATTTATTGCCATGGTCATTGCTCAGGATACGGATTATATCCTGCTGGATGAGCCATTAAATAATCTGGATATGAAGCATTCCGTGCAAATTATGAAAATTTTGCGCAAGCTGGTTGATGAACTTGGAAAGACGGTTGTCATTGTTTTGCATGACATCAATTTTGCATCCGTATATTCGGATCGTATCGTTGCGTTAAAAAATGGCCGGCTGATGAAAAATGGACCTACCCGGGAAATCATAGATTCGGATGTGCTTCGTGAAATTTATGATATGGATATCCCCATTCAGGAACAGAATGGCTGCAGGATCTGCGTGTACTTTAACTCGCATACCTAAACAATAGATTCCTGGAGAAGTCTATTATCTTTCTCCAGGAATCTGATTACTGTGTGTAATATTTTTGAACTTATGGAAAATAAATTAAAAACTTCACAAAAAGTTATTGACTAATAAAGATTATTCAATAATAATTATCATCATAGTTGATAATGATAATCAATATCAATAAAACACGAAAAAAGGGAGAGTTACTTAAGATGAAAAAAGTTCTTTATGTCTTGTTAGCAGCAATGGTATTATTGCTTGCTGCATGTGGATCCAGCGAAGAAGCTTCAAAGGACGAATCAGCTGACAAAGCTGAAGCAAGCCAATCTGAAGAAACAAATGCATCTGAAGCAGAAGGAAGTGCTGCTTATCCAATGACAGTTTCTCCGACAGTTGCTTCAGTAGAAGGCAATGAAGGTGGAGCAACTAATTTTGAAGATGTAAAATTTGAAAAGATGCCAGAAAAAATTGCTGTATTTGATTACGGTTTTCTGGATACATTGGATGCTTTAGGAGTTGAGGGGATTGTTGGGGTTGCGAAGGATTCTACCCTGCCTGCTCACCTTGAAAAATACGCATCTGATGAGTATGAAAGTGTTGGCGGTTTAAAGGAACCATTACTTGAAGATATTGCTGAAATGGACCCGGATGTAATCTTCATCTCTGGACGTCAGTCAGCTTTCTATGAAGAATTAAAAGAAATTGCTCCTGTTGTGTTTGTTGGAACTTCGGATGCTGACTACTGGAACACATTCCAATCTTCTGTTGATCTGGCAGCGAAAATGTTCGGCAAAGAAGCAGAAGCTGAAGAATACAAAGCAAAATATGATTCAGCTTTAGAAGAAATCAAAGCGTTAGCTGGAAACTATGAAAGTTCTTTAGTAACAATGTATAACGAAGGTAAACTATCAGGATTTGCAACAAATTCCCGTTTTGGCTACATGTATGATGTTTATGGATTTAAGCCGGTAACAGAAGATATCGAAGCATCTTCTCATGGATCTAACTTCGGTTTTGAAGCGATCCTGGAATTTAACCCGCAAGTACTATTCGTCATTGACCGTACAGCAGCTGTTGGCGGCGACTCTAATATTAAAGAGGATATGGAAAATGACATCATTAAGAAAGCAGATGCTTATCAAAACAAAAAAATCGTTTACCTGGATGGACCACTTTGGTACCTGAGCGGTGGCGGTTTACAATCAGAGCTTGCTAAAATTGAAGAAGTTTTAACTGAGCTGAAGTAATTAACCTGTAAGGGCTGTCTGGAGAATCTGTAGGGACTCTCCGGCGGCCCTTTTTTAAAAGGAAATTCATTTTATTAAAGGGGCGGGAAATATGAAACAAATTAACAGATATATCGATTCCGTTTTTTATAACCAAGATGATATTCTGGAGGGTGTTCTTAATTCTATAAAAGAGAATGGCATGCGATCCATATCCGTTTCTCCTTCTACTGGAAAGCTTCTTACGCTGCTGGTATCTATGTCAGGTGCAAAGAATGTCCTTGAGATTGGGGCGCTTGGTGGATATAGCGGGATTTGTTTAGCCAGGGGTTTTACTCAGGCAGGAAATTTAACATCTCTTGAGCTCGTAGAGAGTTACGCAGAATTAGCACACAATAATCTGGCTAAAGCCGGGTTTGGGGATCAAGTATCCTATTTGACCGGCCCAGCTATAGAAAGCCTCGAAAAGCTTGTTGGCGATAACCGGCAATTTGATTTTTTCTTTATCGATGCAGATAAAGAAAATTACGGAAACTATCTGGAATATTGCATCAGACTGGCGGATAATGGGGCTTTAATTGTTTGTGATAATGTATTGGCAAGAGGCAGTGTAGCCGATGAGAGTGCTGAACCTGGACGTCATACTGAATTCATGAAAAAATTTAATAAAACAGTGGCTGATCATCCTCAATTGGAATCTTTGCTTATTCCTATTGGTGATGGCCTGACGATCTCAAAAGTAAAAAAGTAATTAATTCAATAAGGTAAAAAAGTACAATCGTAAATTTTCCAAGCTAATTTGCATAGACAAGAGGCTGGATGCTAGGCATAGCATTCAGTCTTTTACCCATTGATCTGAAATACTAGGACTGCGGTAATAATTCCAGAAAAATCCGCTGCGTTTAGCCTATTTCCTGATCTAAAATTGACATCAATATTTTTGTTGATTATTATGAACTCTAAATAAAAAATTGCGGATGTGTTTTAGGGAAGACTAAACAGGCCGTTTAGCACCAGGACTTTTACATTTTTAGGTTATTGGATCATTTGGGAGTGAGACATCATATGCAGGAAGAAAAATTGGAAAGAGGTCTAAAAAATAGACACGTCCAGCTAATCGCTATTGGTGGCGCCATTGGAACAGGTTTATTTCTGGGAGCAGGGAAGTCCATCCATTTAGCAGGGCCATCGATTTTATTTGCATACGTCCTTACAGGGCTTATTTGCTTTTTAATCAT
The DNA here is from genome assembly GCF_009849585.1 of Bacillus sp. ZZV12-4809. Classification (GTDB taxonomy): domain Bacteria; phylum Bacillota; class Bacilli; order Bacillales; family Cytobacillaceae; genus Cytobacillus. The sequence goes on from NZ_VCRN01000043.1 coordinate 17,043, forward strand.
GCGGTCACTCGGAGAATTATTGCTATCAAATTTGAAATGTCATTCCTTTGTCGACTTTGTGCAGGATTATTTAGGTGATATGCCAGCATTTATTACTGGCTGGACCTACTGGTTTTGCTGGATTTCAATCGCGATGGCAGATTTAACCGCAGTTGGCCTCTATACTCAGTACTGGTTTCCAGAAGTGCCGCAGTGGATGCCAGGATTAATTGCGCTTGTGATTTTGTTGTGTATGAACCTGACCACCGTCAAAATTTTTGGTGAAATGGAATTCTGGTTTGCATTAATCAAGGTCATTGCTATTTTGGCATTAATTGTTATTGGCATGTTCATGATTTTTAAAGGCTTTTCAACCAATTCGGGCCAATCCAGTTTTGCGAATTTGTGGAGCCACGGCGGAATGTTTCCAAATGGCATGAATGGTTTTATACTCTCCTTCCAGATGGTAGTGTTTGCATTTGTTGGAATTGAACTTGTAGGGCTTACAGCTGGCGAAACAGAGGACCCGGAAAAGGTCATTCCAAAAGCGATTAATAATATCCCTATACGAATCATTATTTTCTACATTGGCGCCCTTTTCGTCATTATGAGCATTTATCCGTGGAACGCAATTAAACCTGCGGAAAGTCCATTCGTACAGGTCTTTGCGGCGGCAGGAATTGCTGCAGCTGCTGGTATTATCAATTTTGTAGTCCTGACTTCCGCTGCTTCGGCTTGTAATAGCGCCATCTTTAGTACAAGCAGGATGATGTACTCACTTGCCAAAGATAAGAATGCACCTGAATCTTTAGCAAAGCTTAATCGACGTAAAGTGCCTTCAAATGCGCTGTTCTTTTCAACTGTGATTATTTTAATTGCTGTTGTTTTGAACTATGTAATGCCAGAAGGTGTATTTACCCTGATTACAAGTATTTCTACAGTGTGTTTCATCTATATTTGGGGTATTACAGTCATTTCTCATTTGAAATACCGCAAAAAAAGGTTGAAATACCGCAAAAAAAGGCCCGATCTAGCCAAAGTGAATAAATTTAAATTGCCTCTTTATCCCTTTTCGAACTACTTAATCCTGGCTTTCCTGGCATTCGTCCTTGTAGTGCTTGCACTTGCGGAAGATACACGTGTGGCCTTGTTTGTGACTCCAGTTTGGTTCATATTGCTGATTATCATTTATAAGATAAAAAAATTAGGTTAAACTAGCTGATCAGCGAAAGATAGTGTGGATTTAAATGTATGGTTAGAAAACTTAGATCTGAACTGAAAAAACCTGGTGAGAAATTTTCTCATCAGGTTTTTTCTATCTGCATTATATTATTTTTCCCATAAGGGGCTCCTTTCACATCATTGCCTGCAGTTTAGTATGTTTCTGCTTTCTCTGCAGCAGCATAGTGATAAACACGTATATAAAAGATGATGCCGGTTGCTAATAGCAGCATTTTCTAAAAAAAGTTGTTGTTTTTCTCTCCCGCTACTCCCGTAGGACATGAATAAGCTTCCTTGAATACTCACCGCACGCACGAAGAGAGTGCGCATGCATTTTCGAGGATCTCGCACCTTCCACTTCAATAGTCTCAATTTAAGGCTCTTAAAAATAAAGAGGCGGATGCTTATAGCAATCCGCCTTTTATATAATAATTCTGAAGCAAATGAGCAATCCAATTTAAATCAGGGCTGCCTTGGATATTTGAGATCAATCCTTTTACAATGGCAGGCCGCAGGCTCGATTCCAAGACATCCTGCTTAAGAAGGACAAGAGATTCCTTCTCAATCGATTCATCTAATTCCTCGATTTTCTGCTCTATGATTTCAATCATTTGCCCATCTGTCATTTCTTCATGCCCAGCCTTCCTGAACGTGTCGTAGAGCTCGTCCGTTATAAACGGAATGGCCGAGTGCTTAGCCAGGAGGTCCGTTTTTTCCGCAAGTGACCGGCATAAAAGGTCCAAATCCAAGGGCACATTGAAAAATAGGAAAATATGAGAGTATACATGCATGAAGCCTTTAATGCAATAAATTAAATCATATTTAGTATGCTGGACAGCCTCACCATATAGCTGATCCAACATTGATAGGGTGATATCATCAATTAATTGATCAAAGTGGCGCCCTTTTGATATCAGTTCTTCATTAAAGCTATGCGCCTGTTCTTTAATAAAAACCTTTGCGAAGTCAGAATGCTTTTGAAAGGAGTGGAAAGTGGTGTAAAAGAACTTCCTCAAAAGCTCTTCGCCCGTATTATTCGGGTCCTTGACTATTCGGTCAATATCTGAGATAAACTGATCCATAAACTGATCGATCAAAGCCATGATCAACTCATCTTTTGATTTAAATGATAAGTAGAAAGCTCCTTTGGAAATACCGGAGTGAACGGTGATCTGCTGAACAGAGGTAGCTTCAAACCCTTGCTTGGCAAAGAGTTCTAAAGCGCTTTCCATAATTAATTGCTTTTTGCTCATGTATGAATGTCACTCCTTTATGATTGACAAATGACCACCCGGTCATTATTATATGTAATTGAGTCTAATAAGTCAATTTAGGGTAGGTGCACAAGTGAAAGGTTTAGTGAATTTTGTCCTGCAGAATAAACTTGCAGTCTGGCTGTTAACAATTATTATCACGGTATCTGGCATTTATTCAGGTACACGGATGAATATGGAGACCATTCCGGATGTCTCAATCCCTTACTTAATGGTAATGGATGTATACCCGGGTGCGACTCCTGAAAAAGTGATGGAAGATGTGTCCATCCCAATTGAAAAGGCCGTAGAAGGGCTTGAAAATGTAAAATCGGTTTACTCAAATTCATATTCTAACATGTCAAATATCCAAGTGGAATATGACTATGGTATTGATATGGACGAAGCCAAACGGGCTCTCCAATCAGCACTCGATGCAGTGGAGCTGCCGGAAGGAGCACAGGAACCTTCCATTACTGCCATCAGCATGAATATGATGCCGGTTGCGGCACTGAGTGTAAGCAGTAAATCAGAGGATATTGTTGAGTTAACCTCGACTGTAGAAGATATCATACTCCCAAAAATTGAAAAAATTGATGGAGTAGCATCAGCGACCATTACTGGTCAGCATGTGGAAGAAGTACAGCTCACCTACAACGAAGAAAAATTGGCAGAGCTTGAGCTGACGGAAGATAAAGTAAAGGAAATGATCCAGGCAAGCAACATGGCCGTTTCATTGGGGCTTTACGAATTTGAGGAAGGTGAACAGGCTGTTGCAGTAGACGGCAAGTTCATGACTGAGGATGAATTAAAGAACATGCTCATTCCGGTAACGCCTTCCGCACAAAACCAGTCACCTTTTGTTAAGCTGAGTGACATTGCTGAAATTGACACTGTCGGAAGAGTACAATCGGTTTCCCGTACAAACGGAAAAGATGCCATTGCGATTCAAATTGTTAAAGAACAGCAGGCAAACACGGTTGAAGTAGTCAACGATGTAAAGGATTTAATCAAGGAAGAACAAGAAAAGATCGAAGGCCTTGTCATAGATGTTTCTCTTGACCAGGGTGAGCCAATTGAAGAATCTGTATCAACGATGATTGAAAAGGCAGTGTTCGGCGGACTGATCGCAGTCTTAATTATTTTGCTGTTCCTGCGTGATTTCAAATCTACAATCATCTCAATTGTATCCATTCCAGTTTCCATTTTCATGGCTTTGCTGCTGCTGAACTGGATGAATATTACCTTGAATATAATGACGCTTGGAGCCATTACGGTTGCCATCGGCCGTGTAATTGATGACTCTATCGTTGTAGTCGAAAATATTTACCGCCGTTTGCATTTAAAAGAAGAAAAACTGACAGGGCGGGCACTTATCCGTGAAGCAACGATTGAAATGTTCAAGCCAATTCTTTCCTCGACATTAGTAACGGTTGCTGTATTTGCACCGCTCATCTTTGTAGGGGGCATGGTCGGCGAGCTGTTTATGCCATTTGCTTTGACGATGACGTTCGCGCTTGGTGCTTCACTCCTTGTGGCAATTACCATCGTTCCAGCGCTGTCTCACTTCTTGTTCAAAAAGAAACTGTACAGTGAAAAAACGGAAGGCGGCCATAAAGAAGCTGGAAGGCTGTCAAAATGGTATAAAGGCATTCTTGAGAAATCCCTTAATCATAAGATTATTACTTCCATCATTGCGGTAGTATTGCTGGCGGGAAGCATAGCACTGACACCAATGATCGGATTCAGCTTCATGGGCAGTGAAGAAGAGAAAGTGATGTATCTGACATACACGCCTGAAGCTGGAGAGCTTAAAGATGAAACATTAAAGAATGTTGAAGCAGTAGAAGAAGAGATGCTAAAGCGTAAAGATATTGACATCGTTCAAATATCTGTAACCGAAGAAGCGGATCAGATGGCTGCCATGATGGGCGGTGGAGCAGGCGGTGCCTTAATGTACCTGATCTTTGACCCGGAAATGGATAATTTCCCTGAAGTCCGTGAAGAAATAGAAGACTATGTGTTTAATATCGGACAATCAGGTGAATGGAAGAGCCAGAACTTCTCTTCTATGTCCGGCTCAACCAATGAAGTCAGCTACACATTCTACAGTGAAGATTTAGATAAACTGAATGAATCAGTCAAAATGGTAGAAGATGAAATGAAGGAAATTAAGGAATTGGAGGATGTTTCTTCAAGTGCAGAAGATGCATTTGTTGAATATACCTTCAATGTGGAGCAGGATGAACTGCTTCAATACGGTCTGACAGCCGGACAAATTGTCATGATGCTGAATCCGTCAAACACCAAGGATATCCTGACAACAATTGAAAAAGACGGGGAGACGCTTGAAGTCATTGTCCAGCAGGAGCAGGCCGAACAGCCGAAATCCATTGATGATATCCTGGCAACACAGGTGCCGACAGCCATGGGTACAACGATGCCTCTTTCCGAGCTTGTCACAGTGAAAGAAGGTACAACGCATAATACGCTTGCCCGCAGTAAAGGCGAGTACTTCGCGACCGTGTCAGCTACAGTGAAAAGCGATGACATCTCAAAAGCTACTTCTAAAACAGATGAAGCGATTGATGGTTTAGATTTGCCTAAGGGAGTAACAGTTGGAGTTGCCGGCGTTCAGGCAGATATGACTGAGACATTCACACAGCTTGGTGCTGCAATGCTTGCGGCTATCGCGATAGTGTACTTCATTTTGGTGGTTACATTCCGTGAAGGAGTGGCGCCATTTGCGATTCTCTTCTCCCTTCCATTTGCCGTGATAGGCTCATTCGTTGGCTTATTAATGGCTGGAGAAACCATATCTGTATCAGTTATGATGGGATTATTAATGCTGATTGGTATCGTCGTAACCAATGCCATCGTTCTGGTGGACCGGATCATCCATATGGAGCGTGACGGTCTGGTCATGAGGGAAGCGGTACTCGAAGCGGGAGCAACAAGACTTCGCCCTATTCTTATGACAGCCATTGCGACAATTGGAGCATTAATTCCATTGGCCATTGGCTCCGGCGGCGGAGGACTTATCTCCAAAGGGCTTGCGATTACCGTTATTGGCGGTCTTACAAGTTCGACGCTATTGACCCTGATCATTGTGCCAATCGTGTACGAAGTATTATCTAAAATGTTTAAGAAAAACCGCAGAGAAATCGAAGAAAACTAAAAGGATGCCCTGCAGGACAGTTGAATGCCTGCAGGGCTTTTCTGCTTTTTCAACTAAATTCCTCTGCTATATTCCCTTTTTTCTTTTATAAGATCCACTCTTGCAAATAATAGGGCATACATAACAGCAAAAATAAGATAGGCCAGGCCAACGATCAGGCTAAGGGTCCTTGGAGGAAAGATCTCCAGCAGGAATCCTGCCGTACCCATGGAGACTGCCAGGGAAAGGTTTGAGATCATCTGCATTAGACCGAAAAATGTTCCCTGCCTGGATCGGGGTAAGAACTTCATCATAACAGTATCCAGGCAGATATTGCCGATTCCGCCCGCAAAGGTGATCAGTACGACAGTGAAAAGAGCTGAGTAAAAGCTGGGCGCAACGCTAAGTAAAACATGACCGGTGCCTTCTATGGCGATAAAGATGAACGCAAGTGCCAGAAGGCGGCGCTTTATCATATGAGAGAAAAAGGAGCTTAGAATAAGGCCAATCCCCAATGCGCCATACATAAACCCAACACCCAGCTCACCCATGTCAAATACTTCCAGTCCATATATACTGACTAGAATATTGTCTATGCCATTGGCGAGCGGCATAGTCAGCATCATAATAAAAAAGGCAATCAGTGCCGAAGAGCCAAGAATTAGCTTCCATGGTGATACGGCAGCCGGTGTACCCGTTTTTCTCCTATTATCCTCGGAAACTGGCGGGAAAACCATCCTCGAGATTAGATACGCTGATAACAGGAAGGTAAGACCGTTAATCATAAAAGCAGCATGGTTCCCCAGATAGTAGGAGAGCAGTCCGCCGGTGCTTGATCCCAAAATGAGAACTGCCCCAACCATAACCTGCTCAATCGCATTTATATATATAAGCCGATCGGATTTTACAAGGGCAGGTATTGCAGATATCCTGGCTGGTGAATAGATGGCTTCGCCCATAGATATCAGGAACGCACTTGTAAAAACAATCCATAGGTCCCCTGGTTCCCTTACGTAAAGAAGGCAGAGGACCGCCGGCACCCTCAGCAAGTCCACTGTCACCAGAATAGCTTTTTTGGAAAAACGGTCTGCGAGCATGCCTCCTATTGGAGCAATGAAGAAAAATGGTGCCATGCGGACAGCGAATAAAATTCCGATTGCCACACCGGAACCTGTTACTTGGTAGAGCAGTGCAAGCAGCGCCACTTGAGTAAATCGATTGCCAATTCCATTAATGACACCAGCCCAGAAGAGCTTTTGATAATTTTTCTCCCTTTTCCATACAGTCCAATTAGTCATGTTAACGTACCTCAGTGTAATATGATTTGATAATTATCTAATTAGATAACAAAAAATAATTAGATATTCATCTAATTAGATTATATTCAAATTAGTTTGATTGCACAATCATAAATTTTTGTAGTGATGAAACTTTATTCAATGCAGAATCGTAATGATGAATAAGGAGGCGGGTGTGATGAAACTGCTATTCGAGGTCGTTTTTCTTTTATTTATGATCTATTTCAGCTATCACTACATAGTACTTATAACCAAAATGAAGAAAGCTGCCCTTTTTCCTTCAGTAAAAGATGATCTGAAAGCCGTCAGGAAATTCCCCCAAAAAACATCGGATAGCCCTGTGATCTCCAAGAACAAACTCGGGCTTACTATGTATGCTGTCATGCTGGTATTTCTAAGCGCGATGTTTATATTCGGTAAATATATTATGGAATTCAGCTGGACCTATCTCTATCTAATGTTTATCCCTTTAATGAACGCCAAAGATCTCCTGAATGTATTTGCGGTATATGATGATGGCTTTATAAGCGGAAGCAGGTTTGTTCCATGGAAAAAACTAAAATCCTTCCATTTTAAAAAGATAGATTTAAATCACAAATACTATGGCTATTCTCAGGAAGTAAATGAAGGCTATGAACTTATCCTTAAAACAAAAATGGCCAGCCACAGCCTGGCTGTAACTGAAGAGGAAATGAAAGAAAGGCTTGTTCATATCTTCGAAGAGCGGATGAAAACAGGCTAGAGAAGTTTTAAAATGCCCTTTTGTTGGTATTTATAAAGTAAACCATCACGAAAGGATCAGGAAAAATGAAAGAAATTACAGTAACGGTTGACTATGAAGGGTTAAAATATCAAACAAATATCATTACAAATAAAGAAGCCTGCGAGGATGAAATACGCAAGCAGGCGGAAGATCAGATCAGAAGACAGTTGAATAATTAAGAGTAAAAATGAACCCCCTTAATCAGCGAGATAAGGGGGTTTAATATGGGATCAGCGGAGCTTTTGATTTAGTTTCTGCTGAAGCATTTCAATTTTATTTGGCAGGACAAAAAAGTACTCTATTAAACTCTCCAGGAGCTCCATCAGCAGAGCGGCCATTTCCTGATCAATATCCTTTTCAAGATCGAGCATCTCGTAAAAGGGACTGCCAGGCTGCGCCAGCTGGCTTAATGACTGAAGGGGCTTTGCTAAATCAACATGGTTTGGCAGCTGTTCAAACTGCTTTGACAGGTTTTGCCCTTTGACCTCTTCACCGAGGAAGTTTTTTAATATGCTCTCAAGGACCCGCTTTGACATCACAGCTGTTGCCACCGTATCTCTGGAATAGCTGACATTTAGAGCTGACTTGTAGGCACGTGTCAGATCTCCAGGCACTTCCTTTATTTTCTCCAGCTGAGTCAGGAGCTCCTTCGCAGAGTTAGGATCATAGATATAGAGGATTGTCTCATCGCTGGACTGGCCGGCCTCATTAAGAATCATGATAAAGACGGATTCTTTCTTACAGGCAGAACAATTTCCATGGGAAAGAATGCTTGATTTGCTGGTATGATTATAATTTGCTTTAATCGTAAAATGGCCCGGTTTGCTGCATTTTGGGCACTCGCACTGGACACTTGATGGCAGCTTCCGATAGCCAAATTGACTATGAGAAATAACTTGCGCCGGCAACACTCTTCTCACTATCATTTCCCCCCGATAGATTACTATTTTTCCATTCCATTACAATTAAGTATAACTTTGAAAAACAGGAGGAAAAAGATGAAAAATATGGAACTTTTCCGATTTTTATAATAAACAAAAAAAGCTGCTCCCACATGTGGAAGCAGCTCAGGCTGTCGAGAAACTCTCGACAGCTTTTATTTTTATCATTAACTTTATTAATTCACCGCGTTAATTTGATATAATATAATTAATTTTACTTAGGATGGTGGATGGCATGTTCAAACCGAAAAGAGAATC
>NZ_VCRN01000044.1 GCF_009849585.1 Bacillus sp. ZZV12-4809
GCGATCTATTGTTTTTCCATAAAAAAAGCCTATTTTTAAGTCAGTAATTGAGAAAATAAAAAAAGCTTGTGGAAAAATCATACCTTTCTCCACAAGCTGACCCTCTTTTAGAAAGAGGGTTTTTTTCTTTGGCCTCCTATAAACTAAGCACTTTAGGAAAAGATAACTATAAAATTACTTTTCAAACAGGAGGCTAACATGAAGAAGACACTTTTTAGTGCTTTGTTAATCTGTTTAATTTTAATCATTTCAGGATGCGGAACGAATAAAGCAAATCCGGAGAATCAGGATCAGCCTGCCACAGAAGAGAAGGGGAAGGATTTATGGTCAAAAGTGAAGGATGAGGGGAAACTGCTAATTGGAACAGAGGGCACGTATCCGCCATTCACGTTCCATGACGATAAAGGGGAGCTAACTGGTTTTGATGTGGACATCTCAAAGGAAGTGGCCAAAAGGCTTGGTGTGAAACCGGAATTTCTGGAAACACAATGGGATGCCATGTTTGCCGGATTGGATTCAAAACGATTTGATATGATTGCAAACCAGGTGGGAATTCGTCCTGATCGGCAGGAGAAATATGATTTTTCGGATCCTTATATATCTTCTTCAGCAGTTTTGATTACACATGAATCCAATAATTCAGTTTCGAGCTTTGAAGACATAGAGGGCTTGAAAGCCGCACAGTCCATGACAAGCAATTATGCTGATTTGGCAAAGTCGTATGGTGCGGAAATTGTAGGAGTAGACGGATTTAACCAGGCAATTGAGCTGATTAATTCTAAGCGAGCAGATGTTACTCTCAACGATAATTTGTCATTTTTGGATTTTAAAAAACATAAGCCAGATGCTCCGGTCAAAATCGCTGATCAATCCGATGATGCTTCCCAAAGCGGTCTAATGTTCAGAAAGGGAAGCGATACATTGGCTGATGAAGTCAATAAAGCATTGGCTGATATGATTGAGGATGGCACGTACTTGAAGATTTCAGAAAAATGGTTTGGCGAAAATGTACTTAAGTAATATTTTTGCCAGCCCGGAAAGGATCGAAAGACTGATAGCGATAGGCATGAATTCATTTCAGCCATTGCTGGAGGGGGCCATTCTCTATACCATCCCGTTAACACTAATTTCCTTTATATGCGGGCTGGCATTGGCAATATTTACGGCACTTGCCCGCATTTCGGGAAATAAGGCACTCGGGGCGATAGCGAGAATTTATGTATCAGCCATTAGGGGGACGCCTCTTCTTGTACAGCTGTTTATCATTTTTTACGGGCTTCCAACGATTGGTGTGATTATTGATCCTTTACCCTCAGCAATTATTGGATTTTCGCTGAATGTAGGGGCGTACGCCTCCGAAATTATCCGGGCAGCCATCCTGTCAATTCCAAAAGGACAATGGGAAGCGGGATATTCCATAGGCATGTCTTATTCGCAGACACTTAAGAGAATTATTCTTCCTCAGGCATCCAGGGTATCGATACCGCCGCTATCCAATTCATTCATCAGTCTTGTAAAGGATACCTCTCTGGCTTCCATGATTCTGGTTGCAGAGATGTTTCGAAGAGCACAGGAAATAGCTTCAACCAATTATGAATTTTTGCTTTTATATACGCAGGCTGCCCTTATATACTGGGTGATCTGCTTTATGCTCTCGATCTTGCAGGGAAGGCTTGAACGCCGGCTGGACAGATATATTTCTTCATGAAAAGAGGCAGTGCTATAGATGATTAATATAAAAGGTTTGCATAAGCAATTTGATCAGCTGGAAGTACTGAAAGGAATCGATTTGGAAGTGAAGAAAGGGCAAGTGGTTGTAGTGATCGGGCCATCTGGCTCCGGAAAAACGACCTTGCTGCGGTGCATCAATGTGCTGGAGCAGCCAACTTCAGGAATTCTTGCCATTGGTGATCAAGTTCTCGACTTTTCCCGGCAGGTCCCGAAAAAGCAAATTCCACCCTTCAGACGCCTTACAGGAATGGTGTTTCAAAACTATAACTTATTCCCGCATATGACTGCACTGGAAAATGTCATGGAAGGGCCGGTTACAGTGAAAGGCGTATCAAAGGAAACGGCGAAGGAAAAAGGGGAACTTCTTTTAAGAAAAGTGGGTTTAGCGGATAAAGCGGGCTACTATCCTTACCAGCTTTCAGGCGGCCAGCAGCAGCGGGTTGGAATTGCCAGGGCTCTTGCGATGGAGCCAAAGGTCATGCTTTTTGATGAACCTACCTCCGCACTGGACCCTGAACTTGTTGGGGAAGTGCTGAAGGTGATGAGGGACCTGGCCGCTGAAGGAATGACCATGGTAATTGTTACTCATGAAATGAGATTTGCCAGGGATGCAGCGGATGAAGTCATTTTCATGGACGGCGGTATCATAATAGAACGCGGCAAGCCCGATCAAATATTTTCCAGTCCCAAAGAAGTCCGCACAAGCCAGTTCCTGAATTTAATTCAATGAAAAGACCTCTGCAGACAGGCAGAGGCCTTTTTATCAAAAAAAATGCTTCCTTAACAGGAAGCGGAAAAAAGGGGGATTTACACTTGTAGGATTAGTATGCCCGGCAGGAGAGTACATTATTCATATTTTCTAAATACATTAATTTAAACTTTTGGTTTCCTCATGCAGAGGTTTAATCAGACGTATTCGTGCTAAACTGAAAGTAGAATCCGGTGGGAGAGGTGTTAAAATGAAGGAAAATATTTTAGTTTGTGTAAGCAATCCCAATCATGCAGAAAGACTGGCCCGGAGAGGAAAAAAACTGAAGGAAGCTTTTCAGGGAGAGGGATATATTCTCTCCGTAGAAAACCGGAAACAGGAAGAGTTTACTTTTAATGAGCTGCAGACAAAATACCTGTTCGAAAGTTTAGCAGAGAAATATGGGCTGAAGATGCTCGCCAAGTATGCGGGAGGCAAAAAAACGTCAAATGTAATCGCTGAAGTGGTCCGGGATTATGAAATTACCCAGATTATTCTTGGTCAGGCTGTTCAAACCAAGCTGGAGCGAATAGTAAGGCCTTCACTGATCAATGAATTATTCCAGCTGCTTGACGGGGTGGATATTCATGTCGCAGAAGTGTCAAGAAAGGTCCATGATCCGTCTGATGATACAGATAAAGGACTGCGGGCGCAGATTGTGAAAAAAGGCTCTGATTATCATCTTATCATTGGAGAAAATCACGAGAACGGGGTCAATGGCATCTTCTATAAAGAATTATCCTCCGACTTCTCAAATGGCTTTTTTGTAATACAAAGAGAAAATAACCATGAAGTTCTGCGTATTCACCATGGTATTGTTGATAATAATATTTTGGAAGATAATTAAGAAAGCCGGCCAGCCAGCCGGCTTTTAACATATTTAAATTAAGTCGTTTACATAATAAACTTTTCCGTTCTCAATTTCTTTATGCAGCAGCAGGCCGACCAATGCGTTTGCCACAGTATCCGTATTTCTTAGCAATCCTTTCTCCTTATATGACTGGAATTTCTCCAGGTCATGAAATGCTTCCTTTGCTGAAGAGCGAATGGTTCCCTGCATTTCTGTGTCCATGATGCCAGGGCTAAAGGCAATTATCTTATGGCTGCTTCCTGCTGTCTGCAATTCCAATGCCGCAGTTTCCGTGAACATATTTAGTCCGGCTTTTGTGCTGCAGTAAGCACTCCACCCCTGTATGGGTCTTTCCGCAGCGCCTGAAGTAATATTAACAATGTTCATATCACTTGAAACTTCACGCAGCAGGATATTCGAAATCAATATAGGAGCAATTAAATTAACGTGAGCATTTTGAATGAATGCAGCATGATCAAGATTCCCTGCTGTACCGATTGGATCAATAACCCCTGCGTTGTTAAATACATATAGGGTCTCCGGCTGTTTCTCCTTCAATAAGCCCGTCAGTTCGCTTAGAGCCCTTTCAAGCTCATTCGGTGAGGAAAGATTGCAGAAATAATGGGCATAAAATACTTGATTTTCTGCAGCAAGCTTTGACAGCTCGGGATTCTCAGTCCTTGAGACAGCTAGGATGCCTATTCCTTCTGTTATCATTCTCTTGGCGATGGAAGCTCCCAAGCCTTTGGATGCACCAGTAATAATGGCTAATTTCACATTGATCACTCCTATTTCCTGTTTCGTTAACTTCTATTAAAACAGAAATTGATCAAATTTTCCTTTATCAGCCATTGCCCTTTCTGAATTCCATCATTTCATCTTCTATTAAATTAATGATTGAGAGGATAATTCCTGAAAACAGGGAGGCAGCTGTAATATTGCTTAACCCGAATAGAAGGTAAAGAATACATGTGCTGAAAAAAGTGAACAGGAGGCAATAATGGCATGCTTTAATTTTCCGCATTGACCGGCTCTGCCTTCCAGTAATATTCACTGAATACATCCGCAAATGCTTTAATGGAATTATTCAGTTCATCCAGATTGTTTTCCACGCCTCCGAACTCCAGCAGAAGGGCCCGTTCGGAAAGATCCTGGTTATAGACACCGTTGCCTTCACTTTTTCCTTTTATAATTACCCCCCTGCTGATTCCCTTATATTTTGCTTCCAGTGCCTGGTGAAGCTCCGTAGCCACTTTTAAGTTCTGTTCATAGTTCTTGTGCTCCTTGCCAACTACAAAAAACAGCCGCGCGTATGAATTCTGGCCAATTATGGCGGTTGTTTTTCCGCGCGGAAGTGAATCCCTGTGGATATCGATCAGGAATTTAACATCCTTATTCTCTGCCAAGGCTGCTTGGACTGTTTCCCTGGACATGGTGTAGGAATTTTCCCAGTTCCAGCCCTTCTTTTTCAGTTCTGCGGCTATATTGGTTTTATTATGCTCAGCACCTATGCCGTTTCTGGCCAGTTCTTCACTGAGCTTTTTCCCGACTGCAATAACATTCACCTGTTCATTGGGACTAACAGCCTCATCGGTATTCTTTACATCTTTTAATAACGGAGCAAATGATTCCCAGCTGTGGGAATGGTAGATGAAGACCCCTTTTTCCTCAGGAATAACCGGAGGAGCAGCATTTTCCCCACTTTGGCCGTTATTCATAGCCAATTCTTTTTCTTTTAAAAGGACTTCAAGCGGAGGGGCGGATTCCACTGGCAGGTTGGTAAAATCGGTACCCTCTCCGGCAACGGCAATACCGGTATCAAAAATCGAAAAACCAGGCAGCTCCCGGCCAAGGAACGTTCTTATATCCTGCGGCTGTGTGTTGGTTGCCAGCTTAAACAGGGTTCCAGATAAGGAATAGCTTTCGGCTGGAGTATCCCCCTGAAAATAGTGATTCTCAGCCTTTAAAAAGTGAATGAAGAGCTGGTCAGCCTTAATATCCTTAAGCAGCACATTCATATGTGACGAGGAAAAGGCAGCCGGATAAAGCGTAATAGCCCCGGCAAGCGCCACTATGGCACAAATACTGAAAAGCCAGCTGTTTATGTAAAAGAAGATAGAATGGACACTCAATTTAGAATTCATATAAATCCCCTCCACTCTTTAAATATATGACGGATAAGCTGATTTAGAAGATGGGGAGTGAAAGGAAAACGGGGTCATTTGACGAATTAAGTAAAAGAGCCTTTTAAAAGGAGATGTCGGGAATGGTACAGCATGTATTAGAAAAGGACGAACATAAAAAATTGGCTATCAGCTTATTCAACAAAGTGTGGGACTTAATGGAAAAACCTGATAAAACGGAAGAAGAAAAACATGAAATGATTCATATGGTGCACACATCACGCTATTACTGGGGAATGGTCGGACAGCCAGTTAACCTTTCAAGGGGAGAATGGCAGATATCCAGGGTATATACAGTCTTGAACCGGGCTGAGCCTGCTCTTTTTCATGCTAAAAGAAATCTGGAAATTTGTCTTTCTAACAAAATTGGGGACTTTGATTTGGCATTCGCATATGAAGCATTGGCACGTGCCTATCAGATAGCCGGTGATGAAAAAAATGTACAGCTGTATAAGATGCTTGCTTTCGAGGCTGCTGGAGAGATTGCAAATGAAGAGGACAAAATAGTGGTGCTGAATGATCTTGAATCCATTTAGTATAAAATACATAGTTGAAAGCAATTCTTGTACTAAATCTTATAGGGCATGAAGGGGCCTTATATTTTTTGAAAAGATTTCATTGTTTTATCACAAATGGACTTTATAGTTATCTTATCATAGAAAAATAACGTTAAAGAGAGGGACACTAATTTGAAAAAGGTATTATTCAGCATAATGGCTGGTTTCCTTGTTCTAGCCGGATGCAGCCAATCAGAAGAAAAGCCTGCGAAGAACGACGAGGTGCCGCAAATTATCGAAGCTGTCATCGAGGTGCCTGAAACCATCAATCCTGGCGAGGAAGCAGCCCTTGCTGTCACTGTTAAGCATGGAGATGAGGCTGTAACAGATGCGGATGAGGTGAAATTTGAAATCTGGCAGGAAGGACAAAAAGAAAACGGTGAAATGATTGAGGCAAAGCACGACTCAGAGGGTAAATATACTGCTGATCATGCCTTTGCAGAGGTTGGCCTCTACTATGTTCAGTCCCATGTTACGGCAAGAAGCCAGCATACCATGCCAATGGTTTCGATACAGGTTGGTGAAGCAAAAGCGGAGGACTCAGGAGCGGGGCATGATCAAGAAAATGCGGGCCATGAAGAAGGACACTCTCACGGCCATGGCGGTGAGGTAACCATAGAGCTTGAGGCTCCAGACCAAATCCATGCAAACGAACAAACACAATTATCAGCCTTAGTTGATAATGAAGGGGAACCTCTGGCGGATGCTAAAGTAAGGCTTGAAATCACACTGAATGGTGCAACACCCCAATGGGTGAACATGGCTGAAGAAGAACCGGGCAAATACACAGCCAGCCACCAGTTTACAGATGCAGGCACTTATACCATTACCACACATGTCGAAAAGGGCGACGACATTCACGAGCACACAGAAACTGAATTAACGGTGCATTAAATACTTTTCAGCGGGGTTAAATAACCCCGCTGAATTTTTATTTGGAGATTTATTAGAAACACAATTCTTATCGGTAACCTTCGGGCACAGAACACCTGAAAGTCTGAAGACTCCCCGGCCAAAAGAGCATTATCGATCAAGGCTTATTATGAATCCGGGACAGATACCCCACTCCCAGTTTCATGATAATATAAAAGGAGAGATTACAGAAAAGCAGGTGTCAGAGAGATGTCAGATACACATTTGCATTTTAATACGGGGATTGGAGTCCAAAAGCCTAATAGCATTCGAAATAAGGATATCAGCTGCCCTTTTTGTGCAAGGGAAGAGCTGACAGATATCATCGCGGTAGAGGATTCAATTATTTTGCTGAAAAATAAGTATCCTGTTCTGGAAAACTCCTATCAGACGGTGCTGATCGAAACGGATCAATGCGACGGTGAGCTGTCGGTTTATCCTGAGGAGCATTTGGTCAGGTTAATTTCATTTGGGCTAAAACATTGGATCTTAATGGAAGAAAGCGGGGAATATGAGTCTGTATTATTTTTTAAAAACCATGGCCCATTATCCGGGGGAAGTATCGCCCACCCGCATATGCAGATTGTGGGATTGAAAAATATTGATTACAAGGAAAAAGTTCAGGCTCAGGATTTTGAGGGGCTCCTTATTCATGAAGAAAGCGATACGGTGTTTACTTTATCGACTTCCCCGAGAATCGGTTTTTATGAATTTAATGTGAAGCTCGCCGACCAGGATGATATTCCGTACTTTGCGAAATGCATCCAGACTGCGGCACATTATATTCTGAATGCCTTCCCTTTTCCTAGTAATAGTTATAACTTGTTTTTCTACAAGCTGGGCAGGGAGATTTACGCGAAAATCGTTCCGCGCTTTATTACAACGCCAATTTTTATCGGCTACAGCATCCCACAGGTGCCTAATAATCTCGAGTGGATGAGAGATGATATAAAAGTGAGATATTTCAGCGGGGGAGTTTAAAACGGGGTCTTAATACTCTTTGCTTCGAATAAGAAGATGAGCGCAAATAACCATTCACAGCAATCGTAAAAATTTGAAATAATAACCATTCGCTTTTAGAAGTTGTGATTTATCTCTATAAAAAATATAATGGAATATTGTAACGAGGAATAAATTGACGTACTTATGATATTCCTTGCTGTGAGCTCCGTATGCCTTATAAGCTAAAAGGCAAATGGTCTGTTAATTGATTGAAAGTATAACTTCTTGAGTTAGATAACTGTTTATCCGCAGCACCTGCCCCCTCAAAGTTACAAGCCGCTTCTCCCAAGAAGGCAAAGGACGCCTTCCGTGAGGCTCGGCTTGTGCTTGAGGCCCGCAGAATTAGGAAGGCAGCCTTCGTCCGCACAAACTTCGCACATGCAAAAGTCAGCAGCTTTTCGGAGGATGCGGCTTTCTTAGTCTTCGTTCCTTCGTGGGCAAGGTGCTTCCGCTTTTCTTTAAAGGAGAATGATCATGACCTCAAATCGATATACACCTCCTAAGCTGGACTGGGGCTTAGTTTTAATATTAATGCTGCTATTCCTGGTAAGTGCCATATCTATTTACAGCGCACAGACAACAGGGCAATATACAGAAAACTTCCTTTTGAAGCAGGTTGTCTGGTATACAGTAGGAACAGGTATCATCGCTGCGGTAATCACACTGGATTCCGATCAGCTGAAGAAGATTTCCTGGTATGTGTATGGCCTTGGCATCGTACTCCTGGGATTCCTGATTGTGGCGCCAGCAAGCATAGCTCCTGTCATTAATGGGGCAAAAGCATGGTATAAGGTTCCGGGGATGGGTTCCCTTCAGCCAGCTGAGCTTGTTAAAGTGTTCATTATTTTGGTATTGGCGAAAACGATTGACGAGCATCATCAAAAAAATGTATATAAAACCATGCAGACTGATTTATGGCTGCTAATTAAATTGGCTGGATTAACAATGGTGCCCCTGCTGCTGGTTATGCAGCAGCCCGATTTAGGTACAAGCCTTGTATTTCTGGCCATTATGCTTGGCATGATTTTCATTTCAGGAATCAGCTGGAAGCTGCTGGCACCGATTTTTGGAACAGGAGCTGCTCTTGCAGGCACTATTTTATATTTTGTTTTGTGGCATCCGGATATTCTTGAGAAGTATTTAGGAGTAAAGGACTATCAGTTTGCGCGCATTTATTCCTGGATTGACCCCTATAATTATCAAAGTTCAACCGGGTTTCAGCTGACACGTTCACTCCTTGCCATCGGATCAGGTGAAACAAGCGGGAAAGGATATGGAACGAGGGAGGTGTATTTGCCTGAAAGCCATACCGACTTTATTTTCAGTATTGTAGGGGAAGAATTTGGTTTTGTAGGTGCAAGCGTTGTTGTCAGCCTTTTCTTTCTGCTGATTTACCATATTACAAAGATTGGTATGGAAACGAAGAACAATTACTATACCTATATTTGTGTAGGTGTTATCAGCATGGTTACATTCCATGTCTTTCAAAATATCGGAATGACTATCGGCCTTTTGCCCATTACAGGGATTCCACTTCCTTTCATCAGCTATGGAGGAAGCTCGCTGATGGGGAATATGCTGGCGATGGGGCTGATTTTCTCCATTCGCTACCATTATAAAAAATATATGTTCTCGACTAGTGATTAAATGGAAAGAGCGGGCTTATTATAGCCCGCTCTTACTCAATAATGCCGGTTTCTTCGATATTGACTTTGCATTTAACATCAAATTCAAGCGTTTTATAATCATCCTCCCACTTTTTATAATCAAAATTCCGGTGCTGTGTTTTTTTTATTTGGCCAAGCCCGACTGGATCAATTTCAAGTTCCTGAAACCTCTTCAGCAGCTTGAGGCATTCCCTTTCAACCTTTGTCTCCAGCTTTTTTTCAACATCATCAACGACCGACTTCTCCAGCTTATTGCCGGTATACTCACGGATAATGCCTTCAATATTAATGCGAATGGAAGCGCGATTATCAGTAATCTTAATTTTATGTTTGGAACTAATACTCTTTATAGCGGCAAGATTTCCTTTATCTAGCTTTATGTCGAAATTTCCTTCACTATATTTATCAACCAGCAGTTTAAAAAAGAACAAATCTTTTATCGGCAGGATATCTACCTCCTTATCCTTGTCGAAGAGACTAATTCCTACTATCTCCACCTTATCATCCGCAATTTTTTTGATGCGGGGAAGGAAAGTATCTCTCCCTTTCTCATAATAATCACGGGAAACGATGTGAAGGTTGGTTTCCGGAATATCCCGATGTTCAATATTATGCTGTATTAAATTATAAATGTAAGTTGAATTTCCCCTTGTTCCATACTCTCCCTTCATCACGTCTTCTGCTTTATCCTCTGAGGTCACAACAAATACCCGTGCCCCTATACTCGGGTCTCTTTGAAAGGAATCTATCAGGTCATAGATCCCATGTTTCGAAATATCCGATCCGAAGACGGCCACCTTTAACCCGCCTGTCACTACCGGCTCAGATGATTGCTTGGTTACATCTATTATAAGATCTTGCCTGAGTTTTCCATTACCTGAAAAAGTCCGGTTTATTACACTTTTATCAGGCTGGAATTCCTGAAATAATACTGTCCCTCTGTATTTGTCTTTTGGATCCTCAGCTAAATCGTAGCCAACTCCTACTTCAATATTAATATCATCCAATATTTCTTTGTCCACACAGCCGGAAAGCAGCAGAAGAATACAGATAAGAAGCAGTTTTTTCATTTCTTCTTCCTCCCCTTTTTCAGCTTCTTGGCGATCATGACAGCAGCGAAAAGCAAAGGAATATAAATAAAGTTGAATGCAAATCCCATTTTGCCAACAGAGTCGTTAAGCATATTAATTTTGTCCCTTGTATCCAAAAAAATTATCATGAAAAGCACTGCGGCAACAACAAAAAATACACCCACTTTCTGACGGATATTAAAGACCCTTTTAATGAGCCGTGAGGCGATCCAGACGGATATGCACACATTAGGAAGAATAATTAAGTTCCAGTTGGCAATTCCAATATATTCAAACCGTTCAACAAAGGGCATTTCAACTATTTTCCACATTGTTAAACTGGCCCAAATTTGCTTGGACAGCTGTGCTTCAGAAAAATAAGCAAAGGTAATGATGGCTAAAATCGTGTATATTAATGTAGTTGTCAATACGGCTAAATGAGCCCATTTCTGCGATTTTTTTGGCTCTTTAATAAAAGGGTAGAAAAATATGATGCTTTCAAACCCAATAAAAGTAAGTGACATACTGTATGAAGCAGTAAGCAGCTCTTTTATGGAATGATCCCAGATGGGCAGCAGATTGTAAAAGTTGGAGAATTTAATTGCCCAGCCAAATGTGAGGAGAAGGTAAGCAGGCAAAACAAGCCCAAAAAATGAGATACCCACCACTGTCCTAAATCCCCCAAAAATAATGTATACACAAAGTGCCATAAAGAGTAAGGCGAACCAGAAGGTGCTCATTTCAGGAAACATCCAAACCTGTATGACTTCAATAAATGTCCTTAATACCGTTAAGGAGAACAGGATGAAATAGCCTATAAAAATGGCACTTAGTGCTTTGCCAATAAAGTTTCCTGCAATGTATTTATGTGCAGTTACAATATCACCGCCAGCAGTATCACAGATTTTATAGATCATCCAAATAATGCCGTGGATACATCCGCCTGCAAATAGTATCGACATCCAGGCATCGTATCCTGCATCCATTGCAATAATCCTCTGATACCCTAATACGCCAATCCCGATTTGTATAGACATGACCATGAAAAATACTAAAAAGGGGGATATTTGTAATCTCTCTGGCAGTGGCTGTTCCTTCACCTGGTTCACCTCCATATGATGATCTTAAACGCTGTGAGCAGGTTCCTGCTTCATCATTCATCAATATCTTTTTTCTTTTTTTCTTTTTTCTTGCTGAATCGGATAGGGTTCTTAGTCCTTAAGAAAATCGGCCGTTTCGATTGTGCTTCAAATGGGAGCCTGATAAGAGCATCCTTCATATCCATTACCCGAGGGGGGAAGAGCGGTTCAAGGAATGGCCTTCCAAGTGAAGTCAGCCTGGTTAAATGAGTCAGCAGTATACAGAAGCAAAATACAATTCCGAGCAGACCCCATAGCTCTGCGAAAAACAGAAAAGGAAAGCGAAGCAAACGAATAGTATTGCCCATCCTGTATACAGGTGTTGTAAAGGAAGCGAGAGCTGCAAGAGCTACAATAATGAGCAGGACGTTACTCGTCAGGCCAGCTTCTACAGATGCAGTTCCTATTACAATCCCTCCCACGATACCGATTGTCTGGCCGACCTTCGTCGGAAGGCGTGCTCCAGCTTCGCGAAGCAATTCAATCGTAAGCTCCAAAAACAGCGCTTCAAGAATAGGAGGAAGCGGAATTTCCCGCCTTGATGTGATTAAAGTACTCATCAAATCCTTAGGAATCAGTTCATAATGATATGAAAGAGTTGCTACATAAATAGGTGTTATTAAAATAGAAAACGTAACCGCGAACACACGGATAAGACGGAAAAAAGAAGATAAAATCCAATTTAAAAAATAATCTTCTAAAGAGCTGAAAAACTCAACGAGAGTAGTTGGCGTTATTAATACATGGGGTGAGCCGTCAACCACAATAGCGATTTTTCCTTCTGCCAATATCCCTGCGACCCTGTCCGGCCGCTCTGTATCAAGCAGCTGCGGGAAAGGGGAATTGGAGTTATCGCTAATCAGCTGGACAATGTAGGAGCTGTCTGTTATGGCATCAAATTTCACGTTATTAAGTCTCTGCCTGACAGTAGCTATATTATCCTCATTTGTGATATTTTCCATATAAAGCATTGCAATAGAAGTCTTTGACAGGCTTCCCAATGTGAATTCTTCAATGATCAGTTCTTTTACAGGCAGACGTTTCCTGATTAAATTCAAATTTTGGCCCAAAGATTCTACAAAGGCTTCCTTAGGACCGATAACAGAAAACTCAACCTCTGGCTGACTTAGACCTCTAACTATTTCTTTTTGCGCAGCTATAAAGCCGAAATGTTTGAGCTCTGTCTCAATAGTCAGCATGACGTAGCCATTCATCAGCTTTTGTTCTATTAAAGAAGGGTCATCGCAAATCTGCACATCCGCTACAGGGACAAGTTGTTTAATGTCTTCTATTTCCCGAAACTCGTCTTCGAGCAGATTAGGGAGAATACCATCTTGGATAATATTTTCATCGATTAAAGTAGACATGAAAGTAAGTCCAAAACGCACATCTGTTTTCTGGTTATAGTAAAAGATTTTTTTAAAGTCTTTGGATTTAATAAAGGATTGCTCCCACTCTTTATGCTCGATATCCTCTTTAATCCGTTTATTCTTTAACCATTTCCTCATAGAAATCACCATCATTTTCGGCATTACGCTTATTGTTGCCGGTTTTGGAAAACTTATGAATGGTAGGCAATAAAAAAGGTTTAGGTGCGGGGGAAATAGTGGCGGAATGTAAAAAAGGAACCTGGGTCAGGTTCCTTTTTTGTCGAGCTCCAGCACCTGGTGTCTGTCGGGCAGGCGGTGAAGCTTTCAATATATATTGAGCTCTCATAAAAGAGGGGGTATTATGGGAGCGCAATCACAAATTTGGCATTACTTTAAAAGGTATTTCTCTATGTCATCCAACAGCAGGTTAGCAGCCTTAACGCCACCAGCAGTATTCCAGATGGTGTCACTGACTTCATGAACATTGCCTTCCTGAGCTACTTTAAGGTTCTTGAATAAAGGATCTTCAAGCCATTCTTTAGCAAGCTTGTTTGCTTCGCCATCGCCTGTTTCATAAGTGAAGTAAAATAATACATCTCCATCCATGGCAGGAATGCGCTCTTTCGTAGCATTATTTTCAGCGAAGTCATCCACATTCTGGCTTTCTGGTCGTGCAAGTCCAATTTGATCAAGAATGACACCTGAGAAGGAGTCTTTATGGTAGATGCGGACGTCCCCAGCCATGAAGCGGACGATGGAAACCTCCTGGTCTAATTTATCGCCAAGGCTGGTTTTAATTTCTTCAATCCGGCTGTCATAATCAGCCAGGACTTTTTTGCCTTCTTCTTCTTTATTAATTGCTTTTGCATAAAGCTCAAAGTTTTCCTTCCAGTCCCCGCGCAATGTTTCAGCGAAAATAGTAGGGGCAATATCATTTAATTGATCATAGATTTTTTCCTGGCGCATTTTGTTGCCGATAATAAGGTCCGGCTGCAGCGCAGCGATTGCTTCTACATTGACTTCACTTTCTGTACCCACAACCTGAACATCTTTCATCTCATCCGTGATATGGTCATACCATGGATCGCCAGTCCAGGATTGAACGGCTCCAACTGGAGTAACACCCATGGAAAGTAATGCTTCTGTACCTTCGTTTGTCAAAATGACAACCTTTTCAGGTGTTTTATCAAGCTTAGTTGCGCCCATTGCATGCTCAACAGTATAGCCTGTATCTTCTGTATTTGTTCCTTCTTTATCCTTGTCAGCTTTCTCTTCCTGTTCACTGCTATTACCGCAGGCAGCAAGGAACAAGATTGTGAAAACTGAAAGAATGGCAAGTAAAGATTTGAATTTCATTATGTACTCCTCCATTTTGCATTGTTAATGATAATCATTTTCAATTGATAACTTTATACTAATGTGAACGCTTTACATTGTCAATAGTTAATTGAAAATCATTTTCATTTAATTTCAGAAATAACCAATGAAAATGATTTTCAAACTCATTGACAGCTAATCCTCTGTACAATAGACTGAAAATGTAACTTACCATACCAAATAGACGCAAGAAGGATCTTACTATGCTACTAAAAACAAATTCTCTGAGGTGGGCCGGGCTGCTTGCAGCTGCTCTCCTATTATTAGTATTAATGTCTTTCAGTATTGTATACGGTTATACCGACACAACCTGGAAGATGGCCATTGATGCATTTACAACCTTCGATGGAACGAATGAACACATAATCATTCAGTCTGTGCGTCTGCCGAGAGCATTGATTGCAGCTGCGGTAGGGGCAAGCCTGGCAATCGCGGGTGTCCTGCTCCAATCATTAACCAAGAATCCCCTTGCGGCACCTGAGATCTTCGGTATTAACGCAGGTGCCGGGTTTGCAGTTGTTATTACAGTAACGCTATTTTCCACCAGTAATCTGCAGGTCTTTACTTGGGTTTCATTTCTGGGAGCTGCTGTTTCCTTTATATTCGTATACATTATCGGGTCAATCGGCAGGGAAGGCCTGACACCGATGAAATTGACACTTGCCGGTGCAGCGATGAGTGCCATGTTTGCTTCAATGACACAAGGCTTTCTCGTCATCAATGAGACTGCTCTGGAACAGGTGCTGTTTTGGCTTGCCGGATCTGTATCAGGAAGGAAGCTTGAGACACTTTCAGCTGTATTCCCCTATTTACTAGCTGGCTGGATTTTTTCACTCGTTATTGCTGGAAAATTAAACGTTTTGTCAATGGGGGAGGACGTAGCAAAGGGGCTGGGCTTGAAAACGGGATTGCTTAAACTGGGTGCCGGCATTGTTATTGTGCTTCTGTCAGGAGGAGCGGTTGCTGTTGCAGGTCCTATAGGCTTCCTCGGCATTGTCATTCCACATTTGACCCGGGCTGTCGTTGGCATTGATCATCGCTGGGTGATTCCCTATGCAGGTCTTCTTGGCGGGATGCTCCTTCTGATTGCAGACATAGCATCAAGGTTCATCATCATGCCGCAGGAAGTCCCTGTCGGCGTTATGACTGCCGTCATTGGAACTCCTTTCTTCGTGTACATTGCCAGAAGGGGGTTCAATAAATAGTGAAAAAATATTATAATCTCCGCCTTTTAGGCGATAAGATATCTTTTTTAGTAAACCGGAAAGCACTTATCACTTTTTTATTTTTGGCAGCTGCTGCTGCTGGAGTATTTGTAATCAGCACCGGCACAGGTGAAATGAAAATCAGCCCCCTTAAGGTTGTACAGGTGTTCTTTGGCGGGGGTTCAGATATGGAAAAGCTGATCATTCAGTCATTCAGACTTCCAAGAATCATTGTTGCCTTTATGGTGGGAATGGCGCTGGCTGCTGCTGGAGGAATCCTGCAGGGAATTATCAGAAATCCGCTTGCATCTCCTGATATTATCGGTATTACAGGGGGAGCATCTGTAGCAGTTGTAGGTTTTCTTGCTTTTTTTAGTGATAAAAACAATGCATTAACTGTAAGTATTAATTGGATGCCTCTTGCTGCTTTTGCGGGTGCTGCAGCTTTGGCTTTTCTTGTGTATTTTCTAGCTTACAAGGACGGTGTGTCGCCAATACGCCTTGTTCTTATTGGAATTGGACTTGCAAGTTTGACGAAGGCACTTACCACTCTGATGATGGTCTTTGGGCCAATTTACCAGGCAAGCCAGGCGAATATTTGGATTACCGGGACAGTCTACGGTTCAAATTGGGATAATGTCGCCATTTTGGTCCCATGGACGCTCGTGTTTCTGGTGCTTGCGTTTATTCTGGCACGCAATGTTAATATCCAGGAACTTGGCGATGATATTGCGATGGGAGTAGGCAGCACTGTACAGAAATACCGGTTTCTGCTCCTGATGGTCAGTACGGCATTGATTGGCGGCGCTGTGGCATTTGGCGGCGGGATAGGCTTTGTGGGCTTAATGGCTCCTCATATGGCGAGAAGGATGGTCGGCTCTGCTTTTGGCGCTTTGCTTCCGGCTTCTGCATTGATTGGAGGCATCCTGGTCATGGCTGCCGATCTGATAGGCAGGACTTTGTTCTCGCCGCTTGAAATCCCGGCGGGGGTGTTTACAGCCAGCATTGGCGCACCTTACTTTATTTACCTGCTTTTTAAGACAAGAAACGCATAAGCTGGAAAAGCTTAAAGCTCGTATCATACCGGCAACTGGAGAGCCTATAAATATAGATATTAGGAAAAGGAGAGGGCAGACATGACAGCAGGGCAAGCAATCGCTACAAAAGACTTAACCTTGTCATATGGAGACACCATTATAATTAATGAGCTGGACCTGGAAATTCCAAAAGGGGAAATCACTGTATTTATTGGTGGAAATGGCTGCGGGAAATCAACATTGCTAAGGTCTATTGCCAGGCTGCTAAAGCCGAAATCTGGTGCTGTATTACTGGAAGGTGAAGCTATAGCCAAGCTTTCCACAAAGGATGTTGCCAGAAAGATGGCGATTCTGCCCCAATCTCCTTCAGCTCCGGAAGGACTCACAGTGCTTCAGCTTGTCAAACAGGGAAGATACCCTTATCAAACTTGGCTGAAGCAATGGTCTACTGAAGACGAATTAAAAGTCAGAAATGCTTTAAAGGCAACAGGAATGGAAGAATTGAAAGACCGGACAGTGGACTCCCTATCCGGAGGGCAGCGTCAGAGGGCCTGGATTGCCATGACTCTTGCACAGGACACAGATACCATTCTGCTGGATGAGCCAACTACCTATTTGGATATGACACATCAAATCGAAATTCTTGATTTATTATTTGAGTTGAATGAAAAGGAAAAACGGACCATCGTCATGGTGCTTCATGACCTGAATTTGGCCTGCCGGTATGCTCATAATATTGTGGCAATAAAGGCTCAAAAGGTTTTTGCTCAGGGCAAGCCGGAACATGTCATTAACTGCGGATTGGTTAAAAACGTTTTTGGCATGGAATGCGAAGTGACGATGGACCCGTTATTCGGCACACCTCTTTGCATCCCATATGGAAAAGGGCGCTGTATCTTAAAGGGGCAAGGGATCCCGGGATGATTAAATTGACAGGAGAACAGGCAGAAGCTCTGGGGCAGTTCAGACTTACCCGGGATTCAGAGGAAAGCTCTCCTTTAACCATTAAAGTGGAAAATTTACTAGACACAACTCAAACTGGTGCTTATCTGGATAAAGTGAAAAACCATTTAGGAGCACCTGATAAAAAAACAGCAGCTTCCATATTATTGAAAAGGTATGCCTTCCTGTCTGTCATTTACTTGTATTGCATGACGTCCTGGAATGTAAAGCTGGATATCAGGAATGAGAATATCACAATAGTCAGTCAGGATAGAGATGGACTATGGCTCCCGGGCTTTCGCTTTACCAGCCTTCATGGCCAAGGCGCTGGTAAGGAGAGAGAACAATGGAGAGAGGATGCTGTACGCACTCTTTTTAGCAGCCATATTTCTCCTTTGATCAATAAAATAGCAAGTGAGACAAAAATCTCAAAACTAATTCTTTGGGAGAATATTGCGATTTACCTGTTCTGGCTTTACGAAAAGGTTTTACCATTGGAAACATGCTCTGAAAGGGCGGCTGAAGATTATAGGTTTATCCTGGAGGAAGCTTCAGGCAATTTATTCGGCAGCGAGACTGCTAATCCCTTAAGGAAATTTGACAGCAGAAAAATAGTGATTGAAAGCACTGGAAAAATAGTAAGACCGAGGAAAACCTGCTGCTACTCCTACTTGACCAGCAGCGGTAAACGATGCGGGACTTGCCCGCATTCCTGCAGGAGCAAAAGGAGGAATCCTGATGAATGATCGTTTAAAGGAACAGCTGGATGGCCTGCTTGAAAAATATACCGAACTCTTAATCGGTGAGGCCAGTCCGGAGTTAATCGAAAAGGTGGAAGCTTGGGCATTGTACTCATTTATTGCAAAATCCATGCCTCCTTTAGCCAAGCATTGGAATGATACATACCCTGATGCAAAAGAGGAAATGAAAACACTCATAGCAGAAATTAAAACACTGAATGAAGAAAAGAGAAACCAAAATAAATAACAAAAACACCGCTGCCATCAATAGCAGCGGTGTTTAATTTTATTTTTGCTGCATGCAGAAAGAGTTGCGCTTTTGCTATTGCATCTGGCCATTGCCATAAGGCAATTGATTAGTATAGCCTTGAAACTGCTGATAAGACTGCTGGAGCTTCTGCTGATCTGCAGCTTCAACTTTATACCAGCCTTTTCTGAACATAAGGTTATATAATTCCCTCTGCTGGTTTTGTGTTTCATTGAATGCTGCAAGAATGTCCTGATATAGACTTTGATGGCTTGCCTCATTTAAGGCAACCGAATAAGCGCCTGTCAGATACTTTTCAGTAGACAGAAGATCATTCGTAAAATCCCGCTCGTTCATTTGCGGTGTTTTATTCACCTGGGTTTCGGGGTTTTGAATCGTATTTGGATTCTGGTTCTGGTTCATTTTAAGGCTCCTTCCTATTGCATTCCCATAAAGTTTTGCTGGCTTTGCTGGTTTAAATGAACAAGCAGCTGCTGGTAGTGGCGCTGATGCATTTGGCCGCATTGCTCGAAATGAGTCTTTAGTTCCTGGTCCTGGCATTGCTGCGCATAAAAATGCGCTTTTTTACATGCAAGAAGGTTCCAGGAAAGCATATCTGTTAAGTAAAGGGCATCTTTAGTGGAAATGACAGCAGGAGGCTGCTGCATAATGCCCTGCTGGTTCTGCATATTCATATTTTGCTGTTGCATTTTTTGTCCCTCCAATTCTAATAATACGCTTAATTCTTTATGAAGATATTCTATGGTTAAAATAATTTAAGGCAAACTATAAAAAACGCCAGGGATGCAAAAATAAATCATCTCTTATATTGATTATTTTGGCTATTTCTTTTCTTAGGTCCTTCCCTTTCAACCGTAGGTCCTGCATCGCCCTGTACACTTGCAGCGCTTACTCCTGCCTTAGAAGGATCTTTCTTCATTTTTCCCATTTATTTCACCTCCGTCACAGACTAAAAAATCTTTCCTTCTTAGATTGTCCAAAACACTTATTTCAAATTGCACAAAATATATCAGCAGGTCATTATGAAATTTCAAAACATTTGTAAATTTCCGCTTAAAATCATTGCGTAAATTTTGCAAATATTTTATAGTTATAATTAACAGAACTCATTCTAAAGAGATGCATATTTTTTTTGAAAATAAAATGAATGAGTATTCATTCAAAAGCAAAAGGGGGAAATAAAGTTGATCCAACAAATAAAAAAGGCAGCCGTTTTAGGCTCAGGAGTCATGGGTTCGGGCATCGCAGCCCATCTGGCCAATATCGGAATTCCGACACTATTACTGGATATCGCGCCTCGCGAATTAACCGATGCCGAAAAGGCAAAAGGGCTCTCTCTTGAAAATAAAGCAGTCCGCAATCGAATCAGTGAAGAAAACCGCCAAAAGCTATTAAAGCAAAAGCCCGCTCCTTTAACTTCCAAAAAGAATATAGCTCTGATTGAGGCAGGAAACTTTGAAGATGACATGGAGCGTCTGAAGGATGTCGATTGGATTATTGAAGTAGTTGTGGAAAACCTCAGCATAAAGAAACAGGTTTTTGAAAAAGTAGACCAGCACCGTAAGCAAGGGAGCATCATCAGCTCCAATACGTCCGGAATTTCGGTTGAAGCAATGTCAGAAGGGCGCTCGGAGGATTTTCAAAAGCATTTCCTTGGAACACATTTCTTTAATCCTCCGCGATACTTAAAGCTTCTTGAAGTCATACCTACTAAAAAGACTTCATCTAAAGTGCTGTCATTTATGAAGCAATTCGGCGAAGATGTACTGGGAAAAGGAGTAGTTGAAGCAAAAGATACTCCGAACTTTATCGCAAACCGAATCGGCACATATGGCTTGCTGGTTACAGTACAGGAGATGCTCAAAGGCGGATACAGTGTCGGGGAAGTGGATTCCATAACTGGGCCGCTGATTGGCAGGCCGAAAAGTGCTACCTTCAGAACGCTTGATGTAGTAGGTCTTGATACATTTATACACGTGGCAAACAATGTTTATGACCAGGTCGACGGGAAAGAAAAGGTTGTTTTTGAAGTTCCAGACTTCATGAAAGTGATGCAGGAAAAAGGCTGGCTGGGAAGCAAAACAGGGCAGGGATTCTTCCTTAAAAAGGGCAAAGAGATTCTGGAGCTGAATCCGGAAACACTGGAATATGGCCCGCGGCAAAAGCTTAAGACAGCTTCGACTGAGCTGGCCAGACAGGAAAAAGGGACTCCAGGAAAATTGAAAGCGCTTGTATATTCAGATGATCGCGCTGGCCAATTATTATGGAACATCCTTAGTTCCGCCCTTCTTTATTCAGCA
This sequence comes from Bacillus sp. ZZV12-4809, assembly GCF_009849585.1. GTDB lineage: Bacteria > Bacillota > Bacilli > Bacillales > Cytobacillaceae > Cytobacillus. The sequence goes on from NZ_VCRN01000044.1 coordinate 21,099, forward strand.
CAGCTCCATGGAGAAATAGCTGATGATGTGACAGCGATAGACCGTGCAATGAAATGGGGCTTTGGCTGGGAATTGGGTCCGTTTGAAACTTGGGATGCCATCGGAGTAGAGAAATCGGTTCAAAAAATGGAGGAAGCAGGCGAAGAAATGCCTGCATGGATAAAAGAGATGCTGGAAAAAGGCTTTCATTCTTTCTACAAAGAAGAAGATGGCCAGCGGTACTTTTACCATAATGGCGAGTACAGATTGATCGAGGAAAACCCTAAAGTAATTAATATAAAACAGCTTAAGAAGCAAAAAGGTGTAATTAAAAAGAACACCGGTGCAAGCCTTGTTGATTTAGGCGATGGTGTTGCATTGCTGGAGTTCCATTCTCAAAGCAATGCCATTGGATTGGACATTATTCAAATGATTAACTTTGCGATAGATGAAGTGGAGAAGAATTATAAAGGGCTTGTAATCGGGAATCAGGGCAAAAACTTCTGCGTAGGTGCCAATCTTGGGATGATTCTCATGGAAGCGCAGGATGACAATATTTATGAATTGGATATGGTAGTCCGCCACTTCCAGAATGCCATGATGAAAATTAAGTACAGCTCAAAACCGGTTGTTGCGGCTCCATTTGGCATGACGCTTGGCGGCGGGGCTGAAGTATGTCTGCCTGCTGCACATATACAGGCATCAAGTGAAACATATATGGGACTGGTTGAAGTGGGTGTCGGTCTGATCCCGGGAGGCAGCGGAAACAAGGAGCTTTATATGAAGCATCTTGAAAGTATGCCAAATGGTGTGGAATTTGACCTTCAAAAGGTAGCGAATAAAGTATTTGAATCGATTGCAATGGCAAAGGTTTCAACATCAGGCGAGGAAGCAAGAGACAATAACTTCCTGAACCTGGCAGATGGAATCAGTGTGAATGGGGACCATCTCCTTCATGACGCAAAGCAGGCTGTCCTAGCACTGCATGAGAACGGCTATAAGCCTCCCGTCCGCAAAAAGGTGCCGGTTGTCGGTGAAACAGGTTATGCAACCCTTCTGCTTGGAGCACAGGCAATGCTTTACTCCGGATATATCTCAGAGCATGATTTGAAAATAGCCAAAAAGCTTGCCTATGTAATTGCAGGCGGAAAAGTGCCATACGGAACAGAAGTGGATGAGCAATATTTGCTTGACCTTGAGCGCGAAGCATTCCTTAGCCTTGTAGCGGAACCGAAATCCCAGCAGCGCATGCAGCACATGCTTTTAAAAGGGAAACCATTGCGCAATTAAAGTGATAGATTGGGACATTAATAGAAAGAGAGGGAACATAATGAGAGAAGCGGTTATAGTTGCAGGTGCCAGGACACCGGTCGGAAAAGCCAAAAAAGGCACGCTTGCAAACGTGAGGCCGGATGACTTAGGAGCGCTTGCGGTAAAGGAAACCCTAAAGCGAGCAGGAAACTACGAAGGTAATATCGATGATTTAATTATCGGATGCTCTATGCCTGAAGCGGAACAGGGTCTGAACATGGCCAGGAATATCGGAGCCCTTGCCGGACTTTCTCATGAAGTGCCGGGGATAACAATCAATCGCTATTGTTCTTCAGGCCTGCAGGCTATTGCCTATGCAGCTGAAAAAATTATGATTGGCCATGCAGATACAATTATTGCTGGCGGAGCCGAATCTATGAGCCTGGTGCCGATGATGGGGCATGTAGTACGCCCGAACGCCAGGCTGGCGGAAACAGCTCCTCAATACTATATGGGAATGGGACATACAGCTGAAGAGGTTGCAAAGAAGTATGGCATTACTCGTGAAGATCAGGATGCATTTGCTGTTAGAAGTCATCAGAAGGCTGCGAAGGCAATTCAGGAAGGAAAATTTGCTGATGAAATTGTACCTGTAGACGTAACGTTCAGATCTGTTGGAACAGACAATAAGCTGATAGAAAAAACAATCCAATTCAGTCAGGATGAAGGGGTTCGGGCGGATTCCACAGTTGAAACACTTGGAAAACTTCGTCCCGCATTCTCGGTAACCGGTACTGTTACAGCAGGGAACTCATCTCAGACAAGTGATGGAGCTGCAGCAGTAATGGTTATGGACCGGGAAAAGGCAGAATCATCAGGGTTGAAGCCAATAGCTAAATTCAGATGCTTTGCGGTGGGCGGTGTTCCTCCTGAAATCATGGGTGTCGGTCCAGTTGTGGCTATTCCTAAAGCATTAAAGCTTGCAGGGCTGGAGATTTCGGATATCGATTTGTTTGAATTGAATGAAGCATTTGCATCCCAATCCATTCAAATTATTCGTGAATTAGGCTTAGATGAAGAGAAAGTAAATGTAAACGGAGGAGCAATTGCACTCGGACATCCGCTGGGCTGTTCCGGAGCCAAGCTCACTCTGTCACTGATTCATGAGATGAAACGCCGCAATCAGCAATTCGGAGTAGTAACAATGTGCATCGGAGGCGGAATGGGTGCAGCCGGAGTATTTGAACTTTTATAGGATTAACTGAAATAAGGAGGGAAGCCACAGGCTTTTTTCCGGAAAAACAGAATGGGGGAAAGAACATGTCAAATCAAACTGAAAATCTAATCAAAGGCGGAAGCTTTTTAATCGAAGATGTTTCATATGACCGGATTTTTACACCTGAAGACTATACAGATGAACAGGTTATGATTGCAAAGACGACTGAAGATTATGTAGTAAATGAAGTTGTTCCGCAAATTGAACATCTTGAAAACCATGAATTTGACCGTTCAGTAAAACTATTGAAGCAAGCTGGAGATCTTGGCCTATTAGGCGCAGATGTGCCGGAGGAATATGGCGGACTTGCGTTAGATAAAGTAAGCTCAGCACTTATTGCAGAGAAAATGGCTCGTGCGGGCGGCTTTTCCATCTCACACGGCGCCCATGTCGGCATTGGCTCCCTTCCGATTGTTCTATTTGGAAACGAAGAGCAAAAACAAAAATACCTTCCTGCACTTGCTACTGGTGAAAAGCTTGCTGCTTATGCATTGACAGAGCCAAGCTCCGGTTCAGACGCTCTTGGGGCAAAAACGACTGCAAAGCTGAATGCTGAGGGCACACACTATGTATTAAACGGAGAAAAGCAATGGATCACCAATGCAGGCTTTGCAGATGTTTTCGTTGTATACGCAAAAATTGACGGCGAACACTTTTCTGCATTCATCGTCGAAAGAGAGTTTCCTGGTGTATCAGTAGGGGCAGAAGAAAAGAAAATGGGAATTAAGAGCTCTTCTACCCGTACATTAATTCTTGAAGACGCCCAGGTGCCAAAGGAAAACCTGCTGGGTGAATTTGGCAAGGGTCATGTGATTGCTTTTAATATCTTAAACATTGGCCGTTATAAGCTAGGTGTTGGTGCGGTTGGCGGTGCAAAGCGTGCATTCGAGCTGGCTGTTCAGTATGCAAATCAGCGCCAGCAGTTTAAGACACCTATTTCTCAATTTAACTTGACTAAAGAAAAACTGGGAACAATGGCTTCCAAGATTTATGCAGCAGAAAGTGCTGTGTATCGTACTGTAGGCCTGTTCGAGGACCGTATGAGCAAGCTGACAGATGATGAAATAAAAGATGGCAAGGAAGTCGCAAAGTCAATTGCTGAATATGCCATTGAGTGCTCCATGAATAAATTCTTTAATACGGAAGTACTCGACTACGTAGTAGATGAAGGTGTTCAGATACATGGTGGCTACGGTTTCATGGCTGAGTACGAGATTGAAAGAGCTTACCGTGATTCACGCATTAACCGTATTTTCGAAGGTACAAACGAAATCAATCGACTGCTGGTACCAGGCACGTATCTGCGCAAAGCGCTAAAAGGAGAGCTCCCATTATTCCAGAAAGCACAGGCGCTGCAGGAAGAGCTTATGATGATGATGCCTGAAGAGCCTGGTGACGAGCCGCTTGCACAGGAAAAATATCTGGTCAAGAATGCGAAAAAGATCGGACTGCTTGCTGCGGGTCTGGCAGCACAAAAGTATGGAAAGGCTCTTGAAAAGGAACAGGAAGTACTCGTAAACATTGCGGATATTATTTCGAATGCTTACGCAATGGAATCTGTGGTTCTCCGCACTGAAAAGGCCATTGAAAAAGCTGGGCTTGAAAAGAGCAAACAAAAACTTCTGTACACTCAAATTTTCTGCCAGGAGGCATTTAACGAAATTGAGCAGGATGCAAAAGAAACACTTGTGGCAGTTGAAAACGGTGATGCCCTGCGCATGATGATGTCCGCACTGCGTAAATTCACACGCCACACGCCAGTAAACGTAATTACAAAGAAACGTGAAGCATCAGAAAAACTGATTGATGCAGAACGTTTTACAGTTTAATTTGACTTAGCCCTCTTCATAAGAAGAGGGCTTTATTCTGTGCGCCCGGCATGGGTGGAGTCTATAGGGTGCAAGTCCCGAGCCATGAAGGCAGTAGTAGTGGTTAGCTTAACGCAAGGGTGTCCGTGGTGACA
>NZ_VCRN01000045.1 GCF_009849585.1 Bacillus sp. ZZV12-4809
AAAGCAACCATTTCAATTTGATCCCGTTGAATTGGATTATGTTTTGAAAGCATTTAAATCACCTCAAGCATTGTATTACTTCTATTTTAAAATAAAAAAGACTGCAGACAAGCACGATTTTCATCGAGTTTGTCGACAGTCTGAAGCACCCTAATAGGGTGCTTATTTTATACATGATAGTGCACTTAACATCTGACTCTCAGGCATATCCGATAAAGAGGATAAAGTCGAACATACAATTGGATTGGATACTGCTGTCGATAAACTTGATTTTTTACAGGCAACTATGCCAACGCTACTGCGCCAGCCAGCGGATCTCGCACTCAATTATGAATGGCAATCTTTCGTAAGAAATAAATTAGGAGAAATCCCAAAAGATCAGACTGTTTATGTTAGTTGCCAGGTTGGATTAAGAGGATATTTAGCAAGCCGTATCCTAAAAAATAATGTATACAAAGTTAAAAATGTAGATGGAGGTTGGAAAACATATTCCTCTGTATACGGCACCAATATTAGTAAGAATACTGAAACTAAAAAAATGACATTGGTATGAACAAATTAAGTAGCAGACAAGTCATAGAGATTCATGTGCTGATTAGGGTGCCTTGAGTGACTTGCCAGCGAGCTCGGACGAAAAATGCTGGTCATACACTTTTAAAAAGAATAAAAGTAATTTAAAAAAGCATGACTCGTATTTTCGAGTTGTGCTTTTAATATTTTCCAAACACTCAATGTTTAAGAAGTGAAAAATATAGCTGTTGAGAAAGGTGAAAAAATAATAAGGTTGCAATTGCTGATTGTGAGTGAGATATAAATTCTGAAGCGAAATGACATTCATATTAGATTGTAATTTTGGAAAAGTTAATATTTATAGGAGTTATTGCCATTTTCAGCACCGGTGAGAAGGAAGGAGTAGATATGAAAACTACACGAAGGGTTATGTGGGGATTATTAATTTTTCCGTTATTAACTATTCCTTTTATAGGGAAGAAATCTTTTTTTCGTTTTTTACCCTCTGCTACCTTTGTAACACTGCTACTTTCGATTATAAGTGAAATAGCACATTCGAGACGTTGGTGGAAAGTAAAAACCCATATTATTCCGGATTTAGTTACAAATGTATCATTTGTTTTAAGCCTCTTTTTCATTGGGACACTTTGGGTGTTTAAATTTTCATTTGACAATTTATTTAAGTATCTTGGAATCAATCTGATTTTAGATTGGTTGTTTGCTTATCCTTTAACCAATTTATTTCAAAGAATGAGGATTTTTCGGTTAATTCATTTTAAGCAGCAGTATATCTTTTTTATGTTTATCAGTTTTGCAATTTTTATCTACGGATTTCAGAGAACCATTGAAAAATACATTAATAAAAATAAAATGACTGTATAAGTAAAGACCCTGCAAAAATCAGCAGGGTCGAACATTTTAAATATAGTAGAACCAGGTGCAAACATGTTCTTTGTGATGGGTTAGTGAAGTCAGCTGCAAGGATATTTTCTGGGTCTAACCCCAAAGCCCCGTAGTTCCCCTACTGCAACTCCACCTTCAACAACAATTTTTTTATAGTTACTCCTTTTAAATGTTATACACCAAAATCCCTATGGATTTATATGATAATTGAAAAATTAATAGATGGGATAAAATCATAACGTCTTAAAAATACTGGAGTAAAAACCCTGTGATTAATTTCCATTTTCATAAACATAAAAATACTTTATTGACAAAACCTATTACAGAAAAAGTTGTAAGGAGTGATTAAAATGGCTGGGAAAACCATACTGGATGAAATATTACCCGAAGAAGTTTCAAAAAATATAAAAGAGCGAAGAGTCCAAAACATCATAGATGTCCGTGAATATGAAGAAGTAGCTCAGGGGAAAATTCCTGGTGCTCATCATATCCCTTTGGGTGAACTACAAGATCGAATTCATGAAATTGAAAAAGATAAGGAGCATATTATGGTATGCCGATCAGGAAGCCGAAGTGGGATGGCGGCTGAATTTTTAAAAGAATAAGGATATAAGGTGAAAAATATGGTTGGTGGTATGTTGGCATGGAAAGATGATATTGAAAGATAATAAATGAAGAAAGGAGGGAAAAGTTGATGGAGGTTACAGTAAATAAGGTGTTGGATGCTAAGGGTTTGGCATGTCCTATGCCAATTGTTAGAACAAAGAAAGAGATGACGACACTTGAACCTGGACAAGTCATGGAAATTCAAGCAACCGATAAAGGGTCGACAGCTGATTTAAAAGCTTGGGCTGATAGTACCGGTAATCAATATTTAGGAACAGTTGAAGAAGGAAATGTATTAAAACATTATCTTCGTAAGGCTAGATCTGAAGAAGAAAGACCAGAAGCTAAGCATCCCGATGTTGTCAGTTTAGATGACCTGTTAAATATGCTAGAAGGTAATGAAAAAATTACCGTACTAGATGTAAGAGAACCAGCAGAATATGCCTTTGGTCACATTCCAGGTTCCATTAATATACCGCTTGGAGAATTAGAACACCGTTTCGAAGAGTTAAATAATGAGGAAAATCTCCATATTATTTGCAGAACCGGTACACGTAGTGATTTTGCAGCGCAACAACTAACAGAAAAAGGATTTAAAAACATAAAAAATGTTGTACCTGGTATGAAGGATTGGACCGGACCAATCAATAAAAGTCATTAAATAAGGAGGAAAACAATGAAAGTAGCTATCATAGCCGCAAATGGTGGAATGTTTGATGCTTATAAAGTTTTTAATATTGCAACAGCCTCTGCTGCAACGGATGCGGAGGTTGGAATTTTCTTTACATTTGAAGGATTAAACCTCATTCATAAAGAGGGACATAAAAATTTACCTTTGCCTCCAGGTGCTGAACATTTTCAAGAGGGGTTTAAAAAAGCAAATGTGCCTCCTGTCGAGGAACTAGTTTCAATGGCAAGTGAGATGGGTGTTAAGATGATTGCTTGCCAAATGACGATGGATGTCATGAGTCTAGAAAAAGAACATTTTGTAGAGGGAATTGATGTTGGTGGTGCTGTTACTTTTTTAACCTTTGCTAAAGATGCGGACGTAACACTTACTTTTTAAAGGAGATTTAAAAATGGATACAGAAACGGCTGTCAAAACCATAACGGTAAAAGAACTTGCCAGAAAAGTATTAAATCATGAAGATTTATTCATTTTAGATGCACGAAACACAGATGATTTTGATGATTGGAAAATTGAAGGGAAAAATGTGGAAATCATTAATACTCCCTATTTTGACTTATTGGAAGGTGTTGATTCCATTGAAGATAAGTTACCTAAAAATAAGGAAATTTATGTAATATGTGCAAAAGGTGGTTCCTCAGAGTTTGTAGCGCAACAAATTTCAGAAGCTGGCTTTACAAATGTTTACTCTGTTGAGGGCGGAATGAAAGCATGGAGTGAACATTTAGAACCCATAAAGATCGGTGAATTGAAAAATGGCGGAGCTATTTATCAATTTGTCCGTATCGGGAAAGGCTGCCTATCTTATCTGGTTGAATCAAACGGAGAAGGCGCCATGATTGATACAAATCGAATGTTAGAACCATACGAAACCTATATTAAAGAGCATAACATTAAATTAACTCATGTTTTGGATACTCATTTACATGCTGACCACATTTCTGGAGGAAGAAAACTGGCGGAAAAATTAGGTGCAACCTACCACCTCCCACCAAAAGATGCAACAGAAGTCACCTTTGATTATCAACAAATAAATGATGGTGACGAATATGAGGTGGGCAAGACAACCATTAAAGCCGTCTATTCTCCAGGGCATACTATCGGTAGTACATCGTTTATCATTGATGATCAATATTTGTTAACCGGGGATATATTATTTATTGATTCTATTGGACGACCAGATTTAGCAGGAAAAGCAGAAGATTGGGTAGGAGATTTACGAAATACGTTATATAAACGTTACAAAGATCTCGCTGATAATTTATTAGTCTTGCCTGCTCATTATATGGGTATCAATGAAATGAATGAAGACGGCAGTATTTCTGAAAAACTTGGTGCTTTATATCAAAAAAATCATGGATTAAATATCACAGATGAAAATGAATTTAGAAAAACAGTAACTGAAAACTTACCGCCACAACCAAATTCCTATCAAGAAATTAGGGAAACAAATATGGGGAAAATTACTCCAGATGAAGAACAGCAACGAGAAATGGAAATTGGACCAAATCGTTGTGCTGTCAGATAAAAGGAGGAAATCATGACTGGACAAGTTGACAAAGTGTTAGATTGTAAAGGATTAGCATGTCCAATGCCGATTGTAAGAACAAAAAAAGAAATGGATACATTAACTTCGGGTCAAGTGTTGGAAATTCATGCGACAGATAAAGGGGCAAAAAATGATTTAACCGCTTGGGCAAATTCTGGTGGTCATGAGCTAATAAAAGATGAGGAAGAAAACGGTGTTCTAAAATTTTGGATAAAAAAAGGTTGAAAAAATGTGAGAGGTAACTATCACGGTTACCTTTCCTTTTTATTGGAGGGATGTAGGTGGATCTCGTTTTTATAGTGGTTATTTTTTTAATTGGTTTTATAGGCTCTTTTATTTCCGGGATGGTTGGAATTGGTGGTTCTATTATAAAATATCCCATGCTTTTATATCTACCACCATTATTTGGTTTAGCAGCCTTCAGTGCACATGAAGTTTCAGGAATTAGTGCAGTTCAAGTTTTTTTCGCAACCATCGGTGGGGTTTGGGCTTATCGTAAGGGTGGATATTTAAATAAAATTTTAATCATTTATATGGGTGTAGCAATATTAATAGGTAGCTTTGTTGGTGGGTATGGCTCTAGGCTCATGACAGAAAGTGGAATTAATTTGGTTTATGGAATTTTAGCTTTGATTGCAGTTGTGATGATGTTCTTGCCTAAAAAAGGAATTGATGAAATTCAACTGGATCAAGTGAAATTTAATAAATGGCTTGCTGCGGTTCTTGCTTTAATTGTAGGAATTGGAGCAGGTATCGTGGGGGCTGCTGGTGCATTCATTCTAGTTCCAATCATGTTGGTGGTGTTAAAAATTCCAACTAGGATGACCATAGCTACTTCATTAGCCATTACATTTATTTCTTCAATTGGCGCCACTGTTGGAAAAATCACAACCGGACAAGTAGAATTTTTTCCAGCACTTATTATGGTAATAGCAAGCCTAATTGCCTCTCCTCTTGGTGCTAATGTTGGAAAAAAAATAAATACCAAAATCCTTCAATGGATTTTGGCATTATTAATATTAGCTACGTCAATTAAAATATGGTCAGATATATTGCTTTAAGATACTTTACCACTTTCAACATACAGTTCAAGAGCAGGATGGTATTCCTTTTGATAATGAAGATTCGGACATGATTTTATAATAATTCCTTTATAAATATTGGATTTATTCGTTTCTAATGTTTTTTGGCATTGCGGACATTTTTCATTAAAAAGACGGCTCAATAAGCCCATAACATTAACTCTCCTTTATCCCGTTAATTCCTATATATATAATAGGAATTATAATAGAAAAATAAAAAAACTTCAATACGTTAGTACAATATATGGTACCGGAGGAAAAACGGAATGAACATCAAATATTTTTTTCCGCCTACAACAACAAAAGTAAATAGGAATACCCGTCAGAGAATTAATGATAAAATTCACAAGAAAACAAAAGCTACAATCAATAGCATACGTGCTAAAAATGAAAACGCCATTAATGCTCGAATAAAGGAATTAGATTATGAATGGGATACTGAACGTGTTTTGGAAATCAATTTCGCAGGTATTGTTTTAATTACATCAATATTAGCATTATTCCATAATAAAAGGTGGATCACCCTCGCAGGGATTGCCAGTATTTTTATGGTCCAACATTCTCTACAGGGGTGGTGTCCTCCATTACCAATCATAAGAAAATGTGGAGTCCGTACAGCAAATGAAATAATTAATGAAAAGATGGCTCTTCAAACAATCTTAGAAAACAAAGAGAACACAAAAAATCTTAAGGAGTATCAAAATGTTTGATTTTACGGTTACAACGGATAAAACCATCCATGATGCTATTCAAAGATTAGAGGAGAAATTAAAAGAAGAGAAATTCGGTGTTTTATGGATGTTTGATATTAAGGATAAGCTTCAAGAAAAGGGTATTGAGTTTGAAAAAGAGTTTAAAGTGCTTGAAGTTTGTAACCCGATTGAGGCGCAGAGAGTTTTAAGTGAAAATAATATGGCGGGTTATTTTTTGCCCTGCAAGATTGTGGTTTACGAAGATAAAGGACATACTCATATTGGAATGCCAAGACCCACAGCGCTTATAAGTATGTTAAATGATAACAAAATGGAGAATTTAGCCAAAGACATTGAAGAGCGACTCATTAACTGTATGAATAAAGCTGTGGAATAAATTAAAAATAATCGGGAACCGTTCAAATCACTCGTTTTGGCGAGTGATTTTTATTCAATAATAATTTTTTTAATTTCTTTTATTGACACCATACCCAATAGGGTATATTATAAGTCGTGTAAGTGTTAGTCCTTTTAGAGGAGGGCAGTTCTTGAAGACAATTATTATTTTAAGTATTTTATTTGTTGGTAGTATCCTTTACAGAAGATACTTCCCTGTTTTAGGAATGTGTTGTAAAAAACTGGGAGAATTAGATAGAAGTACAATAGTAATTGATGTAAGAGACTATAATGAATCTTACAAGGATCCCATACCTGGAGCAATCAATATTCCAATTGCATATATTAACAGGCACTACAATGAAATCACCAACGGTGACTTACATGTAGTTGCTTCAAATAGACTTGGAAAAAATTTTGGAATACGATTATTGCGAAAAAAAGGTTTCCGGGTTGTTGGATATTCAATTACAAATAATAACAATATAATATTAAAGGAAAATCAAATAAGTTTAAGAACTTTTTGTTAAAAAGGAGGTAAGAAAATGGATTATAATGATCAAATTAAAAATCGAGTAAAACGTATTGAAGGACAATTAAGAGGAATTTTAAGAATGATGGAAGAAAATAAAGACTGCAAAGATGTTATCACTCAGTTATCTGCTGCGAGAACAGCAATTGATCGTACAATCGGCGTTATTGTCAGTGAAAATTTAGTGGAGTGTGTACAAAAAGCGAATGAAAATGACGAAAAAAGTATGGAAGAATTAGTGAAAGAAGCTGTTAATTTACTTGTAAAAAGTCGTTAAAAAAGGTTGACACCCTCTTTCATTTTGGTTAATAATATACCCATATGGGTAATGGTAATTATGACGAACTGGAGGAATAATAAATGAATATTACAAAAGTCTTAGATGCAAAAGGTTTAGCATGTCCAATGCCAATTGTTAAAACTAAGAAAGCAATAAACGAAATAGAATCAGGTCAAATATTAGAAATTCATGCAACGGATAAAGGCGCAAAGAACGACCTTACTGCTTGGGCTAATTCTGGTGGACATGAACTTATAAAACATGAAGAGGAAAATGATGTATTTAAGTTTTGGATTAAAAAAGGATAATTTTTTTATTATTTAAAATACCTGTACCAGTATAGGTTAGTTAAAATAACATTCAGGAGGTAACACCATGACAGATAAGAAAAAGACAACGATTGTATTGTTCAGTGGAGATTACGATAAAGCGATGGCAGCATATATCATTGCGAATGGAGCAGCTGCTTACGATCATGAAGTCACTATTTTTCATACTTTTTGGGGATTAAATGCCTTGCGTAAAGATGAAAATATTCCAGTGGAAAAAGGTTTCATGGAAAAAATGTTTGCAAAAATGATGCCTAGAGGTGCTGATAAAATGGGGCTATCCAATATGAACTTTGCTGGATTCGGTCCTAAAATGATTAAAGATGTAATGAAAAAGCACAATGCAATTCCATTACCTCAATTAATCGAAATGGCACAAGAGCAAGATGTTAAATTGGTCGCTTGTACGATGACCATGGATTTATTAGGTCTTAAACAAGAAGAATTAATAGATAATATTGAATATGCAGGGGTTGCTGCCTATTTAGCAGACGCTGAAGATGGTAATGTCAATCTGTTTATCTAATGGTAAATGGGGGGGGTTCCCCGAAAAAGGAGGGGCTAAACTTGGAATATGTAAATTATATCTTGATTGGACTTTTCATATTTTTTATCATTCAACGCATTTTACCGGCAAAAGGTATTAGACATATATCCACATCGGAGTTAAAAAATGAGTTAAAAGATAAGAATAAGCAATTTGTCGATGTCCGAACACCTGGTGAATTTAAAGGAAATCACATCAAATCATTCAAAAATATTCCACTTCATCAATTGGATCAAAAAGCAAATCAACTTTCAAAAGATAAAGAGGTAGTGGTCATTTGTCAAAGTGGTATGCGAAGCCAAAAGGCAAGTAAGATGTTAAAAAAATTAGGATTTACAAAAGTAACTAATGTAAAAGGCGGCATGAGCGCTTGGTCATAATGAATGGAGGAATAAGCAATGAAAGTAATGACTGCAAAAGAAGTAGAAACATTATTACTTGAAGGGAAAAAAATAGATATTATCGATGTTCGCGAAGTGGATGAAGTGGCAGAAGGGAAAATTCCGGGAGCCATAAACATTCCACTAGGACTTATTGAGTTTCGCATGCATGAACTAGATAAATCTAAAGAATATATCATAGTATGCCGATCTGGTGCTAGAAGCGGTCGAGCTTCACAGTTTCTGGAAAGCTATGGCTTTAATGTGATCAATATGACAGGTGGAATGCTTTCCTGGGAAGGTAAAGTGGAATAAAAATTTTTAACTAAATTAATACCCGTGTAGGTATAAAACAGGAGGTTTAATAATGGAAAAAATAAATGTAAATGTGACACTGGATGCTAAAGGTTTAGCGTGTCCTATGCCAATCGTTAAAACGAAAAAGGCAATGAACCAATTAGAATCTGGGCAAGTTTTGGAAGTCCAAGCAACAGATAAAGGGTCAAAAGCCGATATCAAGGCATGGGCAGAAAGTACAGGTCATCAATATTTGGGCACATTGGAGGAAGGCGAAGTATTAAAGCACTATCTTAGAAAGTCTTCTAGTGATGAAACGATAGAAAGAAAACATCCAAATGTAATCAACAATGACGAACTTGAAACAAAATTAAATGCAAATGAAAACATTGTGGTACTAGATGTTAGGGAAACAGCAGAATATGCTTTTAATCATATCCCTAATGCTATATCAATCCCTCTGGGAGAATTGGAAAATCGATTAAACGAATTAAGCAAAGAAGATAATATTTTTGTGATTTGCCGTACTGGAAGCCGATCTGACCTTGCTTCGCAAAAGCTAGCAGAAAAAGGCTTTACTAATGTCATAAATGTTGTACCAGGCATGAGCGAGTGGACTGGAAAAACAGTTAGTTTAAATAATTAAGGAGGTCTATAAATGAGTTCGGTAACTGTCTATACCACAACACGTTGTCCGTACTGTGTAATGTTAAAGAACTTTTTATCCGATCAAAACATTCCTTTCAAAGAAGTAAATGTAGAAAGGAACCCGGAAATTATGCAACAGCTTGTAAATACCACAGGACAAATGGGAGTACCTCAAACTGAGGTTAATGGAAAATGGGTTGTTGGCTTTGATCCAAATAGTATCATGATGGCACTAAAAAATTAGGAGGAAAAACAATGAATAAAAAGGTAGCAATTATCGCAAGTAATGGTGGTTTATTTGATGCATACAAAGTATTTAACATCGCAACAGCAGCGGCAGCAACCGATCAGGAAGTAGCTATTTTCTTTACGTTTGAAGGATTAAACTTGATTCATAAGGATGCAAACAAGCAACTTCCGATGCCGGAAGGAAAAGAACATTTTGCAGAAGGCTTTGCAAAAGCGAATGTTCCAGCTATCCCAAAATTAGCTGCAATGGCGCAGGAAATGGGTGTTAAATTCATTGGTTGCCAAATGACAATGGATGTAATGGGTCTTGATAAAGAAGCATTTGTTGATGGTATCGAAGTTGGTGGAGCCGTAACATTTTTAGAATTTGCTAAAGACGCCGATATCACACTAACATTTTAATTGAGCAAATTTTTTTATAATATATTATACCATAGGGGGTAAAATTCAAATGACAGTAAATGCAATGACTTCAAAAGAGGTAACAAATAAAGTATTTAATAAGGAAGCTTTATTTATTTTAGATGTTCGTAATGAAAGTGATTTTCAGGATTGGAAAATTGAAGGTGAAAACTTTGAATATTTAAATATTCCATATTTTGAATTGCTTGATGGTGTAGAAGGAATCATTGGAAAAATTCCTACTGACAAAGAGGTTTTAGTTGTTTGTGCAAAAGAAGGATCATCTGTAATGGTGGCAGAAATGCTATCCGATGCAGGACTAACAGTTTCTTACCTAAAAGGTGGGATGAAAGCTTGGAGCGAACATTTAGAACCTGTTAAAGTTGGGGATTTAAAAGATGGCGGTGAAATTTATCAGTTTGTTCGTATTGGTAAAGGCTGTTTATCTTACATGGTTGTATCAAACGGTGAAGCTGCAATTATTGACTCAACTCGAATGACAGATGTCTATCTTGAATTTGCTGAAAGTATTGGCGCTAAAATTACTCATGTATTTGATACACACCTTCATGCCGATCACATTTCTGGAGGAAGGGTAATCGCTGAGAAAACTGGTGCGACGTATTGGTTACCACCAAAGGATGCAACAGAAGTAACATTTAACTATCAACCATTAGAAGATGGTAATGATGTAGAAATTGGTAACGTGAAAATCAATATCCATGCCTTATATTCACCAGGTCACACAATTGGATCTACTTCATTTATTGTTGATGAAAAGTTCTTACTTTCAGGGGATATCTTGTTCATTGACTCTATTGGTAGACCAGATTTAGCTGGTTTAGCGCAGGATTGGGTGGGAGATTTAAGAGAAAGTTTATATAAGCGCTATAGAGAATTATCTGAGGATTTAGTGGTTCTTCCAGCTCATTTTATGATTATCGAGGAATTAAATGAAGATGGAAGTGTTGCCGAAAAATTAGGAACACTTTATTCCAAAAATCATGGTTTAAATATTGAAGATGAAGCGGAATTTAGAAGAATGGTAACAGAAAATCTACCACCGCAACCAAATTCTTATCAGGAAATCCGTGAAACAAATATGGGAAAAATCAATCCTGATGATGAAAAACAACGTGAAATGGAAATTGGACCAAATCGTTGTGCAGTGAGATAAGTTCAAAAAATAGGAGGAATAAACGATGGAAGCAAATAAAGTATTAGACGCAAAAGGCTTAGCTTGCCCTATGCCAATTGTAAAAACAAAAAAAGCAATCAATGATCTTGAAAGTGGTCAGGTTTTAGAGATTCATGCAACGGATAAAGGAGCAAAAAATGACCTTACTGCTTGGGCAAAATCCGGCGGTCACGAGTTAATTAAACATGAAGAAGAGAACGGTGTTTTAAAATTTTGGATTAAAAAAGGTTAAAAAATAAGGGAACCAGTTTGGGTTCCCTTTTCTTAAAGGGAGGAAAAAACATGGAAATTGGATTTATAATTACAATTTTTTTAATTGGTTTTATTGGTTCATATATTTCAGGGATGTTAGGAATTGGTGGTTCTATTATTAAATACCCAATGCTTTTATATATTCCTCCGTTATTTGGATTAGCAGCTTTTAGTGCCCACGAAGTTTCGGGAATAAGCGCTGTTCAAGTATTTTTTGCAACTATTGGTGGAGTATGGGCATACCGTAAAGGCGGCTATTTGAATAAAACGTTAATTGGATATATGGGAGCAAGTATTTTAATTGGTAGTTTAATTGGAGGCTTTGGCTCAAAGCTCATGACAGAAGGTGGAATAAACCTAATTTACGGTATTTTAGCATTAATTGCAGCTGTTATGATGTTTATTCCTAAAAAAGGAATTGATGATATTCCTCTGGACCAAGTTAAGTTTAATAAATGGCTTGCAGCTACCCTTGCATTCATCGTTGGTATTGGATCTGGAATTGTAGGAGCAGCCGGGGCATTTTTATTAGTGCCAATCATGCTGGTAGTATTGAAAATTCCAACTCGTATGACGATTGCTTCATCTTTAGCTATTACATTTATATCCTCAATTGGTGCAACTGTAGGGAAACTTACAACTGGTCAAGTAGAATTTTTACCATCCTTAATCATGGTCGTTGCAAGCTTAATTGCCTCTCCATTAGGAGCCATTGCCGGGAAGAAGGTAAATACAAAAATTCTTCAGGTTGTATTAGCCTTATTGATTTTAGCTACAGCAATAAAGATTTGGATGGACATTCTTTAAGTTTGGATAATATAAAATAGCGGGGCAATTAAAACTACAATGAAAGAAGGGATTACGGTGGCGAACAAAAACTTTGTATACTTTGTTTCGTTAAGCTCTAATGTCCCCTTTGTTCTTAAAGAAGCCCTAAAAATGGCAATGCAAAAAAATGAAGTGGCAATATTTTTTGATCTTGACGGAGCACGAGTTTTAGACCAACGATATTTAAATAAAATGGATAAAATTCATGGTAGAGAACTTTCATCATTGATGAAATCCGCTTTAGACGCCGGAATCAAATTATTTGGATGTCAAATGAATGTATTAATTGCAGAAGGATTAGTGCTGATTGATGGGGCTGAATTAGCCGGAGTTGTTACTTTTTTGGAAATTACTTACCAAGCTGATGCCGTTCTAAGTTATTGAAAGGGGAAATCTATCATGGAATCAAAAAAAGTTGTCGTCCTTGCCCTTCATGATGAATTAGAATCCGCATATCCTCCATTAAATGTTGCTGTAGGAGCTGCAGCATCAGGGGCAGATGTCATTTTAGCCTTTTCCCGCAAAGGAGTAAACATATTAGATCGAAAGTATTTTCCAGTTCCATCTAAAGGTATAGAATACCTTTCAAATGCTTTAAACGATTTTGGTGCACCATCTATTCACGAACTTTTAGATATAGCTGTGGAAATGGGAGTACGATTATATGTTGTTGATATGGATATTCATGATAAAGTTAATCTTCTTTACCCAGCTGAGCAAGTACCAATTAAATGGGTCTTAAATGAAGCTGTATCAGCAGATCTTTTTGTCCATTTTTAAATAAATATTAGGAGGTTCCAAATGGTTAAAATAACCCAGGCTGCTATTACAAAAATTACTAAAGAAGTTCAAGATTTGATTAATGAAGGTAAAAAACCTTTAATTCGTTTATCGATGGGAATTGGCTGAGGAGGACCTCAGCTTCGTCTGACTCTGGAGGAGTCAGCTTTAGAAAATGATGAAATTACAGAACAAAGTGGTATTCAGTTTTTAGTTAATGAAAGAGATAAAGTTTATTTTGAAAATGTGAAAATTGATTATATAAAGACCTTATTTGGAGGCGGTCAATTCAAAGTTCTCCGAGTTTAATTAATTTAAAAATTAGAAGAACTCCATAAGGGGGATAAATAAATGGAGAATAAAAACCCTAAGAATTGTGGTAACAGTACCTGAGGAATCAATAATAAAAAACCCCGTTCGAAATTTTCTCCGCCTATATGACCTGGGGTTTTCATTTGGCTCCTGGTAGGAGTCATCATCTTAATTCAAAAATTTTTCTAAAAAGGGGCTAAATAAAGTCCCTCTTTTGTACAACAAATGTTTTACTTTGCACGGTGTAATGAAGATAAAAATATAGGGGATAAGAAGATGGAGGAACTTTGGCATTCAATAAATATTTTAGTTGCAAATTTTAATAGTTGGAGGTTTTTCTAGAGATCATCAATATGTAAAAGAAATGAGAAAATTAAATAAAAATGTCTTATTTTTAGATGGCGGTGACATTTTTCATGGCACGGCGCCACTTGTTCTTACGAAAGGAGAAGGAATATACCACTTTTAAGAGAAATGGAATTGGATGCCTTTGTTCTAGGGAATTGGGATTTTTCGTTCGGGAAAGACCAATTATTGAACTTAGTTAGAGAGTTACCATTTCCGGCTGTTGCATGTAATGTTGTAGATTTAAACAACGAATATTTATTAAGACCATTTATAATTAAAAAAATCAACGAAGTAAATGTGGGGATTATTGGGACAACATATCCATTCGTTGATGAAACAATGCCGGATAGTTTTTCGAAGGGACTAAAATTTTCTTTAGGAGTCGCTGAGGTTCAAAGGTGTGTAGATTTACTTAAAGAAGAAAATGTGGATCTTATTATTCTTATAAGTCATATGGGGTTGCCAATCGATTACAAACTAGCTTCCATGATTGATGGGATAAACATTATCTTAAGTGCTCACAGCCTTTTCACATGGATGGCGTTATGGAGCTCCGGTTGTACCGGGTAATATATCGATGAATCAACTGTATGACATTATTCCGACCAATCCAGAAGTTTTTCAAGTAGAAATCGAAGGACGAATTTTATATCAATTACTTAAAAAAACTTGGAGCAAGTCCTTTCTCCTGATCCTTTCCAACAAAAGGGAGGGTATATAATACGTTCAAGCGGTCTAATGATGGCATTTAAACCTTACAACCCAAATGTAAACAGAATTCAACATTTATAAATGGAAAAACAAAACTTTCAATCCATCTAAAATTTATCGGGTAATAGGAGCCGGAGATCAGTTATTCAAAAACTTACAAAGCAAAATGAAGTTTAAAAAGATCCACTCCATTGATGTTATAAAGAATTATTTATCAGATATAAATACATATAAAAATAAGGATGCCGGTAAAATCCTTACTATTTAAACGCCTATGGCGTTTTTTTGTTCCTTAACACAATCTTAATAATTGAATGACAAAATTAAAATATTAAATTTCTGGGAGGAAGTCCGATGTTTGAATATGAGATAAAAAATGGTGTGACTAATTTAAATACAAAATACGGAGTATTAGTTGTTTCGCCTGACCATTCAAAAGGATTTAAGCCAATCGAACTGTTAGTATCGTCTATCGTTGGTTGCAGTGGTCAGATCTTAAGTAATGTGTTAGTAAAAAAACGGATTAAAATAAGTGCTATTCGAATTAAAACTAATGTTGAAAGAAATGAGAAAGAAGCGAATAAAGTGACCAGAATTGATCTTCAATTCATTTTTGAAGGTAAGAATATTCCTGAAGAACAAATAAGAAAGTCCCTTGATGTTACATTTAAAAATTGTGGAATGATACAGACCCTTAAAGACGCTGTTCAGATTAATGCATCGTTTGAAATCTGTCCCGTTATTTAATTTTATTGCTATATTCTATATACCCTATATGGTATAATAAACTATGTAATCTGGATGTTTTTAATGGATTAAGGGGGAACCTTATGGAAGTTATTCAAATTGGCTCTATAGCTATTTTACTTAAATGGGTATTACTCGGACTAGCTATATTACTTGGTTTATTATATATGAAGTTTCGGCTTATGTATTTACAGAAACATGAAATACAAAATAAAGAAGTTTTTGATTTAATATTCAATAGCTTATTCTTAGGGTTTTTAATTTGGAAAGGCAGTATGTTAATACTAGAGCCATCTTTAATTATAAAAAGTCCATTCTCTTTGTTGTATTTTACAGGTGGCACTACGGGGCTACTTTTTGCAATAACCGGATCAGTTCTTATCTTTATCTACAAAGCACAGAAAATGAATATTCCTAATTTGTTCATTTACCAGACGGTATTTATTTTTACTTTTGTAGTATTAAGTTCGTATCATATTTTAGCGCTTCTTTTTCTTGATGAACACAAAATGAGTCACCTTACTCTAGGCTTGTTTACTTTAGTGACGGTAAGTATCTCCTTTTTTAAAAAAAATATGTTATCCCAGCAAGCTATATTCACGTACTTAATATTATTTTCTTTTTTAAGTCTTATCCAATCTTTTGTCATTGGGAATATGGACAATAAATTATTTTATTTATTCTCAATTGAACAGTGGTTTTTAATTGTTATTATTATTGTTTCCCTTTTTTACTGGGATAAAAAATCAACTTCTTAACTAATTCTTAACATTGATTTGAAAGAATACAACAGAAAGGGGAGATTTAATTGGAAAATCTATCGATTTACTTTGCACTTTCCGCGGGTTTACTTTCATTTTTTTCACCATGTGTATTTCCACTAATTCCTGCTTATGTCGCTCATCTATCTGACGGTACCGTTTCATCGGGAAAAGTGAATACAAATAAAAGGGTTTTACTCCTGCGATCTATTAGTTTTATCCTTGGATTCAGTATAGTTTTTGTGTTATTAGGTGCTTCTGCGAGCTTTGTTGGACAATTATTTTTAGAGAATAAAAAGTTGATTCAAATGTTTGGCGGCATTTTAATCATTATTTTTGGAATACAAATACTTGGCATATTTAAAATTAAATTTTTAATGTCTGAAAAACGGTTTATTCATAATTCCTCCTCTAAGGCGAATTCCATTCGTTCTTTTATTCTTGGGTTAGCTTTTGGTTCTGGATGGACGCCTTGTGTGGGGCTTGCATTATCGTCTATTTTATTACTTGCAAGTTCAACGGAAACCGTATTTTCAGGAATGTTATTATTATGGATTTACTCTCTTGGGCTAGGTATTCCATTCCTTTTGTTATCCATAATCGTTACCTACTCATTAAATGTTGTCAAAAAGATAAATAAAATATTGCCTAAACTATCTTTGATCAATGGGTGGGTCCTTATTTTAATGGGGATTTTACTTTTTACCGGTCAAATGCAAAAAATTAGTTCCTATT
Source organism: Bacillus sp. ZZV12-4809 (assembly GCF_009849585.1). Classification (GTDB taxonomy): domain Bacteria; phylum Bacillota; class Bacilli; order Bacillales; family Cytobacillaceae; genus Cytobacillus. The sequence continues at coordinate 16,763 of NZ_VCRN01000045.1, forward strand.
TATCTACTTTTACGTTTTAAGGAGTGAAAAAAATGTACAAAAAAATACTGGTAATCATAGGATTAGTTGGAATGATTGCATGGGGTGTCTACGATTATAGCCTATCCGCAAACGAGACAAAAAAAACGAATCAGGTAAGTCCACCAGATAGTCAGAAAAACATAGAAACTGGGGTCGAAGAAGGGAAAAAAGCGCCTGATTTTCAATTACAGACCTTAGACGGAAAAGAAATAAAACTATCTGATATGGCTGGTAAGAAAGTAATATTAAATTTTTGGGCTACTTGGTGTCCACCTTGCAAAGCAGAAATGCCTCACATGCAAGAATTTTATGTGGATCAAAAAGGAAACAAAGTGGAGATATTAGCCGTTAATTTAACGACAGCAGAGAAAGATTCAAATAATATTGGAAAATTCGTTAATGATTACGGTTTGACTTTTCCTATATTATTAGACAGCAATGGTGAAATAGGGGAAACTTATCAAGCCTTTTCAATTCCTACAAGTTATATCATCGATACAAAAGGTATCATCCGTAAGAAAATCGTAGGTCCCATGGATAAGGAAATGATGTCTGAATTAATTAACAGTATTGAATAAAAGCGGTGTTAATATGAATAATCGAGGAAAATCCATCCTTTTAGTTGATGATGATATAGAAATTCTTAGTCATATTAAGCGAGAACTTGAGGAGGCAGGATTTCAAGTTTTAATAGCCACAAATGGTAAACAAGCCAAGGACATCTTTTTAACATATGATCCATGTTTTGTCATTATAGAAGCTGTATTACATGGCATAAGTGGTTTTGAATTATGCAGCTGGATTCGTACCAAACAGAAAAGCGAGATACCCATTATTTTTGTTTCAAAATTAACCAACGATAAGGATCGGATAAAGGGATTAATGATTGGAGGCGATGATTACCTAACTAAGCCTATTAATTCAACTGAATTAATAGTGAGGGTCGAAACGGTGTTAAGAAGAACTGCTCATCGTTGTAACAAAATAACCTATAGAGGTATTACTCTCAAGCCATTAAAAGGTGAAGTGAAATATCAAGGGACTCCTATTTCGTTAACACTTCACGAGTTTAGGCTATTATATTTTCTTATGCGTCATCCAAATCAAACATTATCTAGACTACAGATATTAGACGAATTATATCCAAACGATAATAAATTAGTTTCAGAAAGAACTGTTGATGTCCACATACTAAAATTAAGAGAAAAATTTAAAAATTATTTGGATGGCACGGAATTTATTGAAACAGTTAGAGGAATTGGATACAGGTTCGTAGCGTTTTAACATAGATATTTGATATCAAGAGTGATTGTTTTTTTTTATTAATGATGCGTCCGGGGAATACTAATTACAAGGGTTATCAACAAATGAATAAAAGTGTTTTAACAAATCTATTTCTGAATGATTAAAATTAGGGGAAAAAACAATGGAAGAAATTCAGGAACATACAATTGATTCAAAATATATTCAACAACATTTAGCAAATGAACGCACCTACTTAGCTTGGATACGGACAAGCATTACAATTATTGGAGTCGGATTTTTAATAACAAACCTTCATTTTGCTACTCTTACAGCTAATATTGAAATGGGAGATTTTTTAGCAAGAATTATTGGACTAACTTCGATTATTGTTGGCATTTTAACACTTTTGATGGCAACATTTAGCTATTTTAAAAAAGGAAAAGACATTAATCATCAAACTTTTACATTTCCAAAACTTTTAATAATCTTTTTATCCTTCCTCATACTTCTTATTTTTCTAGTATTCGGAGGTTATTATTTATTTGCATGGGCATTGATTTAATAAATCCAATTGATACTAATTTAGCACTTGTCCAGAAGTATAGAACTATTATATTTCCGTCAGAGTCAGTGTCATCACTGATTTAAAGTTAAGTTTGGTAAGAGAAAAAGAGTCATACCATTAGAGAGGATTACCGAAATGGTCATACAATCCAATATGTCAGCCAAAGCAGTAGTTGAAGTTTGGGAAGTTACGGCTACTATTTTTAAAAAACATAATATACCTCTTACAGAAATAGCGATGGAAATATTTATTGAACCTGATACTCTCGCTAAACTTCTTAATGAGTTAAACAAGGTTGTGGGCAGCTCTACGACAACCTGTATAAATGGTGGCTGACAATTGCTATCAAAATAGAAGTAGGATACTTCTTTTAAATAGGAGTAAGAGCGAAGTCAAAACTCTTACCATCTACAATATGATACTAAATTATCGATGGTCAAACTGAAAATGTATAGAAAAGGGACCCTATTCTAGTAATACTGGGGACTTCCTAGTGTATTCCTAAATTATTTGCTTTCTTTTTAGCTTAATTAAGTTCAATTTATTACAGATCGACTAATAGTGTTCATTTTCGTTGACTCCTTTATCATTTCATTATTTTGAAAATAATAATGATATTCTGTTTAACAAATAAATAATCAGTAGTAAAAATTCTTTATAAAGGAGATTAGAATATGAACCAATGGAATACTCGATTTCAAGGTGAAAATTATGTTTATGGAACTGAGCCTAATGCTTTTTTATTAGAAATTCAGAAAAAACTCCAATTAACTGGCAATGCATTGGCAATAGCAGAAGGAGAAGGACGGAATGCAGTTTTTTTAGCTGAACAAGGAATGAAGGTTACTGCTTGGGATTATGCTGAAACTGGATTACAAAAAACTAAGAGACTTGCAGAAGTAAGAGGTGTAACTGTTGATACAGAGCTTGTCGATTTAAATGAAGCGTACTGGGAAAAAGAACGTTGGGATGAAATTGTTTGTGTTTTCGGACATTTCCCAGAGGAATTACGTAAAAAAACACTTGAAGGAGTGAAGGAAGCAGTAAAAATAGGGGGTTATTTTGTTACAGAGGTATATTCAAAGTATCAACTTCCCTATAAAAGTGGGGGACCACAAGATTTAAGTTTTCTATACGATCCTGATGAGTTTTTAAATACCTTTTCAGATTGGCGGATTGTTCACTTTTTCATGGGTGAGGTTGTTCGTAAAGAGGGGGAATTACATAACGGATTGTCCCATGTCATACAATTTGTTGGGCAAAAACCAACGAAATAAAATTGTAATCTTTGCAACGACTAGAGAGAATACTCGCTCTTTTTTTATGTTGTTTATTTTATTATGGAAATCACCTGAGTAATTATGGAGGAATTGTGAACATACTGAAGTCCGACAGCCTTTACTTCAAACTTCTAATGAGGATAATTAAACCGTAAAGAGGATTGGATTTATTTTTCTGGAATTTTTGATATTTTTTACCAAAAAAGACGATTTAATATGCTCTTCTCAACTAAAAATAGATTATTTATAATAAGTTTAGGTGGGGGTTTAGCTTTAGGGTTTTTAATCATACGGCAAAACTCCAAAAGTAACTTTGGAGAGTACCGCTAGTACAATAGCAACAGGGGAAGAAAAAATAGAAATTGGGGTTCAAGAATGGAATAAGGCTCCCGAGGTAGCGTTAGCGAAAGATCCGGGCTGTCATTTTGGCATCTATTCTTATTGATCTAAAGGAGCAGTTTAGTTAAACAGGAGCGTATAACCCATACTTAATATATAAAATGGCTGCCGAGCATATCGGTGGCTTTTTATTTTGTAGCAATCTTTTGGTATACGTTACCAAAAGGTATCAAAATTTTTAATCTGTACCATAATAGCAGTGTTCAAAAAACGTCCATTTATTTATATCTATTTTCAGATAATTCATTCAAGCGTTTTTTGGGCTTATTTTTAATAAATACTGTAAGAAAAATAGTACGCGAATTAAAGTGTACGGAAATAATCAATTTGTACTTTTTACTTACAAGAAATGGAGGAAAAATGAAATTAGGTTATGCAAGGGTTTCAACTGATGATCAGGATATGTTAATGCAAATCGAAGCACTAAAGGCTGCGGGTGTAAAAGAGGATAATATATTCAAAGAACATGTATCGGGGATGAAAAAAGAGCGCCCGGAATTAAAACGTATGCTTGAATATGCTCGTGAAGGCGATGAAATTATAGTTTTTAAACTTGATCGTATTAGCCGCAGTTTAAAGCATTTGGAGGAGCTCGTGGAAGAGTTTGAAATCCGGGGAATAGAATTTGGTGCAATCGCAGAGTTTGAACGTGATATTATATCAGAACGAACAAAAGAGCAGCTTGCCGCCAAAAAGAAAAACGGCATAAAGCTTGGTCGTCCGGTAGTTGATAATGAGAAATTAGAAATGGCATTTGCGCTGCATGATTCAAAACGGTATTCAGTGAAAGAGATAACTGAAAAAGTGGGACTAAGCCGAACCACATTTTATGATTATTTAAAAAATCGTCCTGCGAAATAGGGCGATTTTATTTAATGGGAGGTTTTTTTACCACGATATAGAAAATTATATAGCCAAATTCTATTGAGCATTGCCTAGCTCCAGGATGTTCAGAACCTTACTATGCAAATCCTTATATGGCAAAAGTGATTAAGTTGTGTGGTGTTGAAGAATGTTCAAATTATCATTTCCTAATGGGGCTTTGCGAAAGCCACTTTATCGAATGGGAAACTAAACTAAAAAAATTCAACCTTGAAAAACAAATACAGAAAAATTAAGGCGCCGGTTGGTGCTTTTTATTTTGGTGATTTTGGATAAATCCTTTCTATTTTATCGTCCATTTCATCAAGTGCTGCCACAAGATTTGTTAAATCAACAAATCATTTCCTTATTATATAAATCATCGCTAATGACCATATTTAGGATCCCTAAAACCTTTGATTTGATTGTTGAAATTTCTTCTTTTCGGACTAAATCGACCATGTGTGACCGCTTGAAAGAGATGACACAGTTTTTGCATGATAAAGTGGGACACTTTTTTCCAATTTGAAACGTATATTTCTAAGGTTAGCCTCTTTTTTTGCTATTTCTAGAAATAAATTAAAGTATGTTTTAAGATTATAATTATGAATCACAACTCTCAAGAAAATGTATATAAGCTAATATTTATACACCTTTTTAAAGTTGTTCTTGCTACACTAACGGGGCAGGTTTGTTCAATAAGCACGTGGTAAGATAAGTTTGCCGTTTTTATAAATGTCAAAACTGTGGTATCTTTATGATTTATGGATTTTTATGTAATAAATGTTTATTTTGATGAGAAAATCACCAATTAAAAAGGGAGGAACTATGTTTTTTTTAGTTTTGATATCTATTATGGTTATGTGGTTTTTTATAAACAGATTAATTCAACAACGATTTAAAACCTCCAGAAGAGGTTGGACGTGGTTCAGGTATGAAAATAATTTATTCGGCATAATTTTTTATACTCTTTTCGTAGCGTATATCGCTTTTCCGTTTATTTACCCAAATGCAAACCTTTTCAAAGTGATGCCATTTGCAATTGCCAGCTTTAATGTTCTATTTAGTATTGAACAATTTATTTATAAAGAAGACGAGAAGCTATATATACATTATTTCTTAGATGCTTCTGTATGGTGCATCTTAGGAGTTATAACATATTTTTTCTTTAGTTAAACTGAGCTGCTTTCGCAGCTCTTTTTCTTATTTAACAAAAGGGGCGGGTTTGTTGAAGAAGGAAATTTCAAATTATCAGGAGAAGTAGTTAGGAAAATTTTAATTGAGGATGATTAAATTGAGTAATGTTGTAAAAATTAAAGCTCTTAAATTCCCTAATATTCTTCACTATGAATGGGAAGGTGAATTGATTCATCACACCTCTGATTATTTACTTGTCCTATGCAAACCAGGCCGGCAGATAATTCACCATACAAAAAATAATATTTTTACTATTGATAATACCTCATTAGAGTATTTTCCCTTGAAAGAATGGTTCACAGCTGCAATGGAAGTTGAAGACGAAAAAGTTGTTTCTACTTATTGCAATGTAGCAAAACCTTCCTTATTTAAAAACGAAGAAATAAGTTTTGTCGATTTAGATTTAGATTTTATTCAGGAGAAGAATAACCAATGGGCAGTAGTTGATGAGGATGAATTTGAATTAAATAGTATTAAATATGGATATCCGAAAGAATTAAAGGTGGAGGCAGTAAAAGCACTAGAAAGGTTAAAGGAAGAAGTGGGACAGGGGAATTTCCCTTTCAACAATCAAGTTGCATCTCTACTTAAAAACCAAATTTCTTAGACACGGAGAATAAGTGCATTTTAAATAATGAGTTGCTTCGGCATCTATTTTTCTTATTGAACAAACGGGGCAGCATTCCTGTAATAACTGAAAATGCGGTTTGAATGAAAAAAGACCTCTTGATAAGATGAATGTGTCCTGAGCTGGCCAGCTAAAAG
>NZ_VCRN01000046.1 GCF_009849585.1 Bacillus sp. ZZV12-4809
CCAGCCCTCCTCCAATTTCAAACGAACTACTTCACGCTTTAATTCCTCAGTATACGAAGTAAATGTTTGTCCTTTTTTGGCCATAGAAAAATCCCCTCCAGGTAGACTATTAAGAACATCATATCATGTCCTCTTTTTTTCAAGTCTACCTAGTGGGGATAATACCAGCAGCTTTCCTGCCAGGCCCTTTTTTTATCGATTCAGCAAGCTTCCCACATAGCGGAGCAGTTCGTTTGCTGATGTTGAGTTATAGCCATGTTCGTCAATTAATCTTGCAACAACTTCATTCACCTTCTTCAGCTGCTGCTCATCAGGCGTTTTTGATGATGTTGTAATCTTCACGACATCTTTCAGGTCAGCGAAAAGCTTCTTCTGGATAGCTTCACGCAGACGGTCATGCGAATTATAGTCGAAGCGTTTGCCTTTCCTTGCATAAGCTGAGATGCGGATAAGGATTTCCTCCCTGAATGCTTTCTTGGCATTCTCCGAAATTCCAATTTGTTCTTCGATTGAACGCATCAGCTTTTCATCAGGACTGATTTCCTCACCAGTTAATGGATCGCGCAGCTTTGCTTTATTGCAGTATGCTTCAACATTATCAAGATAGTTCTCCATAAGCGTCTTCGCAGATTCTTCATAAGAGTAAACAAATGCCTTTTGTACTTCTTTCTTCGCAATATCATCGTACTCTTTTCTGGCCAGAGAAATAAAGTTCAGGTATCTTTCTTTCAGTTCGGCAGTAATCGAAGGATGCTGATCCAATCCTTCTTTAAGTGAACGCAGTACATCCAGCGCATTGATGCTTGTAATATTTTTTCGGATAATTGTAGAAGAAATCCTATTAATGACATACCGCGGGTCAATTCCGCTCATGCCCTCATCTGCATGCTCTTTTTTCAATTCTTCCACATCTGCTCTGTTATAGCCTTCAACGCTCTCTCCATCATACAAACGCATTTTCTTTACTAAATCTATATCGCCCTTTTTCGGATCCTTCATACGGGTTAAAATCGTAAACATTGCTGCAACTCTCAGAGTATGCGGTGCAATGTGCACGTTGGAAACATCGCTCTCACGGATCATCTTTTCATAAATTTTCTCTTCCTCTGAAACCTTTAAATTATATGGGATTGGCATGACGATTATTCTGGAATGCAATGCTTCATTCTTTTTATTGGAAATGAATGAACGATACTCAGTTTCATTCGTATGAGCGACAATTAGCTCATCTGCCGAAATAAGAGCGAAGCGTCCGGCTTTAAAGTTGCCTTCCTGAGTGAGTGACAATAAATGCCATAAAAATTTTTCATCGCACTTCAGCATTTCCTGAAATTCCATCATACCGCGGTTTGCTTTGTTCAGCTCTCCATCGAAACGATAGGCCCGTGGATCTGATTCAGAACCATATTCAGCAATAGTTGAAAAATCAATGCTTCCAGTCAGATCGGCAATATCCTGTGATTTCGGATCTGACGGGCTGAAGGTTCCAATCCCCACCCTGCGGTCTTCCGAGAAAATGATTCTTTCAATTAGAACATCTTCTATCCGGCCGCCATACTCCTGTTCGAGACGCATACTATTTAAAGGCGATAGGTTTCCTTCAATTCTTATTCCATACTCATCATAAAAGTCTTTGCGGAGGTGATGCGGAATCAAATGAAGCGGATCTTCATGCATCGGACAGCCCTTAATAGCATAAACCGCACCCCTCTCTGAGTGAGAATATTGCTCCAGACCTCTCTTTAGCATTGTCACTAATGTTGATTTACCGCCGCTGACAGGTCCCATTAATAAAAGAATTCTTTTACGGACATCAAGCCGTTTGGCAGCAGGATGAAAATACTCTTCCACGAGTCTTTCCAAGGCTTCTTCTAAACCAAAGAGCTGGTTGCTGAAAAATTGATATCGTTTATGCCCCTTCACTTCTTCGACACCGGCATCCTTAATCATATTATATACCCGTGAATGTGCTGACTGAGCAACCCAAGGCTTCTCTTTAACAATTTCTAAATACTCCCCAAAAGTCCCTTCCCATTTCAGCTTTTCTTCCTCGTGTCTGTACATCTCAATTTTTTTTAGAATATCCATAAGGACCTCCCCCTGTCGCATTATCAGAGACGATTAATATACTCTATGCGCACCGGCAATCGAACATGCGTAAACTATTAATAGTTTGGTTTGTACTTTTTACGGGGATTAATTATTAGGAATACTTCGCTGCCAGGATCCAGCTGTAAAAAAAACTCCATACTTTTCATTCACAGTTAGACATTTTTGGGCTATAATAAGCTTATATTTACATGCTTGCCTATTGAGATACCGCTAAAGGAGGATTACATATACATGGGTACAATTATTATTATCGGTGTAATGGTTGCTTTCCTTGCTGCTATTTTCACTGCTGGTTACGATGACAAGCCAGGCATAAGCAAAAAATAAGCTGCTGAACCTAGCAGCTTTTTTCTTATTTACAATTTAATTCTACCTTAAATCCATCTTTTTACTCTGAACAAAATCCTTCATATACATCCTTGTCTGCTTTTCTAGCATGCCGGCAATTTGACTCGTCCACGTGTCCTTCCGCTTGCCGCCTGTACGCTCATCATAATACTCGGAAATAATCTTATTATAAACTTCCAGCTCTTCGCAGTAAGATGCTTCATCCTGGTTGTATTCATTTTCATGATATATATGGTGAAGAGGAAGCCGCGGTTTTTTATCGTTCTTTTTGGAAGGATAGCCAACAGCCATTCCAAACAAAGGAATCACACGATCAGGTGTTTTTAAAAGCTCTGCCACTGCCTCAAGATTGTTTCTTATTCCGCCAATATAACAGATTCCAAGCCCCATCGATTCTGCCGTAATTGCAGCATTCTGCGCAGCTAATGCCGCATCAATAACAGACACCATGAACTTCTCTGTGCTTTCGATTGATGGAATTACATTTTTATTTTCCATCTGGCCGATGATTTCATGACGATGCAGATCAGCACAAAATACGAAAAAATGGCCATTTTCAGCTACATAATTCTGATTTCCCGCAAATTCAGCAAGCTTCTTTTTCTTTTCTTTATCTGTCACTCCGATAATTGAATAAGCCTGGACAAAACTTGAAGTGGATGCAGCTTGAGCAGAAAGTACAATTGTTTCAACCTGTTCTTTTGACAGCGGCCTGTCTTCAAAATTCCGGACAGAACGATGATCCATCAGCAATTTGGTAACTTCATTCATCACATCTCATCCTTTCCATATGTACTTTTTCATTTTACCCAGAGAAGAATGTTTTCTCCAAAGAAAAAGACCTGATCATCTCACAGGCCTTGTGTTGTTTTCCTATTTTAAATGTAAGTACTCCTGCTGGCGCAGAGCTTCATAGACAAGAATGGCAGCCGTATTGGATAAGTTAAGCGAACGGACATTATCATTAATTGGAACCTTTAATAAGCGCTCTTTGCTTCTTTCAATTAAATCCTTTGGAAGTCCGGATGTTTCCTTGCCAAAAATAAAGTAATAATCCTTCTCGACGCTGCTATAGTCAAATTCGGAATATGGGCTTGTGCCATACTTCGTTACATAGAAGTATTCACTGTCTTCAGTGCTTTTAAAGAAATCATCCAATGAATCATGAAAAACGATTTTGACATGTTGCCAGTAATCCAATCCTGCCCGCTTCAGCCTTTTATCCTCTGTTGAGAAGCCGAGCGGCCTGATCATATGCAATGTCGTATCAGTAGCCGCGCAGGTGCGGGCTATATTGCCTGTGTTGGCCGGAATTTCCGGCTGATATAATACTACATGCAATCCCAATTTTTTCACCTCTAAATTAAATCTGCATGTGTAATTATATCACTTTGAAATCACCATACAAATTACTGGTCATCAGTAATAGTCAAAAATTTATACTTTATATTGGGTGTATATGCTGTAGAATCTTCATACGCCCAATAGCGCATTCGGCTGTTATAGGTATGGGCGTTGACAAGGGGCATTCCCGATGCATCCTTGCCCGTCACGATCGTTGTATGGTCAAATCGGCCGTCTCCCTGGAAATCATAGCAAATGACATCTCCAATTAAAAGCTGGTCTGGACTGGAGACTTCCTGAGCCCTTAACCCCGTTTTTGAACTTGGCAGATACCACCGCATTGAATTCGCAACTGTCCAGCTGTAGCTCCAATTCCCGCTTCGCATCCACCAGCCTTTTCCTCGGTGGGGATACCCCCTCATTGGGCTGCCGCCAGCATGAAGGCACTGCGAAATATAATTGGTGCAATCCACATCAAATTTCTTATAAGCCGGATTAAAGCTGTTCCACCACTTTTCTGCATACTGAACAGCCTTAATGCGGTCATATTCATACTCGTATCTTTCTTCCTCTTCAAATTCCCGGTCCAGAGACACTTCTTCTTTTTTTATATCTTTAAAAGGATTTTTCTCCCGGTCTTCAACAAATACTCCTTTATAAAAGTCGGCTGTCCGCTCCTCGATCTCTTCTTCCATATAGAAGACGCCTTTTTGTTTAATCAAATATTTGAAGTGAACCTTATATTCAACCGGAGTCACATCATCCTTCTCCCTGCCGACATTGATCACTTTTCCAGTTGCCTGTGCTTTCACAATCTCACCGGAGCGGCTGGAAAGAGATTCTTTCTTTTTTTCAATTTTAGGGCATGTATGAATTGAACTTCTTGAATGGGAAACGCACTGCTGCACTCTTTTCTTTAACAGCTCATGAAGCTGGTCCCTCACGCACCTCACTCCTCTCTATACAATACATATGAGAGGAAGCAGAGGACGTTGCTTAATTTTTCGCGCATTCAGCAGGCGCAAGAGTGTTTTTCTGCTGGCATCGGGTAAAAAAAGCCACAAAAAAGAGAGAGATTCCTCCCCCATCATCATTGTTCAAAAAAGCTGATTCCTTTTTCGATTTCAGCAATGACTTCTCCGTCCTTCTCCTGTTTCAATGCCTGTCTTAATGCAGGAAGAGATTGTTCTCCTCCTATTTTCCCGAGTGCCCAAGCTGCCGTACCCCGGATCACCGGTCTCGGATCCTCTGTCATAACCTTGATCAGGTCTTCTTCCGCTGTCTCATCTTTGTAATGAGCAAGGGCGATAATAGCATTTCGCTGGATCGGCTTTTTCCCTCTCCAGGAGCCTGAGACCGGGCCGTACTTTTCTTTGAAATCACGGTTGCTGATAAAGAGCAGCGGCCTTAAAAGCGGCTTTGCCACTTCCGGATCAGGCTCCATTTCATCATGCAGGTGAAAATCCTTGCCTTTATTTTCAGGACAAACAGTTTGACAGGTGTCACACCCATAAAGCCTGTTTCCCAGCTTTTCTCTATATGGCTCTGCAAGAAAGCCCTTTGTCTGTGTTAAAAATGCGATGCATTTCTGTGCATCAAGCTGACCTCCCTGAATTAAAGCACCAGTCGGGCAGACATCAACACATTTATTGCAGCTTCCGCATCTGTCTTCCAATGGCATATCAGGCTCAAAAGGCAGATTTGTTATCATTTCTCCGAGATACACATATGATCCGAACTCCGGTGTGATGATGGAACAGTTTTTTCCGCTCCAGCCGATTCCGGCACGCTGCGCTACAGCCCGGTCCACCAGCTCTCCGGTATCCACCATGGATTTGCATATGGCCTCAGGAATTCTTGACTGAATAAACTCCTCAAGCTTCTGAAGACGTTCCCTAAGGATATGATGATAGTCTTTTCCCCATGAAGCCCGGCAGAATATCCCCCTTCGTTCACCTCTTTTGCTGACAACCCTTACCTTCATTTTGGAAGGATAAGCAACCGCAATTGAGATAATGGATCTCGGCTTATCCATTAGCAGACCGGGATTCACCCTTTTCTCAATATCAGGTTCTTCAAACCCTGACTGATATTGAAGCTCCTGCTGGCGAATCAGTCTATTCTTCATTTCATCAAAAGTGCCTGCTGTTGTAAAACCGATTTTATCAATGCCAATTGTCTTGCTGTACTCAATCACTTCCTGCTTGAATTGTGTAAAGTCCATTGGATAACCTCCTTTCTGTAGGAAAATGAAATTTTATATGAAAACGTGCTGTATTAACGTTGGTGGCAGATACCTTTTATTCGGACAAAAGGGATATAAGATGCGTGTAAGACTGCTTTTTTTCGGCTTTGGAAAATTAACTGCGCCAAACTTCTGATTAGTTACCATTTACTCCGCTAAAGTGAATATATGTTGCGTCTGAGCGCTCGTTTTGGGCCATTTTATTTGGTGAAAGTCAAAATAGACGGTGTCAAAGCGTTGGTTAGATACCTTTTATTCACCCATCACGGGTGATAGGTACCTGAAAGTCTAATATTTATTGAATCACCGCTTATTATGATAAACTATTTTAAAGTAATTTTGGAGGTGGAAAGCTTGGAAATTATAATTGCTCCCGAGTTGTGCAGGTTAATTCCCCAATTTAAAATTGGATTTATTATATATATAAATATAGAAGTCGGACAGTCTCCTCAAATGGTAAAGGGCCGACTCCAGTTATTTCAGGAATCCATTTATTTTGACTTAGAGGACAAGAGTGTTACAGATCTGGAAGGAATCAATGAATGGAGACAGATTTTCAAAACAGCAGGCAAAGATCCAAATCGTTACCGCCACTCTGCAGAAGCACTGTACAGAAGAATAAAAAAACAAAATTACCTGCAGCCGGTCAACAGCTCCATAGATATTAACAACTTCTTTTCCCTGGAATATCAAATACCAATCGGCGTATATGATGCTGATAAGCTTTCAGGTCCATTGACTATCAGGTTAGGCAAAGAAAGCGAAGAATATAACGGTTTAAACGGAAGACCCAATTCTCTTGCCAATTTAATAATCAGTGAAGATATAGCAGGCCCCTTTGGCAGTCCGTTTGTGGACTCTGAAAGAACAGCTGTCACGGAACAGACTAAAAATGCCGTGCAAATTGTTTATTTGCGTCCTTCTCTGGAAACTAATATGGCCGAAAAAATGGTTGAGTCATTAATGAACATGTACACTCAAGTGCACGGGGGAGAAGGAAGCTTTAAGGTCATTGGATGTTAAACACTTCTATAAAAAATCGAGTGGGATCTGCGGATGCCGCCCGATTTTTTATATAGCCATGAAAATGAAAAAACGCAATACCTCGTTCTTGTTGAACGAAACACTGCGTTGGCTATGTATGGAGCGGGTGAAGGGAATCGAACCCTCATCATCAGCTTGGAAGGCTGAGGTTTTACCACTAAACTACACCCGCATTATTATGAAGTTACCGCCTGCTTATTTTTTCCCGTACTTTCATGCCTCTTCCTCTAAGAGCTTTTTCAAGGAAGCCTATGCGTCGAGGCAACTCGAAGCTGATTCATGGAAGTATCGGTCGTGGCTGAGGTTTTACCACTAAACTACACCCGCATTTGTTTATTTATATTTAATCATTAACGTAATTATGATTAAATAGAATGTCGATTTTTCTCTACAGCAAAATAAACATTGTGTCGAATCAACTATTTAATAGTACTAAATTCAGCGTAAATGGTCAACCCCTTTTTTAAAAAATTGTCGAAAAAACAGAGAGGGGTTTTCCCTCCCTGTTTATACCCACCACATTTCCGATGGCTGTTCTTCGATTAAAATGGACTTAAGGTTCCTTACGGCTCTTGTAAACCCTTCTTCAATGGACATCAGCGGGTCTTCGTGCTCAATGCTGACAACGTAGTCATAACCAAATGTGCGCAGTGCGCTCATCATATCAGACCATTCCTGCAGGCTGTGTCCGCATCCTACTGACCTGAAGGTCCACGCCCTGGTCTGTACGTTGCCATACGGCTGCATATCCGTTAACCCATACATATTGACATTTTCCTGGTCAATATAGGTGTCTTTTGCATGAAAATGATGAATGGCATTTTCTTTTCCCAGTATCTTTATGGCTGCAACTGGGTCAATGCCCTGCCACCATAAATGGCTTGGGTCCAGGTTGGCCCCAATGGTGTCACATGTTTCTTCCCTTAATTTTAAAAGTGTGTAGGGAGTGTGTACAAGGAATCCACCATGCAGCTCGAGCCCGATTTTCACATTATGGTCTTTGGCAAACTGCCCGGCTTTTTTCCAATAAGGAATGAGTTTCTCCTCCCATTGCCATTTAAGCACTTCTCCATACTCATTTGGCCACGGAGCGACCGGCCAATTCGGATGCCTGGCCTCTTCCCCGTCACCTGCAGTCCCGGAAAAACAGTTCACAACTGGAACATTCATTAAGCTGGCTAACTTAATCGTGTCGTATAGTACGCGATCAGATTCCTCAGCAAATGCTTTATCAGGTGAAATCGGGTTGCCATGGCAACTGAATGCACTGATTTCAAGCCCCCTCGATAAAACCTTATTCAGGTAATCCTCCCGGACTTCATCGCTTCCCAACAGCTCCTGCAGTCTGCAGTGAGCGTTGCCGGGATATGCACCCGTTCCGATTTCCACAGCCTTAAGACCTGCAGCTTTCACATGATCGAGCATATCCTCAAAATTTTTGTCAGCAAATAATACTGTAAATACGCCGAGCTTCACAAAATCCCCTCCTGGCTACTACTATTATCTCGTTTGCTGCTGCTATAAATCGCATCAATAATTCTGGTTGTCTGCAGAGCTTCTTCTGCTTTAACCATAAACTCTTCCTTTCCCAAACAGCTTTTAATAAAGTTCCGTGCCTGTGTTAATGCATAGTCATCTTCTCCCGGGAGCCATTCTGAACGTGTATTCAGGAGCATACCATATTTAGATTGATTCAAACGGAAGGGGAATAAATCAATTCCTCCAAGCTGCCCCGAAAGACTGAGGCTTTCATCATCCTTTTCAATATTGGCAGACCAGGAAGTTTCAAAAAGCAGGGAAGCACCATTCGCAAATTTTATGTAAGCTGTCACATGATCATCTACATCAAAGGATTGATGGTCAAAGCTTCCCCATAGATTCACCTGATCAGGCATTTTACTTAACGTGTTGTATGCTGTACCGGATACCTCCGTTTCGGCCGGGTTACCAAGAAGCCAAAGCGAGAGGTCAAGCAAATGGCAGCCGTAATCTATCAAACTTCCGCCGCCCTGGAGTTCTTTATTGGTAAAAACACCCCAGCCAGGCACCTTTCTTCTTCTCATGGCTCTTGCTCTGGCTATAAACGGAATGCCAATTTCATTTTCTGTAATGAGCTTTTTGGCAGCCTGTGCCTCTTTCATGAACCGGTAGTGATAGGCAATGGCCAATACCTTCCCGGACCTGTCTCTAGCCTCGATCATTTTCCTGCATTCGGCTGCTGTCATCGCCATCGGCTTCTCACACAAAACATGCAGCCCAGCCTCCAGTGCAGCAACGGTAATTTCAGCATGAAATTTATTCGGTGTACAAATGACTACGGCATCTGTTTCAGTGAATACTTCCTTATAATCTGTAAAAACGCGGCTAATTCCAAACTTCCTGGCAGCAAGCTTTGCTGTATCCTCATTCACATCACAGATAGCTGTTATGGTAGCACTATCCGAAAGTTTTAATAAAACTGGAATATGCCTGGATTGGGCAATTCCTCCAGCACCGATAATTCCGATCCGAAGTTTCATCATGGGGGTACACCTCAATTAATTCTGACAATCTGCTTTGTTTCACTTGACTCAAGGGCAGCTAGAATCACTTGGAGCGATTTCATCCCCTCAGATCCAGGGATGGCAGGCTCCTGGCCTTTTAGTATACTTTCAACAAAATGGTCAATGACACCTGAACTCTTTTGCCCGCCTTCTTCATTAGTCTGAATTCCGCCGAGCTCATACTTCACTGTTTCACCGTTAGCATACTGAACAATGAGAGAGTGCAAAGGATCATCTTCTAATCTTAAAATGGCTTTCTCACCATAGATAATAGTTGAATTGTCTTCTTTAGAAACATAAGACCAGCTTGCAGCCAAAGTACCAATCACACCGCTTTCCGTTTTCAAGACACATACGGCTGTATCATCGACATCAGCATCCGTTTTGGAACTAGTTTCAACAAATGCCCCAACCTCAGCAAACTCTTCACCCAGCAGATAGCGCAAGAGGTCTGTCTTATGGACACCAAGGTCACCCATAGCACCAATAAAAGCCTGATCTTTCTTGAAGAACCAGCTATCTTTGCCATCTGCACTCCATCCTTCTGGTCCGCCATGGCCAAAGGCAGTCCGGAAACTGTAGATTTTTCCCGCTTCACCCTTTGCAATTAATTCTTTTGCTTTTTTATGAGACGGAACGAAGCGCTGATTATGAGCAATCATTAATTGCTTTCCACTTTTACGCGCTGCTTCTATCATTTCCTCTGCTTCTTCCTTAGAAGTGGCCATCGGCTTTTCACATAAAACATGTTTGCCCTCGTTCAATGCTGCAATCGAAACAGGGGCATGCAGATAATTCGGGGTGCAGACACTCACTGCATCTATTTCCTTGTCAGCCAACAATTCGCTATAATCGGTATACGCCTTAGCCTCGTAAAGGTCAGCAAACACATTTGCACGCTCTTCATTAATATCACAAACTGCTTCAATGACAGCCCCGCTGCTGGCATGATATTCAGGCATATGCCTGTGCCTGGCAATACTTCCGCATCCAATTATTCCAATTTTGAGTTTTCTCATCCTACTTCACCACTCCTTCATGTTTCACACTGATTTTCTCCAGCGGCTTCGCATTTCCATAGACCGGTACCGGAAGATCAGCCTGTTTAGCCCACTTTACAGCATTTTTTATAACCTGCTGAACCTCCTTATGATAATAGGTTGGATACGTTTCATGTCCCGGGCGGAAATAAAAGATTTTCCCTTTTCCGCGCTTGTATGTACAGCCGCTCCGGAAAACTTCCCCGCCTTCAAACCAGCTCAGCATGACAAGCTCATCCGGTGCAGGAATATCAAAATGTTCTCCGTACATTTCCTCTTTTTCAAGTTCAATATATTCTCCAAGGCCTTCTGTAATCGGATGGCTCGGGTCTACTATCCAAATTCGCTCCTTTTCATCCGCTTCTCTCCACTTTAAATCACAGGAGGTTCCCATCAGCACTTTGAAAATTTTAGAAAAATGCCCGGAATGAAGAACAATCAATCCCATTCCATCGAGAACTCTTTGTTTAACTTTTTCAACGATTGAATCCTCAACTTCTCCATGTGCCAGATGCCCCCACCAGACTAGTACGTCTGTTTCCTGTAAAACGGCATCACTCAGTCCATGTTCAGGCTCATCCAATGTTGCTGTCTTCACTTTTAATTCTTCTCCATTTAAAAAATCGGCTATGGCACCGTGTATACCATTGGGATAGACAGCCCTTACCTTTTCCTCCTTTTGTTCATGGCGGTTCTCATTCCAGACAAGTACGTTAATCATGAATCTTCCTCCTTCTTAATGCATGCTTCTATATTCATTTGGGGAAATCCCCTCTGTCTTTTTAAACACCTTGCTAAAATATTTTTCATCCTGATAACCAACCTGGAAAGCAATTTCATAGATTTTCAGTTTAGGGTTCAGCAAGAGCTCCTTTGCCTTGCTAATTCGGACATTTGTGATAAAGTCTGTAATAGTAGCCTGATATTCCTGTTTGAATTTCCTGGAAATGTACTCCCGGCTTAAATAAAATCTGTCTGCAATTTCCTGGAGGTTAATATCTTTGTTATAGCTTTCCAGCAGAAATTGTTCTATTTGCTGAATCACATTCAACTCCCTGTTTTGCTCCTGCGTGCATTCCAATGAAGTATTTTGCTGATTCCATTCATTAATGGCTCTCTCCAGGATTTCATTCAGTATATCAGGGTCGATAGGCTTCAAGATATAATCAAAGCTTTTATAACAAATGGCATTCCTCATATAATCAAAATCATCATATCCGCTGACAACAATCGTCTTGCTGGAAAGGTCCGAAGAATGTATCCATTTTAAAAGGCTTATGCCATCTCTCTTTGGCATGCTCATATCTGTGAATATGATTTCCGGGCGATGCTCTTTTATCAGCTTTATTGCCTCATTTCCATCTGCCGCCTCCATGATCGTGTCAATCCCAAAGCGGCTCCACTCTCCCAGAAGCATTAAGCCTTCCCGAACATGCTGTTCATCATCCACAATAATTGCTTTCATCTTTTCCACCTTCCATCCTTTTTGGAAGTTTAATAGAAACCTGCAGCCCGCCCTGCTCAAGGTTCTTAAGCTGCAGGTAAGCGCGGCTGCCATAATAAAGTTTTAACCGGACATAAACATTCTTCAGGCCGATATTCATTAACTCTCCCTTTTGTCTTATCCTGTCATTCATCAAATGCATCCGGATTTCCTTAAGCCGATTTTCCGAAACCCCTGTGCCATTATCTTCAATAAGAATATCAAGATAAAATTCATCCTGTCTGCATGTTATGTTAATCTCTCCAGTTTTTTCGCGTGCATCAAAGCCATGTTTAAAGTAATTCTCCACTAAAGGCTGTAAAATCATTTTTGGAACAGGAAACCCCAATGCTTCTTCATCAAGCTGGAAATTGAACTGAAGCTGATCACCGAACCGTTCCTTTTGCAGTAAAAGGTATGCCCTGGTATGTTCAATCTCTTTTTGAAGAGAGACCATACCCTCCTCCATATTCATGCTGTATCTCATTATTTTTGATAGGCGGGTAACAGAAGAATATATTTGCGGACCTTGATTTTTCAGAGCCGCTGTTCCAATTGACTGCAATGCATTATATAAAAAATGCGGATTAACCTGTGACTGCAGAACCTTAAGCTGATTGGTCTTATTTTCAAGCTGAAGTTTATACTCCCTATTGATGAGATCATTAATTTTATCGATCATTTGCCTGAATCGATCACCGAGATAACCAATCTCATCATTGCCGAAAGATTTAAAGCGGACATCAAGATTTCCCTTTTCAACCTGATCGATATTACTCAGGAGGATTCTGATGGGAGAGGTAATTCTGAAAGAGATAAATAGCGTGGCGAGGATAACAAGGAACAGCCCTATTACGCCAAATATGATATTTATTTTCGCCACACTGAATGCACTTTCATATAAAGTGGCATATGGAACTCGCTTTACAAGATACCAGCCGCCCGAATTTTGCGATAATTGATCATATATCATTACACCATTGAACGTTTCTTCCTTCCATTCAACCGTGCCATTTTCCTTATTTGTTTGTATTACCCAATCCATCCAATCAGGCGCTTTATCTCCTTTATCATCCGTTGAACGATAAATTATGTCCCCTTCAGGAGATATAATATAGAATTCTTCATTATCCCCCGAATAAAGATTACGGCTGATATTGGTTATTTGATCCGGCGAAAACTCCAATGAAATATAGGCCAATATATCATCTGCCGGAATATTGATTAAAGACCTGTGAAGCGTAATGACATTTTCAGGCTTTTTATCTTCAGGATTCTTAATCTTATGGATGGGCTCAAGGTACATATTGTTTGGACTTTCTTTTGCTTTATCGTAATATTTTTGGCTCGCAGTTGGCAGTCTCTTCGAAAAAACAACTGTAGAGCGGCGGGACGCAGTTATGAGCCGATTTTCCTTTGCAACAGCAATATTGACTCGTTTGATATTTTCCTCAGCATACAGGATGGTAGAAATTACATTTCTTACTGCTTCGACAGCCTGATAATTATTTTCCTTCCTGGGATCTTTTAAAAAGTTTATTAAACCCGGGTTATTGTAGAGGGAAAGTGTCAAACCGTCCAACTCATTTATATACCCCTCCAGGTTTACTTTTCCTTGATATAATAGGTTGCTGTTTTCTTCAATGGCCTGATCTTTCAATGATTCCGCTGTATGGTAGTAGGTGATGATAATGGACGCTCCAAAGGGAACGATCGTAGCTATCATTAATAGAACGATCAGTTTATTCCTGATACTCTTTTTGAACATGTACATCCCCCGCTGCTTTCTCTTTTACAATAGTATAAAGTAACTTCCTTTTTTTTGGGGGGCTTTTTTGCTGTGGAATCTAATAGATATAAAAATAGAAAACAGAAAGCATATCTTCCGCAGACATGCTTCCCGTTTCACCAAATTTATTTCAAATTATCCCAGGATGTCTGGAAGCGTTCAACGACCGTATCATAGTCAATCTTTCCTGCAGCATATTCCTGGATTGTTGCAGCAAATTCTTTATTGGCGCCATCCGGCCATCTGAACCATGTCCAAGGAATTGTTTTCTCTTCCTTAGAATACTCAAGAATGTGCTTTCCAAGCGGCCCTAAACCGGTTGGCTCAATATTGTCAAAGGCTGGAATGAAAGCAAACTCTTCTGTGATATAACGCTTGCCTGTTTCAGAGGAAACCATCCAGTCAAGGAATAACTTGGCCTCTTCAAGATGCTCTGAGTTTTTGTTTAGAACCCAGTTGTTTGGCACGCCTACTGGCAAACGGTCAGCTTCGGCTTCATCATCAGTTATCGGAATCGGGAGGAATCCCATATTAATGTCAGGGTCGATTTCAAGAATCATATTCTCCGTCCAGTTACCCTGCTGAAGCATAGCTGTTTTGCCGGAAGCAAATAGTGTGACTTGAGTATTGTAATCAGTTGTTAAAGGATTGTCATTACCAAATTTAATTTCAGTATCCAGAACTTCTTTAAATTCTTTAAATTTATCATTTCCAGTTAACTTTTCAGACCCGCTGTATAAGCCTTCAATAAATGCAATAGGGTCCTCCTGCTGTGCAAATGGGATGTTTAACAAATGCTGCCCAATGACCCACCACTCACCGTAACCAGCTGAGAAAGGGGTAATCCCTTTATCTTTGAGCTTTTTAGCAGCATCCTTTAACTCAGAGATCGTATTAGGCGGCTCAGTAATTCCTGCCTCTTCAAATAAATCTTTGTTATAAATGAAACCATATCCTTCCAGGTTTACTGGCATTCCATAAAGCTTGCCATCTGCATCGGTGGTTGGAACCTTGCCAATAGGAAGCACATGCTCTGCCCACGGCTCATTTGAAAGGTCAGCAAGATGCTCTTTCCAAAGCTCTAATTCCTTAAATCCTCCATTGTTAAAAATGTCAGGCTGTTCACCGGATGCAAACTTCGCTTTTAATGCGGCACCATAATCAGCTCCGCCTCCGACTGACTCAAGCTTTATTTTAATATTTGGATGCTCTTTTTCAAATTCGCCAATCATTTCCTGAAGCTGATCGGCAATCTCCACTTTAAATTGGAACATGTTCAGTGTTACCACTTCATCCCCGTTTTTTGAATCATCCTTAGGCTTTTCATCCCCTGAAGAGCTGGAAGAAGAACAGCCTGCCATAATGCCTGCCATTAGAACAAATGACAGCAATAATAGAGCAAAGCGTTTCATTTTGTTTCCCCCCTGATAATTTTTTATATAAACTTTCACAGCCCTTTTGGCGGCAAAAGTCTCTATAACTACTTTATGGAACCCTGGGCAATGCCTTTAATAATGTGTCTCTGCAGGAACAGGAAGAAAATGATGACCGGTGTAATGCCCATCACAAGGGCAGCCAGTCCCATATCCCACTGCTTTGTATATTGTGCAAAGAATGAGCTTGTGGCCAGAGGAATCGTCCTAAGCTCTGCATCCTGAAGCACGAGAAGCGGCAGCAGATAGTCATTCCAGATCCACAATGTATTTAAAATGACAACTGTTACAGTAATTGGCTTCAGAAGTGGAAAAACAATTCTCCAAAAGACGCCAAACTGGCTGCACCCATCAATTCGGGCAGATTCTTCTATTTCGATTGGAACAGTTTTTATAAAGCCATGATAAAGGAAAAGCGATAATGGTACACCAAAACCAAAATACATAATGATGAGACCAGGTATGCTGTTTGTCAGATTCAGAGTGCCTCCGAGCTTCATCAGAGGAATCATGACTGTCTGAAATGGAATAACCATTGCAGATACAAATAAGACAAACAGGATTTTGCTGAATTTCCCCGGAGTCCTGACCATCTTCCAGGCAGCCATAGAACTAATAATAACCAGTCCAATATTGCTGATTACGGTTATTATAAGAGAATTCCAGAAGGCGCGCGGGAAATTAATGATATCCCATACCTTCATATAATTGGAGAATAAAAACTCCTTTGGCCATGCTGCAGCATCAATCAAGATATCAGCAAAACCCTTTACTGAATTAATAAACACAAAGTAAAAAGGAATGAGGAATATGATTCCTAATACGATTCCGATGATCTCCAGCAGAAACGTAACCTTCGTATATCTGGGATTCATTAGGCCTCAACCTCCCTTTTCTTCGTCATCATCACCTGAACCGTTGTAAAAATAGCTACCACAATAAAAAATAAAATCGATTTTGCGGTACCAAGACCATAGCGGTTATTCTGGAATGCTTCCTGATAAATATTAATCGCAACCGATTGAGTCGAGTTAAATGGTCCGCCGCCTGTGAGCGAAATATTCAAGTCAAAAATCTTAAATGCCATTGATATAGTTAAAAAGAAACAAATCGTAAATGCCGGTAATATGAGCGGAACGATAATTTTTGACAGGAGTGTCCAGCTTGATGCTCCATCGATTCTTGCTGCCTCCAGCAGCGACTGATCAACACCCTGCAGTGCTGCAATATAAATAACCATCATATAACCGCTGATCTGCCAGGCAAACACAATGACAATTCCCCAAAAGGCTGTTATCTCATCACCAAGCCACGGAAGCTTAAAAACCGAAAGATCCGTAAGATTACCGATAGCAGCGAACCCTTTGACAAAGATAAACTGCCAGATGAATCCAAGCAATAAACCTCCAATAACATTCGGAATGAAAAACACAGTCCTCAGCAGATTCCTGGACTTCAAGGCTGCATTCAATAATAAGGCAAGTCCAAACCCTAATAAATTACTAATAATAACAGAAGCTAACATAAATTTAGTGGTAAAAATAAAGGAATCAAAAAACTTAGGATCATTTCTAAAGATCTTCATATAATTCTCAAGTCCAACCCACTCCACCACAGAACTGACTCCATTCCAGGATGTAAACGAATAATAAATTCCCATCAGGAAAGGAATGATCTGTATCACCAGGAAAAAAATTAATGCTGGCCCTACAAAAGCAAGGTACGTTAAAATCTTTTTCAAATTTACTTTTTTCCTGGGAACTGCTTTAACCTCTGACTTAATTGCCGGTTCCCCGATCTCGATCTTTGTCTCCAACTTTCTTCACCGCCCCCTAATTTCCTGCAAACGCTTTCTTACATTATATTTGAAACCGTTTGCATATATAGGTGACTGAATTGACTAGATGGTGTAATATTTTGACTTTTTCAAAATCTGCAACTTGTTTTCATGAAAATCCTTGCATTAAATGAAATTATCTTGAATATAAGGATGTGAATTATGATAGTAAAAATTCGGTATGAACCAGAGGAATTAAAGCTGCTTCGATGTTTACAGTGCAGAATGAAACTTACTTCTAAAGATCAACAGTTACTTTTAAAACAGAATAGCTCTTTTCGGCTGAATTTTAGTGCCGTTTACATGGGGTTTCCGAAACTGAACAGCTCTATTCAGTCGCATTAGGGCTGTTCACATGACATTTCTCAAAACTTAAGGGCTCTATTCTAATGCATTAGCTTACCTGACATTTTTAAAAGTGATCCCTTTTATTACTCCTGCCCAAACAGGAAAATGCCATTTTAATTTACTTCCGAACAGTTCAGAACCCACTTTCGGAACCATCCTCTGAATCGTTCGAAACTCTGGTTGAACACTGATATCCCAGTAAAGAAATTGGCTGCATTATTGAGGATCAATCTCCGCCAATATTCACAAGGATAGAAATTAAACAATAAAAAAGGTTTCCCTAATGGGAAACCTTTTTTTAGATACCGGTGGTCGGGGTCGAACCGACACTCCAGAAGGAACACGATTTTGAGTCGTGCGCGTCTGCCAATTCCGCCACACCGGCATATTAAAATGAATTAAATCTTGTGGTGCCGAGGACCGGAATCGAACCGGTACGGTAGTCACCTACCGCAGGATTTTAAGTCCTGTGCGTCTGCCAGTTCCGCCACCCCGGCGTATATCAGCGTATCAAGATTTAGATTATGGAGGCGGCAACCGGATTCGAACCGGTGGTAAAGGTTTTGCAGACCTCTGCCTTACCACTTGGCTATGCCGCCATAAAGATAAGAAATTCTGGAGCGGAAGACGGGATTCGAACCCGCGACCCCCACCTTGGCAAGGTGATGTTCTACCACTGAACTACTTCCGCAAAATGGCTGGGCTAGCAGGATTCGAACCTGCGAGTGACGGAGTCAAAGTCCGGTGCCTTACCGCTTGGCTATAGCCCAATGATCATTTCTTAGTACATTTATATGAGAGTACCCTTGTACTGTTTCCTAAAAATTATGGGGCGACTGATGGGAATCGAACCCACGAGTGTCGGAGCCACAATCCGATGCGTTAACCACTTCGCCACAGCCGCCATAATCATATTGGCAGGGGTAGTAGGAATCGAACCCACATCAAAGGTTTTGGAGACCTTCGTTTTACCATTAAACTATACCCCTATATAAATGGTGGAGGGGGGCAGATTCGAACTGCCGAACCCGAAGGAGCGGATTTACAGTCCGCCGCGTTTAGCCACTTCGCTACCCCTCCATATTAACATGAAAAGATGGTGCCGGCGAGAGGACTTGAACCCCCAACCTACTGATTACAAGTCAGTTGCTCTACCAATTGAGCTACACCGGCTAATCAAATTAAAAGGTGGCTCAGGACGGAATCGAACCGCCGACACAAGGATTTTCAGTCCTTTGCTCTACCGACTGAGCTACTGAGCCAAAATAATATTATATCCCTAAATCTAAACACATGTGCTTCAAAGCCCTGCGTTCTTTGTCGCAGATTTTAAAAGCATGCTATTCGATGATGAAAAGCTTCGCAGCTGCATTCTTTTAAAATCCTCTACCGACTGAGCTACTGAGCCATTTTGTATTAATTTTGTAAAAATGGCGGTCCGGACGGGACTCGAACCCGCGACCTCCTGCGTGACAGGCAGGCATTCTAACCAACTGAACTACCGGACCAGATTGCGGGGGCAGGATTTGAACCTGCGACCTTCGGGTTATGAGCCCGACGAGCTACCGGACTGCTCCACCCCGCGATAATAATATGGTGGAGGATGACGGGATCGAACCGCCGACCCTCTGCTTGTAAGGCAGATGCTCTCCCAGCTGAGCTAATCCTCCAAAATGGTGACCCCTACGGGATTCGAACCCGTGTTACCGCCGTGAAAGGGCGGTGTCTTAACCGCTTGACCAAGGGGCCAATATGAAATTTATATGGCGGAGAGCAAGGGATTTGAACCCTTGATACGCGGTTAGCGTATACACGATTTCCAATCGTGCTCCTTCGGCCACTCGGACAGCTCTCCATTTTTGGCTCCGCAGGCAGGATTCGAACCTGCGACCGTTCGGTTAACAGCCGAATGCTCTACCACTGAGCTACTGCGGAAAAGTGGTATTTTTAAAACAGCCCGGCAGCGTCCTACTCTCACAAGGGGACAGCCCCTAACTACCATCGGCGCTGAGAAGCTTAACTTCCGTGTTCGGTATGGGAACGGGTGTGACCTTCTCGCCATCGCCACCAGACTATTTTTCAAAGACAAGTATTATTATACCGACTTTTTATCATTTTTCAAGAGGAAATTTACTTTTCTTCGTTCCCTCAAAACTAGATAATGTATGAAGAAGTATTTACCGAGTATTCACCAATGACTTGTCTAGCTTCGGCTCCTAACTTCTCTCGAAGTTGAACAGTCGCCTCCGCTTTTCGTTTTGGTTAAGTCCTCGATCGATTAGTATCAGTCAGCTCCACATGTCGCCACGCTTCCACCTCTGACCTATCAACCTGATCATCTTTCAGGGATCTTAC
>NZ_VCRN01000047.1 GCF_009849585.1 Bacillus sp. ZZV12-4809
GTAAGATCCCTGAAAGATGATCAGGTTGATAGGTCAGAGGTGGAAGCGTGGCGACATGTGGAGCTGACTGATACTAATCGATCGAGGACTTAACCAAAACGAAAAGCGGAGGCGACTGTTCAACTTCGAGAGAAGTTAGGAGCCGAAGCTAGACAAGTCATTGGTGAATACTCGGCAAATACTTCTTCATACATTATCTAGTTTTGAGGGAACGAAGTTTCTTCAACCAAATAGTCCGGTGGCGATAGCGAGAAGGTCACACCCGTTCCCATACCGAACACGGAAGTTAAGCTTCTCAGCGCCGATGGTAGTTGGGGGCTGTCCCCCTGTGAGAGTAGGACGCTGCCGGGCAAATGAAAGAGCACCTGATGGGTGCTCTTTTTTGTGTGTATGAAGGTCAGAAGAATAAATTTGTGCTTTAATTTAAAAGGAATTACACCTATATGTGTCACTTTGCCCTGTATATGTGCCGCTTTTCCATTTTATGTGCGACTTTCAGGCATATATGTGGTGCCAGAATCAAATTTTATATGCCACTCCCTATTCCACCGTCTATTTTAAAACACAAGGCGGTTCTCTTTAAAGATAACTAGTGCTAAATGTTAGATAAACTCCAAAACTTGCTAGATAAATCGAAAAATCTGTTAGATAATTTTACAGTCATGTTAGATAAAACCCAAAACAGGCCAGAAAAAATTCGAAACCTGTCAGATAAACCGCCAGGCATGCTTCTTACCAGGGAAATCAGCTCCCCAGAATAAATTCAAACACCGCGCTGCACGCTCACCTTCCAAAACTTCCTAATCATAAAATAACCAATACAGGAGATAAGCAGCCATCCAGCATCCCCCTGCAAAACCTTACTGCTTCTTATCAGCTAAATACTGATAAATCAAATATGGCCCCTTTTCAGCCGTAATTTGAAGGAATGTCTGAATAAAAGGGTAGTCTTTATTCGGCATCATTTTGATGAGTTCACTCCACCATTCAGTTTCATAGCGGGCAATCATGCTTAAGTTATACAGCAGCAGATAGTGAATAAGAAGCTCAGGGAAATC
This sequence comes from Bacillus sp. ZZV12-4809, assembly GCF_009849585.1. Classification (GTDB taxonomy): domain Bacteria; phylum Bacillota; class Bacilli; order Bacillales; family Cytobacillaceae; genus Cytobacillus. The sequence continues at coordinate 1,059 of NZ_VCRN01000047.1, forward strand.
AATCAAATCACCTTTGGCCAAAGGGAAGAAAAACTTTCCTGCAGCCGGACTATATCGTAAAGGCTTAAAATTATATGTATTCAGGTTTTTTGTCAAAAAATTTAGTGCTGTCTCCTCTGATTCCTGAAAGCTTATATTAAAGTCCGATTTTGACTGCACATATTCCACAAAGCGGGATTCGGTCATATGAAAGCGGTCGAGAATTATTTTTGGCAAGGTGAATACATCCTTTACCCGCTCCGCTTCCAGAAAAGTATTGCGGCCTTCTGTCTGGCTATACAAATTGTTAAGCTCCGGAATCTGGCCGAATAACTCTCCCATTGTTGTTTTTTCGCCTTCCAAATGTTTCATGTGGAACATTTTTTCTCCCATATAAGGGAAAAGACCGCTTTTTTGAAATTTCACTTCATCCTGAAAAAAATTATATTGCTGCTTTTTTCTTTTCCGGGTGGACACCCCGTGTGCCAAAACAGAGGTAGTCTCCGGATAATTAGGGTCCACAGTCAGTATACAGGCCTTTACAAGGTGAACAAGTCCATAAAAAAAGAGAATCGGCTTGATGACCAATGGCGCCTTCTCTGCCTGCTCATAGTATACTTGTCCGTGTTCTAGATAGTATATAAAAGGGTAGCTGTTTTCATAGCTCTTTTGTTCAGCCTGATCCAGGTTTTGTTTTTGGTAGCATTTCTTTAAAAATTCCTGTGAAGTGTTCGCCGAAAAAAAATATAAAAAGGAGCTTTTTAGATCAAATGGATGTATCACAACGAGTCCTCCGAATCTTTAGAAAAATCCAACATATCAATCCGTTCTTGACAGTATTTTGTCCAATTGATAACCTACTAATAATATTTTCGAGTCCAGGAGGTCAAAAAAATGTGGGAAACTAAGTTTGCTAAAGAAGGTTTAACGTTTGATGATGTTTTACTGGTTCCATCGAAATCAGAGGTACTTCCTCGTGATGTAAGCCTTAAAGTTAATTTGACTGAAAAGATTGCACTTAACATTCCAGTGATCAGTGCCGGAATGGATACGGTAACTGAAGCAGAAATGGCGATTGCTATGGCGCGCCAGGGCGGTTTGGGAATTATCCATAAAAACATGTCCATTGAACAGCAGGCTGATCAGGTGGATAAAGTAAAGCGTTCAGAAAGCGGCGTTATCACGGATCCTTTCTTCCTCACTCCAGAACAGCAGGTATTTGATGCAGAACATCTAATGGGCAAGTACCGGATTTCGGGTGTTCCAATCGTCAATAATAATGAGGAACAGAAGCTTGTTGGCATTTTGACAAACCGTGACCTCCGATTTATTCAGGACTTTTCGATAAAAATTTCAGATGTGATGACTAAAGAAAACCTTGTAACAGCCCCAGTGGGCACCACATTAGATCAAGCAGAAAAGATTCTTCAGCAGCATAAAATTGAAAAATTGCCGCTAGTAGATGATGAAGGTGTTTTAAAAGGGTTAATTACCATTAAAGATATTGAAAAAGTCATTGAGTTTCCTAACTCGGCAAAAGATGAGCGAGGACGCCTGCTCGCAGGTGCAGCGGTTGGCGTAACCGGCGATACGATGAAGCGGGTTGAAATGCTTGTGAAATCCCATGTGGATGTCATTGTTGTGGATACGGCACATGGACATTCAAAAGGCGTGCTTGATACTGTACGCGAAATCAGGAACACCTATCCGGATCTGGCCATTATTGCTGGAAACGTCGCGACTGCTGAAGCGACAAAGGATTTAATTGAAGCAGGTGCGGATATTGTGAAAGTGGGAATCGGACCAGGATCAATTTGTACAACACGTGTAGTTGCAGGTGTAGGGGTACCGCAAATCACAGCTGTCTATGATTGTGCAACTGAAGCACGCAAGCATGGCAAGTCCATTATTGCTGATGGCGGAATCAAATATTCAGGGGACATCGTGAAAGCATTGGCAGCCGGCGGACATGCTGTAATGCTTGGCAGCCTTCTTGCCGGTGTTTCAGAAAGCCCGGGAGAAACGGAAATCTTCCAGGGACGACGCTTCAAGGTGTACAGAGGAATGGGTTCTGTGGCAGCCATGGAAAAAGGCTCTAAAGACCGTTACTTCCAGGAAGATAATAAGAAGTTCGTTCCAGAGGGAATTGAAGGGCGCATTGCTTATAAAGGGCCTTTATCCGATACGATATACCAGCTTGTCGGAGGTATCCGTTCCGGAATGGGCTATTGCGGAACAAAGGATCTTCATGAGCTTCGCGAAAATGCCCAATTTATTAAAATGACTGGTGCAGGCCTGAGAGAAAGCCACCCGCATGATGTGCAGATCACAAAAGAGGCGCCAAACTACTCGCTATAACAGCACAAAGCAGGAGAGGGGAACCTTTCCTGCTTTTTTATTTGCCCCAAAAATTGAACCTAGGAAAATATTAATGCATAACAATGAGCTAAGGCAGGCAGGAATAGGTAATTACTCTATCTATTCTTTAAATCAGAGTTATGATAAAATAACAAAAGTGTATTAAAACGTTGGAGGGCAGTAAAATTGAAGAAAACATTGTACCGTAAGTCTATCGCTGGATTCCTTGCCTTGGTCATGATATTAGGTCTTTTACCTGGTATACATAAAGCACATGCGGAGGATATTTTAAATATCAATGCCGATGCTGCTATTTTAGTAGATGCAGAGACCGGAAAGATTTTATATCAAAAAAATGCGGATAAAGTACTGGGCATTGCCAGTATGACAAAAATGATGACAGAATACCTGCTTCTTGAAGCCGTTGAAAAAGGCAAAGTAAAGTGGGATCAGGAATACGCAGTAAGTGAATATGTGTGGAAAGTATCACAGGACCGCAATCTATCAAATGTCCCATTAAGAAGAGACGGCAAATACAATATCCGTGAATTGTATGAAGCCATGGCTATCTATTCTGCAAATGGTGCAACCATTGCAATTGCAGAAACGATTGCCGGTTCAGAAACTAACTTTGTTAAAATGATGAACGAAAAAGCGGCAGAGCTTGGATTAAAGGAATATAAATTTGTAAACTCAAGCGGTTTGAACAACCGTGACTTAAAGGGATCTCCTCCTGCAGGCGGCCCTGAGGATGAAAACGTAATGTCAGCAAGAGATACAGCTATTCTGGCAAGGGAATTGATTAATCGGTTCCCGGAAGTATTAGAAACGGCAAGTACCCCTAGAAAGACCTTCAGAGAGGGTACAGATGATGAAATTAAAATGGAAAACTGGAACTGGATGCTTCCGGAGCTGGTATATGGCTATGAAGGGGCAGATGGCCTTAAAACAGGTACGACTGACTTTGCCGGATACTGCTTCACAGGTACGGCCATGAGAGATGGCAGCCGCTACATCAGCGTAGTCATGAACGCTAAAGGAGCGAATGGCCAGGCTACTTATAAATCCAGATTTGATGAAACCAAGAAGATGTTTGACTTCGGTTTCACCAACTTCACGAAAGAAGAAATCGTTCCTGCCAACTATCAGGTGAAAGGCCAGAAAACAGTGCCTGTTACAAAAGGGAAAGAAGATAAAGTGAAGATTTCTTCTAAAGATGCCATCGAAATGGTTATGAGAAATGGGGAAAAGGAAAACTTTAAACCCGTTCTTGTTCTGGATAAAAAGAAATTAAATGAAAATGGTGAATTGACTGCTCCTATTAAAAAGGGAGAAAAAGTCGGCTACTTAACGATCGAATCCAAAGAGGGCGGGAAGCTGGAATTCCTTTCTGATAAAGGCAAAGACAATATCCAGGTGGATGTTGTAGCCGCTGAAAGTGTTGAAAAAGCAAACTGGTTCGTGCTGACTATGCGCTCTATCGGAGGTTTCTTCGGTGATCTATGGGGCAGTGTTTCCTCAACTGTAAAAGGTTGGTTTTAAGAAAAAGGGCTTTCCTGTCTTGACAGGAGCCCTTTTTCATTGCATATTTTCAATAGGGAAAATTCCGAGTAAAGAAATCTATTTTCCTTTTTTTGAAAAGTTATTTTTCTCATAATATTTAACCCATCCAAAGCAGATGGTATTTACGAAGGGGGATAAACATGAAGACAGGTACAGATCGTGTTAAACGGGGAATGGCAGAAATGCAAAAAGGCGGCGTCATTATGGACGTTGTTAACGCTGAGCAGGCGAAAATCGCAGAAGAAGCTGGTGCAGTAGCAGTTATGGCACTAGAGCGTGTTCCTTCTGATATCCGTGCAGCCGGCGGTGTAGCACGTATGGCAGATCCGCGTATTATGGAAGAAGTAATGGGAGCGGTTTCCATCCCGGTAATGGCAAAAGCACGTATTGGCCATATTGTAGAAGCGCGTTTGCTTGAAGCGATGGGTGTCGATTACATAGATGAGAGTGAAGTGTTAACTCCTGCTGATGAAGAATACCACTTGAATAAAAGGGACTACACTGTTCCGTTCGTTTGCGGATGCCGTGATTTAGGGGAAGCTGCACGCCGTATTGGCGAAGGTGCTTCCATGCTTCGCACAAAGGGTGAGCCAGGAACTGGAAACATTGTGGAAGCTGTTCGCCATATCCGCAAGGTGAATGCACAGGTTCGCAAGGTTGTCGGCATGAATGAAGATGAGTTAATGACAGAAGCTAAGCTTCTGGGAGCGCCATATGAGCTTCTTTTGGAAATCAAGAGCCTTGGACGCCTTCCAGTCGTAAACTTCGCAGCAGGCGGCGTTGCAACACCTGCAGATGCGGCTTTAATGATGGAGCTTGGTGCTGACGGTGTGTTCGTAGGATCAGGTATCTTCAAATCTGAAAACCCTGCGAAATTTGCCCGTGCGATTGTTGAAGCAACTACACATTATCAGGACTACAAATTAATCGCTGAACTTTCAAAAGAACTAGGCACACCAATGAAGGGAATTGAAATTTCTTCATTGGCTCCTGAAGCTCGTATGCAGGAGCGCGGCTGGTAAGGAGAATTGAACATGATAAAGGTTGGAGTATTGGGGCTGCAGGGTGCGGTCAGAGAGCATGTTCTATCAGTAGAAGCATGCGGCGCCGAAGCTGTGGTCATTAAACGCAAAGAGCAGCTTAATGAGGTGGACGGGCTTATCCTGCCTGGCGGCGAGAGCACGACCATGAGACGCCTCATTGATAAATATGATTTCATGGACAGCCTTAAGGAGTTTGCACAGTCAGGAAAGCCGATGTTCGGGACATGTGCAGGGCTTATCCTCCTTGCAAACCATATTGTCGGTTATGATGACCCTCATATCGGTGTGATGGATGTCCGGGTGGAAAGAAACTCATTCGGGCGCCAGCGCGAAAGCTTTGAGGCGGATCTTGATATTGCCGGAGTAGCAGAGGACTTTGCGGCAGTCTTTATTCGTGCGCCGCATATTGTCGAGGCGGGGGAGAATGTTGAAATCCTGGCCAAGCATAACGGCCGGATTGTGGCAGCACGTGAAGGCAGATTCCTCGGATGCTCTTTCCATCCCGAACTGACGGATGACCATCGACTGACGGGCTATTTTGTTGAAATGATCAAAGAGTCCAAGTCATTAGCAATTTGAATAAATTGGTTGCAAATGGAACATAATTGTAGTACATTATGAATTACAAAATTCTTATAGCTTAAAAGCAATGAGAGGAACTAGTAACAGGAACTTTGTTCTGTAGAGAGCCGGTGGCTGGTGAAAACCGGTGAATAAACCCTGTGAATCCATCCTCGAGCAAAGCATGGAACACCCGGTATTTTCCGGGAAAAGTAAATGCTTTCGGTTAAAACCGTTATGGATTTAAGGTGGAAAGCTTATGCTTTCAACTAGGGTGGCAACGCGGGTAACTCTCGTCCCTTTTGGGGGACGGGAGTTTTTTGTGTTCCAAATTATTTTTCAGGAGGTAGTAAACATGCTGGACATTAAATTTTTAAGGGCTAATTTTGAAGAAGTGAAAAATAAGCTTCAGCATCGCGGAGAGGATTTAACCGATCTCGGAAAATTCGAGGATCTGGATGTGAAAAGACGCGAATTGATTGTCGAAGCCGAACAGCTGAAGAGCAAAAGGAATGAAGTATCCCAGCAGGTTGCAGCCTTAAAGCGTGATAAGCAGGATGCAGACCATTTAATTACAGAAATGAGAGAAGTCGGCGATAAGATCAAGGCATTGGATGAGGAGCTCCGCAAGGTTGAGGAGGAATTGGACCAATTGCTGTTAAGTATCCCGAACATCCCGCATGAAAGCGTGCCTGTCGGTGAAACAGAAGATGATAATGTCGAAGTCCGCAAATGGGGCGAAGTTCGTGAATTTGATTTTGAGCCAAAGCCGCACTGGGATGTAGCAACAGATCTTGACCTGCTTGATTTCGAGCGTGCCAGCAAAGTAACCGGCAGCCGCTTTGTATTCTACAAAGGCCTTGGAGCCCGCCTTGAGCGTGCACTATTCAACTTCATGCTTGATTTGCACACAGACGAGCATGGCTATAAGGAAGTTCTGCCTCCGTACATGGTCAACCGTGCCAGCATGACAGGAACAGGACAGCTTCCGAAATTTGAAGAAGATGCTTTCCTGATTGAAAGCGAGGATTACTTCCTTATTCCAACTGCAGAGGTGCCTGTCACTAATATGCATAGAGAAGAAATTCTGAATGCTGATGAGCTTCCGATTAACTATGCTGCATTTAGTGCATGCTTCCGTTCTGAAGCAGGCTCTGCCGGCCGTGACACTCGAGGGCTGATCCGCCAGCACCAGTTCAATAAAGTAGAGCTTGTAAAGTTTGTGAAGCCGGAAGAGTCTTATGATGAGCTGGAGAAGCTGACTGGACACGCAGAAAAGGTACTTCAGCTGCTTGGCCTGCCATACCGTGTTATGAGCATGTGCACAGGAGATCTTGGATTCACAGCTGCGAAGAAATATGATATCGAGGTCTGGATCCCAAGCTATAACACATACCGTGAAATTTCTTCTTGCAGTAACTTTGAAGGATTCCAGGCAAGACGTGCGAATATCCGCTTCCGCCGCGAGGCAAAAGGCAAGCCGGAGCATGTGCATACACTGAATGGATCTGGCCTTGCGATCGGCCGCACGGTGGCAGCCATTCTGGAAAATTACCAGCAGGCTGACGGAAGTGTCATCATTCCTGAAGTACTGCGTCCATATATGGGCAATCGCGAGGTCATTAAGCCTTAATGGAAAGTTTGGAGCGGATTTTTCATCCGCTCTTTTTTATAAAATAATGTTGACATCTTTTTAAAAGGGTGTTATAGTATTTCTTGTCGATGCGGAGGAATACCCAAGTCTGGCTGAAGGGATCGGTCTTGAAAACCGACAGGCGGGTCAAACCGCGCAGGGGTTCGAATCCCCTTTCCTCCTCCATTTTAATTGACATCTAACACGCGCATAAAAATTGGAGATACATAAAACCGCTGATAGCATCAGCGGTTTTTTTGTATATAATTCTTGACCCTTGCCTCTTCAGGGTATTCGGAACTCTCCGAACCAATGAACAGAAAAAGAACCGCCGAATGGCGGTTATTTCTTCAATAATTGAGTTTGCCTTAAGAAGTAAGAAATGCGCTCCACTATTGGCTCAATGGATTGCTCATTCTGAATGATATCATAGTCATTGATATTCAGGCGCAGGACCGGGCAAGCATTAAAGCTGTTGATCCAATTTTCATAGCGCTGGTGCATTTCTTCCCAGTAGGAAATTGGTGTCTGCTGCTCCATTGGACGGCCGCGCTCCTGGATGCGGGAAAGAATGTCATCTAGCGAGCCTTCCAGATAAATAAGCAAATCAGGATGCGGGAAGTATGGTGTCATCACCATCGCATCAAATAAGCTGGTATATGTTTCGTAATCGACTTTGGACATCGTGCCTTTTTCGTAATGCATTTTCGCAAAGATGCCTGTGTCTTCATAAATGGAACGGTCCTGAACAAAGCCGCCGCCATATTCGAAAATGCGCTTCTGATCCTTGAAGCGTTCAGCCAGGAAGTAAACCTGCAGGTGAAAGCTCCAGCGGTTGAAATCCGCATAGAATTTATCAAGGTAAGGATTAGTATCAACCTTTTCGAAAGAGGTTCGGAACCCCAGGGCGTCCGCCAGCGCATTGGTCATTGTTGATTTTCCGACTCCAACGGTTCCGGCAATGGTGATGACGGCGTTCGAAGGAATCTCATATTTTTGCCTTAGATTCATAAGTGTATGCTCCTCTTTTTTAATGATGTCGATAAGGTATCGAATATATGCATTAAGTCTGCTTCATTTTTGACAAAATCCAGCTGATCTCCATTAAAGCGGATAACTGGAATATCCGGGTGCTGTTTTTCGAACTCATTCATAGCCGTTTCATAATCAAGGGATAATTGCTCAAGATATAATGGACTGATATTCTTTTCAATTTCACGGCCCCGCAGCTCGATTCGGTCGAGCAGTGTTTCAAGGCTTGCATTGAGATAGATAATGACATTCGGCTTTGGCATATCGCCCGTCAGAATGTCATAGATCTTCAAATACTTCTGATATTCAGTCTGATTTAAGGTGCGCTGGGCAAAGATCAGATTTTTGAATATATGATAATCAGCCACAACAGGCTTATTTTGAGCTAAGTAGTGATTGTTGATATCAACCAGCTGTTTGTAGCGGTTGCAGAGGAAAAACATTTCAGTCTGAAAGCTCCATTCCTCAATGTTTTCATAGAATTTGCCCAAAAAGGGATTTTCATCAACAATCTCTTTTAGTAAGGCATATTGAAATTTCTCAGCTATAGCTTTAGCGAGAGATGTTTTCCCAACACCAATCGGCCCCTCTACTGTAATAAAAGGTATTCCCCCCATATTGATCATCCTCCTGCATTGCTTATTTATCTATAAAAACCATTTATAGGTACGTTCTAAAATGACACAAAGCTTATTTTATCACAGTATAGAGTGGAAGGGATATGGAATTTCAGCTGGAAATAAGAAAATAGGAGCATATAATCTGAAAAATAAAAAAGCTGCCTGAAAGCGGCAGCTGCTGAGTGATTATGCTCTTTTTACCACATCGAAGTTTTCCGTAATCAGAAGCCAATTTTGCGGGAAAGACAGGCCAAGCTTCCAGTAACTCATTCCCCGGAGCTTCAGTTCTTTGATTAAGTCGAACTTTGCCTGGATGGAGCGGGCATCTTCAAACCAGACCTCATGCCTTCTCCCGTCAGGTGCTGTATAGTTGAAAAATGGAGCTTGTGCTTTGTAATCATATTGAATGGCCACATTATTTTCCGCTGCAATCTGTATGGCCTGCTGCGGACTGACCGCTTTTGCGGTGGTGCCCTCAACAAAAGGAAGCGTCCAGTCATAGCCATACAAGTTCTGGCCCATCATGATTTTAGAAGAGGGCATTTCGGTGATTGCATATTCCAATACCTGACGAACCGGGCCGATCGGGGAAACAGCCATAGCCGGTCCTCCGCTGTAGCCCCATTCATAGGTCATGATGACGACAAAATCAACAATCTCCCCATGTGCTCTATAATCATGGGCCTCATACCAAAGACCTTGCTGTTCCGCGCTGGTTTTCGGAGCCAATGCTGTGGAAATCAGCCAGCCCTCCTGCCTGAATCTTGCCCTCGCTTTTCTGAGAAAATTGTTATAGGCCTCCCGGTCCTCCGGGCGCAGAAACTCAAAGTCAAAATGAATATCCCTGAAACCGTATTTTTTGGCTGTGGCTGTAATATTATCCAGGAACTTATTCTGAATTGCCATATCATTTAACAAAATCCTGCCGAGTTCGTCGCTGAACTGATCGTTTTCCTGATTGGTAATGACCATCATCAATACATTATTATTGGCTCTCGCAATGGCCGGGAATTCGTTCAGAAGCGGCTCCTTCAAAGAACCATCTCGAAGGGCCTGGAAACTGAAGGGCGCAAGATAGGTCAAATAGGGGGCAGCATTTCGTGCGCTTTCCTCCAGTTCAGGGGCGACTGTTTCGCCTCTTGGCTCTACATAGGCATTAAACTCGGCTTCCGTTTTCGGGCGGGGCGGGATATAAAGCCGAAACCCCACCTGTAGCGGCTGATTTACTGAAATGGCATTGACCGATGCCAGCTGCTGATAGGAAATGCCGAACCTTCTTGAAATGGAATAAAGGCTGTCACCCGGCTGCACCCAATAAAATCTTCCTATTATCGGAATGACCAGTGTCTGGCCGACCACCAGATTATTTGGATTGGGAATTTCATTTGCTTCAACGAGATCTTCAACTGTTGTCCCATATGCCTGGGCAATGCCGAACAAAGTCTGGCTTTGCTGAATCACATGAATCTGCAATCTATCTCCCTCCCTGAAAAAACGTCTTAGAACACTACTGCCATTTTATGAGGGAAACATAGAAGAAATGTTATAATTGTTTTCAGAGAAGGAAGATATATTAGCTTTTAATACGTTTTTCATCATCTTTAAGGCATTTTCATTATCGTGGTCATCATTAGAAGCGGTGCAGTCATGCGGTATATGGAGGCTGTATTCTCTCATATAAGCATCATTGGCTGAAAACAGGACACAGATATTGCCTGCGATTCCCGTCATGACAAGCAGATTTACGCCGAGCTGGTGCAAGAGAGTATTTAAGGCAGTGCCGTAAAAAGCGGAATGCTTTGGCTTTATTAAAAAATAATCATCCGGTGATGGCTGTATCTCATCCAGGATACGCTCACTGACAGGATTGCGGCAATGATTCATAATCGTATCAAGATCAGCCTTCCAGAGGTTATAATGGTCATTCGTATAAATAACGGGAAAGTTCTGTTCATGGAATGCAGCTTTTAGCTCATTGATAGGTTTTGTGAGATTCAATGCTTTTTCAGCAAGGATTTTCCCATGGTGAAAATGAAAGTCGTTAATCATGTCAATAATGATAAGAGCCGGTTTATAGTCTTGCGGATTTTTCATGGTATCGCTCCTTTACGGGTATTTTTTGTAAAAGGGGCGGCTTTTACACAGAAGTTAAGAGAAGGAATGAAGATATTTGATACAGGAATCAATCACTGAAGATGAACTGTATATGCGGGAGGCCATTAAGGAGGCTAGGCTTGCTCACGATCTGGAGGAGGTTCCAATTGGTGCAGTCATTGTCCTGGACGGGAAAATCATTGCCCGGGCCCATAATCTGAGAGAAGTGAATCAGACTGCGATTGCGCATGCGGAATTGCTTGCGATTGATCAGGCGTGTAAAAAACTCGGAACCTGGCGGCTGGAGAATGCTGTTCTTTATGTGACATTGGAGCCTTGTCCAATGTGTTCCGGCTCCATTATACTGTCACGCATTCAAAAGGTGGTGTATGGCGCCAGGGATCCAAAGGGCGGCTGTGCCGGAACGCTTATGAACCTTTTGCAGGATGAGCGGTTCAATCATCAGAGTGAAGTCGTGCCAGGGGTACTGGAAGAAGAATGCGGCGAAATGCTTTCGAGCTTTTTTCGGGACTTGCGAAAGCGCAAGAAAGAAGAGAAAAAGAGAAGGCAATTGCTGCAGATGGAACAGGATACAGGAATTGACAATGGTTAGGCATTGCTTTTTTTTCTGATTGTTAGTATACTTATAAATGCGTCGGATAAAGACGCACCTAAATATGGTATCAACTTTGCCGTGCTAGGCGGGGAGGTAGCGGTGCCCTGTACTCGCAATCCGCTCTAGCGAGGCTGAATCCCTTCCCGAGGCTCGTGTCCTGTAGGGCCTGCCTTAAGTAAGTGGTGTTGACGCCCGGGTCCTGCGCAATGGGAATCCATGAATCATGTCAGGTCCGGAAGGAAGCAGCATTAAGTGGACGCTCCCATGTGCCGCAGGGTTGCCTGGGCCGAGCTAACTGCTTAAGTAACGCCTATGGGCGCCAGTCGACGGAAGGTGCACGGCAGTTTATATTGTTACTAAAACTCATCCTTTTGCGGGATGGGTTTTTTGTTGTATTTTTTGCTCTAGGTTTTGTAAAAAAGAAATTAGATACGTTATAATAGATGAAGGACTATACATAGGAAGGGGGCGTGTCAGTGAGTTATCAAGCTTTATATCGTGTTTGGCGCCCGCAGCAGTTTATCGATGTTGTCGGCCAGGAACATGTGACAAAGACTTTGCAAAACGCCCTGCTTCAGGAGAAGATATCACACGCCTATTTGTTTTCCGGCCCCCGCGGAACCGGTAAAACGAGTGCGGCAAAAATACTTGCAAAGGCTGTTAACTGTGAGAAAGCACCTGTTACTGAACCATGCAATGAATGTTCGGCCTGCAGAGGGATTACAGACGGATCGATTCCGGATGTCATTGAAATCGATGCTGCATCGAATAACGGTGTAGAAGAAATCAGGGATATCAGGGACAAAGTGAAGTATGCCCCGAACGCTGTGAAATACAAGGTTTACATCGTCGATGAGGTGCATATGCTTTCTATTGGAGCCTTCAATGCGCTGTTAAAAACACTTGAAGAGCCGCCGAAGCATGTTATTTTTATTTTAGCTACCACAGAGCCTCATAAAATTCCTTTGACGATTATCTCCCGGTGTCAGCGATTCGATTTTAAGCGGATCACGGCTCAGGCGATTACAGGAAGAATGAAGCTGATTGCGGATGAAACTGGTGCAGCTTATGAGGAGCAGGCCCTGCAGATCATTGCAAGAGCCGCAGAAGGCGGTATGCGCGATGCGCTCAGCCTGCTTGATCAGGCTATCTCCTTCAGCCAGGATCGTGTTACAGTGGAAGATGCCTTATCTGTAACAGGTGCAGTGTCACAGGGGTTTTTAAATAAACTGGCAAGAGCGGTTAAAGACAGGGATGCAGCATCGGGACTGGAATTTCTGGAGGAGCTCCTTTTTCAGGGGAAAGATCCTTCCCGCTTTATAGAGGACTTTATCCTGTATTACCGGGATATGCTTTTATATAAAGCTGCTCCAAGGCTGGAGGAATCATTAGAAAGAGTTATGCTCGATGAGAACTTCCAGCAGCTTGCCGGTGAAGTGGAGCCTGAAGAGCTATATGAGCTGATAGAAGTGCTGAACAAAGCCCAGCAGGAGATGAGGTGGACCAACCATCCGCGAATTTTCCTGGAAGTGGCGATTGTGAAGCTGTGCCAGCTTGAACAGCGTGAGAGACCAGGACAGGCTGCAGACATCAAGCCGCTGATGCAAAAAATCGAACAGCTTCAGCACGAGCTTGCTGAGTTAAAGAAAAACGGCATAGCAGTGAAAGATGATGGAGCTCCTGCTGTACAGAAAAAGCCGCAGAGAAGTTCACGCAAAGGATTCCAGGCACCAGTCGGGAAAGTGAATGAAGTACTGAAGCAGGCAACGAAAAACGATCTGGTGGCTGTAAAGAGCCGCTGGGGTGAAATGCTGAACCTGCTTGTTCAAAACCAGATGCGCTCCCAGGCAGCTCTTCTCAATGAAGCAGAGCCTGTAGCCGCGTCAGAAACAGCTCTTATCGTTAAATTTAAATATGAAATTCATTGTCAGATGGCCATGGATAATGCGAAGTTCCTGGATACTCTGGCGAATGTCCTGTTTGAGCTTTTAGGAAAGAGAATGCAGCTGGTCGGCATTCCGGATGAACAATGGCAAAGTGTCAGGGAAGAGTTCCTGCGCAGCCAGCGTGACGGAGATGAGACTGGCGAGGGCTTCAGCGGAAATGAGGAAGAACCTCATGTGGCTGAAGCGGTCAAATTATTTGGCGCTGAATTAATTGAAATTAAAGAATAGAAACTAGCTGGAGGAATGTAAAATGCGCGGTGGAATGGGAAATATGCAAAATATGATGAAGCAAATGCAGAAAATGCAAAAGAAGATGGCACAGGCACAGGAAGAGCTTGGCGAAAAAAGGATTGAAGGAACAGCTGGCGGCGGAATGGTGACTGTCATAGTATCCGGACATAAACAAGTTTTAGAAGTTAACATTAAAGAGGAAGTTGTGGATCCGGAAGATATCGAAATGCTGCAGGACCTTGTTCTGGCTGCAACGAACGATGCACTGAAAAAAGCGGAAGATCTAACAAACGATACGATGGGCCAATTTACAAAAGGAATGAACCTGCCGGGAATGTTTTAATTAAACGTCCTGAAGGAGTGCTTAGAAGCACGGACAGGCCGGGCGCCAGCGAACATAGTCTGATGAATTATCCATCAGCCATCATGCTCGCGGCGCTTTTCCTTTTCATATAGGAGGAAACATACATGCATTATCCTGAACCGATATCCAAGCTGATTGACAGCTTTATGAAACTGCCCGGAATCGGCCCGAAAACGGCTGCGCGTCTGGCGTTTTTTGTTTTAAGCATGAAGGAAGATACTGTGCTGGATTTTGCGAAAGCACTGGTCAATGCGAAAAGAAATTTGTCTTACTGCTCTGTCTGCGGCCATATCACAGATCAGGACCCTTGCTATATTTGTGAGGACCAGAGACGTGACCGGTCCGTCATCTGCGTGGTCCAGGATCCGAAAGACGTGATTGCCATGGAAAAGATGAAGGAATACAACGGGCTGTACCATGTCCTTCATGGAGCAATCTCTCCAATGGATGGGATTGGCCCTGAAGATATTAATATTCCTGATTTATTGAAAAGACTTCAGGATGAGACGGTCCAGGAGATTATTCTTGCCACCAATCCGAATATTGAAGGGGAAGCAACAGCCATGTACATCTCCCGCCTGATTAAGCCGTCCGGCATAAAGGCTACCCGGATCGCCCATGGCCTGCCGGTAGGCGGAGATCTGGAATATGCGGATGAAGTGACGCTCTCAAAAGCGTTAGAGGGAAGAAGAGAAGTCTAAGCATGGAGGCGGAATATATGTTTTTTCGCAGAAAAAAATGGCTTCGCAGCGAGTTTGATGAGAAGCTTCTGGAGCAGCTGAACCGATTGAAATCAGATTGGAACAATCAGAAATCACTGGTGGAAAAAAGCTTTGATCCCTCCCCGGAGGCAATCAGCCAGGCTAAGCTTGCCGAAGCGAAATACTTTTTTCTATTCAGGGAAGCTAAAAAGAGAAATGTTAAAGTGAGAATGTAGTTATTTATTTTGCGCAAGAACAAAATACTTGTCCTCCTCTAAGGTCTTTTTTGTACACACTAAACATAAATTAGTAGTACAAGTTTCCTGAAAGGAGGATTTTTCTTTTGGATCCTATTGTAGTGATCTCCATTCTGGGAGGATTAATTTTAGTGCTTCTTTTTATAGGAGCCCCGGTAAAACCAGTAAGATTTATAGGGCAGGGAGCCGTTAAACTGATCATAGGAGCACTCTTATTATTTTTCTTAAATGCATTTGGCAATCAGATGGGCATTCATGTTCCTATAAACTTTGCCACTTCGGCCATTTCCGGATTTTTGGGTATTCCCGGATTGTTTGCTCTTGTTGCTATACAGACATGGATTATTTAATTTAACAGCCGTTATTAAGCGGCTGTTTTTATTTTAGAATTTTTTTTAGTTTTTCTGTTGACAGTTCTTTTTAACGGTGATAATATATTAAAAGTCGTCACCACGACGCAATGAGAAAACATCCTATTAAAAAAGATGTTGACATTGAATCGTGAGAATGATATATTAATAAAGTCGCTTCTGAGCGGCGGATTGATCTTTGAAAACTGAACGAACAAAACGTCAACGTTTAATCATTAGTCTTTTTTGAAAAGACAATCGAGCTATATCAACTCTTATATGGAGAGTTTGATCCTGGCTCAGGACGAACGCTGGCGGCGTGCCTAATACATGCAAGTCGAGCGGACAGATGGGAGCTTGCTCCCTGAAGTCAGCGGCGGACGGGTGAGTAACACGTGGGCAACCTGCCTGTAAGACTGGGATAACTCCGGGAAACCGGGGCTAATA
>NZ_VCRN01000048.1 GCF_009849585.1 Bacillus sp. ZZV12-4809
GCGATCTATTGTTTTTCCATAAAAAAAGCCTATTTTTAAGTCAGTAATTGAGAAAATAAAAAAAGCTTGTGGAAAAATCATACCTTTCTCCACAAGCTGAGGAGCAGACTTAGTCTGCTCCTTTTAATCTTAAAAGATTGCATTCAAGATTAAGTAAACGACACCCGCTAATGTTGCGGATATCGGCAATGTTATTACCCATGTAATAAGCATTCTCTGTGCTGTTCCCCACTTAACCCCTTTAATTCTGTGGGCAGATCCCACACCCAGGATAGAAGACGAGATAACATGAGTAGTACTGACTGGCAAATGGATATATGTAGCGCCAAAGATGATCATTGCACCTGTTAAGTCTGCAGCAACTCCATTAATCGGACGGATCTTCATGATTTTTCCGCCAACTGTCTTGATGATTTTCCATCCTCCAACCGATGTTCCAAGCCCCATGGCTAATGCACAGGAAAACTGTACCCAAAATGGTATATCAGTTGAAGTGACATAGTTGTTTGCTATAAGTGCCATTGTAATAATACCCATAGCTTTCTGCGCATCATTTGTTCCATGTGTATATGATTGCAAAGCAGCTGTAAAAATCTGGATCAGTCTGAAATTCCGGTTTGTCTTAGTCAGGTTGTTATTTTTAAAAACAATCTTGAAAATGCTGTAAACGATAAAACCGACTGCAAAAGCAATTAACGGAGAAAAGATAAGTGCCTGAATAATTTTTAAAAACCCCTGATAATTAATAGACGAAAATCCTGCTGCCGCAATCGCTGCACCGGCAATCGAACCTATGATCGCATGGGAAGAGCTGCTCGGGATCCCATAATACCACGTCAGCAGATTCCAGAAAATCGCGGCAACTAAGGCAGCCAGAATGACAAGAGAACCATTCTGCAAAGTGAACGGATCCACTATATCCTTTGTGATGGTTTTGGCAACCCCAGTAAATGTCATGGCACCCACAAAGTTCATGACGGCAGCCATTATTATGGCATGCCTTGGTTTAAGAGCCTTAGTGGAGACAGCGGTAGCTATTGCGTTTGCCGTATCATGAAATCCATTGATAAAATCAAATGCCAGGGCTCCAATGACAATTAAAATTGTAATAATAAATACTGCATCCATTGTATTCGCCCCTTAAGCATTTTTCATGATGATGGTTTCAAGCGTATTGGCGACATTCTGGCAGCTGTCCGCAATATCTTCAAGTGTTTCATAAATTTCTTTATACTGAATAATCCGGATAGGATCTTTTTCAGTAGCAAAGAGATGCTTGATTGACTGACGGCGGACTCCATCACATTTCGATTCATAATCTTTAATCTTGATTGCATGCTCCCTGATCTGCAGTAATTTCTTAGTTGACAGAAGTTCCACGCACTTTTCAATTTCGATTGCACAATTCTTAATGGCATCCACGAACTTGAGCATAAATTCATCTGCCTGTGTCATTGAATACATTTCGAATAAATCAGCACATTCTTCAAACCCATCAAGCACATCATCCATGCTCATGGCAAGGTGAAGAATATCTTCTCTTTCGATCGGTGTAATAAAAGCGTTATTTAATTCCTTAATAACTTCATGAACATAGGAATCGCCTTTTGTTTCATAATCCTTCATAGTTTTTGAAAAAGTTTTTAAATCACTGACATTGTTGATCTTATAGTCGGCAAAGTAAATTGCACTATCTTTTAAATTTACAGAAATATTGCTTAACAATGTGTTAAACTTGTCCTTTTTCTTAAAAACCATTATTTTACCCCCAATATTTTAGGAAAACTTCAATCAAACGTTATTATTTTAAACGAAATCGACAAAATATGATAGTTTTTTTTATTAAAGTAATATTCCCTGCTTTAATGAGAATAAACGAAGAGCCGATTATTAGCTAAAAAAAACACCGCCTAACTCGGCGGTGCCTCTCAAATAGAGGGATGACAAACTATCCTTTCAGTCTCCCGATAAAATCATGCATTTTTTCAAGTGAATTCAAATTTGCATTGCATTTCTGACTGTCCTGGCAAATGTAATTCCCTTTTTTTGTATAGGTGCCTAACTGAGTCCCTTTGGTTTCAGTTAAGAACATACCAGTTTCCTCAAATTTGCTGCAGATGGCACAGATTCCTTTTTTGCCGAGCGGTTTAAATGTTCCAGATATGCCAGTGAGTTTGCCATCCAGCTGGCTGATCATATACTTCCTGTTTGTGCCTTTGTCGTCCCATCCCAAGTAGCTTATTTCCCTGAAATCGATATCTTCAAGTGCTGGAATCTTTAATTTTTTTACTTTAGGGAACAGCTTTTTGATGGATTGTTCCGTCAATGGTGCAAACGGTATTACATACTCCTTTATTTGATCCAGGAAGGCATCAGCCTGCTCTCTTTCTTTTATATTACTGACTGGGGATAAAAGCTGTTTTTGCTCTTCGCTAAGCTCCTCAAAAAGGCTTAACACCTTCTCAGCAGAAAGAGATTTCAGGGCATCCAGCACTCCTGTATCATTGACAGATGCATGGCCATTAATAAGCGCTTGCGTCTGTTGTTTAATAAAATTATATTGATCATTTCTTATGAAAGGTTCCAAGATACACACACCCCTACACATTCAGCACCTTTATATATCACTTTCACTTTAAAAGAATTACATAAAAATGTAAATGTATAAAATGATTAGGAAAAGAACTTGGCATATAAAAAAGCACTGAACAAAGTTCAGTGCAAAATTCATTTTTTATAAACTATTTTTTTTATTGTTTCAGCTGAAAGATAATATTCTTCAGCCAATTGGCTGATGGTTTTGCCTTTTTGGAAGGCACCTTTAATCGAAAGGTTCCTTTCATCAAGGGCTTTTCTCGCTCCGGAGCGTGATCCCCATTTTTGGTGGTCCTTTTCCGGCTTAGGGATATAAATTGCCTCACCTTGAACGTATTTTTGAATTTCTTCTATTAAATTTGCCGGTAAAACGGCATTCGCTTTTATATAACTCATTTCTGCCAGCTCCTTATTGATTTTTGACAAAAAAAATGAATAAGGTGCAAAGCCGATATCAGAAATGGTTCGAGCAGAAGGGGCGATAATAATTTAGTTCATTACCGCCTCATGCAAAGTATCGCCACCAATATCAGGCTTTGCATGAGACGCCGCATTATCAGGCACTGCAATTGCAATGGCCACTTTCATCACCTCCTAAAGAATGTATTTCTATATTATAAATTAACATGAGCGGCAATGACTGTAACACCCCAAAATCGGAAAAATCTAATCCGTCACTTTCTTCTATTGATTCTTGCAGACTTTTCTGATAATATATTCTTCCGCCCACGCGTTCGCTCATATGTATTTCTCCATTGCGGCTGAAAAAATTTGAAAGGAGAAACATATGCCATCTGAATTAGAACACCCCGATTTTCAAAAGGAAGTTCAGCGGCTTGAATTTACGAAACGTTATATTGATGTTGTGATTAAAACGTCGGAATCCAGCAAAGATCGGTTTCAGGAAAATATGAAAGAAGCCTTCGAAGACGTTGACTGGCTTGAATCCAGTTTAAGCTACTCTTCGCTCCTGACTAATGCCCGTTTTTTTGAAATGTCCAAAGATGAATTAACGCAGCTGAAGAAAGCCCGGAAAAAACCTTACTTTGCCAGAATCGATTTCTTAAGGGAAGATTTAAACGAAGAAGAGAAACTATACATAGGCAAAACTTCATTGTATTCAAGAGAAAATCAGGAGCAGATTATTGTTGACTGGCGTTCTCCGATAGCCAATTTATACTATGAAGGCAGGCTTGGAAAGGTACAATACCATTCTTATGAAGAAAGCTTTACAGGCCACCTGTCTTTAAAAAGGCAATATATGATTGAAGACGGGGTTCTGGATGAAATAAGGGATATTGATCTCACAACCACGGACGAATTGCTTCAGGAATCATTGTCAAAGAGTTCAAGCAACCGCCTCACTGAGATTATTTCAACCATACAGGAAGAACAGAACAAAATAATTCGTGCTGATTTGAATAAGCCCATTATAGTTCAGGGTGCTGCAGGAAGCGGAAAGACGACAATTGCCCTGCATCGAATTAGTTATTTCATTTATCAGTACAAAGAAAATTTTGCTCCCGAACAGCTTATGATACTGGCGCCGAGCAGGTTATTCATTGATTATATTTCAGAGGCACTTCCCGAGCTGGGGGTAGAAAGGGTACGCCAGACAACCTACCAGGAATATGTGATGGCATGTCTTGGCGAGGATCTAAAAATGGCTGATGACAGTAAACTCGTGAACCTGCTTGAAGATCATGGAAGTGAAGAAGTAAAACTTGCAGCATGGGCATCATCGATTAAAGGTTCACCCGTTTTTCAAACAATCCTCAGCCATTATTTAAAGGAAATTTATAATAGCTTTCAGCCCAGTGATGATTTTATGGTAGATAAATTCAGGCTGTTCAGCCGAAAGAAATTCTTTCAGCTTTTTTTGGAGGATTACAATTACATGCCTCTGTATCGCAGACTCGAAAAATTAAAGGCTGTGCTTCAAAACGATCTTGCTAAGAAAAAGAAATATATCATTAAGAAAATCGAAACGTATTATGACGAGAGGATCGAGAGGGCCCTCTATAGAGGCAGGGACCCTGAGAAAAGAAGACAGTATGTTTCAGAGGCGCTTGATAAAAAAGCATCCAGACTGGAATACCTCAAGAAAAGCTTCAGGACAGCCGTTCCAAAATACATGAAGCAATTTCCGAAAAAAAGCCTGATCCGGTATTACAAAGACCTATATGAAGATCCTGTACGTCTTTCAAGATTATCAGGGGGAAAATTGTCAGTCAACCACGCAGAAACACTTTGTGAATATTGCCGTAAATTGTTCCGAAAAAAGGTTTATGAGAGGGAAGATTTAGCTTTGATGCTTTACCTCCAGGAAAGCCTATTTGGCATTCCTAAAGAGCTGAAGGCGAAAAACATCGTCATCGATGAAGCCCAGGACTACAGCTTCATGGAGCTTCTTTCTTTAAAGAAGTCACTAGATACAGATATGTTCACACTAGTAGGGGACCTTGCCCAGGGAATTCATTCCTACAGGGGGCTTACAGGCTGGCAGGAGGTGCTGGACTATATTTTTCCCCGTGCAACATATACAGAACTTCAGAAAAGCTATCGTACTACAGTGGAAATTATGGAAAAAGCAAATGAATTACTAAAGCTTCTTCCTTATTCATTCCCAAAAGTGGAGCCGGTTGTACGCCATGGGAACAGTCCTGAGTTTATCAAGAGAGAGAATGGAAGAAAACTGGTGAAACAGCTTGAGGAGCAGGTTATTTCATTGAAGAAAGAGGAGTACAAAACGTTTGCGGTGATCGGGAAAACGATGAAAGACTGCCAGCTACTGCATGCACTTTTTGAAAAGCATGCTAAGCTTCCCTTTAAACTGCTGCAGGAACAGGAAAGCATACCGAAGGATGAGATCGTTATCGTGCCATCTTACTTGGCCAAGGGACTTGAATTTGATGCCG
This sequence comes from Bacillus sp. ZZV12-4809, assembly GCF_009849585.1. GTDB lineage: Bacteria > Bacillota > Bacilli > Bacillales > Cytobacillaceae > Cytobacillus. Next base: position 5,514 of record NZ_VCRN01000048.1, read on the forward strand.
TTATGATTCTGTCCATTGAAGAGGAGTTTTCCAGAAACTCAGAACTGGATATTAAATTGCTTTATGTCGCCATGACACGTCCTCTTCACCGATTATATTTTTATGGATTAAAAGAAGGCAATTTCATTGTGGCTTAAAACTTAAGCAGCTGAATTTATCAGCTGCTTATTTTTTTTGAGAAAACGATTCTGTCCTTTGTTTAGGACAGTTTTCAGCCGGGAAAATCATTTTTAGATGAGAAAAAATGGGAAGGGTGCCCTAATATAAAATCCCGGCAGCTGCCGTTTATATAGATGGGCGATTGCTTCTTAAAGGCAATCGCTTTTATTTTGGAGTGTAAGCAGCAAAGATAAATGAAGGAAATGTGCCATCTAAAAAGAATATCAGCCTAATGGAGTTGGAATCCTTCAATTCGGGAGATCACACAGAAAAGAAGGATAAAGGCTTATTGAATCTCCAAAACCGAATAATGGTCATTCCAAAATCAGTGACTAAGGGAATGGAGATATTGATGATTTGTCTAACTGATGAAATGAACAAAGGAATGCATAAAATATAATTATCATTTTGGGGCCGCTAATCCAGATAATTATTGACCTTTAAACGGGTTTTTTTGTTATAAAATTTTTCCAGAAGAATAGTTTAACCATTTTTGGTTTTAGATAATGAATACTGGGTAATTTAATTATACAAGCAGATAGAATCACCAAAAGCTGCGCAGCTGCTGAATGAAATTCTTATCTGAGCAAAAGCTAAATCAAATTAAAAATGAGGAGTGATTTTCAATGTTAAGCTTTTTATGGGCATTAATTATAGGTGGTATTATAGGTTGGTTAGCAGGTATGATCGTGGGAAGAGATATTCCAGGCGGAGTTATTGGTAACATCATTGCTGGTTTCATTGGTGCATGGTTAGGTTCTTTAATTCTCGGTGATTGGGGTCCAGTCGTAGCTGACTTTGCTATTATTCCTGCTTTAATTGGTGCTATCGTGCTTGTATTCATCGTAGGCTTTATTATGAAGGCTATGCGTAAAACTCATGACTAATTAAATTTGTTTAAAGAAGTCCCATCTGGGGCTTCTTTTTTTTGTTGTATTTTGCTTATAGGGTAAAGTAAAGCTGCCCCAGAAAGGGCAGCTCTCTTTCATGTTTAAAAACGATACGGATCAATGGCCTTGAAAATCCCAGGATCATCCAGAAAAGGGGCATGACAGACTATGGCTTCCTCGGAGAATGGGTGAGGTATCTCCATTTTTACCGCATGCAGTGCCTGCCGTGCAAAAACAGGCTTCCCGCCATATAGAGTATCTCCAGCAAGAGGGTGTCCGATGCAGCTTAAGTGAACACGTATCTGATGTGTTCTGCCTGTATCCAAACGGCATTTAATAAGGGAAAGATTTTGTTTGCGAAAGTACTCAATTATTTCATAGTTAGTAGCAGCAGGCTGGCCGCCGGGGGATACTCTTCTTCTTGTTGGATGATGCCTGTCCCGTCCAATTGGTTCCCTGATGGTTCCTTTGTTCTTTGACATTTCGCCATGGACTAATGCCAAATATGTGCGTTTAATTCTTCTTTCTTGCAGCTCTTTATCCAAGATTGCTCCCGCTAATGCATGCTTCGCAAACAAAATGGCACCGGTTGTATCACGATCGAGACGATGTATATGTTTGATGGCTCTATATTCTCCCTGCATCTGCATATGAAAGGCTGCAGCGTTTGCCAGGGTATTCATTTGATCCGGCGAGTTAGGATGAGTATCCATGCCGGCAGGTTTATTCAAAACAAGCATATGGTCATCTTCAAAAAGAACATCAACCTCGTAATAGGAGGGGATAACGCCTGGATCTTCATCCACAAAAAAATGAAACTTTAATTTATCTCCTGCATGCACAGGGTTAGTCCAATTAGCAGGTTCATTATTGTATAGAACCTGTTTTTTCATTCTCATATTGTGTGTTTGTTTTTTGGGCGCTCCCCATAATGTCCGGAAAATATAATCAATTGAATATCCTTCCCAGCGGGCAGGTACCTCTATTTCACACCATTCACCAAACCTTTGTATTTTTACCATAAATTACTCCTTATCCCGGTTGAATAATTACACCTTTAGCACATATAAATTAATTACAATAATATTTTAGCCTTTAAAGACAGCTGATAAAAGGAATAGCCATCTCAAAAAATTATTGTAATATTTAAAATCATCTTTTGTTTTGCTGAAAATGGGGTTATTATAGAGCTTTAGAACTAATTATTTAGCATTATGCCTGTGCCATCTATTTCCGGAGGAGGAATAAATACCAACAAATCCCTTCTCCATGGGTATAATTACCACCCTAAAGGGCATTTAGAATATGATATTCTTATGTATATATATATTACGAACTGATTACAAGGATTACAAAGGTGGGTTATCAGTGAAGGTTGTATTTGCATCAACTCCTGATCAGGAACAAAAAATTCAAGAATTAATAGAAAAATTTTATTCAAATGTGTTTCCTCTTTATTTCTCGGACGATGATATAAGAGAATTTGAACAGCAGAAGATTTTACATACTTCTACCAGGCACTTTGAATACTTCGGAACATTAAAGGAGGCATATCAGGTTATTGCAGGGCTGCAGACGCTTATCGCTATTCTGGAATCTCGCCAAATCAGCAGTAAATATGAAACGATATTCTTTAAAAATGTACAAATACTTCAAGAATTCGGTTTATCATTTCCGTTTGACTACAGTCATTTTTGCGGAGAGAGAATGCCCCGAAATGATTTATTCAGTGTTTATACTAAAGCCGCAAATGAAATGCTTGTATAAAAAAACGCCTGCAGCTGCAGGCGTTTTTAGTTATTTGGAATTTTCATTAAACCATTTTTCAAAAATCTCTTTTTCCTGATAACCGGTAATTCTGTTAGCCTCTTTGCCGTCTTTGTATTGAATGATTGTTGGAGTTTCCACAATTCCGTATTTGTCCCAGCCGTCGTCAAATTCAAGCAGGTTAAATTGAACCATGTCAATGCCCATATCTTCTGTAAGTGGAGCCACCACAGGAGTTGTCTTTTGGCAATGCGGGCATGTCGGGCTATAAAAATAAACAGTTACATCGTCTTTATTATCTAATTTTTCATCCAATTCTTCAGGAAGAATCAGGTTTTGATAATTGGGGTCTTCAAGCTGTTTGACTGTTTCAGGATGAAGTGAATCCTTCCCATATGGATTGTTCTCTGACACCTTTTCTTCGTTTTGCATTTTAGTTAAGATTCCAACTGCTGCAAATAATGCAATGATAATGGCAAGAAAAATAATGACTTTTTTCATTATTCTGCTACCTCCTTCGTTTTCTTCCAGACAAGATAACTGCAAATAAAAATAATAATAAAAGCTGTTAATGCTAAAAACGGAATTGTAACAAATCCCAGCCAGTTAATATACTGCCCCGTACAGGGAACTCTTCCGCATGATGCTGCACGATCAGCCATAAATGAAATCTTCTGAATGGAGTAGTGGTAGATTGAAATGCCTCCTCCAATAGCAGATAACAGCATTGTATATAAGCTGATGCGATAATCCTTCTTTACTACAGCCAAGCCCAGTATGACAGCAAAGGGATACATGATAATCCTCTGATACCAGCAAAGCTCACAAGGTTCATATTGCCTGATTTCCGAAAAATAAAGGCTGCCGAACATAGCAAGAATGGAAGCTGCCCAGGCAATAAACAGTAAACTTTCCCGCCGGTCTGATTTTATTTTCTCCATAATAATCTCCTTATTGATATGTACTCTAAAATTATAAAGCTATAGGACATCCCTTGTAAATCTACATGTTCAAAGGAAATCGGGAAATAGGGAATCTGTAATATTGAAAATGGCATTTCTAAAGAAAAAGGGGTGATAATTTAGAGTTAAAAGATGATAATCATTCACCTATAGAGAAATATATATGAAGGAAAAGAAGCAAGATAACAAGAGGGATTTTGCATTGAGAATTCAGAGGGTTATGAAGGCAGCAAAAAAGGGAAAAGAGCTGTATATCACTGGAGAAGCCGAGTTTTCGGATCAGCTTCCGGGATAATTATTATTTTCCAAAAGGAGTGCCCACCATTGACAAAGCTTGATTTAAAGAAATTTGAGAAGAAAATGATTATCAGAAATACCCGGCATACAGATATAGATCATATCATTGCTCTTCAGGAGCTATGCTTTCCCGGCATGGTTCCCTGGAAGAAGGATCAGCTTGAAAGCCATTTGGACATTTTCCCTGAAGGTCAGTTTGTTGCAGAATATGACGGGGAAATTATTGGATCATGCTCGAGCCTTATTATCAACTTTGATGAATATGATGACCGTCATTCCTGGGATGACGTTACAGACAAAGGATACATATCGAATCATAACCCTGAAGGATATAACCTTTATGGTATAGAAGTAATGGTTCACCCTGACTACCGCAGAATGAAAATAGGTCATCGCCTGTATGAGGAAAGAAAGGAGCTTGTCAGGTCTTTAAATTTAAAAAGCATCATCATTGGCGGGCGTATTCCAAATTATCATAAGTACTCGGAAGAAATGAACCCCCGGGAGTATGTGAAAGAGGTTTCACTCCACAAAATTTATGATCCGGTGCTATCTTTTCAGCTGCTGAATGGATTTACGCTGATGAGGATTAATCCCAACTATTTGCCTGATGATGTGCAGTCAAATAAATATGCAACGCTGATGGAATGGAATAATGTCGATTACAGGCCAATGAGCAAACGGTTTTATAAAACAAGTTATCCTGTCCGCATATGCGTGGTTCAGTATTTAATGCGGCAGATAAAATCCTTCGATGAATTTGCCCATCAGGTGGAATACTTTACAGATGTTGCTTCTGACTCAGGGTCCGACTTTGCCGTTTTTCCCGAATTGTTTACCACCCAGCTAATGTCCTTTTTGGAGGAGCGTTCACCAAGCCTTGCGGTCAGGAAGCTCACAGAATACACTGAACAATACATCGAGTTATTTACAGACTTGGCAGTCAGATATAATATCAATATAATTGGCGGATCTCATTTTGTTAAGGAGGATGATGATGTAATTTATAATATTGCTTATCTTTTCCGCCGTGATGGAACGATTGAAAAGCAGTATAAGCTCCATATTACACCAAATGAGCGCAAATGGTGGGGGATCAGCCGCGGGGACGAAGTGAAGGTATTTGATACAGACTGCGGAAAAATAGCGATCCAAATCTGCTATGACATCGAATTTCCTGAACTGGCGAGAATTGCAACCGATAAAGGTGCGAAAATTATCTTTACCCCTTTCTGTACCGAAGATCGGCAGGGATATTTACGGGTGCGGTATTGTGCTCAGGCCCGTGCTGTTGAAAATCAGATATATACCGTTATTTCGGGGACGGTCGGCAACCTTCCGCAAACAGAGAATATGGATATTCAATATGCACAATCTGCCATATTTGCACCATCCGATTTTGAGTTTGCAAGGGATGGCATTGTCGGAGAAACCAATCCAAATATTGAAATGGTTCTGATTGGTGATGTTGACCTCGAAGTTCTCCGCCGACAAAGGCAGGATGGAACGGTACGCCAGCTAAAAGACCGCAGGCATGATATTTACACCATTAAATATAAAAAGTAATATATAGATGCAGCTTGAGCGCCTTATCACTTGGCGCTCAATGCATTTCATGTTGAAATACATAATTTAAGGGCGGATTTTGTCAAAATAACTCGGATATTATTAAGAGGAATATCCGCCTGGAACTCGAAAAGGATATGCAGAAGCTTTTTTTAGGAGGTCATACAATGGAATGGAAAACAGCAGCAGAACGATGGATAAACCATGAGTATCTTGACAGTGAATTATTAGAACAGCTAAAGGGTCTGCAGGGAAATGAAAAGCTCCTTGAAGAAGCATTCTATAAGGGACTGGAGTTCGGAACAGGCGGTATGCGCGGGGAGATTGGCCCTGGAACAAACCGAATGAATATCTATACTGTCCGTAAGGCATCTGCCGGATTAGCAGCATACATAGAAGAAAAAGGGCTGGAAGCAAAAAGCCGAGGGGTGGCAATTGCATATGATTCACGCCATATGTCCCCGGAATTTGCCATGGAGGCGGCTAAAACACTTGCCAGCAGGGGCATTCAGACATACGTATTTGATGAACTTCGTCCAACGCCTGAACTCTCATTCGCAGTCCGCTACCTGCATGCATATGCAGGGATTGTCATTACAGCCAGCCATAACCCACCGGAATACAATGGTTATAAGGTGTATGGCTCGGATGGGGCTCAGCTGACTCCAGCTGAAGCAGATATTGTTATAAGCAAAGTAAATGAATTAGAAAACGAATTGCTGATAGAAGTAATGGATGAAGATGAGTTAAAGAAAAAGGGGCTTATTACCATGATCGGCAAAACAGTTGATCAGGCATATCAGAAGCAGCTCCTTACTATTTCCGAAAATCCGGGTGCAGCAAATGAAGCGGATATTAACGTAGTTTTTACACCGCTTCACGGTACAGCCAACAAGCCTGTCAGAGAAGCGCTGTCAGCAATGAGCTATGCCAATGTGCATGTGGTGAAGGAACAGGAGCTTCCGGATCCTGAGTTTTCAACAGTAAAAAGTCCAAATCCAGAGGAAAAGAGTGCGTTTGAGCTCGCAATGAGAGATGGAAGAGAAACCAATGCTGACTTGTTAATTGCTACAGACCCGGACGCCGATCGCCTTGGCATTGCTGCGAGGAACCAGGAAGGTGAGTATGTTCTTTTGACAGGAAATCAGACAGGTGCGCTGCTGCTTCACTACATACTTTCTCAGAAGAATGAAAAGAATACACTGCCTGACAATGGCATCATGTTAAAAACGATTGTTACATCCGAATTTGGCCGCATTATTGCCTCTTCTTTTGGAGTCGAAACCATTGATGTTTTAACGGGCTTTAAATTCATTGCAGAAAAAATCAAAGAATATGAAGAGTCGGGCGAATACAGCTTCCTGTTTGGATATGAGGAAAGCTATGGATATCTTATCGGCGATTTTTCAAGGGATAAAGATGCTATCCAGGCAGCGCTGCTTGCAACAGAAATGGCTGCATATTATAAAAAGAAAGGCATGTCTCTTTATGATGCATTGCTAAGCTTATTTGAAGAGTTTGGCTATTTCCTTGAAGGATTAAAATCAATGACTCTAAAAGGAATTGAAGGTGCTGAAAAAATCCAGCAGACACTGGCATCCTTCCGCGCTAATCCAATAAAGGATCTTAAAGGCATGCAGGTAAAGGCTGTTGAAGATTATCTAACAGGAATCAGAACCGAAGCAGATGGAACTGAGAAGCATATCGACCTGCCCAAATCCAATGTTATTAAGTATTTCTTCGAAGATGGAGACTGGATTTGCCTGAGGCCGTCTGGTACAGAACCGAAGATTAAATTTTACTTTGGAGTCCAGGACTTATCATTAGCAGCCAGCAAGGAAAAACTTGAATCTGTCCAAAAAGCGTTCATGGACATCGTCGAAGAAAGAATGGGTATTTCAGTGTCAAAATAAATTTCTTGCACCCAGAAGGTATATACAGAAAGGAAGATTTGATGTTAAAGGGACAAACAGCAATTGTAACAGGTGCATCCAGAGGGATCGGCAAAGAAATCGCTGTTAAGCTAGCTCAGAAGGGCATGAAGCTAACCCTGATTGGAAGCTCAGAAGAAATACATCAGTCTGCAGAAGACATCATCAGTATGGGATTTTCAGAAGTACTGCCTATTCAGGCAGATATTTCAGATGAAGCACAAGTAAAGGCCGCAGTTGAAAATACTCTTAAAACCTACAAACAGCTTGATCTGCTCGTGAACAATGCTGGTATGGGCTTTTTCAAGCAGGTTGAAGAAACAACACTGGATGAATGGAAGAAGGTCTTTGAAGTCAATGTGCAGGGGGTTTTTCTCGGAAGCAGGGCAGTGCTGCCGCACATGAAAGAGCGAAAATCCGGTTCAATCATTACCATCTCTTCAGATGTAGCCAGGTATACGATTCCAAATGGATCAGCCTATACGGCAACAAAATATGCAGTTCAAGGCTTTTCAGGTTCTTTAGCTCAGGAAGTCAGAGAATATGGTATCCGTGTCGGAACCATAAATCCCGGAATGGTTGATACGTTTTTTGCAGAATCAAAGCAGGGACTTGAAGAGAAAAAAGATTGGCTGAAGGTCGAAGATATCGCCAATGCTGTCGTTTACATGGCATCTGCGCCGAAGCACATGCTGATAGATGAAATCGTCCTTCATCCGTTTGTTCAAGACTACCCAATAGCATAAATTTTGCACCGAAGAGGATTGCTCTTCGGTGTTTTTTGTAAGGGAACTTTTCTGTCTGCAACTTTAGTCGCAGGCTGCTTCCTCCTAAATGCCAAGGAAGTATGGGAAAAGAAGTTATATAATAAAAGTATATATATGACAAGGTCCAAGGAGGATCCGGGTGTTGGGGAAAAGAAGACAATCTGAAATCGTAATATTAAAGGAAATAGCAGAACTGTTGAATGAAGGAACTGAAATAGATTCGCTTCTTAGAGAGGTGCTCCAAAAATTGCTGGACGTTACAGGTCTCGAAACGGGATGGGTATTTCTGATCGATAGCCATGGGGAGTTCCGCCTGGCAGCGGAGGAGAAACTGCCCCCTGCCCTTTCGGAGGATAACTGCAGGCCGATGTGCCAGGGAGATTGCTGGTGCATTGACCGTTATAATGACGGCAGACTGAATAAAGCTTCTAATATAATCGAATGTAAAAGAATAGAAGATGCAATTGCCGGACACAGAAAAGATACCAACGGGCTAACCCATCATGCCTCCGTACCGCTGAGAGCAGGGGAGGAAAAGTTTGGAGTTCTTAATATTGGATCTCCTGCTAAAACTCATTTTTCACAGGAAGAATTGGCTTTGCTGGAATCAGTTGCTTTCCAAATCGGAACTGCCATAAAACGAATCAAGCTCACACAGCTGGAACAGGAGACGGCACTTGCTGCGGAAAGAAACAGACTTGCAAGGGATCTGCATGATTCAGTCAACCAGCTTTTATTCTCTTTAAGCTTAACGGCGAGAGGAGGAGCGGAAATGACTGATAACCCGGAAATGAAAGAAACCTTTTCCTATATGCAGGATCTTGCGCAGGAAGCTTTAAGCGAGATGAGAGCGCTTATCTGGCAGCTCAAACCGCGCGGCCTTGAAAATGGGATTATCTGTGCTATGCAGACATACAGTCAAATGCTTGGTCTGAAGCTAAATTCAAAAGTAAACGGTGTAATCTGCCTTCCGGGAAAAGTCGAAGAAACACTTTGGAGAATTGGCCAGGAAGCCCTGGCTAATTGTAAAAAACATTCTGGGGAATCAGCAGCAGATGTCGTGCTGAGAGTGAATGAAAAAACAGTTACAATGGTGATTTCCGATTGCGGCAGAGGATTTCATTATCGTGAAAACGATCTCCCTTCTCTCGGCCTCAAAAGCATGAAGAAAAGAACGGAAGCACTAAATGGTTTATTCAAATTAATAACAAAGCCAAACAAAGGAACAAATATTGAAATTATCATTCCTTTGGAAAAGGGGGGGAATTAAATGGCCATCAAGGTTTTAATAGCGGATGACCATCACGTTGTAAGAAGGGGACTTGTATTTTTTCTCAAAACGCAGCCAGAAATCGAAATTATCGGAGAAGTAAAAAACGGCCTTGAAGCTGTTGAGATGCTGCAAAAAATTCAGCCTGATGTTATTTTAATGGATTTGGATATGCCTGTAATGAATGGAATTGAAGCGACACGGCAAATTAAACTGAATTATCCTGATGTGAAAATCATGATACTCACAAGCTTTTCAGATCAGGATCATGTAATACCCGCAATTGAGGCTGGCGCATCAGGATATCAGCTGAAGGATATTGAGCCGGATATCCTTGTTCAGGCAATTGTCCAGCTGATGAAAGGGGAGAATCAGCTTCATCCAAAAGCCACTTCTCACCTTCTCACACATTTAACGAATAAGAACAGTACAGAAAGACAGCCGCTTGAAGAGCTTACAAAGAGAGAGCTCGAGGTTCTGAGGGAGATTGCAAAAGGGAAAAGCAATAAAGAAATTGCTTCATCCCTGTTTATCACAGAAAAAACAGTCAAAACTCATGTTTCCAACCTGCTTTCCAAATTAGAGCTCTCAGACAGGACACAGGCAGCACTTTATGCAGTGCGCCATGGCATTGCTGAGTCAGATTAAAAAACTCATCCAAAAGTCTGAGGGAACATTTACTGAAATAGTACTAAATCCAGTTTAATAAAATTCAGCCATCCTGACGATGTGTAAAGGCACATGTTTCTATATACTAAAGAATATAGGAACATAAAGGAGAGTTAAAAATGAAACTTACAATTATTAATGGAAGTCCGCGAGCGAAGGGACGGACGGGTATAGCCTCCCGTTATATTGCAGAAAAATATAATGCTGAACTGATCGACTTAAGCCTTGGAGAAATTCCTTTATATAATGGAACTGAAGATCAATATGGGCTGCCAGCCATAAAGAAATTGCGACAGCAGATTGCAGACTCTGATGGAGTCATCCTTGCTTCCCCTGAGTATCACAGTGCCATGAGCGGAGCGTTAAAGAATGCGCTGGATTTTCTGGGCAGTGAGCAATTTGCCCATAAGCCAGTCGGCCTGCTGGTTGTAGCAGGAGGCGGAAAAGGCGGCATTAATGCGCTGAATAATTTAAGAATTGCCGGCAGGGGCGTATATGCCAATGTTATACCTAAACAGCTTGTTTTGGACCCGCACTGTTTTGATTATGAAAATGATGGCCTTTTTGAGGAACCGGCCAAACTGGTAGACGGTTTAATGAATGAACTACAGGTATATATGAAATCATATAATCAACTTAAGCAGGACTTAAAACAGTAAAAAACAAAAGAGGCTGGGACAAAACCCACCTCTGAAATGAAAAAGCCGGTGACATTTTACGACGAGTAAAATGTCACCGGCTTTGATTGTTTTTGAAAAAAATAAGGA
>NZ_VCRN01000049.1 GCF_009849585.1 Bacillus sp. ZZV12-4809
GAGAGGTTTACAGTCATGAAAAAATGCTTTCAAGTCCAATAAAAAAGTAAAAAGGGTCCGGAATAAGGCTATTCCGAACCCCTTTTGTCTACAAACTGAAATCCCCGGATGGGGATTTTTCAGCTTTTTAGCCTTTCCACTTTCTCGGCAATATTTCCTGCCTCATCCCACTTGACAGCCCTGTAAAAAGCATCGTGGTAAAATGTGAACCATGCATTTTTTTTCTTTCCATAGTCCATCCACTTTTCCTTAGCGCTGATGGAATCCATCGGATAGTCATCATAGGCGAGGACCCATAAAACATTTGAGTGGGCATGTGTTGGCATAATATCAGCCATATGAATGATGGTCTCATCTTCATCTTCTATTACGAGGATAGAGTGTCCATCACTATGGCCGCCTGTATGCACCAACTTAACAGGGCCGAGTGTCCACTCTCCTTCAAAAACCTCCACCTGATCCTGAATAGCCTCCCAATTTTCTTTCCAATATGTATTTCTTGATCGGATATTGGGATTTCTCATTTCTTCCCATTCAACTTGTGATGCAATGATTTTCGCGTTAGGAAATACAGAAGAGAACTTCCCTTCTGCCGGTTTCGTCAGTCCGCATGCATGATCAAAATGCAGATGCGTCATGAGAATATAATCGATATCCTCAGGAGACAGCCCAAGCTTGGCTAAATCCTGCTCGACAAAAGATTCTTCAAGCGCACCAAAGTTCCTCTTCTGCTTTTCATTCAGTTTCCCGTTTCCAAGACCTGATTCGACTAAAATGTTTTTACCGCCAAATTGAATAAGGATGGGATCTGTTCTGAGTTCGATCTGGTTATTTTCATTGCAGGGATACCTTTTTGACCACAAAGGCTTCGGAACCACTCCAAACATGGCTCCCCCGTCAAGATATGTAACACCGCCGCGAAGCCAGGACAGCTTGATATTCTTTAACTTCAATGTCTCCATTATTGTCTCCTCCTCTTGATTTTACCGAGCAAGCGCTCGCTTTCCCTTTATCACATCATACCATTTAAGCGCTTACTTATAGAAATATTTAAACTATTTATTGCTGAACAAAAAAAGCCTATCCATATGGATAGACTAAGATTATCTGTATTGCACTTCACAACGGAAAATACGGCTTCCCTTTAATGAGAACTTTTCTTCATATTCAGTCATGATGTTACCTTCATAATCACTATTGTGAAGGTCAAGGCTCACATATGTCAGCAGCATGCCATAATCGGAAAAACTCATAAGAGAAGATTCAAACAACCCCTGGTTATCAGTTTTAAAATGAATTTCTCCTTTATCCACAAGAACATCTTCATAGATCTCCAGGAAGCTTCTAGATGTCAGCCTGCGTTTTGCATGACGCTTCTTTGGCCATGGATCTGAAAAATTGAGGTAGACACGATTGACTTCGCCTTTTTCAAAGTAATCCCGAAGATCATTTGCGTTCACATTCAGGAGCTTTACATTTGGAAGCTCCTCCTCAATGATTCGATCCAGGGCGGAAACAATCACGCTTTCAGCCAGTTCGATTCCAATATAATTGATATCCGGATTTGCTTTTGCCATACCAGTTATAAAACGGCCTTTGCCTGTCCCAATTTCTATATGAAGTGGCTGATCTTTTTCAAATGCTTCTTTCCACTTTCCTTTATATTTTTCAGGTTCGGAAATTACATATTGAGGATATTCGGCTAATTTATCCTTCGCCCAAGGTTTATTTCGCTGTCGCATATTGACACTCCTAAAAAATTAATATCGTTCAAACAATATCATGCTCATCCCGGTGATGCAACTTTATTTTTAGGGACACAGCTTCATCCTTTGTTTGTAGTTTAACCCAATGACATTCAAACACTTAAATTACATGGCGCCCATGAATAAATAAAAAAGGAATCCACAACCTAAAAGTGAATTCCATTTGCTTTTATTTTCAGATTCAATAGAAAGGGTGTTTTTCATGCCGCTTGGACACCAGGATCAATTAAATTTATTAAAAGATATTTTAAGCAATCATCAGACAGATTGCTGTGGCTCGATTTCAGAATGTGAACAATTGGAACGCCTGGTAAAATCATTAATGATAAACGGAAACATTAATCAGAACGTAAAGACAGTATTAGAAGAAATTTATGAATACAGTCAGCACGGGATCAATTCTTCCCACTTGGATACTCACATTGAATCCCATCAGAATGATTTATCACAATGGGTACAGGAAATTGATCAATTTTCATAAATCTCAAAGAAGCTCATCCAGGTAGGAAAGCCACTTGTCCATTTCCTGGAATCTGAATTTATTTTTATGCCATTGGATTGATGTCAAAGTCTGTGCAATCACATACCATTTCATGCGGAGAAGCAAATCATCTGTCAATTGAATGCCATAACGTTCAAGCCAATTAGGCCATTCTTCTTTTGGAATATACCAGTACAGCAGCATCCCCAAATCGATGGCGGGATCTGCTATCACGGCTCCATCCCAATCAATTAGGTACAGCTGGTTGTTTTCCGCAAGCAGCCAGTTGTTATGATTCACATCGCAGTGACAAACCGTATTTTCTTCACAGCGGATATGCGAAACTTCTTTTTTCAGGAAATTGACAGACTGAATAACAGCAGCTTGTTCCTTCAAGTCACAATCCAGTTCTTCCTCAATTAAATGCAGAAGAGTTTCGGGCTGCAGCGGCGACTTCCCCATTCTTGTCAGCATACCAAGCAACGGCTTTGAAGAATGGATTTTCCTCAAAAGCTTTGCCACACTTTCCCGGTTCATGTCAGAAGCTTTCAGCTCCCGTCCATTAAGCCATTGCTGAGCAGTAATAACGTCCCCATTTTCCATTCTTTTTGTCCAGATAAGTTTCGGGACGATTCCTTCCGCAGATAGAACCGCCAGGAAAGGAGAAGAGTTTCTTTTCAGAAAAAGCCTCTGCTCATCGTTCTTTGCATAAAAAGCTTCCCCTGTCGCCCCTCCGGCGGGAACAATCTCCCAGTCATGTCCAAATAAATGTTCCAAAATTGTTCACCTGCAATTTATAAGCCATTGGTTGTAAAATAGCTAGAGTTGAAAAATAAGCCCTGTTTTCTGTAGCAAGACTTATTTTGCCATGGCCGGTAAAAAGGCCGTTGCTTTGTAACGATAAATTTTATTAATTGACTATAATGCGTGTTCGCAAATATTAGCTGTTTATCAGGTTAATCAAGTAAAGTGCATATACCGCACAAGGTAAGCAGACAAATATTAAATCAGCCATAAATTGGGAACTTAAAATAAAAAAAGAGCTATTGATGTAAGTTCCTCACAATAGCCATCTTTATAAATTTTATTCTTACTGGCTTTTTTCGTCAAGTCTATCTATTTAGGTTTACGGAATATCACCGGGAAAAATGATGATTTTACCGGTCTTTACATCATTATTTTCTATTTAAGGGGAATGTTTGCAGAAAAAAGAATGCCTGTATGCTTGTCAGGCTTCTTCTATTTTCTGCAAACCAGTACATATGAACTTATTGGCGGCACTGCCAAACGGTTGCTTATCTTGCGTATGGTGGATATGCCGGCGGTATGTTCATCCGCAATAAGGTCCCAATCCCCTTCCGGAAGCAAGATTTCCTCTTCCGTGCCTGAAGGATTAATAATAACAGCTGCATGGCTGCACCCGGCATTTTGCTCACTGCTGGTTAAGACATAACCAATCAGCGGCTTTTTAATATCGATGTACCTCATGGATTTCCGGATTAAATCTGCATCGTCAAGCCTGAAAAGAGGAATTGACCTTCTAATGCTGATCATCCCTTTAATATACTCCACATTGCTGAAATAACGTGATTTCCTCTCCCAGTCCAGCTGATTGATTGAGTCTGGAGCCCGGTAGCTGTTTCCGTTCCCATCTTTGGTCCGAAAAAATTCCTGCCCGCTATGCAAAAATGGAATTCCTTGTGAAAGGAGTACCATTACGGTTGCCAGGCGGTGCTTTTTTTGCTGTGTAACCGGATCTGCATTTTCCGAACAAACCAGGATTTTATCCCATAAAGTATGATTATCGTGGGATTCCACATAATTTACTGATTGCGATGGGGAAAGGAAGATGCCTTTCTCTTTCTTTTCGAGACCAATGCTGCCGGCCAATACCTGCTTTGCCGCATCATAGTAATGGTCATTCCCTAGCGCGTATCCTTTATCATATATATTAAACGTGCTGCCTTTGATGGAATCTCTGAACCAGTCATTGAATTGGCCGATTCCCGGCAGCTTTTCCTGATTGCGGATGCTTGCTTTCTGGTCTTCCGGTATAGGGGTATTTAGATCCCATCCTTCTCCAATGATAATGACAGAAGGGTCGATGGATTCCGCAATTCTGCGAACTTCATTCATTGTTTCGACATCAAGTATACCCATCAAATCAAACCTGAATCCATCAATTTGATATTCCTTCATCCAATATGAGATGGAATCAACAATAAATTTCCTGGCCATCAGGCGCTCAGAAGCAAAGTCATTACCAACTCCTGTGCCATTTGAGGGCATTCCATATTGATCATGCCGGAAGAAATAACCCGGGACAATTTTTTCAAAAGAAGATTGTTCACGGATATATACATGATTGTACACTACGTCCATTATGATTCTGAGTCCCTGGGAATGAACAGCCTGGATCATTGCTTTCAATTCTCTGATCCGTGAATAGGGATCATGGGGATCAGCAGAATAACTTCCTTCCGGGACATTAAAATGGAGAGGATTATAACCCCAGTTATATTCTTCTTTTGGACTTTTTTCGTTCACACCTTCAAAGTCATGGACAGGCAGAAACTCAATATGTGTTACACCAAGCCGCTTAACATATGACAGGCATGTCAGCTCCCCGTCACTGCCAACAGTGTTTGTCTCGCCTGCTCCCAGATAAAGGCCTTTTTGCTTTACCCCGCTCCCGGGATGAATGGTAAAATCCCTAATATGGGTTTCATATATGATAGCATCTGTCGGCTGATGAAGCGGCGGAAGCTCCGGCTTCTTAATTTTTGTATTTTCCAGATTGACGACAGCTCCATATTCTCCATTCATAGCCGAAGAGACTGCATATGGATCTACTGCTTCTTTCCACTCCAGGTTAATACAAGCCAGGAAAGAGTAAAGAAAACGATCGAGGTCACCGGTTACTTCACAGCTCCAGACTCCCCGCTCACCTCTTGCCATCGGAAAAAGCTCTGCTTCCTCCTCCAATGCTCTTTTTAACTTCAGCTTTACCTTTACGGCTGTAGGAGCCCAGAGCCTAAAGTGTGTCTTTTCTTTGGTGTATGATATACCAAGCGGTCCGTCAAAATAGAACTTCTCATCAAACTCACTTCTCCGGATTACCGCTCCGATTTGCAGATCTGTTTTTCCGCCATATTCATCCACTATCCAATATTGTTTTCCGAATTCCACATCATGGCTTATTCTGCATATATATTTAACAGCGCCCTCAATAGGGGTGCTTTTCAATATTTCTACAGGAAACTCTTCCTCATTTTCTAAAAGGAGAGAGAAACCGGAAGAACGTCCCTGATGATAGCTGAAAGGAAGTATGATCGTTATGATGTGCATTTCGTCAAGGTATGCATTAAAAGTCCGTTCAATTGTTATCATTCCGAACTCAGCTCCTTTACATAATCGAACGGTAATTTAAGAGCAGCTCTCTCCTAAAAAAATCATCACATTTCTTTAACACATCCTCTAATTACTGGAATGGCTTCCGGGCAAACAGATGCTGAAATCGGTGTGCTGCCCAGAGCCTCGCCATCTGCGTGGGCAGGGATGGAGTGAGAAGAGTGAATGCAGATATCTTTCCCCTGCATAACTGCAACTTCTTTAAACCCTAAATGCCTCCCCTTGAAGACAGAGGCAAATACAAACAAAAGTTTGATTCTGGATATATTGTGAACTACCGTAACATTTAGAATTCCATCATAAGGGTTTGCATCCGGAGAAATCTTCATACCGCCTCCATAGAAGGGCTGATTAGAAATAGTGACAAACCAGGCTGCCCTAATTTCATGTTTTTTTCCGTCTATGAAGATTTCAAGATCAGCGCATTTATAGAAAAATAGCTCTTTAACAAGAAAGAGAGCATATACAAATTTGCCCAGAGAAAACTGATTCAAGATACCCTTTATCTTTGAACTGTTTACTTTCCGGGAAATCAGCGCATCAAACCCTGCACCCATATTATTAATAAAATATGTTTTTTTCCCATCTATGTGTCTAATCATTCCGATATCAGCCTTCACGGAATGGCTTATTCCCTTAAGTATTGCGGCTAAAGATTCCTTTGGGTCTTTCGGTATATTAAACCCCCTCGAGAAATCATTCCCGGACCCTCCTGGAATAAACCCTACACTCACATTTTGATGCCCTAAAGCTCCATTTATCACCTCATGAACCGTTCCATCTCCGCCCACCGCAACAAGATACATTTTTTGCCCGCCTGCCTGTTCGGCATAAATCTTTGCCAATTCCCTGGCATGGCCGCGATATTCTGTTCTGTATGCAGAGTAATAGATATTTTCCTCTTTCAGCATCTGCTCAACTTTTCCCCAGACTTTCAGGCAATAACCATTTTTAGCCTGCGGGTTAATAATGAAGATAAGCGCTTTATCCCCGGGGAACTTTTCATGACTCATCCCGATTCTCCCACTCAAGTCTTTTAACTGATGAAGTCTGGCAATATTGCAGCAGTGCCTGTGCTCCTTTTAATTGAGCATGTTTGAGGGGGGAACGCTGACTTCTTATTGCCTGAAACCATTGATTATAGGTCCTTTTTTCTATCAGCTGCACATCTATCGGTGCAGCCGGATAATCAATATAGCCATTCCGGGTGAGTACAGCTTTTTTAACAGGCAATTCAATAGATTGAATTTCAAATATTTTACGGATGATTTTTTCTGTTCTATTTAATGCAAGCAGCGGATTCAGGACTTTTTTTTCTTCCCCTTTTCCCCTTTTTATCCAGAACCTATCCTTTGAACCTGTGAATACTGCCGAATCTTCCTGCTCTAAAAAACTGATGCACCATACCTCTGTCGGGCTTATGACAATGGTTTCTGTTTCAACCGGAGCCTTTTTCAATAAAAAGATCGGATTATACATGACAAGATACGTATCCGGATATCTTTGCAAAAAATACTTTAGGTTTTCATCATAATAGTATTGCTTATCGGGAAATGATTTTTCTGTTAGTGTGGAGGATGCCCATTTCAGCTGGAACCGATAAAGCTGGTCCAGGAACTGGTGTTTCAGATTCTCAATTGTTTCGGGACGTACAGCAAAGGAGGCTTCAAATTCAAGTGCATCTTCTGCCTTCTTTCCTTCAATTCCAGAAGCATCATATTCCTCATCATCTTCATTCCTGCCCCGTTTTAATAATCCCTTTAGCTTTTCCATCAGCGGCTCTTTTTCTTCATCCGCCCAGTCCGCTGTGCCGGATGGATAATGCTGTGTGAATTGAGACTGGTAGGATTCATTTGCTTCCCATGCTTTATGCCATTTATCCCACTGCTGTTTTTTCAGCCTGACAAAACGGGAAGGATATACATAAATATCCTGCTGGTAACGTGATACATAATCCTGCAATTTTATTAACTGTCCCATTCTCCTAGCCCTGCTTTCATAAATAACTTTCTATCTCTTATGGCCTTATAACTTTGCCCGTAATTACGTTTTATGAATCTCTTAAAAAGATTCCCCTAGCCAATTTTCATTCACTGCATGCTTTATTTTATTCCGGCAGAAGCGGAAAGATGGCAATGCTTTCATATTTCGGCGATTTATCCAGATGGGTCTGGTAAAGGACAACTTCTGAAGCCTCAAACTCGAGGTGCCCGCTTTTAAAAGGATTGGCAGCATCGAGAAGACTTTGCTGAAATGGACCTGTGCCGGCCCATTTTCTTGCCATGGTGATATGAGGCTTAAACGGTCTTGTCTCCAGCTCAAAGCCCGCTTTCTGACATGCAGAATATACCTTCGACCTTAATTCTTGAAGGTGTTTGTCCTGCTGTGTTCCACACCAGAAAATTCTTGGCGCGTCTTGTTTTCCAAATACGCCAAGTTTGCTGATATACAGCGGAAAACTTTTCTCGTTTCTGATGGAATCCGCGATAAGCCCGGCTGCTTTCTGCAGTTTTTCTTCGGGGGCAGATCCAAGGAATGCTAAAGTAATATGATAATCCTCATGATGGACCCAGCGGCTAAAAGGCAGTTGGAGACTTATATTTTCCATATATTCCTTCAGATTTTCCTTTGTTTCATCCGGCAATTTCAACGCAAAGAAAAAATGAGCATTCATTTGTTTGGACACTTGATTCTCCTCCATATTTCCATTTATTTTAACAAACATCTGTTAAAATTGGCAGATAATTTCTGTCTCTCCTATAATTATCGGATTCCTATAATTCCTTTTGATTTGATTGGAATAGTCTGTTTTAGTATGATGGATATATTACGGATAGATATAGATTTCCTTTATCAGGATGAAATTAAACAGATGGACATAAAATAACAAAAGTTCTTTATATTAAACTTCCTAGTTAAATATAAACTCATATTCGAAAGGGAGAGTCAGATGAAAGTTGTCAACAACCTAGCGGACTTAATTGGAGATACTCCGCTTGTGAAATTAAATAAATTGGCACCTGAAAACGGCGCAAGTATTTATGCAAAGCTTGAATTCTACAATCCAAGCCGCAGTGTTAAAGACCGCGCTGCATATAATATGATTGTCGAAGCGGAGAAAGCAGGAAAATTAAAACCAGGTGCAACCATTATTGAACCAACAAGCGGGAACACCGGCATCGGACTGGCAATGAATGCAGCAGCCCGCGGCTATAAGGCCATTCTGGTAATGCCTGATACTATGACGGCTGAGCGGATCAACCTATTGAAGGCATATGGAGCAGAAGTTGTCCTGACTCCTGGAGATGATAAAATGCCCGGTGCTATTAATAAAGCAAATGAACTGGCTGAGGAAATTCCAAACAGCTTTGTGCCGATGCAATTTGAAAATAGCGCAAACCCAGATGCCCACCGCCATTCAACTGCTATCGAAATTATTGAGGCTATGAAGGAAATCGGCAAACCGCTGTCTGCCTTTGTGGCTACGGCAGGTACGGGAGGAACGATTACCGGTACAGGTGAAGTTTTAAAAGAGAATTATCCAGAGTTGGAAGTGCATGTAGTGGAGCCAAAAGGCTCGCCTGTCCTATCCGGCGGAAAGCCTGGCAGGCACAAGCTGGTCGGCACAAGTCCAGGATTTGTGCCGGAAATTCTCAATACAGATGTTTATGATGAAATCCATCAAATCAAAGATGAAGATGCATATGATATTACACGCAGAATGGCAAGTGAAGAAGGAATATTAGTCGGCCCATCCTCAGGAGGTGCCTGCTATGCCGCCATCCAGGTTGCAAAAAGGCTCAAACCGGATGATGTTGTCGTATTCATCGTTTGCGACACAGGAGAAAGATATCTTTCGAGCGATCTGTTTCAGTTTGAATAAGTAAAGTAAAAGACCCCTTGGATTGCTATCCAGGGGTCTTCGTTTTAAACTATTTTATTTTAACTGCCAAGCTTCCGCATTGATTTTCAATTGCCTCTTCAAAAAGATCCTGTAATTTAGTTGTGATGTGACCCGGACTTCCATTTCCAATCATCTTTCCTTCAATCTCTATAATCGGAGTGATTTCAGCTGACGTACTGGACATAAAGACTTCATCGGCTGCCAGCAATTCTTCCTTTGTAAAAGCCATTTCTTTAAGCGGGATTCCATTCACCCCGCAGATCTCATTGATCTTGCGGCGGGTAATGCCATTCAGGATCAGATTTGTTGCGGGATGCGTATAAAGTGTTCCATCCTTTACAATGGCTATATTGGAAGAGCTTCCCTCTGTCACTGTATTCCCGCGGTGCTGAATCGCTTCAAAGCAGCCCGATTGTGCGGCTTTTTGCTTCGCCATGATGTTGCCCAGCAAATTCAGGCTCTTTATATCACATCGCAGCCAGCGGATATCTTCAATCAGAATGGCTTTAACGCCTTTTCTCATTGATTCAACAGGCCTATTGGTCTCACGGGTATAGGCGGTAAGCACCGGTGCAACATCTGCACCAGGATACGCATGGTTTCTTGGAGATGTCCCTCTGGAAAATTGCATATATACAATTCCCAGTCCGAGGTTATTCTTCTCTATCATCTCAATAAGCATTTGTTTAAGCTGGTCCTTGGAATAAGGAATGTTCAGCTCTATTTTCTTTCCGCTCTCAAGCAGCCTTTCAAGATGGTCATCCGCTGTAAACATTTTTCCGTTATAGATGCGGATTACTTCATAGACGCCGTCCCCAAACTGATATCCACGATCCTCAATGTCGACTTTCGCTTCTGAGCGTGCGATCAAGTCACCATTCAAAATGACATATTCCATTTCCCGACACTCCCTGTTTATGAATTATTAGTCTATCTGATAGCTGTATGTAAAATCTTTCAGCCATCATATCAGGTTTCAATGTTATTTCGCAAGTTCATAAATCGCCTGTGCATAAATGGCTGCAGCTTTCATTAAATCCTCAATAAACATATATTCATCTTTTTGATGGGCGACGTCTTCCCTGCCTGGGAAGAGCGGGCCAAATGCCACTCCAGACTTCAGGGAACGCGCATATGTGCCCCCGCCAATTGATAGTAGCTCAGCCTTTTCGCCGGTCTGCTGCTCATACACTTTTTTCAGGGTCTGTATAAGAAAATCATCTTCTTCCACATGATGCGGTTTGCTATCAGAGAAATTCTCTAATGTGAAATGTTCTTTTTCGATCAATGACAGAAGTTTTTCTTTCGTATCATCCATGTTATTTGTGACAGGATAACGTACATTAAATCCTAAACGGCCGCCATTTTCTGTCGTATAAGAAAGTTTGCCTACATTGATGGTTAAGTCACCGGTAATGTCATCCGTGCAGGCGATGCCAAGCTTTCTACCTCTGGAATCATCGCATAAATAGTGTGATACAAACTGAAAATATTGGCATGCCTTCTCATCCAGCTGAAGGGAAGCCAGGAATGACGCCATCAGTATGCCGGCATTTTTTCCATTATCCGGTTCCATTCCATGAGCGGAAATACCTTGAAGTTCCAGGATCAGTTCGCCATTATCTATGTAATACTTGCCTTCAAGCTCTGTACTTTTTAAGAAATTTATATATCTTTGCACCACTTCAGTATGTTCAAGGTGAACCACAAGAATGGCCTTTGCAAAATCAGGAACCATGTTGTATCTTCTTCCTGCCTCAAAATGCACAACCTCAGCCAATACTTCTCTATCTGATTCTTCGTTATTGCCGGTTTGGACAAGATCAAAATCAGAGATGCCTTTTTCAGCATAGATAATTGGGAAATCTGCATCCGGAGCAAAACCCATTGAAGGCATTTCTTCGTGTTTGAAATAATGCTCCACACAGCGCCAGTCACTTTCTTCATCTGTCCCGATAATCATTCGGACCCGTTTGCTTAATGGCAGCTCTAATTCCTTTACAATCTTCATGGCATAATAAGCAGCCATTGTAGGGCCTTTGTCGTCAATCGCCCCTCTGGCATAGATCTTTCCATCGCGAATTTCTGCACCAAATGGTTCGCTGGTCCATCCATCCCCTTCCGGAACCACATCAACGTGACAAAGTACTCCAACAATTTCCTCACCTTCGCCAAATTCCAGATGACCAGCCAGGCTGCCGACATTTTTTGCTTTAAATTCATCCTTTTCACCGAGTGCAAGCATGAAATCGAGCGCTTCTTTTACACCTTCGCCAAGAGGAGCATCTTCTGTTGCATTCTCTTCATCCAGCAGGCTTTTAATTTTCAAAAGTTTTTGAGTATCCTTAATTAAATCATCTTTTCTCTTATTAACCTCTTTTTGCCAATCCAATACGTTCATGCAGTTGCCTCCTTATCTTGAACATTTATGATTTCCCCATTATAACCCATTTTGTCCGCCGTTTGCTTAGGGGACTGTTTTAAAATACATACATATATTATGCACCAAGAAAGCTGAACCTTGCCAAGATGAGCATTGAGGCGCTTAAAAACATTCCTAAAAGTAAAAGGGCGAGGAGGAAAAGGGCTAAGACTGTTCTATTTCGCGCAGTAAAGTAAAAATCCTTTTCACTGTATTTTTTCGTTAAGGGATGGGACATAATGGCCTTATCCCAGGTAAGGGAGAGCCAGGAATACATCAGGAAAAGAAAGACACCTGATACAATCATTTTTATCCATAAAGGCGGTATAAGAAGAATGCCGGCAGCACTTACGGATATGATTTGAAAATAACTGAGAATATACGAGGGATTTCGCAGAAATATCTTTAAGAATAATTCCGCCAGTCCCGTTATAGGTGTTCTCTTAATAAAGATCCGTCTGGAGTTTCTGAATAATAGGGGTTTTGTCCGCATTGACACAACTGGCTTTTCCATTTCAGGAGCCATCATAAAAATCCATTTTATATACTTTGTTTTTTCTTCTTGTTCAAGCATAACCTCAAATTCTAAGGCCGGGATTTTTTTCAGAAGCGGGGAAGCTTTTAGAAATGTGCCGGAAAGCAGCACTGCTGATGCGATGATTACCGGAAAGTCTGCACCGATAGACCAAAGCGAATATACGAGCTGGCTGAACCAGCTCAACAGTACAAACAGCACAAAACTGATCACATACCTTTTTAACTTCCCATTAATCTTTTTCAAAAAATAAGAAGCTATCATAATAGACCATTTCAGAGAGATGAAAAAGAGCAGCAGGGTAACAATTTGGCTCCATTCCAAAAAGTATCTATTTTTTAAAAAAGGAAGAAAAATAGCAATCATTATTGCTGTGCCCATTGCTTGAAAAAATAGTGAGTAAACAAAACCCCACTTCCTCATTCCCATAAAGAGGGGCTTACTTTTTACCAGAAATACCTTATCAGCCTCTAATACAAATGGACGGAAATTCCCCATCCATGAAGAAATATAGAATAGATAGTAAAGAAGGAGCAATGGCAGGCCTGCGATCCATTCCGGAGTTTCCAGCCACCAGGAGCGATAGATCATTCCAAATATGACAGTCCCCGGAACGATGAGATAGACCATGATAGTCCAATCTGCAATAGAACGGAATATTCCAGCCTGATACTTCCAGCTTTGAATTAACCTTCCTGCAAAGAGCGATCTACTATTCATGGCTTGCCCCCTCTGCGATGCTGTGAAAGCAATCATACAGCGAACCATCCAAAAGGCCGCATTGCTCCCTGATCTCAGCTAATGTACCTGCAGCCTTCAACTGCCCTTCATGCACAATTAAAAAGCGGCTGCATACTTTCTCTGCCGTATCCAGAACATGAGTGGACATGAGAATCCCTGCGCCTCTCTGCCTTTCCCGGTCAATAGATTCCAGGAACAGTTTCATTGCATTAGGGTCTAGCCCAATAAATGGCTCATCAATGATATAGATATCCGGATTGGCAATCATCGCAAGAATCAGCATAGCCTTTTGCTGCATTCCTTTTGAATAGGTCCCAGGAAACTTGTGGGCGTGATCAGACAGATGATACTCCTTTAACAGCTCCTCTGCTTTTTTCTTATAAAGTGATTGCGGCAGCCCCTCCACTGCTGCAGTAAAATCCAGGTGTTCCCACAATGTCAGTTCATCATAAAAAACAGGTCGTTCCGGAATATAGGAATATTTAACTCCCTGTTTAAACTCCACTGCTCCCTTTTTATGTTCCAGCAATCCAAGAATGGTTTTAATTGTTGTGCTTTTTCCTGCACCGTTTGGCCCGATAAGACCGATTAGTTCCCCTTCCTGTAAATCAAATCGAATATTATGTATGATCGGTTTTTCATTTTCATAGCCTGCCGATGCAATTTCAACGTTTAATAAGTTCATTTCCTCTCCTCCTGCCTATACATACGGATATTATCGGAAAAAGTTTGCTCTTATTCCGATATTCTAAAAGATATTAATAAAACTGCCCCTAAAAGGAGCAGTTATCTTATGGCTGGAGGATGTTCATTAATTCTATATTTTCATAGTCTTTTGCGTAGTCATAGGCTGTATAGCCCTCTGCATCTTTCACAGCAGGATCAGCACCAAACTCCAGCAGCAGCATAGTCATTTCAATATCCTCATTAAATACTGCGCTCATTAAAGGAGAGGTTTGATAGTTATCCATCACATTAGGGTTTGCCCCATTCTCCAGCAGAAGAGCAGCGCTGTCATACTGGCCATAGGAAACAGCCCAATGTAATGCAGTAGTCCCGTCTGCATCCGTTTCTTCAATATTTGCACCATCAGCTAATAATGTGTATATCATGTCAATATCATTTTCACTCGCTGCGTTCATTAGTGCCGTAGCACCTTCAATGCCCATAACGGCTTCAGTCCATAAATCCATCTTTTCAAGCGCTTTAAACCCAAACCAGAGTCCTGCAGATAGGATCGTCAAAGATAGGACTGACACTGCCGCTCCCATCCAGACTTTGCCCTTCGGTTCTTTTAATTCAACAGTAGATTCATTGGCAAAAAACTTCGATAGGGCATATATTCTTTTTGGCAAGTGCGGATGCGTGGATAGTTTTTCATTCAGCCAGACAAAAAATCCAAATTCTGTTTGAAGCTGCTCCATATATGCCTGCTGATTGACCTTAGGATAAAGGTCTTTTCCAATGGCAAGCATGGTTAAGGCATCCCTTGATGCTTCAAAAGATTTTATATAATAGGCAGCATAACGATCACATGTATACTCGCATGCTCTCAGGTACGCATTCCCCAGAAATGGAATCCACATAGCAGGAAGCAGCAGGAGACTTATGATAACATGTTTTCTTCTTAAATGAGCGAACTCATGGGCCAGGACAAACATAACTTCCTTTTCAGCTCCCCGAGCAGCCAGCTCAAAAATACCAGAATATAAGACAACCATATTTCTTCTGAAGAACCTGGTGGCAAAGGCATTTAAGACTCCTTCAGATTCAATTACGTATATATCCGGCAGATCCTTTAAACCCATTTCCTCCGCAGTCAATACTGCTTTTTCGTAAATCTCCGGAAACTGTTTCTCACTTATTCTTACTCCGTTTCTTCTGATGCCGCCCATCATAATACCATGGAATAGGAGGGATACAAGGATCAGCGTCAAAATAATAACAATCCCAATAATAGAAAATGCGAGAAAAATATAAGACACAATACTAAATAAAGCAACTAATGCAAAATAAATATTTTCCTTCGGGTATACCAGACGATCTCTCAGCGAGTGAGCTTCCATAAAATTTTCTTCCTTTCATTCTTTTAAATATACCAATTGATTATAATCAAAAAACAAATTTTGGGATATAGGGATATTTTTTAAAGATATTTTGAATTTTCTGTACATATTACAAGCCCCTTCTGCCATAAGGTATAGTAATAGTGCCTTTTCTCATCGAAGTTTAATCTCAGTAATTTAGGGAATTAAACATACATTAAAAAGGAGGGGAACGTAAAGACTATAAAAAGAATCACCATTATAAATATTTTGTAAAATTTTAGCCTTAAAGTAGAAATAATCAGATAATAGCGTTACAATATAGTCAGAGGTATGACATCTTGACTAAAACCAGAGTATAAAGGGGTTGTCTGGGGAAGAGAAAACTACATACGTTTGAAGGCTAACCTTCAATGTAGCTGTCGGTTGCAGGAAATTGCCATGGGGTTTGAAAAAAGGATAGGGAGTGGTTTTTTGAAACCTTCAACTAACCGGATGTTAAACCGTGTAAAATCCGTCTACATGTTTATAAGTAAGCGCGGAACTGTAACAACTCAGGAGCTTGTAGAGGAATTTGGTATTACTCCTCGCACCATTCAAAGAGATTTAAATGTCCTCGCCTACAATGACTTGGTTAAGAGTCCGAGCAGAGGCAAATGGACTATTACTCAAAAGAAAGTAAAGATGTCATCTTAATACTCAAAGCAAAAACTGCCCAATAAATAAAAAAATCGCCCTGCTGTCAGGGCGATTCAGTTTGTAGACAAAAGGGGTTCGGAATAGCCTTATTCCGGACCCTTTTTACTTTTTTATTGGACTTGAAAGCATTTTTTCATGACTGTAAACCTCTC